>JAEXTV010000032.1 GCA_023406895.1 Bacillota bacterium | reverse complement strand
GCCTGGTGACCCACCGGAGATTCGAACTCCGGACACCTTGATTAAAAGTCGTATGTGCTTAACACACCGAAAACCGCACCACAATGCGCAAACCCATTTATAAAGCCATTTACTCGGCTTTTTATTGTTTTCATTACGTGCAATAATTACACTGTTTTATATGTTTTACTGTTTCTGATGCAGTAAAAATGCAGTAAAAAATCACGAGTAACACCGTTGATTAATATTATGATACCCCCCTGAAAATATTAACTCATAGGCTATCTCGTCCGCTCGCTTCTCGGTGTGATTACCCTCGTATGTAATGGCATAATGGTGCCCCATCTCATGTGCCAGAATATAAAGCTGATCAATTGCGTCTCGACTGACATAAATCTGTTTGGTAAATTCAAAGTATACACCGTGGGCGGTTTCAAGGTCATGTTGCTTTGCGATAGGCTTAATGTCTTCATCCGTCACAGTATATACCGATACGCCTTCTTTATCAGCTAACCTGAGGATGTCTGCGGTTCCAATCGGACAGCTTATGAGAATAAAGAAACAGATGGCCAGCGCCAACGTTAAGAGAAATGTGATTATATAGGGCGTTTTATTTATCATATTTTAACACCTCATAATATTATTTCTATCAGAATTAGAGTACAAAAAAATGGACTCCAAGCCATTGCCAGGAGTCCACTTCTTACGGGAACATGCCGGGAGGAATCAACCGGCACTATCCCTAATCATCAGTTTTGCTTGTCTCAGACGTGTATGCTTTATCTGCCACCTTGGCCGCCTTTAACCGATCGATTAAATCATGCACAAATCCGCTGCCGCCGCCCACCGCAACGCCGGTCACAATCTGGCCAGCAATATACGATGCAGGTGTGAGGCCGGTTAAACCAACGGCTGCAAAAATATTGACCTGAAACAGAATACAGAGCGTGATGCCGATGCCAGACGATACAGCAAACCACACAATTGGCCATGCCTTACCGGGAGGACGAGGCGATGCAGAACTTACTGCGGCCTTGATCATGTCCACGATTTTTTCGACGATGATAGCCAGCAGCACTACGGCCATAAAGTCATCAAGAGAGTTTGCCACGCTGACAAAGCCGGCATCCGCCGCGAATGCGACGGGCGCAAAAAAGGCCATCAGAATGACGGCCGTCAGCACAACGAGTAAAACCATTTTCACTTTTTTCATGGAATACCTACCTTTCATTTTTCTATAAGAAATTCATTGAGATCTTCAAGCGCATTATCACAATCACCATTAACAACACCGCTTTTTTTAAGAGCGGTGAGCAAAGTAAGAACACAGCGGATGAGTGTCCTAATTGCTTCTTTATCTCTGCTTTTTCTGTTTTTGTAAAAGGAAACGATTGTGTTGATGATCATGACTACAACAGCAACGCTTACGCCGGTAATAATACCTTCCATAAGCTCACGCTTTCAGCCTGCCGTAGCGTGTCCATCTCACAGCGTTGATCGATTCGCGTACAACGCCCACATCGCGGCCTTTTGCATGGATAACTGTACCGTCACCCATGTAAATACCGATATGCCCACTCTTACCAACAACATCACCGGCCCGCAGCTCTGTGCGGTCAATCGCGTCACACAAGCGCAGATAAATCCCATCTGCGTTTGCATCTTTTTCGGCGTAGCCCTCTCTGATCAGAAGCTCCATAATAAGGCCGCTGCAGTCGTCTGCGTGGATATCCGTATACCCGGCTGCCTTTCTAGCGTTCCAGAGCTTCAGCACGCGCTTAATGTTCGCGGACTTGTTATGCTCGCGCATTCTGATCCACGGTTCATTGAGCGCCGTCCCGCTTTGTCCTTGGGCTCCGAGGACGTAGATAGATCCCTGTGCCACCCTGAGCGCAGCATGGGCGCAAAGCTTGTCCTGGATTGATTCCGCTGCAGGAGCGATCTGCGCAGGGAACAACGAGCCCCATGTGATCGCTCCGACGATGCCGTCGCGTTTTAACCGTCTGAATTTCTGATACGCCTTTACGGCCGCCGCGGTGTCGGGCCCGTAAATCCCGTCATCTTCACCTTTTTTGAGATAACCAAGCGATATGAGCTGGCGTTGCACTGCGCGCACGTCTTCGCCACGCATGTATGGCTTGCCCAAGTTTTTAAGCAACCTTGAATACTGAAACATTCTTTATCCTCACTTTCTCATAATAAAAAAGGCCTAAAGCCTTTTATAATCACTCTTGCTCTTCAAGCGCGTTTATATCATCGCGCACTGCCTGTCTGTCAGCATGCAGCATTGCAATGTCATATGGAGGGTCCATACCCGCCAACGAGTATTCATAGCACTTTATGACCATATAATCTGTCTTGGCCAGCTCTGCCTTGAGCTGGTAAATACGCTGCAGCCGTTCATCAATCAGCACAGGCTCATCAGGAGGTTCGGCCAATCCGGCGTCTATGCGCTCCTGCAGTGTCATAGCCCGAATTTCTTCTCCATCAATGACATAACCTTCAGGAACAACAATAATTCCTTCATCAACTCTCTGTTGAAGAGGTTTAAGAATCCAATCTTCGGTATATTCATCTATATACCGCCCTTCCTCAATTCTTATGCGCTGCACATCGTCAACAGGGATAACTTCCTGTCCAGCTAATAAAGGTGATTCTGCAAATGTTCCGGATGTTATAGGAAAAGATGACTCGTGTACACCTGTAATCCGTCCTCTGTCTGTCGTTACTGCATAATACATAAAATCCTCCTAAGCCGTGCGCATCCAAACATAAACCGCATAATATGGAGGGAGAATGCTAAATGGCGTACCGCTTCCAAGGTACTCCGTCCTTATCTCACCGCCCAATCCGCTTAGCCCCCATGAAAGACTGTATGAGCTACCGCCAGTATTAAGGGCTAAGTTGTTGCCACCTTGATAACCTACGTTTAACTGGATTTGCGGAAGGTTCGCCTTAGCGAGTGTAGCCGCGGCGGCACCGCCCGTACTTCCCGCCGTAAAAATATCACCTGAAGCAAGGATAAATTTATCTTTAATACGCGTCCATACTCCTCCGAATCGCGTCGCGGGTGAAGTCGAATTGGTAGAAATAAAAACATCCCCGACATCGAAACGAGAGTTGTTTACAACCTTGGCTTCTAGCGCACCAATTCGATTTGTATTTTCTCTTGTTTGCTTTTCTGTCGTAACTGCAATTTGGCCGAAAGTAATGTTCAGTCCAAATTGCTTTCCCGCTTCCCATACCGGCTCAGCTTGGACAACCCGAAGGTTTTGCCCCATTATTGTCACGATGTCGCCGAGGAAGTAATCAACCCCAAATTTAAAAGGCCCTCCTAAAACGTCGACACTGAATGTATAGCTGTTTTCTTCGGTAACGGTAGCCGCCTTGCCGTAAGCCTGCATTTCTGTGAGGTCATCTGTGTTTCCAGCGTCAACAGCTGTTTCCCTGCGGGACACGCCCGTTGCGGTGCCATATTCACCGATGACACGGGTGCCCGTAGAATTAACGCCTAAAACATAGGCATAGTTCTTAACGTTTGTATTTCCGTTGTTCTCTTCACCTGATCGAACATTGTCAAATTTGAAATCAAAAATAACGGGGCTGTTTCCTTGTGCATTACCCACGCTGCGATCTGCACCCTCATAAATGTCTATGATCACCTTTTTGTTATCGGCATCAAGAGTCCATTTGATTCCGAGTCTGTCTATGGCCAGCAGGGTTATAATATCGGCATCCAACTGAGTTTGATTGATCGTGACGTTAATCGTGCTGCCCCTGCCCTCATTGGCTGCAATTTCGATAAAAGAAATATTACGGTCAGCATCTGCGGCATTCACAAGAGCTTTGGAAAGCAGATCTTTCACGATATACTCAACCGTCTTGGCGGTATACGTGATGGGTGATGACATCGTGTTTGACAATCTGCCGGCAGCAAGCCAGATCACATTTTTTGCTGTGACCGATACTGTCTTACCCTTTTCATCGTATTGCTTTGGCTCCTCTGTGATGATAAACAGCTTCTCCCTGTCGTCATCCACATAAAACCAAGATCCCTTTGTCAGCTTATTGGCATTGTTTTTATTCGTTTTTATAGTTATTGAAGCACTCGATGCGTCACCGTGAACAAGCGTTGCGAAACAGCTTTCATAATTGTCGATCATCCCAGCAAACGTGATTGTGCTGTTAAAAATCTTAATATCCATGGTTATCTCACAAAAACGTCAATTCTGTCTATTGAGTTGCCAATAGGGTTATAGCATTTTAGATTGGTAGGTGAAGTGATTTCAAAAACCCTATAATGCATCGTTGTACTTGACCACATATGCTGAATTGCGAATAGTGCCCTTTTCGCAATTGTTAAGCCCGTCGCTGGATTCAGCGGTATTATAGCGAATTGGTACATGGATGAATCACTGGAATTCATCGCATAAATCATCATCTCGTTGTAACCAATTATCGATGGAATTGTAACATTTACGGCCATAGTCGTGTCAATTGCAGCATAATCAACTATCTTTGTCCACGCTCTTTTCTGCATCACTTCCTGCAGAGCCGCTTCTACATTGTTACCGCTGAAATATCCACCAGCATCAGTTATAGCAACATTCCCAGCATTGAGCGGCACAGGAGCGTATGTGAGAACGCGCCGGTCTGTATAGGTGAAACTTGCACTGCTAGTGGCACTGGCGGGAACAAGCACGTTCGAAAGCGGCATTTGGTACTGTGTTGCCGTCTGTGTCAATGCCGGAAGCGCGGGAGATGCCGCAGCCGTACCCTTAACGACGACAAGGCGCGAATTTCGCACACCCGCCGTTGTATTGACCTCAAGCGCCACGATATCATAACGCGGATTTGTCACATCCGCGGCATCATGGATCACCTGTTCAGCTGCCGAGTATATTTCTGAACGAATACCTTCAGTATACGCAACGCCGAGAGCCACCTGAGATTTCATCGTGCCCGCAACAGCCGACACCTGCATTTTTGTACCAAGTGACTCACCGCGCGTCACTATCCCGTTTGTGAAAACATCTTTGAATTTATCATTGAAATCGGCGTACGAATACGGTCTGTCTGTACCAGACGTGGGATAAATTGAACCCTTTATAGCCATGGTTAAACCCCCAAGTAATGATTTTTATATTTGAGTGTGACAGCCGCATTCTCGGCGCCTGAGTCAGCGGATAACGATATCGTGCAATTTCCAACGGGCAAACTGAAAAATATACTGTCCGGGTCCACAATTGAAAAATCCTTGACCCTTACGCCTGTTGAAATCGTTTCAACATACACGTTTTTATCACCATATCCCGTGGTAATGATGAGTTTGTGATCTGGAGCAAGAGTTCCGTCGAGTTGGATATACTCGCCTGTATCTTCGAGAGTGATTCTGGGGTTATCCGCCGCCCCGACCCACTCAATCGTGAGTGCTGCAGGTACATCCCCGATATTGTCAACAACTGCACTGGCGCTTTCAACAGCTCCAAAATACAAAGGCGTTGCCATCGAAAAATACTTCGGATCCGTCCAGTAGAAAAACGGATCAGTCAAACCAACGAGTTCGACCGATGATTCTTCAATATCTCGCCAAAACGGATCAAAGGCCGTCATACTCACGACGCCGATCATTGAATGAAAACCGAAGTTATCCCTGTCTGTAGAGAATACCGGCTCAGCATCGATTTTGACGGTGATTTCGATCCCATCAGTATAAAAGTCGTTTTCATAAATGAGCTTGCCAGGGCTGAGCTTGGGATTCATGATCCGTTTCACCGATCGGCGCTTTTGAAACATATCAGCGTAGCCGTTTCCCATAATGATGCACGAGGCTGCAATATCACGCATCTCAGTAAATGCATTCTCATAGTTATAGCCATCCTGCTGAAATCCTTTTGATGTTTGGGCTGTATCGACTAATGGCGTCATACTAAATGATTTAAGGCGGTTCTGCGCTGAGTTTGACGACCACGTTATGGATTCGCCGAGAGAATTAATGTATGTGATTTTCTCCATCTTACGCCCTCGCCCTCAGTATGCTTTGTTTTCTTGCTGATCTGAACACCTCGTATGGTGACGGATTATTGTTGTTATAAATCTTATAAGTATCGCCCGTCCTTCCTGAACCCATAGACGCTGTCTCAGATGCCGTGTGAACATACGCCCCGGCCGGCAGTGTAACCGTTTCAGGGCCCTCTTCACCGACCACATATGTACCGGCTTCATTTATTGGCCCGCCATCTGCTTTAAAAAGCCCGATAATAAAATCAATGGCACCGCCGAACGCTTCAAACAACCATTTTATTGGCGTCACGATAATCTCTATTAATGTACCGATCGGCTTGAGCAGCGGTGCCAGCAACTCCAGAACCCCAGCTATCGCACTGATCAGAGGATCTAAAGCAGGAAGCAGTGTTTGTGCCAAAATGCCCACCATATCAAATACAGGCGACAGCGCTTCAAATACTGTCGAAACCAAGTCAATGATCGGCGGCAAAATTGTGTCAATTATCACGTTGAGCAGCTTTGTTATGGGCGGCAGCAGCTTCTCAATGAGTGATTTGAATATAGTCATAAGCGGAGGAAGTATCTCTTGAGCAAATGTATTAAACATCTCCATGAGCGGCGGTAGAATTGTATCAATGACGCTTTGGAACAATTCCATCAGCGGCGGTAATAGGTTCTCAATCAGAGTATTAAAAACCGTTTCGAGTACCGGAAGGATTTGTTCTGAGAAAACACGGAATAATTCCATTAGCGGCGGCATGATGCTGTCTATGATCGTCTGAAACAGCCCTATCAGCGGCGGCAGCAGACTCTCAATAAACGTCGCGAACATTTCGGCCAACGGCGGCAAAATCTCCTCGGTGAAAACCGTAAACAGCTCCATGAGCGGCGGCATCACAACCGAAAGTATTTCGGTAAAAATCGTCAATAGTGAACCGATCAAGGCCAGTATCGGTTCAAGCGCTGTCATGAGCGGCGGCAACACATCTTCAATCAGCACATTAAATAGATCCATCAAAGGCGGCATGAGAGTATTTACAAGTTCTCCAAATGCCCCGATTATCATTGTGAAAAGAGGTGCCATAGCCTCCATGATGCCGGGCAAATTCTCCATTAAAACATTAACAAGGCCCGTCACTACCGGCATGAGTGTTGACAAAGCCGAAGTGAGCCCGCTGGAAACCGTTGTTTGAAGCTGCGATAGCGTATCGCTGAGTGTGGCCCCTGCTTCCACCGTGTCCTCACCCAATACAATACCAAGATCGTTTGCCTCTGTTTTCATGGCCGCGATACCGTCCGCACCCATTTCAAACACTGCACCGAGTTCTGTCGCCGACCGTCCAAGGAGCGCACTGGCCAGTGCCGTGCGCTCTGTTTCGTTTGTCATGCTGGATAGTCCCGAGATGGTCTCGCTTAAAAGCGTCTCCTGATCTTTCAGATTTCCGCTTGAATCTGTAACTGAAATTCCAAGCCTCTTAAATGCGTCCGCATACTGGCCGGTACCGCCCGCCGCATCCTCCGCCGCTTTTGCTAATGTCTTGACGCCCATCTGCAGCGTCGATATATCCGCGCCGTTCTGCGATAAAATATAGTTCCATTCCTGATATGCTTTTGTGGAGATACCAATTTTATCAGAATTTTCACTGATCTCATCACTGGCCGAAGCCACTTTGGTAACGAAGGCGGACACGGCGGTACCGGCGGCAGCAATTCCGGAAACGATTGCTGCTCCCGATTTTATGATGCTTGCGCCTGTGGAGCCAAATGATCTGGATGTCTTTTCTCCGGCAGAATTCATGCTTTCAAGGTCTTTATGAACGGTATCGGTGCCTTTCATTAAAGCTTCACCGTATACCTCAAACAGTTTAACTGCCACGTCGTTTCATCCTCTCGTAAGCTTTTTGGGCGGCACGTTCAACATCGTCCCATTTTGTTGCCCGCGTCTGCTTTTGCGCACGCCACCTTTTCTTGAAATCATTCAGCGTCACAAGCTTTGGCCGTTTGCCAAACATCTTATTGTTGGGCAGCGCGTTCCAACCGGCAAAGTATGCAAGCCATTGCTGCTCAATAAACTTCTCTTGGCGTTTTTCAACGTCATATGCGTACAAATCAAAAACGAGCCTGTAATGCTCGCCTTTTAACTGATTTGTATATGCAAAATGCAGAAATCCGGTTAATTCAGCGCCGCGAACATATCCGCAACCGTGCGCTGCGCAGACATAAAAAAATCCTTGAAATCCTCATGCTCGAAGACCGCCTTGCGCAGCGTCTCGTATTCCTTGTACCCCATCTTCTCAATGTCTTTTGCACCGGTCACGTCGGCCAAAAAAGCATTGATTTCTCGCTCAGCATAACCGGTATTTTTGAAAATCAGCCCAATGAGCTGCTTGGTCTGGGCCGCTTGTGCCTCCGCATTTTTCATGAGCACAGCGACCTCTTTTTTCTCCTTTTGTGCCATGTCCTCAATCACATCCGCATACCCAACAGCTTTGAGAACGCGAATAAAAAGGCTCACCGAGTGAGCCGTAAAGTTAACCGTCATTTTGATCTCCCCTCTCTATAGGCTTTTTCGCCGCAAGCTTCTGAGATTTATACCCTGCCCGTTTGAGCAGCTCTATCTCGGTTTTGTCATCAGTCTCGTAAACGCCGTCGACAAAGCGGACAACAAAATAAACACCGCCGCTGTCCGCAAACTGAGCCTTGCCATTACCGTGAAACCTCATACCCACACCTCTACGACGCCGGCATGGTGATCGCAATTGCTTCTGTAGCCGAGTCGATCGTTGCCGTCCCGCTCACTGCTGTATAACCCGCCTTGGTTGCTGTGTACCCGACTTTTCCGAACGTGCAGGTGAATGTCACAGTCCCGGATTCGTTCGTAAGACCCGTCTGTCCATCATCGAGAACAACAGAGACGCCCGTAATTGCAGCCGGAGTTCCGGCACCGTCGGTAATCGTAAAGGTAACGGTGGCAGCTTCGAACTCAATGACATACGGATAAGTCGTCTCGTCCTCGGGATCGAAGGTTTCAGGATCGATATGACCGGTGAATATCACCTCCGGCACGATCTCCTCACCCTTGGCCATGGAAAGTGTAAACGGGTTATCACCCAAAGCGTTTTTAATAATAACCGCCATGCAGTTGCCGCTTCTGTCCTGCCCCACCCACGCCACGTTCTTGATATAGCTTTGCGCAAGGTTTATGGTTCGGTACACGCTTTGAATACCTTCGGCCACCGCCACCGCCATCATGCCGGCATAATACTTCAGGAAATTTTGGACGTTGATCTTGAGCGATCTCACGGTCAGCTGCGGGCGCATCATCACCATGTCGCGCGCGCCCTTCACCGGCGCGATATCCGAATCAGCTTCGCGCTCACGAAATTCAACGTTGTCATTGAACTCGTTCCCGCCCTTTGTCAGCCCGACAAGAAACTCATCAGGCTCCCGGTAATTGAAATAGACGGCTCCCGGTCCTAAAAACTCATTATCAGGCTGTCCGGAGCCCGGCCATGCTTTATTCATTGCTCTTCTCCTTTTTATTTAAATCTTGTTTTTAAAAGGTATGTCATGCGTGTCCGCCGCACAAACTCATCAGGATCAGGCACATCTCCGATGTTGCCCCGCTGCACCCATGCTGAAAACTTGTCGGTTGTGATATGGGTATTTGTCAATGCCGTATCAATCTGCGTTACTGCAGTCTCTAAATTTGTGCTGTCCGGGTTATTATCCCAGACGTTAATCGTCAACGTCAGGTTGACATCATCACTGGTGTCGATCTGAGTTTCCGCACTTGGTGTTATTACAAAAACAGCATAAGGATAGGCCACGTTATCAGGCGGCTTCTTGGCATAGCACGGATTATCTATATTGCTGAGCGCGTCTCCTACAGCGGTATATACTGCATCACGTTTAATCGACATGCTGCTTGTACTCCTTCTCAACGATCTCTTGAATTTCTTTAGCGTTCTCCTCAAAAGCAGGCTGAATATGCGGATAGGCCGGAGCCGTCCGGGTTCCTGTTTCCAAAAATACTCCCAAGAGATCGTCCGTCCCTACGATAACGCGGCCATCACCATATGAAGACTTGATTGTTTCACGGTAGGTGCCCGGGTCTCTTTCCTTTGGCTCCCTCTGTTTGGACGTGTATACACCGTCTGCCGATGTTTTGCTCTGTACCGGCGCTCGATCCCGTGCTTTTTGTCGTGCAAAATCCGCGATCTCTTCAAGCGCCGCGCCGTCTGCCCTGTCAATCATCCGCTCAACGTCTGTCAAATACGATTTAAATCCCATCACTCAGCCCCTCAGGCGGCTTAGTCCGCAGTTTTCCCGTAATCAATAGACTTCGCCGTGCGTAATCCTGCTGGATTGGTGCGAGGATGTCATACCAGTCCCCGTGGTCATCTAATATGACCATATCTGCCGTGATCTTCGCCGCGGTGTCATATCGAATGACAAACTGCATTCCAATTGTACTTGTGAGCACCTGTGCTTGCCATGTTTCCGAGCTGCTGAGTGGTTTTTTCTGCGCGTGAACCGTTTTGAACAAAGCCCAATGCGCGACCGACTCATGCATGGCGTTTTTGTCGTCTGATTTAGCGTAGATTTTAATGACAGTTTTCAACCCTCCTGCTCTCATACCGGCACCACCCTGTCCATGTCAAGCAAAGCTTCCGCACCGAATGGCAACGGCATTGCCGAAACGCCTTGCCCGATCACAGTATTCTCGCGATTCTCATAATAATGGCCAACCGTCAGCAGTATTGCGTGTCTGATATGTTGGGGCACGCTCGCCGCGTCAGAGCCGTAACCGCAGGTATACTCGATCTCGACCGGATATCCCGCCGCCAAGCTGACTGACGGTGCCGCAACCCAGCCTGGAAAATAGATAATGCCAGGTTGCACATCTTTATCAACAGCAAAATTCACATCTTCATTCAACGTTATAATGCTTCCATCGGTCTTTCTGCATTTAAACGATGAAACTGATAGCAGGTTTGGCATTGGCACGCTGATGACGCCCATAAAACCGGTCAACTTCAAAACCCATACTTGGCTGATGTAAGCGCGGTTCGAGTACCCTTCACATCGCTGACGCGCCACTGTTATGATTGAGCTGATATATTCGTCGTCTGAATCCCAGTCTATGCGTAAGTGTTTCTTAGCCTCCGCCAACGTGACGGGCTCGGTTTCTGCGTCAGTTTTTTTATGAACGTCATAGCGCGCCATCACCATTACTCCTTTTTACCCTGTGGGGTTTCCGGCGTTTCGGCTTTTTTCTTTTCCGCCGTCTGTTTAATCCTCTGCTTGGCCGATTCCGCATCAGCAGCGACGGCATAATGTCCGTCGATCAGCTGCTTAGCTTCGACTTCGTCTACGTCGATCACATCACCGGCACGGCCCGTCGCACTCCCTTTGGCGTATGTGCTTTGCAATATCACTTTCATGCGGACCTCCTTATGCGCCAGTCGCATATGCGCTGGCAACCACATCCGCACCCTGTTTAACCGGTATCGCCGCAGGGCTGTAACGCAGCGACACTGCACTTTCGATCACTGCCGCCGCCGTGGCCACAACGACCGCGCAGCGCACATATCGTTTGAGCGGCCTTTTCACATCCAATATCAGCAGCTTATTATCGGCACTTGTCGCACTCGCTGTGAAGCTCACAGCTGCGCCGGTGATATCCGCCGCATCGCTCAAATTGGCGGTGCTGCCCTGCTGCGCTTTGAGCGTGATCACCGCGCCGTCCGCGCAATCCCCCAGCGCCAGCACAAAGCAGATGCTGCCAAACGTGCTCATATCCAGCGCATCACCCGTGGTGGTGCCTGTGCCGGATGCCTGCGTGTCAATGTCCTTGTTAAGAACAGCTTCTTTCAAAACACTCTGCATATTTCCCTCCTTACGGCTTAAGCTTAAGCCGCGAAAAAGCCTCTTCCACAACCGGCATGCCGTCGGTCTGCAGCCACATGATAAACCCGATCTGGTTCGTCGTTACGTACTTTTCAACGAGGCGCTGCATTTCTATCATCAGGCTATCCACGATCCAGTAGAACTTGAAGTTACCAAGGATCGCAACATATTGCCCGGCCGTGAACGTGTTCGGCGCATACTCGGATTCATTGATGCCGTATCCGAGCAATCTGTCCGGCTGACCCAACTGTACAGACGGTGTCCACAGGTAATTGTTTGTGGTGTCTTTCAACTTAGATACCTGCTTTACCGCATCTCTGTGCATGGTCCATTCGGCAGCTGTCCGATACTGTGCTTTGAGCGAATACTTCACATCGAACAAATCATCCGCCGATATTGCCGTAGACGCTGCGCCGGTGACATCGCGGGCAGTTGAAATGCCCTGGTCCGACGCCACAAAAATACCAAGCGGTTTTGCTGCGCCGTCGCCTGTCATATACGCTTCTTCCTGAGTCTCGCTCATGTCGAAGTTGAGCTCATCAAGCACGATCTGTTCCGGATTCATTGCAGAATGCTGCAGCAGAGGGCGCGAGACCTTAATCAAGTCAGTCATAAAGTTCGGCTTAAACTCTCTTTTTCCGAATGCAAGCGTATTGTCCTCGCCCGCCTCGCTGATTTCAGCTCCCCACACCGCTCCAGAAGCCCGCGACGTGCGTTTCGGGAAACCCAATGATGCAGCCTTATCAAGCTGGAACGTTGTGGACTTTGAACGCATAAACATGATGTTATCGAGCCCTTTGATCAACTGAGCACCGAATTGCTGCGGGGCGACCAAAGCCCCAGCCTGAGTCGGGTTCTCCATCTGTAGCGCGCGCATTACTTGTGCGTACTGCTCTGACGATCCACCGCGCAAAAATGACCGGAACGCAGTCGCCTGCCTTGCTTCGGGCGTGTCGGGTTTCGGATCACCGCGATCTTCGAGCTGCTGCTCACCGAGTTCTTTTTCAAGCGCGAGCTGCCGCTCCTCAGTGTCAATCTGACTCTTGAGCTTCTGTGCGTCCGCGAAAGCCGTATCATAGCTTGTGCGCTCCTCGGCCGTCATCTCGCGGTTTTCCTTCTCGGCGCGGTCTAAAAAAGCCCTCGCATCTGCGACGGCCTTCGCGCGTTTTTGTCTCAGTTCCACTATGTTTGCCATTAACACTCAACCTCCATTAGTTTTAATTTTTCGCTCTCGAACCGATCCTTTTTCGGTTCATCTTTTTTTCTCTGCTCATAAAGGGAGCGGAGAGACACCTGCGTCTGTGAATACGCAGGAAACGCCACCGGGGATATCTCTATCAGCTCGCCGCGTTTGACAGTGCGTCTGATATTGCTTTTATCTGTGTCGTCCCACAGGTCTTCAGTCACATAAAACCCAAAAGATACGCCGTCTACATCTCCGCGGTCAATCAGAGTCTTGGCGTCCCGGCCGTCCTGTGTATCTGGCAGCTCGTTTTCAAAATAGATACCGTCTTTTTTCACATCCAGCCGCAGCGTTTGGTTCTTCGTAGAGCCGAGCACCTTGGCACTGTCATGAGACCAGAGCATTTTCACTGTTCTGGTTTTCAGGCTTTCATCAAAGGCACCGCCCTCTATGACCTCTGTGAATCCCATGTCTTCCGACTGCTCTCCATACGGCACGCCGCGCCCTGCGATCATCTTCTTGCCTTCGCCCTCTTCTCTGACCTCAAGCGGCAACTTGATATACCGCTGTTCAATCTGCATTTTCTCACCTTCCTTTTTACGTGCTCACAATGGTACATACGCAGCCTTCATGCAAAGGCGGGTGTCCTGTGTTTTGATAGACGGTCATGTTTTTCCCGTCACCTTCAGCGGTCCCGCCACTGGAAACGAAGTTCTGTTCAATGCCCACCACCACGCCGTCCATCTCGTTGCAGTATGGGCACGACTGGCTGCCCATGTTGACCCACATGATCCGCGTCACTCCGCCGCTGGAATAGGCCGCTTTCGCTATTGCACCCGCAAGCCTCACGCATTCGTTCAATCCGATCTTTTCAGGCCGTTTTTCTTCCCACTCGCCGAGGCGTTCCTCGACCGCTTCAAGCTCTGCCTGACCGTTGTCAGCTGCTTTCTTCACAAGAGATTTAAGCTGCCCTTTTGATGAATTGATGTGCCGCACAGTAAACGCGTCCATGTACTGCGCGAGAAATTTTGTCATACGCTCGTTCCATTGGCCGTTGAAATCTATTTCCTTAACGGCTTCAGCGAATATGTCTTTTGCCAAAGCCGATAAAGGCGTGGTCATTTGCCGTCTGATTGTCTCCGCAAGATCGTCATAAAACCGCTCGATCGCGTCCGTGAAAGCGGTCAGGCCCTTGGCGCCGATCGTCTCGACCGAAAGCGTATCCTTCGCAATGGATCTGATGCCTTTCACTTCGTGCGAAATTAATGCGTGGGCTTTATCTGTGATCTTGCCGTTATAATCATTCGCGATCTTTGTCCGCTTCGTCGCCGATCTGATCTGTGCCGTGCTCAAGACGGCTCTGTCGGGCGGTTTTTCTCGAACATTCTGCGTCAAATTCCTTGTGAGCAAAGCCCCTAACGCATTCAAAGCCGCCGTTTCGGTCTCGCTTTGGACGTTTCCTGATGCCACCTTTTCAACGGGCGCAAAGTTCAACGGCATATAAAATCCTTTTCCAAGGCCATCCGGCAGCGGGTTCATGTTTTCCTTTTCGCGCCATTCGTCCGCGTTCATGATTCCGTTCTGGCGCATTATCTGAAAAACCTCGGCCCGCGTTTTGCTGTCACCGCGAAGCAGCGCATCTACATTGAATTCTGCATAAAAAACAAGCCGCTGCTGCGGGCTTAAGAGTGAACGTTTGATCTCCTGCTCCCATAGAACAAGCATTGGCCGCAACGTATACACCACGAAATTGATATTTTGGTGCTCAATATTGGAGTATGTCGAGCGCTCCAAGTCCATGATAAGATGCGGTGGCACGTTGAAAAACCGCGCGACCTCTGTAACTTGAAACTTTCGGGTTTCAATAAATTGCGATTCGTCCGGAGCGTATGAAGTCTTAACAAACTCCATGCCCTCCTCGAGTACCATGATTTCATGAGCATTCTCAATGCCCTGATATCGGTCTTTCCATTGCTTCTTAAGTCTGTTCTGTGCTGGTTCAGAAAGATTCTTTTGGTGTTTGAGCACGCCGCCCGTATTGGCGCCGTTTGAGAAAAACCGTGCGCCGAAGTCTTCTGCCGCTTTCGCCAATCCGAAGATGTCACGCCCGATATCGAGCGGCGCAAACGGCTTGTCTGTGCTGTATCCGATGTTGACCAGCCGGAAAATCTCATAGTCGTTGTATATCCTGCTGCTGCCATCCGGGAAGTAAACTTTAAATACTCGTCCGTTTGGGGTAAGCGTTTCGTGGACGCGCCAATAACAAACGGGTACGAGTCCTTCAACTTCTCCCTTGGCGTTCCATTTGATGATCGCATAGGCCCGACCGCCGATGTAGTAATTAACCATCATCACGCGCCGGTAATCAACGCTGGTCATAAGCTCATTGGGCATGTCGTGAAGGATCCCGTAAAGACTGAAATCTCTTGCGAGCTCCCGGCCTTCATTCGTTCTGCGATAAACATTGAGCGGTAGCGTGGCAATCGTAGAAGCCAGCAGGTTTAGCGCGGCATATACTGCGGAGATCGATACAACATTATCCTGATTGATATTGACGCCTGCCGCGCTTTTGCCGAAATCCCAAAACCAGCCGTTGCTTTCCGAGATTGCGCGCACGATTCGATTATTAACCCAGTTCCTTATCCTTCCCATATCGGCTCCTTATGTCGTGATAAATCCGCGCTCCTCATAAACACTCTTGAACTCCGGTTCATCAATAAACCGTATAGCGCGCGCCATGGCGTTAATCACCGCGGCCAGCGGGTCTATTCTTTGGCTGTCATCCTTATGCTTTTTAGACAGCTTTATATTTCCGTTGTTATCCTGAACCTCAATCGCATTTGATAGGGCCCATGTCAACAGCGGCGAGCCATCATGAATCAGCTTGCCTCTTAAAATCAGCTCACGGAAAAATTTTGTTGGCTCAGAAAGGGTAATAACGCCTTGTCTAATTTCTACAAATTGTTCCTCAGAATACGCTTCTTCCTTTTGCATCTGCGTGATCATGTGTGTGGCGTTATATGGGTCGTAGTCAAATTCCCGAATGGCCCAGCCCTCTTCAAACTCCATTTCATGGACATGATCACGAACATAGTCATAATCCGTAACAGCGCCCGGCGTTTCCGTGCACCAACCGTCATTTATCCAGTCACGATACGGGACACGGTCGGTTTTTTCGTGTCTTGTCACGGCTTCAGAGGGGATGAAACCATGTGCACATACCGCAAAGAATCCGTCCGGCAACAGAAAAACGAACCCATCAGCGGATAAATCGACTGCTTTTGAGAGGTCAAATCCACAGAATGGCGCTGCTCCCTTAACTTTCTGAAGAAATTCGGCCCGCGACACGGCTAGTGTTTTCCATTTATCCATACATCCAGAAGCATATTTTTTCTCCGAATCAGCCTGCCAAACGTTCATACGCTTGGTCATGAACTCACGTATCTTGGCCGGGTCCCCTGTGCCAAATGCCAAATCGTGTTCAGATTCTATCTGCGAAAGCAATTCTTTGGCGTATGCGTTATCGCTTTGCAGAATCGGGTTGGCTTTCGGCCACACTGCTCTGTCGTGCGGGTTGTCCTTCTCGTCGAGCTGCCGGATCATAACGAACTCTGTCTCAATCACCAAATCACCGCTCAAAATCTTGCATCCGGTGTCATACTCTTTTTTACATGGATTGTTTTCCGCGTCCTTACCCGCCGTGGATATGATATTCATCAGCGATTGCGCGCGCTTCCCGAATCCTGAGAAAAGCGTATCGTGGATCTCGCTGGTCGGGTGTGCGTGGTATTCGTCCACCGTCACGATTGTAGGAGCGCCGGAGTCCTTGTTTTTTGTATCCTTGGACAGTGGCCGCAGCCATCCGCCGCGGGTCTTGTGTTCAATGTATGTTTTCTTAACTTCAAGCCTTTTAAGAATGTCAGGGCTCGCATTCGCCATCGCCTGCGCATCACCCCATACGCGCTTAGCCTGTCCCCGGTCTACTGCTGCGCATTCAACTTCGGGCATTGATTCATATTGCCGAAGCTCCGGGTGCCCAGGCGGATATATCACATCTGAACACATGCCATATAATGAAATGCCGCTCATCTCGGTTGATTTAACATTGCCGCGGGCACGCATATTCAGCGATTTATTGAATCTCCGCTTGCCCGATTCCTGATGCACCCAACCAAACAGACATCCGAGGTCAAACTTTTGGAAAGGTTCAAGCTCTATCGGCTGCCCTTGAAATACACCGCGCACATGCCGGCACAAACTGAACCATTTAAAAATGCGGTCTGCCCGCGTCTCATCAAATACAAAAGGGAACTTCTCAGTTCCCTGTCGTTTTAGATCCTTCAGGTGCCGCTCACACGCGAGCCATTCCCACTTACATGATTGAATTTTTCCGGATATAACATCAATCGCATATTGAGTGGTCGGATGTTCCATCAGTCAAACATGTCCGCGTGCTCATCGCGAGGTTTGCGCGGCTCCTTTCGTGGGATGTTCTTTGTCCGGGAGACAGGATTGAGATAGAGCCTATCGCCCAGCGTGACAACCTGCTGCCGCTTCAACCGCAGCTCAGAACCGATCTCAAGCACCTGCTTTTGAGCAATCAGTTTTTCACCGATTGATCTTTCTTCATCACGTATAACTTTCATGGCGTTATCCATGAGCTCCGTCATGACGTCAAGCTCCCACACGGCCATGCAGTACTGGTTGATCAAATGCTCGTCCAGCGATCCGACAAACTCAATCTCTTTGTATAGCTTTTTAAGGCGTTTAAATTCCTGCAGCGCGCGGGGACATTTAAGCACGGCATCACTCGGATGAAGCGTTTTATTTTTGAGTTTTATTTCAGTTTTTTGCCGATGCTCAATTTCTTCTTTCGTTAGGTGCTTACGCCCGTTTGACCGCACCAATGCTAGAGGTTGAGCATTCCGCCCTGCCAATTTTGTTCACTCCTCGCATATAAAAGTAGGGTTCCAAAAAGGGAGTTTTTCACACGGAAGACTGGGACACACGTTAGGCATCTCGCAGGTCTGGGAGAATCTGACCCGCCCTCCCCTATCTATCGGTTACCAAAGCCTCCATCTTCCTTTGCGGTCTTTCTGCTATGACATGATTTACATAAAGAACGAAGGTTGTTCGTATCAAAGAACAGCTTGGCATCGCCTTTATGTGGTATCCTGTGGTCGGCATGTTTAGCTTCTCTGACTTGTCCATGTTCAAGGCAGTCCTCGCACAGAGGCTGCTTGCGCAATTGGTTCTGACTCATTCGTTTCCAGCGCTTTGTGTCGTACCATCCGCACCTGACTCGCTCTCGATTCTCCGCCCGATAATCCCGCCGCGGCATCAAGCCCCCATGCTTTTCGCAATATGAGCCCACCCGTATCAATGCTGTACATCCCGGTTTTTTACATGGACGCAGCGGTGTGTTTGGCATATCGCCTCCAAAATAAAAACCGCCTCGTTTGAAGCGGCCCATATAATTTTTAACTATGCACAATATCTTTATAACACAAAAAAATAATCATTTATTATCCACATTTAGGTTTTATGATAAAATTGATCAAAAGGAGGGGATATATATGAAAAATATGAAATACAGCCTGCAAATCAAATCAAAGAAAACAATCAATCGCTTATTATCTAAGCTAATAGATATTAATGTGGATACTCTGGATATTGCTTTTACTATTTTAGATCATGAGAAGAAAGATTTTTTAAACGATGCGATAAATGCAGGGGTGCACGTAATTGTAAATTCTATTTTTGAAAAAATCTTTCCTGATCCTCAAGCCAGAGAAGCCTTAAGAGAATTACATAAATGGACCGCTATTTCAGCATTAGTTGAAAGATCTCAATGCGTTTATAAACAGGACTTCATTACACTTGATCGTCATCAAGAATTTTATTATTTTTTTATGAACCATTCTCTTCCCGCGGCATTCGCTTCATTTGATTCTTTCCCAGTCTATCAAGAAATAAGTACTCAACAACTTCCCGAAAATATTCAAGAAGCAATTAAACGTGATACAACAAAGTAAGGCACTCTACATCTTCTTTAATGTTCGTGTTCGTATTCTAACCATATGAGGAATACTATACCCAATTATCTGCGCAACCTTCTCGGCCGCCGCCCCCTCAAAATACCGCAGCCGCACATACCGCAGTTCGACCTCACTCAGGCCCGCACCGTTTACCATGTCCTCAATCTGCGCCAGTTTTCCATAAGCCGCCGCCAAATCAGCAGACAACTTACGGATGCGCTCGGCGTAGACATCGACGAGCTGCGCCACAGCCTGCACCACGGGATCATACAATGGACCCCCGGTTACTCGGTCTTTCTCTGGGGCTACTCCGCGCAGCATATCATCATAGATGGAATCTCTTTTGGCTTTGAGTTCATCGATCTGCAGTTCTAATTCGCGAATGCGTTGCTTCACTCTTGGATATTCACTTAACTGCCGCTCTATTTCTGTCATATGACCCCCAAAGAATTAAAACATCTCCTGTCGTCTGGCAAAATCCCAAGCGCTTGGGAATTTGAACCGTTACCGCCGCTGCCCTTTAACAAGCAGTCCGATAATTGCGGCCGTCTTTCTTCACAATGTTGAGCGAATAGCCGCCACACATTTGTTTGATGCGCCCGCCCAGCGCTTCATCAATTTTCATGATCTCATCCAGCGACCGCTCTGATGTAATAATTGTCGTTTTACCACCAACCACACGAAGATTGATCAATTCAAAAGCGTGATCAATGTCGGCTTTAGACGGTGAAAACTTCATAAAATCATCGATGTACAGCACACTGGTGCCGCCGAATCTGTTCAGCACTTCCCTGTAGGCTTCATCATCGTTGACATTGGCTTTCATCTCCACCATCATGCCTTTAAACGTGGTATAAATCGTTTCAGCACCGCTGTTGATGAAGTGGGCGCATACAGCCGTGCCAAGGTGTGTTTTCCCGCAGCCAGATTGACCACTCAGATACAGAAACCGGTTTTCTGTCTGACTGATGAACCGCTGGCAAAGATCGTACATCAGCTGCTGATATTCGTGATCATGCTTGAAATTATCAAAGCGCATGTTCTCAATGCTGTTAGCCAAGCCCGACTTATGCAGCGCAATCAACGACCGCCGCCTGTTATGACAGCTGCACTTCACGTATTGGACGGTTCCTTCGACCTTTGCGAGCCTTAAGCCCGTGTCATTGCACTGTTCGCAATGCATAACATTGCCGTATTCGATATCCATCTATGGCCTCCTTAAACATCACGACTATATTTGCTCGATTGTTGTTTACCTGATTGCTGCCCGCCGCCTCCCACGTCATCCTCCCAGCGCCGCCCGTTAATCCACGTAGAAGCATGCGGAATGAAGTTCAACGTGCCATCTCGGATGTTGCGCTGCCAATCCGCCGACTGTATAGCCCTGTCGAGCCCGGCCATCACCGCCGGCAGCTCTGAAGATTTGATGCGCGTAAAAGCCTTGACCGCCGCCTGTTTACTGACATGGCGAGGGTACTTGTCCCAGAACGCTTTAAAGCCCTCTGGCTCACCTATCTCTGCCGCAGGCTTCCCGCGCGCAGGCGCGTGCGTTGGATTAGGATTCGGATTCGGATTGGATTCGGATTGGATTGGATTAAGGCCGCTATCTGCCGCAACTTGCGGCGAATCGCCGCGAATATCCGCAAGTTCGTCAAAATCGTCTGGTGGTGCAGGGTATTTCTCCTTTGAGTCCCGAACCCTTTGATGCAAACTCCACTTTGGAAACAATAGAAACGGCTTCCTGTCTACTTCGTAGAACCTGACCAATCCTATTGACGCCAATCGAGAGACGGCATCTGATACGTTCTTCTCGGTAATTCCCTGCTTCGTGACAAACAACTTTGATTTCAAAAAAACCGGGCGCGCGTCGATACGACCATAATCATCAGCATTGACAATCAGCCGATAAAACACGGTTTCTTCGAACGCTGTCAATTGATCGATGTCATCGCTATAACATATGGATTCCTTAATCACACGGTTTCCCATTTACTGACCTCATTATTTTATCCGTTTAATTTACTGCCCTGTATAGCCTTGATATTTATCCATATACTAACCTTAATTAAATAAGGAGGTAGCGGCTATGAAAGTATGCTTGCGCATATCAATTAGCTCGGAAGCAATCATCCGTATTACGATGTTGATTGCACTTCTCCTTAGGTAATAAGGAGCCCTATGGTATAAACACCGCCATAGGTGCGTTAACATAAAAATAATAAAAAGACTCTAGCAACATATATTCTTCAGCCAATCGATTCCAGTGCAATTTTCGCGGAATTTTCTAAACTCGTGCGAATTATTCTGTTTAATTCATCACAAAAATCAGGAAGGATCTCTTCTATATCTAAAAGGCAATCCTTTGCGAGTTCAGTTAATGTTTTGTTGTGCATGAATTCATCAATTACCTTGGATGGTTCGCCGCTTCGAGAATAGCGCTCAAAGTATCCATCTTGAATTGCTTTTATTAAGGCAGTGGCTTTTTTAAGCCTGTCCCCTATTTCCTTAAAAATCAGCTCTCCAACCTTTTCTTCCAAACAATTTTGCTGGTTCATAACTGACCTCCTTATATATGTGATTCTATTTATCACTCATGAAATTGAGCTGGGCGGCATTGATATTGTACGGCGCCGCCCGAATCGTTTTATCTGCTGTCTATGCAGCATCATGTTTATCTGACTGATCGCTGCCACATAGACGAGCTTTAATCTCTTTAATAATTTCAGCTGTCAACTCATTGCTTTTATCACTGATGAGCTGCAAATAGTCGCCGGCAATATCAGCTATTGATCCAAAACGGTTATAATGCTTAATAATTTGTTCCACTGAGCATGGAGCAAAGCGACCGAAAAATTCATGACACAGTGTTTCAATAACAGCTTGGACTTTTTCAATATCAAGCCCAATTACACGAGATATGGTGTCGCCGATCACCATCTCTAAGTTATCAATTTCTCCAATGTTGAAATTCGTCTTCATTTTGATATCCTCCCTAAAGTTTTTATTTTTCGTGTGTTTCTAACACTGATTTTCGCCTAGGTTGAACTGTTTGATACCGCCGCAATATGGATACAAAACGACTATTGTCCTTAGTTTATTTTTATCTGTATCTACAATCTTCCTTCCCTATGCAATTGCATAAGCCGGCCACGAGATATGCGCCCCATCTTACCGCTGCCGGTGCCATAAGTCCGGATAATTTCACAAGCTTTACTTGCACCACAGTTGATGATGCGCCGAACATCCGCCGCACGCAGCTGATCCGCATCATCGCCGCCGGAGACAGCCAATGCAAGAGCATCTATAAGTTCTGCCTGTATACGCATTGAGTCTGCCAATGCATGTAGCATTTGAGCGTTTAGTGATTCTTGCTGTGATTGTAAGCTGCTAAACTTATCACTCTTTTTTTGCATATATCTGAAGCCTCCAGATGCAGAATTATAAGGAGTAAACTATCCCTTTGCTTTTATTTTGCCTCCTAATAAGCGATTGATTATATATTGCTGGCCTTTGGGAGTAATCTTCGTTGTGAGCGCAAGTTTAACTGCGCCTTCCATGGTATAAGGCAATTCCGAAATTTCAAAATATCCGCGATCCATGTATTCTTGATATGGTATATTGCGTCCGTCGTTACGGTATATCAGCTTCCATTCCCGCAGCAGCTGATATAGCCGCCGCTCTCCGATATTGAAGCCGTCTTTGCACAACACTTTTGCAAAATCCCGAACAAGCAGTGTATCGCCGCTGGCATGGCACGTCTTAGCAAACTGCACAAGAGGGCGCTGCTCCTCGAGCTGCGCGAGCATCTTCACATTACTTTCTCTCACGAGGGCAATCTGTTTGTCCGCAAGTTTCAGAGCTCTGGCCATGACCATTTCAGGTTTATTCCAGGCAGATTCGATAGCAATGAAATACTGCCGGGCCTGCTTCCCCTTTTCAGTGCGTTGCAGCATACAAAGCTCTTTGGCCATAGTGATCTTAAGCAGGTGATCTTGTGCCGGGCGGCCGCCGGTACTTTCGCTCATTTTTGAGCAAAAGTCTTCTCCTTCAACAAATCCATATTCACACATTCTCGGGAACCAGTCTTTATATGCGGTCTGAACTTCCAAAAATCCGTGAAGCTCCCGGCCAGATATCATGGGCTCATTACTATCGTCACAATGGATTTTAATCAGCTGATCCATATCGATCTCCTCTCTGCTAAAGAAATGCCTCCACCGCCTCAAAATGTTTCTAAGACGGATCCTCTATCATTATCATAAATTATCGCTTAATTGGTTTCTCCCCGGTTCTCTGCTTTTTACACTATAAATTTAATTTATGATAATTCTATCAGCTTAATTTTCTCCATGCAGGTCATAAAACGGCCCATTCACCCAATCTATGGCTCATATTTTGACCTCTTTATGATAACCCGGACAATAAACGATGGTTCAAATATTGACATGGAGGGCAGCCAGCTATAACGTCAAAGGCTCCTAGGCTTCTTTTTTCTGCTGCTCCTGAAGCCATTTTTCAAACGCATCTCTGGTTACGAGAAGACGCTTACCAACACGAAATGAAGGAAACTCTTTTGAATGAAATAAGTTGTTCGCGCCGACTGAACTTATACCAAGATACTCTGAAATATCAGCTACAGAGTATGTTTGCTTGTTCGATGTATTTTTCATTACGCCCTCCGCTGGAATTATTTATATTGACTCTGTTTGATCGCTGCTTTCAAGAAATAAATATGTAATACTCAGATGCGGAAAACATTTATTGCGTATATTAAGCATTTCATTTCGTGTAAAATCCGTCTTTCCAGAGAGTTTACTGCGAAGTGTGTTGTACTTAATATCCGCTACTTTCGATAGGGTTAAAATATCATATCCACTTCGGCCCATTTCGGCCTTCAAATTGTTGAACATGCCCCTCCTCCTATGATGTGTCGTATTTATATTGAATTTTATTCTACGCATCATATAATGTCAATACCAAATGACAAAAAAAATACGATGCATCATATATTTTTGTGTTTAATCACACTATTTGTGGTATAATTTAAATATAAGAATACGAAGGGAATAGTTTTTATGGATTTTATTGAAAAACTAAATGCTTTGTTAAAGGAGAAGAATATCAGTCGAGCCGAACTCGCTAAAAATGCAGATATTCCATATACAACCATAGTGAGTCTTTATGAAAAAGGCTATCAAAATGTTAAACTCTCAACATTACGTCGGCTCGCATCATATTTTAGGTGTAGTCTTGATTATCTAACAGACGATTCCATTACAGATAGATACTTCGGAATCACCTCCGATTATGCAAATGGTAGAACGAAACATAAAAACGCCGTTATTTTAGAAGGTAATTCGCTCCCGCCTGAACTTCAAGGCCTCGATATTAAGATTGAAGTTATTAAGGCTGTCGCTGATAGCGGTTTGACCGAGAAGCAAATAATACACGCTTTAAAACTCTACAAAACGTACTCAGAGGATTACAACGATGACCACAAATAATTATTGATTTAATCTTCAAGACTTAGCCCCCCAATCCTTGGCTTGACGTTTGCGTCATGTTCTTTTTTTAATTATATCAGAAACATAAGTCGCACTACTATTAACTTCTATCTATATCTTATCATAAATGGATGTCGCACTACTGTCATCTTAAGCATCAATTTCTCATGTAATTTATTATAAAATGCAAAGAACCTCAAGATCAATCATCCATCGTAATCAAATCAAATTAAATATAGTATACCACTTGTTAATGCCGCACTACTGCAATCTTTTATCATCTTGCAAATAGCTTTTGTTTAATTTGTCAATACGCAAATCAAATTTTTCTTGATGTAATGTTTAATTGCTGATATAATGTTATCACAATAAAACTTAACAAGTCAATAAACGGAAACATCTGTATTTCAATCGCAAGTATGTATAACATTTATATCGAGGTGAAAAAATGAGTGCAAAAATAACAGATGAAAATAATTACAATAAAGCTTTTCCATCAAGGCTTAGAGCTTTATTAGACAATGATAATAATATTTGCCCGCTTGGCAGAAAGGTTACTCAAGTAGAACTTGCCCAGGCTTTTCATGATAATGGGATACCAATTACGCGACAAACAATAAGTTTATATGCAAATGGCGATACAACCCCAGACATTGAAAAGTTTAAATTCATTGCGGATTATTTCAAAGTATCGTACGACTTTTTACTTGGTGCCTCAGACGCCATCAACAGGGATAACATTCAAATATGCAATGAGCTTGGAATATCTGAAAAGGCAATAGATACAGTTCGAAAGATTAATGAACATGTAAAATTTCTTAAAAACAAAGAAGAAGATATTTGGTATGTTTGGGATCTGTATTTAAAAGCTATAAGCTTTTCGCTTTCAGCTGACGTAGGCGATCTTTATTATAACCCTGAAATTAATCTTTTTGTGGCTCCAATAATTAAATATGCTATAAATAGTCCTCATCTTAAACATAAACTTTCATCTGATGATTTAATGATTTATGAAGGATATCTGAAATTTGAAGAATGGAGCATGATTGAATCGCAACGTGAATTTGCTTTAGCTTTAGCTAAAAAATTAATCGCTGAAAAAGAAAAATATACTTTATAACATTTTATTGGCTTCTTAATTTGATCTCTCTGCATGGCTTATATTATCATAATCTCAATATCGTTATCCGGCATTTCTTTAACGGTGATTTCAAACATATTGTTGAATGATTCCGTGCCATCATTTCTTAATTCAATGATGCCAATTGCTTTATAAACATGGTACCGCTTGATGCTCATAATAATCAGCGCCCCGCCTCCATCATATAACGAACTTAATTGATTGACTTCGCCAACGACCTCTTGAATTGCTTCTCGTTTCATATCCTCATCTTTATATCCGTCTTCAATCCATTCATACCAAAAAGGGCTGCTTAAATCGATTCCGCTTTTCATATACCCTCCTACTTCAATATCTCTTTAGTTTGTTTTATCATAAAACAGGTGTATGCTTCAACAAAATCTTGCATATGCAGGAATTGGTGATAATCTGTCGAAATAAGTAAATTAAGGTTGTCTCATTATAAGCATTTCATCATTGCCTCTCAGCCATATCATCCGTCTCGTTACCTGCGACAATAGAAGGGGTATGGCTCACGAATCCGGCCATCACTGCGCAGTGGCGTACGAGGGTGACTATTCCGAAGCCCGGGCCGATGCCATTGAAAACGAATTCATTTTCATCGGCGGATTCACCGAAATCTTATCAGTAACGAGGTTGCTATGAAGAATCAAAACTTAGCGCTTGACGGCGGGCTGCCATACGACGCAGTGAAGCAAGAACTCAATGTCGGCAAAATCGGAAAGAGAACCATCAATCTGTATTTTGTTGAGTCAAATGTCGATGTTCGTCCGCTTGCAACCTCGATTACAAAAAGGATGCTTAGGGACATCAAGGATAATCCGGGCATGACTCTTGAGCAGATTGTTGCAATGAAGGCGGCAGCGTGCTACCAGCTGTAATGATTATACAAGGAGCCAATCATGAGCAAGTTTTTCTGCTTTCTTGCAGGGCCTGATGGCCAAGAGTATTATCTCAATGCCGAGGAGCGCAAGACGGTTATGGCTGCCGGTACTCCGCCGCACTTTTCTAAGCTCTCTTTGAAAGGAAGTAATCTATATGTCAATTTATATGATTAGCTATGACCTTAATGCCCCTACTACTAATAGAGACAAAGTTGAGGAATCAATACAATCCCTTGGCACATGGTGCAAATATCTCACAACAACATATTTAGTTAATACAAACAGCGACATCTCCACAATACAATCTATCATTTCTAGGCATCTTGACGGAAATGATCGAATGATTTTTTGCCAGATAATTAAGCCAATTAAAGGTTGGCTAGCTCAAGATGAATGGGACTGGATTAATAAAAACCTATGATTTGCGGTTTTTTCACTGTCGATCCTCGAATCTAAAAACACTCATGTCATCATAGTCTTTCGGATTTATCGGAGGAACCAAAGATGGATTTTATAACTATCGATTTTGAAACAGCCACCAGCGATACAAACAGCGCTTGCTCAATCGGCATTGCCTTTGTTGAGAATCTCGAAATCATAAAAACGGAATATTATCTGATCCAGCCGCCCACACTGCTGTTTGGGAAGAAGAACATCGAGCTACATGGGATTCTTCCCATTGATGTCAAGGACGAACCAAAGTTCCCTGTGATATGGGACCGCATAAGAGACTATTTTAACACCTCATACCCAATCATAGCGCACAACGCACAGTTTGATATGTCGGTTTTGATGCAGTGCCTAAAATATTATGATCTTGAGATCCCTGATTTCTCATACGCCTGCAGCATACCCATTTCAACAAAAGTTTGCGAGACAGGAACGCCTCGAACACTTGAGGCTAGGGCAAATCATCTCGGGATTGATCTAGTAAACCATCATAATGCCGAGGCAGATGCGATTACATGTGCCAAAATTGTCATTGAATCCATAAAGCGAGCCAAACGCAAAACCTTTCAAGCATTTTGTAATGTGCGTCATATCGAGTTGAAGCGTTTTAGTGATCTTAAGCCCCAAAAATCTATCGGAAGATTCTCTCATGATCGGCTCGACTATCAGCATGCAATAGCCCCAAAAGAACCACCTAAGACAGTTTTCACTGACCAAAAAATATGCATAACAGGTGAGTTTGATTCTTTTTCCCGCATTGAACTTTCCGATCTTCTTTTCAACTTTGGTGGTGAAATAGTTAGCAGTGTATCGAAAAATACTGATTATTTGATCGCCGGAAAGCAAGATAAGAAAATAGTTGGGGCTGACGGTTTGAGCAGCAAACAGGAAAAGGCTCTAGCCTTGATACATCAGGGTTTTGAAATCAAAATACTTAATGAGGATGAAGTCAAAAGCATAATTAACGAGATTGCTTAAGACATGAGACGGAGGTAGTTAAACATGGATACTTTTAAATGCTCATTTTGCGGCGCAAGCGAACCGATACCAATAGCAAAAAGAGCCGGCACGTTTAGTTATTCAAATGTTTCAGAAAGAAATAACGGGCGCGGTAATGAATCAACAATCATACTTGCCTTTTATCGGTGCTATTCGTGCGATAAGGATACAATAATTGCTGAAATCAGAAGTAAAGATAATGAAGTTTACGAAACACCTCTTTATCCTAAATGTATCTGTATGCATTTTCCTAATTATGTGCCCGAATCTATCCACAGCGATTACATGGAAGCATGCGCTATCACCAGCCTTAGTCCAAAAGCCGCCGCCACGCTCGCCAGACGTTGTCTACAAGGTATCATTCGAGATTTTTGGAAAGTGAAGCCCGGCCGTCTTGTTGACGAAATAAATCAACTGAAAGATAAAATACAGCCCGACTTGTGGAGCGTAATAGACGGTGTTCGAAAAATCGGTAACATTGGTGCCCATATGGAGAAAGACGTCAATACTATCGTTGACATTGATCCGGATGAGGCTGAACGGCTTAAAAAGCTTATAGAGCTGCTTATTAAAGAATGGTATATTGCCAGACAGCAGCGTCAAGAATTGTTTTCCTCTATAATAGAACTCGACTCAAATACTCAGGCACAAAGGAAAGCAGCAGAATAGCTTTTTCAGATTAAGCTCCGGACCATTAGGCCGGTACCGGTAAAATGGTTACTATCAGAATGGGTGGTGTTGAAAATGAATAAAGGTGGCTTTTCGTGGAATCGAGCGTTGGGCGTTACCAAGGCCAAACAGCGTATATCCCGGGCAACGGGTATTCCTATGACGAAATCCGGCAGGCAAAGAAAAATCGGAAAGGCCGTAACAGGTGGCGGCTGCCTAATGACTCTACTCTACTTAATCTCTCCCATTATTTTAATTGTTACGGCTCTAATCATATTGATTTGATTTTTGCCCTGTCCTAGTGCTTGGAAGGGCTATTTCCGGCGTTTAAGTAATTTCGTCAGATATAAAAGCGACTCCGGGCGCATGTTTATATGCGTGTCACCGAGGGCTTAATCTTTCATTAAAACGATACGGAGGCCAGTATGACAGTCAAGGCAAAGGATAAAAGGGACATCGCCTTTGCAGGCGCATTTGGACGCAGTATAGCTGTTGCTGATATTACAAAAATTGGACTTGCAAAAAGAGTCAATGTCGCTTGACCGACGCTGACAAATTGGGCCCGCCGCCCTGGTACAATGACGCTTGCTCATTTTCGCATTCTGGTACAAGAACTCCATTTTACCGATCAAGAGATCCTTGATATTATAAAGAAGTCTCTGTAGGAATAAGAGTACTAATTTTATTAATAAATTCACGGAGGTCACTATGTCTAATCTATTTAAGGGTATCTCAAAGAAGTATCTGCCTATTAAATTAAAAGTCTCAAAGAAATACTTTGAAGAAAGCAAGAGTGAACTTTCAGAAGAGGAGTTCAATAAACGGTTTTCATACAGTAAAGATGTTGAGGGCTATGTAACCAATTATTATGAGCTTACAGAGACATTTGAAGATAAACCAGAATTAATGATGTACATGCTCTACGAATTACTTGAACAACAGAAGACCGCAACCAAAAAACTGAATATCATATCAGGCATCGTTATATTCTGGCTGATCTGCGATCTGATCACGGCGATAGTTCTTCTTGTGACTCTGCTGTAATGATCCGGAAATTAAATGTGAAGTCCAATCTATCATCGTATTGAAAACGGGCATAAAGATTTAGGCTTGCATAAACTTATGGAAGTAAACGATATTGTATAAGCAGAATATCGTTAGTATGAAGCCTGCCTATCATTTCATCAAAATCGCTTTCTATTAATTTAATTTTTTTGCCAAGTCGAACAGTGGACGGCATTGACAATCCAGCTTCCTTCCAATATCGTAACGGGTATTCGTCTGTACAATTGTTTCTAGAAGGATTGCTTGTCACCTTTAAACATAAAATATAGGCCGATTGATTTATTATAACCACCGGCCTCCTTTTCACTTCATCAGAATCCTCAAATTTTACTCTTGCATACCAAATATCCCAAGTTCTATATTCCCCACTCATCATCTAACTCCGCAGGTAATACTAGAACTCCATCTTCATCACGGTAGCCTTCCACTACCTTAATATCAGATGCAATGATTTCATCAAAATTCCTCAATCGCGGCTGTGTCTTAAAATATCTCTTAATACGGTCATTCCCGATAACGTCGTTATAGCTATGCTCGCAATAAACCTGATGCCAAGGTCCGCCTTCAACATGGGCTTTATTTACAAGCGCTGGAGTTGTAAAGCTCCCATATTCTCGAGCGACATCCAGCAATAATGTAAACTCTTCTTCGGTGAAGGTATCTCTACTCGTTTCCACAGCATCGGTTATTGGGGCTGAACCATACCTTTTATACTCTTTATAAATTTCAGGAATAACTGGCCCCAGCCGCCATGCATGAATATCTTTTTCAAATAAAGGCTTGTTCAACAGAGCTAAACTCCACGCTTGTGCAAAATATAATAATTTGTTCAAGCGCAGATTGGTCATGAAATCTTCATCATTTTTGTTTGCTATTTCAATGAAAAAAGAAGCAACGTCTTTAACGTCTGCCAATTTGTAATTCACTCCTTCGTTTTTCCTCTAAGCACTTCACCAATCAGCCGTACAATTCAACTGTTGCCTTCTTATATAGTATTATACACATTCATAAAAGAAATGTCACCCAAATTTCAAATTTTTCTAGAAATATTTTGCTCTTTAACAGAATTTCGGGTGACATTAATTTGACTAGAAGATGTTATTAAAACAGATTAAACATTGTACAAAAATGTAAAGAAGATTTATCATATAGGAGAATACAGTGAAAGGACTCTCCCATATGCCACGCGAAGCAAAGATCAAAAAGCGCCCTGACGGCTTCTATCAGAGATCGATAACCGTGGGCCGCCGCCCGGATGGCAAGCCGCAGCGCAAAACCATATACGCAAAAACGCTCAAGGAACTCGAGGCTAAGGCTGCCGAGTTTGAACGGCAGCTGCGTCACGGAACGCTCTCCAGCGATGAGAAGATGACCTTCGGTGAGCTGGCAACCGTATGGCTCCGAGACTATAAGCCCGGCATCAGCGTCACCACACGAGCTATGTACAAAAGAATCCTGGATACCCACCTGCTGCCGGAGCTGTCCGTGTATAAGCTGAAGGATCTCAAACCCCATCACCTGCAGGGCATCATCAACCGCATGGCCGAGAGCGGCAAAGCAGAGAGTACAATGCAAAAAGTTAAACTGACCGCCGCCCAAATCCTTCAGATCGCCATGAACAACGATATTCTTTACCGCAACGTATTTTCTAAAACGAACGTCCCAGATGTACCCGCCGCCAAACGCCGGCCGCTGACGGACGAAGAGGTCAAGCTTGTGGTCGATACTTATACCGGCCACCGAATGGGTGTGCCCGTGCTGCTTCTGCTTTATTGCGGGTTGCGCCGCGGGGAATTGCTCGCACTCACCTGGAATGACATCAATCTAAAAAACAAAAGCGTCACCGTCAATAAGGCGGCAGTGTTCGATGATAACAGCACGCTTGTGCAGAGCCCCAAGACGGACGCTGGCGTGCGAATCATTCCTCTGCCAGATAACATTCTGGACGCCGTTAGAGCCGCCAGAAAGGCCGCACAATCGGCATTGGTCTGTCCTGCAATAGACGGCCGCATTATGTCATCTTCGGCATTCACTAAGGCTTGGAGCAGCTATATGCATTATCTCAATATTAAAGCCGGTGGTCGTGACGCATCGCGGACCCGTCCTAAGCTTTCGGTGATCGACAATCTGACACCGCACATGTTTAGGCATACATATGCCACCATTCTTTATAATGCCGGCGTTGATGTGAAGAGCGCGCAGAGGTTCCTCGGACATGCGGATATTAACGTTACGCTGAAGATATACACCCATCTTTCAGCCCAAAAAGAGCAGGAAGCTATAGACTCATTGAACCGCCATTTAAGCAGTAATGAAGCACGAAAAAATTCTGATGCAGTAAAAATGCAGTAATCGGCCATTTTCGAGGGTAAAAATAAGCTCTCCGGGAAATAAAAAAGCCCTCGAAAGTGCCTATTTCAAGGGCTTTTTAGCCTGGTGACCCACCGGAGATTCGAACTCCGGACACCTTGATTAAAAGTCGTATGTGCTTAACACACCGAAAACCGCACCACAATGCGCAAACCCATTTATAAAGCCATTTACTCGGCTTTTTATTG
>JAEXTV010000020.1 GCA_023406895.1 Bacillota bacterium | reverse complement strand
ATAACACTATCAAAGTTTTAAAGAGAGTTGCCTATGGTTACCGCAGTTTTAAAAACTTTCGAAGACGGATTCTAATTACCTTTAATGCAAACAGGGTTCCAATCACTTGTTGGTGATTGAAACCCTGTTAAGATTACTTTAGTCTACTTGACCCCAACCGTTGACACAGAGCCCTTTTTTCGAAATTTTAAGCGGCGTGGCGGCTTCTTTTTCTGAAAGGCCCCACTTTAAAGGCAAGCATTGTAAATAGAACAGCGATTAATGCAGCCCCAACCCCAACAGCGATAAGAACGATAAGCGGGAAACCGGTTACGGATGCCATCGCGGGTTCAACAGGTTCATCAGGAGCTTCAGTAGGTTCAGGCGTCGGCTCGGGCGTCGGAGCTACGGTGGGAGAAGGTTCAGGTGTTGGCTCGGGTGTCGGCTGAACCACGATACCGGCGGCTCCCTCTATAATAGCCGATGAGACAAAATATGAAGAACAATGGTAGATATCAAACGTGACATAACCGTCAGCATCAACAACAGCCGATTGAATGCTCTCGATCACCTTGGATGTGCCGTAATAGTAGTAGAGATAAACGGTATCACCAGGGACGTTTTTATCCGCTTTAAATTTGAAGGATATCTTGCCCGGAAATTCGCCTTTGTGTGCGAAGTGGAGCTGGTAGACATCGCTGCCGCCCACGGCTGCGGAAAAGTCTGGATCAGCATCAAAGGTAAGCCCCAGATCAAGACTTTTGACATCTTCGCCCAGATCTCCGAGCGCCGCGCCGTTCAGCGTGCAGGAGTATGTGGGGAAGTTTAACGTGAGTGTGCCTTGTTTTTCACGCAGCGCTTTATACATGCTGGCCGGGATTTTGTGATCGTCGCCCGTGATGTCCATGGTCACTGCGCCGCCTTGTTCTGCGCCAGCAAGCTTATCACTTGCGAGTTCCCATTCTGTGGGTGGTTTGGGTGTTTTGTTAGGATCACTCTCAGTTGTATTGGTGGTGGAGGTTTTGGTGACCACCTTGAGTGTTTTGCTTTCTGAATAAGACGATTCGCCGACATTGGTTCCGTCGAAGGTAGAAATCTGACCAGACAAGCTGATTGTGCAAGTGGAACCTGCTGGCGTTCCCGGGGGTACCGTTATCTTAATAGACGCCGATGCCGTGATACTTTCGTTATTACCGCTGGCGGAATCCTTCCACATCGTTTCGCTGCCGGATGCAAAGCCGCTCCAAGAAATGTTACCGCTGATAGAGGATGCAGTAGCCGATTTAGAGACCTTAATCGTATACGTTTTTCCCGCAACGACCTCGCTGCTTCCGCCGATTTTTGCGAAAGCAGTCGATACGCCAATTGTAGAGACAATCAGTATCGTAACCAGCAGGATTGCTAAAAATTTACGTTTCATTTTTTTCTCCTTTTTATTCAATAGTTTTAAGGCCCAGTATATGCAGCCGAACGAGCGTATAATCTGATATGCTGATGTTTCCGTTTTTGTCGGTATCAGCAGCTAGCCTGATATTGCCAGCCATAGACTTAAGACCGAGTATGTGCAGCCGGATTAACGAATAATCGGTGATGCTGATATCGCCATCCCCGTTAGCATCTCCACGTCTTAAAGCATCGAGGATGATAGATGACGAAAAGTTATTATCAGCTGTTGTGACCGTGATGGTGGCCGTGCCGACACCTGTGACTTTGATATGCCCAGAGCTATCTATGGCCGCGACAGATGGTGCACTGCTTGAATACGTCACACTTTTGTTTGTGGCATTCTGAGGCGTTATAATAGGAACAATGCTAAACGAATCTCCAACAAAACGTGTGGAGCGGGCTTGCGGCGCATATCCGGAAATGGATACGCCTGTGACCGGGGAATTTGGCATCATCACCGTAACGCTGCAGCTAGAAATATAATTACCGTCGGCCGTTTTGGCTGTGATGACTGCATTACCGATACCCACTGCAGTCATGTAACCAGACGAGCTGACTGAAGCAACGGATTGATTGCTCGACGAATAGGTGACAGCTTTATTAGAAGCTGCAAAAGGTGATACTGCGGCAGAAAACTGATGTATTTCGCCCGCTGCCATTGAAAGTGTGGTATCACTGAGAGTAACTCCAGTGACAGAAACCGGCGTGTACACTTTTCCGGCAGCTGCCGCCACTGCTGCCGCACCATTGATGCGGCCATATCCTGTCTCCTCATCATGCCCCGGAGCACCAAGATCGACCGTAGTTGCATACAATATTGTCTTAATCTGATTGACCGTGAGCGCTGGATTTGCAGACAACATCAGCGCCACAATGCCCGATACCATGGGAGATGCCATCGAGGTGCCGTCCATCCAAGCATAGCCGCTGGTATGTGTCTTTGGATCATAATATGTGGACAGTATAAGGCTGTCCGTTTCCGGCGCGGCATTGTCGTCTCCGCCCGGCGCACAGATATCTTTCTCCACACCATAATTGCTATAGCTGGCTCTCACATCATTCCAGTCAGTCGCGATAACAGAGATACAAGAATCAAAATCACTGGGATAATGAATTCCATCCTCTCCTTTGTTTCCGGCTGCCGCAACCACCACCACACCGTCCGCAACCGCATTGTCGATGGCTTCTTCAAATGCGCTATCGTAGTCGGCTCCGCCAAGGCTGATGTTAATCACGTTGGCATCGTTTGCAACCGCATATTGAATGCCTTCAATGACCTTGCTTGTCAGCGCGCCAAAAACGGTCTTCGTTGGCGTTTCGTAAAATCCGAAAACATCGACAGGCATGAGCTTTGCACCCGGAGCAATACCCGCGCCCCCTTTTGCGTTGTTCGCGACAGCGCCGATAATACCCGCCACATGGGTACCGTGACCGTTATCGTCCTGAGCGCTGCCGTCACTGTCCACCACGTCTGCCGGTTTGACAAATTGTCCGGATAGATCCGGATGGTTGAGATCCACGCCTGTATCCAGCACGGCGACAGTCACGCTAGAACTGCCCATCGTCGTATCCCAAGCGTCTGAGATTCCCATAGCGTTGAGATGCCATTGTTCGCCGACAAAGGAATCGTTAACGGACACTGAATCAAATGTATACAGATAGTTGGGCTGTGCATATTCGACATTCGGATGGTCTTCAAGTGACTCGACAAAGCTTTCCACCGTCTCACCCGAGGGGACATCTGCGACAACAAGATCGCTCGATGTTTCAAGTGTTTCACTGGACATCGTCGACAGCGTTTGTTCGGCAGTATCATCGGAAACAGTGGGGTTGAATTTAATAAGAACCTGATCGTCGGCGCAAAGGATGCCGTCTGATGTGGCGGTGATTTCTATTTCCGGCTCCTGTGCATGCCCGACAGGAATAAAGCTCACGGCTAAGCTGACGATCATGAGCAGGATAAGCAGAAACAGCAATATGATTTGCATTGGTTTTCGTTTTGTCGGTTTGCTCATATAACTCCTTGGCTGATGAAACATCTTAAATGGCCAAACACATACAAAAAACGTTGAAAGACCATCGACCGTTAAACTTTAATACAATGTCGCAATATGGACATCCGGGTACCCCGCAAAATCAGGGAAATAGAAGTCGAGAATCGCCGTGTACGTATTGACCGCAGGATCGGGCGTGTTCGCGCGCTGCTCGGCACCACGCTGGCTGAGACCGATACCATGCCCGTAACGCCGCTGATAAATGTACCAGTTGGTACCGTCACCTTCCGCGGTGAACAAGCCAAGGCTAGAGACGAAGAACGATTGATAGGTTGCGCCGACATCCATATCGGTCAGGTTAATTGTAAATGTGACATCCACGGGTTCTCTGACAATGCCGTCGTTGGTGCGTCCGTCAATGGGTTTGAGGCCCAGAATATGAAGACGTATGTAAGTATAGTCAGAAATGCTTACGGAACCGTTCCTGTCCACATCAGCAATTTTAATCGCTTCGTCGGGAAGCGCCTGCCGGCCCAGAATATACAGCCTGACATAGGTGTAGTCAGCAATGCTGATTGAACCGTTCCTGTCGACATCCCCAAGCATATAACCGCTTGTTTCGTCGGTTCTCGCATACCGGCTTGCGAGCACCTTCATCGTCACATCCGCCTGCGTCATATCTTTGCAGTCGTTCTTGCCGGTGACATCATTGCCGTTGTAGCTGCCTTCTCCGCCGTGTTGCTGACCGCTGCTGTTATCATAAGTCTTTGCTGTGACATTGGAAAAACCGAGTATCTGGATGTCATCGGTGACATTGGCGATATATCCTTTATCTCTTACGGCCTGCAGTGCACATAAACGCAAATACCTTGATGCGGTATCCACACCTGCCGGGCTGTTTGCGTTGGCCGCGTAAACACCGTTCGACCATTTCTGATATTGCAGCGGGTTTTCGGGCGTGATGGTGATCGGAAGAACGAGCCGTTCCTGAAGGCTGCTGGGGTTGGCAATATCATATGGGTCGAATCTGATTTGGTCGTAGGCTTTCAAAGCTTCAGTGGCGGTCCATCTGTGCTGTGTAATTTCTGTCCAACCGCCGTTGGACGCGGAATAGTAGCAATTGACGAACGCTGTATCGCCGTATTTTAAAACCTGATTGACTGTTTCATTGACTGCCTGTATGCATCTGTCCGTAGATGGGTCGTACCCTTTATACACCTGGGCGCGCGCGCCGGTGTCATCAAGATCATAGGCACTGCTTCCCGCACCCGCCATGCGAAGCGCCGAAAAGGTGCGCGCGCAAACCGCCTGGGCTTTGAGAGCTTCCAAGGGGAAGGAGTTACTCATTTCATGGGGAAGAACGCCGCAGAGATAGGTTTCCAGATTGAGCGTATTGATGAGCTGAAGGGCGCCGCCTGAAACGGTAAATTTGAAATCTCCTTTATAATTCCTTGCTTTGTATTCGGGATGGGTGATATTAATCGTACAATCACCAATGGGGGAGAGTGTGACATCAGGGCCGGAAGCGACCGTCCCTCCTCCGCCGTCTTTTACAGAAACGTTGGATCCTTCGACAACAGCGGTGTATACGGCCGGACTAAGAGCTCTCTGAACGACTCCGCCAACTGATATATTATAGCTGCCGTTTAATGTGAACCCGAAACTTGTCGGCGATCCGATCGTCAGCAAAACGCGTATATTCGGGCAATCCCCTGCGAGAGCTATCGAGGTTGACCCGAGTAAAAGCGTCAGCAGCAAACTAAGACTAATCAACATTCCAACCAGTTTCTTTTTCATTCGTATCTCCAGTTTCCCAATGGCGTAAACACACAGTCGCGGGAGTAATATTGTAACAATAACGCAACAATTGCGTAACAATTTCTTTTACACACTTTATATCATATATTAGCATAAAAGTATAGTCAAAAAAAGCGATTTTACAATTTTTTTTCTTTAAGAGTCAAGACAAATAGATATTGGGTGACAAATCGGCCCCCAAACTTCCTAAAATGCATATCAAACAACCATGCGACGCAGGGTTGCTCGTATGTATGTTTTAAATGTTTTTTCCGGATTTTTTAACGTGATATATATAAATAGTAAAGAAAAAATGAAAAACGCAATTCTTTCGTAAAAAACGACGTGTATTTTATCCTCATTGCGGCAAACTCGAAGAGAGAAGGGGTGCAGACATGAAATAAATTGTAAAAAATGTTCATAATCATCGAATTGACTTATGAACAGTCGCATGTTAATATTCAGGGCAGTGAGATGGTTAGCAGTACTAACCTTAGTTATTATACATATTTTATTATCATGAAATCTGCTAAACCGTCAATGGAGGAATGTATGGATATTGAAAAGATTTTCAGTTTGATGGACAAAGCAGAAAAATCATCATTCAGTAAAATCGAGATTCAAGTGGATGACATGAAAATATCTCTGGAAAGGCATGCAGGATCGCCTGCCGTCGCCGCACCGATTTTTGGTCATCCCGCACAGCAAGCCCCCGTGATAAATACAGGCTGCAATGAAGATGAACAACAAATTGACGACCTATTGATTGCGCCGATTTCCGGCGTCTTTTACGTAGCCAAAGAACCGGGAGCCGAACCATTTGTAAAGGAAGGGCAGCAGGTTCGCAAAGGGGAGACCGTCTGCATCATTGAAGCCATGAAAATGATGAACGAGATCTGCGCGCCCAAATCGGGCGTGATCGAGCGCGTGCTCGTGGCGGACAGTGAAGCCATTACAGCCGGCGACGCTTTGTTTGTCTATGCAAAGGAAAGCTGACATGATGACTGTATTGATTGCGGCGCGCGGTGAAATTGCCGTGCGCATTATCCGCACGTGCAAGAAGCTGGGCTTAAAGACGGTGGCGGTTTATTCGGAGAATGACCAAAAAAGCATGCATACACGAATTGCGGACGCGGCTGTATGCATCGGGCCAAGACAAGCGGACAAAAGCTATCTCAACATTGAAAGCATCATCGCGGCAGCGCGTGCTTACAACGCGGAACTGATTCATCCGGGTGTGGGTTTTTTGTCGGAAAGCGCAGCTTTCCGGCTGGCTTGTGAGGAAGAAGGCATCAAGTTCATCGGACCCGACGCGGAAGCCATGCAGCTGCTTGGGGACAAGCAGCGTGCGCGGCAGACCATGATTGATAACGGATTCCCCGTAGTCCCCGGCTCGGAAGGCATTGTGGACAGCCTGGCCACAGCGCTCACCATTGCAAAAACAGTGGGCTATCCGCTTATGATCAAGGCAGCCAAGGGCGGCGGCGGAAAAGGGATTCGTATTGTGCGCAGCGCCGGTGAGCTGGAAAAGGAGTTTCCGCTCGTCAGTCGGGAAGCGGAGCTGGCTTTTGGTGACAAAAGCGTGTATATGGAGGCTTATCTGCCCGACGCGCGTCATATTGAGGTGCAGATACTCGCCGATGAGCATGGCAACACGCGCCACTTCGGAACGCGTGAGTGCAGTTTGCAGCGAAAAAACCAGAAGCTGCTGGAAGAAGCGCCCGCTGTGAATGTGGATGAAGCGGTGCTTCAAGGTATTCAGAATACGGCTGTGAAAATTGCGCAGTGCGTGAATTACAAAAACGCGGGGACGGTTGAGTTTCTGCTTTCAAAAGACAACAAGTTTTACTTCATGGAAATGAATACGCGTATTCAGGTGGAGCATCCCGTGACGGAAAGCATATTCGGCGTGGATCTCATTAAGGCGCAGCTACAGGTGGCGCTGGGGCACCATCTGACGATACCGCAAGAGGAGATCGTTCCGCACGGACATTCCATTGAATGCCGTATCAATGCCGAAAATGTGGCACAGAACTTCCAACCCTCGCCCGGGCGCATCAAGACGATGGCATTGCCGGGCGGCTGCGGCGTGCGTATTGATACAGGCTTTGCTGCAGGCGACGAAATATCGCCGTTTTACGATTCGATGATTATGAAGATCATCTGCACGGGTGACGACAGACAGGAAGCCATTGCACTGAGTATGGCCGCGCTGGACGAACTGAAAATTGAAGGTGTTGCCAATAACACCGAATTTGCACGGGCGATGCTGGCCGACAGCGATTTTCTGGCGGGCCGAATCCATACAAAATGGATCGAGAAGGTATTCTTGGCCCGTTTTAGTCAGGAGAAGCCATGAAACTGTTTAAAGAGACGATAGGCACCGGCGCGTCGCCGGGGCATAAAGAAAGCGCGGATATTGAAAAGCTGCATTGCGACAAATGCGGCAAAGACATCATTGCGGATATCGTTCACGCGAACGATTCTATTTGCCCTTATTGCGGCGCGCTGTTTCGTCAGCCCGCCTACAAGCGCATCGAAATGATCGTGGACCCGGGCAGCTTTATTGAGATTGAACGCGAAGCGGAAAGCAAGGATCCGCTTTCATTTCCCGGGTATAAAAACAAAATTGAGAACGAGAAAGCCAAATACAATTTGCAGGAAGGCGTCGTGATCGGCAAGGCGCGCATCAAGGGCGTCAGCACGGCGCTCGCAGTGATGGACTCGTATTTTATGATGGGCAGCATGGGCACGGTGGTGGGTGAGAAGATCGTCATTCTTACCGAATTTGCAACGGTGAACGAGCTGCCGCTTGTGATTTTTTGTGCTTCGGGCGGCGCGCGCATGCAGGAAGGCATCCATTCACTGCTGCAGATGTCGCGCACAACCATTGCTCTCGCGAAGCACGGCGAGCAGCAGCTGCTGCATGTGAATGTGCTCACACACCCGACCACGGGCGGCGTGACGGCGAGCTTTGCGATGCAGGGTGATATCACGATAGCGGAGCCCGGTGCGCTGATCGGTTTTGCGGGGCCGCGCGTGATCCAGCAGACGGTGAAGGAGGAGCTGCCGGTAGGCTTCCAAACCGCAGAGTATCTTTACAAACACGGCCTGATCGATCGCATTGTGGACAGGAAGGATCTGCGCGACACATTGGGAGAGGTGCTGTCGCTGCACGAGCGGCGCGATGCACACAATGTGAAAACTTTTGTAAAGGAAAAGGTTGACGATGGCATTAAAAGAGGTTGATCGCAGCGCCGAGGTGATGCCGTGGCAGCGTGTGATGAGCGCGCGCAAGGAAAACAGGCCTCAGGCTAGAGATTATATTACAAAACTGTTCAGCGGCGTTTTTGAAGTCAGGGGCGACCGCGTTTATGGCGACGACGAATCCATCATTACGGCGATTGCTTGGTTTGAGGGCTGGCCTGTCACGGTGATCGGCCAGCAAAAAGGGCATACGCTTGAAGAGCGCATGCGCTGTAATTTCGGTATGCCGCACCCCGAAGGGTACCGCAAATCGATGCGCGCGCTCGCGCAGGCCGAGAAGTTTGGACGGCCCGTGATCTGCTTTGTGGATACACCGGGCGCGTTTCCGGGTGTGCAGGCGGAGGAGCGCGGCCAAGGGCTCGTGATCGCGGAGCATTTAAAGGCGATGGCCACGGTGAAGATACCGGTCATCTCCATCATTATCGGCGAAGGCGGCAGCGGCGGCGCGCTCGCGCTGTCTCTTGCGGACAGGCTGATCATGATGGAAAACAGCTACTTTTCCGTGATATCGCCCGAAGGGTGCGCGTCGATACTGTTCAAGGATTCTTCGCTCGCGCAGGAGGCCGCAAAGAACTTAAAGCTGACGGCGGAAGATTTAAAACGGTTTAACCTTGTGGATTGTGTGATTGAGGAGCCGGAAGGCTTTGACCGATTTCACATGGACAAAAGCGTCGGCGACATCCGGCGCGAGATATCGCAGAGTTTGAACCGGCTTATGCGGATACCCGCCGACAGAATACTCGAAAAGCGGCGTGAAAAATTCTTAGGTATGAGAGGGCTCTAAATTGATTGCATCAGTGCAGATAACAGGCGTGTCCAAGGTTGTTCCCGGGCGTGTCGTGACAAATTTTGATTTGGAGAAGCTCGTGGATACGAGCGATGCGTGGATCACAAAGCGGACAGGAATTCATACGCGCCACGTTGTGGAGGACGAAACAGCGGTCGGCATGGCCCTGGTAGCGGCCGAGAAGGCTATCGATCACGCCGGAATGGACAAAAAAGATATCGGGCTCATCATTGCGAGCACCATCACAAGTGAATATGTGACGCCGTCGATGGCCGATTGTGTGAAAAAGGGCCTGGACATCGATGCCGTCGCGATGGATATCGGCGCGGGCTGCACGGGTTTTGTGTTTGCGCTGATCACGGCAGCCAGCTTGATGGATACGCTGAATATTGACAACGCGCTTGTGATTGCAAGCGAAACGTTAACAAAATTCGCCGACTGGACGGACAGACGCACCTGCGTGCTGTTCGGTGACGGTGCGGGTGCCGTGGTGCTGAAACGCGGCGACGTTCCATGCCTTCATCATCCGATACTTGAAGGCACGGCAGACAGGGAAAACGTACTTTACGGCCTCAGAGAAAAACGCAGCACACCATTCAGCAAAGCAGAGAAATGCGACACGCAGTATATTCATATGAAGGGCACGGATGTTTTTACGTATGCGGTGAGCGCGATAGAAGACATCTTAAGAAAACTTTTGCAGAAATGCGGTGACAAGCCTTATAATAAAATAATACCGCATCAGGCCAACGAGAAAATCATCGACTATGTGATACGTAAAATGGATATGCAATACGAACAGTGTTATATCAATATCGGCGAATATGCCAATACATCATCCGCCACAATCCCCATTGCCATTTTTGATGCCTATGAAAAAGGCTGGCTGGTCAAAGGAGACAGAGTCGCTTTGGTCGGCTTTGGCGCGGGGTTATCATGCGGCGGAGTTGTGATAGATTGGACAATATAACTAAACGGAGGAAATGAAAATGGAAGAACTTATCGTCAAAAATCTGATGGAGCAGCTTGATTTAAAGAGAGAAGACATCACGTCCGAATCCAGTTTTGTGGACGACTTTGAAATGGACTCACTCGACATGGTGGAAATGCTCATCGAGCTCGAAAAACAGACGGACATCAAAATCCCCAACGAAGACGTCAAAGACATCAAGACTGTCGGCGATCTCGTGACCTATCTGGAAGGGAAGAAAAATGCGTAACATCAGTGATCTGCTAAAGATCGACTATCCTGTTATACAGGGCGGCATGGCGTGGGTTTCCAACGCAAGCCTCGCCGCCGCCGTCTCGATGGCGGGTGGTCTTGGCGTGATTGCTGCGGGAAACGCCCCGGCAGACTGGGTGCGGGAACAGATTCATCTCGTTCGCGAAAAGACGGACAAGCCCTTTGGGCTTAACGTGATGCTGCTAAGCCCGTTCGTGAAAGAGATTGCGCAGCTCGTCGTGGATGAAAAGGTGCCTGTGGTCATTACGGGCGCGGGCAATCCGGCGGAATACATGAAATCGTGGAAGGAAGCCGGATGTATTGTCGCGCCTGTTGTACCGAGCCGTTCGCTTGCAATATTGATGGAGCGCACGGGGGCTGATTTCCTGATTGCCGAAGGCGGAGAGGCCGGCGGCCACATCGGCGAACTGACCACAATGGTTTTAACACCCGATATCGTGCGTGCGGTTAATATCCCCGTGGTGGCGGCGGGCGGCATATTCGATGCGGATACCGTCGCGGCGGCATTCTGTCTCGGCGCGATGGGTGTGCAGGTGGGTACGAGGTTCATACTCGCACAGGAGTGCACCGCGCATGACGAATACAAGCGGCGCGTGATGAAAGCCAAGGATATCGACAGCAAGGTCACGGGCCGTATCACGGGGCATCCGGTGCGTCTGCTGCGAAGCCCGCTTGTGCGGGAGCTTGCGCGCGTGGAGTATGAGGAAAACGCGGCGGAAAAGCTCGAAGCGCTGGGGCAGGGGTCGTTGCAGAAAGCGGTGCTGCACGGCGATGCGGAAGGCGGCTCGTTTATGGCCGGGCAGTGCGCGTGTATGCTCGATAAGGTTCAGACGGCAAAGGAAATCATTGAAGAGCTCTTCGATGCGGAACGGTTAAAAAGCGTGTGTCAAAACGTATGTAGCCGGTTAGCGGTGAAGCTATGAAAACGGCATTTTTATTTCCCGGCCAAGGCGCACAGACGGTTGGCATGGGAACGGACTTATACGATCATTTTAACGTTTATAAGCAGACGTTTGACGCATGTATGGACGGCGCGAAGTTCAGCCTCAAAGCCGCGTGCTTTGAAGGAGAAGGTATGGACGGCGGCGAGACCATACAGCCCGCGATTTTTGCGCATTCGGTATCGCTGCTTGCGGCTGTGCGCGAAGCCGGAATCGATGCGGACATATTTGCCGGATTATCGCTGGGCGAATACAGCGCGCTTTGCGCGGCCGGCGTGCTCGGCGCAGCTCAGGGCGCGACGCTCGTGCGCGAAAGAGGCCGCATCATGGACAGCGCGTTTGCGCCCGGTGAGGGCGGCATGCTTTCGGTGATCGGCTTTTCGGCGGAAGAAGTGGAGCAAGCCATTGCGGACGTGAAGGACGCGTACGTGGCGAACCATCTTTCCGACAAGCAAACCGTGATAGCGGGGTACACCGCGCAGCTGGGCATGCTCAAAGAGCGATTCGACGGGATGGGCGCCAAAATGACGGCTCTGCTCGCTGTGGCGGGCCCGTCACACGCGCCACTTCTTCAGGACGCATCCGAAGCGTTTTCGCAGGCTCTTCAGGGCGAGACGTTTGGCAGCATGCGGGGCATCGTATACGCGAACGCGCTCGGCGCACCGTATCCGAGCGGCAGCGATATCAAGCCGCTGCTGGTGGAGCAGATGCGCAGCCGCGTGAAATGGCACGATTGCATTGAACACATGATTGCGGACGGCGTGGAGCGGTTTGTCGAAATCGGCCCCGGCAACGTGCTTTCGAAGATGCTCAAGCGGCGCGTGGATAAGGGGACTGAGGTTTACTCGGTGCGTGACGCGGCGACGCTCGAAAAACTGAGCAGTGAGGTTAAATCATGAGTCAGGTTGCATTGATAACAGGAGCGTCCGGCGGAATCGGTCAGGCCATCGCGCTCGAGCTTGCGGCCCAGGGGTTTGATATCGCGGTGCATTACAACGGCAACGCGCAGAAAGCCGAGGAGGTCGCTCAAAGCATCAGGGACATGGGCCGAATTGCCGCGGCGATACAGGCGGATCTGACAAGCAGCGAAGGGTGCAAGCAGCTCGTCGCGCAGTGTATTGAAACACTGGGCGGCATTTTTGCGCTTGTCAACAACGCGGGGATTACGGACGACGATCTGCTCATGCGCATGAGCGACGAGCAGTATATGCGCGTGATGCGTGCCAATATCGACTCGTGTTTTTTCTGCACGCGCGAAGCGTCGGTCTATATGATTAAAAAGCGGCAGGGGCGTATTGTGAACATTACATCGGTGGTGGGCATGATGGGCAATGCCGGGCAGACGAATTACGCCGCGTCCAAAGCGGCGATGATCGGGCTCACAAAATCGTGCGCGAAGGAAATGGGCGCGCGCGGCATCTGCGTCAACGCGGTGGCACCCGGTTTTATTGAAACAGCGATGACTCACGGTTTGAGCGATGACCTGAAAGAGAAGATGAAGCAGGCAACCGCTCTGAGGCGTTTCGGTGCACCGTCGGATGTGGCCAATCTGGTTGCATTCCTGTGCAGCGACCGCGCGGCCTACATCACGGGGCAGGTGCTTGTGGTGGACGGCGGCATGGTGATTTGAACGTAAGCTTATGGAGGTCATATGAGAAACAAAGTATGTATTACCGGCATGGGCGCGGTTTCGCCCATCGGTTTGGATGCGGCCTCATCCTTTCAGGCCGCGATTGACGGGGTATGCGGCATCAGCCATGCGGATTGCTTTGATGCGGAGCTGACAGGCATTCATGTGGCGGGCCAGGTGAAAAACTTTGACCCCGAAAAGTACATCAGCAAGCGCGAGCAGAAGCGCATGGCGCGTTTTACGCTTTTTGCGGTGACGGCTGCTGCGCAGGCGTGGGAGCAGAGCGGCCTTGGCGAGAGCGGCTTCGACGACGAACGCGTCGGCGTGGTGCTCGGCAGCGGCATGGGCGGCCTCGACGTGATTTGCGACCAGCACAGCGAGCTCACAGAGAACGGGCCGCGCAGCGTCTCGTCGCTTTTTATTCCCAAAGCCATCATCAATACGACGGCGGGCATGATCAGCATGCGGTTCGGGCTGCACGGCATCTGCCTTGCGGTGGTCACGGCGTGCGCGACGGGTACCGATGCGATCGGTCAGGCGATGTACGCGGTGCGCGAGGGGCGTATGGACGCGGTGCTCGTTGGCGGCGCGGAATCGGTGATGGTGGAGCTGGCTGTGCAGGGTTTTCATCAGATGCAGGCTGTGACTGAGAGCGCAGACCCGCTGCGCGCAAGCATCCCATTCGACAAGGACAGATCCGGCTTCGTGATGGGTGAGGGCGCGGCGTTTATGCTGATTGAGAGCGAGGCGCACGCCAAAAAGCGCGGTGCGAAAATACTCGGCGAAGTGGCCGGGTACGCGCAGACGTGCGACGCGTATCATATCACGGCTCCGCAGCCCGAAGGCAAATACGCGGCGAGAGCGATGGAACTCGCGATGCTCGACGCGGGTATCGAGAAAAATGAAGTCGGCTATATCAATGCGCACGGTACCAGCACACCATTGAACGATGTGGGCGAGAGCGCGGCGATTGAGCTGTGCTTTGGCGAGCACGCGAAAAAGCTGCTCGTGAGCTCCACAAAATCGATGACGGGGCATATGCTCGGCGCGGCGGGCGCTTTTGAAGCGCTGATTTCCTCAATGGCATTGGCGCAGGGGATTGCGCCGCCGACCATCGGCCTTGAAACCGAGGGCGAAGGGTGCAACCTTGACTATGTGAAGGGCAAGGCGCGCAAGATGAATACCAAATACGCGATTTCCAATTCATTCGGATTCGGCGGCCACAACAGCTGCGTCGTGCTCGGCAAGTATTAATATTTAGGAGACTTTATGCTGAATATAGAGCAGATTAAACAGATACTGCCCCACAGGGAGCCGTTTTTAATGGTGGATCGCGTGGACAGCTTGGAACCCGGCGTGAAGGCGACGGGCGTGAAAGCCGTCAGCGGCAACGAGTGGTTTTTTATGGGGCATTTCGCGGAGAAAAAGGTGATGCCCGGCGTGCTGATCGTGGAAGCGATTGCGCAGATGGGCGGCATCGCGCTGCTGTCGATGGAACAGATGAAGGGCAAGCTTGCGTTTCTCGGGCGCATTAAGAACGCGCGCTTTAAGGAGAAGGTGGTGCCGGGCGATTCTCTCATGCTTGAAGCGACGATTGATGATGTAAGAGAGAACATCGGCACGGGCAGCGGAAAGGCCTATGTGAACGGTAAGCTCGCCGTGAGCTGCGAGCTCGTGTTTGCGATTGGCGACGCGGAATAAGAAATAATAGATGGAAGCAGCCATCCGAAAGGGTGGTTGTTTTTTTATATGCATATGCCGACAGTACCGAAACACTGTCTCTCGGTAAAATGCGGCCGTCAATGACAGACAATTTCATGGTTGAGGGTATTGAACAGTATAAGGTCATTCGCCTGTTGGCCCAGCGTTTCCTCAAAGAAAAGTAGCGGAAGCGGGCTGCTGTTGAACTATAAATATCATTGATTGTACAACCGAAAAGCTATATGATATAAAAAATGCCAAACAGGAGATCTCATGGATATTTTCAAAGCGTATTACGCCGCCGCCGACAGCGCTACGGCTACCGGCATGGCCGCCTATATGAAAAACCAATTCGCTTTTTTAGGGCTGCAAAAGCCGCAGCGCGCCGCGCTCAGCCGCGATTTTCTGGCGGCAAAAAAGAAGGAAAAGGCCGTGGACTGGGACTTTGTGTTTAAGTGCTTTGAGCTGCCCGAGCGCGAGTTTCAATACCTTGGCATGACTTATCTGATGGACGTGAAAGACCGCCTTGCCGCCGATGATATTCACCGCATGGAGGCACTGATTGTCACAAAATCGTGGTGGGATACGGTGGACATGCTGGCCGTGATTGCGGGCGATATTATTTTGCGCCATCAGGAATTAAAAGAGAAGGTCGTTATAGGATGGATGACGGGAGATCATCTTTGGCTCCGGCGCGTGTCCATCCTGTTTCAGCTCAAATACAAGCAGCAGACCGATACAGAATTTTTGTCGCGCGCGATCCAGCAGAACTGCAATACAAAGGAATTCTTTTTAAACAAGGCCATCGGCTGGGCGCTGCGTGAATATTCGAAGACCGACGCGCAATGGGTGAGAGATTTTCTTGCCGTGCACACACTGAGTGCGCTGAGCGTGAAAGAAGCAAGCAAGTACATATAGGCGGGCCGATGTGATGCGCTCGATAATATGAGATTCTAGTCCTGTGCTTAGTCATTTCGCTCTGTGCGATCAGACTCATTCAGTATGGTGCCATAAAACGAAAAGCTTGAGTAATAGTCATTGTTACAATAATCAACCACAACTCATAACCAGTCCTTTACGTAGTGGGAGCGAAGCGACGACTACGATGTGAAGGAAGACTGGATTCATTACGTTTTATATATATGACTCTTAGGACGATCAGAACATCCGCGCAACGTATGATAACAAATGAGATGCTGCTGTTACGCGCATTCTTTCTACTAACGCCTTGAATCCGCAGCGCGGATAACGACGGAGCGGATGAGAATGTGTTTTAACTGATCCTGATCCATTGCCGCAGTCATTGCGCTTCTCACTGCAAAGCGGATAGGATGACCGTAGAGTTGCATTCTATGATATTTCACAAATCACAAAACTATGGGGGAAATATGCGCACATTCTTGCTTGAAGATTTTTACGAGAAACATGAGTTTTCCACACGATATCTGCTTTCTCAGTCAGACTGCGAATCGATGACGGTGGATGAGCTGCTCGCTTTGGAACCGGGTGCGGCGGAACAACTGAATAAGCTTTGGCTCGGGTACACCGAAGTGAAAGGGAGCATGTATTTGCGGGAACGCATCGCGGCACTGTACCAAGCCTGCGGGCCGGACGACATTCTTGTGCACGCGGGTGCCGAAGAAGCGATATACGGCTTTATGCAGGTGTTTCTGGAGCGCGGTGATCACGTCATCTGCCTGTCGCCTGCGTATCAGTCGCTCTATGAGGTGGCGGCGTCGGCCGGGTGCGAGGTGTCGCCATGGCCGTTCCGGCAGATGCCGAGCGGCTGGACGCTTGATATGGATGAACTCGTTTCCCTGATAACACCGCAGACGAAACTGATCGTGATCAACACGCCGCACAACCCGATAGGGTATGCGCTCAGCGACGGGCAGCTTAAGCGCATCGCGGATATCGCGCGTGAACGCGGGTTGTTTGTTTTCTGCGATCAGGTGTATAAAGGGCTGGCGTGGGACGGTCAGCCGCACGCGTGGATGAGCGATATCTATGACAACGCGGTGTCGCTCGGTGTGATGTCCAAGGCGTATGGGCTGCCGGGGCTGCGAATCGGCTGGATCGCGACGCGCAGCAAAGATATTTATGGCAGGATGCTCAAACTCAAATATTACACCACCATCTGCTGCAGTGCGCCGAGTGAATTCTTATCGGCGCTCGCGCTGAAGCACAGTGATACGCTGCTGCAAAGAAGCGTCTCAATCATCAGGGACAACATCGCCCTTGCGAAAGGTTTTTTTGAAAAGCATAAGAATATTTTTATAAACAACGTGCCCGCTGCCGGGCCCGTCGCGTTCCACAGGCTCAAAAGCGGAGAGGATGCCAATGCGTTCTGTGAAGAGCTGATTGAAAAATCCGGCGTGCTGCTGCTGCCGGGTTCTGTGTATGAGGCGGAGAATAGCTATTTTCGTATGGGCTACGGGCGAAAGAATTTCGGCGAGTGCCTGAGCGTATTGGACGAACACCTGCAAAAATGACATATCGACAGAAGAGCCTGCTTATGCGTGAAGCAGGCTTTTTTATGTTCTGAAATTCCAAATAGATCTGGTCATATGATGAGAGTAAGCCTTTTCCTTTGAGGAGAAGGTGGCACGCAGCGCCGGATGAGTTGTCAAGCAGACACTTTATATCGCCGACAGTCAACTGCCGATGTCAGTCCCCTGAAAGAGTGAATTATTGAAGTGCCAAAGATGTGACCGGCTTTTAGTCATTTTCTCTCCCCCAGTCACCTGTCGGTGACAGCCCCCTCTTCAGAGGGGGCCAAGATTTATGGCGATACCAGCCATTCTATATTACTGAAGAGGTATGCATACATTTGGGCAGATGACTTTTTTGATGGCACTATAAAACAGCATGAACATTAACATAAAAATAATTATATAATACCATTGACAATAGTGTGTGACATACACTATAATGCGATCAGAGGTGAGAACCATGGAAGACTTAAACTCGGTCGTCGCGAACATGGAGCAGGAGCTCCGCAGAGGAACAGTGACGCTTTGCGTGCTGAGCCGATTAGACAAAGCGAAATACGGCTACGCGCTTGTGGAAGAGCTGGCTGGCGCTGGCTTGAGCATTGAGCCGGGAACGCTGTATCCGCTGTTGCGGCGTCTCGAATCGCAGGGGCTGTTAAAAAGCGAATGGGAAACGTCCGGCCCAAAGCCGCGCAAGTATTACGAGCGCAGCGAAGCGGGCGAAAGAATTTATAAGCTGCTGTGCACGGAATGGAACGAGCTCGCGCACAGCATCGACAAGCTCATACGCGAGGAGGGAGAACAATGAGCAAAGCAGGAGAATTGATTGACAGGTATGTGTATGATGTCACAAGGCGGCTGCCTCAGGAGCAGCGCGCGGACATCGAAAAGGAACTGCGCAGCCTTATAGACGACATGCTCATGGCGCGCATAGGTGAGGCTGAGCCGTCGGCAGACGATGTGACAGCGGTGCTTAAAGAGCTCGGGCGTCCGCAGGAGCTGGCCGCGAAGTACCGCGGCACCCAGCGCCATCTGATCGGGCCGGATTTCTACGACATCTATTGGCTCGTGCTCAAAATTGTGCTGGCCGCGACGGGCTTCGGCCTTGTCATCGCGCTGATTGTCAGCAGCGTGGCCACACCGCCCGAAAACGCGTTCAGCGTGGCAGCGCAGTCTTTCGGCGGGATATTCGGCGGCCTTGTGCAGGCGTTTGCGTTCGTCACCATTGCGTTTGCGCTCGCGGAGCGGTTTACCAAAGACGTCCACAGATTAAAGCTTGACTGGAACCCGAAGGACTTGCCGCCTGTGCCGCCCTTAAACCAGAAAGACACGGTGAACATCAAACGCGCCGACCCGATTGCGGGACTCATTTTCGGCGTGATCGGTCTCATCATATTTAACGCGATGCCGTGGATTTTAGGGTATGTGACGGCGGTGGAAGGCATGAAATCGATCCCCGTGTTCAATCTCGAGGTGGTGAGGACCATGCTGCCGCTGATTGACCTGATGATTTGCCTTGGCATGCTCAAAGACATGATACGGCTGATTGCGGGGCGTTACACGATCAAGATTTCGATCGCGATTACGGCAATCAATATTGCGATGCTCGTGCTCAACATTGTGATATTCCTGCCGCCGACGATATGGAACGCCGAGTTCCTCACATCGCTGTATGCCGCGACGCATATCAACTTGTTCATCAGTGAGGGCGCAAATACCGTTTGGACATTGCTGCCCACCATCATTGTGGTGCTTGGCACCATCGGGTATGTGACGGACACGGGCGTGACGCTGTACCGCGGCGCAAGAGGTTCGTCTCTGTTTGAAAAAACAGCATAAAAAACAAACAAAGCAATGGGAGCATCTTCTTTATAGAGGATGCTCTTTTTTGGCTTCAGCATATTTTTATAATCCTGTTTTAAAGATGGCATCATAAACTCATCAATCGCATTTTGGCGACAACTTGCCCTCAGGGGATGACCGATGGTTAAATGCGAAAGATTGCCTATGAATAAGACACATAACAAGCACTCTCATTGATTGTCCTGTACTGTACTGCATATAATGAACCAACACGCGATGTGATAAACAGTTTGGCTAAGTTAAGCTCGAGGCTATCAAGGCCGTCTGTGAGAAATTTAATCTGCCGAAGGTTGATTAGACCAATGTGCCAAAGCCCTGCTCTGCCTTTTTGCGTTGTTATATTGCGTGAACAGGGGTATAATGACGGGGTAAAAACGACACGGATGGTAAGCATGGTACACAAAAGCACAATTAGGCATTTTATTTCGTATTACCGCCGCCACTGGCGGCTTTTTGTTCTCGATCTTTTCTGCGCGCTGATGGTTGCGGCGGTCGATCTCGTGTTTCCGCTCGCGTCACGCTACGCGATGACGACGCTGCTGCCCGCCAAGCTGTTTGACACGTTCTTCCTCATCATGGGCGTGCTCGTGGCAGCGTATCTGCTGCGCGCGCTGTTCATGTACATTGTGACATATTGGGGGCACACGCTCGGGGTGCGCATGGAGGCGGACATGCGGCGTGATCTGTTCACGCATATGCAAAAGCTCTCGTTTCGCTTTTACGACAAGAACCGGACGGGGCAGCTGATGTCGCATGTGACGACCGACCTGTTTGACATCACCGAGCTGGCGCACCACGGCCCGGAGGATTTATTTATATCGCTGATCACAATCATCGGCGCGTTCTCCGTGATGCTGACCATCAACGTGAAGCTCGCGTTTGTGCTTATCGTTCTTGTGCCGATCGGCATTCTCTTTACGCTGATGCAGAGAAAGCGCATGATGCGCGCAAGCAAACGCGTCAAGGAGCGAACGGCGGGCATCAACGCGGGAATCGAATCGAGCATATCGGGAGCGCGTGTGGCCAAGGCGTTCACCAACGAAGCGTTTGAAGTGGATAAGTTCATGGAAAACAACGAGCGCTTTAAACGCTCGAAAGGCGAGTTTTACTCGGCGATGGCTGTGTTTGCGAGCGGCGTGGAGTTTTTCACGAGCCTGTTCAGCGTGGCGGTGATTGCGTTTGGCGGGTATCTGATTATGCAGGGCGAGTTTGATTACGTGGGGCTCATCACGTTCTCGCTCTACGTCTCGACGTTCCTGCAGCCGATACGCAAGCTCTCTACGTTTATGGAGCAGTTCTCGAGCGGCATGGCGGGCTTTCACCGCTTTCGCGAGCTGCTGCGCGAGCAGCCCGACATCACCGACAAGCCGGACGCGATCACGCTTGAAAACGTGAAGGGCGATATCGCGTTTGAAGACGTGAGCTTTTCGTACAACGACAAGAAGACGGTGCTCGAGCATCTCAATCTCAAGATCGACGCGGGGAAGACGCTCGCGCTCGTGGGGCCGTCGGGCGGCGGCAAAACAACGCTGTGTCACCTGATACCGCGCTTTTATGAGGCGAGCGGCGGGCGCATCACGATAGACGGGCACGACATTAAGGACGTCACGCTGCTCTCGCTGCGCCAGAACATTGGCATCGTCTCGCAGGACGTGTTTTTGTTCGCGGGCACGATACGGGACAACATCCGTTACGGGCGCATTGACGCAAAGGACAGCGAGATCATCGAAGCGGCGAAGCGCGCCGAGATTCACGACATGATTATGGAGATGGAGAACGGCTACGACACGCAGGTGGGGGAGCGCGGCATAAGGCTTTCGGGCGGGCAAAAGCAGCGCATATCGATTGCGCGTATATTCCTGAAAAATCCGCCGGTGCTGATACTCGACGAGGCGACATCCGCTCTCGACAGTGTGACGGAGAAGCGCATACAAAAGGCGTTTGAGGAGCTGGCGGTGGGGCGCACCACGCTGGTGATTGCGCACAGGCTTTCCACCGTGAAGAACGCGGATGAGATTATTGTGATTGATGAGGAGGGCGTGGCGGAACGCGGGACGCACGAGGGGCTGCTGGCGCGGAATGGGGCGTACGCGAAGCTTTATAACAGCCAGTTTCGGGAGTGAAACAACGCGGCTTTCTTTATATCTTTAAACAAATGACTGCACGAACTGTAGGGAATGGTCTCGACCGTTCCGCAGAGAAGACAATCCTCAGTCAGCATAGCTGACAGCTCCTTTCCAAAGGAGCCATTGTCATATGAATAGAGATCGGGAATCAGATTGAGATTGCTCTTATCTGCTTCTGTCATTTCGAGCAAACGTAAGCGATCGACTACGCAGTGGACTGAAATCCCATGTTTAAAGCATTTTAACATGGGATGCTCACGTCGCTTCGCTCCTCAGCATGACAGGTAGAGGTTTTTCATAAAGCTGAGCTTCCTCCAGAGGGAGCCAAGGGTGGCTTGGAACATCGCCTCACTTCACGGATGAGACATTTCTTTATTACGAGTAAGACTCCGTTCAAAAGGAGCCTTTTTATATGGACAAAGGACGGGAATAAGACAGAGATTGCTCTTATCTGCTTCTGTCATGCTTAGTGCAGTGTAACGAAACATCCCATGTTTAGCGCAAAAATTTATTATCCAGTCCTCAGTCAGCTTAAGCTGAGAGATCTTATAAAACAGCATGATGATTATTCTTTTGTACCATACTTCTTCACAATTTTGGATTTACTGCTGGTGTAAATAGAGTTTTCTCCATGTCGAGGCAGTTTGCTTCTTGTTAATATTGAAATGGCAATGCTGATACTGATTAGAAAAACTAGGCCTAAGAGTGGAACAGTATCTGTATATATTTGATTGAAAACTATTTGAAGTTTTTTAAAGAATAAAATGATCCATACAATCAAAACGGTGACGTTTAATACTTGGTTAATTGCTGTCGCAGAAAAAGGATAACCACTGAATAATTTATAAAATTTGTAGTTCTTAGGATTCTTAACTGTTTTATGAAGGGATCCCATTACGGAATCTTCGAGCATATCTACATGCATTTCCCAATTCTCCTGCCAGTATTTGCTGCCACGATTAACGAGATACCAGCACCATGTAAATATATAGCCAACGACTGTGATTCCTAAGAGCAGTTCATGATCTGATAAAATTGGCTTTTGCAGCGCGAAATACGCAGCGAAAAGCGCGCCGATAAAGGCCCAAAAATATGCCGCCCTCTTCCAGTATAGTGTTATTTCAAATTGTCTACTATCAAGAGCACATTCAAGAGCTTTGCGAAGAACTTCCTTGTCATTACTGTGTGAAGTTAGATCATGTATATACTGCTTTTTAAGATCTTCGTATTTGTCATTAACATCATTGATCTTTTCCATATTATATTCTCCATATTGTAGTTTATATAATAAATAATAACATAATACCTATATAATAGCTATTGAATTATGACGATAAACCATATGCAAATATAAGGAGTGACGAAGAAAGCGGACAGTACACTTGAACAGCGGGGGCCAATGGCCGCCCCTGCGAATCAAACGAAAAAGGCGCGACATATTGCCGCGCCAAGTCTCGTATTGCTTTATTCAGACAAGTATTCCTCGGTCGTTATCACATTTGCAAACATGCCGTTCATCGCCGCCATGAACGAAATGTGAATCGTCTGGGCGGGGATAACCGTGCCTTGGAACGTCAGATCCTTTGTGGTGCAGGCATCCTCGAGCAGCGTGACTTTAAGCCTGTGATCCTTACAGGCACGCACCGTGGTATCAATGCACATTTGGCTCATCATGCCGCACACCACCAGATCGGTAATGCCCTCCTTGCGCAGTATGTCCAGCAGATTGGTGCCGAAAAAACTGCTCGGCTCGTGCTTCACAACAACATGCTCCGTTGCAAGCGGCGTCAGCCGTTCATGGATTTTCGCGCCGTCGGTGCCGGGCAAAAAGTACCGCGCACCTTCGTTGATGCTGATGTGCTGCACATGAATCACGGGATCGCCGTTTTCGCGGAACCTTTTTAAGACGCGTTCGGCATGACCGAGCGCTTTGAGCGGTTCATGCAGCTCTGTTTTGCCGCCCGGGAAGTAGTCGTTTTGAATGTCGATGAGGAGTAAAGCCTTTTTCATATGTGCTCCTTTATCCGCAGAATCCCATTCTGCTTGCGTTTATTAACCATGGAAGTAACCGGTTCGTGCGTTCAGACCCACGAAGGGGACTTCCTTACCCTCGTTCATGATGTAGACTTGGTAATAGTGATCGCCAAGGTCTTCATAGCTGCTCGGCTTCACGCCATACTGGGCCAGCAGATTCGCTTCAAAAAGCTCTCTCCAGTTGCCCGGAACCGGCGCGTTTTCGGTGAGATATTCCGCAAAGTCGGTGATGTCGTCGGCTTTTCCGCCGCCGGAAAGATACTGCTGATAGACAGCATTGATATCAACCTGGTCAAGGAACGCCTGCGTCCAATGAAGCTTGCCCGCTTCGGGCAGATCCTCCTGTCCGTGCAGCAAAAACTCTTTGGTCTGAGCGGCAATGTCGCTGCCCGGCTGAGAGGCTGACGGCGCAATGGACGCTTCGGAAACCGTATCGATGGCGGACGGTGTGGCGGAGATCTCGGCTGACGCCTCAGCTGACGGCGTGGCAGCCGGTTGAGTTGTCACACTGACCGGAACAGAACAGGCGCTTAAGAGCGTGATTAAGACCATCACAAGTAAAAGAAAATGAGTGTTCTTTTTCATTATGTTTTCTGCCTTTCTTATATGCTAAAGACAGTATACTCTCACGACACATTTTGTCAATGCAAGGAAAGTCACATGAAAAATCGTCTGAGCAGTATAATCCCGATTATCTGACATGTGAAAGGGCCCCGGTTCATTTTTCACGACTTTTCAGTCCGTCCGTATACCTTGTGATATTCCAAGCAGCTTTTGATTTTATCAGCAATCGTCTGCATCGCAATGTTGTTTTTGTTGTTTATTCCGCCAATTTCCGTGGTACATAATAGTGGTTAAAAATTTCCTCATTTATGATGAGAATGTGTATTGTGAATAAATGAGGCTATGTATAGAATTAACCTGACTATCTGTGGAATTTTAACAGTTAAAAGGAGAATGCTTATGAAATATGTTGCCGGTATCGATGTGGGGACATCGGGAGTCAAATGCATCATCGTGGGAGAGGACGGACATGTGGCTGCGTCGCAGACGCGCAATTATCCGGTGAGTACGCCCAAGCCCGGCTGGTCAGAACAAGACCCGGCTGACTGGTGGGAAGGCACCTGCGCCGCCATGAAGGCGGCTGTGGAGCAAAGCGGCGTGAACGCATCAGACATTCTCGGTGTGTCGTACTCAGGACAGATGCACGGCCTTGTGGCGCTGGATGACAGCAACAACGTGATCCGCCCCGCGATACTCTGGAACGATCAGCGTACCGATAAGGAATGCGAGGAGATCATCGCGGCTGCGGGCGGGCTGGAAGGACTTTTGTCTTACACCAACAATACGATGCTGACCGGTTTTACGGGCGGCAAGATCGTCTGGGTTAAGAAAAACGAACCGGACAACTATGCAAAAATGCGGCATTTTATGATGCCGAAGGATTATATCCGCTATCTGATGACGGGGCGCATATGCACCGAAGTATCGGATGCGTCAGGTACGGGGCTGTTCGATGTGGAAAAACGCATCTGGAGCGATAAGCTGATCAATATTTTGGGCCTTGATAAAGCGATATTCCCCGAAGCGTTCGAGTCGGATGAGGTTGCGGGTACCGTCACCAAACAGGCAGCGGCACTTACGGGACTGCCCGAGGGGCTGCCGGCGTATGCGGGCGGCGGCGATGCCGTGATACAGACGACGGGCATGGGTATTGTGAAGGAAGGCACCATCGGCTTTATCATCGGGACCTCAGGCGTCGTTTCGATGGCGCTCGACGGCTTCGGCAAGAACGCGGGCGGTAAGGTGCAGTTCTTCTGCAACAACGATAAAAACAAATGGCAGGCATTCGGCTGCCAACTTTCATCGGGCGGATCAATGGAATGGTTTAAAAATACATTCCATGAAAACGATTCGTTCAAGGCGATCGACGCGGCGGCGGCGCAGAGCCCCGCGGGCGCGAACGGCGTCATATTCCTGCCGTACCTCACAGGCGAGCGCGCTCCGCATCCCGATCCGTACGCAAGAGGGGTTTTCTATGGCCTCTCGGTCACGAGCAACCGGGGCGATATGGCGCGTGCGGTGATGGAAGGCGTGACGTTCGGCCTGCGTGAGATTTATGAGCTGATTCTTTCATCCAAGCCCGGCATGAAGCCCGCGGATGTGGTGTCGTCCGGCGGCGCGGCTAAGAGTGCAATCTGGCGGCAGATTCAGGCGGACATCATGGGCCTGCCCGTGAAAACGCTGATCGGCGCGGCGGAAGGCGGTGCTTACGGCGCGGCAGTGGTTGCGGGTGTCGGCGCGGGAATTTGGAAAAGCATCGAGCATGCGGCGGAAATGCTCTCCGTCGACACGGTAACGCAGCCGATCCCCGAAAATGTGGAGATCTACAACAAGGTGTTCAAGAATTACTCGGGCCTCTATCAGGATCTGAAAGCGCGTTTCAGACAGACAGCGTACTAAGATCAATAAGTATTTTATGCAGCCTCGTCCGCTTTTGGACGGGGCTGCTTTGCTGTTGAATTGGGACAGGATACGATAAAGTGACTGCTTAAAGATATCCAAAAGGCGGACACTCTGCCTGATAAAGCGAAAACGATCAGAAGAAAATGCCGGAAATAACAACGGGCAGGATGATCCTGCCCTGTTGCTGGTCACCTGGACTCAGGTGTGTCACCCTCATTTCCAGGTCTCTGAAGTTGTCAAGTTCATGTTGCGAGAACACTTTACTTCACCACCTCATGGGATTAGTATGTGCAGCAATTTTGCGGCTATACAAAAAGCGGCGCAATTTTTTTTGCGCCGCTTGAGACTGTCGATAAAGTGTATTTAAGCCTCCCTCAGACGACTATCCCAAAAGGATGGACCGGGAGGTGGCACGAAGTGCCGGAGGGAGTGACCGTTTTTCAAGCCATTTTCTCTCCCCCAGTCACCTATCGGTGACAGCCCCCTCGTCAGAGGGGGCCACGATAAGAAGCCTTTTTGTCAATCTTAAGCGCCGCAAATTTTTTGCGCCGCTTGAGACTGCGAGATAGTCGTCTATGCCGTCATTCTGAGGGAGCGGCAGCGACAGAACAATCTATTGCTGTATCACTTTTTCCGCTTCTCATGATGATTCATAGTTCGACTAAAATCATTATCGGCTATTCGGGCTGTGCCACATAGTCCCGCGTGTATTGAGTATTGTTAAAGTACAAGTAGCTGCCGTCAAATGTGATCGTCCCGTCATACGGATCTGAGGCGCCCGAAATGGTTACCGTACCGGTTCCCGCAATAGGGTCATACGAATACATGCCGGTGAATGACTGCCCATAGCCGTCAATCAGCACGCTGTTGTCTTCATAAAAGTTGATGGTGCCGGATTGGCCCGCCGCATCGTACCATAAACCGGTGATATCGGAAGAAGAAATCGGAGCGACGTAGTCGCGTGTGTACATCATGTCGGAAACATTCAGAACCTCACCATTGAAAGTGAAGTTCCAGGGCTCGGTGGCATTTTCTATCTCCAATTCCATCACACCGGTTTGGGTTAACGGGTCGTAGGTGTATGTGCCGTAGACATAAGCGTTGCCCATTGTAATGACGACATTGCCGTCTTCGGACAGCGAGAGCTCGCCGTAGGTTCCCGTTGATTCATACCACGTGCCGGTGATGGACGCCACGTCATCGGCACCCATTTGTTCCACAGTCTCCTGCGAATAGGTGATGCCGTCAATTTCAATCTTACCATCTTGATATGTCATCGCAGACGATTGCCCGGTCTCGGAAGTCAGCGTGCCTGTTCCCGAGGCGACGTCAAAGGTGTAGGTCGCGGAGACCGGCTGGTCAAGCATAACGATCTGCGCGGTGCCGTCCGTATAGAATTCGATGGTGCCGTAAGTGCCCGAGGTGTCGTACCAAAGCCCCGCGATCGGCATCGCGTGCGCCGCGACAAAAGCTTTGATATCGAGGTTTTTATCGGCCGGAATATAATCTCCCGTATCGGACACATGGAGTATGTTGTAATCGGCATAGAATACAAAATTCGTATCGTTGACCGTAAAAGATCCCTCGCCTTTGTCGATATCATAGGTGTAGGTGCCGTTAAAATCACCATAACCCGAGTAAACATCTATCTTTCCGTTTTTAAACGACAGAACCTCACCGATATCCTCGCAGCTCCAGAGCCCGTCAAGAGCGTTTAAAACAAGCTCCTCGGGGTCGCTCTTATTGTCAGCCTTAACGAAAGTTGATTCATCATCATTTTGCTCGTCGGTTAAGATGAGGCTGTTCTTGTCAATTTTAAAGGACAATTCTGTGCTGTTTGCGGTGATTGTGCCCTCCCCTTTGCTCTTATCATAATCAAATTTGCCCTCGACGATACCTGTCAGGCTGTATCCGGTGACGGTACTATCATCGTTGAACACGAGAACCTGCCCGCGCTCCTCACAAACCCACTGCCCGGGCAGAGGTGTGCCTGAAAGCGCAAACAAGTAAATACAAACGGCGGCCGCAATAAGGACTGCGCCAATGGCGATGAGGCTGACAACGAGCTTCGTCCTTTTTTTATATGGGGGCATGGGGCCATAAGGCGGTTGTGTATACGGCTGCTGTCCATACGGCTGCTGTCCATACGACTGCTGTGTATATGACTGCTGTGTATATGACTGCTGTGTATACGGCTGCTGTGTATACGGCTGCTGCGCATATGGCTGATAATCCGGTTGTTGGGGAGACGAGGGCTGAGGAGCCTGTGGCGGGGCGCTGGGCTGCTCCTGAACCGGCGTGCCGCAAACCTGACAAAACCGGGAACCTTCTGAAAGGGGAGAACCACACTGAGAACAATTCATAGATATCCTCCTGAAAAGTAAGTCAATAAAAAAGCATCAATTAAATATATCATATCCGTATGTAATGAGCATATGTTTTTACAATCTGTACATATATCCACCACAAAATCAATCATTAAACATAAAAAGCGATGAGTATAAAAATCATATATGAGCTGTTTTGAGGTATGTTTTGAGTTAAGCTCAGACACACTCATAGGTGATATATGAAAGGTGAGGCATGTATGGCGAAAAGAAAGAAGCGTGTGAGCGGAACGATGATGAAAGAACACGGAGACAGCGCGTACGCTGTGCAGACGCAGGACGGCTGGAATATCGATTTGGATGCTGTCCGACAGCGCATTGACGCGTATTTGAAAGATGCGGAGGAATCCGGAAAATACAGCATATCCGGCCTTTGCATTGCGCTTGGGGTCACACGAAGCATGCTGGCGCTTTGGCGCGAAGGCTATGTGATGGAAATGGATGCGCGCAATCCGGCGGTTAGACCCAATGAAGCGTTAAGCCGCATTCTTGAAATGGCCATGCTGCATGTGCAGAGGTATTGGGAAGAACGCGACAAACCGACATCAATGGACTTAAAACAGCTGGAAGCCACGGGGGCCTTGAGCGAAAGCGCGCCACCCTGCGCATCGCCGCCTTTTGATCTCGGTGGGCTGAAAAAGTATGCGCTTTAACAGTTGCATAAGCGGCAAATCTTGGGGTACAATATGAGAAAGCAACGATTTAAGGAGGATGACGATGAAAGCGGTTATAGACAGAGACGGATGCATTTCCTGCGAGTTGTGCGCGGAGACGTGCCCCGAAGTATTCAGAATGGCAGATGACGGATTGGCCGAAGCCTATGTGGACGAGATACCCAAGGAAGCTGAGGACGCGGCGAACGAGGCAGCCGAAGGGTGTCCCGTGAGTGTCATCAGTATAGAAAACTAGATTTAGGCAGGATGAGTCAGGCGCCGGGCGGTTACCGCAAGGCGCTTTTTTAGTTGTGTGAATGTGAAAAGCAAACCAACTCTTTCTGCCAAACGACTGCTTATCGCAGATGCAGGGCAAATAATGCAGCTGCTCTATGAGGTGATTGATGAGACGAGATGAGAGTGTGGAGATACTGCTGAAAAGATTGTTCGGGAAACCGACAGCCAAGCAGGCGCAATTTTTACAGGCCAAAACACGATTCGTGGGGTACGGCGGCGCGAAGGGAGGCGGCAAGTCTCACGCGATTCGCGCCAAGGCGACGTATCTCGCGTTTGAGTACCCGGGCATACAAATGCTGATTGTGCGGCGGTCGTTTCCGCAGCTGCACGAAAACCATACCAAGCAGCTGCGCATGGCCTATTCACGGCTGCCGGATTCTCTGAGACCCAGATATCAGGAAAACGACAAAGCGTTCGTCTTCCCGTGGGGGTCACGGATTAAGCTTGGGTACTGTGCCGATGAGGAAGACGTGCTGCAATATCAGGGGCAGGAGTACGACGTGCTGTTTCTGGATGAGGCGACGCAATTGACCGAATCCCAGTTTGGCTGGCTCTGCGCCTGCGTGCGCGGCACGGGAAGCTATCCCAAGAGAATCTACCTCACATGCAATCCGGGCGGCATAGGCCATGCCTGGGTGAAGCGGCTGTTCATCGACCGCGATTTCAGGCGAGGAGAGGATGCGGCGGACTATACGTTCATCCATGCGCGCGTGTGGGACAACGCGCCCTTATTCGAAACGGACGAAGGCTATCAAAAGGCACTGTCGGCGCAGAAAAAAATAAACGACGGCAAGAGTCTCACAGAGAAAAAAGCGATGGCGATGCAAAACGCAAGCTACGTGCGCCAGCTGGAAAGCCTGGAACCCACGCTGCGGCGCGCATGGCTGGACGGCGACTGGAATATTTTCGCAGGGCAGTTTTTTAAAGAATTCAGCGAAGAGACGCATGTGTGCGCGCCGTTTGCGGTTCCGGAGGGGTGGCGCATCAGCGCCGCGCTCGATTACGGGCTCGATATGCTCGCGGTGCTCTGGTTTGCGATGAGCCCGGGCGGGAGGGTGTACTGCATACGCAGCATTGAGATCCCCGACCTCACGGTTTCGCAGGCTGCCGCCGCGATACGCGAAGCGCAAAGCGCCACGGAAGAATACATTGCACCCCCTGATCTTTGGAACAGGCGTCAGGATACGGGGCGCAGTGCCGCGGAGATATTCGCGGGGTGCGGTGTGCCGCTTGTGAAGGCGGGCAGCAGCCGTATTGATGGCTGGCTCAATGTGAAGGAGTATTTGCGCTGTGACAGGAGCGAACCGCAGATGATGTTTTTCTCGACGTGCTTACCGCTGCTGCGTTGCTTGCCGCTGCTGCGGCACGATGATGCCCGGCCCGGCGACGCGGCTTTGCAGCCGCATGACCTGACGCACAGCCCGGACGCGCTGCGCTACTGGTGCTCGCGGAGGCAGCTCAAGCCTTTGTTTGCGGCTCCGGAACAGCCGAGCCCATTCGGACGCAATCCGCGTCCGTCGGACATGGTGGAAGGATATCTGCTCGGCGGGTTTGAGAGTTAAAAATACAAAAGGCCAAGGGAGATGCTCACGATCTCCTTTGGCCTCTTTTTTTATACGTTTCAACAATGCCGTGAACTGTATTTGCTATGGTGTGGATACAAATTATACGCCGTTTCCGCAAAGAGAAAGAGAGTGCGAAGCATTCCCTGATGAACCGCTCATATCAGCGGCTCATCGGCAATCATATTACCCGAAGAGGACACCGGACTATTGAGATAAAAACATCATGATGGGGCTGACAGCAGATATTTATATCGGCCGATTGCATAAGTATGCCTTAAAACGGTTCCAGATCGTTAAGCCTGTTAACGCCTTTTTCGGCTGATGATTTGAACTATTCCTATACCCATAGATGAAAAAAGCGCCGTTGTCCGTTTTATACGGAATCGCGTGCCGGTCCAAGGCCGAGATGAATTCGCTTGTTTCATCGATCAGCGCATCGTCAATAAGCCGGCCCCGGTGTTTCTTGTACGTGGGCCGAACGCATATCCACTCAATCGCGTAAAAGGGCGTCAGGGCTTCGTCGCTCCAATCCCCCCAGTACCACACATCACGGTCAAACACCTCAGGCGTGGGCTCTTTCACGTTGACGCATTTGATCTGGTACGGCGGCGGAAAAGGCAAAGCTTTGACGGCATCCAGCAGTTCTCTCCACTTTGTATTATTCATCACGGAACTGAGCTGCTTCTCGCTGACGATTTTCATGACTTCATCTTTAAAGCTGTCCACCGGCATGAACCCTTTCCAAAAAGTTGGGATCAAGAAATGATCATTACTAATGGTGTAACAAATTCTAGCATAAAGTGAAGGTGAGTTCAACGATAATTAACTATAAAAATTTATAAATCTTCGCACAATATAATCCAGAACCGATAAAAAAGCTTTGTCCAATCAGTGCTTGCACTCTCCTTGAGATAAAGTATAATAAAATCGTAAGGTTTTTGGATAACGACGCATCGGCGATAATATATGACGAGGAATAAGCAATGCTCAAAGAGAAGCGACTGCTGCAGATATTTGATATGCTCTGCCAAAACGGCGAGGTGGAGATCAGCCAATTGAGCCGTCATTTTGATGTGACCGAAATGACGATACGCCGCGATTTGGATCAACTTGTGCGTGCCAATAAGGCTGTGCGCACACATGGCGGTGCCATGCTGGCAGCCAGCCCGATTCAGGCATCAACGGCTCAAGACGTTATAAATAAGGACAGCAAACTGGCCATTGCGCGCAAAGCGCTTTCGTATATTAAAGACGGCACAACGGTTTTTTTTGATTCGGGATCGACGGGGCGCATGCTTGCCCAATGTGTGCCCGCGTCGGCGCATTTAACGGCACTGTCCAATTCTGTGGAGATTGTGACCGAGCTTGTCAGCCGGTCTTTTGTTTCCGTAATTATGATCGGCGGCGAATTGAAGGCCGATTCTCTGTCGTGCCGCGGCCCGGCAGCCGAGGAAGCGCTGAACCGTTTTCGTGTGGACCTCGCATTTGTGGGCGTCAGTGCCATTGGAAAAAACGGGGAACTGTTTACGGGCAGTGTGGCCGAAGCCGGCTTTAAAAGAAAGATATTGTCGGCAGCGCAGCAGTGTGTGATACTCGCAGATTCGTCCAAAATCGGCAGACAAAGCCTTTGCCGTTTTGCCGACGCGCGTGAGACACTCGGGCTCATTACCGACAGCGGGCTTGGCGCACAGCAGATTTCAATGCTTGAGCAAAGCGGCGCCCATGTGATCATAGCGAAATGACCTCAAGCTTATTTTTATCGGTAGAGGAGAATTCACATGAAGCAGGTTAAATGGGGAATCGTTGGCACAGGGAATATTTCCGGTCAGTTTGCGCAGGGGCTGCAGCTGGTGGAAAACGCGCAGATCGCCGCGGTGGCATCGCGCAGCATGGAGAGTGCGAAGGCCTTCGCGCAGCAATACGGTATTGAAAAAAGCTACGGCAGCTATGAGGACATGGCCAAAGATGCCGAGCTTGACATCATTTATATCGGCACGCCGCACCCTCAGCACCTAGATAATGTGCTGATGTTTTTGGAAGCGGGACGCGCGGTGGTTTGTGAGAAGCCGCTTGGCGTCAACGCGGTGCAGACTCAGAAGATGATTGCCAAGGCGCGTGAAAAAGACGTCTTTTTTATGGAGGGTATGTGGACGCGGTTTTTCCCCGCGTTTAAAAAAGCACTCGAATGGGTGCGCTCGGGGCGCATCGGCCAGCCCAAAATGATCAACGCGATGTTCGGTTACGACGGCAGCGCCAACAAATCAGTATGGCGTTTTTCGCACGATATGGCGGGCGGCGCGCTGCTCGATGTGGGGATCTATCCGCTGGCATTAACATTTGCGATGTTCGGCACAGACCCTGTGAAGGTATCGACCGCGGCTTATATTGAGAACGGCGTGGACGAATACAACACGTTTACGTTTGAATACGAGGACGGGCGCATCGCGGTGCTCTCCGACGGCATCGGGATTAAGCTCAATAACAGCGTGTTCATCGGCGGGACAAAAGGCTCGGTGCTGCTCGGTGATTCGTGGTGGCATCCGGACCGGGTTGAATTTGCGCCGCAGGGCGATACGGACTGCGGGATCTGCGCGGACCGCGAGGTGTTCCATCAGCCGTATGCCGCGACTGGCTTCCAGTATGAAGCGCAGGCCGTTCAGGAGTATTTCCTGAAGGGGCTCAAGGAAGCGCCGGAGATGCCGCTGGATGAGACGCTCAAGATCGCGACGATGATGGACAGCTTGAGAAAGCAATGGGGGCTTACCTACAAAGAGGACGAAGAATAGAAAATGACGTAAACAAAAGCGGGGTGATTCCCGCTTTTTTAGCTTCAGGCACAAGCGTCAGAGAGAAGCAAAGCATCTCATGTCAAAGAGCGAAAAGCCATGGGATGCTGGTCCACTTCGTAGTCACTGCGTGATCACTCCGTTCAGCATGACAAAGAGGCTGCGAGCAGGCAGAAACATGTGTCACCCTGAGCATAAGAGAAGAGGTCCATGACCAAGAGCGATAAACCATGGGATGCTTCACTGCGTGATCACTCCGTTATCACTCCGTTCAGCATGACAAGAGGCTGCGAGCAGGCAGAAACATGTGTCACCCTGAGCATAAGCGAAGGGTCCCACGGCCAAGAGCGAAAAGCCATGGGATGCTCGTCCACTTCGTAGTCACTACGTTAACACTTCGTTCAGCATGACAGAAGGGCATGCAGTCTCAGGCTTCGTTGATGATCTCCTTTATGCGCGTTGCGCCGCATTCCACCACGCCGCCATGATAGCAGACAATTCTTTCGATATCAAAAGCGAGCAGCTTTTTAAGCGATGCCATGGTCTGCGAGATATCGGCGGCATGCTCCGGCACAGGGCCGAGCAGCGTGCCCTCATGGGCGGTCAGCGCGTCTCCCGCAATCAGCGTTCTGGATGCGTGCAGATACAGACAGATATGCCCGGGCGTGTGCCCCGGCGTATGAATCACGGTAATCCCACCGCAAATATCAAGCTGCTGCCCGTCTTCCACCGTGAAATCCACCGGTGCCGTCGGCGGGTTTTCGAACACATATAGCAGCCGCTTGCTCATTTCTTTGGGCATCTTTTTGAGGTTCTCCAGTACGGCCGGAGATATCTTGACGAGCTTTTTTTCACCCTTCCACATACGGCTTTTCCAGCATATGTGCCCAGATTTTGAGGCCGGGATTCTGTATTTTCAGGCCCCGAAGGCCGCCGATATGGTCAATATCCTGATGCGTGAGGATCACATCAGTCAGATCCGTGAGCTTGACGCCGATATCCTCAAGTGCTTTGGTCAGCTGCGCAAGTGAAGAGTCTCCGGGATAGCCCGAGTCAACAAGGATATTTGAGTTTTCATCTTGTATCAGGACAGGATAGATAACCGCAGGCGCGTTCATCATAGTGACAGCAATGTTAAGAACGGCCACACCTTTTGAGAGTTTCATAGGCGTCCCCTTATAATAATATCAATCCAGAGCTACACTTTATATAACAGATAGTGTACAGAATGTCAAATAATCTAAAGTAATGTGAACCGCAATATCGTTGCTCACGCAGCGCAGGGGATTGTATGAGATACGGTTTTTTTGAGAGGCTAAGATGGGTCAATAGACATCCGGCTCGTTCAGCACAGGCTCTGTTTTGGGCACAGTCACCATCTTTGGTTCTTTCACGACGATGGCAACAGCCAGATTCACAAACGACAGCGCCGCGACAATGTAGAATATGTACTGCGATCCGATGGTGACCCAGAGCAGCCCGCCCGTGACGCCGACGGCGATAGAGACGGCATGATCGAGCATCATCGCGGTCGAGAGCGTGGGTGTCACGTCCGAATCCTTCACGGCAATCGATTTTAAATAGACCGTCCGGATGATACCCATTTGGGAAGACAGCCGATCGACCACGAACAGCGCGCAGGCGAGTATAACCGGCAGCCCCACCTTGGCAAGCAGCCCGCCGTTGAAGAACTGAGTTAGTAAACCATAGCACAAGTAAACGAAGATAAACGAGAACGCGTCCGCGTAAAGCAGCTTTTTGACACCAAAACGGTCGATCCATTTTCCGAGCTGCGGCATAAAGAACATGCCGAGCAGCGATGCGATGATGCCAAGCAGCACAATCACATCCACCTGCTGACCAAGCGTTTCAATGAGCACCCATGGCCCGAAAACCAGCATGACCTGCTTTTGCACGCCGAATACGACAGCGAGCAAATAATAATATTTGTACTCCTTGCGGAATATAAATTTGATTTTCTCACGCTTTGTGCGCATCTGGCCGACATCTCTTTTAAGCTTGACGGTGAGCAGCAGTGAGGCGAGATAGAATACGGCGGCGACCACAAAGGTCCATTTGGTATCACTTTGAAAACTGAACATACCGAAACGGAACAAAAAGAACACAGCCACCCCGCTGACCATCAGCACCGCAAACTGTATGCCTGCGTATTGCCCCATTCGCTTGCCGAGCTTATCCGGCTCTGATAAGGACATGCCGATGCTGTCTTTAAGCGGCATGAACAGGTGAAATCCCATGGAATTGATAAACAAAAAAACGAGCATAACCGAAAACGCAGGCGTGAAAAAACCGAGCACAGCCAGCCCGATGGCCGACGCCCCTTGGGCGATCACCGCGAGCGTGATGTCGCCAAAGTGCGCCAGTGCGCTGATGAGCAAAAACACAATCACGCCGGGCAGCTCCCTTGGAAACTCGATGATCCCTCGCTGAAATCCGTCTGTGTGATAGACTTCTTTAAAATAATTGGAGAAAAGTCCGTCGCTGAAACCAATGGCGATATTGGCCACCGCAATTACGACAAAAAACAGGGTCAGGTTCTTTTTCTGAACGTCGGTCATTATAAGCCGCCTTGCATATATAAATTAAAACATATTACCATAAACTACCCAAATATTCAAATCCATCAAGAGATGAGAGATGGGCTTGCGAAGCGCAAAACAAGCAAGCGGTAATAGGATAAACGCACGCCATGATCAGCGTTCTGAGGGTTTGCACGTTTTATTGCTTTTTGCCGACCAAGCCATCGTATATTCCGTATAGCCGGTCAGCGTGTCCTTCTTTTCGGAGACAGGCACAAAGCCGCGATTGATCAGAAACTTCACTGCATTTTCATTCTTCTTAAAGCATGTCACGGAAAGACATGGGTACAGCTGCTTGGCGTGGTCGATCAGGCGGATGCCGACGCCCTGGTGCTGTGCGCCGGGTGCCACGCAGACGGCGATGATCTCGGCCTCAGAGGTCAGGCTGATAAATCCCTGAATTACTCCGTGGTTTTCATAAACGGCGGTTTTTGAGCTTTTGAGTGACTGCCTGACCGCGTCGTAGCGGTTGTGCCAGAAAAGCTCGGTCAGGAAGGTGTGCGTCGCGATGTTGACCTGCAGCCAAATCTGCATGACGATGCCGATGTCACCTTCGGCGGCGTCACGAAGAAGAATGGAAGGCTCAGGCAGCGATTCGGCAGTACCGCGTTTCTTCTTCAAATGGCGTATATCTAAAAAGCGGTTGACCATGTACGCGACAAAAATGCCGAACACCGTCTCGCCGAGGCGCGCGAGCCCGTAAAAGACCGGCGGAATATCGCGCTCACCGATCAGTATGATCAGAAAAACGACGATGCTGATTGTGACGCTGGCCTGAAGCCGTAAGACATTGCACATGTAGATGATGAGCAGTACGCCGAATATGCCGATGGCTGATATCAAAGCAGCTGGCAGCACACTGCTGAGCAGCAGAAACAGCACGCCCATCACAGAGCCGACAACAGTGCCCGCCGCGCGGTCGAGGCCCGTTCGCAACGTGTTTTGCAGAGACGATTTCATGCAAATGGTGGCGGCAAGCGCCGCCTGTATGCCGTTAATGCTGCTTTTGGGTACGAGAAACTGAAAGGCGAGCAGGCAGATGCCCACGGCAACCACCGTTTTCACTGTTCTCATGCCGATTTTATAGCGTGGATTCATGCATCCTCCGTCATTTATGTCGATATCTGTCTGAGTTCTATTCTATAGAAAATGCTTAACGTGTCAAGAAGATGCCAAGCGGGATACAATCTGGAACGATTCACCGTTTATATTCATAGTATTTCATAGAGGCCTCCCTGTATCGGTCATATAAAATCAGCTGAAAAGGAGAACAAAAAATGGCAACGGCAAAGGCAAATGACCTCGTCAATTTTGTGATCAATGCTAAAAACAACGGATGGGGTTATGTGTTTGGGGCCCAAGGGCAGCTCTATACAAAGGAGTTGGCAGAGCTTTGGGCCAGCAAAAAACGGTCAGGCCGGGATTATGAGTATTTCGTGGTGAGGTGCGCCAAATGGTTTGGCAGGACTGTGGTTGACTGTTCGGGGCTGATTATTGAAGCTTACCGGAGCCAGAGCCCGAACTACGGAGATAAGTCGGCCAATACGCTGTTTTCCAAATGCGTGCAGACGGGCATGCTGAATACCATTCCCGAGACACCCGGGCTGTGTGTGTGGCGCAGCGGGCATATCGGCATGTATATCGGAAACGGTAAAGTGGTGGAGGCAGGCGGCACGAATGTCGGTGTGGTGGTCTCCGGGCTGAATACACCTGCGACAGGAAAACGCTGGACCAACTGGGGAAGACTCGCGGATGTTGATTATATGAACACGCTTCCGACACCTGATGTTCCCGATAGCCCTGATTTCTGGTTAGGCCGCTATTTAAAAGTGACAAAACCATATATGCAGGGTGAGGATGTGGAATATGTTCAACGGGCGCTTGCTAAATTTGGGTTTTCACCCGGCGCCTTCGATGGAATATACGGATTGAAAACCGAGGCGGCCGTCAAGGGTTTTCAGAAGAGAAGCGGCCTTGACGCGGATGGCATTGTGGGACCCAAAACGGTGGAAGCGCTTAAGGGCGCATGGGGAACCGATATTAATGAGAATCCGCTTGGATCATTCGAAGTTGACCGGCTGCTTAAGCTCACCTCGCCGTATATGCGCGGAGACGACGTGCGTGATGTGCAGGATGCGCTGCAGATCGTATCGTTCTCTCCGGGGCAATCCGACGGTATATTCGGGCTGAAGACCGAAAGCGCGGTGAAGGCGTTCCAGAAAGACCGTAAAATCAAAGTGGACGGTATCGTCGGACAGGATACAACCAGCAAGCTTGGCGGCCTTTGGAAAGGGAATTAAGCTTAGCATAAACAATCAAAGCCCGGTTGGAAAATTTTCCGGCCGGACTTTTTATTATAAGAAACCCTTGATAATGTGACTTAAACGAAAAAGCATTCTCCTTATGGGGAAGTTGGTGCGAAGCACCGGAGGAGGTGTCAAACAGAAAGCTGTGAGAACGAACACCTCATCAGTCGCCTGTCGGCGACAGTTTCTCCTCGAGGAGAAGCCTTATTCACTAAGCTGCGGGCTCTCATGAGCCTTCCCCTTTGAGGGGTGGTGCGAAGCACCGGATGAGGTGTCAAATAGAAAAGCTGTCAAAACGAACACCTCATCATTCGCCTGCTGGCGACACTTCTCCTTAATAGAACCCAACTGTCTGATTTCAAGCCATTTTCTCTCCCCATGTCACCTGTCAGGGACAACCCCCGATCCACCCATATAGGGTAGTCGTCAGAGAGGGACGGGGGAATAGGGTTTTTGACACCATGAGCGTCTCCTATCTGATAAGCCATAAAAAAGCGCCTGAATTGACTCAAGCGCAATTGTCAAAAATACGCCCTGAATATTCTATGGGCTTAAACCTCAACAGGGTCGTCAATATGCAGATGCACCTTCCAATCGAGTTCGCTGAAATCTTCCGATATCTGGCCGATGCGCATCTTCACATATTTGGCCTTGGCCGTGACCGCCACCTCGCCGTCCGGCGTGTAAATTTCACCTTCACCTTCAAACACAAGCCGGTTTTCATGCGTGATGCGCCCGAAGGCCTTGAGCTCGCATTCGTACGGCAGCGGCTTTTTGTATGTGAGGTTTAATTCCACGGTGACGCCCCAAACCTCGGGCTGGCCGATCTGTATCGCGCGGCCGATCGTTTCATCGAGAATGCACGCCGCGATGCCGCCGTGAATGCGGCCCGGATAGCTCTGGTGCAGCCGATGAGGCGTAAAAACCGCCGCGACCTCTCCCGAATCTGTTTCATAAAAGAAGGCCTGCAGGCCTTTGTCGTTCTTGAGCCCGCAGACGAAGCATTCGGCGGCGTTGGGCTGCTTGTTCATCACTTTTTTCATACAGTTTCCTCCGAAAAATGAATAATACCTGTCTCGAAGTATACCACAATTTTCTCCATTTGTGATCATGTGCGCTTTTCCTGCCGCTTTGTGTTGTGGTATGATAGGGGATGCAACAAAAGGAGACCTATGATGAATTCTCACAGCCTGTTCGAAAAAAAGAGTGTGATGCTGTTAACCGCGATGTTCTGCTGCCTGTTATGGGGCAGCGCCTTCCCGGGGCTCAAGCTCACTTATCAGCTGACCGGTGACACCAACGAATTTCAGAAGCTATGGCTGGCGGGTTTGCGCTTTAGCATAGCGGGCATCGGGATACTCGCTTTCGCGAAGCTCAAGCTGCGTACGAAGCTGAAGCCGCGTGCCAAAGAACTGCCGTTTATACTGCTCATCGCGCTGCTGCAGACGTTTGGCTCGTATGTGTTTTATTATATCGGCCTCGGGCATACCACGGCCGTAAAAACCGCCGTATTAACGTCGCTCTCGGCGTTTATCGTGGCGATCATGTCGCATTTTATGACCAAGAACGACCGCCTCGGCTGGAAAAAGGTGCTGGGGCTGCTGCTCGGTTTTGCGGGCGTTGTGATGGTGAACGTCTCAGCGCTGTCGGGCACGGTGTTTTCGTTCTCATTGCTCGGCGAAGGGTTTATTGTGCTGCACAGCGTGCTGATTGCGCTGACGATGGTGCTGATGAGAAAGCACGGCGGGAAGATTGACGTGGTGCGCTTAAGCGGCTGGCAGTTTCTTTTCGGCGGCGTGATGCTGGGCATCACAGGCTGGGTGGGCAGCCCGGGCGGCGTGCAGATGGGCGCGGACGCGATCGCACTGCTGATCTATCTCGCCGGGATATCGGCTGTGGCGTTTACGCTGTGGTTCGTGCTGCTAAAGTACCATAACGCGACGCTGCTGGAGCAGTATAAGTTTGCCAATCCGTTGATCGGCACGGTGCTTTCGGTGCTGCTTGTGCCGGGCGAGCATATCGGGCCAGAGATGATTGCCGCTGTGGTGTTGGTCGCCGCGGGGATTTTCATCGTGAACAGACAGGACGCAAAACAGACGATAACGATAAAGACAGACATCAATGAGGAAAACAATGAAGCAGACAATCGATTACCAAGCGGTTCAGATAGCTGACGGGAATCAGGTTTATTTCGGCGCGGACCAGCACTGGTTTGAGAATAAATGGCACAGCGTATCGGGCTGCGGGCCGACAACAGCCGCACAGATCACGATGTACATGGCGAAAGTGTTTCCGGAGACGTGCGCGCCGCTATATCCTTACGCGCTGCCCGCCCAAAAGAGTGAATTCATTACGCATATGAACACGGTGAGGCCGTATGTGAAACCCGGGCCGATGGGGCTCAACAGCACGCAGAAGTTTGCAAATGGCACGGCGGCATATGCGAAAGAGCGGGGCGTTACCATCGTGCCGCTCATTGTTTACCGCAGCCTGAACATGATCAACGCGTTTGGGTTCATTCAAAAAGCGGTGGAGGAAAACTATATGCCTGCACTGATGATCCTAAAAAACCCGAATAAAGAGCTCAGCGATTTTCACTGGCACTGGATGGCGGTAACGGGCTGCGACAGCCAAACAAAATCGGTTTTTGTGGCGACGTACGGCAAGGAGTTTGAGCTGCCGTTTGAGCAGGTGTGGCACCAGCAGCACCCGTATGAAACGGGCATTGTGTATTTTTATCCCGATTGACGGCTGGAGGCGTGACATGGCATATCTTGAGCTTTCGCAGTCTCGCAGCAGCGGAACATCGATAATGATATTCACCGAAGGAACGATACTTATGCCACGGCGAAAACGGTATCTGTTCAGCTTTCGCAACTACGTGCCGATCGGCGACTGCGCGGCGATCATTCGCCGCTGGCACGGGCAGGGTGCGCGCATATGCTACTGCACGTCACGCAAGGGCCGAAGCGTGAAGCTGATTGCGGATGTGCTTGAGCGGTTTGAGCTGCCCGGGGAAAGGCTGTATTACCGCGGCAGAGGAGAAGCCTACAAGGATATTGCGGAGGCGGTGAAGCCGGATGTGCTGATTGAGGACGACTGCAAAAGCATAGGCGGCTCCCGGCAGATGTGCATCACGCATTTAAGCCCCGAGGTCAAACGCGGCATTAAATCCATCGTTGTGAGGGAGTTTGAAGGGATTGACCATTTGGCTAAAATGTCCTTTTAAAACCGCGTCAAGAAATGTTATAAAAAATCGCAATAAAAAACGGTTGACTATAAGCGCGTTATGATATAGAATACTTCTTGCGCTCATTGACGCGGGGTAGAGCAGTTTGGTAGCTCGTCGGGCTCATAACCCGGAGGTCGTAGGTTCAAATCCTTCCCCCGCAACCACTTTGAACATAACCCGATTGGATGATTTCAGTCGGGTTATGCATATGGCGGCGTAGCTCAGTTGGCCAGAGCACTCGGTTCATACCCGGGGTGTCACAGGTTCGAATCCCGTCGCCGCTACCAAATAAGGATGCTGATTTTGATAGACAAGTCAGCGTTCTTTTTTTGCATAAAAAGCACGTGATATGCGCACTATTTCATCATTAGTACAGAGACGGAAACCGCTATGGCATCAACCCGCAACGGTTTTATGCTTTTGGAAACTGCTCTGAATCGGAGGACTCGTGCGATACTCAAGCTGTCGTTAAACTTAGGGCTATCGTTGAATGATTGGGTTATTGTTATATATTTTAGCCAAATTGACATTACATTGACTCGCTTGGTTACTCTGTGATAGTATACAAAAAAAGGGATGGGCATATTATGACTATTAATTTAATACAAACGATTCTGATTCCTACGAATTTGCGAAAAAGGACCACCATTGCTAACGCAATTTACTATGATAAAGTTGAAATATACACCAATAGAGTCACAGGATATTCTAATAATCAGATAGCTATGACTTGGTACTTTAAGGACTATAGCGGCATTGATATTGTGAAGGCAAACTTAAATTCTCAGTTTGCACAAGTTGTTTTTCTTACAGGCATTAATTCAAAGAACCGGGCGGTGGGTGTTGATTTATTTGCATCGCAGAATTTGAATGCCATTAAAGATTCAAATCGCATTTTGCTATGCGGAGGGATGTTTAGCTATTCGGACGCTAACGATTTTGCAAGCTCACTTGGTGCGAGTATCCGCAAAGCATTGGAAGACTATAAAAACAGCGAAGACAATAACGGATTGACTTCAAACGATTCAACCGCGGATGAAATCATGAAGTTTAAGGCATTGCTTGATGCCGGCGCAATCACTCAGGATGAATTTGATAAGAAAAAAGCACAATTGCTTGGCTTATAGCACATTAGAACGTAGAAATAACACGATAAGGCATTGCGGTGCACTTCTCTAAACAAAAGGAGGTGCATATTTCTATCGAAAACAAATTCGAAAGATTGGGTTTGTTTTTTTGTTTGTGAATTGAAGGGATTCGAAGGGAGGAATAAAAGCGTAAGCCAACCAAAAAAACCTAAAAAAGGATATAAAGAGAGGATGTAGAATATATTAATATCGTTGGATTTAATATCACTGGCTCAGAAAGGATAGAGCTATGTTTAGAATCAAGCCGCGATTTGTATATTTTATAATATTTTTCAGTCTTATATTTATCCTTGCGTCCTGTGCAGATCAAGTTGTCATGAATGAGATTTCTGTATTGGATAGCTATACGCCGCCGTATATTGAAGGTGCGCATGATGAAGAAATAACTGCTGAAGATTTTAAAAGCTTAACCGGTATGGATTTGCAGAACAGTCTGCCGGAAAGCGACAAAAATGAAGAAGCCGTTTATTATGCAAGCTATGACGGCAACGATGAGATACTATGTCTTTTTGCCAGCTTTGGTGATGAAAATAATTATACATCCTTGTCTGTGTTTTCAAAGAAGCTTTGGTCTGATCAAACCTATTATCCCATCGATTTTAATTTTCAAAACGAAACATACACCAAAACAACAATCATGAATGTGCCGGCTGTTTTTGTTCACTACGATGACAGCAAAAGTGAGGCTGATTTGGGATACGATATTTATTTGGCGGAGTTTACATCAAACGATATCGGCGTCAATGTTGCTTCCCATATGTTTAATCAAAATGAATTTGTGAGTTTTGTAAAGAAGCTCATTGAGAATACAAATCGCTTGGAGTGATTATTATCATATCTCATGGGAATGCAGAAAGGGCCGTTTTTGTTTGCTCAAAAACTCCGTCCGCTTCCTTTCTTCGCCTTTTCCCCGCAAAGCCTTGGCTTTACGTAAACGCGCCGCTCCCCATAAAACCCATTTCTGGCGTTGTCCATCAGCGTCCATGTGTGGTATCATCTAAATAAAAAAGGAAACTTAAGCATGAGGCTCTGCATCAAACAAAAGGTTTTTTCCTGGGCAGATAAATTCACCGTTACAGACGAGATCGGTCAAGACAGATATTTCGTTGAAGGCGAATTGTTCTCTTGGGGCAAAAAGCTGCATGTGATGGATATGGCGGGCGGTGAAGCCGCTTTTATTCAGCAAAAGGTATGGAGCTTTAAACCCCGGTTTTATGTGTTCATTAACGGGCAGCAGATCGCGGAAATCGTCAAAGAAATCACCTTTCTTCGCCCGAAATACAGCATAGCCGGATTGGGCTGGGAGATCGAAGGCAATTTCACGGCGCATGACTTTCAGATTACACAGCAGGGCCGTCCCGTGGTATCTATCCATAAGGAGTGGTTCACTTGGGGTGACTGCTATGTGCTCGATGTGGCATCGGGTGAAGATGAAATTCTTGCGCTGGCTGTGGTGCTCGCTATCGATTGCGTGACGGCACAAGCCGCCGCAGCCAACACATAATATGAACTGAGGGGTTTAATGCTGTCAGATTTTATACTGAACGCAAAAACAGACGAGACGCCGATATATCAGCTGCAATTTGAAAATGAAACGGTCATCGAATCCGACCTGTCAAAGATCGACTTCGATGCCGTCCGCTTTATCAAATGCCGGTTTGAGGCCTGCGATTTTTCTCGGGTCAACGTTTACAATTCGCATTTTGAAGACTGCGACATATCGGGCTGCAAATTTGCAAGCAGCTACTGGCGGGGCACGAAGATTTTAAGATGCAAAGCTGCCGGAAGCGATTTTATTCAGACCTATTTTAAAGAGGTGCGGATTGACGGCAGCTCTTTCCATTACGCGAACTGCGTGAAAACAACATGGGAAAAATGCGTCATCAATGAGAGTCAGTTTAAAGAAGCCTTCATGTCGGAGGCGAAATTAAAATCAATCAAGCTCAGCCAAGTGGATTTCACGCGTGCGGATTTCTTTAAAACGCCATTGAAGGGGATCGACTTGTCGGACTGCACCATTGAAGGGATTTTACTATCGGAGACATACACGGAGCTGCGCGGCGCCAAGATCAATATGTTTCAGGCGGCAGGCATCGCGCAGCTGTTGGGCGTTCAAATCGTTTAGTCTTGGCTAATTACTCCAACATCAAATACGCAAACACCGGATAATGATCTGAGAAGGACGTCACCACAATCCGCGAATTAACCACCTTGATGTTCTTCGTCACGATGATATTATCGAGCTCAGAGTAATCAATTTCGTTTCGCGAATAGTCGTAGTACTTCGTCTCATCCGTATTCACCACGGTGTACTTCTTATTGAACACTGCGAACTCGCTGAACTTCGCGTTGAAATCGCCCGTCAATATCTTATACTCGTTCTTATCCTTGTTCATAATCCGCAACACTTCGGCAAACTGCTTGTCTCTTATCGCTTTTGAGTTATACGAAAAATGCGTGTTGTAGAACGACACGGTTTTGCCGTCAATCGTCATCACGGCCTTTTGCAGCAGGCGCGGCTCGCTGCCACCGCTGTCCAGCGGGAACGTTTCGATATCCGTCATATCATAGCGCGATATCAGCCCGTTGCCGTACTCTCCGCCGTCCGAATAGTCAATCGTCGGCGAGAGCACATTGTGGCTCATCTCCTTGGTTTTGATGCTCGCGAGATTGTCCACGATGTCCTTTGCGTTAAGCTTTTGGTATGCCTCCTGCACACCCAAAATATCCGGCTGCTGGTCGAATATCAGACGCCCCTGATTCAATAGCTTGCCGTCGCCGCGCTTGATGTTCCATGTGCCCACGGTGAGAATGTTGCGGGATATATACAGTGAATAGCGTATCTCGCCGTTCAAAGAAATGCGCACAGTCTTCATGCCCGAGGCCGGGATCTCTACCGCGGCGCTCCTCTCACCGCTGTCACCCACGCTGACAGCCACGCCGTCGTTGGCCTTCGCCTTTATTGTCACGCTGGCAGCGGTTGCCTTAATCACATAGCCGTATTCGTTGGGCGAGAACGTGGGGTACAGCACACCGCCCTTTACGGTGAGATCGGCCAGCTGGTTGTTGTCAACCACCGCGTCTATATCGATATAATCGGCGCTGATATAAGCGCTCTGGCCTTGATATTCCACCGTATACCAGCCTTCAATATAGGTTTCCTGCGGCACGATGGAAAGCGAATCGCCCTTTTTGGCCACACCGATGACTTTGGCGTTGGTGGATGGTTCTTCGCGCACGTTCACATCGTTCTCGCAGTTGATGATCGTCCCCACATAATCAATCTTGTACCCGTCCATCGACGAATTGAGGCGGAGGTACATGCGGTTGATATAGCCTGTTTGCCCATCGTACTCAACTTGATGCCACTGCGCGTTCACATTGGTTTTTCGTATCTTCACAAACGTGCCGTTATCGAGCTTGTTGATGACCTCAGAATCCTTGTTTGGCTCTTTGCGGAAAGCCACACCCGTGCCGATGATCTCGCCGCTGTTTTTCACAATGCCCGCGTGCACCGTCGGGGACGACGGCGCGGGTGTTTGCTCGGGCTTTTCGGAAACGTCGGGTGCGGTTGTCTCCACATCGGGCGGCGTGGTGGGGATGGGTTCGGAGGGGACACCGCCCGGAATCGGAGCAGCGCTCGGCGTGGCATCGCCCGGCTGTGCGGTGTCGTGCGACAGCGTCTGCGACGTGCAGCCAGCCGAAGCCAGCACAAGTATGACTAATAAAAATATCAAAATCGTTCTGCGCATTAAAATCCTCATCTTCTGTCACTGAAACGACATAGTACCTATGATTATAGCCATAATTATACAAGCCAAACCCCTTTGGCGCAAATGTTTGTATGGCTGAAAGGGGAAATGATTGTGAATGAAATGTAAAAAAGCCGGGGTGCGTATAGAACAGCAGGCTTAATTGATCACCGTGATGCCAAATTCAAACGGAAAGATGTCGGCACTTTGCCGCGCGAAATCGACGGCGTAGCCTGTGCCGTCCTTATAGAAAAAGCCGCTCGTAAGAACAATGCGGATATAACACATTTTTTCGTCCTGCTCGTTGTTGTGCTTGAAATACCAGCTGGCAAACGCTTTGGTAAGCTTGGCGCGAATATCGGCGTTTTGCGGCAGCAGCGGATGCCCGATGTTTTGCGCCTTGCCGCTGAACCGGTAGAGGTTGTGGCACAGCGCGGCGTTTTCGTTGGCGGTGATCTCTTTGACCTTTTGCGTGGAGGCGTGGGCAACAACATAAAACGCACCGTCGTCGTAAAACGTATCGACAATGCGTACCGACGGAACGCTGCCGTTTGCGGTGGCCAGCGAGAACTGGCAGTCCTTCACGAAAAGGTCGTTCATGACATTCAGGCTTTGATCGTATGCGTTCATATTTTCTCCTTCTGTGATGAGTAAAAAGTATCAATCCTCAGTCAGCAAAGCTGACAGCTCCTAAGGAGCCTTAATGGTATAAAAGCCTCCTTTTATTAAAGGAGGTAGCACGCGCAGCGTGACGGAGGATCACCGCAGATCGACATACCCATTCGGATCGACACGGGGGTCGATCCCTACTCTTCGAGGCATTTCATCTTTAAAAATAATATCCGAGCTTACATTCGTAGGGGCGTTCCATTGGACGCCCGTCAAACAACCAATAGTCAACATCATCATGCGGGCGATCACTGATCGCCCCTGCCGGATTAGAAATCCGTCAACTGCCACCTCCTTCCGGAGGAGGCAGGGGCGATACGGTTTGAATATCTGTCCCGAGGTCCGTGAGAGAATTCTATTGCATCAATCCTCAGTCAGCTTCGCTGACAGCTCCTTTCAAAAGGAGCCTTAATCGGTGAATTGATTTTTCTGTTTAATGAGCCGATGTCTGCACTTGCTGCAGCGCACTCCTTCCGTCAATTGCCGGATTAGAAATGCGCCAATTGCCACCTCCCTCCAGAGGGAGGCATGGGCGATACGGCTTGAATATCTGTTTCGAGGATTGTGGGAGAATTCTATTGTATCAATCCTCAGTCAGCTTCGCTGACAGCTCCTTTCAAAAGGAGCCTTAATGGTATAGAAGCCTCCTTTATTAAAGGAGGTGGCACGCGCAGTGTGACGGAGGATTGCTCACCGCAGATCGACATATCCCATTCGGATCGACACGGGGGGTCGATCCCTACTCTTCGAGGTATTCCATCTTTAAAAATAATATCCGAGCTTACATCGCAGGGGCGTTCCATTGGACGCCCGTCAAACAATCAATAGTCAAAATCATCATGCGGGCGATCAGTGATCGCCCCTACACAATAATTATTTGCGATAAATCATGGCACGCGCAGCGTGACGGACAATTGCTTTATGTCTGCCTATAACGCTCACTCCTTCCGTCAATTGCCGGATTAGAAATCCGCCAATTGCCACCTCCCTCCAGAGGGAGGCATGGGCGATACGGCTTGAATATCTATTTCGAGAATTATGTCAAAGCCACATATCCATAACTTGGAGTATATCACCAAATATGCACACAGACAATGAACATATGCATCATCGCCGGTGATGAATTGCCATCATCACACAGTTCTGATATTGTGAATGCAACAAATAATGGGGGAGAATGAATGCGCCAAGTTTCTGATATGAGCGAAATTGCGCCGCTTTTTGACGGCTGGAACGAGACGATGATATGGTCGTGTCTGCAGGGGTACCACGGCCATGCGTGGGCTGACGATGAAAAACCGCCCCGGTCCGCGCAGATCGTCGTGGGCGATTTTTGCGTTTTCGCAGGCGTGCCATGCGCTGAGCTTGCGGCGCATTTCCCGCCGGATTCGATTGCGCCGCTCTTGATACCCCAAAATGAGGCGTGGGCGGCGGAGATAGAAAAGGCGCATGGGCCGCGCTGCGAGCGCTTTACGCGCTATGCGATCAAAAAAGAGCCGAACGTGTTTCACAAAGCCAAGCTGCAGGCGTTTGCTGACGCGGTACCGCCGCCGTACACGCTGCACTTTATTGATGAAGCGCTTTACCATAAAGCGCTTCAGGAGCCATGGAGCCGGGATCTCTGCTCGCAGTTTGCATGCTATGCAGACTATGCGGCGCACGGCCTTGGCGTGATGGCGCTGCTGGACGGCGAGCCTGTTGCCGGGGCGTCGTCGTACACAGCGTATGACAAAGGCATTGAGATTGAGGTGGATACGAAGGAAGAGCACCGCCGCAAGGGGCTCGCGCTCGGGTGCGCGGCGAAGCTGATACTCGCCTGTCTGGAGCGCGGGCTTTACCCCAGCTGGGACGCGCACGACCTGCGCTCGGTGGCACTCGCAGAGAAGCTTGGCTATCATCTCGATTATGAATACACGGCATATGAGATGAAAGTGATTGATGAGTAGGTTGGGCACCGTGGACCTATACGCTGTGTCATCCGGTTAGAACGCAGCTTTTGCTGTGCTGATCGCAGGCGGAAAAGCGCTCCATACCAGCGAAGCGGTCTGACCGAAACGCTCGTAAACACCGGCGAGTTTCTTAAAATCGGGATGGCTCGCCGTATCCAAGAAGTAAGCCGACTGGGACGCACCCTTTTTGCGGTTGCTATTTAATGCATTGATGATGTCCTCATACGTGCTGATGCCGATGCCATGGCCGTAATACAGCGCGTCCGGCAGCACAATCACGTTCTCTCCCTGCCATTCGGGGGTCTTGGGGTCTACATCCGGGTTTTTAAAGTAACCGCGATCACCAAACAAAAAATCTTCCACCTTGCGCGGTTTGCCCACCTCTTTGAGCAGCGGATCGATTGCATGCCAGTTCATCAGTATGAGCGTGGGAAACAGCTTGTTAAAGGCATTCTGTTTGAAAATGCTTAGCAGGGCTTTGTAATAAACAATCATCATCGCGGTGGCGCATTCAGTCGCGTATTCGCTGCCGTTGATGAAAATATCTTCGATGGCCCGCGCGGTATCCGCCCCCTCTCTCAGCCGGAAGCCGCCGTTTGGCATTCTGTCCCAATACACGGGGCTGCACTTGGATTTATGAAATACAGAAAAGCCAAGGCCGCTGTTATAAAGCGCTTTGGCTGAATTCACGGTTTCATCACGCATCCAAAGCTCGAACTTGAGCTGACTCAACGAATCAAAATCGTATGTTTGGCTGCTTTGAGACATGATGCTCAGCAGCTGCTGTTCCACGGAGCCTCGCGGATAGTCATTCATGATTGGAGCGGCATCGAATGGTCTTCCTGCTATAAGTATCATACGTCCTCCCGATTCTGCGCCGCGGCTATGTATTGCTCACCGATGGGAAGCGCCATCCACATTTTCCATCGCGGCAGGTCGCCGTGTATCGTGTGCGAATAGTCTGCCAGAACTCGCTTTTGCTCATCTCCCAAACCTCTGAAGGCTTCTAATGCCTGATTTTCAGATTTATTAGAGGTGACGATCCGCTGTTTGGTATGGTTGGCGGCGCTTGCTTGAATGTACTTCCTCTCCAGATCAATACGGTAAAACGCCGGCTCGCTGGTTATTTGAAAGCTCTCGTCTGTAAAATACAAATACGGTTCGTTCTCATCAAGCCATCGCTGATATGTTTCCATCTGCTTGTTTGTATCATCACCACTTGGGCTCGCTTCTGTTCCAAGCAGACGGCAGGCCAGTGCTGAATCGCGCGGGGAGACGAGGCGCTGCGCAATCAGCCTTAAAGTTAAAGGGTCATTGCTTCTGAAAAACGCCCACACCAAATCGTGAATGTTGTGCCCTTTCTCGGCGCGTGCAAAGATCATGTCGCATACGTCCGATAAAACAGTTTTATCCTTATACAGGTTGATCAGTACCGATACAGTGATGTCCAACACGTCTTCGTAATCATCACTCATGCCGTCTTCAAGCTTGCCGGTGCTCCATATCCACGTCAGCGCCGTATACTCCGCGCCGTTTTTTTCCGTGAGATAGCCCGCATGGCCTGCTGCAGCGGGCTTCAGTATTTGCGCGGCGATACGTGAAGCGGTTCTCTTGACCGGGCTGAGACGGCTATGCAGACGAAACGATTCAATTTGCGGCAGCAGTATAAAAAGACACGGAAACGTCAGATGCCGGTCGTTAATCAATGCGGCGGCCTGCGCTTGATCTTTTTTGCAGATTTCCTCGAAGGCAGCTGTACATTTTTCGGGGCCTTCGGTGAGCCTGATGCTCTCTAAACGGCTCGGGTTGTTTTGGATATCGTCCATGGGTATGCTCCTATATCAACAGAAAAAATAAGCCATGATACACAGTATGAAATGCTGATAAAGCTTGTGTATTTTGTGGTGAGGGCAGGGCATCAATTGAAGCGGGGCGCAGAATATGATAAGATGCAAACTAGTCAATCCATACCGCAAAACTCAGCCTCGCAGTATAAATGGGGTCGTCGATTGACTATTCTGAAGGGATCGGGATGCGGCAACAAGTACCGGAATGATTGATTTCCAGCTTTATCTCACGCAGTCATCTGTGGTGACAGCCCCAATCCACCCGAAAGGGCGGTTGTCACAAGGGGCCGCGTATGAAAAACGATCTCTTTTTTGAGGGGAACAAATGAACAAAGCTATTATTTTAAATATTGAAATGACGTATGGGATGATTCAGGATACGATTCATCCCGTGATTCTTATGGATGAACAGTGTTGTGTTTTGGTGGATTGCGGCTATGTCGGCTCACTGCCGAAGATCGAACAGGCTCTTGAGACGAACGGCATTACGCCGCAAGCCGTCACCCACATCATATTAACGCATCAGGATCATGACCATGTCGGTGCGGCCGCCGCTTTTAAGTCAAAATACCCGGCGGTTAGTGTATTGGCTTCGACCACTGAAGAGCCGTACATTTCGGGAAAGAAAAAATCACTTCGGCTCGAGCAGGCCGAGCAGCTGCAAAGCACACTGCCGCCCGAACAGCAGGCGTTCGGCAAAGAATTTTGCAGCCTGCTTCGCCGCGTGGAACCCGTTCATATCGATCAGTCGCTTGACGACGCAGACCGGCTGCCCTTTTGCGGGGGCTGTGAGGTGGCGGCCACACCAGGCCACACGCCGGGCCATATATCTCTTTATCTGCCGGCGCTCGATGTGATGATTACCGGTGATGCCATGGCGCTCGACGGCGGGAAGCCGGTGATCGCCAACCCGCAGTTTACATTGGACATTGATGAAGCCGCGATTTCGCTCCAGCGGCTGCTGGCCTTTGGCAGCAAACGCGTGATCTGCTATCATGGCGGTGAATGGCGCGCAAGCACGCCCGGTGCCGACCGGGCTTAATTCGTTCCATATTTATCAGACTTCCATATCCAACTCCCGCTTAAATCCACAAGGCCATGCGTGCTGCCGATTTGAACGCTGAAAAGGCCGCCGCCCGCCATCCACAGCGTATCATAGCCGTCCAGCAGAATATTGCCGCTCATAGAATTGATCACACCCTGTGTTCTTACTCCTGCCTCCGTTTTGCTGAATATGACATGGCCCTCTTTACCGAACGAGAAAAGGCTGGAATAGTCGGCGGGCACGATAACGGTGCCGTCGGCATCACATATGCCGTAATTGTACGAGCCTCTTTCGCAGAAGATGAAACGATCCGGCGAGATCGCGCCAATACTGTACGAAACGGGCAGCGGCAGCTTGCTGCCGTCCTTCGTATAACAGGCGCAGGCCCCATAGGAACTGTTGATAATGATTTGCGCTTCGGCATCCCATGTGATGGACGGACCTGCGGGGATAACATCGTTGCCATCCTTTAAATAGTGGCTCAAACCCAGAGCGTCCTTTGCGATGAGGATTTCGCCGTTAAGCACGGCGGACGCATAACCCTTGAGAAACAGCAGCTGCTTGCCGCTGCCGTCAAACACATACGCGCCCTCCGGCGCGGACGCGGAGAAATAAGGGGTATCGCCGGTGCCCGGCGTGTACGGCTCAATAGCATCGAAAGCGGGCGGAACGACCTCCTTACCCTGACTGTTGACCACGCCGTATTTCCCGCAGAGACCGATCACATAGAGACCGCCGCCCGCGTACGTGATGGCGCTGCAGTCGGCGGGCACGATTTCCTCAAGCTGCGTATTCACAAGGCCGTAGTTTTGGCCCGACGCATCGGTGACCACAAGAAGCTCTCCGGCCACCTCATACAGATTGAGGCTGCCGCTGCATTGCAGCGTGCCCTGCTTATCGTAAACGTCGATGCCGGAGTCCTCCGCGCCGGATGAGACGGCAATGATCGATTCGCCGCACATCATGACGCTGCTGTATTGGCAGGGAACGATCTCCGTGCCGTCATAGGCCATGACGCCATAATTAAATTCAAGGTTCAGATAGGCGATGAGTCCGTCGGAAAGCGGCTCGGCCTGACGGCAGACCTTGTTGGTCAAGCGCGAACCATCGAGATTGAAAAGCATCGCTTCGTCGTCCGGCGGGGCCCCGCTTATGGGTTTTGCCGGTTCGGCGAGAAAGAAGGCGGGGGTATCGTTCCATTCCATCACGTATGCGCCTCCGTATTGAATGGGCAGCACGGTTTGCCCGAGGCCGTTGATGATGCCTTGGAGAGAGCCCTCATTGACTGTGTAGTAGCAGTTGGGGTCTCCCGCCGGGGTCGGGGTTGCCGTGGAGGCGGGGGTGACGTTTGCGCTGACGGCCGCGGTGGGGGAAGCAGGGGCTGTGCAGCCCGGGGTGAGGGATAGCAAAACGGCCAGCGCGGCGACGGTGCCGCGGCGAAATACTTTTTTCATATGGTCACCTGCGATAAAAATGGATACGTGTATTATAGCATACAGGTAAATTTATGAAAACATTGGGGGGGGAGGAGAAAACGAAGGGCATAAATTGAAATATTATGTAGAATTTGATATGATGAGCGAAGGAAAGTTTATGTCTATAATGCGCAAGTTGGAAAGCATCTTGGTTTTTTACAATTGACGAATACGGCTTGGAAGTTCTTAAAGGAATAGCAATACCGAAGGAGTAAATATAATGAAATCAGCTAATGAAATTACTGAATTGATTATAAGCCGATATATAGAAATAGGGGTTGCACAAGGCGCTAAGAATAGATTTATATTTATTGAAGCAGTATCTGACGGCATCTGCATCAAGCGGGAAAGTGGTACTTTCTGGCCTATCAAGAAAGAGCAGATTGTCCGAGCGGTTGAGGCTGTAAGGCATGATCCCACGATCTATGGCGCAGGGCCAACAAAATTAAAGCCTTATATCAATGAGCGGGTGCAGTCCCCGTTGTGGGCTATGTTGCATTTGCTTTCGCTGGACGAGATAGTGGATAAAGTCTGATGGACAGTATGTCTATAATGCTGTGTTTTATATGGGGTTGCCCATAGTCCAAAAGTCAGAGAGGGATTCAAGTATTATTATCTGAATAACTGATTACAGAGCATTGGAGTCAAAGTAAAATGTATAATTTATTGAGATGGATAAAGAAGCATAAAACTAAAGTAATAATAATTCTTGTGGGCTTATTTTGTTGTCCATTGGTTAGTATACATTTACTTTTCAAACTAACTGCTCCGTTTGAATGGCTCTCCGCAGAATGGGATGCTGGTGACTTGCTTGGGTACTGCGGCACATTTTTGGCTTTTATCGGTACCATGTTTCTTGGTTATATTGCTATTTTGCAAAGCAAACAGGCAAACGATATGAACAAGGACTTATTGGAACTTGAATGGAGGAGGCAGCAGCCCTGTTTTAACATTGTTAATTATCAAAACTATAAAATTTTTCTGGACGAAGAAATTAACAACTATAAATCGCAAATCAATTTAGCTAATGAATTATATATAGAGCCATTGTTTATTGCAGAGCCACGAACAGGTATTGAAACATCTGTTGCATTAATTGAAATGGAAGTAACAAATTCAGGGAATAGTGATATTCGTCAAATATACATACAGGATATGGACTTTTTTCTCGGATTGCATGCACCGACTATGAAGCAACGGCCCATTTGCTTAAATGGGAATCATTTGATAAAACAAGGAGAAACCAGACGGTTTATAATTGATTTTCATCAGGAGCTTATTGATGGGGACGATGACATTTCTACACAATTAGAGTGGATACTTAAGGACAAAAAACTGCTTATGCCCCGTTTGAAATTTCTATTACACATTATTTCTACCGACGGGTTTGAATACAATGAAACTTTGTCCCTTGATTCCGGGTGGAACGCGGCACAAAGCAATGAAGGATTGATACTGGAAAGAACTATGACGACAAGCGATGTTAACATTGCAAGAAAGAACGGGTCGGCGAGATAAATATGACTTGCTGTTACTCAACAAAAAGGGAACAGAGAGCGTAGGCACTTTGCCGTCGCCCTCCACTTTTATATAGCTCCGCTACCGCCGAGAGCTGTCGAGTATAGGTAACTGCCTAGGTCGCATTATCCATATACCCTTTCCCCTGCAACCTTAAGTTTTTGTGGAGAATTTTTAGACTATTTGTTATAATATGGTGAAGAGCAGTTTGTATATAATTAAAGGATGCTTGGTGAATTAGATACATGAAAACCTTTATGTTCATATAGAAAGAGAGGCGACTTAATACGCAAGTACTCGAAATAGTGTTTAGTGAGCCATGGTTTGGGGTTACTGTCGGTTTAGCAGGTATAATATTGACTGTTATATTTTACTTAAAATCTAAATATAAAACGGAATTATCTTACCAAATAGATTCAGAAATAATGATAGAAGAAGTGCAGAAAGATATAAATATCATGTTTAAGGAAAAAGCAGTCGAAAGAATAACAAAAACATATATTTACCTATGGAACAGTGGAAGAAAAACAATTAATAGTTCTGATATTGTAAAGTCTGAAGGTCTAAAAATTAGATTGTTAGACGGCGAAATATTATCTGTGGGAATTAATAAAGTCATAAGAAAGGAAAATTCTTTCAACATAGAATTTGATAATTATAGAAGACAAGAATCAGAAATTACATTTGAATTTATAGATGCAAAAGATGGTGCAGTTATAGAAATTATTCATACCAGTACAATGCAACCGATACTTAATGGCACTATAATGGGAATGCCTAAGGGTTTATCTAACAAAGGGTTGATTATGGATAAAGATATTGACTATATTTTTTGGGGTATTATCTTCCCTATTGCTTTAATTAGTAGCGGCATTTTCTATAATGATCTTTTAGAGATGGAATTAGATTATCGATATAATATTTGGCGCAGGATAATTCCGATAGCATTAGGATTAATACTCTTGATAGTGTCAGGTGTTTTGCTTATTAAACGCAGAAAAAAGTATCCCAAACTGCTCCGATTAGAAAAAGATAATCAGGAATAGCACAAATATGCGAAGTTTGTTATTAGGGGTTGGATATTTTAGCTACGCATTATCCATATCACACCCTATTTCCAAGCCTCCTCAATCATCTTCACATACCCTTGCACATCCTCGCTGTCGGGGAACCCGTCATGCCAGCTGCTCGCCGGCTCGGCGCTGTACCGAGCCTTAATAATCAGCTCCGGCCGGTACTCAAAATGCAGAAAATCAAAATGCGCCCACTTCCCGCCCCATATAAAGCCGTGGCTTTCAAACACACCCACCAGCGCGGGCGGATACTCATCCATTCGGCTTTGCCCCTGTTCCCGGCTCGCCCACTGCCAGTAATCGCGGCTGTCCCGGCACAAATCCACCGCAATCGCAAACGCGTGCGGGCTTAATTGCCCCGTCCCCGCAATCACGCGGTAGTTAAACGTGCCGCTCATCGGATAAACATAACTGAACACGCCGGGGTCGTCCTTCATCAGCGTCGCCGCATCCGAAAACGCGGCGGCGAGCGCATCAGCCGCGCCGTTGCAGCCGTTGAACGGACAGCTCCCCGCGCCCGTCGCCACGCTTTTTAGGCGCGATTCCACATCGCTCTGCGAGCCGCCGTACACAGCCTTGAGCAGCGCGTAGCAGCGAATGCGCCCCGGGTCTTGCTCACCGCTCATCAGCGTCTCAATGCTCTGCAGCGGATACGGCATCTCCAGCGTGTCTTGTATATCCGCATTGGCGAGCTTCTCCGCAAAGCTCTTCGTTTGCCCGTCGTCGTAAACGATCTCCGCGCCGTTTTTCATCAGCACCGTCACTGTATCGTCGTCCTTCTCAAAGCCCGCGATGTCTTCCGGGTACGCCATTTTAAGCGCGAGCAGATCGCGCTTGATTGCCGTTTCGGGGTTCTCATACGAGACCGACACCGCGCCAATGCTGATGCCGCTTTCCTGATTCACGCTGTACGCGGCAAAGCCGAGCACGATCAGCGCTGCCGCCAAAAAATAAACCTTGTACTTGCTCAATAGCCCGCCTCCGTCTCAGCGAAACGCGCCGCGTTTTTTAATCCATACATATACCACGCCGCCGAAGAACAGCATGCCGCCGTAACCCACCGCGGGGTAGAGGTATTTCACCATATTCGAAAACCCGAGCTGCGCCACGGCAAACGCCAGCACAGTCGCGCCGACGGCAAACATCCATTTGGGCAGCCGGTACGATATGCGCTGCACGAGCCCGAACAGATTGCCCACCGCTGTGGTGTACACCTCGGCGAACAGCACCACCGCAAACACCGTCTGCACGGCGGGGGATATCTGCCGCGCGATCTCAATCATCGGCACTTCCATTTTGCCTGTGGCGGTGATGTTGGTTAGCAGGCCAAAATAGATGGCGGCAAGGCTGAGCCCAAGGCCCAGCGACCCGATCAGCGCCCCCCGAAACAGCGTCCGTCTGTCTGTTGTGGCCGCACCCATCGGCGTTAAAATACCCACGGATATCACGATGTTGTACGACGCGTAATTGACCGCGGAGAGCAGCCAATGGGGCGTTGCGCCGGGCAATGCCGCGGCTGCTTCAATTTCGCTTTGGGTCACGGGATTGCGCAGCAGGCTCGAAACGGAGATAAACAGCACCGAAACGATGAGGAACGGCACGACAAAGCTGATCGCGTTGACCACGCCGTGTGTGCCCGAAACCACGGTGACGAGCGTGACGAGCGCCATGAAAAGAATGCCCCACAGAGGCGACAGCGCAAACTGCTCTCTGGCAATCGCGCCCGCGCCCGCGAGCATCGCCGCAAGCCCGCCGAACATGAACAGCGTGATCACGATATCGATCAGCGAGCCGAACAATGCTCCGTTTGTGAAGCGTACCACCTCCAGGTGCGACTGCGCCTTAAGGCCGCGCCCTAGCATCAGCACCGAATACCCGATGAAGAAAAAAAGCAGCGATGAAATCAGCATGCCAGCGAGGCCCCAAAGCCCGTAGGCGGTGAAGAACTGCAGCACCTCCTGCCCCGAGGCAAAGCCCGCGCCCACCACCGTGCCGATGTACGCAAACGCAATCTGGAATATGTTCAGGGACGGTTTTGCTTTCATGCGCGCCTCCTTACTGCAATCATATGAGGCGGGGCGGGGAATCATCACTGCTGGCGGCAAACGCGCGGTGCATGGTATAATATGCTATCAATTTTTGGGAGAAAACGTATGGAGATTCGCAAGGCCACGGTGGATGACGTGACGGATATCAGCCGCATTTATGCGCTGAGCTGGAAATCGGCGTATGTGGGCATGGTACCGCAGGACTTCCTCGACGCGATTGACGACGAGCGATGGGTGGACAAATTTCGCAAGGACATCGGAGACGGTACGCTGTCTGCGCTGATGGTGTGCGACGGCGAAACGCCTGTGGGCTGCGCGGCGTTTGGCGCCTCGCGCGATGAGAAGATGCCCGGGTGGGGCGAGATCGTTTCAATTTATCTGCATCCGGATTATTTCGGCAAGGGCTTTGGTGAAAGGCTTCTCGCTGAGACCGTTGCGGCGCTGCGCCAGCAGGGGTACGAGCGCGTGTATCTATGGGTGCTGCGCGGCAACGCGCGTGCGCGGCGCTTTTACGAGAAGCACGGGTTTGTGAGCAGCGGCGAGGAAAGCACGCTCGAGATCATGGGCCAAACGCTGCTGGATGTGCGGTATGTGAACAGGTAACAGTCTGTGTCACCCTGAGAGATGCGAAGGGTTCCATGGCCAAGAGCGAAAAACCATGGGATGCTTCACTACGTTCAGCATGACAATAGGGGCTATGAGCAACAGTCACATGTGTCACCCTGAGAGAAGCAAAGGGTCCCACAGCCAAGAGCGGTAAGCCGTGGGATACCTCGCTGCGTTACCACTCCGCTCGGTATGACAAAAGGGGCTCAGAGCAGGCAGCAGCATATGTCACCCTGAGAGAAGCGAAGGGTCCCACCGCCAAGAGCGAAAAACCATGGGATGCTTCAACTCCGCTTACGCTCCGTTCAGCATGACAAAAGGGGCTTTGAGTAGGCACCTGCATGTGTCACCCTGAGAGTATCGAAGGGTCCCATAGCTAAGAGCGATAAAGCCGTGATATTTGAATCTGTCGAAGAACATATGGGGAATAGTTATGTATTATGTCTATTTGCTTACAAACGAATATAACAAAGTGCTGTATGTCGGTGTTACGAACAATCTTCAAAGACGGTTATATGAGCATAAGCATGGCTCAAATGAGGGCTTCTCAACAAAATACAACGCACATAAACTTGTATATTATGAGACAACAGATGATGTAGAAGCTGCGATTGCGCGGGAGAAACAGATTAAGGGCTGGACACGACAGAAAAAAGAAGCACTTATTAACAGTATGAATCCTAAGTGGCGTAATCTAAAAAACGACTGGGATGACTGATTGACTAAAGTGCTTCCCACAGCCAAGAGCGAGAAACCATGGGATGCTTCAACTCCGCTTACGCTCCGTTCAGCATGACAAAAGGGGCTTTGAGCTGGCAGACGCATGTGTCACCCTGAGAGAAGCGAAGGGTCCCACAGCCAAGAGCGAGAAACCATGGGATGCTTCACTGCGTTAACACTTCGCTCGATATGACAAAAAGAACTGCGCACTCCGATTTTTTCGGACGAATATATGATATAATACTGATATAAGGATAGTATTGGAAACAGGCGAAAGCCAATACGAAAGGAGTGTATTCTATGTTGAATGGTATCGGAGAAGATTTAAAAGAGGTGCTGCTCGCGGGGATCGGCGCGATGGCGGTCACGGCGGAGAAGACCCAGCAGATAATTGACAAGCTTATTACAAAGGGCGAAATCACCGTGGAGCAGGGCAAGGTGCTCAATGAAGAACTCAAGCACAAAGCCAAGGACAAGGTGAAAGCCTCCATCTCTAAGAGCAAGCTCGCCGTGGAAGCGGTGATCGACAACCTAGGCAACATGAGCGAGGAAGACCTTGCCGCCCTGAAGGCGAAGCTGGCCGATCTGGAAAAGACGGATGCCGAAAAATAACGCCACGGCAGCGGCGCGTTTTAAAGACATATTAAAGGTGCTGCGACGTTACGACCTCATCAAAGGCTTAACGCCAGAAAAACTGCGGCAGATCCTTGAGGATTTGGGACCGACGTTTATTAAGCTTGGGCAAATTATGTCGATGCGGCCCGATATGATTCCGTCGGAATACTGTGATGAGCTTGCTCGGCTGCGTACGGAAGTGAAACCGATGCCGTTTGACGAGGTGCTCAAGGTGCTCGAAGCCGAGCTCGGCGACGCACCCGACAAGCATTTTTCGCATGTGGATGAAGAGCCTTACGGCTCCGCCTCCATTGCTCAGGTGCACAAAGCGCGGCTTAAGGACGGCAAGGATGTTGTGATTAAGGTGCAGCGGCCAGGCATCTATGAAATGATGGCGATGGATGTGAAGCTGCTGCGCAGAGCGTCGGGCATTGTCAAAATCATCGGGCGAACGGGCAACGTGGTCGATCTTCATTCGGTGATCGGCGAGATGTGGACAGTGGCGCAGCAGGAGATGGATTTTCTGCTCGAAGCGGCGCATATCCGCGAATTTGCCGAGTGCAATGCAGACATCGCTTACATCGCGTTTCCCGAGGTGGAAAGCGAACTGACCACGCACAAGGTGCTAGTGATGGAGCTCATTGACGGCATTCAGATTGACGATGCGGCTTCGCTCAAAGAAAACGGGTACGACCCGCAGGAGATCAGCGAGAAGCTGTCCGCCAATTTTGTGAAGCAGGTGCTGGACGACGGCTTTTTCCACGCAGACCCGCACCCGGGCAATATCCGCATTCGCGACGGCAAAATCGTCTGGATCGATCTTGGCATGGTGGGACGGCTGTCCTCACGGCACCGCCAGCTATTTAAAGACGCGGTGGTCGCGGCAGTGGAAAACGACGTCTATTCGCTTAAAGACACGCTGCTGCAGCTTGGGCACTGCCGCGGCGAGATCAACCATCACCGGCTCTATGCCGACGTTGCGGATATGCTCGGAAAATACGCATCGATGGACCTTGGCAGCCTGGACGCGGGACAATTCATTACGGAGCTGCTGCGGCTTGCGCAGACACACGGCATCATGCTGCCGTCCGGCGTGGCCATGCTTGCGCGCGGCATCATGACGATAGAGGGTGTGCTCACAAAATTAAATCCCGAAACAAATTTTCTGCAGATCGTCGGCTCGCACATGTCGGGCAGCATCTTTCAGACAACAGATATTAAACGCACACTGCGTCACGCAGGGCGCGCGCTTTATACGTTCAGCAAACGCGCGGCAGATATTCCGGGGCAGATGACGGACATATTAAAGATGGCGTCGCGCGGGCAGGCAAAGATCAATGTGGAGCTTGTGGGGTCGGAGAGCCATTTGAACCGGCTGGACAGAATTGTGAACCGCATCATCGTGTGCCTGTTAAACGCCGCGATCGTTGTCGGGTCAAGCATACTTTGCACCACCGATATGACGCCCAAACTGCTCGGTATTCCGCTGCTTGGCGTGTTTGGTTTCGCGGCATCGTTTATCATGACCGTCTGGCTCATTGTGAGGATACTCAAGAAAAAAACAAAATAAGTATGGGTGTGATAGATGCAAGACGCTCTTGTCGATGACTTTCATGGCGTTGACAGCAAAACACTTTGAATTCGATCGAGCGGTATTGAATTTTTGTCCGCTCAAAGATGAGTTTTCAAAATTGGTGTGCAATCACCTGATCGGTTATTGATGCCTCAATGTCACGGTTAATAGCTCAATAATATAAGCGACGACCTATTGACCAATAGCACTATCTGTATATACATAAAAAGAAAGAGACTATATCTAAAGATGTGAACAGACACAAGCGCATTGGTATAACTGCGAGAGGTTGGTGATAACATTCAAACAGTTACTTACTCATTCCTTCATTGATAATTCGGATGATCCCTTCCTCAGTGTCCGCCGCATCATAATCGCCGACAAGCTGACCTTCGTAGTGATAAACGAGGCCGTTTTGTTCGTTGATACGCAGACGCTCCATCAGTGCCTCCTCGCCGTGGGCTTTGATGTAACCCGCAAATGTGCGGATACGCAGCTTATCGAGCATCGTTCCTTGGCAGGGAAACGCATCACACGCCCAGCATCCGGGCAGGCCCTTTTCTCTGCAGCACAGAAAATTCTTGCACCAATCCTTGTCGGTGCAGCCTTCGAGACGACAGCCCGGGCAGTCTTTTTCGCTGCAGATGCTGCATGCGAGGCCGCAGTATGCGAAGCCTTTGTTTACGTCCATATCATTGACTCTCCTGATTATAAGAAGTTTTGACAGTTATACACAGTTCACACCTTCACAATACTCCAAATACCCAAAAATATCAATAAAGCCGCTGATTGGCCGGCGGCTTCATACTATCAAAATTTGTTACCAACTATAAGCTCCGCTCTCTGATTGAGCAAAAAAATCACTTGTCCCAAATACACGGGTCGTCTGGGAAACCGACCCCTACGGGAAACAGGAACATGAAATGAATCATCCCTTCTTTGATGACCGCCGTGTCATAATCACCCGTGAGATGGGCTTCACAGTGATTATGTTAAATCGTTTCGCCTCAGAGAATCAATAAACTGGCGCGCCATGCGCGGCGACCGTCCGGCACTTGCGAAGCGCTCCGCTTCGAGGTCGAGCAGGGCGTCGTCCATTTGGATACCGTAGTCGTCCTTCAGCGCATGGACGATATCAAGATACGCCTTTTTGTCCGGCTTAAAAAAGCCCACGGTGAGCCCGAAACGGTGAGACAGCGAGCTCAGCTCCTGTATCGTTTCGTTGCGGTGGATGTCATCACCTTCCCGGTCGGAAAACAGTTCCTTCACGATATGGCGCCTGTTGCTCGTGGCGTAGATGACAATGTTGGTGGCGCGGGATGAAACCGAGCCTTCCAGCACAGCTTTAAACGCGTTAAAATCGTCGGTTTGCTGCGAGAAAGAGAGGTCGTCAATGAACACAATGAATTTGAGCGGGTTTCGGCTGAGCTGCTCCATAATGGACGGGATATCACCGATCTGATGTTTTCCAATTTCGATGAGCCGCAGCCCTTGCCCGCAGTATTCGTTGGCAAGCGCCTTGACGGTGGAGGACTTTCCGGTGCCTGCGTCGCCGTAAAGCAGCGCGTTGGCGGCAGGCTTGCCGCTGAGCAGCGCAAGTGTATTGTTAGTGACTGCTTGCTTCTGCCGTTCGTAACCCTTGAGATCGGCAAGACGGATCGGATCGGGGTTTGTAACGGGCACAATGGCACCGTCTTTGACGCGCAGCATAGAATGCCGCGCAAAAACGCCGCAGCCTGTTACCGTAATGGTTTCCATCAGCCTCTCAAAAGCGGCGGAAAAATTTGTATCGCTCGTCTGCCAATCAGGCAGAAAACCGTCATAACGGATATGTGCCCGGATATCCGAAGGCGTCAGCTGCGCGGCAGTTTGCAGCACAGCAAGCTCGTTATTGACACACGCTTCAAGCACATCACCGGCGGGCTGCCGCTGCGCGCGTTTTTGTACATAGATGTTATCGTCTTCAATAATGCGCGACCAAACATAGTCGGTTAGATTGGTGCTGTGCGCAAACAGCGCGGCGGCAAAATCCGCATAACGCGACACCTGCTCGAGCGCGGGCAATTCCGGCGCGTCTGCCAATGCGCACAGTTTTTTGATTACACCGTCTTCCAGCAGGCGACGGAATACCGCAAGCGAGCGAAGAGAGAGTGAGATTTGCTGAATATCAGTCAAAGCCGGTGATTCCTTTCGTTATGCCGTGATGCCGGAAATCTCACACGGGACCGCGCGGCAAAGGTCGGCAGGGGAGAGCTCAATCTGCATACCGAGCCGGCCCGCGCTGACGACAACCGTATCAAGGCTTTCACATGCGCTGTCGATCACGGTGCGGTATGCCTTCTTCATGCCGACGGGTGAGCACCCGCCGCGGACATATCCCGTAATTTTTGTGATATCGGCCACCTTGATCAGCTCGACGGATTTCTCGCCGACGGCTTTGGCGGCAGCCTTTAAGTTCAGTTCCTTTTCTACGGGAATCACAAACACATAGAAAGCGCGGCTGGCACCTTGTGCAACGAGCGTTTTAAAAACCTTCTCGGCGGGAATACCCACCTTATGCGCGACGGTGACGCCGTCGATAAAGCCATCGCTCTCGTATTCGTGCTGCTTGTAGCTGATGCCCGCGCTGTCGAGTATGCGCATGGCGTTTGTTTTGGTTTGAGACACTTGTTTGTCCTCACATCAGGCATATCTTTCTTGCCATTATACACGAAATGGCGGCAAAGAAAAAGAGCGCCTTCTTCGGCGCTCGGGCTAGGCGATGAGACTTAGACGCTTATCATTTCACCCCTTTGGGTAAGGGCTTGGGTACGCAAACGCCGCCTTGTTTGACAGCGCTGCAATCCTTCGTCGAACGCTCCTTTGAAAAAGAGCTGTCAGCGAAGCTGACTGAGGATTGTCCATTGCACAGAGTTTGTCCGCTGCGATTCATATAACTCCCCGAAGCCGAAGGGGTATACAAACATGCCAAATACCACGCAGCCGCGCTGAACGACACGGAGGTCGTTCACTACAATTCGCTGACTAAAGGATTGTATATCGGCAAATAAAAGAGGAACGACCACATGGATCGTGCCCCTTAAGCGCAGATCAGATATAAAAGTTCCTTCTGCGATACAGCGTATACGTGAGTGCTGCAGACGCACCCATAATCAGCACGCTGACCAACACACTTGTCGCATCAATACCGTTCACGACGACATCCGCGGGCAGATAATAGTTGATGGGCGACACCCACTTCAAGAAATCCAGCACACCTGTCATCGAAGGTATATTGCCTATTATATAAGTGACAAAGAACAGCATGACAGCCGTTGAAGCGGCATGCTTGGCTTTCTTCAGCAGCACGCTGACCGCGAACCCGAGCAGCAGATACGTAAAGCCCGCGATCATACCGCCGAGCAGTATTGATTTAAACGTCGCGGTCATGTCCATAAAGTCAAGATCGGCGGGACGCACGCATAATCCGGCCAGTACGCCCGCAATGCTGATCACGGCGAAAAAGCAAATATAGCTCACGACGGCGTTGGCAAGCTTACTCGAAACGATTTGAATACGGCTCACGGGCTTGGCATACAAAAACTCGATGGTGCCTTCGCTCTCCTCTTTGGCAAGCGCGGTAAGGCCTAGCATTGTGCCGCGTATACACGCAGCCATCAACACGAACTGGAACATCAGTGCAAAAAAGTTTGGCAGCTGCGTGATGTCTTCACCGGAGAGATGGAACGCGTTCACAAACTCTTTGGGCAGTGCCTCAAGCTTCGCGTTAAACAGCGCCAGCATATCCGAATCCAGCATGCTCGGATACAAAAGGGTAAAAAGTACGGTTAACGCTGCGCAGACACCCGTCCATAACAGCAGCGATTTGAAACCGCGCCGGAATTCCATTTTGAATACATTCATCGTTCGCGCCTCCTTACTTATAGTACGACAGAAAGACGTCGCTGAGCTTTAAATCTTCCACGAGAAAATCGTGCGGGTTCATGCCGTCAAGCAGTTTCAGGAGCGCGACCATGTCCGCCGAATGGAATGTGAATACGAGTTTCCCTTTTTCTTTGGAAACGATTTTCACCGCATCATTCTCAATGATCCCGGGGATATTATCACCCGCCACGGTGACCTTTTTGGCTTTCTCTGCCGAGAATGCGCCCAGCTCCCTGATGTCCACGATGCGGCCTTCGCGTATAATGGCCACGCGGCTGCAAAGGCTTTGCACCTCGTCGAGGTTATGGCTCGAAAGGAAGATGGTGCAGCCAGCCTCGCGCTGTTCGAACAGTGCTTCAAACAGTTTCTGACGCATCAGCGGATCCAGCCCGTTCGTGGGTTCGTCGAGTATCATGAGCTTCGGGCGGCAGGAGAGCGCGGCGACGAGCGCCACTTTCTTTTTATTGCCCATCGAGAGCTCGCCGATTTTTTTGTCTGTTTCCAGTTCAAACCGCTCGATGAGGCTCTGCGTATAGGTGCTGTCGGTATCCGGATAAAAGCTGTCGGAATAGGCCAGCAGGCTGTTGACCGTCAGCTCCTCGTAGTAATTGATGTCACTCGGCACATAGGCCGTGCGTTTTTTTATCTCACTTGAACCGCTCACGGCATCAAACCCGAGCAGCACGGCGCTGCCGCTTGTGGGAAAAAGGAAATTGAGCAGCGTTTTGATCATGGTGGATTTGCCCGCGCCGTTGGGGCCGATGAAGCCGTAGATTTCGCCCTCGTTCACCGATATATTGACATCGGTGATGCCTCTGTGTTTGCCGTAGCTTTTTGTGAGGTTCTTTGTTTCAATGACAGCCGGCATGGCGGTATCCTCCTAATATTTTTTGTGTATATAGACTGTGCCGAGCTTAAATGTGGCACCGATAATAAACGTAAAGCCGAATGCGAAGTAGCCTGCCGATTCAGTAAACAGGGCACAGAGCAGCAACAGAAACGGCAACAGGGAAAGTGAGACAAGACCCGTTACCGCGAACGCCCTTGTGAGCACCATCTGCTCAAGCTCGTCGCTCGCTTCCGCGTTATCTTTGCGCAGCCACCGGTAGAAGAAGACCATGACGAGCGGGAAGACCAGGATGCCGGCCCACCCGATAATCCTGACAACGGACCGCAGGGGGTCCTGCTCGATATATGCGGCGCTAAGAATAAACGCGACGCAATACAACACTCCGAGTATTGTCCAGTAGGCCATATAAATTTTACGCAGCTTGTTTTTCCTGTTCATTTTTTTGCACCTGCTTCGAATAAAAATATGTCCTCAATATGACACCCAAACACCTTGGACAAAGCATAGGCGAGCCATATTGACGGGTCGTATTTGCCCGTTTCGACAGCGTTGATGGCCTGATGCGATACACCCCAAGCAGGTTTAAGAGAGCCCCGCTGTTCGCGCAAAGCCCTCACAAGGTTTTTCATAGACATCTAACTCTCTCATTTCTCGCTGGTATCAGGTTTGCACAACACCAACAGATGCCAAAATGGAGAAAATATAGCCATAGCTCACACAGAACACTGTTTAATAATTTTTAAGCGGTTTATTAATAATTTAACAAAAAAGCCAATCAAATCGCGCATCTTGAAAAGGCACGACGTGAAGTAAAGGAGATGTAAGAAATGATCAATGAAACAGCGGAGTTTCTGGCCAAAATTAAGAATTGGGAATTGGATAACGAAATCGGCGAAGGCGCAGACAACCAATCAATCAATGCAGTCATCTACAAACAGCTTCAGGACTACTTCGTAAAGTTTTATCTGCATTTTGACAACATCGCACATATCTCAGAGCAGCTTGATAATGTGATGCAGGATTTTATCCGAGAGTCCTCTCAGATCGAGCAGGTGGCTGTCTTTTTAAAAAAAGGGGTCGGCCAGCAAACCGTGGACATTGAGAAAAGTGTCGGTCTTTTGGAAGTATTCACGGAGAAAATCAACAACATCTATAAAAAATCGCGCGACATCATTTCACTTGCCTATGACATGGAAAAGAACAACCAAGGCGTATACGAATCCGTCTCACAGCTTGTTGCCAATCAGGCGAAAAATGATGAAGCCGTTCAGAGAATTTTCGACTTGATCAGCGGTTTGATTGAGAAGACCAAAAAAATTGGGGACATCACAAAGCTCATCAACAGAATCTCGAGCGAAACGAACCTTTTGGGATTGAATGCAAAAGTGGAAGCTGTGCGGGCCGGGATGGTCGGCAAGGGCTTTTCGGTGGTTGCGGAAGAAATTCAGCGCCTCTCAAGGGAGAGCTCTGACGCAAGCGGAAGCATAAATGACACAATCAAAAGCGTGACCGAAGAAATTGGGCTGCTTGAGAGAGCCGCACAGCAGTCGCAGGCGATATTTGCGGTGCAGAGAGACACGGTTAACGAAGTCAGCAACGCTTATGAGAAAAACAGCACATTTATTAAAACATATATCAATGAGCAGTCGAGCTTTACCGCTGATATTGAGGACATGAAAGAGGACGAAGCGATATTGTCCAATTCGATTTCGAACATATTCTCATCGGTCAGAGAAATATCTGCGACGGCAAACGAAATTTCCAGCCTGACTTATAATCAGAACAGCTCGATATCGCTGCTTGGCAAGCTACAGGATGATCTTGAAAGCGATGTGACCGCCATCACGAGGAACAGCTCACAATTGAAGGTTGTGAAAAAGCCGGTCAAAAGAAAGAAAATCGCTATTATGTTTGATACGGATAATTCGTTCTGGGATCCCACGATCAAGGAAGCCCTCAAAGCCGCAGCAGTATACAATTATGACGTTGAGTTTTACCGGCCCCAGAAAGGCGGTATGGAGCGGGTTCGGGAAATGGTCGGCATGCTGGATGAAATCATGGAGAGCAAATATGACGGACTTGTGATTGGCCCGGTTGACCATGACCTGATCGTTCAGAAACTGAGGCAATTCAATGAGCTCGGAATCAAAATCATCTTTATCAATTCGAAGCTCGACAATGTTGATTACATCTCTTTGATACAGACAGACGGCAAGGCGGCGGGTGCGGCAGCGGCCAAGGCCGTGATGGGTGTGATGGGTGTTCAGGGTGAAGTGATCGTCAACACGTGGGCAGATATGTATATCTCGGCGATTGAAGACCGAAAGACAGGGTTTGTTCAGGAGATTAAAAGGAACTCCAAGATCGATATTTATGAAGCGCCGGTTAACGGAAAGCCCAACGGTGATGAAAAAGAAACGTTTGACAAGATATTAAGGAATTACCCGAATGCGCGATTCTTTTTCCTCACCAACTGTGAGTGGGGCGTGGCGTTTGCGCACTACATGAAGAAGTACCATCCGAGAATTCAGGTCATCATCGTTGATTTCACAAAGGAAATACAGCAGGCGATGAACGAAGGGCTTATCCATTATGCCATCGGGCAGCGCGCGTATTCTTGGGGCAGCATGGCGATTGATTTCCTCGAAAACAGCTTCAAAGGCAAGACCGTGAAAAAATACGTGGATACCGGCACGTTCGAGGTCAACCAGCAAAATCTCAATATCTACAACAGCATTGTATAATACGAATTCCAGCAAAGCTAAGGGCGGATTAATTTCGCCCTTAGCTTTGCGAATAGCCCTGCCTTGGCTTGTTTTCCACTGTGTGGTGAGAGATGAAACGACATGCGAGCGCAGCTATCAATGTTCTTGACCCACGGGGTCTCTTCGGTTCATGCACCATCACGAATCGTCATGCTGCCAGACGTACCACAATAAACGAAAAGATAACAATGAACATCATAGATAATATCATTTGATGTCGAACACATTATACGGTATAATAATTCCATACAATATAAAAATTGATGCGTCAATGAGATTCACAACAGCGTATAAAAAGCAGTTTCAGATGTAGATTGCGCTTGATCTTGGTTTTCGACGGTTTATGTTCCCATGTAGTTTAAAAGAAAGGATCACAAGCAGATCCAAATGGAAGACGTTATCGAACAACAGAGCCATTGGTATAAACTCGATAACGCGGCGAAGATATATCCGGCTATACTCAATCCGAAGGATAGCTGTGTGTATCGCGTCGCTGTTAATCTGGTACAGGATGTGAACCCGTCGGTGCTGCAGCAGGCTGTGCTTGACTGCAAGCCAAGGTTCCCCTCTCTTTTTGTAAAACTGAAGAGGGGCGTGTTTTGGAATTATTACGAGCAAAACGATAGGCCGCCCGTTGTGCGGCCCGAATCTCCGATTATCAACCAGCATATCTGCTCATATATCAATAACGGTTACCTTTTTTCATTGTTTTATTTCCAAAAACGAATCAGTCTCGAGGTGTTTCACGGCCTTTGCGACGGTTACGCGGCTTTGGAATTTTTAAAGGCCTTGGTTTTTCGCTATTTTGTGCTGCTGGGCTACCCCAATGACAGTGAAGGCACCGTATTGACGATTGATCAGACACCGCACAGCGCAGAGTTTGAAGACAGCTTTTTAAAGCATTACAAACCGATAAAGGAAACGGCCCCCGCCGTTCCGAGAGCGTATAGAATACAAGGGACGCGCTTTGGCTGCGGTATCGGTGTGATTAACGGAAGAATGCCAATGAACCAGCTGTTGGCGCTTGCGAAAGAAAACGGCGCTTCGGTCACACAATATCTGACGGCGCTGCTCACACATTGTATCTGGCAAACGGGCGACATGGCGCAAAACACCGGAAACGCCATCAATATCTGCATCCCGGTCAACATGCGCCGCAACTACAAGTCTCAGACGCTGCGAAATTTCACATTGTATTTTTACGTATCGACTGAATGCTCCGGAAAGGACAAAAGCTTCGAAGAGATACTCGAGCATGTGAAAGCCACATTTAAAAGCGAGCTGAACATGGACAAGCTTCAGCAAAAGCTCAATGCGAATGTCGCGATAGAGAAAAATCTGGCGCTGCGGATCAGCCCGCTGTTTTTGAAAAATCTGGCTATAAAAATCGCCTGCGTGATACTCGGTGATAAGCTCAACACATGCGCGCTTTCGAATGTCGGGCAAATTATGCTGCCGTCGTGGATGACGCAGGTTGTGAAAAGCTTTGACTGCAACACGGGCGTCGGCAATGTGGCGACGCACAGCGTCGCGCTGAACACATACAACGATACCACAACGATCAGCTTTACCCGGTCCGTTTATGAAACCGATATTGAAAGGCTGTTCTTTTCATATATGGCGGACCGCGGCATTGATATTGAAATTCAGAGCAACCAATGGGAGACGACTGTATAAAGAAGGTGAATCATGTCATACTGCCCCGACTGTAAAATCAGTACCGCGTCAGACCTTATGAGATGCCCGCTATGCCAGAGCGAGCTGCCGGATTGCGCCTGCAGCCTTGAGACCGGCGCGTATCCCGGGTTTGAGCCGGTGAAACTGAGACGAAGGATGCTCATGAAAGCCGTTTCGCTGCTGGCGTTAACGCTGATAGCTGCATCTGTTTTCCTTAACATTATCACGTGGCGCGAAGATGTTTGGTGTGTTGTTTTTTCCGCGTGTGTGCTTTACGCATGGGGTCCCGGGCTGCTGACGTTTAACAAAAGGGTGCATCTCGGATGGAAGCTGACGGCGCATGCCGTTGCGATTCCGCTGCTGCTTGTCGTCATCAATGTGTTCTCTTCGAGCGCTGTAACCGTCAGCCGCGTTTCCTGGGCGGTTTCTTACACAATGCCGGCTATATTTATCGGCTTTATCATCACGATCAACTTTATCATTATCCGTTGGAAACAAAAACGGCGGGATTACCTGCTCTATCAGCTTTCGCTGTGCGTTATCGGTTTTATCCCTTTGATTCTTGTGCTCAGCGGCGTCGCGCAGCCCGTTTTTCCGAGCATTGCCGCGGCGGGATGCTCGTTTGCAACAATCATATGGCTGATTCTGTATCAGAAAAAAATGATCCGCTCGGAATTCGCAAGAAAATTTCATATATAAATCAAATCGGGTGTAAAAAGCGTGCTTTCTGACAGGCATCAATCCCTTTTGTCCTGAGAGACCGATATCAAGAACCATGGCGAGTGGGGGCTTCGTGAGAAAAAAGTCAAGCGGTATAACCAGTTTTGTATGACGGCGTCGTTTCCGAGATAAAATTGTATGACCGTCTTGTTTGCCGTCGCGGCGCGGATACTTCGGCGATGGCAGACTTGCTGTGGAAGCTATCAAGCGATTATCGTTGTGAAAAGCAGTGAAATCGGTTATTCGTTCCACTGCCGGAGGGAACCCGCAACGCGTGCGATTTTAAACGATATAAGCTGATTCCTTAATCATTGCGGCTTCCGTCGTTGATGTGATGACCCCAATAAAGTATAACTATGTGAGGCAAGTCTATGGAAAAATGGTGGCAGGACCGTGTGGTCTATCAGATTTACCCGCGCAGCTTCGCGGATACAAACGGTGACGGCTTCGGCGACATCCCCGGCATACTTAAGCATCTGGATGATTTGCAGGAACTCGGCATCGGCATCATATGGCTGAGCCCGATGTATTGCTCGCCTGACGCGGACAATGGCTACGATATCAGCGACTACCGCGCGATCGACCCGCGGTACGGCACGATGGCTGATATGGAACGGCTCATTGAGGAAGCAGCAAAGCGTAATATCAAAATTATTATGGATCTTGTGATCAACCACACCTCCGATGAGCATGAATGGTTTGGAAAAAGCCGGGACAAAACCAACCCGTACCGAGACTATTACATTTGGAAGCCGGGAAAAAACGGCCGACCGCCGAACAACTGGATGAGCCTTTTCGGGGGCAGCGCGTGGACGCTCGATGAAAAGTCCGGCGAATACTATCTGCATCTGTTCGCCCCCAAACAGCCCGATTTAAATTACCACAACCCGAGCGTACTTGAAGAGATTAAAGGCATCATGCGCTTTTGGCTTGATAAGGGCATCGCGGGTTTTCGCTGCGATGTGATCAACGTGATCTATAAATCGTCGTTTGCAAACAGCAAACGGCTGATCCGCGGAAGCGAGCATTATGTGTCGCAGCCGGGCGCGCATGAGATACTGCGCACACTGAGGCGCGAGGTTCTTTCGGCGTATGATTGTTTTGCGGTGGGAGAAACCGTGTTTGTGACGCCGCAGATGGGCAGAGACCTTTGCGACGAAAACCGCGGCGAGCTCGACATGATATTTTCGTTTGAGCACATGGAGACCGACCAGTTCTTCCTCAAGTGGTTCCCGAGGCGCTTTCACGCGGGCCGCTTTGGCAAGGTGATTGCCGAGTGGCAGAACGCGCTGGAATGGAACGCGAATTACCTCGAAAACCACGATCAGCCGAGAAGTGTATCGCGCTTCGGCGACGACAAGCACTATTGGGCGCAGTCCGCGAAGCTGCTCTGCACGATGCTGCTCTCGCTGCGCGGCACGCCGTATATCTACCAGGGGCAGGAGATCGGCATGACCAATTTCGACTTCACCTCAATGCAACAGGTGCGTGATGTGGAGTCTCACAATATCTATAAACTGGCCAAACGGCTGCATCTGCCTTCCGGGTATCGCTGGAAAATGATTAATACCAAATCGCGGGATAACGCGCGCACACCGGTGCAGTGGGATGGCAGTGCGCACGGCGGCTTCACCACTGGCACGCCGTGGCTCGGCGTTAACGCCAACCATACACGTATCAATATGGCCGCGCAGACGGGCGACCCGGATTCCGTCCGCAGCTATTACAAGCGCATGATCGCGCTGCGGGCAGGCAGCGATTTGCTTAAATACGGGTCATTCTCTCTCGTCGCGGCAAAAAAGTACCTGTTTGTTTACGATCGAAGCTATCATGGGCAAAGCTGCCGCGTGCTGCTGAATTTCGGTAAGCAGCCGCGCAAAGCGCCATGCGTAGGCCGTGTCGTCATATCAAACTATGAGAGGACGGCGTATGACGGCGTGCTGCAGCCTTGGGAGGCTGTCATCATCGACAGGGGGGAGACGCGATGATTGAGGAAAAAGACGGTCTGTTTACGCTGACCACCGACAACACAAGCTATTGGTTCCGCATCACGAAGTTCGGGCATACTGAGCATATTCATTTCGGTGAACGGCTCACACCGCAGGACACCGATGGACTGCGGATTAAAAATACGGCTATGTATGGCAGCAGTGTGCTTTATGACGAATCGGACCCGCTTTACTGCCTGGATAAGATGGCGCTCGAGTGGTCGGGCATCGGGCGCGGCGATTACCGCCATGCCCCGGCGGAGATAAAAATGCCGGATGGCAGCTTCGCGTGCGATTTTATTTATCGCAGCCATCGCATTCTGCGGGGGAGCGCGCCGATGGAGACGCTGCCGAATGCTGTCGGCAAAGACGATACATGCAACACTCTTGAAATTATGCTTGACGATAAATCTAACAACGTTGAGTTGCTGCTTTTTTTTACGGTGTATACACAAACCGACGTGATCACGCGCCGGGCTGTGCTCATAAACCATAATGACAAGCCGCTTGTGATACGGCGGCTCATGAGTATGATGACGGATCTGCCGAACCGGGGCTTTCGTCTCATCACGTTTGACGGCGGATGGATTAAGGAAGCACACCGCCACGAACGCCCCGTGCAGGTTGGTTTGTACGTCAACGAATCCACTACGGGTGCGAGCAGCAACCGGCATAACCCCGGTTTTCTGCTGGCCGAAGCGGAAACGGGCGAGACGCACGGGCGTGTGTACGGCTTCAACCTCGTTTACAGCGGAAACCATTACGGTGCGGTGGAACTGTCTGCGCAAGACCTCGTGCGCGTGCAGCTGGGATTAAGCCCGCACTGCTTCGAATGGACATTAGGGAAGGATGAGCGCTTTGAAACGCCCGAAGCCGTGATGACGTTCAGCGCAAACGGATTGAACGGCCTCAGCGCGCACTTTCACGATTTTGTGAACAGCCATATCGTGCGCGGCGACTGGCAGGGCAAGGAACGCCCTGTGCTGATCAACAACTGGGAGGCGCATTTTTTTAAGTTTAACAGGCGCAAGCTGCTGCACCTCGCCAGACGCGCAAAACGGCTCGGTATCGAGCTGTTTGTGCTCGACGACGGGTGGTTCGGCAAACGCAATGACGATCACGCGGGGCTCGGTGATTACACGGTCAACACAAAAAAGCTGCCGGGCGGTATGCCGCGCTTCGCGGACAGCATACGCAAAACCGGCATGCAGTTTGGCCTCTGGTTTGAGCCGGAGATGGTGAACCCGGACAGCGAGCTTTACCGCGCGCATCCCGATTGGGCGGTGACCACGCCGGGCAAAACGCCGGCGCTGGGGCGTAATCAGCTTGTGCTCGACCTCTGCAACCCGGCGGTACGCGATTATATCGTGGAGAACGTTTCACGCATCATCGACGAAGCGGGCGTGGCTTACGTCAAGTGGGATATGAACCGGCACATAAGCGACGCGTATTCGCCGTTGCTGCAAAATCAAGGCGAGTTTTTTCACCGCTATATGATGGGCTTGTACGAGGTGCTGGAACGCATATTCCTCCCACGTCCGCACGTGCTGCTCGAAAGCTGCTCGTCGGGCGGCAACCGGTTTGACCTCGGGATGCTCTGCTACTCGCCGCAAATTTGGGCGTCGGACGATACTGACCCGATTGAACGGCTAAAGATACAGGGTGGGCTCTCATATTTGTATCCGCTCTCCACGATGGGGGCGCATGTGTCCGAAGCGCCGCATCAGCAGACCCTACGAAACACACCACTCGCCACGAGGTTTAACGTGGCCGGTTTTGGGTGCCTCGGGTATGAGATGGATTTAAAATACTTGACGCGTGTGCAAAGACGGGAAATCAAAGATCAGATCGCGTTTTACAAGGCGCACAGGAAAACATTTCAGTACGGGCGGTTCAGCCGATTGCCCGCGCTTAAGGCCAACAAGGTGCACTGGCAGTGTGCCGCGGCGGACGGAAGCGAAGCGGTCGCGGGCTTTTTTCAGACGCAGGCGGATGCGGCGGAGGGCCTTGATAGCCTGCCGCTGACGGGCTTTGACCCGGCTGCGTGTTACACGGTTAAAACACGGCCGCAGAGCCTTTTTATCAAGCAGTTCGGTGGGCTCGTGAAGCACATACTGCCCGTGTCGCTGAACCCGGACGGTGTTGTGCTGCGCACAATCGGGCGGTTTTACCGGCTGACAGATTGTATGGAGAGCTATGAGTGCCGGGGCGATATGCTCAACACAGGGCTGCGCCTCAATAACCAGTTTATCGGCAGCTATTACAATGAACATACGCGCCTGCTCGGCGATTTCGGATCGAACCTGTACGTGATCACAAGGCAGGACGACAAAGACACCGTTTAAACATGGGATTCCTCTTCCAATGACGCTCCATCGGAATGACAGAAGTGGCTTTGACTATTAATCAATACGGATAGCGCATATTTGTCATACCATCCACTGAAAAGCGGAGGTGCGCAACGTCGCAAGCAATCCCATGGCAAATGCCCGTTATACATGGGATTACTCTTCCGCTGACGCTCCGTCGGAATGACTGAAGCGGCTTTGGTTTTCTGAGGAATGCGGAGAAACCCTTGTCTGTGAAACGCAGTCCGCTGAAAACTCAAGTGCGAAACAACTCAACGCAATGCCATGGTAATGCCCGTTAAACATGGGATTCCTCTTCCGCTCACGCTCCATCGGAATGACAGAAGTGGCTTTGACTATTAATCAATACGGATAGCGCATATTTGTCATACCATCCACTGATAAGCGGATGGGCGCAACATCGCAAGAAATCCCATGGCAAATTCCGTTTAAACATGGGATTCCTCTTCCGCTGACGCTCCATCGGAATGACAGAAGTGGCTTTGGTTTTCTGAGGAATGCGGAGAAACCCTTGTGAATTTCCGGACATCTCTGTCACCCTGTGAATGCTGTCTTATTTAATAAGGCACATTCATTTTCATATCGGAGTCTTCTCATTGCGAAGGGTTATCCACAGCGTTATAATATAGGAAATATTGGATGGGAAAGGGGACGGTATGGGACAAGGATGGCTGGCGGTCATCTTGGGCGCGGCGCTGATCGCCGGATTTATCATTTCGGCAGTTCGCGGTGAAGCAAAGCTGAAAGCAAGAATTGAAGAGTCGTTCGGCAAATGGCCCGAACCTGAGCAGGAGATAAGCCAGATTGCGGAATACTGGGAGAAGCGCCGCAACGCCGACGCGCCGGAACACCATATTGACGCCATGACCTGGGACGACCTTGACATGGACAAGGTGTTTCAAACAATGGATGCCTGCCAGTCCGGCGTGGGCGCATCGCAGCTCTATGCGCTGCTGCACGAACCCTGCTTGGAAGGAGATAAACTGGCTCAGCGTGAAAAACTGATGGAATTGCTGGAGGCCGACCCCGCGATGCGACTGCAGCTGCAGGTATACTACGCAAAGATGGGCCGCCCCCCGGGCAACGCGCTCGCATCGTTTTGCTACGGCATATCCGAAAAGCGCGTGAAACGGCCTTGGATATATCTTGTGATGACGGCGCTGCCCGTGCTTTGCGCCGGGCTGATATTTGTCAGCGTCTATGTTGGGGTGACGCTGCTTGTTATTTCGCTGGTTGCCAACGGTGTGACCTATTACCGTACGTCCAAACGCATTGAAACGGAGCTCGTTGGTGTGAAGCAATTTTCTGCGCTGCTCTGGTGCGCGGGCAAAATCACCGAGACGCACGCGCTTGATGGCCATCCGACCGGGCAAGCTATAACACAAGGCCATAAACTGTTTAAAAATCTCGGCGGCAGGCTCTCGGGGCTCACGCAGCAAAGGGTATCAGATTTTGATTTTCTCGCAGAGTATTTCCGGATTATCACACTCAGCAACATCAGAGGCTACAATCGCGTGATTAAAGCGCTTGAGGAAAACATCGAGGTGTTCCGAAACCTATACCGAAGCGTGGGGGAACTCGACGCGATGATGGCCGTATTATCTTGCCGAAAAAGCCTTGCGTATTACTGTCTGCCGGATTTTATAGCGGACGGACGTTTGGAGATGACGGACGTTTATCATCCTCTCATAAAAGATCCTGTGATTAATTCGCTGAGCCTCACGCGCGGGTGCCTGATATCCGGCTCCAACGCGTCTGGCAAATCGACATTCATCAAGGCGGCGGCGGTGAGCGCGATACTCGCGCAGACGGTGAACACCTGTTTGGCACGGCGTTTTGCCATGCGGCCTGCGCTCGTGGTGACATCGATGGCGGTGCGCGACAACGTGACGGCGGGAGAGAGCTATTTTGTGACAGAAATCAAATCGCTGAGGCGCATACTCGATAAGGATATATTCTTCATCTGCTTTATTGACGAGATACTCAAAGGCACCAACACAGCGGAGCGCATCGCGGCATCCGCCGCCGTATTAAAGCACTTTGAGAGCCTTGAAGGCCTTTGCGTGGCGGCGACACACGATATTGAGCTGACGCGGCTGCTGAGCGGCAGCTATGACAATTATCATTTTGAAGAAACGGTGACGGATGCGGGCATTGTTTTTGACTATAAAATAAAACCGGGGCCGACACAAACGCGCAACGCGATCAAACTGCTCGAGTTTATGGGCTTTGACGCACGTATCACGGATGACGCGCACCGGCTGGCGCAGGGTTACGACGCGTCGGGGCAATGGCCAAACAGCGTTTAAGTCCGCGTATTCAAAATGGGCGCAAATTTGGCAATAATATGTGAAACGGTGCGAAATCGTGCTATAATGTACCGTAAAATCACTGATAAGATATGTATATGACATAAGGAGGGGCGGCAATGACGGACAAAACGATCGCCGTGATTGGGGGCGGCGCCATAGGCGGCATCACAGCGGCCTATTTGAGCAAGGCAGGCTATGATGTGGAGCTCGTCGTGAAATACAAGGACAAGGCCGAACAGGCCGCAACGAAGGGATTGCATATCATCGGCGTGCGCGGTGACCATTATATGAAGGTAAAGGCTGTGGCCGATGTGGAGCAGCTTTCTGGCAAGAAGGATATAGTGATGATCGTGACAAAGGCGTACGATATGCCGGACGCGGCACGGCGCGTGCTGCCTTTTTTGAAAGAGGATTCACTCGTGGTGTCGATGCAGAACGGCATCTGCGTGGAAGCACTCGGTGATATTGTGGGCGCGGCACGCAGCGTGGGCTGTGTGATTGGCTGGGGGTCGACCATGATGAGCGACGGGACGCTCAACATGACCTCGGAAGGCGATTTCGTGATTGGCGGACAGCTGCCGGATACGGACCTGTCGGGGCTCAAAGACGTGATGGACCATATGCTGCCGACACGCATATCCGCGAATATCATTGCCGATTTGTACTCCAAAATGATCGTCAATTCGTGCATCACGTCGCTTGGTGTGCTGTGCGGCTTGCACCTCGGCAAGATTATGTCATACAAGCAGGCGCGTAAAATATTCGTCTCGATCATCCGTGAGGCGGTGGCCGTGGCCAACGCGATGAACCTTAAAGTGGAGCCGTACGGCGGCAAGCTTGATTATTATAACCTGATCAAAGGGGAAGGCGCGCTGGCTGATTTTCGGCGCGACGTGGTCATACGCATTATCGGCTTCAAATACCGCCGGCTCAAATCGTCGAGTCTGCAGAGCCTGCAGCGCGGCAAACCGACAGAGGTGGATTATTACAACGGCTATATCGCGAAAAAGGGTGCGGAGCTGGGCGTGGCCACGCCGGTCAATGCCCGTATTGTGGAAATGATCAAAGAGATTGAGGCGAAGAAAAGAACGATTGACCCGAAGAACTTTGAGGACGCGGGTTTGAAAGCTTAGAGGAAGCGGGGCAAAGGTGAAACGATTTTTTAACGCGGCGGGGTCATTTTTTTCTGCACTGTGGGCGGGCAGAGCATCGCGTGTGCTGTTGCTGCTTGCGGGAGCGCTGCTTATCGCGGCTGCTGTTGTGGCGGTTTGCCTGTTTGATGAAGGCGTGACGGCGGCTAATAATGCGCAAATGCTTTCTAAGGCTTTCGATAATGCTGTGATGGCTGAGACTGCACTCCCAGATGAATCAGCTGAGATGCCGGAAATACCCACAGAGACGACCAAAGCCGATCCGGAGCCGGTCACAATAGACGGGTATCAGGTGATGGGCAAACTCGAAATCCCTAAAATCGACGCGGAGCTGCCCGTGATTGCTTATACGGATGATGAGGCGCTCAAGATTTCGGTTTGCTATTACCAAGGGCCTATGCCGGGAGAACCGGGCAATCTTGTGATTACCGGACATGATTATGCAAGCGGCGCGCATTTTGGACGGCTCGATGAGCTCCAAAAAGGCGACGACGTGACACTGAGCATGCCGGATGGCAGCAGGTATGATTACAAGGTGACCGGGACACAGAAAATTATGCCGGATAATCTGGAGGCGCTGGATAACGATGAAGGCGGTCACATCATGACGCTTTTAACATGCACGAACCATGGCAACGAGCGGCTGCTGGTCAGGTGCGGGCTTGTATGATTAAACGTTAATAGGAGGTTCTTATGGCGCATGTGTTAGAGGCTTCCGTCGAGCTCAAAAACGGACGGATGATGTTTGAGGGGGAATCCGGCGGTCACACGGTGATCACCGATTATATTCCGCCGCACGGGGACGGGCAGGGCTTTATGCCGCTGCAGCTATTCCTGGTGAGCCTGGCGGCATGCCTCGGCGGCACAATCACGTTTTTAGCCAAGACGATGAACAAAGAGGTGCAAACGCTGACCGTTGGCGCGACAGGCACGCGCAGAGAGCAGCATCCGCTCTGCTTTGATACGATAACGCTGCACGCGCGTGTGGGCTCGGCCGATATGGATGATGAGACGATGCAAAAAATCATCGCATCGGCAGAGGAGAAGATTTGCCCCGTGATGGCGATGATTAAGGGCAATGTGAAGGTAGAGACCACATTTGAGATTGATAAGGCCTAAAGCCAACGTTAACGGCAATCACGACATTGAGCAGCTTTGAATGCGGCTTGAAGGTTTAAGCTTGTGATCACCCCATTCATTTCGAGCTTGTTGACAGCGCAGCGGACAGAAGAACCATGTAAAATCCTTTATGGGGATTTGCTCCTCTTTGCAGTCAATCGGATAAGCGCCGCTTATCATGTCGCTATCCCGTCACAATACGTAAGCTTGTGATATCGGACACTCTGTGAATGAGCAACCCGAAGCGATCTAACGATAGAGCACACCAAGTTAAAATGCTTTTAAGCATGGGTTTTACGCGACTGTGGAAACTCTCGTAAACCTCGATCAAAATGACATATTAATTCAAATCAGCAATCTGACGTCTGTATTTCAGGCGTTTTTTTCTGCTGCGATAAGGAACAGCCCACATTGTATAACAATGGTGATACTTGCCAATTTATATGGGTTGTGATATAAAATATCTTTAAAGCCTTTTCAAGGAGAGTAAAATGGCAGTCATTCACATCGAGAACCTGTCCCGCTCGTTCTCATATTATAAAAAAGAAGCCGGGCTGAAAAGCTCCGTGAAGAATGTTTTTCACAGGAAGAAGCTGATTAAGGAAGCCGTGAAAGGTGTGAGCTTTGATGTGGAAGCGGGTGAGATGATCGGCTTTTTGGGGCCCAACGGCTCTGGCAAAACGACGACGCTCAAAATGCTTTCGGGCATTCTTTTCCCCACCAGCGGAACGGCGAGTGTTCTCGGATATACGCCATGGGAGCGCAAAAAGGATTTTAAAAAGCAGATCGCGATTGTGATGGGGCAAAAGAGCCAGCTGTTCTGGGATCTGCCCGCGAATGAAGCGTTTTTGCTGAACCGTTATATCTATGAGTTGAGCGAGAAGGAATTCAAAGCCACAATAGAAGAATTGACAGAGCTGCTCGACGCCAAGGATTTGCTCAATGTTCAGGTGCGCCGGCTGTCGCTTGGCGAACGCATGAAGATGGAGCTGATCGCGGCGCTGATTCACCGTCCGCGCGTGATGTTTCTCGATGAGCCGACAATTGGCCTTGATTTGATTTCTCAAAAAAAGATACAGGAATTCATTAAATACTACAATGAGCAGAGCAAAACGACGGTGCTGCTGACCAGCCATTATATGAATGACATCGAGAACCTGTGCAAGCGATCAATCATCATTAATGAAGGGAACATCATTTATGACGGCGAGCTAGCCAAGGTGAACGAACTGTTCAGTGAGAAAAAACAGATCAAGCTGCAGCTGCCGTCCAGAACGGACGCGGCCGAGATTGAGCGGTTTGGCGAGGTAAAAAGCTTTGACGGCTACAACGCGCTGATTGAAGTGAATAAGCAGGACTTAAAACAAACGCTGACAGGCATACTCGATACACTGTCGGTGGTGGACTTCACCATAGAGGATATCCCTGTAGAGGAAGGCATTATGCGGCTGTACCGAAAGGAGCAGGTCAGTTGAGATCGGTTTTTAAATACCGCCGGTCGCTCCAGCTCGGTATGCAAAGCGCGCTCGAGTACCGCGGGGCGTTTGCGCTCGGGTTATTCAGTGCCGTGTGGCCTATCATCATTCAGTTTTTTCTCTGGAGCAGCTTATACCGTGCCACGGACGGCGGCATGCTTTTCGGGTACACATATGCCCAGATGATTACGTACACGATATTCGCGAACATCGTGCAGCAGTTTTTGCGCACCGGTTTTGAGTACGATATCAACATCGATGTGAAGAACGGCGGGCTCGATAAGTTTATCGTGCGCCCCATCGGGTACTTCAATTTTTATATGACGAGCTTTTTCGGCAGCAAGATTGTGATGTCGGTGTTTGTGTTCGTGCTGCTCGGCACGGCGGCGGTGATTATCAACAGCGTTTTCGGCGCGGTGGTGACGCTGGCAGGTGTGGCAATGTTTCTCGCGGTGCTGGTGCTGGCCTGCGTGCTCAACTATATTATTTTCTTCTGTGTGGGGATGCTCGCCTTCTGGCTGACCGAAATCGGGTTTTTCTATGAGGCGGTGCGCATCATTTTTATTGCGGCAAGCGGCGGCATTTTTCCGCTGGATGTGCTGGGCCCTAATGCGGTGGCGGTGCTCAATTGGATGCCGTTCCGCTACACCGTCAATTTTCCGGTGGACGTGATCTGCGGAAGGCTGACGGCGGAACAGATAGTGCCGGGGCTTTTGGCCATGGGACTGTGGATCATCGCGCTGAGGCTGCTGGCAGGCGCTTTGTGGCGCATTGGGCTTAAGCGCTACACGGCGGCGGGGGGTTAAGCATGAAGACATTATTCAAAGAGATACGCAAGCATCTGTTCATCTGGTGGCTGTTTTTAAAGAACGGATTGATCACACAGCTTGAGTACCGGGTGAACTTCTTTACGGGTGTGGCCATGGAACTCGGCTATCTTGCGGTGAAGCTGATGTACGTGGTGGTGATTTATCAATCGGGCCTCAGTGTGAACGGCCTCAAGCCCGATGAGATTTTGATTTATGTGGGTATGTTTATCATCATGACGGCGTTTACCGCGGGATTCATGCTGATGAACCATTATATACTCGGCGAGCACATTCGAAACGGCACGCTCGATTTTTATATCGTCAAGCCGGTTTCGCTGCAGTTTATCGCGACGCTGAGCCGCAGCGAGCTTTCACTGTTTGTAACCGATATCATTCCCGGCACGATTATGGTGATTGTGGGCATGACGCGGCTGAATATCAGCGTGGATATCTTGGGGTTGATCGGGTTTTTGGGGCTGATGCTGAGCAGCGTGATTGTGAGCTACTCACTGCTGCTGTTCCCCGTGGTCACGTCGTTCTGGTTTGTGAAGGCTGACGCGGTGGCCAACGCGACCGGCGCGTTTTGGGATTTCAACAACATGCCGATGACGATTTACTCAAAGATGGTGCAGCGCATCGGTATCTATGTGCTGCCGATATTTGTGATTGTCAATTTTCCGACGCTGTTTATCATGGGCAGAATGGAACCGATGTATGCGGTGTGGGGCGTGGTTGCGCCGATCGTTTGTTTTACCGTGACACGGCTGTTCTGGAAGGTTGCCGTGCGCCGGTACAGCAGCGCCAGCAGTTGAGCGAATCAGAGGCGATGAGCCGCTTATACATTTGACGGAACATTAAGCTCCGCTTCGCTATAATGTTATTAAAAAATATTCGATAGCCGTGACTCCGCTATCGCATGAGGGTATGGCGAAGTGAATAGGCAGCAGAAAAGAATATGTTTCGCACTATATCCTATGTCCACTATGCGGTGGTTTGGAACACCAAACGTGTTTTGCGACAATAACATGTCGATCATTATCTGCAAAAAAACAAGCACAGCGATGGCCATGTTTGTTTTTTTATATTCAAAATGAGATATGATCGACAGTCCAATCAGTACTCGGGGTTTTTGTCAGTTCCACTTGAACAGTTAAATCCCCTTTGGTGCCGTGAACATAAATGTTCAGGTCTGCGGATCCATGACCATTAGATGTGCTCAGGCTTCCGGAGGGGAAAGCGCCAAAGCTTTCGATGTGACCGATTACATCGGTGATTCTGTCGTTTTGCCTTATATATTCTGTGGCGGCCTTATACGAACCGTCGTTCCTTATTAGCTGAGTGATTGACAGAAAGAGGATTGAGAAGAATAGCATAAAAACAAGGACTCCGATCAGCATAGGACGTTTTCTTCTGCCGACGGAAACCACCATTGTATGCCCCAACCTGTCGCCAAGACGTCGCCTGTCAATGTTTCGCAGCATCACTATGGCTTCCACCGGCCATATAAAAACGGTCAGGTTCCGCAATATGCGGCGCAATACGGTAGGTTTTTGCTGCGGATCATCAACGTTTATCAAACCAAGACCGAACAGCCATTTGCCAAAGCTTCTGCCGAATACATCTTTAAGAGCAAAAAATAGTATGCAGGCAAAATAGAGAGAGTAGAAGATAAGGAAAAAATGGCTTGTATTGTCTATACTCAAAATATAGGTGATAAAGGGAAAAATGCAAACTATCGAAAAGATAAAACTATCGACCAAAAATGCACCGACTCGGCGTCCTGTTATGGACGCACCCATATTATCCATTTAACCCTCCATAAAGATAAGCTGCTTGGATTTCAGGTTAACTGACGGCGGCCTCCAACTCAGCAAAAAAGCTTTGCGTGGCTTCGGCTGAATCCGAATTGAGATAGAACACCGTATCGCCCTGTACGAAGCGAATGAACGGAGGCATTTTTGCATCGATATAAAGTCGCGCTTTGCTGCCGTCGGTGAGCAGGAACTCGCCCTTGTACATGCTGCCGAGGCCGGCCCCGTTTGTTTTGGTCTTGATATCTGGCACGGTATCGGTGAGCTCCAGAGCAGTGATTTCGCTCAGTGGCACAGAGGTTCCAAACGAACTGGTAATGACGAGATTCCCGTCTTTGATCTCATATGTTGAGGCCTTGCTGTCGCCCAGCATCATGACGCCGACGACAACGGCAACGACGACGATAATGAGGGCGGCAATGATCAGACTCGCTTTTTTACTCATAATAGGATACCTCGGAGTTAATTTTTTATTGTATGATTATAGCATATATTGGAGATGTAAGATAGAGATTCATTGGTTGGTAAAGCAACTCATTCCATGTAGTACTTATACAGCATATCAATCACCGCATCGATGAGACGGCTTCGGTCGATGTCGGATTTGCCGAAAACGATGCGGTCGACCGTGGCCGAAATCAGATCAAACGAAATCACAGCCGCCGCTTCGATATCCTTAACCTTAAGACCTTCCTGAAGAGAAAGAAAAAAGCCGATGGAGGACTTCATCGTTCTTTGTATGTTTTGATCGAGAATTTGCGCGACTTGGGGATTGTAAAAAGACAGCACGGTGAGCTCGCGGTTAAGCTCGCGCGATTCTTCATGCACTTTAATCAAAATGTCAATAAGCGCCCTCAGCCACTGCCTAATATCGCTGCGCATCAGATCAAGGTCGGCGAGCAGCTCGCTTTTGGCATTGTTGAACTTCTGATGGTATTTTTCGAGGATCTCAAGAAAAACCGTATCTTTGTCTTTGAAATATGAATAAAGGCTGCCGATAGAAACGCCAGCCCGTTGGGCAATCTCATTGGTGGTTGTTTTGTAATAACCCTTTTCGCAGAACAGCTCTAACGCCGCGTCGAGTATCTTTTCTTTCGTTTGTATGCTGCGCGTTTGCTTGGGCTTTCGCGGCGCATGCGGTTGGCTTGGCTTTGCGGGTGCAGCCGGTTTTTGAGGCTTCATTTGTTATAAACTCCTTTGGTAAACGCTGATTCATTTGGCTATCGTGACGGCTGACTTGCGATTCTGCCGTGTTGCTGAAGTTCCGTATCTGCGCCGCTATTTTTCGATTTCGCTTTTGCCGATGACGAAACCCGCCCGCAATGCTATTCATACTCATAAAATTATTGCTTACTTGTATCTATTTTAGATGGATGGATCGATAAAGTCAATAAAACATGAGCAAAAGCTCATGTTGTGTATTGACAAAATGAATTCTCCAGAATATGATAATAAAAAATGAGTAAATACTCATAAAAGTTTACACTTTTGGGAAAGGAAGTTCAATGGACAAGAAAACAAAGGCCATTATGCTCTCGGTCGGTGTCGGCACGTTTATGTCTTCGCTTGATTCGGGTGTCGTGAACCTTGCCATGCCGTTGATACGCGCGGACTTCGGCATATCGCTTTCGATGGTGGAATGGATCGTCACAGCATATCTGCTTGTGGTGAGCAGCCTGTTGCTGATGTACGGGCGTATCGCGGATATGTACGGGCACAAAAAGGTTTATATGACCGGGTTTATGATATTCACCGCCGGGTCGCTGTTGTGCGGGCTGTCCTTCAACATTGGCATGCTGATTGCCTGCCGCGTGATTCAGGCCATCGGCGCGGGCATGCTGTTTTCCACGGCTCCCGCGATTATCACGAACGCGGTGCCGCCCGAACGCAGGGGCAAGGCGCTCAGCGTGACGGCGATTGCGGTGGCGCTGGGCCTCAGCGCCGGGCCGGTGGTGGGCGGCACGCTCTCCACACTGCTTGGCTGGCAGAGCATATTCTTCATCAATATTCCGATTGGCGTCATCGGGCTGCTGCTCGTGCGCAAAAACATACCGAAGGATGAAAAAAGAACGGCTGTACCGTTTGACATTGCCGGCAGTGTGATGATTTTCTTTGCGCTGCTGCTGATACTGATGCCGCTCAGCTTATCGGGCGATTATGAAATTCCGCCGCTGCTTTTTCTCTCGCTGATCGCGGCGGGGCTGCTGCTCATTGTGGCTTTCGTGCTGTTTGAATTAAAGCGCAGGCATCCGATGCTCAATGTCCGCTTCTTCAAAAACCGGACGTTTGCGGCCAGCAATGCCGCCGCTGTTTTCATCTATATGGCACAGTTCATCATGGTGTTTCTCGCACCGTTCTATCTGGAAAACCTTCGGGGGTTTTCCGCCATGACGAGCGGACTCATCTATCTGCCGATGCCGCTCGCCACAATGTGCATCGCGCCCATCAGCGGGAGCATTTCCGACAAGGCGGGCAGCAAGTATATCAGCGCATTTGGTGCGCTGCTGATGGCGTGCGGGCTCTTTATGCTGAGCTTCCTGCAAGCGAATTCGACGGTGATTTATATGGTTGCGGCGATGGTTGTGACCGGGCTTGGGTTCGGGATGTTCCAAACGCCCAACAACAGTGCGATAATGGGCAGCGTACCTTTGGCGAACCGGGGCACGGCTTCGGGAACGCTCGCGACGATGCGTAACATCGGCATGTGCCTCGGGGTGGCGGTATCAGGCGCGCTGTTTTCAACGTTTGAGAGCAATGCGACAGCCGCGCTAATGGCGCAGGGGCAGACGGGCGAGCTGCTGCAAAACAACGCATTTATTAGTGCGTTGCATTTCACGTTTATTGCGGCGGCGGTGGTGGCCCTTTTATCGATGACGGCATCACTGATTAAGCAGAATGTTCAGCCCCAGGTTGACATGAGTGCTGGACGGACGGCGGCGGAACAAGAATAGGAGGCTGGCGGATGTGACAGAGGTGCATTCGGCTCGTACCATTTGCATTCCCCAGCCACCTGTTGGTGACAGCCTTGTTAAAGAGGGAGCTGAAGCAGCTGTCGGGCTGGCGCTTATGCCAGCCTTTTCTGTTGCGGGGACATTTGTAAAAGCCGTTTGGGGATACTTGAAATAACTTATAAAATTATGGTATTCAATTAAAAATCAAAACCGTATAATGTGTTTATATGACGATTCGGAGGGGTGGATATGAACGATATTTTGAATGTGATTAAAAGCAGACGCAGCGTGCGCGCGTACAAAAGCGAGACGCTTAAGAAAGAGGAACTGAAGGCAATTGTGGAGGCGGGAATCTACGCGCCGACCGGATGCAATCAGCAGCCGTGGCACTTTAGCGTGGTGCAGGACAGGGCTCTGCTCGACGAGGTAAACATAAAAACGAAGCAGGCGATGACGCAGGTGCCGATCGACTGGATGAGCAAGATGGGGCAGAACCCTCATTTGGATGTGACGCACAAAGCGCCGGCGCTGATTATCGTATCAACGCAAGCAGAATCCGCGTCCGGCGAGGTGGACTGCTCGGCGGCGATGGAGAACATGATGCTGGAGGCCCAGAGCCTTGGGATTGGCTCATGCTGGATGGGCTTTGTGAAACTCATATTCAAAGATGATGACCTCATGAGAAGGCTCGGTGTGCCCGAGGGATTGCTGCCGCAGCAGGCGGCGGTATTTGGCTATAAGGCAAAGGAAGATGCGCCTGTTCCGCAGCGAAAGATGGATGTGGTGACATACACCGGCACATTTTAGGAAGAACAAAGCTCGCAGCTGCGGGCTTTTTGTTTGTATAAGAATTATTCGATTGTTTTAATAATCCATTGGCGGCTGAAGGACCCGCTGCTGATTTCAAGGACGGAATTGTTCGGCAGGCTGTTTACATCATATGATATGAAATAATACTGTTCGAAAACATACTCACTCCAGATCCAGCCTATATATCTTTCATTATAAACAAGGTCTGTTATTGGGTGGCCGTTCAGTTTGAAATGAAATGATATCGGCTTTCCCGACATTTTGACATTTAAATATAAATGAGTAACCGGCTGATCAGAAAAATGAAGCTCCGATAGTTCTTCGCAATCCATAATTCGCACTTCTTTGTCATCATCACCTGAAACGGACAAATTCATATTGTAGAGGTTAAACTGGTTCTCGCAGAGGCTTCTGATATATAATGCCGTGAATGAATTTGCAATAAGAAAGACCAAAATAACGCCTAGAAATAGCTTCGGCACGATAATATCTCTTTTTTTACGGGTGAGAAGCCAACTGATATCTTTATGATATTCAACATCATTTGATTTTATAATTTCATAGTTGCTGCGCTGGTACTCGAACTTTTTAAATATTAACAGCATCAGCTGCCATAGAACAAACATATCAAAGGAAAAATTATACCATGAAATATGACTGGCAAGGGGAATAGCCATCCCGAAAAATATATAAAGCAGCGCTTTTAGAATCTTATAAACCAAGCTTTTGCTAAGCTTCATTAAAAAGAACTGTTCGCCGCGTCCCATAACAACGTTGTCGCTGCTATATAAGATATATTCTTTTAAAGTCGGCTGATTATTCATAAGCCTCACATATATCTTGAAATTAGAAATAGGTATTTAGAACATTAATCATGGAGTACAAAGAAAATTATAGCATACTGGAAAACTGTGCGCAATTTAACAATGAGCGATTATGAGCCGATGGATATGGAAAAATGACCACAACGAGATATAAGAAAAGCGGTTGAGTGATTGCCGATCGATTTAATGACTTTTGCTAATCTTCATGAGATGGCAAGCGAGGCAATGTATCTGCATACAAAAGAGGAAGCAATAGGATGCCGCCATGGGATGCTTCGCTGCGCTCAGCATGACAAGCGAAGGGGCTGGTGCTGGGTAGGGGCCAAACCGGCAGACTGAGCTAAAAAGGCTTCACGAATCCCATGAGAAAGAAAGCAAGGCATTGCATTTGCATCCTCAGAACAAAGCAAGTGCTGTGGGATGCTTCGCTGCGCTCAGCATGGCAAGTGAAGGGGCTTCATAGGAGCCATGGGATGCATCGCCTTGCATGACAAGAACAGGAATTGAAGGCGGCAAGGGCGCAGATAACAGCGCTCTTTTCTTATGCCTGAAAAAGAATAAGGAGGGGAATGAGATGGCACAGCTTTTTTTCGGCGCAGCAATTGTATTGCTGATGACAGCGGCAGGGCTGATTGGTTATGGGCTGGGGCTAAAATCAAAAGTGAAAAAACCGCATGGCGTTGATGCCGGAACCGCGGTTCAACAACAGGACGCTCTCATGAAAAAATATGAGGCGATTCTCGATTATGACCCGTACGGTGAACGCATATGAGCAGCACGCAGGTTTGGAAGGAGTACGAGCAGGGCATTGACTACAAAGCGCGCATCGGCCTTTACCACACAGTGGACCTGAACGAACGGTTTTACGCCGGAGACCAGTGGGTGGGCATTCCGCACGAAGGGCTGCCGACGCCGGTGGTCAATTTCATCCGGTATGCATCGGCCTGGAAGATCGCGGCGGTAACGGACAGACGGCTCAAGCTCAAGTTCTTCGCGGAGGGTGTGAGCGACGGCGGCGATATCGGCATTTACGCTCGTCAGCTGTCGCAGTATTGCGATATGCTCTGGGAACGTCTCAAGATGGATTACCTCACAAAAGAGGGACTGAAGGCCGCCGCGATTACGGGCGATTATATTCAGTATTTTTACTGGGATACATCGCTTGAAACGGGACAGGCACTCACGGGTGACATTTCGACGCAGCTGATTGACAACGTGAATTTTTATCCGGGCAACCCGAACAGCCCGGATGTGCAGAGCCAGCCGTATATCATACTCGCTTTTCGTGAACTGCTTTCTAAGGTGAAAGACGAAGCACGGGCGAACGGCTGCGGCAATGTGGATGAGATTACGGCGGATGAGGATAACGAATACACGGCGGGCGATCTTGGAAAGGTGGAGCTGGAAGACGCGGGCAAGTGCAACGTGCTGCTTAAAATGTACAAAAAGGACGGGCACGTTTGGTGTGAGAAAAACGTGCGCAACGCGGTGATCCAGCCGCCCAAAGACACGCGGCTCTCGCGCTACCCGATTGCCCTGATGAACTGGGATACACGCAAGAACTCGTGCCATGGCGTGGCTGAGGTGACGGGGCTGATCCCGAATCAGGTGTTCGTCAACAAGATACTCGCGCTTTCACAATTAAGCCAGATGCAGATGAGTTTTCCCAAGGTGATTTTTGACCGGACACGTATTCGCGAGTGGAGCAACAAGGTGGCGGGAGCGGTGGCCGTGAACGGTGATATCGCGGGGGCGGCGCAGTATCTGATGCCGCCCGGCGCATCGTATGACGCGTGGAACGGGTTAAACGCGACGCTTGAGACAACGATGCGCATGATGGGTGCGAACGATGTGACGCTCGGTAATTTGAAGAACCCGGATAACACGTCCGCCTTTATCGCAACGAGGGACGCAGCGCTGGTGCCGCTGCAGTCGCAGCAGGAGCGGTTTTACGCATTTGTGGAGGATATCGGGATGATTTGGCTTGATTTCATCCGCCAGTATTATCGCGCAGGGCGTATGATTCCACTTGAACAGGAAGGGCACCGCATATTTATACCGCTGCCCGATGATGTTCTTGATGCGTACACGATGAGGCTCAAGGTGGATGTGGGACCATCTACAATGTGGAGCGAGGTACAGGTGGTGCAGACGCTGGACAATCTGCTGAAAGGAGCGCAGATTTCGCTGAGGCAATATCTTGAGCGCATACCCGATGGACATATTCCGATGCGCGAAGAACTGTTGAGTGAAACCAAACAGTGGGAGACACAGCAGGCGCAAGCTCAAGTATTGCAGGACGGGCTGCAAACCGGTATGACCGCCATGGCACGAACTGAGAACAGAACAGAAAGAAATAAGTTAAACACAAAGCCAAACAAACGCATAAAATATAGTGAGTGACCGTTACCTTTGGCTACCTATATGATGAAAGGGGTGTAGGTCACGGAACAGGATGTACTGGTTGCCCGGCTGTCAGCCATGTTTGAAAAACTGGGGCTGGAAAATGAAAATGACAGCTGTGTTGCCATTGGGCGTGCATTAAAAAGTGAGACGCGGAGGCTTGAGGAACACCACGGAAAACGGCTTGGCAAGCTCGAAGAGCAGATGAACCAGACACGTGTGGATTTGGTTGAAACGCAGGGACGCATCGACAATCTAAAGACAGTTCTGGCAGGCGAAGGACGACTCTATATTGAAATGCTTAACAGTCTTGATGAAAAGATTGAACGGATTGAAAGAAATACGTCGAAAGAGCAAAGCGCACGGCGTGCATGGTCTATTGCTTTGGTTGCAGCATTGCCAGGGCTGGTTTCCGTGATTCTTCGGATTATAGAAATGTTGGCGAAATAAGCTGTTAATAGGCGGGAGGGGATTGCGTGGTGCGGTCCCCTTTCGCGTTTGAAAATGCATGTTAAAATGTCAGGTTAAAACCTGACAAAAATTGTGAAGCCCATCAGTCACCATTTTGGGGTGGACAGATGAGTAAGATGGCAAAGTGCTGTGGGAGTGACTGATCCAAAGCCACTTTCTTTCCTCCAGTCACCTATCGGTGACATCACAGAGGAGGGAAGAGGATTCTTATGACACTTTGCGATGACCGTAAGGGTCTTTTTTTATGAATAAAAAATAAAGGAGAGTTGATATGGTTGATATGGCCCAACCACAGGCCGTGGATACGGCAAACCAGCCTGACGGTATAGCCGCAAAAGGCGGCAATCAAGAAAGCGCCGGACAGGACAACACGTTTCTGACGGTACGCTACAACAAAGAGCAGCTGCCGCTGTCCCGTGAAGCGGCGGCGGAATATGCCCAGAAGGGGCTCAATTATGACAAGCTGAGCGGGAGGCTCGACAAGGCCAATGAACTGCTGGCGGCGTATGAAGACATCGGCACAGCCGCGAAGGACTTTGCCAAAAGCAACGGCTTAAGCGAAGAGGAAACGCTTACTTGGATGAAACAGCGCCTCGATGAAGAACAGCAAAAGCAAGCGACAGTCAGTCAGCAGCTCGATACTTTTTTACAGGCACATCCAGATGTGGATCCGCACGCGCTGCCTAGGTCGGTCATTGATGCATGGAGAACCGGAACACCGCTGATTGATGCCTATGACAGAGCGAAAAAGCAGGAACAACAGCATGAGATGGCGCGGCAAACCAACGCGCAGAATGCGGTATCGAGCATGGGCGGTGCTGTCGGAACGGGAGCGGCTGCACCAAGGCCGATCACGGAAGATGGCATCAAAATGATGAGCTCGGCGGAGCTTGAAAAGAATCACAGCCGTATTTGGGCATTTTTGACGGGGCAAAAAGAATAGAAAGGATGATACATAGTGGCATATGAAAGTTTCCGGCCGGAGATTCTGGCCAAAGAGCTGATGACAGACAGGGGCAGAGACTGCGTGTTCAAGAATCTTACCTACAAGGGCCCCATACTCGGTGATATCACAAAGAAGGGTGATGTGCTTCGTATTGCGGGTGTGGGACGCCCTACGGTGAAGGATTATACACCCGGCGAAGATATCACTCTCGAACAGAAGACGAGCTACAATCAGGACCTTTACATCACCGAAGCCAAATACGTCAACGTTGAGGTGGACAGGGTGGATAAGGTACAGGCACAGGGTGAAGTATTCGGTGCGGAGGTTAGGGAAGCCAAAAAGGCACTTGCTCAGACGCTCGACGAATACCTCGCCGGTTTTCATGAGCAGGCCGGGGGCGTGATTGAGAACACAAGCTGCACGTCTGCCACGATTCTCTCGACGCTGGCCGAAGCTGAGCAGGCGCTGCTCGAGGCGGATGTGCCGTTTGAAGAGGAGCGTTTTCTTGTTATTTCGCCCGCGATCTACACCAAGCTTGTGCTTGGTAAGATCGTATTCCAGCAGGGTAACTCGGATGTCTTCGGCAAGGGGTTTAAAGGCAGTTACTTGAATTTCGGCGTATATGTGTCTAACTCAATCAAAAAGACGGGTAATGTACACCATTGCATGGCGTTTACCCGACAGGCCCTTGCACTGGCGGAACAGATCCCCGCCGGGATGATCGAGCGGTACAAACCCGAAAAAACGTTTGCAGATGCGTTTAAGGTGCTGCATCTTTATGGCGGCACGGTCATCCGACCTGCCGAACTGATTCGCGTGGATTTGACCACTGCGGAAGAGACAGCGATATAAGGAGGGTATGTCATGGCGAATGTGAGTGTGTTTGATGTGAGGGGCGGTTCAGTCAGCATTGCGGAAGACAGCGCCATCTCGGCCGCTGCGGCAGTGCAGACAATACCGCCGGGCAAAGACGCGCGTATGGCATTGCGCATCAGCAACGGCAGCGAGACGGCAGCACAGGTGATATTGAAGGCGGGAGACGGCCCGAGAGCCGTGCTCGGTGATAAAAACGTCACGGTGGCTTCGGGACAAACTGCGTACATCGCGCTGTTTGACTCGGCGAGGTTCAAGCGATTCTCTGACGGCGCGATGTCTGTGGAGCTGGCTGCAATTGGAGGAAGTGCGCTGACGGTACAGCAGCTTGAAAGCATATCCATAGAGGCTGTGCAGCTTTAGGAAATAGACGGGTATGAAGAATGCCCGCCAATAGAGCGAAAATAATCTGCCTGCCTTGTTGACGTGATTGAATTCACTTTGGTAAAAAGCTCTGAGCTTTACGAATTAACAATCATCAGATTTTCAGCTGAAAGGGAGACAGAGACGAAAACATCTGCAGTATGCCTTTTGGGACGGCTTTTATTGTGAGATAAGGGCCTGAGGCAGTTTGGTGACCGGGGGAGGTATATTTGACATTCGGCATTATACCTGTGCCCCGGTCTATCTGCCGTCGGGAGACTGCCCGATACCGGCCACGGGCGGATTGACAGACACAAACGTTTATTAAAAAGATGGGGAGGGATGATGATTCCCTCCCTTATTCAAAGATTGGAGGTGTGAGCCATGACGGCTCAGGATGTTTATGAACTTGCGATGGCGCTGATCGACCAGACGGAGTCTCCCGATGCATCGGAATATGCGCGTCGTGCGCCGGCACTGATTGATGTGCTGCAGCATGAGCTTGCGTTTTATGAGAACAAGGGGGTGACACGCACCGTAAAAAGCCTTGATGACACTCTGGAGATATCCGGTGACACAGCAGAGCGCATCATGCCATATGGTTTAGCGGCGAGTTTTGCTCTGGCAGACAAAAACAGTGACATGTATGCCGATTACAGCGCCATGTACCGCGCGTTGTTAAGGACGATACATCACGCGGAAACGGATATGGCGGATGAGTATGAGATAATAAGCGGGATGTACTAGGGGCAGGGGGAGATATAATGGCGCAGACACAGGTGTCGATGGATCAGTTCTTGAGGTTGTCGAGACGACTGGATGATTTTGCTCAAAGGGTCAATGATGAGGTCGTGTTAAAAGTCTTTCCTGTTGGGTCTCTTTTTCTTTCAATATTGGAAGAAAACCCGGCAAGTTATCTTGGCGGACAATGGGAAAGGTATGCCCAAGGGTGCTGCCTCGTGGGTGTTGACCATAATGACAACGACTTCTCTAAAGTGGGCAGAAAGGTCGGAGCTAAGACAGTGACGTTAACCGGAGATCAGAATGGACCTCATACACACAGTCAGAATGCGCATAACCATAGCCAGAACAGCCACGATCATGCCTGCAGTGAGCTTTTTCACGATGTTGTTGGGGGCGGATCTTCTTACACGTGGCTTGGCCGCAATACTTCGGCGACAGTCGCCAATCCGTTTGGTGTGAACGCAGCGACGGCAACAAATAATCCGGCGACGGCTGTGAATCAACCTTCGGGCAGCGGAGCCCCCCACAACAATATTCAGCCTTCGATACCCGTGTTTATTTGGGTGCGTGTGGCTTGAAACGAGGAGAAGGGTATGCGAAAAACAGCAATTAAAGATGTCAAGCTGCCTGATTTGAACGGCGGACTGAATGTTAACGATCCTGAATACGGTGTTATGGACAGTCAAAGCCCGGATATGCTTAATATGTGGTTTAAGGGCCGTGCGCTTATGAAACGTGATGGGCAGAAACTGATTATAGCCGGCTTGAATGGCGCTGTTCGTACGATATCGCCAATGTATAATGATTATTATGCGGTGCATGCGGGCGAATGCCTATATCGTTGGCGGGGAGACACCGTTCTGCTGATTAAAAATGGGCTGCCGGACCGTAAGGGTGTGTTCTGTGAATTTGGTGATAGGCTTTACTATATAGACGGCAATGAGATTTGGGAAATCTCACCCGAATACGTGGTATCCGCCATAATCCCGTATGTACCATGTGTGATGATTAACGCGTGTCCCGATCTTTCAGACAGTGATGATGGAGAGGCATACAATTTGATCGGCGGCGGATTCAGCGTGAAATATAACGCAAACGGCAGCAGCACTCTCTTTTGCCTGCCTCAAACAGGTTTGGATGCTCGGACGGTTTCTGTCAGTGTTAACGCAACAGATTTGACGGAAGGGATTCACTTTACTGTGGATCGTGCAAATGGAACGGTGAGTTTTGCGGGCGGGAACAGCCCGTTTGGCGCTCCGACAGCGGGAACGGACAATGTTTGTATCAGTGCTTATAAGACGATTGCGGATTATAAGGCCAAAATTGCCGGCTGTTGCGTGGCTGTGCCTTTTGGCGGTGAAGCAGCAGGGCTCTATGGCGGCACGCGCGTATTTGTGATGGGAAACCCGAATTATCCGCGTAGCTATTGGCATAGTGACCTCGGGCAGCGCATAGGCGGTGGTATACATTACTTTCCGGATACGGGTGAGGAGTATTTGGACCAGAACGGCGAATCGATCATGACAGCGGCAAAAATGGGCGGAGAACTTGTGATATTCAAGGAAAGCTCCATTTTTAAACTCGCCTATGCGTTTGATGGTGAGCAAGTGTTCTATCCCGTCAGAGAATGTCACAGTACTATCGGGTGTGATATGCCGGGCAGTGTGCAGCTTATAGATAATAGACTTGTATTTGCGAATTCTAAAAACGGTGTCCATATGCTGGTATCCACCGACAATGAAACCGAAAATGCAGTCAAGCCTTTGTCGGCAAATATTGGCGCGCTGCTGCTTGGTGAGAAGGGGCTCGCTGAAGCGTGCTCGGTGGATACAGGGCGGTATTATTGGCTTTGTACAGGCAGCCATGCCTATCTGTGGGATTATGTACAAACGCCATATTATGATTATGCAGACTATGAACAGGCACAACGGCGACTTGCATGGTATAGGTTTGACAACATCAGGGCCAATGTGTTTTGCGACGATAGAAATAGCCTTTATTATGGTTCCGACAGCGGTATCGTGAGTTTTACACGAGAACAGAACGATTTTGGTGAAGGCTTTCTATCATATTACACGAGCAAGGCGTTTGACATGGGCAGCCCTGATGATCTAAAAACTTTCTTATATTTATATCCAAGCTTTGCGGTGGATGGCAATATCAAAGCGATTGTGTCTGTGGGCAGTGACAAGCAAGACATTAATAAGAGCCGCAGGTATGACGTGAAATCGTTCGCATGGGACTGGTTTAACTGGACAGTTTTTACATGGGATGTGATTCGGTTTGTAAGGACTTTTTCAATGCGTTTGAATATGCGCAGAGCGTCGTTTATACAAATTCGGATATCAGGCTGTGACATGAACCGCGGAGTGGGATTCGCGGGTTTGCGTTTTACTTATTGTTGCGAAAGAAAGATGAGGTAGGAAGATGGCTTTTTCGAGGATGGCATTTAGCCCTGAAGATGGCCTTAATAACAAGGAACATTACAACACAACCCCTGCCAGTGAGGAAGAAGCCCGTGCGCAGGTACAGAGCGTATCCGATCAGCTCAAAACATATATTAACGCAACACTGCTGATTGAGATGGAAAATTATGCAGCCGGAGAAAGCGGTGCTGAGAAAATCGGAAGCGCGGTGATTCCTTATGTGGCGGGAGAAACGGTTCATACTCAAATTGCGGACGTGAAGAGGCAGATTGATGACGTCGTAGCCGGATCATTGGCTGACGGAATGGTGGTGACGGCGAAGCTCGCGGATGGCGCAGTGACCAAGACAAAGATGGCAGGTCATGCGCTTGACTGGACGTTCGTTACCGACAGCGGCGTATTAGATTTCACCGGCGGTTTTGAGATGCCGGCGCAAACTGGCAGGAGTGAGATGATGATTCAATTGCGCAGCGATGATGGGGAAATTCTAAATGGAGGTGTTGTTGTTCCGCTTGACGAGAACGGCTTGACAATTCCATCGTCAGTTACGGTTATGGGCTGTAATCCGCACGATTTCAGCGTGGATTACCGCATATTCACAATGCTGTCAGCTTCGATGATGTTATATGGACTGTCCATCTCAGAAAGCATGAACGACGTCACAAACCTCAAACGCGCATATGTGTTTGTCAGATGAAAAGGAGCAGATGATGAAAATTGCGGCAAAGGGCCTGCCGGTGTATAACAGCTCGGGGGAATACACAATAGGTGAGTTACACTGTGGAGATAGAGTTTTGGAAATTGAAGAGAATTCATCGGGGGTGCTGGTGGCCTATATTGTCGGGCTCGTTAAACGAGCCGACATGGAAGCACTCGTGAGCCCAGAGAAATGGGAGCGATCAGCAACAAAAAGGCAAAAATTCATAAGATATATTGCAAATCAACAAGGAGCGCTTTATGTATGGGGCGCTCAGGGACAGCAGATGACACCTGAACTCATCAGAAAGATGGAAAAATCATCGGCGGATTATAAACGTGCTTTGGTGCACTTCAATGAGCATGTCAAAACGGGAAAAACGCTGATATCATATGATTGCTCGGGGCTGGTGGTTAAATTCCTTTTGGATGAAGACCTGATATCTGGCGACCGCAGCGCCAACGGACTATATTACAAAGAATGCGTCCCCATCGGTAGAGACGAGTTGACGGCAGGGGATCTTGTTTTCAAGAAATATCTTGCTAATAATCAGATTTATCATGTGGGTGTATACATGGGCGACGATACTGTCGTTCATGCAAAAGGAAGAGATGACGGTGTGGTGCGCGAACCATTCAAGGCCGCTGGATGGAACCGATTTGGATGTCTGAAATGCTGGGGAGGCAGCCATATGACTGTTGCGTATACGCGTTTGCTAAAAAATGCTGGCAAGCCGTATATAAAGGGAGACGATGTACGAGCTGTGCAGCGCGCGCTTGAAAAGAAAGGATATTTCACGGGAGACGTGGACGGGGTTTTCGGACCAAAGACCGAGCAGGCGGTGATGGTGTTTCAACAGGCAGTAAGACTCACCGCAGACGGTATTGTCGGGCCGAAGACTTGGGCGGCTCTCATCGGATAAAAGTGGAAAGCCGTAGAAACGGTTGGTAGGCGCCCTTCCGAACAGGCATAATGCAATCTGCGTTATTCGGTGCACTGGGTTTTAAACCATTGTTTTAATGGCGCAGCAACAATGTCAATAGTTCAGTACAAAAATTTATTTTGTCATGTGCTGCGCCCCAAGCTTGCTAATGCTGCTTGCACTGCATGGTGAAAACAGGATTATTTGGTCAGTTGAAAGATTCGATTCGCGACGGCTAACCTTGGACTCATAGCATCTTCGAGTGAGTCAACGATTGATCCGCCTCATTTGCTATACTCCTCGGCTTTGCTGAAGCGGACATAATTTACGCGGAAAGCCGATTAGTGAGCTAAATTGATTCGAATGAGCCCCGAAGCATTGCCTCGGGGCTCATTTTCATGTGCTTTAGCGTTAGAATCCACCAGCTCTGCTGGTGTGAGTTAAAGAATGCTTTAGCTTAAAGAATTGAGCGAAGCGAATGACAATTCTCAAGTGACTCAAAGCAAAAAGCAGCGATCGAGACGACTGCTTTAGCAGTT
>JAEXTV010000018.1 GCA_023406895.1 Bacillota bacterium | reverse complement strand
CCGCTTTAGCGGCGGCCCGAAAAAACTATGCGGTTGGCAAACTATTCAATGCGCTTGCAAGCGCAAGCCGGTAATATGCCCTTATAGGGCTAGAGCATGCCACCCGCTGAGCGGGTGGTCATGACTTAACTGGAATTGCTTTTTCGGAAAATATATTATTGCCGGAAATCACTTATATGGAGTCCGTTCTCAGTCAGATCGTCCTTTTCCTTGCGGAGAAGGCAGCGCTGCACCGGATGGGGTGCAGATACCATCCGAATGCTTAGCCGGACACCTCATCAGTCGCCTAACGGCGACAGCTTCTCCTCGATGAGAAGCCATCAACCCTTTGTTATTAATATCACTTATTTAAGCTTTCTGTTTTCTTCGGCCCGATAAGCCGCAATGCGCGCAATCAGGTCAAGCGGCATCGGCTTATTGAGCGGAAACTGAACGGCCCCCTTCGAGCTTTTATAGCCGCTCAGCTCATCCGCGAAGGCCTCAATTCCGTGCGGCGCGGGATAAAACCCGATATGGTTCTTAAATGCCGCAAAGTGCACAAGATTTTTTTTAAGATAAAACGTTGGCATCCCGTAGCTGATCTTTTCCGTCGCGTCGGGCACAGCCTGTTTTATCGTTTTCCTGACCGCGCTGAGCTTGTCCTGAATATCAGCAGGGAACTGCGCGATGTATGCGTCAACCGACTTTATCACATTCTGCTGTTCCATCTCTCCCGCCTCCGTTGTTTGCGGCGCCGGCCTGTTGATCAGCGCGGTTTTTTCACTCCGGCTCAGCTTTTTTATCGCGCATTCGCGCCTCATCGCTTCACTTTTTGTCTCAAACATCTCAATATGCGCAAGCACAACGGGCAGGCGCGTGCGCGTGTATTTGCTGCCGCTGCCCGCGTTGTGAGCGCGCAGGCGTTTTTCAATGTCATCCGTCCAGCCCGTATAATAGCTTAAGTCCGCACATTCCAGAATATACGTGTAAAACATGCTATTTATAAAGGAACAGAATACCGAGTGTACCCGGCCCGCAGTGCGTGGAAATCGTCGGAGACGCTTCCGTGATCTCCACGTTTTTAAATCCGTGCTCGGTTTCGAGCATGGCTTTCACGTCCTCCGCGCTTTCAGACAGGCAGTGGGTTACGAATACGCGTTTCGGGTCGATCTCATCCACTCGTTCCATCATCTGATCGTAATATTTCTTGATGTAATCCTTGCCTCTGAACTTAACACCCGGCACAATTTCTCCGTTCATCAGTTCAAGCTTAGGCTTTATTTTGAGCCGACTGCCCACAATAGACGCGAGCCGCGAACAGCGGCCACCCATATAGAGATACTTTAACGTGTCAACCACAAAGCTGGCCTGCACCTTCGGGCGGATCTCCAGCACATGGCGCGTGATTTCCTCAAGGCCCGCCCCCTGCATCGCAAGGTCGGACGCTTCAAGCACCTGCAGCCCCACGCCCGTGGATAAGCTCAATGAATCCACAACTGAAAAACGGTCTTTGCCAAGCTTCTCGGCCGCGATTTGCGCATTCTGCATCGTACAGGACAGCTTGCTGCTGATGCCGAGAAACAAAATGTCATAATCCTCATCCAGTAGTTTCTTGAATATCTCTTCGAATTCAAACACGTTGACTGCCGCCGACTTAGGCAATGTACCTGTTTCGTCGGCATAACGAAATAAATCGGCGCTCTTAAGACTTTTATCATCCGGATATGAATCATCCCCCAGAATAATATGCAGAGGAACCCGTTCAATGCCACGCTGCTCCAACGAACCGTAAGAAAGATCGGATGTGGAATCGGTGACGATTTTGACTTTTCTCATGACTGATAACTCCTATAAAAATATGATGCCATTGGTGTTTATTGGCGATAATTATACCATGGCTTCGTTTCATTTGTCCAAGGAATAAAGCATTAACAATTGGCTAAAAAATAATGTAGGTATGGCAAAGCACGCAAACCACGCAGGGAGACGCTCCTTGCAGTTGTACCGGTTTTCATGTATAATACACCATCAAATAACATTCGGAGGGCATCATGAGCCACATCATGCCTATGGTTGCTTTGAGAGACGTCATCGTCTTTCCTCATATGGCACTGCATTTTGAAGTTGGTCGTGAGAAATCCATCGCCGCGCTCGAAAAAGCGATGGAAAACGATCAGGTCATTTTTCTTGCCGCACAAAAAGACAAGGAGATGATGGACCCATCTCCTGAAGATATTTATGAAGTGGGTACGGTATCGCGTATTAAGCAGATATTAAAGCTGCCCGGTGATGTCATACGCGTTTTGGTTAAAGGTGAAAGCCGCGCCCGTATTTTAAGCTTTACATCGACTCAGCCGTATTTAGAAGTGGATACTGAGGAACTTGTGCCGCAGATAATTGAAGACGGCCAGACCAAAGAGCTTGCTCTGCGGCGCATGGTGCTCGGTCTGTTTGAAAAGCTGACCAATGTGAGCACCAAGGTGTCTTCTGAAATATTGTCTTCCGTAAACAGCGTAGAAGATATCGGTCAGATGGCGGATATCATCGCTTCGGGTGTGCTGTTTAAGCTGGAGGACAAGCAAAAAGCGCTAGAGTGCGTGGATGTGGCGGAACGTCTCGAGCTGCTTGTGGGGCTTCTCACCAGCGAACTCGAAATCACAGAGATTGAGAACGATATACGCAGCAAGGTCAGAAAGCAGATTGATAAATCGCAGAAGGAATATGTGCTGCGCGAACAGATGCGCGCGATTCAAAACGAGCTCGGCGAAGCAGGCAGCGTCCAGTCGGACGCGGATGAGCTGCGTCAAAAGCTCTCTGAGCTGGATGTGAGCGACGATATCCGCGAAAAGACCGAAAAAGAGATCTCGCGTATGGAAAAGCTCTCGCTCGGTTCGCCGGAGCTCGGCGTAATCCGCACGTATGTAGAATGGATACTTGAGCTGCCGTGGAACAAATTCACCGAGGATAATCTTGATTTGAAGCACGCACGGCAGATTCTCGATGAAGACCACTATGGCCTTGAGAAAGTGAAAGACAGAATCATTGAATATATTGCGGTACTCGCGCGCAAAAAAGACCTGCGCGGCCCCGTGCTGTGCTTTGTCGGCCCGCCGGGTACCGGTAAAACGTCTATCGCGCGCAGCATCGCGCGCGCACTCGGGCGCAGCTTTGTGCGCACTTCTCTTGGCGGTGTGCGCGACGAAGCCGAAATCCGCGGCCACCGGCGCACATACATCGGCGCAATACCCGGCCGCATCATCTCGTCCATCAAACAGGCCGACAGCATGAACCCCGTGTTCCTGTTTGACGAGATCGACAAGATGGCGAGCGATTTTCGAGGCGACCCCGCTTCGGCGATGCTGGAGGTGCTGGACCCCGCGATCAACAACAGCTTTCGCGACCATTATCTTGACCTCCCGTTTAATCTGGAGCACGTCATGTTCTTAACAACAGCCAACAATTACGATACGATTCCCGCGCCTCTGCTCGACCGTATGGAGATCATTGACCTCTCAAGCTATACCGAACTTGAGAAGATGGGCATCGCGAAGAACCACTTGATCCCCAAACAGCGCAGGGAGCATGGTCTTGAGGAAAACGAAGTCACCATCCGCGATACGGCACTGACCGAACTGATTCGCCGCTATACACGCGAGGCGGGTGTTCGCGAGCTCGAACGCAAAATCGCTACGATATTCCGCAAATGTGTCGTCGATCTCTCCGGTTCGCGTTCGCGCATCATCGTCACGAAAAATACGCTCATGCGTTATCTCGGGCCCCCGATTTTCTCTCAAACGGAATCGGGCACTGAAGACAAGGTGGGTGTGGTGATGGGCCTTGCGTGGACGGCTGCGGGCGGCCAAACGCTCGTTGTGGAAGCCCTCAAGATGCACGGCAAGGGCAAGCTTTCTCTCACGGGCAAGCTCGGCGAAGTGATGCAGGAATCCGCAAAGGCGGCATTGAGCTATGTGCGGGCCAACAGCGAAGCGCTCTGCATCGGTGAAGATTTTATCGACAACACGGATATTCATATCCATCTGCCCGAAGGGGCCATCCCGAAGGACGGACCGTCCGCGGGTATTACGATCGCCACGGCACTCGTTTCGGCGCTCTCCGGCCGCCCGGTAAGAAGCGACATCGCAATGACTGGTGAAATCACGCTGACAGGCCGTGTGCTGCCCATCGGCGGGCTTAAGGAAAAAGCGCTGGCCGCGCTTAAGGTGGGCATACGCACCATAATCATTCCAGCCGGCAACGAGAAAGATATCGCGCTCATGCCCGCGACGCTGCGCAAGTCTGTCAAATTTGTCAAGGTTTCAAGCCTCGATGAAGTGCTGGCGACCGCCATCGTGAAGCAGGAGGGGTCATGCAAATAAAAAACGCGCGGTTCTTAAAAAGCATGAAATCGAATGCGGATTATCCGTCTCTTGATATGCCCGAAATTGCGATATGCGGCAAATCCAACGTCGGAAAGTCGTCGTTGGTCAACTATCTGACGAACCATTCAAAGCTTGCGAAAATCAGCTCCAATCCCGGAAAAACACGGCTCGTCAATTTCTTTGTGGTCAACGAAGAATTTTTGCTCGTCGATCTGCCCGGTTACGGCTTCGCGCGGGTCAGCAAAACGGAACAGCAAAGCTGGTCGCAGATGATTGAAGGGTATTTAAGCCATTCCAAACAGCTTCGCGCGCTGCTTTTGCTGCTCGATATTCGCCATACCCCCACCGCCGACGATAAGCTCATGTTTGAATGGGCGGCGCATTTTGGGATATCGGTGATCATAGTGGCCACCAAGGCGGATAAGATTGCGAAAACCAAACGTTTTGCACAGCTCAACATGTTAAAGAAAAGCGTCAGCGGCGGTGTGGATTACCCCATCGTGGCCGTCTCCTCCTCCAATCGTTTCGGCGCGGACGCGCTGCTTGATGAAATTGAAAAGGCTCTGACTGTATGAACATATACGCCATCGGCGACCTCCATCTCTCCGGCTTTATGCCCAAACCCATGGACGTGTTTGGCGAGCATTGGAACGGTCACTGGGACAAAATAAAAGAAAACTGGCTTCATCTGGTCAATGATAACGATGTGGTGCTGCTGCCCGGCGATCTGTCGTGGGCCATGCGGCTCGATGAAGCGCGCACGGATATCTCGCAGATATGCTCTATGCCGGGCACCAAGGTGCTTCTCAAAGGCAATCACGACTACTGGTGGGGCTCGCTCGCGCAGGTCAATTCACTGCTTTTTAACAATACGCTGGCGCTGCAAAACAACAGCTTTGTTTCGGGCGATTATGTGATCGCGGGGACGCGCGGCTGGCTTTACCCCGGCAACCGCCAGTACAACGCCGAAGCCGATGAAAAGCTGTATAAACGCGAAGCCGGGCGCTTGGAGCTGTCACTTTCGCACGCGCGCAAAATTGCGCCGGATAAAACGCTGATCGGCATGATTCATTACCCGCCGTCGGATCAGGACGGCTCCCCCACGCTATTCACCGAGCTCTTTGAAAAGTACGGCGCTGCCCACGTGGTTTACGGCCATCTGCACGCGGCCAGCATTAAGGGCGCGCTTTCGGGCACGGTACGCGGCGTCACCTACTCGCTCGTTTCGTGCGACGCGACCCACTTCTCACTTAACAAACTCGTTTAATAAAACAAAGGCTCAAATCTTTTCAATTTTGTCGCAAGGTTGATTCTTGTCATGCTGAGCATGAACACTGATGCAATGAATCGGCATTGAGTCAATTTCCTGTTTATCTCACAGAGCGTGCCTCATATTTGCTTCTCAAAGCGTAGTGGACTGTATGAATTTTGTGAGACATAAAAGCTTTCTTTAAACGCATTTATTAATTTTCGTTATGCGGTTAATTCTCCAAATCCAACCCCTGAGCGCTCAATATTCCGACGTCCTCGCTGAGGGACGTTTTTTGCTGTCTGAATGCAAGGCGTATCACCTCGCTGATGTGCTTAACGCCCACGACATGAATCCCGTCGGCGTCCTGCGCCTCGTCCATATTCTCAGCGGGCACAATCACAAGTGTTGCGCCAGCCCTTTTGGCAGCCCACACCTTTTCCTTTACACCGCCCACCGCACGGATACAGCCGTTGATGGATATCTCTCCCGTCATGGCAGTGCCGGGAGCCACACACCGCCCCGTTATAGCCGAAAACACCGAGGCCGCAATCGCCGCGCCCGCAGACGGTCCGTCAATCGGCGTGCCGCCGGGCATATTGATATGAATATAATATTCGGCCGGATTGATGCCGAAATTCTTCTGCAAAGCGGTCAGCACATTATCCACACTGCTTTTGGCCGTGCTCTTGCGGCGCAGCTTTTTGCTTTCGCTGCCCATCTCCTCTTCCTCCACAAGTCCCGTCACTGTAAGAGAGCCCGGTGCCGCTTTCACCGCCACTGTTTCAATCTCAATAATCGTGCCGATCTGCGAACCGTAAACCGCCAGCCCGTTCACACATCCCACCGTATTGGCGCCGAGGCGCAGGGTCGGCCGCTTCACATATTTGCCCGTCTCAATCACCCAGCTCACATGTTCGGCCTGCACCGTCTGCACGCCCTTTTCCCGGGCAACGCCCGCCGCCATCTGTATGATGTTGACCGCGTCGCGTCCGTTGGACGCGTATTCGCCCACGATGGCCGCCGCGGCATCGCTGATGCCTATGCCCGCGCGCACCGCCGCGTTCTTAGAGATTGTCACAACTTCCTCCGGGAACAGCTGACGGAAATAAATTTCCATGCAGCGCGACCGTATCGCGGACGGGATATCGCGCGGCGAGCGCGTCGTCGCGCCCACGAGCCGGAAATCCGCCGGCATGCCGTGTGCGAAAATATCGTGAACATAGGCGGGTATGTTCTTATTCTCCTTGCTGTAATAAGCGCTGTCAAAATAAACGCGCCTGTCTTCCAGCACCTTTAACAGCTTGTTAATATGGAACGGATGCAGCTCGCCGATTTCGTCGAGAAAAAGAATGCCGCCGTGCGCGCGTGTCACCGCGCCCTCTTTGGGCTGCGGCACCCCGGCCACACCGTATGCGCCCGCGCCTTGGTAAATCGGATCGTGCACCGAGCCGATCAGCGGGTCGGCAATGTTTCTCTCGTCGTAACGCAGGCATGTCGCGTCAATCTCAATGAATTTCGCGTCGGGCCGAAACGGCGAGCCTTTGCCCTTCTTCGCTTTGTCCATCACAAGCCGCGCCGCACATGTTTTACCCACGCCCGGCGGCCCGTAAATCAGCACGTGCTGCGGATTTTCACCGCAGAGCGCCGCGGAAAGTGCCATGATGCCTTCCTTTTGCCCCACGATTTCGTCAAAGCTCTGCGGCCGTGTCTTTTCGGACAATGGCACGTTCAGCGAAATACTGCGCAGTTTTTTCAGCTTTTCCATCTGAACCTTGGATTCACTTTCAAGATTCGTTTTTGCGCTTCGTTTGTTTCTCATCTGGCTGTAAAAATACGCGCCGATTACGATGCTAACAACCAATTGAATGGCAACCATGAATTCCGTCATAAAAAAATAGCCTCCCGACTCTGTATGCTTAGTATACGAAGCCGTTGGCTATTTATTCAGTCACTTAAGTCATCTGAAAAGTCCGGCAAAACGCGAGAGAAAATCGCCTTGTTCTTCGTTCTGCTGCGTTTGTGCTTTCTTCACAATTTTTATTCCCGGGGTGGTCAGTATGTATTGAACACTGTCCGGATGGTTTTTATCGGGAGACGCGAACGACACCGTGGGGTCTTTGTCTTCCGTTAAGCTGTCAGTCTTTTCGGTGATGCCGTCCTTTGCGCTCACAATGCCGTCTTTGAATTCAATCTGGCCATCAATCAGTTCCTGCACGTTGGACGGCAGCCCCCGCAGCGCAAGATAAAGCCTGTTAAATCCGTCCGCGCTCTGGCTGACGCCCTGACGGTACGACGAAAACCCGCTGTGAATACCACCGAACCCGGCTGTTATCTGCGCACCGCCGTCCGCCGCTTTGGCCAAACCGTCGTCAAACGTGTGATAGTCCGTCGCTGCCTGATTGATGCCTGCCGCATACTGGCTGAGCCCGCCGCTGGCCGATTCAAGCCCGTCCGAGAGTCCCTCAACACCATCGATCATTTGCAGCACGCCGCCCGCCAGTGCCTTAACCGAATCATCGGGGCTGGCCGCGAGAGACTGCGCAAGCGCTTTTAACTCGGCGCTTCCGTTCGCCATCGCCGAGAGATTGCCGCTGACCGCCGATACACCCGACGCGATTTCCGATCCTTTTTTCGCGATATCATCGAGCCCGGCGCGAATCTGCGATGACCCGGGCTTTAATGCCTGCACACCCGAAACGTATGTATTGAGACCCGACTCGTACTGCGTCATGCCGTCGTCTATCTGCGCACCCGCAGCGCTGAGCGACGACAAGCCGTTGTTCAGCTGTCCCGCTTTGCCGGCCAGTGTTTTCATGCCTTGCTTTAATTCCGTCGTGCCATCCACCATCTCGTCCGCGCCGCTGATCATATTGTTCATGCCGTCTTTAAATTCGCCGATGCTGTCCGTCACGCCCGGAATGGAAAGCGCGTTTTTAAGCAGTGTGATGGTGATCGGGTCCATCTCAAACCCGCTCACATCGGCTTCCACCGTGAGCGAGCCGCTTTGTTCGGGCATGATGATATAAGCAATATTTAGCGCGCTGCCCACCGCAACCAGCGTGGCGTCCGGTGAAGTCACATTGGATGCCGAGCCGCTGTTAAGCACGGCGGAAACCTGCGCAATCAGGCCTTTTCTCACAGCCTCGTCACAGTTCGGGTTCGGTGCATAGTCGAGCACAATTTTTAAATGCCCGCTCGCCCCCGCCAACGTCTCCGCCGCCGTTTCCTTGCCGTCAAGATAATAATGCATGCCGAGCATCAAAGGCAGTTCTCCCGACATCGTCCCCTGATAATACAGCCCTTCTTCATTCGGTACATCGGGGAACGTAATTTTATCTCCGCTTATAGACGGCTCACTGAGCGTGGAAAGATTCTTGATTTCGGTATACGTGCCGTAGTCGGTGTAGCTGCCCGTCAGGTGGTTGACGACATATATGCTTTTGACGCTGCCGTCATGGTTCAGCGATGCGTACACCGTTTCGGTTTTGCCTGTATCCGCAGCCATCGCAGGCGTTATAAATAACATTAGACTCATCGCTGCCGCCGTTATGACCGCCAGTATTCTTTTTTTCATATCTGTTCACCCCCAATCATATTCCTGTTGCGCTTTTTATTCTTGAATCGCACAACGTCATCAACTCTTTGATACTTCTTTGTTTCATTTGTCTGTCTCCTTTTAAGCAGCTTTGCTTTTAATGTTGTTCTTTTAATCACGCCGTCCAGCGTCAGCAACAGCTGCGGCAAAACAAAAATCGTGAGAAAACCCGAAAGCAGCGCTCCCCTGCCAATCAGCGTGCCGAGCTGCGCCATGGCTTGCTGAGTGAATGTGCCCGCTATGACGAATCCGCCGACCGACAGCACGAATGCCGATACCATAATGGACGGACCCGCTTTCCCCACGGCATAATCGGCGGCATTCCTCTTGTCCATTGTCAATCGGCCTTCCTGATAATAGTTCGTCATCAGTATCGCATAATCGATCGTGGCGCCGAGCTGCACCGAGCTGATGATCATATAGCCGATAAATATCATAGGTGATCCTTCAAAATACGGAACCGACATGTTGATCCATATTGATGTTTCAATAATAAAAAGTAAGATTACAGGTATGGTGACCGAGCGGAATGTGACAAGTATGATAATGCCGACAAACGCAATGGAAAGCCAGGTCACGAGAGAAAAATCTCCTGAGGTGGCCTGCGCGATATCGTAGATAACGGGCGACGGGCCTGTAACCATAGCGCTGTCAAAATGCGCCGTCGCGGCACCTCGAATCTGCTCAACGGCATCCATGGCCGCGGGGCTTTCAATCGGCGTATCCACTTCTACAATGTAGCGTGAATAGTTGTCGCTTAGAAATTCATTTCTCAGGTAGTCAGGCACTATTTCCTGCGGCGTGGCGGGGTCGATAAAGGCATAGAGCCCCTGAACGCTTTTCACGGTATCCAGCTTACTGATATCCTTTACCATATCGTATTCGCCTGATTCATCTCCGCGCGGCACGATGACCACAAAGTTGTTGCTCTCGCCGAATGTGTCTTGAATCTTTCCGTTGGCTTCGCTCTGCTTTGCATCGCCGATGTTGCTCGACGAGTACATAAACTCATTTTTATTTTGCGCAAGGAATGTGAGAACACTGACCACGATGAGAACGCCGACCACCAAGTATTTCACCTTGCCGCCAAGCAGATGCTGAACCTTTTTAAGAGAAGGCAGCAGGGCTTTGTGTTTTGTTTTGTCTATCAGCTTCACGGAGAGCACCGCGAGCACCGGCAGCAACAGCAAAACGGAGAGCAGGCTGAACACGATGCCTTTTGCGAGCACGAGCCCCATATCCGCACCGAGCGTATAGCTCATAAATACGAGCGCCAGAAAGCCCACCAACGTGGTGGCACCGCTGGCCATGATGGACGAAAAGGAGGCTCTGACCGCTCTGCCCATGGCGATACCGGGATCACTTTCCGTCTGCCGCTCATATCCGAAGCGATGCAGCAGAAATATTGAATAGTCCATCGATACCGCAAGCTGCAGTATCGCGGCGCTCGCAAACGTCATATACGATATTTCGCCGAATAACACATTGGTGCCCATGTTGAGCAGAATCGCAACGCCGATTGTGATCAGAAACAGGATCACCTCGGCGACGGAATTGGTGGTCAAAAATAAAATGATGAGGACGATACCAAGCGCAATGGCCACACTCGTCATAATGTTGCCGTTGATCGAATTGACATTGACATAGGCATCCATCGCGCTGCCCGAAAGCAGCGCATCATCGCCGAATACGCTCTTTATCTCATCAATCGCGCCTCGTGTTTGATCGGAGTAATCGTCCTGGGTTAATACGATTTGCAGCAGTGCGCTGCCGTTATTGTAGTAATTGTTGCGCACTTCCTCATCAATGAGTTCCACAGGCTGCTTCAAATCGGCCACATCGTCAAGCCAGACGACCGTTTTGACGCCATCAATCGCTTCGAGTTTTTCCTTGGCCTCCAGTACCTGCACGATGCTCTTGTTCTCCAGCATCATCAGCGCGCTGCCGTTGTAGCTGTATTCGGTTTGTAAAATATCAATGCCTTTTTTGGAATCCGAGTGATTTGGCAGGTATTTCGACATATCATAATTCTGCCCCACGCCCAGCATTAAGAAAGCGCAGACCGCTGCCGCACATGCAAATATGATGATAACGATTTTCTTTTTTCTGATAGCTCTTTCAAACAGCGACTTCACTGATGATCTCCTTCATTTCTTTTCACTCTGAGATCATCATAGGGCTGAAAAATGGCGTTCACAATGCCCCGAGCGCGTGCAATCATGCACCATTCGGGGTGATTTTTCATTCACCCTTTCGGGTGAAACCCGCTTTATTTTGCCGAATTGTGCCCGTTGCTCAAAAGATTTACAAGTTGAAGCCGGTTCCCGATACCGAGCTTTGAATAGATACGTTTGATATGCGATTTCACGGTATTCACGCTGATATGCAGCGTTTCCGATATGATTTGATTGGACATGCCTTTGGCGAGCAGCTCGATCACCTCATACTCGCGGTCGCTTAATGCAAATTTACTTTTTAAGTCTTCTTTTTTTGGCGATATGTCAATTTCCTGACTGTAATGTCTGAAGAAATATGCGCAAAGATCAACAAAAGCAAAAACCGAAAACACAACATATGAAATATGCGTGAGTTGAAACGATATGTTCCGCAGCAGCAGAAAATCGATGATCGAATAGGTAATCTGCGGAACAAACGCGATTAAAAAATATCTTGCGAGCCGAAGGTCATGCGGTGCCGTGATTTTACGATACATACCGGCCACCGCGAGCGCCTCAATAAACAGCGCGATGGAGCAAAGCGGGTAAAAGGCCCAAATCGCGGTGGTGATCGACTGCGTCAGATCAGACCTTGACATGTACATGACAAGTATGGCCGTGGTGATGAGCAGCACACCCGTGATGCCTGTCGCCGAGAGCAGTGCGATGCGCTTTTTGCGCTGAGTGATCGGGAAAAGCTGTATCACGTAAAAGCAAGCTGCGAGAATGGATGCCATAATCAGCGCAATGACAAGCAGCGCGAACAACGGCGTCAGCCACGATACGCTGGCTGCTTCCGCTTCGTTCTTCACATTGAGGCTGTACATGTAGGAAATAAAGAGCAGCGACGATACGGGAAGCAGCACCATCAAGGTCCGGAGCGCGAGACGGTCTTTTGTTCTCACATACATGATGACGGAAAAAAGCAAAGATGAAAAGAGCAGTGATGTCTCCACAAACTGTATCGCGTCGAAAATAATACCCACTCACACGCCTCCGATTGATTATTAGAGAAATTATACCATTGACTTTTGGGCGTGCATAGCGTTTCAACAAATGTTTACATGAGAATCATGATTCGGCACATGACATGATTTGAAATGGAATCCGAAGATCGGTGTGCCATGTTTATTTAACTTTTATGAGCTGAACGGATCGTGCGGCAAACAGTCAGTCCATCGATCATGGCTTGTTTTCTTCGATTTTAAGCAGATTGTTTTCATAACAAACAGCATGCGCTTTGCATACCAAAGCAGAATGCGATTGTGATCATTTCCCGCTATTGCTATGACTGAATGAGAAAGTGATCCTGCGGAAGTAAACCTGTTTCAATATCCTGCCGATGGCAGCATCAATCACCGCGATGAAAAAACAGGCAGCTTTTATAACAGCGCCATGCGGCAGGTCGGCTTGCATCGATTACGCGCTCGCAATTTGACCCTTGGGCTGAATGGCCCCCTTTTCGCATTTGTTGCCCCACGCGTCAATCAGCGTACCGCCCGCGTAAACGCAGATGATCTCGCAGTTGTTGGCGCAGCGGCCGCATGTGATACCTCTCGTGGTAAAATCCGTTTCGGAAACGCTGAAATCAAATGGTTTCTCCTTAAGCGACCGGCAGGCAAGTATCGCAGCGCCGAGCGCGCCCGTTAAATGGCCGTTTTCGTCCACGATCACGGGATACCCCGTGGCGTCTTCGAAGGCCTTGATCACGCCGATGTTTTTGCTCACGCCGCCCTGAAAAACGATGGGCGGGTTGATCTTTTTTCCTTTGCCGACGTTGTTTAAATAATTCGTGACCACCGCTTTGCAGAGCCCCGCGATGATGTCCGGCTTCGAATGTCCGATCTGCGCCTTATGTACCAAATCCGATTCCGCAAACACGGTGCAGCGCGCCGCTATCGGCGTCGGGTTGTTTGATGTCAGCGCTATCTTGCCGAAGTCCTCCACTTTCACGCCGAGACGCGCGGCCTGGCTGGAAAGAAAAGAGCCTGTGCCCGCGGCACAAAGCGTGTTCATTGCATAATCCACCACAATGCCGTTTTCAACGAGTATGATCTTTGAGTCCTGCCCGCCGATTTCAAATATCGTGCGCACATCGGGGTACAACGCCGTCGTGCCGATGGCGTGCGCCGTGATTTCGTTTTTGACGACCGACGCGCCCGTCATCACACCGACCAGTTTGCGCGCGCTGCCCGTTGTGCCGACGGACACCACATTATAGTCCATCCCTATTATTTTGTCTGAAAGGATGCCGATCAGGCGTTTGGAGGCGGCCACGGGGTTGCCCTCGGTCCACAGGTACTCGGCCGCGATTATTTGATTGGCGCTGTCAATCACAACGCCTTTGGTGGATATGGAGCCGATATCAATGCCAAGATACGCTTTTTTCATTTCTCGTACTTCCTCATCACAATCATGTCGTAAAATGCTTCGAGCCTGGTCTGTATGCCCGTGTCCCCCGTCTGCGAATCAAAGCTGAAATACAGCACCGGAATCTTGTAATCGGAGCTTATGTTCTGCAGTACAGGAATGGCATCCATTTCGGGCGTGCAGCCGAACGATTTCACATGGATGATGCCGTCATAGCCACGTTTCGCGCACGACAGTGCCACATCGATAGTGGCCATGCTCGTCGCCCCCATGTTGTATTTTGAATAACCGTGAATTTTCCGCGCCATTTCCTTTTCGGGATAATGAAATAGGCTGTTGGAAAGATTCATCCACCGCTCAATCACCATGCCCATCTTCGCCATTTCACGCTCGATGTTGTGGTTGCTGAACGGATCCATAATCGTGTAATATTCACCCACAATGGCCACACGGAGCGGCCGTCTCGGCTTGTCCGTCGGTATGGCGCGCATCGCGTCCATGCAGCGCTGATATGCTTTGTCCACATCCTTTTTTGTGCTGCAGCCGCGCAATTCGCTGAAAAAACGGGCTTTTTCCGTGTCGAACGCGCCGTTATCCACCTCGAACCCCACGTTGCGCCGGATATAGTCGTCAACGCTGTCCATGCATTTCGCCATCCTGACAGCGGCGAGCAGCGCGCCCGTCACCTTGGGGATGGAAAAGGCCGGGTTGATCTTTTTAAACTCGGCAACCAGCGTATGCGGCTTGGAATAATCCGCGCGCGCGAAATTGACAAACTCAAATTTGTAGCCCAAATCCCTCAATATCTGTTCGTGAAGTTCGCCGTAATACCCGAGGCGGCATGCGCCGCCCGTCTGCACGAGCAGATCGGCACCGCTTTCAATAGCTTCGATGTAGCTGCCGAGGTTGTATTTAAACGGCGCGCAGACATAATCGGGGCTGTATTTTGTGCCAAGCTCCAGCGTGCGTTTTGTCATCGGTGGCGGCATCATGTAATCCATCTCAAGGCCGCGTGTCACGAGGAACTCCAAGGGGACGCAGTAATCGCCGAAGTGCGGAAATGTCACTTTATGCTTCATGGCCTTGTGCCTCACGTTTGAATCTTATGATGTCGATAAAGCTTTCCAGACGCGTCTCAATGCCCGCCTCCGCCTGTTGACTGTCCATCAGCAGGTTGAGCATCGGTATGCCGTGAATGCGGCGCAGCAGAATTTCATTCACCAGAGAATCCGGCCCGCACGGAAACGCGCTTAAGAGGATAATACCGTCCACCGCATCCTTATATTCGAGCACCGCGCCCACAAGTTCACGATTGTACGTCCATGGCAGGCTGTCCGTCAGCTCAAACGCGCGTTCACGCGCCTTGCGGCGGTCCGTGATGTCCGCGATGATGGGCACGGCACCAAGCTCACGCAGGAATCTAAGCACCGGAGCACCGATCAGCTTATCGTAAACGTTGTACGGGTGACCCACAATGAGTATTTTGAGGCCGCTGCGGCTCAGCAGCTCCCGCTGCGTTCTGACCTCTTCTGCCGCTGCCTGCCGCTCTGCCATTTTGGCGAGCATATAGGCGCGCACAGTGGCGGGCCTGCTTTTACCGAGCTTGCGCCCGAGGTGCATAAACGCCTTGAGCTCCCCCTTCGAGCGGCGCACATCGATATTGTAATCTACGAGCTTGGGGGACTTATCGCGGAAGGTATTGCGTACGATGTCGTAAAGCGCCTCAAACTTGGTGCAGAGTATACCGTCTTTGCCAAAGTTGCTGATGCGCGGCACAAAAAGCCTGTCGCATTTATCGATCAGGTAAGCAGCGTGTCCGAGATAAATTTTCGAAGATAGGCAGGTTTCGTCAATCGCGTACATCGCGCCCTGATTGAGTATCTCCTTGTTGGTATCTGGGCTTAAAACCACCTCGATATTGAGCGCCTCGAAAAAGGTTTCCCAGAGCGTATGGTATCTGTAATACAAAAAAGCTTTTGGAATGCCGACTTTCATGCTGACCTCCGTAAGTAGATTTGTATTATATCACAGGCGGTATATACAGGTAAATCTCTGAGATTCTTAATTTCTAAATAGATATGTGTCCAGTAATTGGATGGCCATTGCTATGGATGACTCCACATCTTCATGCAGTTTTCCCAATGACAACGGGACAACTTTTTAAGACCCTTTCATATTATCCGGAGAAGAATTTTTAGGAACACATCCCATGACAGCACGCTTTTTCTCATGGGGTGTCAGTCCGCAATAGACTTTTCTCGCTGGATAACCTAATCAGAGCATATTGGAGCATTATCCTCTTTCCTCGTTGAGATGGCTTTTCATTTCGCATAATAAAGTCATGACCACCCGCTCAGCGGGTGGCATGCTCTAGCCCTATAAGGGCATATTACCGGCTTGCGCTTGCAAGCGCATTGAATAGTTTGCCAACCGCATAGTTTTTTCGGGCCGCCGCTAAA
>JAEXTV010000017.1 GCA_023406895.1 Bacillota bacterium | reverse complement strand
CCGCTTTAGCGGCGGCCCGAAAAAACTATGCGGTTGGCAAACTATTCAATGCGCTTGCAAGCGCAAGCCGGTAATATGCCCTTATAGGGCTAGAGCATGCCACCCGCTGAGCGGGTGGTCATGACTGAGACGAACATCATATCTATGATCAGCTGACGCTGTGATACATCACTGTTGGCGCGAAGCGTTCGCTGCGCTTCTTCAGATTTCTATTTTTACCTTATATTCCTCCAGCCACATATTAAGCTGCAATAAAAACGCGAACAGCTGCGGGCCCGTCATGAGCTGACCGAACCACGGCGTCACAAGACTTAGCGAATCGAGCATCTCTTCCGCTGTCTGTTTGTCAATCAGCGCGTGAACAGGCGCTTTGGGGTCTGCGAGCACGGCCTTGAGCGCGGCGGATACGAGCCGCGTGTATTCGGGATTGTGCGTTTTGGGGTATGGGCTCTTCTTGCGGTTGTAAATGCTTTCGGGCAGCAAGTCTTTTACGGCGAGACGCAGTATGCCCTTTTCCATGCCGCCGATGTTTTTGATGTTCCACGGTATGTTCCACGCGTATTCAGCGATGCGGTGGTCGCAGAACGGCACACGCACCTCAAGGCCGCATGCCATGCTCATCCTGTCTTTGCGGTCGAGCAGATTCGCCATGAACCATTTGATGTTGAGGTAAAACATCTGGCGGCGGCGGCGCTCCTGCGGCGTTTCACTGCCGAGCAGGGGCGTTTCTTCGATGGTATCGAAATAGCGGCTTTTTGCGTAGCTTTCTATAGGCAGCTTATGCAATGCGCGTGCCATCACATTGCGTCTCAGCTCAAGTGAGTTGGCCCAGGGGAACATGTCGAGATTCAGCAGCTCATCCCGGTAGAACCAGGGGTATCCGCCGAATATCTCGTCGGCGCATTCGCCCGACAGCGCCACGGTGGCGTGTTTTTTAATGTCTCGGCAGAAAAGCAGCAGGCTCGAATCCACATCTGCCATACCGGGCAGATCTCGCGCGATCATCGCGTCGCGAAGTGCGCCCACCAGCTGATCCGAATCATACAGGCACGTTGTGTGGTCGCTGCCGATGTGACGGCGCATGATGTCGATGTATTCGCCGTCTGAGTTCGGCTGAAAGATGCTACGCGCGAAATACTTGTCGTTGTCGGTATAATCAATAGAAAAGGTGTTCAGCCTGTCGCCTTTTTCCGCAGAATAAGCCGCGGCGATGGCCGAGAGTGTGCTCGAATCGACACCGCCCGATAAAAATGTGCACACGGGCACATCCGCAACCATTTGGCGCTTCGCGGAATCGATGATGAGGCTGCGCAGTGTTTCGGTGGTTTTGTGGAGGCTGTCGGTATGCTCCGCGCTCACAAACTGCCAGTACTTATGCACGTAAGTACCAAGCGGCGAGTAAGTCATGCATTCGCCCGGACGAAGCTCTTCAATGCCCTTAAAAAATGTTTTGCCGGATGTGCGCGCCGGAGCCAGCGCGAAAAGCTCAAGCAGGCCGTCTTCATCGAGTATGGGGGATATCTTGGGATGCGCAAGCAGCGCCTTAATCTCGGAACCGAACAGCAGCGCGTGACCCGCTCGTGCGATGAACAGCGGCTTTACGCCCATTCTGTCACGCGCCAAGAATATGCGCTGTTTTTTTTCGTCCCAGATGGCGAACGCGAAAATGCCGTTGAGGCGCTCCACGCACGAAGGGCCCCACTCCACATAAGACATCAGCAGCACTTCGGTATCCGAGTGGGAGAAAAAGCGGTGGCCTTGTTCGGTTAGTTCCTGTTTGAGCTCCGGTGTGTTATACAGCTCTCCGTTGTAAACAATGGTGTATGTATTGGTGCCGATGCTGCGCGTCATCGGCTGGCTGCCGCCCGCCGGGTCTACCACGGTGAGTCGCCTTTGCCCGAGTGCCGCCTGATGCGTTAAAAACGTGCCGGCCGAATCAGGCCCGCGGTGGCTCACCGCGTCCATCATGGCCGCGAGTGTCGCGCACTCATGCAGCATATCGTTTTCAAAATCCACAATCCCCGCGATTCCACACATAAATAAAAAGCCCCCCGTCCGTCGTTCTACTTTTCAGTATATGAACAGCGGAGTGACGCGTGACTGAGAAAAAATGTGTTCGTATTAATGCCGGTTCTTATGGATTCAATCTCAAATTGATGAGTTGAAATTAAGATTTATATCGGCTTAATCTAAACATTACAGGCATATGATAAAAATCATTTTGTCATAAGTTAAGCAACTCATACCAACCAATCCATTGTGTTGTGGAGAAAAAAAGAGAGGACTTTGATATGGACAAGAACCTGAAAAGGATTCCTATTCGCCTCAGTCACATTTCTTTGGGTTCACTATAATTGTGAGATTGATTATATCACAAATTTTTATCCGCTTTGTAATCGTCCATTGTTGTTCACGACGTAGTGGATTGGATGATTAAATAAAGATACTTTCCAAAGCAATGCCATAAACTGCGCTATTGACACTCTCGTCAGTTTCTTCGAAGTTGCGCTTGGATTAAGTAGTGAGCATTGCTTCAAGTTTGCGGGATGCTGAATGTCGTGTACAGAAATATGTAAAGCGTTGCATCGAAATTGAAAATGCATTAAAATGAGTAAAAGGCATTTTGGAGGGACAAAATTGGCTAAGAAAAACCATACCAAAACGCTCGTGGTGTCGAGCATATTGGCCGCACTCATCTTTGTATTTACGTTTCTGATTCGTTTTCCCGTTAACGCGAACGGCGCTTATATGAATATCGGTGACAGCGTGATTTACTGCGCCGGTATGATTGTGTCGGCACCTTGGGCGGCGGCCGCAGCGGGCATCGGCAGCATGCTGGCCGATGTGCTGCTCGGCGGCGGTATCTATATCCCGGCCACGCTCGTCATCAAAGCGCTGATGGGCCTTGTTTGCGCACTGATGATGAAAAAAGCCGGGCTTGCGACGTTTATACTTGCGTGCGTGATCGGCGGTGCGATCATGACGGTGGGTTACGGTGTATTTGAATGGGTGTTGTTCGGCTGGACATACGCGGCGGGCACACTGACGTTCAACCTGATTCAGTGGGCAGCTGGCGTCGCGGTGGCTGTGGCGCTTTATTATCCCGTAAAAAGAACAAAAGGATTGCTCGTATGAAACTGACTTGTATCGGACGGTACGGCCCGTACCCGCGCGCAGGAGCCAGCTGCTCATGCTACCTGCTGATGCATAACGGCAAGAACATTGTGATTGATATGGGCTGCGGTTCGTTAACGCGGCTGCTGGCGCTGCTCCGTCCGGCGGATATCGACGCGCTTGTGCTCTCACACCTGCATGCCGACCATATGGGCGACGTGCTGACTTTGCGCTACGCGCTCGACGCTTCGAAGAAGATGGGGCAGAGGACGGCGCCGCTGCCTGTTTATTTACCGGCTCAGCCCGAGATCGAATCCGGCCTGATACGCGCGCACGGCATGATCAGCGCGCAAACCATAGAGGACGGCATGCATACGACCATTTGCGGTTTGGATGTTCGCTTTTCGTTGATGCCGCACCCCGTACCGAGCTTTGCAATGCGGTTTGAGGCGGATGGGAAAGCCTTTGTGTTTTCCGGCGATACGCGCGAAACGGACAGGCTCGCACCGTTTGCTCACGGCGCTGATTTGCTGTTGATGGAGGCGGCTTTTCTCTCGCGGGACAAGGTGCCCGGCGCGCCGCATGTGGACGCGGTGGAAGCCGGTGCAATCGCGCTGGACGCGCGGGTAAAACGCATGCTCGTCACGCACATTTTCCCCGAATACAACGAGAACGACATCATAGACGAGGTGAAAAAAAGCTTCCCGTCAGCCGAGCTGATTGAGGAGCTGCAGACATACGAGGTTTAACGGTGAGAAGCGCGATTCAGCAACGCGTATTCAACAGACGTCCGCTCGCTTTACTGGCTGTCTGCCTTGCGGCCGGCATCGTTCTCGGCCGCTATATTCATTTAATTTCGCTCTATCTCACAGCCGCCGCGGTGCTTGCCGCTGCGGCTGTTTGCGTCTGTCTGCTGATTCGCAGAGCCAAGCTGTCTTTTGCACTTTTCTGTGCGGCGCTCGCGCTGCTCGGCTCGTTTCTGTCGGCGTCCGCGGTCTGCGTGCCGTATCTGGAAAGCGGCACAAAAACCGTGACGGGGCATGTCGCCGCCGAGCCGTTCGTCAATGATTACGGCAGTACGGTATGTGTGCTGGAAGATGTTCGGATGGACGGCAAAGCCTGCGGCGGCATCAGACTCTACGCACCTGCTTTTCCGCAGCTCAAGAGCGGTGATGTGATCGAGACGCAGGCCGAGGTTAAAATACCGGACGGCGTGCGCAATCCGGGCGGCTTCGATGAAAAGCTGTACCTGCTCTCCGAAGGCATACAGTACAAAGCGTATGCGCAATCCGTAACGGTCACCGGCAGCCGCGTGTCGTCCTCTTCCTTCATGGCGGATATGCGCGGAAGTCTTTGCCGTGTGATCGATGAGGTATTCGCGCCCGACACCTCGGCTGTGGCCAAGGGCATGCTGCTCGGAGATAAGCAGTCGCTCGACGAGGATACCTTCGGCGCGTTTCGGGACACGGGTATGGTGCACGTTCTGGCGGTATCGGGGCTGAATGCGGTGATACTCATTGTGGCGGTGTATGGTTTTTTTCGGCTGATCCGTTTGGGCCGCACCTCCTCGTTGATCGTAACGCTTCTATTTATTGTTTTCTACACGTTTCTGACCGGACTCACGCCTTCCATCGTACGCGCTGCCATCATGGCTGCGGTGCTGCTGCTCGGCAGGCATACGGGCAAACAACCGGATACGCTTTCCAGCCTTGCGCTTGCTTTCATCATTTCTTTAATCACGAGCCCGCTTGATCTTTTTATGGTGGGCTTTCAGCTCTCCTACGGGGCTGTTTTCGGGCTGCTCACGGTGGGCGCGCAGCTCAAACGGCTGCTTGATAAAGTGCTCCCATGGAGCCTGCCCGATATGATATCCGCTGCGGTGGGCGGAACGGCGGGTACAACCGCGGTGCTTGCGGCTTCGTTCAACCGTCTTTCGTTGATCAGCATTGTCGTGAATGTGGTGGTGCTGCCGCTCGCGTCGCTCGCAATGATTCTTGTGTTTATCATCACAATGCTCGGGCTTGTGATCGGGCAGGCCGCCGCTTATCTCGCGTTTGCCGCCGATGCCGTGATACGTCTGATGCTCCTTCTCATCAACGCGCTCGCTGTGCTGCCTTTTGCCGCGTTCAATGTGGCATCGCCGCCATGGTATGTGACAATCGCCTCTTTTGTACTGCTGTTCATCGTTTCCAAATACCTGCTGGTCAGTGCAAGGCTCAAAGCCGTGCTGAGCGGTGTGTTAGCGGCAGCTGTGGCAGCCGCGCTGCTGTTCGCGCAGCCTTCGGGGATGTCGGTCACGTTCCTCGATGTGGGGCAGGGCGACGCCTCGTATATCCGCACGGCGCAGGGCGGCGATTATTTCGTAGACGGTGGGCCGAAAAAGAGCGCGGACGAGGTGGTGAGCTTTGCGGTGCGAAACGGCATCGCTCCGGACGCCGCGTTCGTCTCGCATACCGATGACGACCATTTTTCAGGTCTCGTGGCGCTTTATGCCCAAGGACTGCTCAAAAAGGTTTATTGCAGCGTGCAGGAGTATGAAACGGTGGCAGCCGCCATGCCCAAAGCGCAGGTGGTGCCGCTCTCAGCGGGAGATACGGTTCTGCTGGACGATGAAACGAAAGCCGTGGTATTATACCCGTACAGCAACAGCAGTGCCGAGACAACAAACGACCTGTCGATGGTGCTGCTGTTGCAATACAAAACCCACAGCGTGCTGCTGGCGGGCGATATTTCGGGTGAAAAGGAAACGGTGCTATTCACAGGGTTGCCCCCGGTGGATATCTATAAGGCAGCCCATCACGGATCGGCGCAGTCGTCTTACCGTCTGCCGCTCAGCGTGATTAAACCGGCCTACAGCGTTGTGAGCGTGGGGGATAACCGCTTCGGGCATCCGAGCCCGCTCGCGATGCGCAATCTGCAGGATTACAGCGGGGATGTGCTGACGACCAGGCAGGATCACGCGGTCGTTTTCAATATCGGAGAGGGAATTTCGGTCCAAACATATGGTGACTAAATGAAGACTTCATACATTTTTGCTGGCGAAGGGTATATGGTGCGCAGCAGCCTGAAAAAGCTGAAAGGCGTGCTCAATATTCCTAACGAAACGCTCAATATAACAGAATACAAAACGGCACCCAAGGTGGACGAACTGATCGCGGCATGTGCGGAGTATCCATTTATGGCGGAGCACCGCCTGCTGGCCGTGCTCGATTGCCCGTGGCTCGGCGGCTCAGGCAGCGCCGAGGAAGCCAAGAAGCTCGCGGCATATCTCGATAAGATGCCCGAGACCACCGTGCTTGTGCTCTGCAGTACTGATGCGCCCGATAAGCGCCGAACGCTCTATAAGCGCATTGTGGAACTCGGAGAGGTGCGTGAGTTTGCTTCGCCCACCGCCGCCGCCTGCGCGGATTTTGTGGCGGCTCAGGCCAAAGCACAGGGGGTGCGTATGTCGGCGAAGACAGCCGAGGAACTGGTCGCGTTATCCGGCTGCGATTACTTTACGCTGGAGAACGAAATGGCCAAGCTCGCTGTGTACAGCGGTTTTCAGGAGATCACATCGGCGCATGTCAAAGCCTGCGCGTCGCGCTCTCTTGAATACAACGTGTTTGAAATACACAGGCTGTTTGTGGAAAAGAAAGCGAAAGAAGCGCGGGATCTGCTCGCTGAGATTCTCGAATCGGAAAGCCCCGAAGGGCTCATCGGGCTTTTTGCGCGCAAGGTCAGAGATTTGTACAAAACAAAAACAATGGTGGATGCGGGTTTTGGTGAAGAACGTATCGCGTCGGCACTGAATGTAAAGAGCTTTGCGGCGCGCATGCTCATGAGGGAGTGCAGCCGCTTTTCCGCCGCGCAGCTGCGCGACGGCTTAAAGCAGCTCGCCGACTTGGATTATGGTATCAAATCGGGGCAGAGGGATGCCGAGCTCGCGCTGAGCGCCGCGCTTGTCAGTGTGTACGGTTTTTGAACGCTCTCGGAAAACACAAAAAAGCCCATAAGGATAACCTTAAGGGCCTTATCTTCAATCGTGTGAGCTGTTAAGCTGTCAGTGAAGAAAACGCCTTTGTGATTTGGGCCTTTTTACGGTTCACAGCGTTCTTGTGGATGGTGCCCTTAAGAGCCGCTTTATCCAGCGCGCCGGTAAATTCCCTATACAGCTCGGCAGCCGCTTCTTTATCTCCCGCTGTCACAGCCGCTTGAAATTTCTTCGCAATTGTCTTGAGCTCGGATTTGACGATGCGGTTTCTCAAATTGGCCTTCGCCTCAACCTTCATGCGTCTTTCCGCCGATTTGATATTTGGCAAGTGTCCAAACCTCCATTAATATTACTCGTTTTGATAACGAATCGTATTTTAACATAAGACAAAACGTTTTGCAACTGAATTTGGTGAGGGAATCTTAAGTTTTTGTCAGCAAAACAGGCATTATTTTGGAATTTTGCCATGGCGGTGTGAAAACAAATGTGATAGAATATCTGAAAAACAACGACGGAGGAATCCATGTATTGCAAGAAATGCGGTAAAACCTTCAAAAAACCAAAAAAAGTATGTGACGACTGCGGCTTGGCGCTTGTCAGCGGTATCCCACCGAAGACCGGCAGCGAGGGCATTAAGAAGGGCCCCCTTATTGTTTTTGGCGCGCTTGTTGTGGCGCTGATTGCTGTATTTTTACTTTTTGGGCTTCATATCCTTTAATTGATGATACACGGCATCTGCGCTGCTGTTTGACGCAGCGTCAATATCCATACATAACAGTCAGTATCTTGATATCAATGCCTCATAAAGGAGTAACGCTATGTTTTGTTCGCAATGCGGCCACGGCAACCCGGACGGAGCGGCTTTTTGTACTGCCTGCGGCAACCCGCTGATACGAGATACGAAGGCAGCACCCATGCCTCCCGATACGGGTATTCAAAACCCGAACGCTTACCCGCAGGCGGCTCCTTTTCTGCCCCCAAATCAGGGCGGATTGATGCCGCCGCCGTATCCGTCGCAGCAATACAAAAAGAAACGGACGGGACTGATCTTCGGGTTGATTGTCGGCGCTTTTTTGATTGCGGCTGCGGCTGTTGCTCTTTTTGTTTGGCCCGGTGTCCTGATTCAAAAGGCACCCGGCTTAACCGGATATTGGTACAGCGAACAGCGCGGCGAAGCGCTTGAGTTTAAAAATAGCGGCAGCATGCGCGTCTTCACCACGTATAGTACCTTCAAAGGGCAGTTTGAATACGACACTGCGCAGGGAATGGGCGTCATCTCGGTGGATGATGAAAACTATGACTTTGCGATAACCGATGACGGCCTGAAATTGGATGGTATGGGTATTTATGAAAAAGCCGGTGATGACTTTGACGTGGACGACTTCATTGATGATATGTCAAGCCGAATCGAGGAGACAGAGACGCCGACGCCGAGCGGAGAGGTGTCTGCTGCGCCATCCGAAGCCCCAAGTGAGACGACCATGGCGGCGCAGCCTGATATATCCGGTATATGGTACGAGACGACAGGCTATGGCGGCACGCTGGAATTTTTTACAGACGGGACATACAGCATGACGGTATCGGATATTGCGCTCGGGGGCACTTATGACTATGATGCGGCTTCGTCTTCGTGGCGGCTTCAAGAGGATCTGACGGATACCACGTACATGGCGGCGTTATCGGACGACGGATTGCTCACTTTGGATTCGATACAATATACGCGCGATTTTGTGGAGCAAGTTGACTGGAACAGCGCGGAATGACGCGAATCTATAGAAAAATAAATTAAAGGAGTCTTGTATGTTTTGCACAAAATGCGGTCAGCAGGTTGATGAAACTATGGTGTTTTGTACGCGGTGCGGCACCAGCTTAAAAAGCACCCCGCAGCAGCCCGTCGCGGCGCCTTATTATCAGGGGGCTGCTCAAGGGTATCCGGCGGCGCAAACAGGAAAGAGCAAAAAAGGCCTGATCATCGGATTGTCGGTGGGAGCGGGTGTGCTTGCCATTTTTCTGGTGGTGCTGTTTGTGTTTATTCTTCCGGGTGGTGCCGGGGGCATTATGGGCAAATGGTACGATCCGAGCGGATACGGGACAATCGAATTTTTAGGCGGCGGCACGGTCAATTATGAAGCGGCGGGGCTGCCGATGTCCGGCACATATACCTATGATGCCGGCAGCAACTCGGGCACCTTGACGGTGGAGATGATGGGAATGTCTCAAGAAGCCGATTTCTCGCTCGAAGGGGACCGGCTCTATGTGGATGGCACATATTTTACCCGCGATGTCGTGGAACAGCAGGATTTTACGGATATTCTCGACGATTTTAACATTGATGGCAGCGACCTTGGCGACTACAATCTTGACGATTTTGACATGAGTGATTATAACCTGGACGATTATCTTAACTAAAAAAATTATTTAAAAGATGGAACAAAACAATAGAGCGCTTCGTCTAAGCTTGGTATTGGGGCAAGGACGGGGCGCTTTTTCGCGAACCGGGTGGACTAAGAAGTAAATGGAACTCAAAAGCCGCTTGGTTGTGTTTTGTCAAAACTCGTGATAAAATCAGTTTTGTTGTTGATGCGTGTGGTTGTGTTAATTTTTAGGCGGGGAGTGGATAAGCCTTGAGAGCATTAAAGGGATTAGCTGCCGTTATATTGATAGCGGCTTTATGCGTAGGTATATATTTTTTATTGCAGACTGAACAGAAAACGCCGGCTGGGGAAACCGGGCCGGTCACCTCATCGGGCGTGATGATCAACGAGTTCATGGCCAGCAACGGCGGCTGCCTTATAGACGATAAGGGCAACAACAGCGACTGGATCGAAATCTACAATCCGGGAAGCACGGACGTGAACCTTTCGGGCCTGGGGCTTTCGGATGACAAATCAGCCGTCAAATGGCCTTTTCCCAATGCCACGCTTAAAGCAGGCAGCTTTCTTGTGGTGTTTGCGTCCGGTAAATCCGAAACTGACCCGGCGGGTGTGCTGCATACAAATTTCAAGCTCAGCGCGGACAAAGGCGGCGTGTATCTGATGGATGCGTCCGGCAAGATTGTTGACGAAGCCGAATATGAGGATCAGGCTAAGAATATCTCCACGGGACGTCAGGCGGCGGATCCGAATACATGGAGCACTTTTGAAAGCCCGACACCCGGATTTTCTAACGACGAAGCCGGTGCTCAGGCGTTTCAGGCGAGCCGTTACGCAGCCGATTCCACTCTGCTGATCACCGAAGTGATGGCGGCCAACAAGACGACACTGACGGATAACAAGGGCGTTTACAACGATTATATAGAAATTTACAACGCGGGGACGGAGGCGGTGAGCCTGCTCGGCTGCGGTCTCTCGGACGACCCGCAGAACGTGCTTGACTGGAAGTTCCCCGACGTCACAATACAGCCGGGCGCTTACATGATCGTGTTCGCCTCTGGTCAGGATAAAATGGGGACAGACCTGGAAAAAGGCGCGATTCATACAAGCTTTGGCATTTCTTCATTCAATGAAGTGATTTCGCTCGCTTCACCTGTCGGGTTGATACTCGATCAGGTCACGGTATCCGATTCTCAGGCAGACATGGCTTACACCCGGACGTTTGATGGCAGCACGTACACGGACGAATGGACACTCAGCAGCAAACCGTCGCCCGGGTATGCGAATACGGACGAAGGGAATCAGCAGTTCATCGCAGCCAATCCTGTGGCGCTCGGAGACATTGTCTTCAGCGAGGTCATGACCTCCAATCAGAGTTTTCTTGCCGAGGACAATGGTGAAACATACGATTGGATTGAGCTTTACAACCGAGGCAGCCAAGCCATCAATCTGGCAGGCTACGGGTTGACGGACAACACGGGCAATCCGGGCAAGTTTCGGCTGCCGGATAAAACGCTCGCGCCAGGAGAGTATTACACGGTGCTTGCGTCCGGCCTCGCGAACGATCAAAGCATAAAAAAAAAATATGTGCATACCACGTTTAAGCTGAGCGCAGGCGGAGAGGTTCTGGCTCTTTTTAATAATGAGGGCGTATTGCAGGACAAGCTCAATATCGATACGCTGCCGCGCGGGATATCGGTGGGCAGAATGGCGCAGCAGGACGGAATCTTTTATTTTACGCAGCCGACGCCGGGCGCGGCGAACGCAAATCCGAGTAGCGGTTTTGTGGCCGATCCGAAAGCGGATATTCCGGCTGGGCGCTATGATGCCGCTCAGACAATCACGCTCTCGTGCGCCACACAGGGAGCCGCCATTTATTACACCACCGACGGCACTGTTCCCACCGCTGGCTCAACGCCGTATACAGGCCCTATCCCCATGAACACCACGGGACTGATTCGCGCGCGCGCGTTTCGGGACGGCTATCTTGACAGCGGGACGACGACGGCGACATACGTTATCGGTGCATCGCATACGCTGCCGGTGATATCTCTTGTATGCAATCCCGACGACCTGTTTAACCCGCAGACGGGCATCTATAGGCTGGGCCCGAATCCGCAGCTGGTTGAAGGCTCCACGGAGCATTATCAGGTGGCAAATTATCTGGAGGGCGGCAAGGAATCCGAGCGCCTCGCATCTTTTGAAGTGTTTGATGAGGCGGGCAAACAGGCATTTCAGCAAAATGTGGGGATCCGTATACAGGGCGGCTTCAGCCGCGACAATCAGCAAAAATCGTTTGCCATTATGGCGCGCAGCGAATACGGTAAGGGGTCAATGGAATATCCCTTCTTTAAAGATCTGCCATACATTGAATACAGCTCACTTGTGCTTCGAGGCGGCGGACAGGATCAGTGGTACGCCAAAATTAAGGAAGCTGTGATATTAAGCCTGATCAGCGGAAAAACAAACGCCCTGACGCAAACCTATAAAACGTATGTGGTTTATCTTAACGGTCAATACTGGGGCGTCTATTTCCTTGAACAAAAGCGCAATGAAAATTGGGTGGCTCAGGTTGAAGGCATTGACAACCCGGATGCCGTGAATCTGCTGTACGGATCGGGATTAAAATGGATTAAGAACGGGACCAACGAGGGGTATATCGATCTATATAACTATTACACGACCCATGATATGTCACTCAAAGAGAACTACGATTACCTTGCGCAGAGGCTGGATACGGACAGCTACATGGACCTCATTATCAACCAGATCTATGTGGCGAATTCCGATTATAACAACTTAGAGTTTTATCAGATACCGGGCGGTAAATGGAAACAGATTTTTTATGATATGTGCTGGTCGTTCCGCGAACCGTCGCACAACACGCTGGAACGCCGAAGAGCCGATGATGTCAGTGGATCGTCGCTGTTCAACGCATTGCTCTCCTATCAGCCGTGGAAGGAAGCTTTTTTGAAAAGGTTCGCCTGGACGATGGAAAATTTCTATACGACAGACCATTTTATCAGCGTGATTGACGAGGTGGCCGCATCCGTTGCTTCTGAGATGCCTGCGGAACGCGCAAAATTCACCGACACGAAAACGAACTGGGAAGACTCTGTTGAAACAATGCGCAAATTTGCAAAGCAGCGTCCATATGAAATGCTCAAACAGATCAAAAGCCAGCTGGGTATTTCGGGAGCCACTCTGCGCGGCTGTTTCGATTTTTCGGACGAGCAGATGAAGAGCGGCTTTACCCTTTCGGACGAGCAGATGAGCAGTCTTTTCGGATAAAAGAAGCGGCAGGGCTTTAAAACAGCTTGTTGGGTTATAATGGAAAACAAAGTCTAAAAGTGTTGTCTTTTGACAATGAGCGTGATACAATCATTCGAGATTATTTCACAAGCCTAATCAATGGACGGACGATGACTGTCACGCACCATGCGAAAAGACGCATATCAATCCAATTCATCCGCACGATGCGGGTGCTTGGATTCAAAGGATAAGGGACTATGGCACGGGATGAAGACATCTTCAGAAAACTGAAAAAACAAACGCCGATCGCCAAGCGTAAGGACATACAGCCTTTGTCGTCACAGGATTTCAGCCGAAACAGCAGCCTGACACGGAGCGTCCCGCAGGGAAGGCGCCAGGCACCCAAGGCCGCCGAACTCAGCGTATTTTCCGCCGCACCCAAAACAAAGAAGGCCGATAAACGCGGCGCGGCGCTGGCCAGCCGGTACAACAGTGTGCGGCAGCAGCCGCAAACCGAGCTCAGCGTATTTGGCGAAGACACACCGGTGCAAAAGCCCAAACCGAAAGCAACGGTTCAGGTGTCAAAGAGAACCAAACCGTCGCCGCAGCGTGAGAGCCTGCAGTTTACTGAGCCCGAAAGAGCGCCTCAGCCGCGGTTTACCGAGCGTCAATTTAGCACGGCGGCGCCTGTATCACGCACTGATTTGCACGATGCCGATTACATGCAGGAAACCGCACCGAACGGAAAACTGAGTTTCCGGCATGAACTCAAGTTTTATATCAATTACCACGATTATGTGCTGCTCCGCAATACGATAAAAACGCTGCTTGCCGTGGACCGCAACGCGAACGATGACGGGCATTACCATATCCGCAGCGTCTATTTCGATGATGTGTATGAAACAGCGGTGAAGGAAAAAATCGCGGGTGTGGACGACAGGTGCAAATACAGAATCCGTTTTTACAATTACAGCGACAGCGTGATCCGGTTTGAAAAAAAGATCAAGCAGGGGCAATACATCTCCAAGGTCAGCATCGGCCTCACGCGCGACGAAAGCGACAGCCTGATTGCGGGAGATTACAGTGTGCTCGAGGGGCGCCCGGAGCCGCTGGCGAATGAAATCTATATTCAGATGAGAAACAACGATTTGAAATCTCGCGTCATTGTGGACTACTGGCGTGAAGCGTTTGTATCGCCGCTTGAAAACGTCCGCATCACGTTTGACAAGGATTTGAAGGGCGGGCTGTGGATCAGGGATGTGTTTAACCCTTTGACGCCGACGATGCCGGTGCTCGATGAAGGCATGATGGTGCTCGAAGTCAAGTTCGACCGCTATCTGCCCGAATATATCAAGATGATACTCAGCAATGTGAACGCGGCGCACAGAAGCGCCATATCAAAATATTTATTATGCAGAAAGTACGACTAGGAGGAATTATAAAATGGGTGATGTAGTCAAACAAAGTTTTTTGGATAAGTTTCAGATGCAGGGCGATATCACGCTTGTTGGTATTCTTGTGACGGTTGCTCTTGCGTTTGTGCTCGGCCTTTTTGTTTATTTGATTTATCGGCTGACTTTTTCGGGCGTTATCTTCGTAAAAAGCTTCGGCACATCCTTAATCATGCTGTCCATGGTGACCTCATTAATCATTATGGTGGTGTCATCCAGCATTGCGCTCACCTTTGGTATGGTCGGTGCGCTGTCCATCGTCCGTTTCAGGACGGCGGTGAAAGACCCAATGGATACGATATTCATGTTTTGGGCTATTGGCTGTGGCATCACCCTCGGGGCACAATTCTTTGTTCCAGCCCTCGTCGGTTCGGCTGTTATCGGTGTGCTGCTGCTGGTCTGGAACCTGTTCAAATCCAAGAAGAACCTGCCGTTTATGCTTGTGCTCCGGTTTGACGAGGCGTGCAAAAAAGAGGTGCAGGCTGTGCTGCGCAAGCTGCCTTCCGGTAAACTGAAATCCAAGATCGTTGCAGAGGGCACGATTGAGCTGACCATTGAGATGAACTTACGGGAAAGCGAAGCAGGCATGATCGATTCGTTCTCGGCGATCCCTGGCGTTCACAATGCGTCGCTGATCAGCTACAAGGGCGATGTGGTTGCATAAATCCTGCGTGCTGCGCATATAAAGACATTAAACCGCCTCGCTCTTGGGGCGGTTTTCTTGCAGAAGGGAGATTAATCATGTGGGTTTCCAATGTTCTTGCGGGAGGGCTGCTGCTCGTGATGGGCATCCTCGTTCGCGTATTCAATCTGAGCGGGCTCATCGCAGGCTATAACACATCTTCGCCTGAAAAAAAAGCAAAGGTGAACGAACGGGCGCTGACGCGTTTTGTGGGGATGATGCTGATTACGGCGGGCATCGTTCTGCTGATCGGCGGCCTTTTTATTGGCCTCAATATCGCAGCCATTATCATTATGCCGGCGTCGTGGGTGCTGTTATTTGTGATTATGTTCGGCGGGCTGCTTTATGTTAACCTGAGCCCGAGGTTTAAAAATAAATGATTCATCAGTCGCCTTGCGGCGATAGCGCCCGATCTATCCCCATTTGGAGAGATTGCAAAAGACGTTTTTCGACATATTGAGGAGACTGCTTGGTCTCCTTTTTATTTTCACATGTTTTGCCGGATATAAAAAAGCCTTCTCCTTTGAGGAGAAGGTGGCGCGAAGCGCCGGATGAGGTGTCAATCAGAAGTTTTTCGTATGAATACCTATCAGCCGTCTTGCGGCGATAGATTCCCCTCCAAGGGGAAGCCTTAAGACACTATTAACCGAAATCAATAACGGAGGAATGAACCTCCGTTTCAGCGTTTCAAATAAAGTGGTTGATGTCATTCCGATGGAGCGTGAGCGGAAGAGGAATCCCACTGCTTATCGCCGGTATATGGGTTTTCAGTCCGCTTATTTTATTATCTCAGCCGTGTAAGAAAAATCCTTCGTCTGGCTGATGGCAACAGTCACAGCATGCGCCTGATTCTCGCTGTCGTAAGCGGTCACAATCATAGTGCATTGCGCCACAGGCGCTCCCTTCGCATCGAGCGGGGACCAATAAATTGTATCGCCGGACGACAGCACATAGGTTGTGCCGCGTTGTTTCACGGTATAATCGGGCGGTACCCACGTGATGAGACTGCCTGCGTCCAGATCAACGCGTAAGCTGTCCTTGCCCAAATCGTCGCTGACGACGGTGATGATAAAGGGCAGACCTGGCACACTGCTTTGCGCGGGAGAGTAGGCATTAAGCTGTATCGCAACGCCCGGCTGCAGTGACGTTGCTTTCCATTCCTCGGCGTAAGCGGTCACATCCAGTTCAGAATTCCCTGCGGGCAGAGCCGACGCTTGCGGCGGCTGCGAAACAGGAGGTTGAGCGGCGGCGGGGGGGACAACGGCATCCAACAGCGCGGGCAGAAAAAAACCCAGCGCCAGCACCAGCACGGCAGCCGCAATGCCGATAACCAGCCTTTTGTTTCTGTTTAAAGACGCCTTGCTTTCCGAATCGTCAGGGACGGATGCGTCAATATCCAGCGGTTCTTCGGATTTTAAAAAGCCAAATTTTTTCATCGTTCATCCTCCTGTTCCCAATTCTATACGCGCGGCGTTAAGACTGCAAGCTTTAATACGCCGCCGCCCGGCTTGGGCATTATACCGGTTATTTCATCACGCATGCAAACGCTCGTTCGGGCAAACATACATTCTCCACCACATGTTGTATAAGCCTTAATCGACATCTACAAATATAAAAATTTAATTGAAATTATATTCACTTTTAAGAAGGATTTACGGCTTTGATACCGAATAGTCATAATCAAGTGGGGAAAAGTGGGTAAGAATGGTGAGAAAACATCGATAAGTGGTGAAGAGTAGAAGCCACGCCCTATAACCCCGTTGGGGCGGCAAAAATGTCTGACGAGGCATAAGGCTGCCGGAGGAGAGACAGTGCAAGGATCGCTGATCGGACGTTTTTTCCATAGCGTCGACGAAAAAGGCCGGCTCGCAGTGCCTTCAAAGCTCAGAGTCGAACTTGGCGAACCTTTTTACATTACACGTCTCAATCAAAACTGCTTAAGCGCCTTTTCGGAAGAAGAATGGGATAAGTTTGCGGCGAAGCTGAATGCCATTCCTCAATCGGATGCCAAGGCTCAGTGCTATGTGCGTATGATCTTCTCGGGTGCAAGTAAGTGTGAGCCGGATAAGCAAGGCCGCATTCTCATCCCGCAGCAGCTTCGCGACGAGGCTGGCATCGATAAGGAAGTCGTGATGATCGGAGCATCCAACCGCGCAGAGATTTGGGGCAAAGAGAAATGGGATGCCTACATGCTCGAGGTGGCCGGAAGCGACGCGATCGCAGGGCTTGCGGAATACGGGGTATAAGGCATGGCCCACACGAGCGTACTGCTTAACGAAACGGTTGACGCGCTGAAGCTTCGCCCCGGCATGACGGTTGTGGACGGAACGCTGGGCGGCGGCGGCCATTCGCTCGAGATCCTCAAACGGATCACACCGGGCGGCCGGCTTATCGGTATCGACAAAGATACCTACGCGCTGGAACAAGCCGGGGAGCGGCTCAAACAGTTCGAGGACGAAACGGTCTTCGTCCACGATGATTTTCGGAATATCAAAGACATACTCAGTATGCTTGATATAAATGGAATAGACGGAGCGGTGCTGGACCTCGGGGTCTCATCGTTCCAGCTGGACCAATGTAACAGGGGGTTTTCATATCATTTAGATTCAAGGCTTGATATGCGCATGAACAGAGAAGACTCGGCATGCGCCGCGGATGTGGTTAACAGCTATTCGCAGCAGGACCTTGAACGAATACTTCGGGATTACGGTGAGGAAAGATGGGCAGCCAGAATCGCTTCGTTCATTGTGAGGGAACGAAGCGAAAAACCCATTGAAACCACCGCGCATCTCGTTGAGGTCATTAAGAAGGCGGTTCCGAGCGGTGCACGAAAAGACGGGCCTCACCCGGCGCGCAGAACATTTCAGGCGCTGCGAATCGAGGTCAACGGAGAGCTGGACGCTGTGAAAAGCGCGTTGTTCCATTTCGTGCAGGCTTTGCGGCCTCACGCCCGGATCGCCGTGATTACCTTTCACTCCCTGGAAGACCGAATTGTTAAACAGGAATTCAGACGGTTTGAAAATCCGTGCGAATGCCCCAGCGAATTTCCGGTCTGCGTCTGCGGCAAGGTGCCCATGGGCAAAGTGGTTACCAGAAAACCGACATTGCCGTCAGCGCAGGAAATCGAGGAAAACAACAGGTCAAGAAGCGCGAAACTGCGCGTGTTTGAGGCGCGCGGATAGGGGAGTGCAGCATGCAGTCAGCACAAAGAAAATACGATTATGAAATTACGCAATACCCTGCGCAAAAAAGAGTAGTCAAGATGCAGGGAAATGTCGCATATATTAGTATCGATCCTGAAAGGCCTGCAACAAAATCCCGGCCGGCTGCGCATCCTGCTCAGAAAAAGCAAACAAAACGGCAGCCAAACAGTAAGGCGCAAGCGGCAGCCAAAGCCAAACAGCAGGCGCTGCAACGTGAACGTGTCCGGTCGAGAAAGAGCCTCATTTCCACGTTGTTTGTCGTTTTTGTGGCTTTCTGTGCGTTGTCTCTGATGGTTTCCCGTTATGCCGTGATCTGCAGCATTGGCGCGCGCAACAATGAGATTAAGGAAAGCATTGAAACGCTGGATGCACAGATTGATGAGCTGTCGCTCAAGATGGAACTCAGCGATAATGTGGAAGTTGTCCAACAAAAAGCGCAGGAAGAGCTCCAGATGGCATACCCGCGTCAGGATCAAAAGATTTCTATTAATATGAGCGGCTGATGACCAAGAAAACAAACAACAACAAAATAGTGCGGAAGGAAAGCGTCAAGAGCACGCAAACCTCCCTGAAATCGAAAAAAAGGCTGCTGTTTCTGATGACGGTGGTCGTCGTGCTTTTTGCGGCAGTAGCCGTGAAGCTCGGCCTCATCATATTCGTACAGGGAGACATGCTGCGTGAGAAGGCGCTCATTCAGCAGACACGCGACCTTGTGGTCAGCGCCAAACGCGGCAGCATTGTGGACTGCAAAGGCAATATTCTGGCGCAGAGCGCCAATGCCCAAACCGTCGTGCTGCGTCCCGCCGAAGTGAAGAAGGGGAACCCGGAGGAAATTTCCCGGGTCCTTGCGGAAAAGCTCGGGCTGGAATACGAAAATGTGCTCAAACTCGCCACCGACAGCAAAAAGTCGGAAGTGTGGCTCAAACGTCAGGTGGATAACGATGCCGCGGACGAATTAAGGGAGCTCAATCTCCCGGGCGTGTACTTTACAATCGATATAAAACGGTATTACCCGAACGGCGCTTTTTTAACGCAGACGCTCGGCTTTACATCGGTGGACGGCAACGGCCTTGAAGGGCTCGAAGCGTATTTTGACAAATATCTGTCGGGACAGAGCGGAAAAATTGTATCTGAAGCAGACAGAGACGGCAGGGAAGTGCCGCTCGGGGAAAAAGCGTATGTTCCGCCTGTTGACGGCTATAATGTAATGCTGACCGTTGATGAAGTGATTCAAAGCTTCCTCGAAAAATCGCTTGAAGCGGCCATGGTTCAGCAAAACGCCAAGGGCGCTTGGGGCATCGCGATGGATCCCAAGACGGGCGGCATACTCGCGCTCGGGAGCTATCCGGATTACGATCTCAATAACCCGCCGCGCGACGATATCGCCCAGCTCACCGAGCTGTCGCGCAACAAGGTCATCACAGACGTGTATGAGCCCGGCTCGACATTCAAAGCCGTCACCTGTGCCTCGGCGCTCGACAGCGGAGCGATCACCACTCAAGAGACATTTGACTGCTCGGGCAGTTACGCCGTCGACGGCCAGCCGATCAAATGCTGGCGCTTCCCGCGCGGCCATGCGCATCAGGACCTTTACAAAGCGGTGCAGAACTCGTGCAACGTGGCCTTTATGCAGATGGGCCTGAAAATGGGCACGCAGACGTTCTACGATTATATCTACAAGTTCGGCTTCGGCCAGAACACAGGGATTACATACCCTGCCGATCAGGGCGGTATCGTCATGGCGGAAAAATATGTGCGAAACAGTGACCTCGCCCGAATTGCGTTCGGGCAATCTATAGCCGTAACACCATTGCAATTGATCTCCTCATTCAGTGCGGTGGTGAACGGCGGTTTTTTATACAAACCGATGCTTGTCAAGGGAATTACGGACAGCGACGGAAACTATATAAAGGAGTATGAGCCCACCGTGGTGTCTCAGCCGATAACGCCGGAGACATCCGCCACGATGCGCAGCATACTCGAAAGCGTTGTGACGGAAGGCAGCGGCAAAAACGCCTACATACCCGGCTACCGCGTCGGCGGAAAAACGGGTACCGCGCAGAAGTACGACGAGAACCATCAGGTGATGACGGGCAAGCACATCGCGTCGTTCATCGGCTTTGCACCCGCGGACGATCCGAAAATCGCCGTGCTGATCATCGTGGATGAGCCGAATGTGCCGGTCGACTTCGGCAGCGTTGTGGCCGCACCGTATGTGAAAAGCGTGCTTTTGGAGTCGCTTCAGTACATGGGCGTCGAGCCTGATTATACACAGGTGGCGGAGCCCGCGCAGGTAACGGTCCCGAATCTTGTGAATCAGGACGGCGATGCGGCGGCGGTGGCGCTGGATGCGCTTCACCTCAAGTACATTTATAACGGCACCGGCACCGTGACCAACCAGCTGCCTGCGCCCGATACAATCGTGTATGAGGGTACGACCATATGCCTTTACATGACCAATCCCGATATCACGGATTTTACTGGACAGATTGAAGTGCCGGATCTGACGGGAAAGACGATCATGGAAGCGTCACAGATACTGGAGAGCTGTCATTTGACACTCGGTATTTCAGGCACAGGCAAGGCGGTTTATCAGAGCCCGCAGCCAAAAGCCCTTGTGGCTCCCGGCACCAAGGTGATGGTTGATTTCTCGGGATCGGAAAACACGGAATAAAAGCAAGAAGCCCCGAAGAGCGCCGCTTTTTGGGGCGACGTTTTTTATACGTTACATTCTGTCCGCATTGTGTTATAATCCTTGCGGAATTGCTTTATATGGGCCCCCGAAAGGGAAGATATATCGGGGGGATGGGAGGATGGCTTTTTGAAGCTAAAAGATTTGTGTGGCAGCGGGATGCGTATTTTGGGGGATGCGCAAACCGAAATCAGCAGCGTGGCTTACGATTCAAGAAAGGTGTGCAAAGGGGCACTCTTTTTCTGCATCAGCGGATACAAGACGGACGGACACAGCTATGCGCAGGCGGCGGTGGACAACGGTGCGGCGGCGCTCATGGTGACAAGACCTTTAGACATTAACATACCTCAAGTTGTGGTGGACGATGCACGCACGGCCATGGCATCCATATCGAGAGAGTTTTACGGACGGCCCGATGAAAGCCTGACAATGATCGGCATCACAGGCACCAAAGGCAAGACGACAACCACTTACATGATCAAATCCGTGATGGAAACAGCCGGCAAGAAAATGGGGCTCATCGGCACGATCATCAACATGATCGGCGAGAAAGAGCTGCATACCGATCGGACAACGCCCGAATCGCCCGATCTTTTTGCGTTGCTGCGCCAGATGGCGGACGAAGAGTGCGATGCGGTGGTGATGGAGGTCTCGTCGCACTCATTGGTTCTGGGGCGTGTGGCGGGCATCACATTCGATGTGGGCGTTTTCACCAATATGTCGCGGGATCACCTCGATTTTCATGAAACCTTTGATAAATACATGTCGGCCAAAAAGCTGCTTTTCCATAAGGCAAAGCGCGCTGCCGTCAATGCGGACGATGCGGTGTCTGCGTTTATGATGGAGGGTATCGATTTAGACTGGCTGACATACGGTATAAAGGAACGATCGGATGTTTATGCGAAGAACATTGAGATCACACCCAAAGGTGTGAGTTTTGACCTCTGCAGCATACGCGGCATGATACCGATCAATCTCAACATCCCGGGTATTTTCAGCGTGTATAACGCGCTTTCAGCGGCGACGGCCTGCATGCATCTCGATGTGGGTCTTGAAACCATCAAAACGGGCCTTGAAGCGATGCCTCGTGTGGCGGGCCGTTTTGAGGTGCTTGATACCGGAAACCGACCGTTTACAATTATACTTGATTACGCGCACACACCCGACAGCCTGGAGAATACGCTGTTAACAGTTAAAGGTTTTGCGCGCGGGCGCATTATCACGGTGTTTGGCTGCGGGGGCGACCGTGACCGCGGGAAGCGGCCCATGATGGGCGAAATCGCGGGGAGACTTTCCACGTTTACGGTGATCACGTCGGACAACCCGCGTACGGAAAACCCTTTTGATATTATCGCGGAAATTGAAGCGGGCATCAAAAAAACGGATTGTGAATACGTGAGCATTGAAAACCGCCGCGCCGCCATCCGTTATGCCATACAAAATGCGTATCCGGACGACATCATCATATTGGCGGGCAAAGGACACGAGACTTATCAGGAAATTAATGGTGTTAAGCATCCCTTTGACGAAAAAATCGTTGTTAAAGAGCTGCTCAATGAAAACCTGAAATAAATTTTTCGATGACATACAGGAGATAAGGCGATATGGATATCATCATTTACTCTGTGTTGACTGCATTTTTTGTCGCACTGGCCGCGGGATATGTTGGGGTACCGCTGCTCAAAAGACTGAAATTCGGACAACAGATCAGAGATGACGGCCCACAGACCCATCTCAGTAAGGCGGGCACGCCGACGATGGGCGGTATTATCATACTTGTCGGGCTGTTTGCGGCTTCGTTGATTTTTGCGCGGGGCAGCTATGATTATATGTGGTTTGCGCTTGGTGTGACGCTCGGGTTCGGGCTCATCGGACTGATGGATGATCTGATCATCGTGCTCAAAAAGCGTTCGCTCGGCTTAAAAGCCTATCAAAAGATTATCGGTCAGCTCGGCATCGCGCTGATTGTGGCCTTTTTCGCCTACAACAATCCCTCCATCGGCTCCAAGCTGATCGTGCCGTTTTTTGGTGTGGAGTGGGACCTTGGCGTTTGGTACATTCCGTTCACTGTGATTGTTGTGGTGCTGATCGTCAACAGCGTTAACTTAACCGACGGCCTTGATGGCCTTGCCTCAGGCGTCGTGCTGATCAACACGGCCACATTTGCGATGATTTTCTTCGGCATGTACGAGCTATACACCGCCAGCGGACAGACGCTCGCGGCGGCAGGCACCAGCAATATGATGATATTCTCGGCGGCGGTGACGGGCGCATGTCTCGGGTTTTTGCGTTTCAATACGTATCCGGCTAAGGTGTTCATGGGCGATACGGGGTCGTTGGCGCTCGGCGGCGCCGTGGCTGTCATCGGCGTGGTGTCGCGCCTGCAGCTGCTGATGATCATCACCGGGTTCATGGTGCTGATGTCGTCAATCTCCGTCATCCTACAGGTGGGGTCTTACAAAACGCGCAAAAAGCGCATATTCAAGATGGCCCCGCTTCACCATCATTTTGAACTTAAAGGAATGCCTGAAACAAGAATTGTGGCTTTTTACTATATGATCACAATCATCCTGTGTCTGGTGGGCATATTGGCGGTTAATTAGGGGGAAAGCATGGATTACAAAGGAAAAAAAGTCATGGTGGTCGGCATGGCCAAAAGCGGCCTTGCCAGCGCCCGGCTGCTTTTGGAAGTGGGCGCGCAGGTGGTGCTTTACGACATGAAGACGGCGGAACAGTTTCCGACGGGGACGTTCGATGACTTCTTGGGCCGCGTGCAGATGGCGCTCGGGGCGGACGCGGACGCGGCGGCAAAAGGCTGCGATGCGCTGGTGTTAAGCCCAGGCGTTCCCACAAACCTGCCTTTTATCACGCAGGCGCGTGCAGACGGCAAAAGCGTCATCGGGGAGATTGAGCTCGGATTTTTGTATTCGCAGGCCGAATTTGTAGCCATTACGGGCACCAACGGCAAAACAACAACCACCGCATTGACAGGTGAAATATTTAAAAACGCGGGATTTGTCACACATGTACTTGGCAATATCGGTATACCCATTGCGGGAGAAGCGCTCAACACAAGAAAAGGCGACATCGTCGTGGCGGAAACGGCCGCACTTCAGCTCGATACCATCGAGACATACCGCCCGCACGCGTGTGCGGTGCTCAACGTCACGGAAGATCATTTAAACCGCTATATCACAATGGAAAACTATACGGCCGCCAAGGAACTGATATATAAAAATCAGACGCCGGAGGATTTTTGTGTCCTCAATTACGACAATGCCATCACACGTGCCATGGCAGGCAAACAAAAATCCAAAGTTATTTGGTTTTCGCGGAAAGTTCCGCTCTCAAGCGGCGTATTTATAGAAGAAGGGCGTATTGTCAGTAAAGAGGAAGACGGCGTGCATGTGATATGCCGGCCGGAGGAGATCAAAATACCGGGATCTCATAACCTGGAGAATGCGCTCGCGGCCATTGCGCTCGCTCGCTGTTACGGCATTGCCGAAACGGTGCTGCGCGAAACGCTGATGACGTTTCCGGGTGTGGAACACAGAATTGAATTTGTACGTGAGCTGGACGGTGTGACGTATATCAACGATTCCAAGGGAACCAACCCGGATGCCACGGAAAAAGCGGCGGAGGCAATGACACGGCCAACCGTGTTGATACTCGGCGGCTACGACAAGAAAAACAGCTTTCTCTCGCTGTTTCAGGGGTTCGGTCCGCTGATCAGACATGTGGTCGCCATCGGCGCGACTCAAGCGAAGATTTTAAGCGATGCGCAAGCCGCGGGGTTTGAAAGCATCTGCACTGCGGACAGCTTTGAAGAAGCGGTTGATAAAGCGCGCGCTCTTGCAGGGGACGGATGGAATGTCCTGCTGTCACCCGCGTGCGCAAGCTACGATATGTTCAGTGACTTTGAGCAGAGAGGAAGAGTTTTTAAGAGTATCGTCAATGCGTTTTAGGGGGAAACATGGCCAAACGATCCATTGATTATCCGCTGTTGATTGTCACAATGATACTCGTGATGTTTGGCATACTAATGGTTTTCAGCGCGAGCTACTACTACGCGGAGAACAGTTCCAACACACAAAACGACCCTTTGTTTTATTTCTGGAAGCAGATCAGCGGGGCGGTGATGGGCCTTGTGGCCATGATTGCCGGCATACTTTTTGATTACAACAAATTCAAAAAATTGCGCTTTGTGATACTCGGCATCGGTCTTTTGCTGATGCTGCTCGTTTTTGTGCCTGGTATCGGCATCGAAAGAAACGGCTCTCACCGCTGGGTCAATCTTGTGATACTCGATCTGCAGTCTATCGAGGTCTTAAAGTTTGCGATCATCGTTTTTATGGCGGCGGGCATCTCCATCAATCAGGAAAAGATGAGGCAGTTTAAATACGGTATGGCGCCATACCTTGTTTTGCTGCTGATCGCTGCAGGATTATTATATCTGCAGCCCAATTTCAGCGCGGTGGTGACGCTTGCGCTTGTGATGTTTGTGATGATGCTGGTGGGCGGCGCAAACCTCGTTCATTTCGGTATCATGGGCGGCGTGGGCATCGGCGGCGGTGCGCTCGCAATGATCGCAACCCAATACCGCATGGACAGAATATTCGCGTTTATGGACCCGTGGAAATACGCGGGCGACGAAAGCTATCAGCTTGTGCAGTCGCTCTACTCCATCGGTTCGGGCGGCTTTTTCGGTCTCGGCCTCGGCAATTCACGGCAAAAGTATCTCTTTCTGCCGTACATGGAATCGGACTGCATTTTCGCCATTATCGTGGAAGAGCTCGGGTTCTTCGGCGGTCTGCTCGTGCTCCTCGCGTTTGGAATACTGATATGGCGAGGCGTCCGCATCGCACTGCGCGCGCCAAATATGTTTGGGACAATGCTGGCGACGGGCATCACAGCGCTGATCGCCATACAGGTTTTTATCAACATCGGCGTGGTGACGGGTCTTGTACCGCCCACGGGCGTTGTGCTGCCGTTCATCAGCGCGGGGCGCACATCTTTGATCATGTTTATGGGCTGCATCGGTGTGCTGCTGAACATATCCAAACAGTCTCACGCGGCTTAAAAGCACCAATTGGCCTGCTCGGCATAAGATATTATTATGTGATAGATGATATGCGGGGGAGGCCACTATGGCAAAATTGATTATAAAAGGCGGCTCAAAGCTGGAAGGCGAGATCGCAGTTCAGGGTGCGAAAAATGCCGCTCTTCCTGTGTTTGCGGCTGCTTTGCTGACAGAAGAACCAGTCATAATATATAACTGGCCGGCGATTTCGGATGTGTATTATATGCTTTCCATACTCGAACACATCGGCGCGTATGTGGCCTTTGAAAAAGACCGTCTGGTGATTGATACGCATCGGGCCTTGCGCTGGGAAATGCCCGACAGGCTCGCAAAAGAGATTCGGTCGTCAATATTTATGATGGGGCCCATTCTTGCACGTTTTCGTATGGCTCGCTTTACTTATCCCGGCGGATGCGAAATAGGCAGCCGGCCGATTGATCTGCACCTGAGGGGCCTTCGATCCCTCGGCGTCAACATCACCGAAGCCGGCGGCCATATCATGTGCGAAGGCCGAAAGCTCAAAGGCGGCGATGTTCATCTGGATTATCCGAGCGTCGGGGCTACGGAAAATTTGATGATGGCGGCCGCGCTCGCACCGGGCAATACGGTCATCAGAAATGCGGCGAGAGAGCCGGAGATCGTTGAGTTGCAAAACGTCATCAACCTGATGGGCGGCAACGTGAACGGGGCTGGGACGAGCACGGTCACCATTGAAGGCAAGAGCCATTTAAACGGGTTTTCCTACACATGTATGCCCGATAGAATCGTGGCGGGCACGTTTATGACGGCGGCTGTGATCACAAACGGAAAGATTACAGTTAAGAATGTGGTTCCCGAGCACCTGTTTTCCATCACAGCCAAGCTTAAAGAAGCGGGCGCCAAGGTGGATGTTTATAACGATGCGATTACCGTGACGGGGCAGGGACGCCCCAAAGAAATGCATCTGATTGAAACCGGGCCGTACCCCGGGTTCCCGACGGATATGCAGGCGCAGCTCTGCACGGCAGCCTGTATTGCCAGAGGTACGAGCATCATTGTGGAAAGTGTATTCGACAACCGATTTAAGCATGTGACAGAACTGCAGAGAATGGGTGCGAACATCGTGATTAAGAACAACGTCGCGGTGATCAAAGGCGTGGAGCAACTGCACGGCGCGGAAGTGACGGCGATGGATCTGCGCGGCGGCGCGGCGCTGGTGCTTGCAGGCCTGTGTGCGGATGGCACCACGGTGGTCGATCAAGCCAAGATCATAGACAGAGGCTACGAGACATTTGAATCGGAGCTGAACCTGCTGGGTGCGGATATAAAGAGAGAGGAATGACGGGCGAGTATAACGTTATCAACACAAGTATGATGAGACTTATGACGAAACAATACTGCCCAATGCATACAATTAGCGTTAATAACAATTCAGAATAATATAATACTTTTCTAATTAAAAACTGCGTTCATTCGCAGTTTTTAGTTTTATCATATAACCTAGATACCGTTTTAAAACAGAATGCTTAAAAATGAGCGCTATTAATCGCTGCGGCTTGTCCTCTGTTGAATGCGCTGTACGTTGTTTCCGTAATGAACAGACATACGCCATATTGCATTTGGCTTAAAAACGCGGTTTTATTCAATTCGTTTCGTCATTTCACTTCTGAAGATGTCATGGGTTTCATCCCCCAATTTTTAACTATTGATTGAATAAATTAATTATACGATTATAATAAAATAAGATAAAAACAAATGATTAGTTTAACAAACGTATCACATTGCATCCAATCAGGGCAAGCGATGGGCGCAGAGTCAGCCGCCCTGTCAACCTGCGCCTGAAACGGGGCATTAAAAGACGTCGGCGCAAACGTGCATATTGCGGGCAGACAACATATACGGTGCGAATGTCAAAAGAGAGGAGTGACCGATTGAAAAAAGGCAAAAGAGTGCTGACGGTGATTGCGCTGCTGTTATTCATCGGCGCGCTTATCTTTGTTGCTTATCAGCTTTTTCAGGTGAGAACAATAGCCGTTACCGGATGCGAAACCCGCAGTCAGGATGACATCATTGCGCTTTGCGGAATTGAATACAATACGAGCATATTGGCGGTGGACAAGCAGGAGGTCATGGCAAAGCTCAACGCCGATCCGTATATTAAGCCGGTCAGTGTCGATTTTAAATACCCCGATCAGGTGCTGATCACGATTGAAGAGAGAAAAGAAGCCGCTTGGATACAAAAAGATAGCGCTTGTATCGTGATAGACCACGAGGGGTGGGTGTTGCGATTGGACACACAGCCCCAAGAAGGGGCCTACCCGCTCGTAAACGGCCTTCCCGCCGATACCGTGCAGATTGGGCAGCAGCTCGGAACAAGCGATGTTTTTAAAATCGGCGTGTTGACGCGGTTGCTGGACGCGTTAAAATCGGCTGAAATCTCACCGGTCAGCATCGATATCTCACTGGCAGCCGATATCGTTTTAACGCTTAGTGACGGCATGACGGTGGAGGTCGGGGATGATACGGCACTCGATGAAAAATTCGTGCTCATGAAAGCATCACAGGGAGAAATTGCAGAAATGGGCAAGTCCGGAGGCGTTTTAGACGTATCATCGGTGAAAAATGCCTACTACAGAGAGAAATAGATCAAAAATATTGTTATTTATTATAAACATGGTATTATATTAATTAAGTGTTCTATTGTTTTTTTGATTTTTAAGGGGATATTTTGCGGGCTATGAAGAATGTGACGGCTGCCGTTGAATTTGGCACGTCAAAGGTCATGTGCGTGGTCGGTCGTGAAAAATCGATGGGACGCTTTGAGGTGCTCGGAGCCGGAGAGGCAAAATACGAAGGAATAAAGAACGGCCGCTGGCAAAAACCATCAAATGTGGAACAAGCGGTTGAAAAAGCGATAACGCTTGCCGAGAAGAAAGCAAGAAAACGGGTGAAAGAGGCTTTTGTCGGCGTTCCCGGCGTATTTTGCAAGGTGGTCTGTTCGGAAGGCAGTGCCGGAGTAGAGAGCGGACACGTATGCCAAAGCGATATCGAGCGGCTTGTTGGCAATGCCGAGCAGGGGTACGATGATTCGCTTTATACGGTTGTCAACTCGACGCCGGTTTATTTTGAGTTGGAAGACGGCCATCACTATATTGACGTGATGGATGCTGCGGCGAACGAACTCAACGGGCTTGTTTCGTTGATTTTTGCTAAAAACGAGTTTATTGAAGACACAACATCGCTGCTGCAAAACGTCGGTGTGAAGGTGGCGGCCTATATACCTGAGGTGCTGGCTGAGAGCCTTTTCATTGTTCCGGCGGAAGAACGGGACTGCTGTTCTGTATTAATTAATGTGGGCTACTATGATACAAATGTCACGGTTGTCTACGGCGATGCAATTGTATATAATAAGACAATAAACGCTGGAGGTATGCAGATAGCCAACGATCTGTCCATTGTGTTGAATCTTGATGTGGAGACGGCGGAACAGATCAAAAAACGGTATTCGTTTGGTCTTGAAAATACTGGCACGAAGTTATATGATTATGCCAGAGCACGGTCCGGACGACTGGAAAGATACAATCACGCCCTTGTTTCTGAGGTCATTGACGCGAGGGTGGAGCACCTGTGCCAGCTCATTGGCAGAGCGTTTGAAAAAAGCCCGCTTAATATAGCGAGACGAACGCGCATTTATCTTTCCGGCGGCGGCATTGCAATGATGAAGGGTGTAAAGAACATGCTTGAAGGGCTTTTAAAGCGGCAGGTGCGTATCTCGAAAATTGAAGCACCGCAGCTTTCAACGCCCAACTACTATACATCGCTCGCATTGCTCGACTATGTCTTTGAGGCCAAATATCACAGCAGCTCAGGCGGATTAGCGTTACTGGAACGGTTATCGAAAAAGATGTTCGATTAAGCGTTCTGAATAAGGGGGTCAAATATGCCATTAGAGATTGATATTGAGCAAGACAGCATAGCCAAAATTAAGGTTATCGGTGTGGGCGGCGCAGGCAACAACGCCGTCAACCGCATGATTGATCATGGGGTGACAGGTGCTGAGTTTTATGCCGTTAACACGGACAAGCAGGCGTTGCTGCTCTCACGGGCAAAAAACAAAATACAGATCGGAGAGAAGCTGACCAGCGGACTTGGCGTGGGCGGAGATCCGGCGATCGGCAGGCGCGCTGCCGAAGAAAGCATAGACGAACTGAATGCGATCGTTGACGGTGCGAATCTGATTTATCTTGCGGCGGGGCTCGGCGGCGGCACTGGGACAGGCGCTGCGCCGGTTATCGCCGAAATCGCACGGCAGAAAAAGATACTGACGGTTGCGGTGGTGACCATGCCTTTCATGTTCGAAGGCGGCCAGCGTATCACGCGCGCAAAGGACGGGCATGTGCAGCTCACAGACGTTGTTGACACGATCGTCACAATTCCGAACGACAAGCTGCTCCAGGTGATCGGCAAAGGCACATCGATGCTGGAAGCATTTCGCGTGGCGGATGATGTGCTGCGGCAAGGAATACAGGGCATAACGGATCTGATCGTGAAGCCCGCGCTTGTGAATCTTGACTTTGCGGATGTGCGCACGGTTATGATGGAACGCGGTGTGGCGCATATGGGCATCGGCGTCGGTTACGGCGACAACAAAACGATGGATGCCGCCAAACAGGCCATTCAAAGCCCGCTGCTCGAGACGAGCATCGAAGGCGCGCGCGGTATACTCTATAACGTGACGGGTGACCCAACGATGAGTCTGCTAGAAATAGAGGAAGCGGCCAATCTGATCCGTCAGGCGGCCGATCCGGAAGCCAACATATTCTTCGGCGCGGACACCGACGACAGGCTCGAAGACGAAGTGCGTATCACGGTCATCGCGACGGGCTTTAACGGTGCTCCGAGAAAGCCAAAGCAGCAGCCGACCGGTGCGCCCATGCGGGAGGAGCTCGATTTCCACGGCAGCTCGGACGATGACGACATCTTTATTCCGGTCAGGCCGGAGAAGAAATCGCCTTCGCTCAGCGGGTTTGAAACGGGCAATGAGCTCGATATCCCGCCGTTCCTGCGGCGCAAGCGCATCAAGAAAGATTTTTAATCAAATGCCCGCTTCAAGCGGGCATTGTTTTATAAAGAATGAACCGAAAAGATTTCTTCCAGAGGAGAAGGCGGTGCGAAGATCCGAATGAGGTGTTAATTAAAAGCTATCAATTCGAAAACCTCATCAGTCGCCTGTCGGCGACAGCGTCTCCTCAAGTTAACAATGATTAAATGAGGAGTGATGGATGGACGGTCGGATGTAATAAAAGGGCGGGAAAGCAGAGGAGCGTCACAGCTATGAAGAGATTACTTATATTGCTCGCGGCAGCGCTATTGCTGCTGAGCGGGTGCGGTGCGCAGCCGCAGGCAGACGGCGCGCTGCAGGACGGCGGGCGCGTTATCAAACTGAACAGCGGGTTTTCCGAGGCCCATGCCAATCGCGGCGAAACGGTGACGCTGATTTATACGGGGCAAGGCAGCATCACGATCAGCGTGCCTGATTTTGAGACGGAAACAACCGGCAGCGATGAAGCGCAGGTGCAGTTCAAGGCTGTGGAAACGGGCAGCTTTGATATCAGCGTAACGACAGACGGCCGCACGGAACACGGCAGGCTCATCGTTGAAGAACTCGCGGAGACGGATGTATACAAAAATGTGGACGTAAAAGAGTTTGCAACTGCAATGGCGGGGAACTATCTGCTGCTCGACGTGAGAACGCAGGAAGAATACGATGAAGGCCACATCGCTGAGGCGGTGTTGATTCCGCATAACGAGCTGGCTGACCGCTTAAGCGAGATCAAGGGATTCGACAAAGTGCTTGTGTACTGCGCGTCCGGCAACCGCAGCGTAACCGCTTCTCAGATTCTTATAGAAGCAGGGTATAAGGAGGTGTACAATCTCGAAGGCGGCTTTTCGGCATGGCAGGCAGACGCGGGCGTCAATTGACTTTTGCCCGCTGCATATAATATAATGATGCGATCAACAGCAGGAATGGAAGTGTTTTTTTGAAGCTTTTTAACACAATGACGCGGACAAAAGAGGAATTTGTTCCGGTGGAGCCCGGGAAGGCAAAAATATATGCCTGCGGCCCCACAGTGTATAATTTTTTTCATATCGGCAACGCAAGGCCGTTTATTATCTTCGACACACTGCGCCGGTATCTCGAGTACACAGGGCTCAATGTGACGTTCGTTCAGAACTTTACGGATGTGGACGATAAGATGATTGCGAGAGCCGCGGAAGAGAACACGAGCCTAAAGGAGCTCGGTGAGCGCTTTATCGCCGAATATTACAAAGATGCCAAAGGGCTCGGTATTCAGCCCGCTACGGTGCACCCGAGAGCAACCGAGCATATGGATGATATTATCAAACTCGTGGAATCGCTGATTGATTCTGGCCATGCATATGAATCGGGTGGCGATGTGTATTTTGATGTCACAAGCTTTCCCGAATACGGCAAGCTTTCGGGCCAGTCTCTCGAAGACCTGCAGGCCGGCGCGCGCATCGATGTGACAGAGGCCAAGAAAAACCCGGAGGATTTTGCGCTTTGGAAAGCCGCCAAGCCGGGTGAAGACAGCTGGGCCAGCCCGTGGGGCAATGGACGCCCAGGCTGGCATATCGAGTGCAGTGCCATGAGCATGAAATACCTTGGCGAGACGATCGACATTCACGGCGGCGGGCAGGATCTGATATTTCCGCATCATGAAAACGAAATCGCCCAGTCTGAAGCGGCCACCGGCAAGCCGTTTGCAAAGTACTGGATGCACAACGGCTATATCAATGTGAACAATGAGAAGATGTCAAAATCCAAAGGCAACTTTTTCACGGTTCGCGATATATCACAAAAATATGATTTAACGGTCGTCAGGCTGTTTATGCTCTCGGCCCATTACCGCAACCCGATCAACTTCAGCGAAGAGCTCATCATGCAGGCGGCATCGGCGATGGCGCGCATCAAAAACTGCCGAGATAATTTAAAGCATATCGTCTCAACAGGCTCGGCGGATACGGTGGATGTGACCAAGGATATCTGCGCGCTCGAAAACCGGTTTAAAGAAGCCATGGATGATGATTTAAACACAGCCGAAGCCATCGGCGTGATATTCGAATACATCCGAGACATCAACCTCGCTTTTGAAGACGGCAAAGGCGCAAACGGTGCGAACGAAGCGCTGAGAGCGCTCGACAAGGTGCTTGCCGTGCTGGGGCTGTTGCCTGAGGATGAGGATGTACCCGACGAAATTTTGGCATTGGCAGAGCAGCGTCAGCAGGCGCGCAAAGCGCGTGATTTCGCAAAAGCCGATGCGCTTCGTGATCAGATTACAGCTCTTGGATATGACTTAAAAGACACGCCGGAAGGCGTGAAAATAAACAAAAGATAAGAGGTACTGACATTGGAAGGCATGAATCAAATGATGTCCGCTTTTATGGCCATCTTCGGCGCGCTCGCTCTCTATTCCGCGTTGACGGGCAAGGGGCCGGCATTTAAGAACGATTATCCGAAGGCCATGAAGGAAGATGCAGACAAATTGACGCGTCTGTTTTGCTGGATTTTCGGACCGATTGCCTTGGTGACAGGCGTGCTGGATTTTCTGGGACACCAGTGGGCTTTCTGGGCCAGCTTTGCTGTCATTATACCGGGCTTCGTGGTTTATATCATCATATTCAGAAAACGGTTTAAAAAATATCTGGACAAAAAGTAAGTCAAACGGTGCTCGGCATGCATAGTATATTCTAAGCCTTGCGAAGGAGAGACTGTGCATGAAAACGTTTTTAACTGCGCAAAACGAATGGATTCGTCTCAGCGACCGCAGAGCCACAATTGGTCTTGACTGCCGGACGGTTAAGGGAGATGTTGTCTATATAGAGCTCCCGGTTATCGGGCTTGATGTGATAAAGGGCGAGCTTTGTGCCACGGTTGAGTCAATAAAAGCGATCAGCGAGGTCCATGCGCCGGTCAGCGGCGTCATTTCGGCCATCAACGATTCTGTTTACGACGCTCCGGATTTGATTACACAAGAGGATACATGGCTTTTTGCGGTGGATTTTGAGGGCGAAGCGGATACAAGCGGATGGACGATTAAAGAATGAAATGGGCAGGGCTGTTCTTAACCGGAGCAGCCTTGTGTTTTTGCAGGGAGTTTTGAATCGGCAGGATGGGCTTCACTTTGAAGAGTATCGGTGAAAACTGCTTTGAGAAGCTGTCGGCGCAAAACACCAGAAAAGCATCCGCTGCTCGGCACCCGATTGTGCTCCGTAATGAGGGGACCAAAGCCATTTGACAAGGACAACTTGAAAACAAACTCATTTGCTTATCCAACTCACAGTCGATTGGGGAGCAACAAGCTGAAGAGGGGAAGGACAATGATATGTCCTGAGCCTGCCATATGGGGCTTGAGTCAAGAAGCATAGCGGGGTAAAAAACCGGCCCTGATCGGGTCATCATTATTTCTATGGAAATATGGGAAGAGCTATTGACACATATAGATGATGCACATTGGTTACCGCTCAGACGGCATAAATCCGAAGGAGGAGCAACATGGCGAAATTTATTATTGTGGTGATGGACAGCGTGGGTGCGGGGGAGCTGCCTGACGCGGCACGCTTTGGCGACGAGGGTTCGGATACGCTCGGACATATCATCGCCGCGTATCCCGATATCAATATCCCAAACCTTGCGCGGCTTGGGCTCTGTAAGCTCAAAAACATCCGCTGTAATGGTGCTGTGATCGGCGCATATGGAAGAGCGGCGGAGCAGTTTTCGGGCAAAGACACCACGGGCGGTCATTTTGAAATCAGCGGGCTTATTCTGGACAAGCCGTTCCCAACTTTTCCAAACGGTTTCCCGGAGGATTTTATCCGCGCATTCGAAAAAGCCGTCGGACGCGGAACGCTCGGCAATTTTCCCGCATCGGGCACGGAAATCATCAAACAGCTCGGCGCGCAGCATGTCAAAACCGGAAAGCTGATCGTCTACACATCGGCGGACAGCGTGTTTCAAATTGCGGCGCATGAAGACGTGGTGCCGCTTGATGAGCTGTATGCGATATGTGAAAAAGCGAGAAGCATGCTTGTGGGGGAACTCAGTGTGGGACGCGTGATCGCGCGCCCGTTTATCGGCGAGGAAGGCCGCTATGAGCGCACAAAGAACCGCCGTGATTTTTCGTTTGAACCGCCTGGCGAGACGATACTGACCGCGCTGAAGAAAGCCGGGCTTGACGTGCTCGGCATCGGCAAGATCGAAGATATCTTCGCGGGTGTGGGCCTCACACGACGCAACCACACGCGCGACAACGACGCGGGGATATCGGCGACAGTGGAAGCGATCAAAGACGATATCGACGGGCTCATTTTCACCAACCTCGTGGATTTTGATATGCTGTACGGCCATCGCAACAACGTGCAGGGCTATAAGGAAGCGCTCGAAGCGCTTGATAAACGCATACCCGAGATGCTGGACGCGCTGAAACCCGAGGATATCATCATTTTTACAGCAGATCACGGCTGCGACCCGACAACAGCAAGCACCGACCATTCGCGCGAGTACATCCCGATATTTGCCTATGGCGTGGGCGTCAAGGCAGGAACGAATATCGGCACGCGCAGCACGTTCGCCGACATTGCGGCCACGGCGGCAGATTTTTTTGGGCTCAAGAATTGGCATGTGGGCACATCGTTTTTGCGGGAAATTACGGAGGGATAAGACTATGACAAGAGAAAGAATACACATGGCCTATGAAACGCTCAGTCAACTGACGGCACAGCGGCCCGAGGTCTGTGTGGTGCTGGGCAGCGGCCTTGGGGATTACGCTGATTCGCTGGATAACAAGCAGATTGTGGACTACGCATCCATACCCGGTTTTCCGGTATCCACCACGCCGGGACACGCGGCGCGGCTCGTATTCGGCAAGCGGCATGGCGTTGATGTCGTTTGCATGCAAGGGCGTTTTCATTGCTACGAAGGGTATACGGCAGCCGAAACGGTGATTCCGCTGCGTGCGCTTGTTAAGCTCGGCATCAAGAAGCTGCTGCTTACCAACGCGGCGGGCGGGGTCAATACGGGCTTCAAACCTGGAGATATCATGATCATCAAGGATCATATCAATTTCACGCATTTTAATCCGCTGATTGGCGCCAATATGGATGATTTCGGCCCGCGCTTCCCCGATATGTCGTACGCGTACGACGCGGGGCTTAATCAGGCGCTGAAGGAAGCCGCCGACGCCAACGGTATCGAAATAAAGACCGGTATCTATGCGATGATGTCGGGGCCGTCTTATGAAACGCCGGCTGAGATCAAAGCGCTGCGCACGCTCGGCGCGGATGCGGTCGGCATGTCCACCGTGCCGGAGATCATTACGGCGGCGCATGCGGGCGTCAAAGCGGCGGCGCTGTCGTGCATCACGAACATGGCGGCGGGCATACTCGATCAGCCGTTGGCCCATGAGGAAGTGATGGAAACGGGGCGCGTTGCGGCGGGGCGGATACAGACGGTGATAGACGGATTTATAAAGATGGTTGCGGTACGATAGACAATTATTCAGGCGCTTCAATACGAAGCGCTTCAGAGTGTCAAAAAAGCCTCTTATCGTGGCCCCCTCTGACGAGGGGGCTGTCACCGATAGGTGACTGGGGGAGAGAAAATAGCTTGAAAACGTTCACTCCCTCCGGCACTTCGTGCCACCTCCCGGTCCATCCCTTTGGGATAGTCATCTGAGGGAGGCTTAAATACACTTTGTCGACAGCCTGAGGTGCTTCGCTGCGAAGCGCTTTTTTGATTGGCTTTGGAAGTAACAGTCCACAAAACTGTCAGCTTTTACAAGAAGGGCTGTGCACAATACCGCGAGTTTTAAAGGGTCTTCATATGAGTTCTTAGAATATTGCCGTGCCCGTCTTCATATATTGTATCATGAAACGTATACGGATAGAGAAGGAGGTATGCTTATGACAGGCTTCATGCCGATGCCTCTGCTGACTGCATGCTTTGTATACCCGGCGGATTTTCTTGCAGCCGTGATACCAAAGCCGATACAGGGCCTGATCTGGATCGCCTTTTTCTCCATTATAATCTTTGTGCTGGCCGCCATCATGCTTCGCTGCGGAAAAGCAAAAACAAAATCAAACCGCTAGGCTATCAATCATATGAGGCGTTTGTGTATGCAAACGCTCAGAGTGCCGAAAAACCTCTTGTATTGGCTTTCGCTGACGACTGCCCTTCCGGGCGGATTGAGGCCGGTCTCGATAGGTGACTGAGAGAGAACATCGCTTAAAATAAGTTCGAACAGTCACACTTTCCGACACTTCGTACCCATTTTGGCATGCACAAGCTCTGAAAGGGCAAATCGCAATTCGCGTTTGATAAGCATCCCGCTTCACTTCTGCTCACGGCAGCCAGCCGCTTGCTTTTTCTCACTTATATGCGATCTGAGTGTTTGATTTCCTATCCGCATACTAAGATTGCGGATGAAAAGACTCAGATTCATTCGAATACCTTGGGTCTGCCGAACGCGTTCCAATTCAGATTCACAACCAAGTCATCGCTGACGATATTCTTGTAAATGCGTTTATCGATCGTGCGCTTGCACACCACGCCCACATAGCCGCTGGCAGCCTCATAAATATAGCCGTGGCGGCCCATGATTCCCATATGCGATACATGACCGTCCGCTCCCATCATAAACACAATGTCGCCGGGACGCAAATCGTTTTTGTCAATGGGCGTGCAATAGTCGTAGTAGGTATCGTTCGCGGTGCGGTCGGTGGATTCATCATAAAGCCTTATTTCGTTGGCGGCATACCACCACAGGCCGCTGCAGTCCCACGCGTAGTCTTCGGGGAATGCGTAGCCCTTTTCTTCGGCTGTGTCCGCGATATCATACAGGTATTCGAGGCGGCCGCCCGAAAAATAATCGGGATATTTTTTATTCATTGCGTTGATGAACGCATCGGTGACAGGCGTTCCTTGGCCCGCGATGATATACTGGCCGCCCACGCATGAATCAAGCACATCGAGCAGCGCCGCAACCTCACCCTCGGGTTCGGGCTCATTTGCATATTTTTGTTCGTAATAAGCGCGTTCCGATTCAGACTCTTCGGCGCTCAGCGCTTCACATGAAGCGAAAAGAAACATGGCGATCGCGAGCAGCGTCGCCGCCGTCATTTTTGTGATCGTATTCATATGACAAATTATATATTTATTTCACATCATTATCAAGCTGCTGATGCCCGCGATCTGCGCCAAAGAATATCCGCCCAATCTTCGGGAGAAACTAATCACAAAAGCAAAAAAGGGGATATTCGGTTATGAAAAGGACACTATTGATCGCGTTTGCGTTTATGATGATCTTTGCGTTCACAGTGACGGCATACGCGGAAGGCTTTGAAGCGAATGCGAAAAGCTATATACTGATCGACGCGGGCTCGGGGGACGTTCTCGCGGAGAAGAACGCCGATGAACAACTGCCCTGCGCGAGCGTTGCCAAGGTGATGTCGATACTGCTGTTTATGGAAGCGGAAGAGACAGGACGTTTGTCGCTCAGTGATACGGCGTCTGTCAGCGACCACGCGGCATCCATGGGCGGTACGCAGGCGTTTCTCGATGTGAACAGCACGCACAAAGTGGAGGATCTGCTCAAAGCGGCCATTGTGTGCAGCGCCAACGACGCCACCGTCGCGCTCGCGGAAAAAGCGGCGGGCAGCGAAGAAGCGTTTGTAGAGATGATGAACAAAAAAGCGGGCGCTCTGGGTATCAGCACGACATTTGTGAATGCGACAGGCCTTGGAGATGAGCAGAAGATCAGCGCGCGAGATGCGGCGACGATCTGCCAGCAGCTCGTGAAGCACGACCTATTCTACAAATGGAGCGGCATATGGATGGAGAACTATGTGCATCCGGACGGACGTGAAACAGAAATGGTCAATCAGAACCGGCTGGTGCGTTATTATGAAGGATGCGACGGCATCGCAACGGGGTCGTCAGGTGCTGCAGGGTATTGTATTGCCGCCACGGTGAAACGCAGCGGCGGCCGGTTTATTTATGTGGCGCTCGGCGCACCCAACAGCTCCACACGGTTTGACAATGCGAAGGCCGCTTTTGATTATGCGTTCGCGGGATTCACAGCCAAAACGATTGTAACGGAAGGGCAGAAGCTCGGAAGCGACTTGGCCATTGCGGGCGGCACAATGCCGTTTATCGATGTGTACGCAGGGCAGGGCTTTTCCACGCTGATCGAAAAGGGCAAGGAAGCGACACTCGAAAAAGAGCTTGTGCTGTTGGAAAACATCGCGGCCCCCATCGAGAAAGGGCAGGTGCTCGGATACCTTCGAATACTGCTGGACGGTGCGGAAATTGGCCGTGTGGACGTTGTGGCGGGAGATGTCGTGGCGGAGCGCAATTTTTCAAATGCGTTTAAACGCATATTGACATGGTGGCTGTTCGCCTGACGTTGACAGGCTTTGACCCCTCCTGTAAAATGACTAAGCAGACAGGAGGGGAACGATGCGCATACTGATTGTGAATGATGACGGTATTCATGCCAAAGGGCTGAGAACGCTGGCTGCACGCTTAAAAGACAGCCATGATGTGACGGTGGTTGCCCCCGAATCGGAAAGAAGCGCGACATCACATTCCATTACCATATACCGTCCGCTGCGCGTGACCAAAACACAGCCGGCAGGGCTTGAGACGATTCCCTGTTATGTGGTTGACGGCCAACCGGTGGACTGCACCAAGATCGGCATTGCCCATATCATGAACGGCAAGGTCGATCTTGTTGTTTCGGGAATCAATCACGGCGCGAATATGGGGTCGGACATTCTTTATTCCGGCACGGTCGCGGCGGCGCTTGATGCCGTGATCATGGGGTATAAAGCAATGGCTGTATCATGCGCGTCCCATTTCGCGGAGCACTTTGAAACCGCGGCGGATATTGCCGCCGGATTGATTAACGGCGGACTTTTCGACGGCGAAAACGACGGCTTGCTGTATAATCTCAATGTGCCCGATTTGCCTCTGTCCAAGATCAACGGCGTCAAAGTATCGGTTCAGGGGCGCACGGCCTACGATGACGAAGTGGAGCTGCGCGACGACCCGTACGGCAGGGAATACATTTGGATGACGGGGACGCTGCGGGAGGAATTGGCTGAGGAAGAGACCGATCTTGCAGCGGTTCGGGCGGGGTACGCGTCGCTGACGCCCATTAAGTATGACCTGACCGCAAGAGACAAGATTGAGACGCTGTCTTGCAGGATTGACAAAATAAAATTGCATTTTTAGCAAGATATGATAGAATACATGGCATAACACACAGATGGGGGAAGAACTAAATGCAAGGCAACGATATCATTAAGGTCATTAAAGAGCGGCAGAGCTCAATGAGCAAAGGGCATCGTGCGATTGCGTCATATATCATGGATCATTACGACACGGCGGCTTTTATCACGGCATCGCGCCTTGGGGAGACCGTTGGCGTCAGCGAATCCACCGTGGTGAGGTTCGCTTGTGCACTCGGGTACGACGGATACCCGGAACTGCAGAAAAAGCTTCAGGAACTGATTCGCACCAAGCTGACAAATGTACAGCGCATGGGGCTGGGGTCGGACATGTCCGAGGAAGAGCTTGTTCGCTGGGCTGTCCGCAACGATATCACGAGCCTGCGGCACATTCGCGAGGTGCTCGATTACGACATGATGCAAAAAGCTGCGGATATGATACTCGACGCCAAGCGCGTTTATATACTTGGCCTGAGGTCCAGCGCGCCGCTTGCGCTTTTCTTCTGGTATTATCTCAATTATATTATCAGCGAAACGAGCCTCGTGTCGTCAAGCATCGGCGGCGATATCTTCGGCCATCTGCTGCACGCCGGCAAGGGAGATCTTGTGGTCGCCATCAGTTTCCCGCGTTATTCATCCCGCACGATGGACGGTGTTAATTTCGCCAAGAAAAACGGAGCCACGATACTTGGCATCACGGATAACGAGCTTTCACCGCTTGCGAATGCGGCAGACGCGAACCTTTTTGTGAATTCCGATATGAACCTGTTTATCGATTCACTCGTGACGCCCATCAGCGTTGTTAACGCGCTCGTGCTGCTGCTCGGTATGCGCAAGAGAGACGGTTTAAAGCAGAACTTTGAGATGCTCGAGGATCTGTGGCAGCAATATGACGTTTATACAGGCAAGGAAGAGATTTGAATGCACAAGGTATGCGTGATCGGCGGCGGGCCTGCGGGCATGATGGCTGCCTGGTCGGCGGCGCACAGCGGTCGCGATGTGACGCTGTTTGAAAAAAACGAAAAGCTCGGTAAAAAGCTCTATATTACGGGAAAGGGGCGCTGCAATTTAACCAACGCCGCGCCGATTGAGGATTTTTTCCAAAGCGTCGTGCACAACGGCGCCTTTTTATACAGCGCCTTTTATACGTTTGACAACACGCAGCTGACGGACTGGTTCCAAAGCAACGGCCTGCCTTTAAAAACAGAGCGTGGGAACCGTGTGTTTCCTGTGTCAGACAAGTCGAGCGATGTGTTAAAAGCGCTTGGCAAAGCGCTGGTGAATGCGGGCGTTAAAATCAAACTCAATACGAGCGTATCAAAAATTACGGTTGAAGACGGGCATGTGACGGGTGTGGTTTGCGCCAAAGACGAGCTTTCCTTCGACAGCGTCATTGTCGCGACGGGCGGCTTGTCATACGCAGCAACGGGTTCGACGGGGGACGGGTATGCTTTTGCCGAGGCAGCGGGGCACAAAATAGAAACGCCGAGCCCCTCGCTGGTGGGGCTAGATACCGTTGAAGACATGCAGGCGTACGCGGGCATCACGCTGAAAAACGTGGGGTTTGTTTTAAAGAAGGGGAAGAAAAACGTTTATAATGAGCAGGGCGAGCTGCTCATCACGCATACGGGGATTTCGGGCCCGCTCGTGCTGTCGGCCAGCGCGTACATGGATGGCGACGAAGGCTATACGGCAATGATCGATTTCAAGCCTGCGCTCGATTTTAAAACGCTTGATAAACGGCTGCTGCGCGATTTTACAGAAAAGGCCAACAAGGATTTTGGTAATGTGCTTGCGGGCCTTGTACCCGCCAAGCTGTCGCCGCTCATCGCCTCGGCAAGCGGTATAGACCTGAATAAAAAAGCAAACGCGATCACCCGTGAGGAGCGAAGCGCGCTCTGCGCAGCGCTCAAAGGGCTCAGCCTTCACGTGAAGAACAAAAGACCCATTACCGAAGCCGTGATCACACGCGGGGGCGTGGCTGTGCGCGGTATTGACCCGTCGACGATGCAGAGCAAGCTGTGCGAAGGGCTTTTCTTTGCGGGCGAGGTGATTGATGTGGATGCGCTGACCGGCGGGTTCAATCTGCAGATCGCTTTTTCCACCGGCTATCTCGCGGGTTTAAATTGTTGACAACGGCCGTCGTTTATGATAATATTGCTCTTGCTTGAAAGCAGAAACACCCGTTTCTCACCTGTCGGCATCGGCCAGATACGGTAAGCAGCTCTAATTTGCGAATGAACGGGTATTTATACCCGTTTTTTTTATGGGTCGACAGCTTTTAAGGAGTCGGTTTAACGCTTGTGTTTGCAACATTTTATGGAGGTGTTTATTATCGCAAACGAACATCAGATTAACGAGCAGATTCGGGATTCGAGTATCCGCGTGGTTTCCGAAGAAGGTGAACAGTTGGGGATCATGTCTGCGCGTGAGGCGATGAACATTGCTGAGGAAAAAGGGCTTGATCTCGTCAAAATTTCTCCCAATGCACAGCCGCCGGTGTGCAAGATTATGGACTATGGGAAATTTCGGTTTGAACAGTCCAAAAAGCAAAAAGAGGCGAAGAAGAACCAGCATATTATCACGATTAAGGAGATGCGGCTTTCTACCAATATCGACAAGCACGATCTTGACGTGAAGGCGAAGAACGTCAGCAAATTCTTACAAGCGGGCGACAAGGTCAAAATATCGCTGCGCTTTCGTGGCAGGCAAATGACACATACGGATTTGGGGCGTGAAGTGATGGAAGAGTTCTTTTCCATGGTGAAGGATGATGCCGTGATGGAGAAGGGCACCAAAATGGAAGGCCGGAGTATGTTCATGATATTAGCACCTAAGAACTAACCAAGGAGGACGATGCAGCAATGCCAAAAATTAAAACGCACAGGGGCGCGGCCAAACGGTTTTCGCTGACAGGAACCGGCAAGGTGAAACGCGCGAAGGCTTACAAGAGACACATTCTCAATAAGAAGAGCGCCAAGAGGAAGAGGAATCTGCGTCAGGCGACTTTTATTGTGGCAGCTGAAGAAAAGAATATCAAACAGCTGATTCCTTACAAATAGGCCAGTGACAGGAGGAGACGACAAATGGCAAGAGTAAAAGGGGCAGTGAATGCCCGTAAAAAACATAAGAAGGTTTTAAAGCTTGCGAGAGGATACTTCGGCGCGAAGTCCAAACAGTTCAGAGCGGCCAACCAGGCTGTGATGCGCTCGCTGCGCTATGCGTACATTGGCCGTAAGCTCAAGAAAAGGGATTACCGCAGCCTTTGGATTACGCGTATCAACGCGGAAGCCAGAAACAACGGTATCAGCTATTCCCGCCTGATCGACGGCCTGAAAAAAGCCGGGGTGACGGTGAACAGAAAGATTCTGGCCGACATGGCTGTGAACGACAAAACGGCGTTTGCGGGCATGGTGACCGTGGCTAAGAAGAAGCTGAAATAAGCATCGATTCGTCAATAAGAGAGTCTTCGGTTTGAAGGCTCTTTTTTGTTGGGTTTTACATGGATTTATCAAAAACGCCCCTATTGAGAAATTGTGGTTTTTTAAAAGAAGTGATAGTATATATTTATAAAATCAAATAGACGGGGAGAAAGACAATGAAGCTGAATTACAAGAACACCATCCTTGTGGGCCTTGCGTTTCTCACAATCTCCGCATTCTGGCAGTTATACGATTTTCATATTCCTCTTATTTTGCAGAACACATTTGGTATTGATAAGAAAACGACGGGCATCGTCATGGCAATCGATAATATCTTGGCGCTTTTCTTGCTCCCGCTTTTCGGTATCATGTCTGACCGGGCGCATTCGAAGCTGGGGCGCAGAACGCCGTTTATCATCGGCGGGACGGTTGCGGCTGTGGTCTTCATGATGGGTATTCCATTCGCCACGCATACGTGGCAGATTGTTGTATTTGTCTGTTCGCTGGGATTGCTGCTGCTCTCCATGTCGTTTTACCGTTCGCCGGCGGTTGCCCTGATGCCGGATGTGACGCCTAAGCCTTTGCGCTCCAAAGGCAACGCCGTTATTAACCTGATGGGGTCGATCGGCGGCGGGTTGATTTTGGTGGTGAATATGTTCCTAGCACCAGATGCAAAACATCCGGAAACGGCGAACTACTGGCCCTTGTTTATCGCGACGGCAGCGATCATGCTCGTCGGAACAGCCGTACTGATTTTTACGGTCAGGGAACCCAAACTGGTTAAAAAGATGCGCGAAGACAGCGCGGCCATGGGTATTGATCCCGAGGAAGCGAAGGAACCGGAGAAGATCGAGAAAACCAAGCAGAAATTGCCCAAGGACATGCGTAAAAGTATGGGGCTCATCTTATCTTCTATATTTCTTTGGTTCATGGGTTACAACGCGATTACAACGTGGTTTTCAAGCTATGCGATTAATGCGCTCGTAATGACGGAGAAGCAGGCATCGGGGATTTTAATGGTCGCCATCATTGCCGCAGCTATCTCGTTCATACCGATCGGCTTGATTGCATCAAAGGTCGGGCGGCGCAAAAGCATTCTGTTCGGGGTGGTGCTGCTCACGGCGGTTTTCGGGTCGGCTGCGTTCTATACGGCATATTCGCCACTGATGTACGTGTCGTTCGCGCTTGCGGGCGTGGCTTGGGCTGCCATTAACGTCAACTCGCTGCCGATGGTGCTCGAAATGTCCAAGGGCGCGACGGTCGGGCGGTATACGGGCTATTATTACACATTCTCCATGGCGGCACAGGCGGCCACGCCGTTTCTTGCAGGCGTACTTCTTGACGCAGTCGGGTTCTCCACGCTGCTGCCGTATGGCGCGGTATTCGTCGGTCTCGCGTTCTTCACCATGCTGTTTGTGCGGCACGGCGATTTCAAGCCCATCGCGCCCGCAAGCAAGCTCGAAGCGTTTGATGTCGCAGACTAATAAAAGAAGGTTATAATGATCTACTTACAAATCATCGTCTGCGCGGCTGCCGCGCTGCTGATACTCAATATGCTTGTGCTGGCTCCGGGGCGTTTCCCGAAAGCCATGAGTCCCGTCCTTTGGCGCACGCTTTACGCACACCGCGGCCTGCACACGAAGGATAAAACGGTGCCCGAAAATTCCATGGCTGCGTTCGCGGCAGCTGTGAACAGCGGCTACGGTATTGAGCTCGATGTCAACATCACCTATGATGATCATATCGTTGTGTTTCATGACGACGACTTGAAGCGTCTCTGCGGCATTGAAAAAAGGATTATCGATTGCACATTTGAGGAGCTTCAGAGTTACCGGCTGCTGGGCACGCAGGAAAGGATACCGCTGTTTACGGACGTATTAAAGCTTGTCGGCGGCAAAAAAGCGCTGGTTGTGGAGCTCAAAACGTCAAGCCGCAGAAAAGAGCTCTGTGAGAAAACGGCGGTGATTCTCGACGGATACACAGGGCCGTACTGCATCGAGTCTTTTGATCCGCGCATCGTGCGTTGGTTCAAAAAGCACAGGCCGCAGACGGTGCGCGGACAGCTTTCGGCAAAACGCAGAGGCTATAAGGGCCAGCCGTTTATTCAAAGCGTGCTGCTTTCTGGTCTGATTTTCAATATCGTCGCGCGCCCGCATTTCGTGGCGTACAAGCACGAGGATATCAAACGGTTTAAGCTCGGGCTCTACCGCCTGCTTGGCGGCAAACTCGTCGGCTGGACGGTGCGAGATACGGATGATGCCTCGCGCCTGATGCGCTATTTTGACGCGATCATATTCGAGTTTTTCAGGCCGGCTGTGAAGTCTTGACGGAAAACTATAAAAGAGAATAGAACATTTGTACGCCAGAAATTATGTTTGCCTTTTTGCTGTCATTTATGCTATAATACGCATTGAAATGGCAGGAGAATAGAGCCGTGCCGACCGTTGGTACGGCTCTTGCTTTTAGCCCGTAAAAGACAGCATGGCAAGGAGACAGATATGAAGAAAAATGCACTGGTCGCCCAATCGGGCGGGCCGTCGCCGGTCATCAACGCGTCACTGCTCGGTGTGATCGACGCGTGCAGGCAGTACCCGGATCGTATCGGCGGAATCTTTGCGGCGTGGCACGGTATCGAAGGCGTTTTGTTTGAAGAATTGATTGACATGAACAAGCAGGATGACGGCGAACTGCGGCTGCTCAAAAACACGCCCGCCGCGGGTGGTATCGGCACCTGCCGCTACAAACTCAAGGACGACCAGCACGATGATTTTGCACGCATCATCGATGTGATGCGCGCCCACGATATCGGGTATTTCTTTTATATCGGCGGTAACGACTCCATGGATACCGCCGCGCACGTCTCCAGGCTTGCGCATGAACAAGGGCTGGATTTAACCGTGGTGGGCGTCCCGAAAACGATAGACAACGACGTGGGAGACGAAAATTTCACGATCATCGACCATACACCGGGCTACGGCAGTGCTGCACGTTACTGGGCGATGAATCTGCAGAACATTGAAGAGGAAAACCGCGGCATGGGTGTGTCCGAATGCGTGAGCGTCCATCAGGCGATGGGCCGTCAGTCCGGCTGGATCACGGCGGCCGCACGGCTTGGCGACCCCGATAGGCAAACGCCGCTGCAGTTATACTTCGCGGAAGCGAAGAAGACCATCGAGGAGCTCGCCGACAACGTAAACGAGCAGTTAAAGCGCGACGGCCGCTGCATTGTGGTGGTCAACGAGGGCTACGACGCGGGTGAGCTTGGCGCACGGCACGACGGCTTCGGGCATGTAGAATATGGCGCAAGCGAAAGCACCGCCGTTCAGCAGGTCACGAACTACCTGAACCGACACGGGCTCAAGGCGCGAGGGCAGGCCACCTGTCAGCAGGTGGGCGTGATGCAGCGAGACGCGTCGATCTATGCGTCTAAAGTGGATATAGAAGAAGCGTATCGTGTGGGCGCGAAGGCTGTGGATATCGCAATGACGGACGGCACCGGCTACATGGCCACCATGCTGCGCCGCCCCGGCGACACATATGAGATCTATTACGACAAGGTGAAGCTGGAAACGGTCGCGAACTCGGTGCGGTATCTGCCGCAGAGCTGGCTTGCGCCGAGCGGTATTGATGTGACCGACAACTTTGTCAACTACGCGCTGCCGCTGATCGGCGACGGGTGGCCCAATGTGCCGATGGAGAACGGCCTGCAGCGCTTTGCGCGGCTTGATATCCGTTTTATAGAGAAGAAGCTGGCAGGGTTCACGCCGTGCCGCATGAGATAAGGAGAGTACATGGCGGTCAATCACATCGTCTGCTTTAAATTCAATGATGAAGCCAGCCCGGAGGATATCGCACGACACATGGAGATGTTCGCGGCGCTTGCCGGAGCAGTTCCGGGCATGCTGTCGTATTCGGCGGGAAAGTCATTCGTTGTGCCGTACGAAGCCACGGCAGACTACGACAGCGTGCACTGCCTGACCTGTGAATCGGAGCAGGTTTTGGAAAGCTATTTCCACCACGAAGCGCATCAGGAATTCATGGCACGGAATAAGCATATCTGGCGCGATGTCTTCGTGATCAATGCGCAGCTTGATTAAGTGTCATTGCGCATGAAAGGGTTTAAACGATATGGATTTTAAGCTCCAATCCAAATACAAACCGGCGGGCAGCCAGCCCGAGGCGATTAATGCGCTCGTGGCGGGCATTGAAGCGGGCAAAAAAGCGCAGGTGCTGCTCGGTGTGACGGGCAGCGGCAAAACATTCACAATGGCAAACGTGATTGAGCGCGTTCAGCGTCCGACGCTCGTGCTCGCGCATAACAAGACGCTTGCGGCTCAGCTGTGCAGCGAGTTCCGCGAGTTTTTCCCGGATAACGCCGTCGAGTTTTTTGTCTCATATTACGACTATTACCAACCCGAAGCGTATGTACCGGGCAAGGATTTGTATATCGAAAAAGATGCGAGCGTCAACGACGAGATCGACCGCCTGCGCCACAGCGCCACATCGGCGCTGCTCGAGCGCCGCGACGTGATCGTGGTCGCGTCGGTATCGTGCATCTATTCCATCGGTGATCCGGAGGAATACAAGGGCATGAGCATATCGCTGCGGCCCGGTACGAAAATCAAACGCGATGATCTGCTCGAACGCCTCGTAGACAACAGCTTCACGCGCGGCGATATGGATTTCACACGCGGACGCTTTCGTGTGCGCGGCGATACGGTGGAGGTGTTCCCGGCCAACACGATGGAAAAAGCGGTGCGTATAGAGTTTTTCGGCGACGAGGTGGAACGCATACTCGAGATCGACGTGGTCACGGGGCGCGCGCTTTCCACGCGTGAGCATATCGCGATATTCCCGAACACGCATTACGCGATGGACCACGAAGTCATGAAAGAAAAGCTCGATGAGATTCGCGACGACATGATGAAGCAGGTGGAGCTTTTCAAATCGCAGGGCAAAATCCTTGAGGCCGAGCGGATCAAGCAGCGCACCGTTTACGATATCGAAATGCTGCGTGAGCTTGGCTACTGCACGGGTATTGAAAATTACTCGCGGTATTTTGACGGACGCAAGCCCGGAGATCCGCCATTCACGCTGCTCGACTTCTTCCCGGACGATTTTCTCATGATCATAGACGAGTCGCACGTGATGCTTCCGCAGGTGCGCGCAATGTACAAGGGCGATTTTTCGCGCAAGGACATGCTCGTGCAATACGGGTTCCGGCTGCCGTCCGCTTACGACAACAGACCTTTGAAATTTGAAGAGTTCGAAAAACGGCAGGGACAAACGGTGTTTGTGAGCGCCACGCCCGCCGAATACGAGCGCAAGCTGGCGGGCAGCGTGGTGGAGCAGATCGTGCGCCCCACGGGCCTTATCGATCCGGAGATCACCGTGGTGCCGGCAGCGGGGCAGGTGGAGCATCTGCTCGGCGAGATTCGCGCCACCGTGAAAAAGGGTTTTCGCGTGCTGGTGACAACGCTGACCAAAAAAATGGCCGAGCGTCTGACCGACTATTACAGTGAACTCGGGTTGCGCGTCAAATACATGCACAGCGATGTGGACACTATGGAACGCATGGAGATCATCCGCGGCCTGCGCATGGGCGAATTTGACGTGCTCGTGGGCATCAATTTGCTGCGCGAGGGGCTCGATTTGCCCGAGGTCGCGCTGGTGGCCGTGCTTGATGCCGATAAGGAGGGCTTCCTGCGCAACGAAACGTCGCTGATACAGACGATCGGGCGCGCCGCGCGCAACGTGGAAGGCCGCGTGCTGATGTACGCGGATAAAATTACAGGCTCAATGCGCCGTGCTCTGGACGAGACGGATCGCCGCCGGGCGATGCAGGTGGCCTACAACGAGGAGCACGGTATCACGCCGCAAACCATTGTCAAAGAGACGTACGGCATACTCGAAATCACCAAGCCCGTGAAGGATACGGAGAAGCTCTCGCATGCCGAGGCGGTGAAGAAGGCCGCCATCGTCGAGAAGCAGATGCGTCAGGCGGCCATTGAGCTCGAATTCGAAACAGCCGCGGCGCTGCGCGACGAGCTGTTCAGACTCAAGGAAATCATCAGAAAAGGATAAAGATATACTTCTCATGGATTATATTACGATTAAGGGCGCAAGGGAACATAACTTAAAGAACATCGATATCAGGATACCGCGCGACAAGCTCGTCGTGATCACGGGCCTGTCGGGCAGCGGCAAATCGTCGCTCGCTTTCGATACGATTTACGCGGAAGGGCAGCGGCGCTATGTCGAATCGCTGTCCGCTTACGCGCGCCAGTTTTTGGGGCAGATGGACAAGCCGGATGTCGATTCCATCGAGGGGCTGTCGCCCGCGATTTCCATCGACCAGAAGACGACGAGCCGCAACCCGCGTTCCACGGTGGGCACGGTGACAGAGATTCACGACTACCTGCGTCTGCTGTTCGCGCGCGCGGGTGAGGTGCACTGCACAAAATGCGGCAAGAAGATTGAGCGGCAGACGGCCGATCAGATTGTGGACGACATATTGAGCCGCCCCGAGGGGACAAAGCTCATGATACTCGCGCCCGTGGTGACGGGGCGAAAGGGCCAGCATACCAAGCTGCTCGAAGAGTTGAGCCGCAGCGGCTACACGCGCGTTGTGGTAGACGGCGCGACATACACGCTCGATGAGGAAATTGTGCTGGATAAAAACATTAAGCATACCATCGATGTGGTGATTGACCGTGTTGTGCTGAGCCCCGACGCAGCGTCGCGACTGCACGATTCGGTGGAAACAGGGCTTGCGCGCGGCGAGGGCGTTGTTAAGGTGGTTGATATGAGCGATAACAGCGAGCAGCGTTATTCTCAGAACTACGCGTGTATTGACTGCGGCATCAGCATCGAAGAGGTTTCACCGCGTATGTTCTCCTTCAATGCGCCGTACGGCGCCTGCCCGCACTGTCACGGCCTCGGCACCATCATGAAGGTGGACGAAGACCTTGTTGTGCCGGACAAGACCAAATCGCTCGCGGAAGGCGCGATACGCGTGTCGGGCTGGAACTCCGGGTCGGACGACAGCTGGGGCACGCAGTATTTTAAGGGGATGGCGCGTCACTTCGGTTTTGATATGAATACGCCTTTCGAGCAGCTCGACAGAAGCGTTCAGGAAAAGCTGCTTTACGGCACCGATAACGAGCGCTTTGAGGTGGATTATTCGTCCGACTATGGCAAAGGCACGTTTTTGAACCGATTCGAAGGCATTATTCCAAACATCGAGCGGCGGTACATGCAGACCGATTCGGATATGATGAAGGCTGAGTACGAAAAGTATATGGCCACGCTTTTTTGTCCCCAATGCGGCGGTACGCGGTATAAACCTGAGCCGCTCGCGGTGAAAATCGGCGGCAAGAACATTGCCGAGGTCTCCGATATGCCGATCAGCGAGGTACGAGCGTTTTTCGACGGACTCGTGCTGACGGAAAAACAAAGAATCATTGCGGACAGGGTGCTAAAAGAGCTTCACGCCCGTCTTAACTTTTTAATCAATGTCGGCCTGTCATATCTCACGCTCTCACGCGCGGCGGGGACGCTCTCGGGCGGCGAAGCGCAGCGCATCCGTCTGGCCACACAGATCGGGTCGGGCCTGACGGGCGTTCTGTATATTCTTGATGAACCAAGCATCGGCCTGCATCAGCGTGATAACGACAAACTGCTCGCCACGCTTAAGGAGCTTCAGTCGCTCGGCAATACGCTGATTGTGGTGGAGCATGATGAAGATACCATGCGCAGTGCGGATTTTCTGATCGATATGGGGCCGGGCGCGGGTGTGCACGGCGGGCGTGTGGTCTCATCGGGAACGCCCGAGGAAATCATGGCCGATCCGAACTCCATCACGGGGCAGTACTTATCGGGCACCAAAAAGATTGATACGCCTGAGGTCAGGCGCGTGCCGAGCGGTTCCTTCACCATTGTGGGCGCCTCGGAGAATAATTTAAAAAACATCGATGTCACGTTTCCGATGGGGGTTATTACCGCAGTGACGGGCGTATCGGGCAGCGGCAAATCGACGCTCGTCAACGAGATCCTGTTTAAAGCGCTTGCCAAACGGCTGTACAGCGCCAAGGAAAAGCCGGGACAGCACGAGCGTATTGACGGCGTGGAGCAGATCGACAAGGTGGTGAACATCGACCAAAGCCCGATCGGGCGCACCCCCCGAAGCAATCCCGCCACATACACGGGCGTATTCACGCTGATCCGCGATCTTTTCGCGGAGACGAAGGATGCCAAGGTGCGCGGTTTCGGCAAAGGCCGGTTTTCGTTCAATGTGAAGGGCGGCCGGTGCGAAGCGTGCAGCGGTGATGGCATTATCAAGATCGAGATGCATTTTCTGCCCGATGTGTATGTGCCGTGTGAAGTCTGCAAGGGCGCAAGGTACAACCGCGAAACGCTTGAAGTGCGCTACAAGGGCAAAAATATTCAGGAAGTTCTCGATATGACGGTGGAGGAGGCTCTTGAGTTTTTCGACAGCATTCCCTCCATACGCAATGTGATGCAGGTCATCTGTGATGTCGGCCTTGGGTATATACGCCTTGGTCAGCCGTCCACAACGCTTTCGGGCGGGGAAGCACAACGTGTGAAACTCGCCACTTATCTATCCAAGCGCCAAACGGGCAACACACTGTTCATACTCGACGAACCCACAACAGGCCTGCACACAGACGATGTGAAAAAACTCGTGGTGATACTCGCGCGGCTGGCCGATAAAGGCAATACCGTGATTGTGATCGAGCACAATCTCGATGTGATCAAATATGCAGACTATTGCATCGATTTGGGTCCCGAAGGCGGAGCCGGCGGCGGCCGTTTGATTGCGACGGGAACGCCCGAAGAAATTTCGAAGAATATGAACAGCGCAACAGGATACTATTTGCATAAGGCATTGTAATCCTTATATTTTTGTTACAAAAGGAACAGAAGTGGGTATTGATTCTTCAAAGGATTTGAGCGGAGGCTTTTTTGACGATTAAGAACAAACTCACATTCATGATAGCTTTGGTTTTCCTGATTGTGGCAGCAATACTGGGCTATTTCTATTTGTCGTCAATGTACGCAAGCCTTTTCGCCGGTGCCCAAGAGAAGACGGCAGAAAAAGCGACCGAATCGGCAAATGTGATTGCACAGCTGCTGGACGTGAGGCTTAGCGCCGTTCGCTCCATGGCTGATTTTCTTGGTGAAAACGCGAAAGCGGATCGGCTGAAAGAAAAAATACCCAACATAGAGTATTCGCTGAGGATATCCGATTTTGAGTACTATGCGATACTGTGGTACAACGAGTGGCATTGTGTGACCGGATCCTCTTTTGGTATGAAGCAGCCTGTTGTCGGTTTTGCCGGCATGCCCGGCCGGGGCGTATTCGGCAGACTCTATAAGAACGAGCAGGAAGGGCTTCTGCTTCAGCAATACATCTTTGATGATGACGGCCATGAAATTGGGCGGCTTGTTGCCAAGCTGTCTGCCGATGAATTCTGGCATGATGTTCTTTCAACGGAGGCCCTGACTTCAGGCGATATTCTCATTTCGAAGCATCTCGGAACCATACTGTATCCGGAAAAATATGCGGGCGGAAAGCTGACCGGCTCGGTGCTCGGAAAAATGAGCGAAGCCCAAATTAACGCTGACGGCGATGCCATTCCGGCCAAGAGCTTAACAATACCGGTGCTGAACGCGCAGCTCGATGTGACCGCTGTTGTTAATATTGATGAAACGAAAGCCCAATATAATCAGACAGTTTTCTTATTTATTGTTATCGTCGGATCGTCTCTTGTTCTCGTCGGTGCGTTCGTCTATTTTATTTCGTCACGTATGACCCACTCTATCACGGAACTGTCAGAATATATTGCAAAAATGGGTCCGGAATGCGATCGTATTCCGGAAAAATTTACGAACAGATCCGATGAAGCGGGAAAGCTCGCGAACTCTTTTTCTCTGCTGCTTGCCCGTTTGAATGCGGCAATGGACGAGGCCGATTATACCGCCCGGCACGACAGCCTGACGCTGCTCAATAACCGATACTGCCTTGAAAGCGACATTTCGGATTTAATCAGGACGCAGCAGCCGTTTGCGTTTGCTTTGCTTGATGTGGATGATTTCAAGATCATCAACGATTCAAAGGGACACGACGAGGGAGACCGGCTGCTTAAAGACCTTGCCAGCATTTTCAGAACGTTTAAATCCTCAGAGCTTACCGTATACAGGTGGGGCGGCGACGAGTTTGCGCTCATCATCTTTGGAGAGTCAATCGCTCAATATGAGAGCATACTGGATCAGATTATGGAGCGGGTGAACAGCCATTTTAAAGACGAGGGGGACAGTCGTATCACCGTGAGCATCGGTGTATGCGTTTATCCCGAGACTGCTGTCAATTATAAAGATCTGCTGATCAATGCCGATAAAGCGCTGGCATTCGCCAAGATGAGCGGCAAGGTCAAGTTCTGCTTCTTCGAGAAATAATGATTATAACGAATAAGGTCAAATCAAGGCGACACAACGGCCGACAGTCTTTAAATAAGAATGTCGGTCTTTTTTTTGGCGATATTGCCGACAGGATTGATGACAAGCATGCAATGGCTGCTCATGGGATACGAATCTTGTCGCAGACGGCAAGTGCGTCATGATCACCGAGGGGCATAGCCCCACACACTTTACAAACCAGCATATTTCGATTACCAAACATAGATGTATTCGTCGCTGCGCGCCTTAGCATGACAGAGCAGGCGGTTGCGGTCATTCTTTCTGCATCGCAGTAAACAGCGATGCGAATGAAGAGTCAGTTGATCTGAAACTTGGGGTCAGATGCAGCTTTTCTTCGTTCTCTCGCCATAGCCGCTCTAACCGTTATACAGTGAGCTAATGCGTTTGAAAGAATAGTAAGTGAAGTTACCGAGCAGCCGGACCGAGGCGACTGCTTTCGCATCCCTCTCATTCAAAAATCAGTGAATGATTGTTACAAGACAATAAAAAACCGGCAATCAACGATTGATGTGCCGGCATTTATGTTTAGAATTATTTTTCGTCTTTATCGGTTTCGTCCGGTTTGCCTTCATCAAGCTCACGCGACATCGCGGCGATTTTCTCTTCAATCGTTAAAGGCCGGTTGGGGTCGTCTTCGGCCACTTCGCCCTCCGCAGGTTCGGGTTTCTCGGGCAGCCGGATGGGCGCAAGTGTACCGTTTGCTTTGCGTTTCGTATAACGGATAAGAGGGATTAAAATGCCGAGAACCAGCAGTATGGCCAAAGCGCCGACGATAATCAGTATCTTGACTGTATTATCGAGCCGTGTCAACCCGGTGTCTTCGTTCGCATACAGCACATTAATACCGAAAATAATGATGGCACCGAGAATACCGTCCATCAATGTGAGTGAATAAAGGTTGAGCCTTAAGCGGTACTTGTTTTCGATGGACCGTCTGCCCATCATCACAATCAAAAAGACAACAACAAATGTATAGTTCAATAGGCTATCTTTTTCAAGTTTAAAATACGTGGGCAGGTAGATGGACAAAAACAGCGCCGCGGCAGACACGACGCCTGCGATAATTTGAAATACACGCAGCTGCATGTCGGTAAATTTCTTCTTTTCTGTATCCATTCTATACTCCTTGATTCATTTATGCCGCTATTATCACATAAATCATATTGAATTTCCAGTACGGAATTTAAATTTCTATTTATTTTTGCCAGCCTTTCTGATAGAATTACTGTTAAACACGATAAAAGCCGGCATGGCAAAAAGTAATGCCGGAAGCGAAATGTTGGAGGATATATATGAAATTTTATGGAACGGGCGACATAAGGAACATCACACTTGTGGGGCATGGCGGCGAAGGGAAAACAACTTTAGCAGAAGCCATGCTTTTTTGCAGCGGTGCAATCGACAGACAGGGCAAAACGGAAGACGGCAACACGGTGATGGATTTTGATCCCGAGGAAACAAAACGCCACATCTCATTAAGCTCTGCTATCGCGCCCGTAGAATGGAACGGTGCAAAAATCAACATCATCGATACGCCGGGATATTTCGATTTTATCGGCGACGCCACTTCGGGCTACTATCTGGCGGACAGCGCGCTGATACTTGTGAACGGGCTTTCGGGCCTCACGGTGGGCGCTGAAAAGGCATGGGATGCCTGCACCGATGCCGGAATTTCCAAAGCATTTTTTATTAACCAGATGGATAAGGAAAACGTGGATTTTGACAAGGCGCTCGACAGCCTCAAGAATAAATTCGGCACACGCATCACCCCGATGCAGCTGCCTATCGGACAGGGCCTTAATTTCAAAGGCATTCTCGACGTTGTGGATATGAAAGCTTACGAATTTGACGGCAAGAAAGTCAAGAGCGTTGATGTACCCGCCGATTTGCAGGATAAGGCCAGTGAAATCAGAGAATCGATCATTGAAAACGCTGCCGAAAACGATGAAACACTGATGGAAAAATTCTTTGCGGGTGAAGAGCTCAGCAAAGACGATATCATCAAAGGCCTCAAAGTGGGTATTGATGCGGGAGACGTGGTGCCTGTATTCATAGGTGCTGCTGCGCCGAATTTCGGTGTCTCATTGCTGCTCGATAACATCGTGGCATTTTTGCCCTCGCCCGATAAAGCCATCAACATCAAAGGCAAAAACGCAAAAGGTGAAGAAATCACTTATACAGCCGATGTGAAGCAGCCGTTTGCCGCTCAGGTTTACAAATCAGTGGCTGACCCGTTTGTGGGCAAGCTTTCTGTTTTCAAAGTTCTCGGCGGAGAGCTGAGCGTTGGACAGACCATAAAGAACGCCAACACCGGCAAATCCGAAAAGTTCGGGCAGATTTATGTAATGCAGGGCAAAAAACAGATCGGCGTTGAGAAGCTGACTGCCGGCGACATCGGCGCGCTGGCCAAGCTTCAGCATACCGACACAGGCAACACGCTCTGTGACGAATCGGGCTCGGTGGTGTTCCCCGACATCGTGTTCCCGAAGCCGTGCATTTCTCTGGCCGTTACCGCCAAGAAGCAGGGCGACGAAGAGAAGGTATTTGCTGGATTGCACCGGCTCGAAGAAGAAGACCCGACCTTCAAGGTGGTCAAACAAACGGAAACGTCCGATACGCTGGTCAGCGGGCTCGGCGAACTGCATCTTGAGGTTATATGCAAGAAACTTCAGAATAAGTTCGGTGTGGAAGCACAGCTATCCGATCCGCAGATTCCTTATCGCGAAACAATCAAGAAGAAAGTGAAGGCACAGGGCCGACATAAGAAACAGTCGGGCGGACACGGCCAGTTCGGCGATGTGTGGATTGAATTCGAACCGCTGTTTGATTCGACCGAAAACTTTGAGTTTGTCGATCAGATCGTGGGCGGCGTGGTGCCGCGCAACTATATTCCCGCCGTGGAAAAGGGCCTCAGAGAAAGCCTTGTGCGCGGTGTGCTCGCGGGATTCCCGATGGTCAATATCCGTGCCACACTCGTGGACGGCTCATACCATCCGGTCGACTCGTCTGAAATGGCGTTTAAGGTGGCTGCCAGCCTATCTTATAAGAAAGCCTGCGCGGAAGCGAACCCGGTGCTGCTCGAACCCATCTATAAGCTCGTTGTCAATATCCCCGACGAATACATGGGTGATATCATCGGCGATATCAACAGACGCCGCGGCCGCATACTCGGCATGAACCCGGTGACGGGCGGCAACCAGGAGGTTGTTGCGGAGGTGCCGCTGGCCGAAGTGTTCAAGTACGCGACGGATTTGCGATCGATGACGCAGGCGCGCGGCAAGTTTGATATGACGTTTGAGCGTTACGACGAACTGCCGGGCAATATGGCGGAGAAGGTCATCGCGGCTCATAAGAAAGAAGCCGAAGAAGAATAAAGACAATACGAGGGACGCCGAAAACGGCGTCCCTTTTGTATGTGCTTTAGCGCTAGAATCCACCAGCTCTGCTGGTGTGAGTTAAAGAATGCTTTAGCTTAAAGAATTGAGCGAAGCGAATGACAATTCTCAAGTGACTCAAAGCAAAAAGCAGCGATCGAGACGACTGCTTTAGCAGTT
>JAEXTV010000009.1 GCA_023406895.1 Bacillota bacterium | reverse complement strand
TTTAAAAACTTTCGAAGACGGATTCTAATTACCTTTAATGCAAACAGGGTTCCAATCACTTGTTGGTGATTGAAACCCTGCTAAGATTACTTTAGTCTACTTGACCCCAACCATTGACACAGAGCCTTAAAAAAAACGGCTGCCTTTTGGCAGCCATTTTGATATGCTCATTGGCCTTGCGATTCTTCAAGTATCGGGTTGGTCGGCACCTCGAATATGGAACTTAAATCGTCGCTTTCCTCAGGCGGTGTGGTCGGTACGGGCGTCGCGGACGGCGTCGGTTCCGGCGTGGCCGACGGTGTGGCTTCTGGCTCCGCCGCATCGGAGGCGGCAGGCACGGTATCAATTGCCGCGGTCGTTTTGGGCTGCGTGATCAGCAGCACGCCCACCACGATCACGCCTATAACGAGCAATGCCCCCACGGTCACCAATGCGGCCAGCAACCCTTTAGGAATCCCGCGGTTCTTTTTGTATTGGACATCGTCAAAAGCGACGCGCGGGCGCACATTGACTGTGATGCTGGACGGTGCTTTTTTTGAGTTCAAAATCTCTGTGCTGCCATAGTCTTTTCTTTCTTCCATCTAAAACCTCCATTAAAAGTGCATAAGAATAACATGTTCCTTCCAATACCACTTTTAATTAATCACATCTGTCTTCATGTAGCTTTTTAACGCCTCGGGCACTTCCACGCTGCCGTCGGCACGCTGATAGTTCTCGAGTATCGCCGCAACGGTTCGGCCGATGGCCACGCCGCTGCCGTTCAGCGTATGCACAAATGCGTTCTTTTTGTCGTCAGTCCGGTAGCGTATCCCCGCACGTCTGGCCTGGAAATCAACGAAATTCGAGCAGGATGATATCTCAACATAGCGATTATAACTGGGCATCCAAACTTCCAGATCGTAAGTTTTCGCCGATGAAAACCCAAGGTCTCCCGTACAAAGCTGAACCACGCGGTATGGCAGGCCCAGCTTTTGCAGCACCTTCTCAGCATCCTGCACAAGGCTTTGCAGCTCATTCTCCGAATCTTCCGGCCGGACAAACTTCACAAGCTCCACCTTGTTGAACTGGTGAACGCGAATCAGCCCGCGCGTATCCCGGCCCGCGCTTCCCGCTTCCGCGCGAAAGCATGCGCTGTAAGCGGTGTGATAAACCGGCAGCGTCTCCATGATGCTCTCACGGTACATGTTGGTGACCGGCACCTCAGCTGTGGGAATCAGAAAATATTCGGTATTTTTAACGCTGAACGCGTCTTCCTCAAACTTCGGCAGCTGGCCCGTTCCCTGCATCGAGCTGCGGTGCACCATAAATGGCGGAAAAACCTCGGTATATTGGCCGTCCAGCGTATGCGTATCGATCATGAAGCTGATCAGACTGCGCTCCAGACGGCTCCCCAGACCTTTGTAAAATACGAAACGCGCGCCTGTCACCTTGGCTGCGGTTTCAAAATCGAGTATTCCGAGCGATGTCCCGATATCCCAGTGGGCCTGAGGTTCAAATTCAAACCGGGTCGGCTCACCCCATCGCCTGATTTCCACATTGTCCGCATCACTCTGTCCCACAGGGACGTCAGGCAGCGGCTCATTGGGTGTTGACATCAGTATATCGTTTATTTTGGCATCGATGGCGGCAAGATCCGCATCGATGGCTTTGATATCCTCCGCAACCTGTTTCATTTCGGCAAACAGCGCCTCCACGTCTTCGCCCGCTTTTTTCTTAAGCGGCACCTGCCTGGAGACTTCGTTGCGTTGCGCCTTTAAGCTTTCTGTCTTCACAATTAACGCACGGCGCTGCTCATCGAGCTCGGCAACCTGCTCCACCACGCCTGTCACGCCGCGTTTTTTTAAATTGGCAGCGACGTCTTCGGGTACTGTCCTTATCCTTTTGATGTCCAGCATAACCTACCTCTTATATTTCAAATCAAAATCTAATCCGTATTATCTCACAAAAATGGCGGCGGAACAATATTCGAACATGTTTTTTTACAAAATCAGGCGTTAAAAATAAGATTCCTTATCATCTGCGAACATTCACCTCCGATGATTGCAGTGATCGTGAACCTGATATCTTCGCCGACACCCTTGTTTTTTCGCAAAGCTGCTTGTATGTCACGCGCAGCAAGCCCAATGACAACGGCTGACCGGTCAATCCGATCAGCCGCTGTTTATGTAAATATTTTGGATGTGAGTGTGAGACCTCTTACATTCTGTCCGGCGCATCCACACCAATGAGCCACAGCCCTGTTTTGATCACCTGCTTCACACTGTCGGTCAATGCGAGGCGTGCAGCTGTTTTTGCCGTATCCTCGTCAATGATCCTGTGTTCATAGTAAAATCTGTTCATCGCCTTGGCAAGCTCAATCACATGCCGCGTGACGAGATACGGTTCATTCTTCTCGCACGCTTTTTGCACAGTTTCGGGAAACACGTAGAGCAGTTTGGCAACCGCAAACGCTTCATCGTTGTTCAGCGCCGAATAATCCTTCTCAGATGCCGCCCAATCGAACTCGGCGCGCCTTAACAGGCTTGCGCAGCGCGCATGCGTATATTGCACATACGGCCCTGTCTCGCCGTCAAAATTGAGCACGCGATCGAACGAGAACATGATGTCTTTAATCCGCGCAGATGAAAGCGTATCAAACACCACTGCGCCCACGCCGACCGACTTTGCCACTTCCTCCTTGTTCTCCAGATTCGGAGACTTCTCTTTGATGATTGACAGCGTCTTTTCCACGGCTTTGTTCAGTACATCCTGCAGAAAGACGACCTTCCCCTTGCGCGTGGAGAGTGTGCCATCCTCGAGCGAGACCATGCCGAAAGCGACATGTTCGAGATCCTTTGCCCACTCGTAGCCCATCATCTCAACCACCTTGAACCACTGCTTAAAATGCAGGTTCTGCTGATAGGCGACCACATAAAGGCATTTATCAAAATCATATGTTTTTTTACGGTAAAACGCAGCAGCAAGATCACGCGTGGAATAAAGCGTGGCCCCGTCCGATTTGAGTATCACACATGGCGGCATATCGTCGCCAAGGCGCACCACGAAGGCTCCGTCCGAAAACTCCAGCAAATCCTTCGCCTTGAGCTCGTCGATCACAGGCTGCATCTTATCGTTGTAAAAGCTCTCTCCCGCGTAGCTGTCGAACTTGACGCCGAGCATATCGTAGATGACGCTGACCTCTTTGAGCGTGAGTTCTTTAAACCAGTTGAATATCTCAAGCGCCTGTGCATCACCGTCTTCTATTTTCTTGAACCAGGCACGGCCTTCGTCATTAAGACTCTCGTCTCTTTCGGCCTCGTCGTGAAAACGCACATAAAGCTCGAGCATCGCGGTAATCGCATTCTTCTCAATATCCTCTTTGCTGCCCCACTTTTTGTATGCCGTAATGAGCTTGCCGAACTGCGTACCCCAATCGCCGAGATGGTTAATCCCCACGGGTTTGTACCCAAGATATCCATAGATGCGGTAAAGCGAATTGCCGATCACCGTGGTGGATAAGTGGCCAATGTGAAAAGGCTTGGCGATATTGATGGACGAATAGTCGATACAGACGGTTTTACCTGCACCCATCCGGCTGCTGCCGTAGCTGCCTTCCTGCGCACTCATCTTCCCCAGCACATCCTCTATGTAGCACTGTTTGTTTAAAAAGAAATTGATATACGCCCCCACCACCTGAATGCCCGCGATGAATGCGGGTTTTTCGAGTTTGGCGCTGATGTCCGCCGCGATCATCGGCGGTGCCTTGCGCAGCTCTTTGGCGAGCTTAAAGCACGGGAAGGCATAGTCGCCCATCGCCGGGTCGCCGGGTATCTCAATCAGCGGAGAAAGCTCCTCTGTATTTAAGCCGGAAGCTTTCGCTACGGCCTGGGCTATCGCTTGCTTGTAATCCATTTGTTTTCCTTCTTTGTGTTGATGCTATTCTAAAAATATATCACATGCCCCCTTGTATATCAATTCGCAATTCACATCTCTTCATCAAAGCAGTCAGCCGAATTGCTGATATGTATAAGTCTGCAATGAAATATGCGAGTATCCGAAAACATTAAAGGCTCCGATATGAGCCGGAGCCTTTACTAAACGTTATTGTTATCTGTCCTCGCGGAAATATGGCAGTCCGAGGCTGCCCGGAGGCGAGTTTTCACGCTTTTTGCGCATCGAGACGATGATCAGCACGATGATCGTCACCACATAGGGCAGCATTTTGAAAAGCTCCTGCGACGAACGTGTGAGGCCCGGAATGTAGAAGTAGAGCCAGAACAGGACGCCGAACAGGTAAGAGCCCCAAATCGCGTGTTTGGGCTTCCACCGCGCGAAAATAACAAGCGCCACAGCCAGCCAGCCAAGCTTTTCAATACCGCCGTCGATGGCCCATGTGCCCTTGATATAGTCCATCGTGTAATAAAGGCCGCCAAGGCCGGTAATGGCTGCGCCGACACATGTGGCTATATATTTGTATTTTGTCACGCTGATGCCGGCCGCATCCGCCGTGCCCGGGTTTTCACCCACCGCACGCAGATTGAGGCCTTTGCGTCTTTTATTAAGAAACCAGCTTGTGAGAATGGCCAATATGATCGCCAGATAAACCATGAAGCCGAGCGCGTTTAAAACGCCGACATCCGAAAAGAAGGGCAATGTCGCGCGGAATGCGCCGCTTGTTGTGGCCACAGAAATCTGCCCCACACCACCGGCCATGCTATTCAACGCACCGCCAAAAAAATTCGCGACGCCTGAGCCGAATATGGTGAGTGTCAAGCCCGTCACGTTTTGATTGGCACGCAGCGTGATGGTTAAAAAGCTGTAGATAAGGCCGCCGAGCACCGATGCGACGAGAGCGCAGATCAGTGCAATCAGCAGCCCGACAATCGGTTCAGGTGTGGGCGTGCTCGATTCATATATGAAAGAACCGGCAAGACCTGCGATACCCCCAAGGTACATGATGCCCGGCACACCGAGGTTCAGATTTCCGGACTTCTCAGTAATAATTTCACCCAAGGCACCAAAGAGAATCACGGTACCGAAAACAATGGCAGCCTGAACCAAGGACAAAATCTGATCCATATCAGTTTGCCTCCTTTCTGCGGAAAACCAATCGGTAATTCGTAAAGAATTCGCTGCCGAGTATGAAGAACAGGATAATGCCCGTAATCATATGGGATGCGAAATCGTTCATATTGTACCGCGACGCAATCTCCATCGCGCCTTTTTCCATAAACACCAGCAGCGCCGCCACAAGAATCATCATAAAAGAATTGAATTTGGCGAGCCACGCCACAATGATGGCGATAAAACCATTGCCGCCGGCGGTACTTGTCGAAATTGTATGGGACGCACCCGCCACCGCGATATAGCCCGCCAAGCCGCAGATAGCGCCCGAAAGCATCATCGTACGGACCACAACGCTTTTCACATTAATACCGATGTAGCGCGCCGTACGCTCCGATTCGCCGACAACCGCGATTTCATAGCCCTGCTTGGAATAACGAAGATAAACGTACATAAAAATGGTCAGCACGAGTACGATGATCACATTTAAGAGATATTGCTGGCCAAAAAGAGGCGGGAACCAACCGGCTTTTGTCTGCTGGTTGATGATACCGACTGTATTTGAGCCAAAGGGGTTTTCCCAAAGAGCGACAAAGAACGAGGTGAGCTGAATGGCCACATAGTTCATCATCAGCGTGAACAGCGTTTCATTCGTGCCGAAACGCGCTTTGAATACAGCGGGAATAAAGCCCCATAAAGCCCCCGCGATAGCGCTCACGGCAATAGACACGAGCAGCAGTGCCCACGTCGGCATGGAATTTCCAAAGTAAATCATCACTGCGGCGGTCGCGATACCGCCGGCGAGAATCTGGCCTTCCGCGCCGATATTCCAAAAGCGCATCTTGAAAGCGGGCGCAAGACCGATACCGATACACAGCAGCATGACCATATCGCGTAGCGTGACCCAAAAACGCTTCTCAGATCCGAAGTTCCCCTCGAACATGGCACCGTAAACCTTGAGCGGATTCATCTTCACTATCGCATAGATGACGACCGCACTGACCACGAGAGCCAATGCAAGACCTACAAGGCGGACAAGCCAGCCTTGCCAGACCGAAATTGAATCACGTTTGACGATACGTATAAATGGCACCTTAGTGGGTTGTTTCATGATTCCCCTCCCGCGAGTTTGGTCATCATCATGCCGACCTGGTTTTTGTCCGCACCTCTGCCGGGGACGATGCCGCTGACCTTTCCGCCGCAGAGGACGAGAATCCGGTCACAGAACTCCAGCAAAACGTCAAGATCTTCTCCGACAAAGATAACCGCAACACCCATTTGCTTTTGCTGGTTGATCAAATCATAAATGGTATAAGATGAATTGATGTCAAGCCCGCGTACAGCGTATGCCGTCATCAGCACGGTTGGCGACGATGAAATTTCACGCCCCACCAACACTTTCTGAACGTTACCGCCCGAGAGCCTGCGCACCGGCGTGGAAAGGCCGGGCGTATTTACCGAAAGCTCGTTCACCACGCGTTCGGCAACGCTGCGCGGTGTTTTTCTGTCTGCAAAAACAGATTTTCCGCGTCGGAACGAACGAAGCATCATGTTGTCAGTTAAGTCCATACTGCCAACGAGCCCCATGCCAAGCCTGTCCTCCGGTACAAAAGACAGCATAACGCCCATCTCGAGAATCTCGCGTGGATCCTTGCCGATCAGCTGAATCTCTTTGCCGGTTTCGGGGTCAATGTAGACAATGCTTCCGGATTCGTTCGGCTGCAAACCCGCGATCGATTCCAGTAGCTCCTTCTGTCCGCAGCCGGATATACCTGCAATGCCAAGAATTTCGCCCGAAAACGCGGTAAACGAGACGTCACTGAGCCTTAATATGCCGTCTTTGTCCCGAACCGTGAGACCTTCCACAACGATGCGCGGTTTGGGGTCTATCGGTTCAGGCCGATCAATATTGAGAGACACGGCACGACCGACCATCATATTGGTCATCTCCGCCGCGTTTGTATCCTTCGTTGCCATACTGCCTACGAATTGTCCGCGCCGCAGAACAACGACGCGATCTGAGATTTCTTCAACTTCGTGCAGTTTGTGTGTAATGATGACGATCGCCTTGCCGTCGTCACGCATATTGCGTAAAACAGCAAACAGCTTCTCTGTTTCCTGCGGGGTCAAAACGGCCGTCGGTTCGTCAAGAATTAAGATATCCGCCCCGCGGTAGAGCACCTTGACAATCTCCACCGTCTGTTTCTGTGAAACGGACATGTCATAAATTTTCTGCTCCGGATCAACATCAAAGCCATACATGGCGCAAATGCTGCGAATCTTTTCGCTCACCGTTTTTAAATCAAGACGGCCTTTTCCCGGCATACCGAGTATGATGTTCTCTGCCGCACTCAGCACATCTACGAGCTTAAAATGCTGGTGAATCATACCGATGCCAAGGTCATAAGCATCCTTTGGGCTGCGAATCGAAACTTCGCATCCGTCAACCAATACATGACCGGAATCAGGATAATAGATGCCGGAGATCATGTTCATCAGCGTTGTCTTTCCGCTGCCGTTTTCTCCGAGCAAGGCGAGAATCTCTCCTTTTTGTATATCGAGACACACCCGGTCATTTGCAACCACCGGGCCAAAAGTCTTGGTAATATCGCGCATGCAGACGGCCGCTTTGGCGTTTTGCATAATGGAATTCCCCCTTGTCGGGCTGCCCCAATAACGCTTCGCATCATCAAGGATCCCGGAATAAATGATAGAAAGAGCCACTTTTTTAAGGTGGCTCTTTCCGTCTTTAGCCAAATGGCTTTTTACTGAGCGTTAAGTTCCGTAATACCGTCGATACGCAGACCGAAGTACGGAGCGCTGCGCAGTGTCGATTCCTTGAAGATGCCGTCTTCAATGGCTTCGCCTGTATCGCCGGCAAAGTCGCCGTCCGTGTCAATAGCCATGTAGGTGGTCACAGCTTCGCCGCCGACGGTGAACTTGGAGGTGTCGAACACATTGAGGCTGCCGTCTTTGAGAGCGGCTTCAACTTCTTTAACCTTATCGGCTGTACCTGCGGCGCAGCTTTCACCAAGCTTGGAAATCATCACAGCGCCTTCGTCATAGCCTTTTGCCCAATCTGTAGCAATCTCTTCGCCCTTTAAGATGCAGTTGAACGCATAGGTGTAATAAACGCTCCAGTCGTTCTGAGCGCTGGTCAGCGCGGATTTCGGTGCGACAGAGAGCATATCCACGTTGTAACCCACGCAGTAAACCGTGGTGCCGCCTTCGAGCAGCGCTTCACAAGCAGAGGGAGCGCCGGTGGAGTCTGCGTGCTGGCTGATGATGATGCAGCCGGAGGAAACGAGCGAATTGGCCGCTTCCGCTTCAGCTGTCGGATCATACCAAGAGTTTGTATAGGTCACATCCATCACAACGTTGTCCACAACAGACTTCACGCCGAGGTAGAAGCCGGTGTAGCCGGAAACCACTTCCGCATACGGGAAAGCGCCGACATAGCCGATTTTGATGTTGCCGTCTTTCATATTCTTGTCAGCAACCTTGCCATCCGCAACGAGTTCGGCCAGCTTCATGCCCGCGACAACACCCGATACATAGCGGGACTGATATGTGTCGTTAAACGCGTTTTTAAAATTCGCAAGTTTCGAAAGCGCAGCCTGATCGCCCGTCATAGATATAAATGTCACATCCGGATTTTCACTGGCAGCCTGCTGCATATAGCTCTGGTGGCCGTAGCTGTCAGAGAATATGTAGGTGCAGCCCTGCTCGACGAGGTCAGTCGCTTTATCGTAGCAGGTTTCGTCTTCAGGAACGTTGTACTGCCAGATGATCTGGTCGTCAGCGATGCCGGCAGCAGCGGCGGCTTTCTTGATGCCGTCAATGTGGGCAAAGTCATAACCCGTGTTTTCGTCATGGACCAAAATGACGCCGATTTTAACGTCAGACGAGGCCGGAGCCGATTCCGCCGGAGCGCCGCAGCCGGTGAGAGCAAAAACCAACACCATGGCAAGCGCAAGAACCAATGTGATACTCTTTTTCATAAGTTCCTCCTAAGAAAATTTTTAATCAAAAAAAATATGAATGTTAAACTAATTTTGTTACAAGTCATATTACTATATTTTACGGCTGTTGTGAAGCCTTTTTCATTTGTGCTCGGGTCTAAATTTCTTTTATAAAAGCTAATTAAATTTTATATCCCAGTTGGGAAGGAGCGTCGTTTTGAGTATTGCGAGCCACTCGCGCACATGGCATGACAGCCAGACGCGCCACGGCGTCGGCGAGGGAATTCCGTACCCGGTGTATCCCAGCTCTTTTGCGAGCTGCAACGCACGGTAAATATGATAATCACTTGTCACAATAGCCACAGCTTTGCCCAGATTGAATTTTTCTATGATTTCAAGCGAAAACGCAAGGTTTTCTTCCGTGCTTGTGGATTGATCTTCGTCGTATATCCGCGACGGCTCAATACCTTTTGATATAAGATAATTCTGCATCGCATGCGCTTCGGCAACCGGCTCGTTATCTCCCTGACCTCCTGAGACAATTACACTGGCGTTCGGATGGTCTTTAAGATACCGGTACGCGGCATCCAGTCTGTTTTTCAGCGACACTGTGAGTCTGCCGTCAGGGAATATCCCGCACCCCAGCACAATCACCGTATCCGCAGGCGTATCGGGCACAGCCCCTGCCGCGGTTAACATTAGCATCTCCAGCACAAGAATTAAGGCAAGGCCGATACAGACGCAAGCCACGACCGCAATGCGCAGCCATTTGGGCTTGAGAACGGGTTTGTTTGTTTTAAGATGCGAGAGTGCCCAAACAATCAGCACAATCCCCGCTGCTGCCGGTGCCAGCATACCAATGCTGATACCCACCGATGTCATTGCGGCGAGCAGGCTCCATATGATGATCGCAGCGCCGAACACAATCACAGCCACAAAAAAGCATCTTTTCCACGACTTCTTTGACATTTTCAAGATGTGTCCCCCTCAAATAAACTCACCCCACCAAAAAAGTCTACAGCTGCGGCGGCTCATAATACACGGACATCAGCATCAGCCCCTTGGCCGGTGCCGTCACGCCCGCACGCTCTCTGTTTTTGCTTTCAATGATTTCCCGCATGGAGGCGGGCATCCTTTTTTTCTGTCCGATCTCAATCAATGTGCCCGCAATGATACGCACCATGTGGTACAAAAATCCCGAGCCTTTTATATCAATGTGAATAAACGGTTTCTCTTCGGTGATCATCAGGCTGTAAACGGTGCGCACCGTATCTTTCACTTCGCTGCCGCTGGCGCAGAAGGCCGCAAAATCGTGTGTGCCTGCAATATAGACGGCCGCTTCACGCATCGCCGCCACATCAAGGCTGCCCCGCACATGCGCGGTGGTGTGCCGGTATACGGCGGACGCATGCGCTGTATTGTTAATTGTATATCGGTAATGCTTGCCCTTCGCGTCAAAACGTGCATGAAAAGAATCATCTGCCAGCTGCGAACTTTTGACGCGGATATCGGAAGGCAGCTGCATGTTGATTGCGTAGCAGATCTTCTCGGGCGGAATCGAACACGATGTATCGAAATGCGCCGTTTGCGCCATTGCATGAACACCCGCATCCGTGCGTCCCGCGCCGTGTATTCTGACGCACTCACCCGAAGCGGCTTCAAACGCGCGTTCGAGCATCTCCTGCACCGAAAGCCCGTTCAGCTGCCGCTGCCAGCCCGCGTAATTCGTACCGTCGTATTCCACCGTCAGCCTGACTCTCATAGGCTAATAGCCAAATGCGGCGAAAACGATCAGCCCCGCCACCACGGCCATGGCGATATAGTCGCGCAGGTGCATATGCATAATCTTCATGCGCGTGCGCCCTTCTCCGCCGTGATAACAGCGCGATTCCATCGCAAACGCGAGCTCATCGGCACGCCGGAACGCGCTCACAAAAAGCGGCACCAGCAGCGGCACCATGCCCGCGGCCCGCTTGAATATGCTGCCCGAATCGAACTCCGCTCCTCTTGCCGTCTGCGCCTTCATAATTTTATCCGTCTCCTCGATCAATGTCGGGATAAACCGCATCGCAATCGTCATCATCATCGCGAGCTCATGCACGGGGAACTTGAGCGCCTTCAAAGGCTTTAGCAGGCTCTCTATGCCGTCTGTCAGCGCGATGGGCGATGTGGTGAGCGTCAGCATTGTCGTCGCCGTAATCAGGAATATGAGGCGCACGGCCAGCCGCACGGCGCTGATCAGCCCTTCCTGTGATACGCGGAATATCCACCACGAGAACAGTTCGGTACCGCCGGAATAAAAGAACGTGTTCAGCACAAACGTCAGCAGTATGATAAACCAGAGCGGTTTTAAACCGCGCAGAACAAATTTCACATTCACGCGCGAGAGTATGATTGTCGTGACGAGAAAAGCGAAAACAACCAGATTACCGGGCAGCGTATTCATCATGAATATCAGCACAATGAGTGCGATGACGAGCACAAGCTTCATGCGCGGATCGAGACGATGGATAACCGAATTACCGGGGAAATATTGGCCCAGGGAGACATTCTTTATCATTTTTCGCCCCCTGTTCCGCCTGATATCAACCGTTCAGCCGCTTCCTCAAGCTCGTCGAGTCGAATCACGCTGTCGTCAACGCAAAGGCCCTTTTCGCGCATCTGCGACGCGATACGCGCCACATAGGGAATATCGAGGCCCATCTCTTTGAGTTCATTCTCTCTCAAAAAGACCTTCTGCGGCGTATCGTCCATCACCAGCCGCGATCCGTTCAGTACGATGACGCGGTGCGCATACTCCGCCAGATCATCCATGGAATGCGTGATCATGAGTATGGTGACACCTTCTGCGTTCAGATGCGTGATGAGGTTCATCAGGTGTGTGCGGCCTTTGGGGTCAAGCCCGGCCACAGGTTCGTCGAGTATCAGTACCTTGGGGCGGATCGCGAGCACACCCGCAATGGCCACGCGCCGCTTTTGGCCGCCCGAAAGCTCAAACGGCGATAAGTCCTTAACGCCATCAAAATCCAGCTCCATGAGTTCCATCGCGTGCTTCACGCGCTGCTCAATCTCATCTTCCGGGACACCCGTCTTTTTGGGGCCAAACGAAATGTCCTTATACACCGTTTCCTCAAACAGCTGATGCTCAGGGTATTGGAACACCACGCCGATAGAACGGCGCAACGCTTTTCTGTCGAAACCCTTGCCGGAAATATCGGCACCGTCGATCAGCACGCGGCCGGACGTTGGCTTCAACAGCCCCGCAATCAGCCCGATCAATGTGGTTTTGCCCGAGCCTGTGTGCCCGATCACACCCAAAAATTCGCCGTCCTCGATTTTCAAACTGATATCATCGACCGCCTTAGATTCAAACGGCGTCCCCGGCATATACGTGTAAGTCAGTTTCTCTAGCTCAATTGACATATTTTCTCCACCAGTTCTTCTGTCGTCAGCGGGCACGGCCCCATCTCATAGCCCTTTGCTTTGAGCCGATGATAAAGCGCAATATGCGGCGGCGCGGAAAGCCCCGCATCGCTCAAGGCCTGCTCGTCCGCAAACACCTCGCTCGGCGTTCCCATTTTTGTGATGCGCCCGCCCGTCATCACGATGACGGTATCCGCCTGCAGCGCTTCTTCCATGTAATGTGTAATCAGCAATATCGTTTTGCCTTCACTATTGAGCTGCCGAATGGTTTCCAGCACCTCTCTTCGCCCCTCGGGGTCAAGCATGGCCGTGGGTTCATCGAAAACGATGATATCAGGATGCATCGCGAGCACCCCCGCAATAGCCACACGCTGCTTCTGGCCGCCCGAAAGCATATGCGGCGCGCGCTCCTTAAATGCGCTCATCCCCACCTGTTCCAGCGCCTCATCCACACGCTCGCGAATCTCTTTTGATGGCACGCCGATGTTTTCTGGGCCAAAAGCCACATCCTCTTCCACAATCGTGGCAACCAGCTGGTTGTCGGGGTTTTGAAACACCATGCCCGCGCACTTACGGATATCCCAAACCTTTGTTTCGTCCTTTGTATCCATACCATTAATGATTACGCTGCCTGACGCAGGCAAAAAGAGTGCGTTGATATGGCGCGCGAATGTGGATTTGCCTGACCCATTGTGCCCGATAATCGCGATGAACGCGCCTTTTTCCACAGACAGAGAAACACCTGAAAGCGCAGGCGTGATGCTTGTCTCACTCGTATATGAATATGTGATATCATCAATTTTAACGATGCTCATGCGATTCGCCTTTCCCCTAAAAACCCTTGCCTCATTCATTAGCTTTGAATAGTCCTTATTATACACCAAAAGGCTCTGAAATCAAAATTCAAAGCCTTTTTTAAGCGCGTCCCCTTAAAAAGGGTTAAAATTCTATTTCCCGGTCACTTGTTAAACAAGCTCGAGTATAACCATTTCAGTCGCATCGCCGCGGCGCGGACCCTTTTTGATGATGCGCGTGTAACCGCCGCCGGTGCCGAGATCCTTCGCGCGCTTGTCGTACTTCGGGCCGTATTCACGGAACATCTTCTCGATAAGCGGATTGGTCACTTCACCTGCGCGCTTTTTATAATCGAATTTCGACTCGCCGTCTTTTCTGGCTTCCGGTACATTGTACAGGTAGCTCATCAGCTTGCGCCGTGCGGCAAGCTTAGAGGGCGCGTCGTTAACGACTTCGCGCTTGACTTTCTCGTCACCTTCGGTGACTTCTTTCACAACCTTGACGGTGTTGTCATATTCTTTAACCGCAATCGTGATCAGTTTTTCCGCAATGCTCCTGGCTTCTTTCGCCCGGGCCAGCGTTGTCTCGATGCGGCCATACCATAACAGCCCTGTGACGAGGTTCCGAAGTGTCGCCTGTCTCTGGTCCTGCTGTTGATTGAGATGTCTGTATCCAGCCATAATTAGCCTCCTCGTTGCCGCAAGCCGGACATTCTGCAATGCCATGCGGCGAAAAAATTGTCAATAGTGTTTTCCGATGACGAGCGCGGTATGACCACGCTGCGCCATTTGCGTTGTTTTAGTCGTCCAGACGCAGCGAAAGTCCGAGTGCGGCGAGCTTCTGCTCCACCTCTTCGAGCGATTTGCGTCCCAAATTCCTGACCTTCATCATTTCTTCTTCGTTGCGCTTGATCAGCTCTTCCACCGTATTGATGCCGGCGCGCTTCAAGCAGTTGTAGGAACGGACAGACAGGTCAAGCTCTTCGATCGTAATCTCAAGCACCTTTTCCTTCTTGTCTTCTTCGGGTTCGACCATAATCTCCACGTTCTGAACGTGGTCGGTCAGCGCCACAAACTGTATCAGATGCTCGTTTAAAATCTTTGCTGAAAGCGATACCGCTTCGTCCGGCGCAATCGTCCCGTTTGTCCAGAGCTCCACTGAGAGCTTGTCGTAGTCGGTGATCTGCCCGACGCGCGTGTTTTCAACAGTGAAGTTCACTTTTCTGACGGGTGTGAACAGCGAATCCACAGGAATCACGCCGATCGGCATATCGTTTTCTTTGTTTTTGTCGGCAAGCACATAACCGCGCCCTTTTTCAACAGTGATCTCCATATAGAGGCTGCCGTCCTTATCGAGCGTCGCGATGTGCATATCAGGATTCAGTATCTCGACATCGGCATCCGTAAAAATGTCCGCTGCCGTCACATCCTTCGGGCCCTTCACATCGAGTGTCATGGTTTTTGCTTCGTCGACGTACATCTTAACCGCAAGGCCTTTTAAATTCATCACGATGTTGACGACATCTTCGCTGACGCCTTTAATCGTGGAGAACTCATGCAGCACATTGTCGATCTTGACGCGCGTCACCGCCGCACCCGGCAGGCACGAAAGTAGCACACGTCTTAAGGAGTTGCCAAGCGTCGATCCGAAACCGCGTTCGAGCGGCTCCATCACGTATTTCGCATAAGAATTGTCGCTTGCTTTTTCAACGCACTGTATGTTCGGCTTTTCAATTTCTAACATTTATAACCCTCCTGTTATAGACGAATTGTTTTTGAGGGCAACCGCAATTTCCGTTACTTAGAGTAATACTCAACGATCAGATGCTCTTCGATGGTGAGGTCGATATCCTCTCTTGCCGGCGCAGCGACCACTCTGCCTGTCAGATTCGCATTGTCCATCGTGAGCCAGCTCGGCATCGGCCGTGCTTCGCTCTCACGAATCTCTTTGAACCGATCGGTATCGGCGAGCTTCTTCTTAACCGTAATCTCATCACCGCTGCTCACGATGTAAGACGCAATGTCCACCTTTTTGCCGTTAACGAGAATATGACCGTGCAGCACGAACTGGCGTGCCTGCGCTCTGCTATCGCCAAGGCCAAGGCGGTAAACCACATTGTCAAGACGCGATTCTAAAAGCTGCAGCAGGTTTTCGCCTGTTTTGCCCTTCATGCGCTCGGCAATACCGTAATATTTTTCGAACTGAGATTCCAGCATACCATAAGCGCGTTTCACCTTCTGTTTTTCACGCAGCTGAATCCCGTATTCGGATACTTTCTTTCTGCTCTTGCTCTGCACGCCGGGCGCCTGCGGCCGTTTAACGTACGAGCACTTTCCGGAATAGCACCGGTCGCCTTTCAGGAAGAGCTTGCAGCCTTCTCTGCGGCACAGACGGCACACGGAACCTGTATATCTAGCCATTGTCCATTCTCCTCCTTATACTCTCCTGCGTTTGGGCGGGCGGCATCCGTTGTGCGGAATCGGTGTGACGTCTTTAATCAGACACACTTCAAGTCCCGCTGTCTGCAGAGCACGGATCGCCGCTTCTCTGCCGGAGCCGGGGCCTTTTACATACACATCCACATAGCGAAGGCCATGTTCCATCGCCGCATTTGCCGCCTTTTCGGCCGCAACCTGAGCTGCAAAAGGAGTGCTCTTTCTTGAGCCCCTGAATCCCATACCGCCTGCGCTGGCCCACGAGAGCGTATTGCCGCCCACGTCGGTCATCGTGACGAGCGTATTATTAAAGGAAGCACGGATATGCGCCTGACCGCGCTCAATGTTCTTTTTTTCTCTGCGCTTTCTTACGACTTTCTTTGGCTTAGCCATTGACTATCCTCACTTTCTCTTTGCGCTCGCGGTCCGTTTAGGGCCTTTTCTTGTGCGCGCGTTCTGTTTGGAGCTCTGTCCTCTTACCGGCAGGCCCTTACGGTGGCGAATACCTCTGTAGCAGCCGATTTCCATCAGACGCTTGATGCTCATTGTCACATCACGACGCAGATCGCCTTCCACTTTCAGATTCTTGTCGATATATTCTCTTAATTTGCTGACATCCGATTCGGACAAGTCCTTGATCCGGATATCGGGGTCAACGCCTGTCGCCGCTAAAATATCACGGGATGTCTTGAGCCCGATACCGTAAATATAGGTCAGGCCGATTTCCACCCTTTTTTCCTTTGGCAGGTCTACACCTGATATACGTGCCACTAAATTACACCTCCGAAATTAGTTATATAGAAGCCATACGGATCGAAGTAATTCCTTCGCAGCCGCTCCGTACAAACATTCATCCTTGGGTTTGTTTATGCTTGGGGTTGATACAGATCACCATAACCTTGCCCTTACGCTTGATGACCTTGCACTTTTCACAGATCGGTTTCACCGACGGTCTGACTTTCATTTTATTCTCCTCCTTTGATGTTAGCCCTTGCCGCGCCAAGTTATACGTCCACGTGTTAAATCATACGGCGATATCTCGACTGTGACTTTATCGCCGGGAAGTATACGGATGTAATGCATCCGGAGCTTCCCCGATATATGCGCCAAGACTTTGTGGCCGTTTTCCAGCTCAACTTCGAACACTGCGTTCGGGAAGGCCTCCGTCACTTTGCCTTCCATCTCAATGACATCGCTCTTAGACAAATCGCTTCCCCTTTCTAAGTGTCGCTGTCGCTCTTGCACGATCGTATCGCGCTTCGTATCTCCGCATCAAATACTCTTGTGCCCCCTTTCAGCTTGCCCGCAATCCCGTCAAGCACACAGGGACTGAGCTTCAAGTGCTTAAGCTTTTTCTTCTTGGGACGATCCTTTGTTCTTAGGTCACCATCTGCAATATACACATAATTGCAGTCAATGATATCTGTAATCACAAAGTATCTGTCTTTATCGCGGCCGGCGGTCGATACGGCAACCCTTCCGATTTCCACGGGATACTCAACCATATCTTACCCTCCTTTGCCTACGCCTGAGTGAGGATCAAAGGCCCATTATCCGTCAGTGCCACCGTATTCTCATAATGAGCGGACAAACAGCCGTCCTTGGTTTGCACTGTCCAGCCATCCGGCATTGTGACAGTTTCCTTGCCGCCATAGTTGATCATGGGCTCTATCGCGAGCACCATGCCCACCCGAAGCCTCGGGCCGCGGCCGATGCTCACAAAATTCGGCACATTGGGTTCTTCGTGAAGATCCCGCCCGATACCGTGCCCCACCAGCTCGCGCACCACCGAGAACCCCGCATCCTCCGCCGTCTTCTGTACCGCGGCGGAAATGCTGACAAGGTGGCTGCCGTCCTGAAAGGCATTCATGCCGGCATAAAAAGCCTGCTCCGTCACGCTGATCAGCCTTGCGGCCTCAGCGCTGATGTGCCCCACAGCGTATGTTCTTGCACAATCGCTGTGAAAGCCCTTGTATTTCGCGCCCAAATCAATGCTTACAATGTCGCCGTCTTTTAGTACCCGGTCGCCCGGAATACCATGCACGATCTCATCGTTCACCGACGCGTTGATCGTAGCGGGATACCCGCTGTATCCGAGAAACGAGGGCACCGCGCCGCATTTCTCAATGTGTCTTCTGACGATTTCATCGAGATGCTTTGTGGTGACACCGGGGCGGACTGCTTTGCCCACCAGTTCATGAGCCTCACCCGCAATTTTGCCGGCTTCGCGCATGAATTCGATTTCTCTGGGGGATTTGAGCGTGATCATTGTCTTTCCAACACTTCCACAATTGTTTCGGTGATATCATCGATACCGCCGCTGCCCACCACATCGTGCAGAATGCCAAGGCTCGTGTAATACTCGATCAGCGGCTGCGTTTTATCCTTATAAACCGCGAGGCGCTGTTTAACGGTTTCCTCTTTGTCATCATCTCGCACAAACAGTTTACCGCCGCATTTCGGGCACGATTTTGGGTTCTCCAGCATCGATTCGTGATAGGTGGCACCGCAGTCAGAACACACGCGCCTGCCGCAGATCCTGTGGATCAGCTTATCATCTGGCACGTTGATGTTAATCACCGCGTCGAGCTCGGCAAATGTACCGAGCGCTTCCGCCTGCTGCCTCGTGCGCGGAAATCCGTCCAGCAGAAACCCGTTTGCCGCATCCGGCCTTGCAATACGGTCCTGAACCATTCCGATGATCACCTCATCCGGAACAAGTTCTCCCGCATCAATATATGATTTAGCCTGTTTCCCAAGCGCTGTGCCGTTTTTGATTTGTTCACGCAGCATATCGCCTGTGGATATATGAGGAATTTTGTATCTTTCAGCTATCCGAACCGCCTGAGTGCCTTTGCCGGCACCCGGGGGCCCTACGAACATCAGTCTCATAAACCTACCTCTACTTTAAGAACCCTTTATAATGACGCATCATCATATGGGATTCCAGCTGCCGTGTGGTCTCGAGAGATACGCTGACCATGATGAGCAGGCTCGTCGCACCAAACGGTGAAGAAAAGCCTACAAGTGCCACGAAAACCTGAGGTACCGTGGCAACCAACGCGAGGAATATCGCGCCGAACAGCGTTACACGGATAAGTATCTTCTGCAGATGATCTGATGTCGGTTTTCCTGCGCGTATACCCGGGATAAATCCGCCGTTCTGCTGGAGGTTTTTCGACACATCCACAGGATTAAACGTCACCTGAGAATAGAAGAATGTGAAGAAGAATATCAGCAGTGCGAACAGAATCAGGTAGAGCGGCTGGCTGGGTCCCATCACCGCGTTATAGGAAGCCTGTGTCTCCTTGCTCATAAAACCGATGATCATGCCCGGGAACTGCACGAGCGTCATTGCAAAAATCAGCGGCAGCACGCCGGATGAATTGATCTTCATCGGGATGTGTGTGGACTGTCCGCCGTAAATCTTACGTCCCACCACGCGCTTCGCGTATTGCACCGGGATGCGCCGTTCGCCAAGGTCAATGAACGTGATGCCCGTCACAATGGCCAGCGCTCCAATGATCACGATGAGGAACGTGATAACCGAAGCCGTTCCAAGAGCGATGTTATTGATGAAACCAATCACCGCACTGGGGAGCCTCGACACGATGCTGACGAAGATCAGCAGCGAAATACCGTTGCCCACGCCGTTTTCGGTGATATGCTCACCGATCCACATAATCAGCGCCGTGCCGGCCGTGAGGCACATCACGATCGTGATTTGGTTCAGGATCAGCGGCGTTCCCGTGTCGATAATGGCCTTCGATCCGAACGTGACCAGCAGGCCGATGGCCTGAATAAGACCGAGCGCCACACCCGCATACCGCGTGATCGAGGCGATCTTCTTGCGGCCTTCGGGGCCTTCCTTGCTCATGCGCTCCAGAGGCGGAATCGCCATTGTGAGCAAGTTCATGATGATGGATGCCGTCACATAGGGCACGATACCCAAGGCAAACAACGAAAAATTTGATAGTCCGCCGCCGGCAAAAAGGTCAACGAAACCACCAAGCGGATTATTGTTTACCACTTCTGCTACATAGGTCGCGTTCACGCCAGGAACCGGTACATGTGCACCGATTCTGTAGACGATCAGCATTAAGACCGTATAAAGCATCTTCTTTCTGATATCCGGAACCTTCCATGCATTACGCAGCGTACTAAACATTATTCAATCACCTCTGCCGTTCCCCCGGCAGCGGCAATTTTCTCCGCAGCCGTAGACGTGAACTTAACCGCTTTAACGGTAAGCTTTTTGGTAATTTCTCCGTTGCCGAGCACCTTTAAGCCATCAAATGTCTTTTTGATAATTTTCTTCTCTTTTAAAAGCTCCACTGTCACTTCCGTTCCGTCTTCGAGCACATTGAGATCGCTGACGTTAACGGTCGCATAAACTTTGGCAAATATATTGGTGAAGCCTCTCTTGGGGAGACGTCTCGAAAGCGGCATCTGTCCGCCTTCAAAACCGGGGCGTACGCCGCCGCCGCTTCTGCTCCACTGGCCGCCCTGGCCGCGCGTTGATGTTTTGCCGTGGCCTGAGCCAACGCCTCTGCCCACGCGTTTTCTTTTCTTTTTGGAGCCCGGAGCCGGCTTTAATTCATAGATATTCACAACTCTGCCTCCTTTAAGCGTCAAGCACCTTAACAAGGTGCGTCACTTTATTGATCATCCCGCGAATGCAAGCGTTGTCATCATGCTCCGCGACTGCGTTCATCTTACGAAGACCAAGTGCATCCAGCGTTGCCTTCTGATCTTTCGAGTATCCGATCGGGCTTTTTACAAGCTGAACCTTAATCTTTGCCGCTTTCTTTGCCATGTTTCCTGGCCTCCTTATTTAAGCTGATCGACACTGATGCCGCGAAGTCTTGCATACTCCTCAGCTGTCTTAAGCGCCTTTAAGCCTTCGAGCGTGGCCTTGACACAATTCACCGGTGTGTTGGACCCCTGAGACTTCGTCTTAATGTCCTTCACGCCCGCCAGTTCAAGCACCGCTCTGGCCGGACCGCCCGCGATAACGCCGGTACCTTCGGAAGCCGGGAACAGCAGCACGCGGCCCCGTCCGAATATACCCACCGATTCGTGGGGGATCGTCGTTCCCACAATGGGAACCTGTATCAGGCTGCGTTTTGCCTTCTGAACAGCCTTGGAGATTGCATCCGGAATTTCCGCCGCTTTTCCAAGACCCGCGCCAACGCGGCCTTTTTCATCACCGACGACAACCAGCGCCGTAAATCTGAAGTTACGGCCGCCCTTGACAACCTTGGCAACACGGTTGACATAGACGAGCTTTTCCTTGAACTCCTGCTCTTCTTCTCTCTTGAAGTTCTTGCGGCCGCCGCGCGGTGCGCCTTTATCGTTCTTCTTGTCGCCCTTTTGGAATGAATCGTTCCTCTGCACCAGACAAACCTCCTTTTAAAACTTGAGTCCGGCTTCTCTGGCGCCTTCTGCCAGCTGCTCAACTCTGCCCATATAGATATAGCCGCCGCGGTCGAAAACAACCTGATCAATCCCGCTCGCGAGCGCTTTCTTGCCTATCGCCATCCCAACGGCCTTCGCCGCTTCCTTCTTGGTCTTTCCTTCGATTTCTTTTTTCAAATCGCTGCTCAGTGTGGATGCGCTTGCCAGCGTCACACCCTTCACATCGTCGATGATCTGGGCATAGATGTGGTTTGTGCTGCGAAACACATTGAGTCTCGGCCTTTGCGCCGTCCCGGAAATCTTGTTGCGAACCCGTAAGTGGCGCGCCTGTCTGATTGTGTTTTTATCAACCTTGTTAATCACTTTAAGCCACCTCTCTACATTCCGGTCTTGCCGACTTTGCGGAGCACTTCTTCGCCCTGGTATCTGATGCCCTTGCCTTTGTACGGTTCGGGCGGACGGATATCGCGAATATCTGCCGCAAACTGGCCGACAACCTGTTTGGATATGCCGGTTACCTTGATGATGTTGGTACCTTCCACATCCAGCGTGATACCGCTGACTTCAGGCACTTCCACCGGGTGCGAATAACCCACGTTCAGAACGATCTTGTTGCCGCTTTTCTGAACTCTGTAACCCACGCCCACAACCTCGAGCGTTTTTGTAAAACCGTCCGTGAGGCCCGTGACCATGTTGGCAATGATCGCGCGGGAGAGGCCGTGCATTGCTCTTGCCTGTTTATCTTCCGAGCTGCGCTTCACAGCCAGCACACCGTCTTCCAGGCTGACCTGAATGATAGACGGTATTTTCTCTGTCAGCTCGCCCTTTTTACTTGTCACCCTGACCACGTTTCCCGGCTCGACCGTCACCGTGACGCCAGCGGGAATCGTAATGGGCATTCTACCGATTCTCGACATTTTTATCTCCTCCGCAAATGCGTAATTTTCAATGCTGCTCTTCGCCGGAACATCCGCTTACCATACGTAAGCGAGAACTTCTCCGCCCACGCCGTTTTCTCTCGCGTCACGGTCGGTCATAACACCTTTAGACGTGGATATAATGGCAATGCCAAGGCCGCCGAGCACTTTGGGGAGTTCATCCTTGCCCGCATAAACTCTCAGGCCCGGCTTGCTGATTTTCTTGAGCCCATTGATAATAGACGAATCTTTCTCGCCATATTTGAGCGTGATGCGGATGACGCCCTGCGGACCCTCTTCTTTATACTCATAACCTTTTATGAAGCCTTCTTTAAGAAGAATACCGGCAATCGCCTTCTTCATCTGGGAAGCAGGCACATCGATCACTTCGTGTTTTGCTCCAATCGCATTACGGATACGGGTGAGCATATCCGCCACTGGATCTGTTACTGGCATGTCAATTTCCTCCTTGTTTTATCGAACACAAAAGCCTACCAGCTCGCTTTTCTCACGCCGGGAATCTCGCCCTTGTAAGCAAGGTCCCGGAAACAGATGCGGCAGATACCGTATTTGCGAAGAACCGCATGCGGACGTCCGCAAATGCTGCAGCGGGTATAGTTTCTTGTCGTGAATTTCGAGCCTTTTTGCTGTTTGTTAATCATCGACTTTTTAGCCACGTGGATTTCCTCCCCTTATCTTCTTAGCGCTTGAAAGGCATGCCAAGCAGCGTTAAGAGCTCTCTGGCTTCCTCATCCGTTTTCGCCGTTGTGACCATCACAATGTCCATACCGCGGATCTTATCCACGTTATCATAAACGATCTCGGGAAAAACAAGCTGTTCTTTAAGACCCAGCGCAAAGTTGCCGCGTCCGTCGAAAGACGACGACGGGATACCGCGGAAGTCTCTGACGCGCGGGAGCGCGATGCTCATCAGGCGATCCGCAAATTCATACATGCGGGTTCCGCGCAGTGTCACCTTCGCACCGATCTTCATGCCTTCGCGCACCTTAAAGTTCGCCACGCTCTTCTTGGCTTTGGTCACCACAGGCTTCTGGCCCGAAATGATTGTCAGGTCGCTCACGGCCGCATCCATCCCCTTGGGATTATCCTTCGTATCGCCAAGTCCCATATTGATCACGATCTTCTCAAGCTTGGGAACCTGCATCACGTTTTTATACCCGAACTTTTTCATGAGGGCGGGTACGGCTTGGCTGATATACGTATCCTTTAACCTAGGCATTTCCTATTCCTCCCTTACTTGTCGAACGTCTCGCCGCATTTTTTGCACACGCGCACCTTGCTTCCGTTTTCAAGAAGCTTGAAAGCGATACGTGTGGCTTTGCCGCATTTTCCGCAGACAAGCATGACCTTGCTGGCATAAATCGGCGCTTCCTGGTGTACGATGCCGCCCGGTTTACCCTGGCCCTTGGGCTTCTCGTGCTTTGTCGCCATATTGATCTTTTCAACAACAACCTTGCCGTTTGAAGGCTCGGCAACCAAAACTTTGCCCTTTTTGCCTTTATCCTTGCCGGAGATCACAACAACTTTGTCATCTTTCCTTATATGCATTCTTGCCATTGTCGTTTCCTGCCTTCCTAGAGTACCTCGGGCGCGAGAGAGACGATCTTCATGTATTCCTTCTCTCTGAGTTCCCGAGCAACAGGTCCGAATATACGCGTTCCCTTGGGCTGTTTCTGATTGTCAATAATCACTGCCGCGTTGTCATCAAACCGAATATATGATCCGTCCTTACGGCGAACGCCATAGACGCTGCGTACCACGACGGCTTTCACGACATCCTTTTTCTTGACAACTCCGCCGGGAGCCGCCGATTTTACGGACGCGATAATCACATCGCCAATGTTGGCTGTGACTCTTTTTGAGCCGCCGAGAACTTTGATGCACATGATCTCTTTGGCACCTGAATTATCCGCCACTTTCAGGCGTGTTTGGGCTTGAATCATTGTCTTACGCCTCCCTTTATACTCTCTGGTTACTTGGCGGCTTCTACAACCTCAACCAGTCTCCATTTCTTATCTTTGCTTATCGGGCGTGTCTCGGTAATCGATACCTTGTCGCCGATCTTAGCCACGTTTTCTTCGTCATGCGCCTTGTACTTCTTGGTAATCTTCACGGTCTTGCCGTAAAGCGGATGCTTGGCCTTGCGGACGATCTGCACCACAATGGTCTTATCCATCTTATCGCTGACGACGATGCCAACTTTTGTTTTGCGAATTCCTCTTTCAGACATGAGCATCCTCCTTAGCGCTGAGCAGCGCTTTTCACTTCGCGCTCTCTTAAGACTGTTTTGACTCTTGCAATGTCTTTCTTTGTCTGTTTTATGACCATCACGTTCCCGAGCTGCCCTGTGGCATTCTGGAAACGCAGGTTAAAAAGCTCTTGCTTTAAGTCCTTGAGCTGACCGGTCAATTCATCATTCGACATTTCTTGCAGCTTGCTAGCTTTCATCCTGCTCACCACCTACTTCTTTGGCTTCCGTTGCCTTGATCATCTTGCACTTGATCGGCAGTTTGTGTGCCGCAAGACGCAGCGCTTCACGCGCGATATCTTCGGTCACACCCGCGATCTCGAACATCACGCGGCCCGGCTTCACAACGGCTACCCAGTATTCGGGAGAGCCTTTACCGCTGCCCATACGTGTTTCTGCCGGCTTTTCAGTCACCGGCTTGTGCGGGAATATCTTAATCCAAACCTGACCGCCTCTTTTGATGTAACGGGTCATCGCGATACGCGCGGCTTCAATCTGATTGCTCGTAATCCAAGCCGGTTCCAGCGCGATAAGCCCATATTCACCGTAATTAACGACATTGCCCTTTGTGGCTTTGCCCTTCATGCGGCCGCGGTGCACTCTTCTTCTCTTAACCCTTTTTGGCATTAACATCTTTGCTGCCTCCTTCCGCCGTCTTGAACTTATCCCTTAAGGGATTGCCAAGAATTTCACCCTTATATATCCAGACTTTGCAGCCTATTTTGCCATATGTGGTGTTGGCTTCCGCAAAACCATAATCGATATCAGCACGGATCGTCTGCAGCGGAATAGACCCATCGTGGTATTTCTCACTGCGCGCGATTTCTGCGCCGCCGAGGCGTCCGGAGCACATGGCTTTGATACCCAGCGCGCCGCCCTTCATCGCTCTGCCGATGCACTGTTTCATCGCACGGCGGAAGCTGATGCGGCGTTCGAGCTGAGAAGCGATGTTCTCAGCCACCAGCTGTGCATCGATATCGGGGCGTTTGATCTCGATGATGTTGAGCACAACCGCTTTGCCCGTTTGACGGGAAAGCTGCGCTTTCAAAATCTCGACACCCTGTCCGCCCTTGCCGATCACGATGCCCGGCTTCGCGGTGTATATGTTCACGGTCAGTTTGTTGGCCGCTCTTTCCGTTTCAATCTTGGAAACACCCGCTGCATAAAGCTGCTTTTTCAGCTGCTTTCTGATCACGTTGTCTTCTTTGATGTTCGCGGCAAAATCGCCCTTTTTGGCGAACCAGCGCGCATTCCAGTCTTTGATGACACCCACGCGCATTCCGTGAGGATTAACTTTCTGACCCATGCTTAAGATTCCTCCTTGACTGCACTATCGAGTATGATGGTGATGTGGCTCGATCTCTTGCGGATGCGAGACGCACGTCCCTGAGCGCGCGGACGGAAACGGCGAAGTGTCGGCCCCTGATCCGCAAAGCACTCGGCTACGACGAGATCATCGCGCAGCAGTCCCTGGTTGTTCTCCGCGTTTGCGATTGCGGAATTCAGCACTTTCTCCACAATCGGGCTGGCTGCTGCAGGCGTGTTTTTCAGCACGGCCACGGCTTCCTCCACCTTTTTACCGCGAATCAGATCAACCACGATTCTAACCTTTGAGGAAGAAATCCGCACGTATTTCGCCTTGGCCATCGGCCTTTTATCTTTGAGCTCATGTCTCTTTTCAGCTTTTTCTCTCTGACGAGTTGCCATTAATAGTCTCCTCCCTTAAAGGCTACTTGGAGCCGGACTTTTTATCGCCCGCATGTCCGCGGAATGTCCTTGTCGGCGCGAACTCACCCAGTTTGTGTCCCACCATATCTTCCGTCATGTACACCGGCACAAATTTCTTGCCGTCGTGAACGGCGAGTGTATGACCAACCATATCTGGAAATATCGTTGATGCTCTGGACCATGTTTTGAGCACTTTCTTTTCGTTCTTCCCGTTCATCTCCTGGATTCTCGCCAGCAGCTTCGCGTGTACGAAAGGCCCCTTCTTAACCGATCTGCTCATATTCCACTACTCCTTACTGTTCCCGTTACTTGTTTCTGCGTCTGACTATATACTTGTCGGAAGCGTTCTTCTTCTTTCTTGTCTTATAGCCAAGCGCCGGCTTGCCCCAAGGTGTGACCGGTCCCGGACGTCCGATCGGCGATTTGCCTTCGCCGCCGCCGTGCGGATGGTCATTCGGGTTCATGACAGATCCTCTGACTGTCGGACGGAAGCCCATGTGGCGTTTCCGGCCCGCTTTGCCTATGTTGATGTTTTCCTGATCGATGTTGCCCACCTGACCGATAGTGGCCTTGGCGTTTAAGAGCACCATACGCACTTCACCGGAGGGCAGCCTGACCTGCGCATAGGCACCTTCCTTGGCCATCAGCTGTGCGGAGTTACCCGCGCTTCTCACGAGCTGTCCGCCTTTGCCGGGCTGCAGCTCAATGTTGTGAATCAGCGTTCCCAGCGGGATGTCCTTCAAATAAAGCGTATTGCCCGGTTTGATATCGGCACCCGTGCCGGACATCACTGTGTCTCCCACGGAGAGACCATAGGGCGCAATGATGTATCTCTTTTCGCCGTCTGCATACTGCAGCAGCGCAATGTTGGCTGTTCTGTTCGGATCGTATTCGATCGTGGCAACCTTGGCGGGCACGCCGTCTTTGTTGCGCTTGAAGTCGATGATCCTGTACTGTCTCTTGACGCCGCCGCCTCTGTGGCGCACTGTGATACGGCCCTGAACGTTTCTGCCGGCCGTTTTTCTTATGGGCTCAAGAAGAGATCTCTCGGGCGTGGTGCATGTGATTTCCTCAAACGCGGAAACCGTCATGCCACGGCGGCCCGGTGATGTCGGTTTATACTTTTTTATCGCCATGAGCTTTTACCTCCCTGTCCTACTGTGCGAGCGAATCGAAGAACTCGATGGTCTTTGAGTCGCGAGTCAGCGTCACAAACGCCTTTTTGACTTCGGGCCGTCTGCCGATATGGTATCCCTGGCGTTTCAGCTTGCCAACCTGGCGCAGCGTATTCACCTTGGCCACCTTCACGCCGAACACTTCTTCCACAGCGCGGCGGATGTCGTGCTTCGTGGCTCTTGTATCCACTTCAAACGTGTATTTTTTGACAGCGATATCGTCGTAGCTGTTTTCCGTCAATACCGGCTTTTTAATGATGTCTCTTGCGTCCATTATGCAAAAACCTCCTCAACCTTCCTGACGGCATCCTTGGTGATCACGAGCTTGTCATAGTTCAACAGATCGTAAACGTTCACACTGTCGGCCGGCAGCGTTTTCACGCCCTGAATGTTGCCCGATGCGCGCACGACGGCAGCGTCCTTGCCCGCTGTGACAATCAACGCTTTTGTGGCATCAAAATGATTGAGGATGCCCGCCATCAGCTTCGTCTTGGGAGCCTCAAGCGCGAGATCTTCCAGCACGATGATGCTCTTATCCGCCACTTTCATTGAAAGGGCGCTCTGAATGGCCAGTTTTCTGACCTTTTTGTTAACCTTCTGGCTGTAATCGCGGGGCTTCACGGCAAATACCATACCGCCCTTTCTCCACACCGGAGAACGCGAGGAACCCGCTCTTGCGCGGCCTGTTCCCTTCTGACGCCACGGTTTGATGCCGCCGCCGCTCACTTCAGCACGGGTCAGCGCACTCTGCGTGCCCTGACGCTTGTTGGCAAGCTGCGCAACCACTACCTGGTGCATCACCGCTTCGTTGACTTCTATGCCAAACACTTCATTTTTCAGTTCAATCTTTCCGGACTCAGTGCCGTCCGTTTTATATACCGATACTTTGGGCATTCGTCTCACTTCCTTTTCTATTGCTTGTCTTGTCAGCCGAGTTTAACCGCCTTCGAGATCGAAAGCAGCCCGCCCCTTGCTCCGGGTACAGCACCTTTGACAAGCAGCACATTCTTATCCGCGTCGATACCGACAACTTCGATGTTCTGAACAGTCACTGTCTGCGCGCCGCCGTGTCCCGGCATCCTCTTGCCTTTGATGACCCTCGAAGGATCCGCACAGGCACCGATGCTGCCCGGGGCTCTCTTACTGCGCGAGCCATGTGTCATGGGCCCTCTCGCCTTATTGTGGCGCGCCACCATACCCTGAAAGCCTTTGCCCTTGCTTGTGCCCTGCACATCAACGACATCGCCCTTTTCGAACACATCCACCTTGATCTCCTGACCAAGTGCGAAATCATCCGTATTGTCCACGCGGTACTCGCGCAGGTTCCGTTTCGGAGCCACGCCCGCTTTTTTGAAGTGGCCTTCAAGCGGCTTTGTCACAAGCTTTTCTCTGATATCGCCAAAGCCGATCTGTATCGCATTGTAACCGTCTGTTTCGGTTGTCTTTTTCTGAGTGACAACGCACGGGCCGGCCTGAACGACCGTCACCGGAACGACTGTGCCGTCGTCCATAAACAGCTGAGTCATACCTAATTTTTTGCCTAAAATCGCTTTCATACGTCACACCCCCCTAGAGCTTAATTTCTATATCCACGCCGGAAGGCAGATCCAGCCGCATCAAAGCATCCGTTGTCTTTGAAGTGGCTTCAAGAATGTCGATCAGCCTCTTGTGTGTCTTGATTTCGAATTGTTCGCGAGAATCCTTATACTTGTGCGGCGCACGAAGTATGGTCACAACTTCTTTCTGTGTGGGCAGCGGGATCGGCCCCGATACCTTTGCGCCCGTCCTCTTGGCCGTGTCGACGATCTTCATTGCCGACTGGTCAATCAGGTTGTAATCGTACGCTTTCAGCTTGATTCTAATCTTCTGACTTGCCATTTTTCTCCTCCTTACGCTGACGCCCCATATACACGCGTCCGTGTGTGTCGTGTATTCTTTTTTGCGGCAATCTCTTGCCGCCCGAAGCGTTGTCCTTGATTAATTAGGACGACAGTCCGCGGAAACTACCCGGAAAGCGTTTTCTCCGGCAACCTCCCGTTTCAATCTGTCAAATAAATACGCTGCACAAAGTGCGCAACGTTGTGATTATATAATATGCCTAAAGCAAAAGCAAGCATTTTTTTCGATAAATCCTCGTTTTTTTTGCCTTGAATTTTCGCCGTTGCTATGAATGATTATGCCTTCTATTCGCAGGGCTATACCGTGAATTTTTATTTCTTCATTATATATAACAACAGACAGACTGGCAAATAATATTCGCGTGTGTCCTTCACATAAAACAGGCAATTGCCATGCCTCTGCGATAACGATCGCAATGTGGGCCCGCAGTCTCTTGACAAGATCATCTCTCACGGCGGTGACGAACGTCTCCCCGTCAATTCTCGCGAAGCCCCTTTCCTTTGATGGCAATCCCGCATGGCGGTTCGGTTCTCTGATTTCCCGGGCAAACGCCAGAAGGTATGAAATCACCGTTTTTGCACCCGGCAGCCATAGTTCCTTAGCTAAAAGACGGTTCCGCTACATTTTCATTTTCAACCATCTCAAAGAAGGTATCATCCGTCGCGGCATAACCGTCGGCGGAACGTCATAAATCTTCATATTATTATGCGCCGACAACCCATTACCCTTATAGAGGCCAGCGCTTACTCGCTGCTGCGCCTGATAATGCCGCCTCGGTCATCCGTTTTGTATGAATGTTATAATACAAGCGATATACAAAGTAAACCTTTGGCTTTGCGGTGGTTCTGTTTTTGCATTTTATTGCACATAATATCTGCGTTTGTGTTATACTATGTCAATATAAGAATATGTTTGTTTATCGGGAAGAGGGGGATCCGTATGGGCTTGTTCGCAACAATTGAAACCGTTTCTGTTGTTTTGTTTGCCGTCGGTATGATCTTTCTGCTCATTGAATTGTTCATTCCCGGATTCGGTATCTTCGGCGGCCTTGGCCTTGTGGCGCTCGTGCTGTGCATCGTGTTTCAGGCGCATTCCGTGGCCGAAGGCCTGCTGCTGCTGGTCATCATTGCCGCGATCGTCTTCATTCTTGCACTGATTGCCGCGCGAAGCTTCAAGCGGGGCTGGCTGTACCGCTCCTCGCTGGTTCTCAAAGACAGTCAGGAGAAGGACATGGGGTACGTCGCGCGCGATGATTATTCTCGTTTGGTGGGGAAAACAGGCCTCAGTCTCACACCGCTGCGCCCCGCCGGCTCGGCTGAAATAGATGGGGAAAGAGCCGATGTTGTCACCGAAGGCGAGTTTGTTCCCAAAGGAGCGCGCGTCAGGGTTACAACAACAACAGGCGGCCGCATCGTCGTCAAACAAATGGAGAGTTAAAAATCCGGTTTGTGATATAATTGAACGGCTTGTCGAATCGATTAATTGCTGCTTCGTTCCGTTGGCTTGCCGAGGGCTGTTTCACATGACAGATTAAATGAGGGAAAAGCTTATCTCCGGACATGCTCGATAATTTTTCTCTTGCGGGCCGCTATACAGGCCGCATCGTTCACGCGCCGATGACTGCCAAGCTGGCAAATTTCAGCGGGCATCCTCTTGAGATATTCCCGGACGCGACATGCAGGCAGCATTAGATATAGGTTCAAACCCCGCAGTCTATTCCAAGGAGTAATATCGGACGATTTATTGTCCGTTTATGAGAAACAATATTACAAAGGAGTGATAAACAATGCTACCTGAAATCTGGCTTTACATCATTATTATCGTTGCCGTATTCATTTTCCTTGTCTTCTTCTTCAGCTTTGTTCCCGTGCGTTTATGGATTGCCGCACGCGCATCAGGCGTCAAGGTGAAAATCATATCGCTGATCGGTATGCGTCTGCGAAAAATCCCGCCGGCAAGCATCGTCAATCCGCTGATCAAGGCGATCAAAGCGGGCCTTGGCATGACGACGGATATGCTCGAGCAGCATTATCTCGCGGGCGGCAATGTGGACCGCGTCGTCGATGCGCTGATTGCGGCTCAGAAGGCTGACATCCCGCTCGATTTTAAACGCGGTACCGCGATTGACCTCGCCGGACGCGATGTGCTGACCGCGGTAAAAATGAGCGTGAACCCGAAGGTTATCGAAACGCCAATCGTCGCGGCAATCGCCAAAGACGGCATTGAGCTCAAAGCCAAAGCGCGCGTGACCGTGCGCACGAATATCGACCGTCTCGTGGGCGGCGCGGGTGAAGAAACGGTGATCGCGCGCGTGGGCGAAGGCATCGTCACCACCGTCGGCAGCTCGAATTCACATAAAGAAGTGCTCGAAAACCCCGACCTCATCTCCAAAACCGTGCTGGCCAAAGGGCTCGACGCAGGCACCGCATTCGAGATTCTTTCCATCGATATCGCGGACGTGGATGTCGGGCGCAACATCGGTGCCCAGCTGCAGATCGATCAGGCGCAGGCCGATAAAAAAATCGCTCAGGCCAAAGCGGAAGAACGCCGCGCGATGGCTGTGGCCAAAGAGCAGGAAATGCTCGCCGCCGTGCAGGAAATGCGTGCCAAAGTTGTGGAGGCCGAAGCCGAGATTCCGCTTGCCATGGCCGTTGCGTTCAAAGACGGCAACCTTGGCGTGATGGATTACTACAATATGAAAAATGTGATGGCTGACACGAGCATGCGGGATGCCATCTCAAACGCCGCATCGCCCAAGCTCGACAAAGAAACCGAATAGGGATGATCGAATATGGAAGTCATTGTCATTATCGTCATAGTCGTCATTGTGTCGCTGCTGTCTGCCGCAAGCAAAAAGAAGCCGCAGCAGGGCTCTGAGGACGCGCCTGCGCGTCCCTCGCTCAGCGATATTCAACGTGCGTTTATGATGTCAAACGAAATGGGTGCATCACAGCGCGCGCCGGAAACGCAGCCTGTTTACCCTGTTGGTCAGCCTACCGTTCAGCCGGCCGCTTCGGAACAGGACGATGTTGCGGTGCGAATGGCAAAATCGGCCTCCGCTTTTCAGGCAGCGAACCGGTATGCGAGCATTGACTTGTCCACCTTCCATACGGACAGCGCCGAGATCAGCGATATGCCGAAGAGACCTGTCAAGCATACGAAAAGCTCACTGAAGCTGTTTGAGGACAAAAGCGATTTTATGCGCGCTGTGATCTATTCTGAGATTCTCACACGCAAATCACACTGAGCTTAAACTTGTACCAACTAGAGACTGTGCGAAGAGACGCCGCACAGTCTCTTTTATTACGAATCCCCGCACAGACCAAGATTAAAAAACAAACTAAATTGAAAGCGAGCCAGCGGTGGATGCGGCATTGTATCAGCATTGCACATCTTCAAACCCTCTGCCTGTCGGCGGCGGCTTTCCAATAAAGAAGGCTTGTTTCTCAATCTGTTCTTTCGTGAACAATCTTCCCCATCTATCGGTTATTCTTTTCTTCGGCCGGGGCCGTCAAAGCTGCGCCTTCAAGCGACAAGAAAAAACCTCTATCCGGCAATAAAATACCCCCAAAGATGTTTTCAGTCTGTCTTACTGTCCATCTTTAGGGGGCATTCTTCATAGCAAGCCGATGACCATGATTCAAGCAAGCCTTTACACGTCGAAATCCGTCATTTCGCTGTAATGCTCGCCGCCATATACGTCATAAAACATGAAACCGTATTGGTAGCTGCCGGTCGGCAGTTCAATCCAATCGAGCACGATGCCGTCAGCCCCCAGCGTATAAGGGTCAGCCGTGTAATACGAGTCGTAATCCCCGTCCGCCGCATAATACGGCCAGTAAATGGGCGTCACCACGTCACCCGCCACCGGTTCAATCGTCAGCTTTGTTGACGGTGCGTCGTACTCCTGATTCATATAATACATGCCGTTGTACTCATAGTGGCCGCCGTTCTCGTAGGTGCTGTCCCAATACCATGTGGCGCGGATGATCGCCATATCATCATCATCCGTCTCACTCATATCATCTTTGCTTTTGTACAGAACGGGAATATTATATATCACATAGTCTTCGGTTTCCTCCATCACAAAAACAGCTGCAAACTGTCCGTTGATACCCGTCCAGTACCCTTGGAAATTGTCGTGTATCGTGTTGTCGGAATAGTCAATGCTAAGGTCGCTGTCGAAGCCTAAATCCACAATCGTGCCGTCGTCGAGATAAAGCCCGAGCGTGCAATACACATACGACAGGTAATCCATCTGCGCGTCGGTCAGATGCACATAGAACGACCCCACTTCACTCAAATCACCGCTTTGAGATGCGGGAATCAGCGCACTGTTGTATTCCACGGGCATCTGAGAAGCGTCTTCATTCAGTGCCGCGAGGTAATCCACGATGAATTGCTTGTATTCGGGGCAAAAGTCGATGGTGCCGTACACATCAAGGCTCGCGTCGCCGCTTTGCGGCACTTCGAGCGGGAAATAGATGGATAGCCCGTTTGAATTGACCTGCTGTTCACCGCTGCGCTCATACACCACGGCATCCTGTATCGCAGCCATCAGCGCATCTGCCGCCGCACCGCCCTCCTGAAGAGAAATGAAGTGATAGAAATCAATCATGTTGAGCGTTTCAGTACCCGTCGTGCCCGGTTCCTCGCCGTATTTATCCGCGTTTTGACGCGCTTTTGAGAGTGTCTGAACGGTTAAAGGCTGCGCGAGCTGCCCGTCGAGACTGGACGCATAAGCCGCCAGCTGTGCTTCTATCGCGTCAATCTTGCTCAAATCGATGACTGAGCACGTGAGGTCTCCCTCCATACCGCTCCCCGCGCTTCGCTGAAAATATCCGTCCGTAATAACCGTGCCGAGCTGTGCCCCCGTCATCGCCGTATCGGCGGCAAGCGCTTCGAGCAGGTACTCATAATCCCAGCCGCTTCCCGGCTCCACCTCTTCGGACGCCACCAGGTAATGCGCGTATGGCGCAGCCACCGCCGCCATCTCCACGCTCGCCATCAGGCAGGCATCAAAGCCCAGCAATTCAAACGGCTGCCCGTCATATGCGGACGAAAACGCGTCCGTCATTTCCGAAAGATACAGACCGTCATAATCATGAAGCTCGTCGGCCCCAAAACCGATCACGCTGCCGCCGCCATGGTTCCACATCAGCAGCGCTTTATGATCCGCCGGATAATGGGTCTGCGCGTAGGTGATAAAGCCCGCCAGTGTCTCACTCTCGCCCAAGCTCTTGGGCTCCAGCGTCTCGAGCAGCGACAGGTCATTGTTCTTCACCAGCCAAATCTGGTTGGAATCGGGGCTCACCACATCGTTGTTCCACTGTGATGTCCCGCCCGTATAGATCAGCACATTGATGCCTTCGGGCAGATTGCTGTTCACGATGCTTTGCAGGCTCGATGTTCCCTCTCCGCCCTGACTTTCGAGATCCGAGCCGTTCAAATAAAGCATCACCGTCCAGGTCCCCGGTATTCCCTCATTCGCAGGCGCAGCGGCAGCCGTTGAGGATGGCACCGGTGTTTGGCCCCACACACCGTCCGTTTCCGGGCCGAAAACATCGGAAGCATTTCTGTAAAACGCGTTGCAGCCTATTAATGAAAGAAGAATCAAGATACACAAAAAAAACGCAGCTGTTTTTCTGTGAGTATGACGCATAAGCACGGCTCCTTTGGTTAATACCATAAACATACCATTATTGTTCTGTAATAGGAAGACCATGATTTATTTCTATGAAAATATTTCTTTTTTGTGCTTGACAAGTCAATCAATCAGTGCTAATTTATTAATAACGATTCTTAATAAGAAGGTGGTTCCCATGGTTATTGACAACAAAACCGTGCGCAATACCAAGCAAAGAAAATATATGCTCGATGTCCTCCGGTCTGTCGATTCTCATCCGAATGCGTTTTGGCTGTTTGAAAAAATGAAGCCGACCTTCCCGAACCTCAGCTTGAGCACTGTCTACCGCAACCTGAGCATACTTGAAAATCAGGGTCTCATACAGCGTCTGTCATGCGGCGGCACATTCGACCGTTACGACGGCAATGTGGCTCTGCATTCTCATTTTTACTGTCGTCAGTGCGGCAAAGTGTACGACCTCAATGCGAAGACGCTCGAAGATTCCGCCCTCAATGCCGTCGATGCGGGCGGCCATAAGCTCGAAGGCTGCCATATCACGTTTTATGGCGTTTGCGACCAATGCGACAATTAATAATCATATAATTAAATTGAAAGGGTGGTATTAAAAATGACTCATTACGGCGACTATTACTATTGTGAAATCTGCGGCCATGTGGTCAGCATCGTGAACGAAGGCGCGCCCACGCTCGTCTGCTGCGGACAAAAGATGATTAAGCTCGAAGCCAACACCAAGGAAGCGGCTGTTGAAAAGCATGTTCCCGTGATTGTGGCAGACGGCGAAAAGACAATTGTTAAAATCGGAAGCGTGGCCCATCCGATGACGGAAGAACATCATATCAGCTTCATCGAGGTGTATAAGAAGGACGGCCAGTCACTCCGCGCGAAGCTGGACCCGACAGGCGCGCCCGAAGCCACGTTCGATGTGAAAGCGCAAGACATTGCGGTGGTCTATGAATACTGCAATCTGCATGGGCTCTGGAAATCATAAGAAATAAGATACAAAATAAAAGAGAGGGAGACAAAGATGAAAAATTTAAAAGGAACTAAAACCGAGAAGAACCTGATGGATGCATTTGCGGGCGAATCGATGGCGCGCAATAAATACACCTTCTTTTCGTCAAAAGCCAAGAAGGAAGGCTATATTCAAATTTCCAACATATTTGCCGAAACGGCCGCCAATGAGAAGGAGCATGCCGAGCTTTGGTATAAGCTGTTCGCTGGCATTGGCTCCACAATGGATAACCTTGTGAGCGCCGCGGGGGGCGAACATTACGAATGGGACGATATGTATCCGCGTATGGCCAAGGAAGCCAGAGAAGAGGGCTTTGAGGATATCGCGCGGTTGTTTGAAGGCGTTGCCGGCGTGGAGAAGCTGCACGAAGAGCGTTACAACAAACTCGCCGAAAACGTGAAAAACGGCGTGGTGTTTGAACGCGATGTCGAAGTCGAATGGAAGTGCACGAACTGCGGACACCGTTTTACAGGTAAGGAAGCACCGACCGTCTGCCCCGTTTGCGCTCATGCCAAGGCATACTTTGAGCTTTACACCCAGAATTATTAAGCTGATACTTAACAAAGAGGCCAATAAGGCCTCTTTTTGTTTGTTGAAAAACTCATTTTGTCATGCACTCCACTGCGAAGCGGCATGTTTGTAACGTAACCTTTTCAGAGTATCGATAAGCCAGATGACTCACCTGATCACCTATCCATGACAGCCCGCATCTAAGGGTTGCTGAAAAACCGGAAGGAGGGACCGATGTTACACCCCTCCCTATCCCCCGCCACCTATCGGTGAGCTCTTCTCGGAGGAAGCCGGGAATGGTTTTCTTTAGAATGAAATGCTATGTCTTCATTGGTAATGAGTATAAAGGCTCTAGCACAAGGATATTGAGCTTCCCTCCATGCCTGGCAATAAAGTTAACCCAAATCCCAATGCGCATTCCGGACAGCACTTTCATATACACCTTCACTTCATACGCATACCGTCATAACGCAGGCGGTTTATATGGATATGCTTCCATTATATTCGTTCACTCCCAAATAATTATGCCCAATATCACGTATACGCGCGTATACACCATCAAATCGTCACATTAACTTAACATTTCTGTAATAAGTGATGTTCCCCCGGTTTAAACCCGAATAGGCTATTTTAGAGCACTTTGAGCTATATATGTCAGTTCGTTATAATAAACACACCAAAGCAAAAACACAGAAGGGAGACAGAGACGTTATGAAGAAAAGATATATAAGACTGATCGTGGTGACACTTTGCGTCCTGACCGTGCTATTTGCAGCGGTACCGTCTGCTATGGCGGCCGCGCCGACAATGAAGCTCGGCAGCAGAGGCAGCGATGTCACACAATTGCAAAACCGTCTGCTCGCACTCGGATATATGGATTATCCGAATGCAACCGGATACTACGGTGCAGTAACAAAAACAGCCGTCATCCGCTTTCAGAGCAACAACAGCCTTTCTGCTGATGGCGTGGCAGGGCCTTTGACTCAAAACAAGCTTTATTCGTCCACAGCCAAGAGCCTTTTGCTTAAAGAGGGCAGCTCCGGCGAAGCAGTCAAAGCGCTGCAGCTCAAGCTCAAAGAGCTCGGTTACTTCAGCGGCACGGGTACCGGGTATTTCGGCACCGTCACCCGCACCGCAGTGATTGCTTTCCAGAAGGCCAATGGCCTCAGCGCCGATGGCATAGCCGGCCCCGCCACACGTAACAAAGCGTTTTCCGGCAGCGCGGTGAAGGCTTCTCAACAAAGCCAGACGACGCCTGCCGCCGCAGCCATCGCGGATATTGCGTTGACTCAGATGGGCAAACCCTATGTGCTGGGCGGAAACGGGCCGAATTCTTATGACTGCTCGGGCCTTGCCTACTATGCCATGACAAATGCCGGGTACAGCGTGCAAAGATATTCGGCTTCTGCATACAGCGGCGTGTCTTCATGGACGAAGATCACAAACACAGCCTCGCTGCAGAAGGGTGATCTCGTGTTCTTCAAATCGGATACCTCCTCATACATCAGCCATATGGGCATCTATACCGGCGGCGGCCAGTTTGTGCATGCCTCGTCGGGTCAGGGCAAGGTGATGGTCAGCGCGCTCGACAATGTATACTGGGCAAGAAACTTTGTGCTTGCCCGCCGTGTGGGGTAATCCCACAAAAAGCGATTGAATCATGGAACTTCAAACACCCCATCTCCGTCTAAAAACGGAATGGGGTGTTATTTTTATATTTTTCTATGATATCCCCCCATAAAATGACTTAATTTATATAACTATCATTTGCAATATGTGGTATAATATTTTTTGCGCAGCTTTGCAGCTGTGTTTTAAGAAAAAGACAGAGGAACAGCTTATGCAAATACCCAACATAAGATATAAGAAGAAAAAATACGGCTTCGGGCAGTCGAAAGGAAAGATACAGCCTTCACCGAGATCGGGAAAGGAAAAATACACTGAAGACCGCCTTTTTCATAAGCCCGTCACAAAGAAGAAAATTCTGATCTACAGCACGATGGCGGTGGCACTGGCGGTGGTTGTAATCCTGCTCCGGTTTGTGTTTGTCACCATGATCGACGCCCGGGCTGCTTTCCCCAATCCGACGCCTGTTCCCGAAGGAATCGGCGGCAATACCGCGCCCGGCGAAACGCTCTCCCCCGAAGAACTTCTGGCCATGCAGGCCGATAAAGACTTTATGAAGGACCGCGTCAATATTCTCGTGGCCGGGATCGACTATACGGCTGAACGTGAGGGGCGCGAAGATTTTAGAACGGATACGATGATGCTGTTTTCCGTCAATTTTTCAACGGGAAAAGTTGATATCCTTTCCATCCCGCGCGACAGCTATGCCGATATTGCTTTTACAAAAGAAAGATGGAAGATCAACGGCGCATGGATGTCTGCCGGCGGCTTCGAAGGCAGAGGCTTCGAGTGCATGATGCAAACGGTCACCACCACATTGGGCGGTATTCCCGTCAATTATTATGTTGCTGTTGAGATGCAGGCCGTGAAAGACATCGTGGACGAGCTGGGCGGCATCTACTACGATGTGGATTACGAGATCAATTTGGACGGCACCCATCTGATGCCCGGCTATCAGCTGCTCAACGGGCAGGATGTGCTCAATTACTGCCGCGAACGCAAAGACATCACCTCGGGCACCGATATCGACCGTATTGATCGGCAGCAGCGGCTGCTGCTTGCGGTGTTCAGCCAGCTTAAAAGCTCAAACGCGCTGCCCAAAATACCCGGAATCTATGACAAGCTCAAATCGGAAATATACACAAACCTGAACTTTGAACAGATCGCGGCGCTCGTGTTTTTCTCTCTCGATCTTGATCCCGAATCGGATCTGAACCGTTATGCCCTCAAGGGGAAATATATGCGTGCATACAACGCGACGTACTATGTGCTGGATCATACGTATACAGAGGAAGTCGTCCAAAAGATTTTCGGCGTTGACGCCGATATCGACTGGACGTACGATATTGACTATGTGGCGTACGACGCGGCTGCCGACGCGCTTGAAGACGCCATAAAAAAGGCTGAGAGTTATTTAAACAAAAATGAATCCTCGCTGTCACCCGAGCTGGCCAGCAGCGCACAGTCACAAATTGATGATGCAAAAGGGACACTTTCGGCAGCGCAGGGCCAGCTCAATAGCGCCCGAAGCAAGAATTCAAACAAGGGTGTGAAAAGCACCGGAAGCCTGACAGCCGCCACGGACGACATGGCCTCACTTTATGATAAGCTGGTGAGCCATGTGAATAATCCGCCCAAACCATCCGCCACGCCGGCACCGTCTGCCACGCCGGACGCCTCGACAAGCCCAATGATCCCGCCCGACACAGGCTTGCTGCCTGATGCAGGAAAGGGCTCTTCGACAAACACGGAAGCCGACCCCGCCGCATAGCGCAGTCAACAATCATCACTGTCAAATCCGCACACCCCCGGTAATCCATTGCCGGGGGTGTTTTTGTCATCAGGCGAAGCCGCTCTTGACCGGGATCACCAGCAGATGCACCTGAGGCGATTCGCAGCTCAAAGAATGGTCTCTCATCGCACAAGAGAGGCCGATTGAAGCAAGAAATGGAGTTTGCGGTTTCCTGCGAGTGCCACCTGTCATCGGCAGGCAACTGATGAAGTGGTCTATATGACAGCGCGAATTTAGAGATTCAGGGGAAGCCGTCGCCAACAGGTGCCATGCTGGAAATATGTATTTGATGAACAATACTTCAAAAAGCCTTCTCCTCGAGGAGAAGGGGGTGCGAAGCACCGGATGAGGTGTCAAAAAAACCGTCAACACGAACGCATCATGCTCTCTGACATTTCTTATCGGAAAAACAATGACAAGACCAATTACCGAGCGGGTATCGGCTCTGCAGAAAGCATCTTCTTGAGATTGCTGTATTGTGATTTCAGAGATACTGCGACATCAATCGTAAAGACAGCGTCCGGTATTCGTCAACGTTTGCATAAAGAACAAGGCTTTTCGTCTAGCCATGTATGTGGCTTTTCAAAATAAAAAGCTCCGGGCATCATACGAAACCCGGAGCCGTCGTTGTTGTGTGTTATGCCGAAATGCCTTCCGATTCGACCGTGATTTCGGATTCTCCGAAAACCTTCTCGATATGCGCCGCATCGAACTTCTTTGTCATTTTGCTCACAATCGGCGTCACAATCAGCGAGAGTATCATCGCAATGGAACCGATCGTCGGCGGGCTCAGCCACTTGGGCAATACCGTGCTGACGCTGCCGATGATCATCAGCGGCACCACCACCACAAGGCCTGTGATCACACCGGCCCACGCACCCGCTTTGGTCATACCCTTCCAGCGTATACCCAGCAGGAACGGCGCGAGGAAGCAGCCCGAAAGCGCGCCCCACGAATAGCTCATCAGCGTCACAATGGCGGCAGGCTGCAGCAGCGCAATCACAAGCGATATCGCCACAAACACAGCGCAAAGCACGCGCATCAGCGCCATGACGCTTTTATCTTTCATATCTTTTTTCCATACGCCCTTCACAAGGTCCATGGAAATGGACGAGGAGGACACAAGCACGAGCGACGACAGTGTGGACATTGACGCCGCGAGCAGCAGCACGAGGATGAGCCCGAGCATTGCGGGAGTCAGCGCCGCGCCGAGCACCTGGGGCATCACAGTATCAAGATTCTCAGGCGCTTTGGCTAAGAACAACCGTCCGAATGCGCCTGTGAAATAGGCTGCGCCGCCAATCACCAATGCGAAGACTGTGGAGATGATCGTGCCGCGATGGATGGCCTTGTTGTCTTTAATCGCATAAAACTTATGCACCATCTGAGGCATTCCCCATGTGCCAAGGCTGGTCAGCAGTATCAGGGAGATCAACAGAATCGCGTTCTCAGGCGAGCCAAACGGAGAAGCGAGAGCAGGCCCAATGTCCGGGATCTCGGCAATCTTCGCAAGCCCCGCGCCAAGGCCGCCCACTTCGGGACGTGCCACCACCATCACGATCATCAATATCACACCAACAATCATCACAATACCTTGGACAAAGTCGGTCAGCGCCGTGGCAATGTAACCTCCGGCCAGCAGATAAATCGCCGTCAGCAGTGCCATCCCAATCATGCAATATTCATATGGGACTCCGAACACGCTTTGGAAGAAGTATCCGAGGCCCTGGTATACGCTTGCGCAATACGGAACGAGGAAAACAAAAATAATCAGCGCCGCCGTGATCTTCATATTGGGTGAGTTGTATCTCTTAAAGAAAAAGTCGGGCATTGTGGAAGAGCCCAGTTTGTGTGTGATGCGCCTTGTGGGCTTCGCCATAAGCTTCCATACCGCAAACGTACCGACCACCGCATTCGCGATGCCGATCCATGTGGCGGACACCCCTAAATTCCAGCCGTATTTTCCGGCATACCCCATGAATATAACGGCCGAAAAATACGTTGTGCCGTAAGCAAAAGCAGACATCCAAGCGCCGATCTTTCGGCCGCCCAAAAAGAAGTCGTCAGTGGTTTTTGCTTTTCGTTTGGAGAATAAAGAGTAACCGGCGATAAACAGTAAAAACAATACATAAAGACCGGCAATAATGATTTGCTCAACCATGATATGATCCATCCTTCCATGCTACAGTTATTGAACATTTGGGCAATAAAAAAAGCCCTGCCATTCTTCAATACTACCATGTTTATTTTACTACACATTTTAAAAAAAGCAATGCTTTTTCTACGTTTTGTGTTTTCCATCAATGCGAGCTACGCGTCCTTTAACGGTTTATGGCACAGCGTTTATCTCTCAAAGAGGGCGATGCAGTGACATTCAGCTACACTCAAGACGAAAGCCTCAAAGCCTCTGTGAAGCAAAAACAGTGCCACCCTCTGCACGATTGCCGACTCGCAAACGTTTACTGTTCCCGCTGACGACACATATGATGTCTCGGTAGAGGGGGAATCAACGGGCGGAGCCTTCTCGCTCTCGTGGCAGATCGATTAACCCTCCCGCGAGCAGCGCTTTGATTTCGTCAAGGTGCTCCCGCGCCGTTTCTTCTCCGATTTGCAGCATGGTCTCAATATTCTTAAAGCTGTGCCGCGCATGGCCTTCAAGCGCGGGGCGCAGCATGAGGTCGGCATAGCGTTCACACATCACGCTGTTGATATTGGAGCTCAGATTATACGCTGTCAGGAACACATCGATGCGTTTTAAACTATCGGTGCCGCGGTTTCTGTCGGCGTTTAAATTAATGCCCACCACCGTGTCGGCCCCCATGTCCCTTAGCTCTCTCGTGGGGATGCTGCGCAGCGTCCCGCCGTCGATATACACCTTGTCGCCGATGACGACGGGCTGAAACACGCCCGGTACAGCGCAGCTTGCCGATACGGATTTGGAGACGCTGCCCTCTTTCAGCGTTTCGAGCATGCCCTGCCTCAAATCCACTGCAACCGCGCAAAACGGACGGTGCAGATCGGAAAAACTCATATTCTTTAAAAAGCAGTCTGCCAGACGTTCGATTATTTCGGGGCTCATGTACGAAATCAGATGCGGTTTTCTGGGCAGCGTGACATTGTCTCGCAGGTTCAGAACAAAGTCGTAAAGCTTTTCCCAGGGTATGTCCGCCGCGTAAAGCGCACCTGCAATAGCCCCCGCCGAGTTTCCCGCCACCATGTCAAACACAATGTTGTTTTCCTGAAACACGCGTATCGCGCCGATATGTGCAAAGCCGCGTGTGCCGCCGCCGCCGAATGCAATGCCCGTTCTCATATCATACCCCCCGCTTTTTGTCGAAAAAGATCATCAGTACTTACATTATACTGTTTATGTGGCATAAATAGTATCGTTTTGGGAACTTTTATTGCCGCAGTACGTTTAAGTAGTATACTGATAACGATATTGAGGAGACAGGTATGAAAAAGATGCTGTTGTTTTTTTTGGCCATACTATTGATAATCGGCGGCTGCACCCCCGGCACCGCTCAAAGCTCAAAAACAGGCGAATACCGTGCCGAACTTAAAACGCAGCGCATTGCGCCGCTTGACGAGCGGTTCGTGTCTGCCGTCAACGGGTTTGGCTTCGAAGCCGCCAAACGCCTGATCACCAACGATGAAAACCTTGTGCTCTCCCCCGCAAGCATTGAGCTCGCGCTCTGCATGACGCGCACAGGCGCGGCGGGCGACACAGCCGGTGAAATGGCGCAGGTGCTCGGACTTAATGGCTTAACCGACAGCGAAATCACAAATGCCTGCCGGTCGCTGATGTGGCGTGCCAACACGGGCGGCATGGAAGCAGCCAACGCGATATGGCTCAGCGATGATTATACCTTCTCAAAAAAATTCATAACCACCTGTACGAACGACTTTTTCGCGGATGCGTTCCCGCTCAAAATTCCGGGGGCGATGGATGCCGTAAACGCGTGGGCCGAGGAAAAGACACATGGGCGCATTCAGCAGATCGTGGCCGAGGAGCTGCCGGACGCCACACGCATTGTGCTGGCCAACGCACTGTATTACCTTGGCGAATGGGAGCTGCCTTTTGAAGCGAACAATACGTATGACGATGAGTTTTCAACGCCATCCGGAAGTGTGATGACAGCGTTCATGCACAGTGCGTGGTCGGTGCCGTATTATGAGAATAGCGATTTTTCGATGATCACGCTCAATTTTAAAAGCGAAGATGGTGAAGGCAAATATGCGATGGCCTTTCTGCTTCCTGCCGAAGGCAGCGATGTGAGCAGTCTGTTCGAAACACTCGACGCCGATGCGTTCTCCACAGCGCTATCGGGTGTGCAGCAGCAGGAAGTGTGGATTAGGTTGCCCAAGTTTGAATTTGCGCATTTCACAACGCTTAAGGATACGCTCGCCGCGATGGGTATGAGCAAAGCCTTAAATCCGGCCGCTGCCGATTTCTCCGCCATGACCGACAAAGCCAACCAAATCTATATTGACGACGTGCTGCACAAGTGCTATATCCGCGTGGATGAGCTCGGCGCGGAAGCCGCCGCCGTCACCGAGGTGGTTGCCGAAGACGGCGGTGCCCCGATGGCGCAGGAACCGGCCAAGTTCTATGCCGACCGGCCGTTTGTGTTTGCGATCTATTCTCAGGAAGACGGCACGATTGCGTTTATCGGCGCGGTGAATGACCCGACGAAGAAATAAAAAGCACCAAAACCTTGATAAGCAATGGCGCATCGATTGCTGAACAAAAATTCAATTTTATTGTTCCCTCAAGAACAACCCAGATCGGGCAGACCAAAGGGCCGTCTCCCGGCTGTGTCTGAGGAAGTCATCGCTCTCATGAGCGCCCCCGAAAGGATGGACTGAGAACTGTCACCGACAGGTGCCCAGAGGAGTAAATAAACATAAACGTTTTTCTCACTGTCCAGTGCCCGATCGATTCGAACACTGGACTTTTCTTCGTCCAGACACACTAAAGACAGAATAGGTAGTTTGATTAAAGTTTGAATGACATTATTTAAAGTGTATTTCGTGTTTTCCTTACAGCCGATGCATCGCGTCAAATATCTCCTCGCGCATGATGCGGATATCCATGCAGATGGATTTCGCGGTTTCGCTGATGCTATCACTCAGCTCGCCGAAAGGCACCTTGCACGCATCCAAATCCACGAGCATGATCATCGCAAAATAATCCTGCAGCACCGTCTGGCTGATATCGAGTATGTTCACGCCGTATTCGCTGAGCGCAGCCGATACACGCGCGATAATGCCTGTTTTGTCTTTTCCCGTCACTGTCACTATGGCTCTCATTTTCTTCTCCTCAGGTTCTTTTTATCAATTCGTTTTTAATATACGGACGCGAAGCGTCCTTGCTGGCGATGTAATCCATAGCCTCCTGCGCGTTGGCACATATCCGGTAAACACTCGCTGCGTCTTGTCTCGCAAATCCCTGGCTCACCGTCTCATCAAACTGAGCGGCCAACCCGCTGTAAAAACCGTTTGTGTTGATCGCCGCAATCGGCTTATGATGCACGCCGAGCTGCCGCAGTGTGATGATTTCGAGCAGCTCCTCGAGCGTGCCGTAACCGCCCGGCAACGCGATAAACGCGTCGGCTTTGCTTTCCATCAGCGCCTTTCTCTCGCGCATGCCGCTCGTGATATGCATCTCGCTGCACCCGTCAAACAGCAACGCTTTCACGTTCATCATTTCTGGGGCCACGCCGATAACCCGGCCGCCCATTTGCGCCGCGCCGCGCGCCGCCGCGCCCATCAGCCCGTGCGTTCCGCCGCCGAAAACGAGCGCAAAGCCGTTTTGCGCAATCAGCCGCCCGAGCGTTTCCGCTTCGTTGATATAAACGTCATCCAGCGTATGGCTGCCCGAGGCATACACGCAGACACTCTTCATTTCTTGATAAACCCCCCATTAATCACGCGCACGTCGTTCACCGTGATCACCGCGTTATCCAGCCTTGCTTTAATCAGCGCCATCGCGGCGGGAATTCGTTTTCTCTTTAAATGCAGCAGCAAAATTTCTCTTGTGCCGGTTTTGCCTTCCCCCTCTATGATGGTCACGCCAAAGCCGTTGTCTCTGAGTTCCTGCACAATCGAATCTGCGGCCTCGTCCTTATTGATGATGACCTGTATTGAGCTGAGACCGAATGCGAGTTTGCCTTCGAGCCACGAGCCCACGTAATTGCCGATGGCAAACGCTATGGCAAAAATCACACAGCGCAGCAGGTCTTCCTGAAAGCCGACGAGCACGGTACCCGTCACCACAATCCACAGCGACACCTCAAAAAAACCGGTGATCGAGCCCTTTAAGCGCTCGCCCCTGTTGATGAGCACGAGACGCACCGTAGACACGGCCACCTCAAGGATTTTCCCGAAGAAAATGAAAAGATATAACCATATACTGGGCTGCTGTAAAAATTCCATATAAAAACTCCTTTGTTTGGCTGTCATTATAACATTTCGTCAGCCGCGAATTCAAGCCTTCATCATTGTATGCGGCGTGCTTCGGCTTTTTCGGCTGCCCAAATAATTTTTTTGCGCAGTCAACCCCTATTGCTCACTCAAAATGCCGTCTTTCAATCAGTCCGTTTTTTAGGACTGCTGTTATGTTAGTTTTATTGTGATATGAATCCCCTGATGGTGTGATTGGCGCGAATGACCCCTCGCGCCTTTCTCTTTTTCTGTCTGCCCGATGATGAACACAGTTGGTTGTATCTACCCTCATTATTGCAGTATAATGGTCTCAGCAAACTGAGCGGAAAGGCAGCACAACGATGACGCACGATATCCTTTATGAAATGATACGCCTGAACGGCAGCGACATGCAGCGCATCAACCACGCGCTCAAAGTTCACGGTTTTGCCGTTTGCATCGCGGGGCGCGAGCACTACAGTGAGACCGATTATCTTGTTACCTCATTATCGGCGGCGCTGCACGATATCGCGATCCGTCACTGCGAAACGGTTTACGGCAGCTGCGCCGGTAAGCTGCAGGAAAAAGAAGGCCCAGCCATCGCGCGGCCGCTGCTAGAGAAATACACACAGGACGAAACGCTGATCGAGCGCGTGTGCGATATCATCGCGCATCACCACAGCTACAAAGGGTTCAGCGATGTTGGCCATCAGGCGCTGATCGAGGCGGATTTTCTCGTGAACTACGACGAAGGCGCGTTTGCGCGGCCCGCGTTTGAAACCGCCGTGAAAAAACTTTTTAAAACAGCGGCGGGCAAAGAGCTGGCGAAGGTGATGTTCAACGTGGGGTGACCGCAGCCGCATTTTTCTTGACGAAAAGCCCTGCGGTTTGCTATACTTAGCTTTGCTTAAATTTCATATGGAGAGATGTCTGAGCTTGGTTTAAAGTGCCGGTCTTGAAAACCGGTGTTGCGAAAGCAACCGTGGGTTCGAATCCCACTCTCTCCGCCAAAAAAATGAGTTCACCGAAGGTGGGCTTATTTTTTTAGCATAGGCGGATTCGAACGTGAGCTTGCCGCCGCCTGTGGCGGATGAAGGCAAGCGAACATGGCGTGATAGCGACCATAGGGCGCGGAGCGAATCCCACTCTCTCCGCCAAAAAATGAGTTCACCGAAGGTGGGCTTATTTTTTTGGCATAGGCGGATTCGAACGTGAGCTTGCCGCCGCCATAGGGCGGATGAAGGCAAGCGAACATGGCGTGATAGCGACCATAGGGCGCGGAGCGAATCCCACTCTCTCCGCCAAAATAAAAGGGTGCCAGCGTCAGATCAGGCTGTTAACATAGTCATAAGGGCAATCCTCCGTCACGCTGCGCGTGCCACCTCCTTTTTAAAGGAGGCTTTTTGTGCTATTTTATGAGATCATTGAAGTAGGGCTTGTTTTTTTCATAGAGCAGATTCGAACATAGACCTGTCGTAGCCTATAGTCAACAACGCGAGACTTCACCAATTAAGATTTGAATTTAAAATTCTATCCGAAGAATCAGCTTTTTTATGATATAATGTTTAACTGTTAAATCAATAATTGATAATGAATGAACCACAACGGTCAGTTGCGCTCGGCTGGGTCTATGTTATTCTCAGTCGAAAATAAAAAGGAGACGCTTTATGTTAAAACAAAATGTAGACTTCGCTGTTTATACAAAAACAACGCCCACAAAAGAAGGCTATTTCGGAAAATACGGCGGCGCTTATATTCCGCCGCAGCTTGTGGCTGAGTTCGAGAAAATTTCAGCCGCCTACCAAACCATCTGCAAGAGCTCGAAATTTATTAACGAGCTCAGACGCATCCGGAAAGAATTTCAGGGACGGCCCACGCCCACTTATCACTGCGAAAGACTCTCTAATTCTATCGGACGGTGCCAGATCTATTTAAAACGAGAAGATCTGAACCACACCGGGGCGCACAAGCTTAACCACTGCATGGGCGAAGGGCTGCTGGCACAATATTTAGGCAAGAAAAAAATCATCGCAGAAACAGGCGCAGGACAGCATGGCGTGGCTTTGGCCACAGCCGCTGCGTTTTTTGGCCTCGAATGCGATATTTATATGGGCGAAGTGGATATCGCCAAGCAAGCGCCGAACGTGGCTCGCATGAAGCTGCTCGGTGCCAGAGTGGTGCCCGTTACTCATGGCCTCAAAACGCTTAAGGAAGCCGTGGATGCGGCTTTTGAAGCGTACATGGATGAATTCGACGAAGCGATGTATTGCATCGGGTCGGTCGTCGGGCCGCATCCTTTCCCGCTGATGGTGAGAGATTTCCAAACGGTGGTCGGCATCGAGGCGAGAGAACAGTTTTTGGATATGACGGGCAATCTCCCGGACGCGGTTGTCGCCTGTGTGGGCGGCGGTTCTAATGCCGCGGGTATATTAACGCCGTTTTTAAACGATCCTGTAGAGCTTTACGGTGTGGAACCGATGGGTATCGGGTCCGAAATCGGCGAGCATGCCGCGAGCCTCACGTATGGCACAGAAGGCGTGATGCATGGGTTCAACTCGATCATGCTTCAAGATGAAAAAGGAGAACCGAGCCCGGTTTATTCGGTCGCGAGCGGGCTGGATTATCCGTCCGTCGGGCCGGAGCACGCCTACTTAAGAGATCTCGGCAGAGTCAATTACCGGTCTGCCTCAGATGATGAAGCGATTGACGCGTTCTTTACATTGTCAAGGCTCGAAGGCATCATCCCGGCGATGGAAAGCGCGCACGCCGTTGCTTATGCCATCAAGCTCGCCAAAGAAATGGATACCGGTTCCATATTGGTCAATTGCTCGGGCCGCGGCGATAAAGATCTGCATTTCGTGCTGGAGAAATACGGCGACAGGCTTAAATAATTTATATAAAATCAGTATTTCTGTTATCAAAACCCCATGGCCATCAAACGGCTATGGGGTTTTTTGGATGTATCCGAATCGTTTTTCAACGATGAATTAGATACCAAAATGAGAAACGATCGGGCAGCCTGCGACTCTTTGGGCTTGGCGGTTTGAGGAGATCAAGACAGCCGTTTCTATTAGTTGTCTGTATTTGTTCCTGAGTGTCCATACAGCTGTGAATAATACCGCGTCGAAGAGCCTATCTGTCCTCGACAATGCGCAAGTTTTCGAGCAGTATAGCCGCCGCAAGACAGTCATTAGCAGAGTATCGTATCCGCTCTCAGATATCATTTTTAACAGACACCTAAAAATCTTACGATTGACAGCGTTATACCCGTATGCAATAATTTTGGTGCTTTATGTCGCAACAGGAGGGATCATGAGAAAGTTATTAATGAAGCACCCGTTACTGCGTACACTGTTTGAGCTGCGCGGCAACCCGCGGGCCTGCGTGTATACAGAGCCCATGTGGGGCCTCTCTATCAGCCTATGCCTGCCGTATGCGAGTGTGTATATGCTGGCCTTGGGCTTAAACGACATTGAAGTGGGCGTCGTCACGTCGATTTACATGTTCTCTCAAATGATTTTTGCATTCATTTCCGGCGCCGTTATCGATAAAATGGGCCGCCGGCTCAGCACAATGGTGTTCGATTTTATTTCATGGAGCATCCCCTGCCTGATATGGGCATCGAGCCAGGGCTTCTGGTTCTTTGCCGTGGCGGCACTGCTCAACGGCACCATGAAGATCCCCACCGTCTCCTGGGACTGTTTGCTCGTGGAGGATGCGCCCAAGGATAAAATCACGCAGATCTATTCGTGGGTCATCATCTGCGCGAATCTCTCCGCGCTTTTCGCGCCGATCTCCTCTATATTGGTTGCCAATCTGACGATGGTGCCGGCCATAAGAATCCTCTACATCAACGCTTTTGTGGTTATGACGGCCAAACTGCTCCTCCTCTATAAGTTCTCCACCGAAACAGCTGTGGGCAGAATCAAACGTGAAGCGGCAAAAAATATGACATGGGGCCAAATGCTGTCCGGCTATAAAACCGCCGCGCGCATGATATTAAGCTCGCGCGGTACGAAATTTGCCATCATCATCAGCGTGCTCGTTGAAATCGTCGCAATGCTCGGCCTGACGTTCTGGCAGATCATCGCGTCGCGCCGTATCGGCGTGCCGGATACGCTGCTGCCGATATTCCCCATGGCCCGCAGCATCATCTCCATACTGCTTTTCTTCACAGTCATATCACGCATCCGGCAGCACAAGCTCAAATGGCCGCTTTATGCTGGGTTTTTCAGCGCGATAGTCGGCTGTGCGCTGCTGATCACAATTTCCAACGCCGGCTTTTGGGGCTATGTCATTTTATCGGTCTCACTGCTGTTTGAATCGCTGGGCACGGCGATACTGAGCACACTCAGGGAATCGATCGTGGCCATACACGTTCACCCCGAGGAACGTTCCAACATATTGGCGCTGCTTCAAACCGTGGTGATGCTGATCAGCGTGCCGTTCGGGTACATCGGCGGGGTGCTCAGCGATATATCGCGTGTTTTGCCGTTTGTCCTCTGTATCGTGCTGCTGCTGCTCGGCATCGCGGCCACAGCGTTTTTTTACCGCAATAATAAGAACAACGTGGGCTCATCTGTTGCCGACCCCGAATGAACATGCACTGATTCACCATAAAAGTGAATAACAATGATGTGTGACCATGCAAAGGAAGTCATCATATCGGTCATCCATTCCATATCATAAGAGGAGCTAACCGAATCTGTTGAGACAGTATCTTATCCTCTGAGTCGTCACATCGCGATGCATATTCACTTTGACAGCGAAAGAATGCGCGGCCTTGCGTTCATTCTGCACAGAATGGTTATGATCAGGCGTGCTTTTCAATTAAATTTGGCTTTACCTGATCTCTTTGCTGACCTTGCGGAGCCGCCCTTTAATGGGGGTCGTCTGCAGCGCCTGAAATACCATGTCTCCCTTGTTGTTCAATATCTCCACAAAGGTGGATATATCGTCGATATTGATAATGCCGATATCTGCCGCCGTCATTCCTTTAATGTTGCAAAGCGTCCCCACGATATCAACAGGCCTCATCTTTGTCTTCTTGCCCGCGTTGATATGCAGCATTAAGATCTCTTTACCCAGCCGTGCGCCTTTTGTCGCTTTTGGCTTGGGGGAGGCATTCACTTTTTCAATAAACGCGCCCCGCATATCCTCAATGGTCTCTTTTGATGGCCTCTCCCCCAAAAGAATGGCTTTGCCCGTATATTGCTCAATGGCATGCAGAAATTTATTTTCATATTTCGTCACAAAAGAAACGGCTTTGCCGGTATTCTCTCCGCGTCCGGTTCTTCCGATGCGGTGCACATAGGTTTCACCGTCCAGCGGCAGATCGTAATTGATGATCAGCGTGACGGCATCGATGTCGATTCCGCGCGCCGCCACGTCGGTGGCCACCAGATACCGAAAACCGCCTTTTTTAAAAGCGTTCATCACGCTGAGCCGGTCAGGCTGCTCCATACCGCCATGTATTTTTTTAACGGCATATTTTAGATCTGACAGTCCGTTGCTCACGTCATCCACCTTCTGTTTGGTGTTGCAGAAAATAAGGCAGCTGTCCGGATTCTCCAGAATCAAGATGTCTCTTAACAGCGGCAGCTTCTCTTTGGGGTCCGCGTCATATCTCTCCTGCGTAATCCTGTCGGCCGCTGTATTTTGGTCTTCCACTTCCGCAAACAAAGGCGCTTTCATATATTTATCGCATAACACTTTGATATCGCCGGGCATCGTGGCGGATAACAACACCGTGACACGCTGCTTTGGCAGCTTCGCAATGATGGCCTCAACCTGCTCAATGAACCCCATATTGAGCATTTCATCCGCCTCATCAATCACAAGATATTTTATATTTGATACGTCCAGCGTCCCTTTGTCGATATGGTCCATGATGCGGCCCGGTGTCCCCACCACAATATGTGTTTTTTGCTTGAGCTCCTTTTCCTGAAGGCTGAAAGGGGCTTTCCCGTAAACCGCCGCCACCTTGATGCGTTTAAACCGGCCCAGATGAAAAATATCCTCTTTCACCTGAATCGCGAGCTCCCGGGTGGGCGTCATAATCAGCGCCTGCGGTTTGTTTTCATCCCAATCTGTGAGCTGGCATATGGGGATGGCAAAGGCCGCCGTTTTGCCGCTTCCCGTCTGTGATTTGACGATGATATCCTTGTTTTCTAAAATAGCCGGTATCACCTGCTGCTGAACGTTTGTCGGGGCTTTAAAGTTCAGCATTTGGATGGCTTTCAAAAGCTCCGCGTCGAGTGCAAAGTCGTTAAAATTTGTTGTTGTCATTTATTTTCTCTCTCTTTGGTCTCATCATTATTATGTCTTAAGCGTCATGTCATTATAAAAGAAACAGTTTATACACAAAGCATTCGTCTAGCCCTTATGATACTGATCACCTTTCAGCCTGAGCCGAGCCTCATCCTTGATCAAATAACCTCTGCCCGTTTTCTCGAGTATGCCTTCCCGGCACAGCTTATGAAACGTGCGCAGCAGATGGCGGTAACTTGTGCTGAGCACTTCGGAAATCTCCGTGAGCTTCTCGTTGAAACATCCTCCCACATGCGTCATGGCTATATAAGCGCAAAGCCGTGTCTCCAGCTTGTTTAAAATCGTCACGGTATTATGCTCGTTCGTGTAAAAAAGCTTTTCACCGAGCGTGGTGCACACCGCGTTCATAAAATGAATATTCTGCTTCAATTCGTTTTGGTAACGGCTGCGCGGAATACCGATGCAGCACACATCCGTGATGGTTTGTATGGTGGACGCTGCCGTATCGCTCTGCGTCGCAAACTCCACCTCACCCACGATGCCGCCCGCTTCGCAATAACAATACAGCAGCGTTTTGCCGTCCGGCGCTGTGATATAAATCTTGAGCTTTCCCTCAAAAACGAGCATCACATAAGGGCACTCGTATCCCTGACGCTGTATATATTCATCCTTTTTAAAATAAAGCGCCGCCATTTCCTCGCAGCCAAGGCCGCCAAGCCCGAACTTTGCGAGTGCCGTCATATGCTCTTTAGATAAATTTTCTTTAATCATGAATTCACCCCATATAATGTGACATATGTCATATATGAAGTCAATACCCCATGATATCATCATCTGCGTACGGAGGGATTTTATATATGTACTATGCATTATCTGCGATTTTGGGCCTGCTAAGCACCGTGATGGTGACGATGAACGGAAAACTGGGGGGGCATTATGGCACCTATTCGGCTGCGGTGATCATTCACATATTGGGCATGCTGACCATATTGTTCATTGTTCTGTTTAAGCGCGAGCGCTTTACGAGCAAGCAGCCTTTTTGGCTTTACCTTGGCGGCGCGGTCGGCTTTTTCACGGTGATATTCAACAATATGTCGTTCGGTCAAATCAGCGTTTCGGCCATTTTGGCGCTTGGCCTGTTGGGGCAAAGCATAGCGTCTCTGGTTTTTGATCAGTTCGGGCTTTTCAATATGCCAAAGCACCCGTTTAACTTTAAAAAGCTGTTTGGCATTGCGCTTGTTATGCTCGGTATTGTTCCTATGATATTGGTCTCGCGCATCAGCTCGGCTGTTTATATCATCTTTCCTCTGCTGTCCGGCATCGTTTTTGTTTTGGCCAGAACCCTCAATGCGCGACTCTCACAGCAGACAAACAACATGCAAAGCACCTTTTTTAACTATCTGTCTGGGCTTGTCCTTGCTGTGATCGCATTCTTCTTTGCGGGAGGGAATGAACCGATGGTCACAAATTTCTCGCTGTCGCCGCAGGTGTGGATCTATCTTGGCGGCATCTTTGGCGTCGGGTATGTGTTTGCGCTCAATGTGGCGGTCAGCAAGGTGTCATCGTTTTATTTAACGCTGCTGATGTTTATCGGGCAGGTGTTTTCCGGCATCGGCGTCGACATGCTGCTGACGGGAGCCTTTTCCATTCTCAATCTGATCGGCGGTGTGCTGGTCACAGCGGGGCTGGTGCAAAACCTGATGATTGAAAGACGAAGCCAGTCAGCGCGTTCTGTTGAGCTCTATCAGTCATAACCATCATCGATCCTATTTTCACGCAGTCATGATTGCATATCGCCTGACAACAAGCTGAAACTCACGTTCGTCCACGCTATACCATATCATTTTATCCACGTGCAGTGGATCAGGCTCGAGTGGCGGGGTCTCATCAGCTGGCTGTTTCGCCGAAAAAGTCACTTTCGGCTGAAAGAGTGTTTATCGGAAGATCATTTTATTAACTGTCCTGCTTGCGAAACGCCTCATACTGTGCGGTGAAATGCTCAATCTTGCAGTTCACCTTTTGCAAATGTTTCTCCATTTGCGAAAGCTGCTCTTCCACGCTGCGTTTATGCTCATGCAGCATCTCGCAGCGGGTTCTGAGCGTCTCGCTGCCATGCCCGCTCAGCTCCACAAACTCCTTTATCTTCTTGATCGGCATACCGGTGCTTTTAAGGCAGCAGATGAGCTCCAAAGCTTCAAGATCTTCGTCTGTAAAACGTCGGTTTCCGCCCGAGCTGCGGCACACGTTGGGCAGCAGGCCCTCCTTTTCATAATAGCGCAGTGTCGGTGCCGGCAGGCCGGTGCGCAGGGATACCTGTTTGATTGAATACCCGTTCATATTTTTCTCCCTAGATATTTCATTTCGGTATATTGACTTGAAGCTGACTTTAAGTTTTATAATCTCATTATAGTTAAATCATCTCCGTTTTACAAACTTTCGTTTCGACTGTCAAACAAAGGAGGGCCACCATGAGATCAATCAAGCTGGGCCTAAGCGGCCTTGACGTTCCCGTTATTGCCGTGGGCTGTATGCGAATGAAGTCGCTGGATGTGAAAACCGCGCAAGCCTTTATACAGAGCGCGCTCGACAAAGGTGCCAATTTTTTCGATCACGCGGATGTGTACGGAGACGGCCTGAGTGAAGAAATCTTTGCGAATGCCGTGAGTATGAGCGCCAGTGTGCGCGAGAAGCTTCTTTTGCAAACAAAGTGCGGCATCTCCCGCAAGGGCATGTTTGATTTTTCCAAGGAGAATATATTAAACGCGGTGGACGGCAGCTTAAAGCGGCTCAAAACCGAGTATATTGATGTGCTGCTGCTGCACCGCCCCGATGCACTCGTAGAGCCCGAAGAGGTGGCACAGGCCTTTGATATCCTTGAAAGCAGCGGAAAAGTCAGGCATTTTGGCGTGTCCAATCAAAAGCCCATGCAGATTGAGCTGCTCAAGAAATATGTGAAGCAGCCCATCGTGACCAACCAGCTGCAGCTCAGCATCACCAACGCGACGATGATTTCCAACGGTATCAATGTCAACATGGAAAATGATGCTGCGATTGACCGCGACGGCAGCGTGCTCGACTACTGCCGCCTCAAAGACATCACCGTGCAGCCCTGGTCTCCGTTCCAGTACGGCTTTTTTGAGGGCGTATTCCTCGGCAGCGATAAATTCCCCGAGCTCAATAAAAAAATCAACGAAATCGCCGAGCGTTACGGCGTTCCCAGCACGACCATCGTCATCGCATGGCTGCTCCGCCATCCGGCAAAGTTCCAGCCTGTCATCGGCACGATGAACGCGCAGCGCCTCACCGACTGCTGCAAAGCCGCCGACATCACGCTTACCAAGCTTGAGTGGTATGAAATTTACCGCTCAGCGGGCAATATATTACCGTAAACAGAAAGGACATTAAAAATGAGTTTTAATTATTATATGCCAACACGCATCTTGTTTGGCAAGGGCCAGCTTAAACGCCTGCACACGCAGGCGCTGCCGGGAAATAAAGCTCTGATTGTCACCTCGTCCGGCCAATCCGTCAAAAAGTATGGGTATCTCGCACAACTGGAAAACGAGCTCACACTGGCCGCAGTTGATTATGTGCTGTTCGACAAAATACTGTCTAACCCGATTAAAGACCATGTGATGGAAGGAGCGGCGCTCGCAAAAAGCACCGGCTGCGATTTCATCGTCGGCCTCGGCGGCGGCAGCGCGATCGATTCAGCCAAAGCCATTGCGGTGATGGCGGCGAACGACGGCGACTACTGGGATTATATTTTTGGAGGAACCGGCAAAGGCCAACCCGTGCCAAATGCACCGCTGCCTGTGGTTGCCGTTACAACCACAGCGGGCACCGGCACCGAAGCGGACCCGTGGGCAGTGATTACTAACGGCAATGAGAAAATCGGCTTTGGCAACGACAAAACGTTCCCCGTGCTCTCCGTTGTCGATCCAGACCTGATGATGACGGTGCCGCCGCATCTGACCGCCTTTCAGGGCTTCGACGCGCTGTTTCACAGCACCGAAGGCTACATCAACAGCATGGCAAACGAGATGAGCGATCTATTCGCGCTCAAAGCCATTGCGCTGATCGGCACAAGCCTGCCCAACGCCGTTGCCGACGGCAGCGATGAAGCCGCGCGCGCCGATGTCGCACTGGCCAACACGCTGGCGGGCATTGTGGAATCCACTTCGGGCTGCACCTCGGAGCATTCGATCGAGCACGCGCTGAGCGCGCACCATCCGAAGCTCGAACACGGCGCGGGCCTCATCATGATCAGCTGTGCATATTACACGCTGCTCGCAAAATCGGGCGTGTGTGATGAGCGGCTCATCAATATGGCCAAAGCGCTCGGCAAGCCGGATGCGGCGCAGCCGTTGGATTTTGTGGAGGTGCTCAAAGATCTGCAGGTTCAATGCGGCGTGGATGCGCTCAAGATGTCCGATTACGGTATTTCCCGGGACGAAATCCCCGCGCTAGCAACCAACGCGCGCGACACGATGGGCGGTCTGTTCGACGTTGATCCGTGCGAGATTACGCACAGCGATGTGATTGCGATTCTTGAACAATCCTATAAGTAAAACCAATCCCTTATATACAGGAGACGTGCGCTATTGTCACGTCTCTCTTTTTTTTGCTGCTGTTGCAGCGCAAACCGGAGTTGATATTATCACCACATCAACGAATGAAACCGCCCCTGATGCCTTCAGCCTATCACCTGTCGGTAAGCAATCTGCCGATAGCGAAAATCGCATGCATATCAATAGTGCTGTCCCAGTGGCACTATGTCCTGAGTCTGCGCATCCCTCAACGGCAGACTCAATGCCCCTATATGTTATTTCAAAATCAATGATCTCATCAAAAAACTATAACAATACTTGAACCAAGACTCCTCTTTTGTCTTAAATTGCGAAACAACCAAAAATATCCAAAATGCGCTTGACACCCTTGGTTCTATATAGTACTATCCGATATAGGAGGATACGGCATGAACACACGCGGGGGTTTTCTTATTTCACAAATCAAGCAGGTTCAAGGGCGCATTTTCGAAAAGCTGCTCGCCAAAAGCGGCGTGGATGCGTTCAACGGCGCGCAGGGGCGCATTCTCTATGTACTGTGGCAAAAGGACGCGCTACCCATCGTGGCGCTCTCGCGACAGACAGGGCTCGCCAAAACAACGCTGACGGGTATGCTTGACCGTCTCGAAAATCAAGGCCTCATCATACGCAGTACCGAGCCGTCCGATCGGCGCCAGATCATCATCCGTCTCACGGAAAAAGCAAAGCTGCTCAGCGAAGACTATGCACGCGTGTCAAACGAAATGGCCGCGATATTCTATCGCGGGCTCTCGAAGGAAGAAATCGTCCGCTTCGAGCACACGTTAGACAGAATCCTTGCCAATTTAACAGAAAGTGAGAAAAAACAATGACTGACCTGATAAAAAAAGAAATTTATGATCTGTTTGAAAACGCCAATGTGGCGATCGTCTCCTCGGTGGATGCGGGCGGCTTTCCCAACACAAAAGGCATGCTTGCGCTCGAGCACGACGGCCTGCCTGTCCACTATTTTTCCACCAACTATTCCGCAAAGCGCACAAAACAGTTTATAGATAACCCCAAAGCCTGCGTGTATTTTTTCGCGGAGCCCGATTACCGCGGCCTCATGCTTGTCGGGCATATCGAGGTCTGCACCGATCAGGCGCACCGCATCAAGCTGTGGCGCGACGGCTTTGAAATGTACTACCCGCAGGGCGTGAATGATCCCGATTACTGCGTGTTTAAATTCACAGCACAACGCGGCAATTACTATCATGGCCTCAAAAATTATGATTTGGATTTGAGCGAGTTTTAAGCCAATATAATGCATTGAGATCCAAAGACCGCGTCTTCGCAAAAAGTGTTGATGGCTGCCCTTAATAGCAGCAATGCATTCATTCTTTACGCCTTCATTGAGAAGAATGTTATTGCGACAGGCGGCTGATGAGGTATTCTTTTACCAACCATTTTTGACACATCATCCGGTGCTTCGCAACACCTTCTTCTCAAGGAGAAAAGCGTTCATAAGTCAAACGATTGAGTTTACGTTCGGAAGTAACAAAACCGGAGAACAGCCTTGCTATTCCCCGGTTTTCTCATATGATCAGTAAAAATACTGCCGATACCGTCAACCGCCGTATGTATCGGCTCTTCTTTGTTTAGGCCGTCAGGCTCGCGTGCGCTTCCTTGAGCACGTCGGCAATTGCGATGCCCTGCGGGCAGTGGCTCTCACAGCTTCGGCATTCGATGCAGCTTGTCGCGTCTTTGCCCGTGTTGGAAACCATCAGCGAGTAAAACACCTTGCCAAACTCGGTCCAATCCGAAAGCGCCTGATCGTTGTACACCTTAAATATCTCGGGAATGTTGATGCCCTCGGGGCACGGCATACAGTAGCCGCAGCCGCTGCAGCCCACCCTCACCAGCTGCCTGTATATGTTTTTAACCTCTTTGAGCATTTGCAAATCTTCAGCACTCAGCACATTTGGCGCAGCTTCGTTAAATATCCGGATGTTATCCTTGAGCTGCTCCATGCTGCTCACGCCGCTCAGTATCACCTTGGCTTCCGGGAAGTTATAGACAAAACGCAGCGCCCACTCGACAAGCGAGCGTTGCTCTGCATAGCCGTCCAGCAGCTTTTGCACATCTGCGGGTATTTTGTTCGCGATCATGCCGCCTTTAAGCGGCTCCATGATGGCCACGCTGATACCCTTTTGTGCCGCGTATTTAAGCCCCTTCACGCCCGCTTGATGGTTGTCATCGAGCAGATTAAACTGTATCAGGCACATATCCCACGCGTAAGCTTCCACAATATTCTCAAACAAGTCGTACTCACTGTGAAACGAAAAGCCAATCTGCCGGATTTTGCCCTCGTTTTTTAGCTGCTCAAAAAACTTGATGCCGTTGAACTTTTTAACCTTCTCCCAGTTGCCGCGGTCGAGACAGTGAAAGATGTAGATATCAATCACATCAACGCCAAGCCGTTTGACCTGCTCGTCGTAAATTCTTTTCAGATCATCCTCGCTGTTCACATCTCCGATCGGAAGCTTTGTTGCGATCACAACCTTTTCCCTGTACCCGTCCTGAAGCGCTTTGCCGAGCACCTCCTCGCTGCCGGGATACGCATATGCCGTATCAAAATAGTTCACGCCGTGATCGATCGCATAGCGTATCATTTTGATCGCTTCGTCTTCGTCGATCACATCGGTGCCGTCGCTTAATGTTTTCCTCGGATAACGCATGCATCCCATGCCGAAGCGGGATATTTTTTTATCGAGACTGCCGAACTGGTTATACTCCATATTCTCTACCTCACAATATGATTCGATAGTATTGTGACGGATTCTCTTTGCCGCCGCAAGGTCCAATTCGGCCCCATTTTAATGGTTCCATTTTATGATAATCGCAATTAGAGAACAAGCATCGATATCAAAGGAATGGTGAGGATAGACAGCAGCGTGCTGATCACAGTGAGACGCGACGTCAGCAGCGGGTCAGTCCCATGCTTTTGCGCAATCACCACAACCATCGCGCCGGCCGGCATGGATGTGATAATGACCGGAACGCTAAGCATCAAGCCGGTGAGCCCAATGGCACGAAGTATCAAAAAGGCCGCCGCCGGCAGCATCAGCAGACGAAGCACCGAGAAAGCATACGGCTTGAAGCCCTTTACCAAATCCTTTAAATTGGCCCCGGCCAATATCATGCCGACAACCATCATGGAGAGCGGCGTCTGCGTGACGCCCACCATATCAAAAAAGCCTGTTACGCTCTCGGGCAGCCGAAAACCGCTCATCAGTATGATGAGCCCTGTGACTGTGGCACAAAACGGCAGATTGATCAGCATGCTTTTATCAAACACCTTTTTGTTGTCTGCCCCCGATTTTATGAGCGCGGGCGTGATGCTGTAAGACATTAAATGAATCGGTATCGAGTAAAGCGCGGCATACAGAAATCCTTCGGGCCCGAGCAGCACCCGGCAAATCGGCCAGCCCATAAACGCGTAATTGTTAAAAAAGAGTGCACCGCGGTAAACCGCCTTTTCCACACGGCTTTCCATTTTGAGCACCCTTGTCAACACAAAACCCAATGCAAGCGTCACGGATGTGATGCAAACAGCAATGAGAATCAATACCGGCAGATCGGTTTTGATCGCGTTGTAATCGGCGGTCGTGATGGTGGAGATTATATTCGCAGGCACCGATACGTTGAGCACGAGTTTGGATAATGCAGACGGGTCCTTTTGTTTTAACAGCTTACTGTAGGCGAACCCGAGCAGGACGAGCGCAAATATGATGCTGACTTTTTCAAATACAAGCCATATATTCATAGCGCCTATGATACCATCCGCCACCCGCGTTTTCAACCTTTAATCTGATGCAGATATAATGACTCGCGGGATTTGCAAATGTGATATAATTGAAAAAGCCGATTATGTTTTACAAGGAGCTGCTTCATGGTGATACGTGCGATCGATGCAGATAAAGACCATTCCGATTTTGTTGCCCTTGTGACAATGCTTGACGCGCAGCTGATCGACACATACGGCGCCGATGTGATGGACGGCTTTCATCCGTTCAACGCGCTGGACGGCATTCTCCATGCCGTTATCGTGTACTGTGATGATGTTCCGTGCGCGTGCGGCGGCATCAAACCATTCGATGTCATATCCGTGGAGGTCAAGCGCATATATGTAAAACCCGAATATCGCAAGCTCGGTCTCGGCGGCATTGTGATGCAGCGTCTCGAAGATTTGGCTATAGCCAGCGGCTATAAACGTGCGGTGCTCGAAACGGCCGCGGATATGGCGGCGGCACAGGCCCTATATGTGAAACGAGGATTCATACGCATGGAAAACTATGCCCCGTATGAAAACAATCCGCTCTGCGTATGCTTTGAGAAGAATCTGACCGTTTAGGTGCTGGATATAAAAAACCGGAGGTTTGACCATGAGCCATTATGAACTCTTAAGCAAAACAGGCCTCGCTCTGCAGACGATTGCCGAGAAAGGCGCACTGCTCATCACGGGAACGGATAAGCCCAACGCGATGACGATCGGCTGGGCGATGGCGTCAATCATGTGGACACGCAATGTCTTTGTCGCACCTGTCCGCCATAGCCGTTACACGCACGCGCTGCTCGAAGCGCATAAGGAATTCACCGTCTTTGTGCCGTATGACGATATGAAGAAGACAATCGGCGTCTGCGGCAGCAAATCGGGCCGCGATACCGATAAAATCGCGCTCTGCGGTCTGAAACTCGCACCGTCCCAAAAGGTGCAGGTGCCGCATATCGACGCGCATGGTCTTGTGATTGAGTGCCGCGTGATCTATGAAGACGATTTTAAAAACGATCTGCTGGCGGACGACGTGCGCGACTCCTATTATTCGGGTCGCGACGAAGGAAATCTGCACACGCTTTATTACGGTGAGATTCTCGCGCAGTACGAGGTATAACCTATGCCAAGCATCATGATTAAAGCAGCGGCTGTTGCGGACGCGCCGCTGCTCGAAGCGCTCGCGAAGGAAATATGGACGCAGCATTATGCGGACATCATCACGATGGATCAGATCCGCTACATGTTGGAGAATTTCCAGTCGGCTGAGGCGATTGTGCAGGACATGCAAAGCGGCGCGGTATACGACATCGCTTATGCAGATGGCGAGCCGTGCGGCTACAGCGCGGCGGTGCCGGACGGGACAGCGCTTTTTTTAAGCAAGCTTTACGTGCGGCAAAGCTGCCGCGGGCTGGGCATTGCGCGCGCGATGGTGAGCCGCATTGAGCAGCGTGCGAAAGCATCTGGTCTGCTTCATCTATCGCTCAAGTGCAACAAATACAACACCGGCTCGCTTGCGGCGTATGAGCGGCTCGGCTTCTCTGTTGCGTATGCCTGCGTTACGGATATCGGCAACGGCTTCATTATGGATGACTATGCGCTCGAAAAAGCTCTCTGAAGTCTATTTATAAAAATAATGGTTCCCTCGCGAGAGGGCTGTCACCGATAGGTGACTTGGGGAGTGAACCCATCTTAAAGCGCTCACTCCCTCATGCACTTACAAAGAGGGCAGATTGAATGATTTGGCGTCATCAGCAGCCAGACATATATCGAGCTTGAACGTCAGCGCGCAGCCCTTAAGCTCTTCAACAGATCCTCGCTTTCATGCAGGTGCGACCATTTTAGCCCCACCGAATCGCACCAAATAGGCCACACTCATTTTAACAAATTTGCACAAATAAAAAAGGGAGCTGTGTCCCTTTTTAATGCAGTCTTGTATCAGCTATTTTACCAAAGCAGCTGCTTGCTTTACCAGCGTTTTCTCTTGCCTCGTCTTTCATAAACGTGCTTCTGCGCCAGACGGAAAGGAAAAGGCCCATGAGCACCGCGTCAGCCAGATATTCAAAACGCCCGAAGCTTAGAAACGGCAGGCTGCAAAAGCTCTCGGTGAGCCCCAAATTTGTGAGCATCGCGAGAACAAAACGCGCCAAAAAATATCCGCTAATACCCAAAGCCAGCATGCGGCCATATGTATGAGCGACCTGCAGGCTTCTTCTTAACATCCATGCATAAAGTCCGCCGGACAGCAACGCTGCGCCGAGCCCGGCCAGCCAGCCGTAGGCACCGATGATGCCTGTCATCACGTAATATGTATGGCTGCTTTCCAAATCATACGCGTGCTCACTCATATAGAACGGGGATGGGCCGATAAGCCTTGCGCTTTTTAACACATCCGCAACTTGTGAATTGGCTGCATCCACCGAAAAATCGATGCTCTGAAAATGATAGATGTAATTGATCAGCATACTGCTCGCGACATAAGCTGCAAAAATGAGCGTCGCATAGATGATGCCGTTTATACATCTTTTAGAGCGTCCCAAAATCGGAACAGCGGCACTCAGGAGAGCAATCATAAGCATAAAGGAGCAGCTCTCTGCGATCCTGTAGGTTGTGCCTATCGCGAGTACGCTTAAAACGCAGATAATGATGATGCCTTTTCTTCCTCTGCCCCTGTACTTCTCTATGATTCCGATGAGCCCAATAAAATACAACAGAGGGCATACAACGAAAAAAAATGTTTGAGAAAGCAGTTCCATTACTGAAGAGGGCTGAAGCAGATCGTAGAATAGACAATAAGCAGCGGCACAAAACAAAGCAGCTCCGTAGAACACATAGCGAACATGCAAAAGCATTGAATAGTTTAAGAAATAAATCCCCGCCGCGGCGCAAACACCAGCAAGCATGGGTCTTAAAAGCGCGCCAATTGAATTAGAAAAGGTGATATTTCCATATCCTGTCATGCACACGGTCACAAAGACGCTTGCAGCGCTCAGCAGAAGCATGCACAGCAGCACACGCCATTCCAGCCGCGGCCTGTGAACACTGTTCAGCGCCCTGCCTGTCTGCACGGCATCGCCCATCGCCGCAATGGCCAACTCTTCGCTCTTACCTTCAGCAATTCTGTCATCGATATGCGCTTCAATTTCGCCCCTTATCATTTTTCGTGCTGCTTTGAAACGAATCTGCTCACAAACCGTATCGAGATACTCATTTCTATTTTGCATAGTTCAGCTCTCCAATCACAGTATTCACGCCCTTGGAATAGCGCTTCCATTCGGCCTTTTTCTGTTCGAGTGCACTGATGCCTTTTTTGGTCAACCTATAATATTTTCTCTGCTTACCCGTTTGCGCTAGCTCGGTATAAGAAGCGGCGAAGCCGTCCTTCTCCAGCCCGTGCAGCACAGGATAAAGCGTGCCTTCCTTGAGTGAAAAAACATTCTCCGATCTTTTTTCCAGCTCACTCACAATTTCATAGCCGTACATATCCTTTTCGCTTAAAAGATGCATCACCATGAGCGCTGTAGAACCGCCCATCAGGTTCTTATTCATCGCTTCCACCGCAGCCACCTCTTACATAGATCATCTAGGTATAAAATACATAGATAACATAGGCATGTCAAGCTTTTTTGTCATTGTGCATTTTATTATGTAATATATACAGTGGTTGGTAGTTTAAAATAATTAGAGAATTTTTAAAAGGACCATGAAGAGCCTTTTGTCATTTAAAGCGCCCGCCCGGCTCTGAGAAGTCCCTCAGCGCTTCCTTCCACATAGCCCTGAAGATCAGGCTCGAGGCGATAAATCACCCAGCGCCACAATGCCCACAAGATGGCCGTTGTTGACAATCGGCAGCCTTCTGATCTGATTCTGGCTCATCATCTGAGCCGCCTCATGCACGTTCATATCGGGCTCACCCACAACGAGATCCTGCGACATCACATCAGTCACATGCCGCTGCGCCGTATTGAAAGGAATGCCGTCGGTCCAATAAACAGTAAGCCGGTCAGTGTCATAGATAACACGATCAATACATCCCTGCGAGGATATGCTATAATGATGAAGAAAATTCAATAATGAGGTGCAGCAATGGACGACATCAAACCATTCGACATGCAGCGGCCCCCGATGAGACAAAAAACCTACCTCAAGGTATTAACCTGGCTGATCAGCTTTCCCATGGTTTGGCTTCGCGGTCTAAAAATTAATAAAGTGAACATGAAAGGCCTAAAGCCGCCCTATTTGTTGCTTTGCACGCACAAATCGTTTATTGACTTCATGGTGACCACAGCATGTGTTTTTCCGCACCGTGCCAACTTTGTGGTAGCGATTGACGGTTTTATTGGTCGGGAAAAGCTTCTCAGAAAAGTCGGCTGCATCTGCAAACGCAAATTCACCAACGATGTTCAGCTCGTGATGCATCTCAAAAAAGTGATTGATAACGGCGATATTCTCGTGATCTATCCCGAAGCGCGTTATTCTTTGATCGGCACGAACGCCTGTCTGCCGACGTCTTTGGGTAAACTCGCGAAGTTATTAAAGGTTCCTGTTGTCACGCTGAGCATGCACGGCAATTTTTTATATTCGCCGGTATGGAATCTGCATAAAAGACGCGTCGCGCTTAAAGCAGACTTTTCTCAGATCATCTCGCAAGACGAAATTCTATCTCTTCCGAAGGACGAAATCAACAATCGAATTAACAACGCTTTTGTTTATGATGAATACAACTGGCAGAAGGAAAACAATATACCGATTAAATACAAAGACCGCGCGAAGGGGCTGCACAAAGTATTATATAAATGCCAGAACTGCGGTACGGATTATGAAATGCATTCAGATAGAACAAAGCTCTGGTGTGCTCACTGCGGCAGTGAGTGGACGATGTCTGAATACGGCGATCTGATCGAAACCAAAGCCGATAAGCGAATCCATATCCCGCATTGGTATGAGTATCTGCGCGCCGAAGTCAAACAGCTCATCGAAGCAGGAACATACTTTTTTACATCCGAAGTCATAATCGACAGTCTGCCCAACTCTGATGGACATATCCGTCTTGGCGAGGGACGTCTGACGCATGATATGACAGGGTTCACGCTGGAAGGCATGGTAAACGGCCGGTCTTTCGAGCTTAAAAAAGAACCGTTGTCCATGTATTCGTGCCATATCGAATATGATTATATGGGCAAGGGCGACTGCATCGATTTATCAACGCTCAATGACACTTACTATATTTATCCGAAGACGAATCTGTGGTCTGCCACAAAACTATCTCTCGCCACAGAAGAGCTGTTTAATTACTATTCCGCAAGATAGAATTGACCAACTTAAAAAGGACCCTTCAAAGGTCCTTTTTCTTATTCGAAGCGTCCGCCGGGCTCTGAAATATCTCTGAGTGCTTCCTCCGCATCGTCCTGAAGATCGGGCTCCAGCGATAAATCACCCAGTGCCACAATGCCCACAAGATGGCCGTTGTTGACAATCGGCAGCCTTCTGATCTGATTCTGGCTCATCATCTGCGCCGCCTCGTGCACATTCATATCGGGCTCACCTACAACAAGGTCCTGCGACATCACGTCAGCCACATGCTGCTGCGCCGTATCCTGCCCTTCGGCCACGCTCCTTAATGCGATATCCCTGTCTGTCAAAATTCCCACCACTTCACCCTGCTGGCATACGGGAATCGAGCCGACATCGTAGCGTTTCATCAACTGCGCCGCTTTTTGAATCGTATCTTCCATATTGATGCATGCAATATCCGTGGACATAATATCTTTAACTTTCATCATTTCACCTCCGCGAATTATTTTGCCCTGCGCATTTGATTCTTATTATTCTTTGCCGCTGACATGTTGTTTTTTAAGAAATCTATATTTTTTTAATACGCACTGTTAAATATAAAGCTGTTTGCGAATATATTGTCATGAAAACATGGAATTAGGTAAGTTTTTTCTATTCTCTAATTCAATTCATCTATACTATAATGGTTGTAACCGTTTTTGTTTTTTTTATTTCTTTTAAGGCCATTAACAATTAACAATATGCCTTAAATATACGGTTATCCCGTGAGGCCTGTCTGCTTATATATTTTATCGCACTTTCGACCGATGATTATACGACTGCAGGCTTTTTTTATTTGTCTTGTCCATAAAAAGCAAGAAGCCCGCCGTGCGTATTGCAAGCGGGCTCCCCGTTAAAGAGAATATATTGAAAATTGAATCCGGCAGCTACCTACCCTCCCGGGCCGTTTCCAGCCAAGTACTATCGGCGTATAAGGGCTTAACTTCTGTGTTCGAGATGGGAACAGGTGGATCCCCTTAGCTATCGCCACCGGAAATTGTATAAACTTTTTAATGATCATGTGTCCATGCAAACGGTTCTTGCGTGGAACGGTCTTAACCCTGATGGGAAGAACCTGTTCCTTGCTTTAGTGCCGTGTGCTTCAAGAGCACATTGAAAACCGCAGAATGTAAGAAACGTCTTAGGTTGAGTTGATTAACTTGTTTGTGATTTAATCAAGCTTTCGACCGATTAGTACTGGTCAGCTGCATGCATTGCTGCACTTCCACCTCCAGCCTATCAACCTTGTCGTCTACAAGGGGTCTATAAGGAGATCTTATCTTAGGGGGGGCTTCACGCTTAGATGCTTTCAGCGTTTATCCTTTCCAAACTTGGCTACCCAGCGATGCCCTTGGCAGGACAACTGGTACACCAGAGGTCTGTCCATCCCGGTCCTCTCGTACTAAGGACAGCTCCCTTCAAATCTCCAACGCCCACGATGGATAGGGACCGAACTGTCTCGCGACGTTCTGAACCCAGCTCGCGTGCCGCTTTAATTGGCGAACAGCCAAACCCTTGGGACCGACTTCAGCCCCAGGATGCGACGAGCCGACATCGAGGTGCCAAACCTCCCCGTCGATGTGGACTCTTGGGGGAGATAAGCCTGTTATCCCCGAGGTAACTTTTATCCGTTAAGCGACGGCCCTTCCACTCGGAACCGCCGGATCACTAAGCCCTACTTTCGTACCTGCTCGACTTGTGGGTCTCGCAGTCAAGCTCCCTTCTGCCTTTACACTCTGCGTGCGGTTTCCATTCGCACTGAGGGAACCTTTGGGCGCCTCCGTTACCTTTTGGGAGGCGACCGCCCCAGTCAAACTGTCCGCCTGACACTGTCTCTCATCCGGCTCACGGCTTGAGGTTAGAATCTCAATAACAGAAGAGTGGTATCCCAACGGCCGCTCCACGAAAACCAAAGTCCTCGTCTCCCAGCGTCCCACCTATCCTGTGCATCCGTTATCAAGATCCAATGTCAGGTTACAGTAAAGCTCTACGGGGTCTTTCCGTCCAGTCGCGGGTAATGTGCATCTTCACACATACTTCAATTTCACCGGGCCTCCTGTTGAGACAGCTCACAAGTCGTTACGCCATTCGTGCGGGTCGGAACTTACCCGACAAGGAATTTCGCTACCTTAGGACCGTTATAGTTACGGCCGCCGTTTACTGGGGCTTCGGTTCTCTGCTTCGGGTTTCCCCTAACACTTCCCCTTAACCTTCCAGCACCGGGCAGGCGTCAGCACCTATACGTCAGCTCTCGCTTTCGCAGATACCTGTGTTTTTGCTAAACAGTCGCTTGTGACTATTCTCTGCGGCCTCTTTCGAGGCACCCCTTCTCCCGAAGTTACGGGGTCATTTTGCCGAGTTCCTTAACAAGAGTTCTCCCGTCCGTCTCAGGATTCTCTCCTCGCCCACCTGTGTCGGTTTCCGGTACGGGCACTTACAGTCTCCTTAGCAGCTTTTCTCGCCAGCGTGAAATCAGACGCTTCCCTACTAATCTTCGGTCCAGTGGATGCTACTCCATATGAGCGGTGTACTTCACTGCCGCTCGGCCTTGCATCCCCAACAGGGTTGACCATCACCCTGCTCGTCCTATCCTTCTGTGTCACTGCATCGTCAAACAAATGTAAGTGGTGCAGGAATCTCTACCTGCTGTCCATCGCCTACGACCTCAGTCCTCGGCTTAGGTCCCGACTTACCCTGGGTGGATGAACCTTCCCCAGGAAACCTTGGGCCTTCGACGCCTATGTTTCTCGCATAGGTCTCGCTACTCATACCGGCATTCTCTCTTCTGTACAGTCCACCAGTCCTTCCGATCTGGCTTCGCCCCGTACACAATGCTCC
>JAEXTV010000024.1 GCA_023406895.1 Bacillota bacterium | reverse complement strand
GCATTCAGATGCTTAGTGATGGGGACCTTGACGCAACCATAGCCGCTCCGACCTCTTATATGGGTGCCATGTCCGCCAAGAAACTCTATGCTCTCGTCAACGGCGAGACGGTTGAGGAAATGACATTCGTGCCGTTGCTGCCTGCTACCAAAGAAAATGTCGATGACATCGTTCCTTGGGAATATGGTCCTAAAGTTATTAAAGCTATAGGCGGCTTTTCGAAATAATTCGGATTTAATGTAAGAATAAGCCCAAAACCTGTGAAAGAGCCCCGATGCCATCAAGGCAAAGGGGTTCTTTGAATAAACCGGGATTAAGGTGACAATGGAATAGGGTAATCAAAAAGAGCTAGACGAGAACAATTAGCTACAGAACCCAATTACACGGTAAACTTAAAACAGTTAGAAATGCACCCTTTGTAATTTGCATTCTATATTAAACAAAATTAAATCTGCACAGTCTCCCGCCGACGAGCACGATACCAAAATCCATATTCTCCTCTCAAAATCCGGCAATCTCAATGTCGCTAGTCACAATGGTCAATTTTTTTGGATACGAGAAGTCATGCAAAACAAAGTGTTGTTGTGCCGGTATAGATCGCAATCGAATCACCGTCCTCGATGTAAGCGAGTACCTTTTTTGAGATGGCTTCTTTCTCTTTTCAGCTCATAATTCGCTTTAATGTTTGGGACCGGTTTACGGACTTTATTATTGATGATTCATCCTTATAGCCATATTATATAATTGATATATTTAAATAAACACCAGTAAACACTGAGTTAGTAAGCCGTTTGTCGATTTTTATTCCGTCCCATTCTTATATATGTTATATAGCGCAGTTGACAACAAGTCATTCTCCCAGAACAAACGTAGTCCCGCTCATCGGGTGGCGGTGGTTAAGGACTAAATCAGTCCTGCCTTCGTAATAATGATAGTGCTTGTAATGCGCCGCATCGACATATGTTGGCCCATATGTTGTCACGGAATACGGATGATAGTGAGCGGCATCTGTCGTGGTGTTGCCGGAAATCGTGTGCATATGCCCCGGCAAGTTGAGTGCAGCACTCGACACTCCCGAGAAAAGGTGAAGATGACCGTCGACATAGACGGTTACTCCCTTAAACATATGCGAATGTTGTTCTATAACCAAAACAATCAACTCCTGATTCATTATATGCATGTATCTGCTCGTTGTTCCAGATCAAATATTGAACTGAGTATGGAGAAAGCAACAACCTTGGGAATAGACGCTTACAAAAATAAATTTAATGAAAAATCTCCTTTACTGGAAACGCTACTTGCAAATTACGATGATGGGCGACGCAAAGGCCTTTTCTATCTTGCGGTTAATTTGTTGGAAATACTGGATGTTAAGCATGTTATGGAGCAAAACTTGAGCCAAACACAAACCGAACAATCTGTAAAAGACAGCGCATATATGGCTGTTTCAGCTATTTAGAATATGGAAAAACAACGGAACTTAACACTAAAACTGCGAAAGAAATCACAAGTGAAGTAATCGGCTTTCAAAATATAAGATCTGCAACTTCTGGTTTATATGAAAGGATATGAGCATAACTGGTAGTAGTCCAGCTAGGACTGTTAATCTTCGGTTATCCATAAACTGATACCGTGATGCCAATCCCTCATACGTCTATTCGCTACAACTTATAGGGTTACGCCAAACTTGTACTTTCCCGGGGCAGCAGCAGGCAGATCACGCCCGAGAGTACGGTGCAGGCCGCAGGCACAATCATTAGCATGTTCATGCCCCACGCATAGGCCAGCGTACCCATAAGCAGCGGGAAGAATGAGAAGGCAAGATACAGCGCGCCAAACACACAGCTGGCTGCGAGGCCGGAGTTTTTACGGTACCAGCCGCTGACCATCCCCATTGCACGGGGGAGCATTGGCGCGTTGAACGCGCCCGAGAGAAATACGCATATCAGCATCACCGCGTAGCTTCGCGTCAGGATACCGATGACGAGAACCACACCCGCGAGTATGCCGCCGTAAATATTCACGGGCCGGGTTTCCAGCTTTCGGAGCTGCGGAACCATACCGAACAGAATGCGGACGATTCCGGCACCCAGCCAGTATGCAATGAGGCCAAGCCCTGCTGCCAACTGTCCGCAGCCGAACACTTCCTTGAAATACTGTGACACCCAAACGAGAATGCCGCTCTGGTAACCGCCGAACATGAGTGTACAAAGAACAGCGACCCAGACTCTTTTGTCTGTGAGGAACCTTTTGGCCGTACCTTTTTCTTTATTGTCCAGATGCACCGCCTTAATTGCTTTCAGGCTCCGGCGTGTGTAAATGGATACAAGTATGTAGACTGTCAACATAGCGAGTAAGATACACCCCACCGCAGTGTAAACGGTCTGCCAGGGCAGCCCGGTTTCTGTGATTGCGCCCGCGATGAGAGGGGCGGCCGCTCCGCCGATAGATGCCATACCATGCATCAAGCTTAGCGCTGTACTGCTTTTTTTCTGCTGAACGTCGGACACGAGGGCGTTGCCTGTCATATCCATCGTGCTAAACGACATGCCGAAGAAAAGGAACAGAAGCATGAATATGGCGTAGGGTGGGTTGATGCCGATCAGAATTAGTGACAAGGCGAGGAAAAACATGGGCACGATGAAAACAACAGTCTTGTTCAACCTGTCCATCATAAAGGAAAACAGTACGATGGCCGCAGCGCCGCCAATGTTCTGGTACATCGACATAAGGCCGCCGCCATCCAGCCGGATGTCGTAATGCGCCATGATGTCGCCCAGCAGCGGGCCGACGATGCTGTTGGACATACACATGAAAAACACAGCGCCAAACACCACGGCGGTGTAGATATTGATCTGCTTCTTGTTGATATTCATATTCCCGTTCTCCCCTGATGTCATAGAAATGAATTATATCACAACGGGTGGAAAACTGTATACGGATAAACCGCATTTACGGTTTGATGGGTGGTGTATGAGGGACACAGGACTATAATACCCTTTTCACCTGCCATCTGAAGCGCTTGTGGCGAATGATTAGGAGTTCTGTTATAGTATGGAGAGAAACAGTATAGATCATCCAAATACGAGAGTTGTTCTGAATAATATAAATGTTATAAAGATGCAGTGTTTATAATATTTCTTCTGTGAAGATTATGTTTAACAAAGTTCTCTAGTTACTAGAAATGGATTGTAATGGGCATTATCCATATAATTCTAAGCTGGGCTCAACCTTAACTTGACTCGTAAATGCAAATTTAGAATCATAATATTTACATCTTTTTTTTCTAGGTATGAAGCATTAGATAAAATTAAATTTGGTTATTTTCAAAATATACGGTACTGGTACCCTGTGACTATTATTGTGACCAAGAACATAAAGAAGTGTTCTATACACTTTGTCCAAATGAAAGAACAAACATTCCAATGCATAGTCATTAATAGAACGCTTGGAGGTCTGAAATGGATAAGGGCCAAATGAAAGTTGTTTGTTTTTTTGATGATGAAGGAAAAGACGTTTGGGAACTCATTCAAGAATCATTCATCTTGTATATCAGAAGCGAACTCTCAAAACAATCGAACTTATGTTCTTGAGTTGCAGAGAGGATTGGTGTATGATAAGAAAGATGAAAGGTTGCTCGTCTTTGGAGGCGGATTATGCATTTAGAGATTAGCAATCCAATGAATGACGGAGTTGCATTTATATTCAGTTACAATAAAAGAATGAATCTGAGTGTGGTACTTCTGTATTATCTTTGCTATAAAAAGCAACAAAAAACTTAAAAAATGATGCAGGCAACAAGGTGCCTTTTGTCGCATATGCTTAATAAGGCTTATCGACGGAGGCGCTTTATGTTTGATTTTTTCAGTATTATTAAAGACCTGCTGTTTTTGGCGGGATATCTATCGGGAAAAACGTTCCCCAAACCGCTCAGCAAAGACGAAGAAGCAACGTTTTTGAAGGCAAGCGCTCAGGGCGATGAAGCTGCGCGGCATAAGCTCGTGGAGCACAATCTGCGTTTGGTGGCGCATATCGTCAAGAAATACCAGAATACGGCACTGAGTAACGACGACCTGATATCCATCGGGACAATCGGGCTCATCAAGGCTGTGAACTCGTTTCTGCCCAAAAAGGGCACGCAGCTTGCCACCTACGCGGCCAAATGCATTGAGAATGAGGTGCTGATGGCGCTTCGGTCCAGCAAGAAAATCAAATGTGAGGTATCTTTAAGCGACCCGATCGGCGTGGATAAAGAGGGCAACGAGATTTCGTTGATCGACATCCTCGGTACGAGAGAGGATCTCGTTTCGGAGCAGGCGGAGCTCTCCATACAGACCGGCAAGCTGTACGGCTTGCTCGGAAAGTGCCTCACGAGGCGCGAAAAGGCCGTGATCGAGATGCGTTATGGACTGGGGGGCATGCGGCCTCAGACGCAGCGCGAAATTGCTTACAAAACGGGCATTTCACGCTCGTACGTATCGCGCATTGAAAGCAAAGCCATTGCAAAACTGGCTGAAGAGCTATCGAAAAACTCTGGACTTTGAGGAAAACAATGCGTAATATGGACGTATGATTTATTTTGGGCCATCAGGCAACTCAGACAGCTTTTATGAACAGGGCCATAAGAACACCTATGAGGCGTTTGAATGGCTGTACAATATGGGGCTGAATGCTTTTGAATATTCGTTTGGGCGCGGGGTGCGTATTGGTCAAGCCGCCGCAGAAAAAATTGCCGAGAAAGCGTCGCTCTACGGTGTGAAGCTGAGCGTGCACGCGCCTTACTATATCAACCTCGCGACGGACGAGCCGCTAAAGCAGGAAGGCAACGCACGTTATTTCCTGCAGTCGGTCACCGCCGCTCGCTGGATGGGCGCGAAACGTGTGGTGTTTCACGCGGGCTCTTTTGGCAGGCTTAATGCCGATGATGCCATCGAGCACGCCAAAAACGCTTTGCAGGATATTCTTGACGGGCTCGATGCAGCGGGTATTTTTGATATCGAAATATGTCCCGAAACGATGGGCAGAATAAAACAGATCGGTGATCTGGATGAAGTGATAGAGCTGTGCAGAATGGACGAACGGCTCGTGCCCGCGATTGATTTTGCGCATCTGCACGCGCGGGGCCGCGGGGCACTCAACTCGGAGGCGGATTTTGCGGCCGTGCTGGACAAGCTTGAATCGGGTCTTGGCGGAGAGCGCGCCAAACGGTTTCATGTGCATTTTGCCCGTATCGAATACACGGCAGCGGGGGAGAAGATGCACCGCACGTTCGCCGAAACAAAATACGGCCCGGATTTTGAGCCGTTTGCCGCGCAGATTGTCAAACGCGGCCTTGAACCCACGCTGATATGCGAATCGCGCGGGACGATGGCCGAGGATGCGGTTGAGATGAAGCGCATCTATTTGGAAACGAGGGCAAAGGGATGAGGATAGCCAAGCTGCGGGAGATCATGGCGCAAAGCAAGGCCGATGCCGCGCTGATCACGACGGACGAGAATATCCGGTATTATTCGGGCTTTTCGGGATCAAGCAGCCAGCTGCTGATCACACCAACCGAAAAATATCTATTTACGGATGCACGCTATACGGTGCAGGCGGAAAAAGAAACAAATTTCACCGTGATCGAGACGAAGAGCCCCGCGCGCCATGCGGCGATATTCGAGCGCGCCAAAGTAAGCGGCAAGCGCCTTGGCATCGATCTCTCGGGTGTTTCGTATACGGCCTATAAAGACTATTTGGCGTATATCAGCGAAGATACGGTTGTTGATATATCAGACGGTATCAAAGCGCAGCGCATCGTGAAGGATGAAACCGAGCTCGCGCTGATTGCAAAAGGCGCGCGCCATAACGACATTCTGTTTTCACATCTGTGCGGCTTGATCCGTCCGGGTATCACCGAGATGGATATTAAGGCTGAAATCGTCTACTATATGAACAAAAACGGCGCGGACAGCGCGTTTGCGCCGATTGTGGCATCGGGAGAGAATTCGAGCCTGCCGCACGCCACGCCCACAAACCGCCGCATCCAGCCCGGCGACCTTTTAACGATGGACTATGGCTGCCGATTTGAGGGGTATTGCAGCGATTTTACGCGTACGGTGGGCATTTTGGATATAGACAAAGAGCAGCAAAAAGTATATGATATAGTGAAGTGTGCGGGCGATATCGTGCTGCAAATGCTGGCGGATGGTGTCGCGGCGCGCGACGCGGATAAGGCGGCACGCAGCCACATTGCACAGCACGGATACGGCGAGGCGTTCGGCCATGGGCTTGGGCACGGCGTGGGGCTGTTTATCCACGAAGCGCCGACGCTCAATGAGATATCATCGGATACGCTCGCGAACGGCATGGTGGTAACGGTGGAGCCGGGAATCTATTTAAAGGGCCGGTTCGGCGTCCGCATTGAAGATTTGTGTGTGATAAAGCACGGCGGCAGTGTCAATATGACGGCAGCGCCGCGTGATCTGATAATCCTATAATTTGTTTGGAGGTAAACATGGTTTCAGCCGGAGATTTCAGAAAAGGCCTGACAATCGAGATAGACGGTCAGGTTTGGGTGATAGTGGATTTTCAACACGTTAAACCCGGAAAGGGCGCCGCGTTTGTGCGCACCAAAATAAAAAACATTATGACCGGAAGCGTATTGGAAAGAACGTTTAACCCGTCCGAGAAGTTCCCCAAAGCGCATGTGGAAACAAAGACAATGGAATACCTGTACAGCGACGGCGAGCTGTATTATTTTATGGACAACGAATCATACGAGCAGCTGCCCTTAAACCACGGCCAGGTGGAAGACGCGCTCAACTATATCAAAGAGAACATGCCTGTCACGATCAAGTTCTTTAAGGGTGTGGCGTTCTCTGTGGAACCGCCGAACTTTGTGGAGCTCGAGATTGCGGAAACTGACCCCGGCTTCAAGGGCGATACCGCCACATCGGGCAACAAACCCGCCATTCTCGAAACGGGTGCGAAGATCATGGTGCCGCTGTTCGTGAATCAGGGAGACAGAATCCGCGTGGACACGCGTACCGGCGAGTATATGGAACGCGCATAAGGATTGTTCATACATAAGCATTATAAAGAGCGGCATCACGAGTGCCGCTCTTTTCTGTGTTTAAGTGTTTACTTGGACGCACTATGCCTCCTTTTGAGGAGTCTTTTGGGGGATGGTAGGGGTTGGCCTTCGGGACGACCCGCTCGGTTACTCATTCCATCGCTTGCAAGATTGCAAGGCGCGTCAGGGATGCCGCGCACTACATCACGATGCACTGTAGTGAACGACCTCCGTGTCGTTCTGTTTTAAGTGTTAACTTTTGGACGCAGAACGCCCCCTTATGAAGGGAGCCTTTTGGGGTATGGTATGGGGTCGGCCTCCGGGACGACCCGCTCGGCTCATTCCGTCATTTGCCAAATTGTAAGGCGCGTCAGGGATGCCGCGCCCTACAGCAAGATGAACTGTAGTGAACGACCTCCGTGTCGTTCTGTGTTTAAGTGTTTACTTTTGGACGCAGAAAGGCTCCTTATGAAAGGAGCCTTTTTTGGGTATAGAAGCCTTCTCCTGAAGGAGAAGGCGGCACGCAGCAACGAATGCGGTGCCACACATCATCAGCTATGTTGCTTAATACCCCAGTTCTCTGTTAATCACGCTGCCGTCCACGGCGTTCAGCGTCAAAAAGCTGAGATTCTTCACCGTGTCTGCGTCGGTCTGCCATTCGTCTATGAAAGCCCATACCGGCAGATACACATATCTATCTTCCTCCATGCGAACGCGCATCAAGCCAAGAACGGCCCGCTTTATTGTAATATTGCTTTCTTTTATACCTGGGACGCTCCATACCCGCTCGTAAAACATCTGCTTTTTGAATATATCTTTGATCTCTTCAAAATTCTTTAACTGAACGTTTGCGTTCGGCGTTTCTTCGGTAACTCCGGGTGAGTATTACAATAGTGTATTTATAATATTTTGGCATATATGTCTCCGAAAACGGCCAAGATTAACATGGAATCGATACAATCATATAGAATCCGAGAAAAACAATGCATATACAAGGATATAAAACATATTTAACTAAAAAGCAAAATGATTTATTTGCCAATCCTGATTCATGCGGAAAGGCAAGAAAATGATAATAGTGTTAAAATTATCACAATACTTTAATTTACCACTTGCTATTTTGTGTCTGAAGTGGCTTAATGAAACCATATAGGTGGAGGAATACATTAATGACTATAATCACGAAACGGGGCCGTGTCTACAAACTTGTGGGCACATGGGACAGCGAGCTGGTGTTCGCGCCGGACGACGGTCTCGATGATCAGGTGATGATCTATTCCCCGGATGAGGTTAAAGAACTGCTCAAAGCAGGCAAGGTCATGGAGGTCGCCGCCACAGGACAAACTGCTTATCCGAACTAAATCAAATCAAAAACCCAATGCTATTTGACGATCTCATTTTACGAAAACAATAAACAAATGTTTCGCTGCTATCGGCAGCTTTTTCGTATGATGGCGAAAAGGCTATTCGAAATGATAGCCGTGCGCTTCCGATGCTTTTATTAACCGTTGAGTCATGTTTTTAAGCCGTCTAACCTGCTGAACCTCGTCGAACCGGCTGTCATCAATCAATGTGTCTATCGTAAAGTAAACGGCACTGACAACGCTGAAAAATGATACCTCATACACGGGATTGTCCTGCGGCTTCGAATTTTCCAGCAGGCTGACCACGGCCTGACTTGCGCCGTTCTGATGGATGGAAAATGAATATACGGAGCCGAGAAATAAGAATTCTTCTTCGCCGCCCGGGCCCGCCTCCAGCAGGCTCATCAGATTTTCCGTCCACATAATCAACGTTTCACTGACGCTGCCCGCCCAGCGTTTTTCGGGAAAAGGGCTGCCACCCAGCTCAATATGAAGCGCGCCAATAAGGCTCGCGTCATTCCATTCATACACATTGGCGACGACCTCGAATTTCATACGGATCCTCCAAGGAATTTCCTTTTATTATTTGCTCATTATTGATATCATAATCATGCGCGGTTTTTTACGCGTATTTCACAGCGGAGCTTGTATCGTGCAAAAAGACAAGGGTGTCTCGATTATCACATTTTGTTTTATAGGCAACATCGCTTTGCTGCTTCTCAAGGGCACGGTGGGATACTTGGCGGGCAGCGAAGCGCTTAAAGCCGATGCATTCAACTCGGCGGGCGATGTGGTTAATACCGTTGTGGTGCTGCTTGGGCTTCGCTATGCGCTGAGGCCCAAAGACAAGGATCATCACTACGGCCACGGTAAAATGGAAGCGCTTGTTTCGTTTTTTGTCGGCATTGTCGTCGCCGCCGCAACCGCGTTCATCGTTTATGAGGCGGTTGATGCCATGATTGCGGGGGAAGCGGGAGAGCCAAGCCTGATGGCACTCGCAGCAGCGCTTGTGTCCATCGCGGTGAAGGCTGTGATGTTCAGAATCACGTATGCCGCGGGAAAACGGCTGAATTCCATTGCCGTGATGACAAACGCGATGGATCACCGCAACGATCTCTTCGCGACGTCCGGCGCGGCGCTGGCCATCATGTTGTCTTTCACAGGCCAATTGGCGGGTATACCGGCGCTGACGGTCTACACGGAGCCTGTTGTGGCAATACTCATCAGCGGTGTGATCGTGAAGACCGCGCTCTCGATCATCACCGAATCAAGCCGGATGCTTCTGGATGCCGCACCCGACGATGAAACGATGGACGCGCTGCGCGCTCTCGCGGCCGATACGCCGGGCGTCGAAGCGCTATGCTGGCTCCACTGCAGGCGTATGGGCCGCGGGCTGCTCGTGGACGCGGCTGTTGAAGTCAACGGGAGCATCAGCGTTTACGAGGGGCATGCGGTGGCAGACGCGGTTAGTGATGCCATTCGCAGCGCATATCCGTCCGTGATCGATGTTGTGGTGCATGTGAACCCGGCCGGGAACGAAAACAGCTTTATATTGGGCAATAAAACCTAGGCGCAATCATATGCGTTCATTTCCCCTAATATACTTATAAAAAAGCACACAGGGGGAGGAATGGGTATGCTGAAAAAGGCATTGGCTACAATTGTTGCGGTGATGCTTGTGATCGGTTTTGCAGGCTGCGGCGCGAAGGAAGAAGAACCGTATGAAGAAATACCGGCGGCCAATATAGAGGAAACTGACGCCAATATGAGAGATACCGTTCTTTATCTCGAGGACGATTATGGCTATATCGTGCCCGTGATGAAGCAGATAGAATGGGTGGAAGGCATCGGCGCAGCCACTGTGAACGAGTTGGTGGCCGATTCCAATACGGACGCTCAGATGGAATACTTGGGGCTCAATCCGGTGCTATCGGAAGGCACGCAGCTCAGCCTATCCATCTCAGACGGCATCGCAACCATTGAACTCAGCAGCGACGCCATTAAGGGCAAGGATGCCGTGGATGAAATGAGCAAGGTGGTGGCGCTTGTCAACACGCTGACGGAATTCCCCACGATAGACAAGGTCAAAATCAGCCAGGAAGGCTGCACCGATGCGCTGCCTCTTGGAACAGACATCAGCGCGGCGTTTGAAACGTTTGACCTCAATGTAATCGGCTCGAATTCAGACGAAAATGATGCCTCCAAGCTGCTGCTCTATTTTGAGAACGAAGCCGGAACAGCCATTGTGCCCGTCACGAAATATGTGGGCGGCGATGCGGACGCTTTTGCGGCCATGAGCGAGCTTGTGAAAGGGCCCGGCCAGGGTGGCCTGAGAAGCGCGTTCCCCGAAGACACGGAACTGCTCGGTGTAACGGTGGATGATAACGGTGTGGCATCGATCAATTTCTCCAAGCAGCTTGAGAAGGTGAAGGATAAACCCGAGCAGGAAAAAGCGCTGATGCGCAGTATCATACTCACACTGATGCAGTTTGACAATATCGATGAAGTGCGTATACTGGTGGATGGCAAGGAATACACTTCCACGTCTCAAACAACAATGGCTACGCCGGAGTTTGTGAATACACTCGAATAAAGGAATAGAAAACGAATGAAAAGAGCGGATGGCCGCGCCGCGCAGCAGCTGCGGCCTTTAATGATTCAGAAAACATACTTAAAAAACGCGCACGGCAGCGCGCTGGTCTCATGGGGCGGCACCACGGTGCTCTGCACGGCCATGTACGAGACGGGCGTGCCGCCGTTTCTCGATAACGCGGTCAAGGGCTGGCTGACGGCTGAATATGCGATGCTGCCCGCCAGCACGCCGACGCGCAAGCCGAGGGAATCCAAACGGCCCGACGGGCGCAGCACCGAAATCGGACGGCTGATTGGACGGAGCCTGCGCTGTGCGCTGGATTTGGGCCGAATGCCCGGTCTCACCATCCATATTGACTGCGACGTGCTGGATGCCGACGGCGGTACACGCACTGCCGCCATCACGGGCAGCTACGTCGCGCTCTGTGAATGCGTGGAGAGAATGATAAAAGACGGCCTGATCATTGAATCACCGGTTATGAACGGTATCGCGGCGGTTAGCTGCGGCATTGTGGACGGGACATGCGTGCTCGATTTGAATTTTGAGGAAGACAGCCGCGCCGAGGCAGATGTGAACGTGGTGATGTCGCATGAGGGCGGCTTTATAGAGGTGCAGGGCACGGGCGAAAAGCACCCGATTGCGCCGGAGCAGTTCGGCGAGCTGCTGGGTCTCGCGGCACATGGCATCTCACAGATACGAAAGATACAGGAGGAAGCGCTTCGCGGATGAGAAGATTGTTGATAGCGACGAACAATCAGGGCAAGGTCAGGGAAATTAAGGCGATACTCGGAAGCTTTTACGACGAAGTCGTATCGCTCAAGGATGCCGGCATCAGCCTCGACGTTGTGGAGGACGGGGACAGCTTTGAGGCCAACGCGGTCAAGAAGGCACGCGAAGCAGCCGAGGTGGCCGGTTGTGACGCGCTGGCTGACGATTCAGGGCTATGCGTGGACGCGCTGAACGGCGCGCCGGGCATCTATTCTGCGCGGTATGCGGGCGAAGATGCCACGGATGAACAGAACAATGAGAAACTGCTGAAAAGCCTTGAAGGTATTCAAAACCGGGGCGCGCGGTTTGTGAGTGTTGTGGCGCTCGTATCCGGCGATAAAGTGACGACGGCGCGCGGCGAGGTGTGCGGCGTGATTGCGCAGGCCCCTTCAGGAAAAGGCGGGTTTGGCTACGATCCGTTGTTTTTTGTGCCAGACCTTGGACAAACCTTTGCCGAAATTCCCGCTGAAATCAAAAACAGCCTGAGCCATCGCGCACGGGCTCTTTCGGCGCTGCAAAAAAAGCTGTCCGAACAGTCTCTATAGCCAATGAAGACAATACTTGTGATCAGCGATACCCACGGCGTAAAAATCAAAATGGCGGCGGCGGTTCACCGTTTTCCCGAGGCAGATATGATTTATCATTTGGGAGATACCAGCCGCGACGCCGATTATATCCGAACTTTGACGAACAAGCCTGTTTACAACGTGCGCGGCAACTGTGATTTGAATTCCACAGCCGAAGCGGAATTGGTGCTATCGGTTGAAGGTGTAAAGTTCCTGCTGGTTCACGGGCATAAACAGAGTGTTAAATCATCGCTGCTCGGGCTCAAGCTTTACGCGCAGGAGAAAGATGCGCAGGCCGCGCTATTCGGGCATACGCATACCCCCACGGAGCAATATACGGACGGTATTTGCCTGTATAACCCGGGCAGCCTCGGCGAACCGCGCTCATATCCTGCGACGGTCGGCCTGATAACGGTTGATCAGGGGACACTCAGAATTAAGACAGTAAAGGTCTAGGAGTCCAGAATGATCCAAGATGGACCGACAGATCTATTATACACAGGTATTGAGTTCGGTTTCATTTCAGGCTGTCACTTACATGAATATTAAATGATAAAGCATTCTTTGCAGAGGTCAGATAATATGATTCCAAATGAGCATCAAGTCTTTATTGATAAAGCCGTTACTATCCTCAAACAGGATAGCAGAATCGTTGGGATTGCGCTCGGAGGCTCATATATCTCAGGGGATTTGGATGAGTACTCCGATCTTGATTTTGTGATCGCGGTGAATCCGCAGGATGCTGATCAGATCATGCGCGAACGGATCGAGATCGCACAAAGTCTCGGTGATCTGCTTTCTGCATTCACAGGGGAGCATGTGGGAGAACCGCGCCTGCTTGTCTGTTTATATGATTCTCCGCTGCTTCATGTCGATTTGAAGTTCGTGTCCTTGGACGATGCCGGAAAGCGCATTGAAGACCCTGTGATTCTGTATCAGAAAGATAACGCTTTGTCCGACGCCTTTGCTGGTATGCCCGCCGTGTTTCCCTATCCCGATCTGCAATGGATGGAAGACCGGTTTTGGGTATGGGTGCATTACGTTGCCGGCAAAATTGCCAGAGGCGAGATTTTCGAGGCGATTGAGTCTATTTCATTTATAAGACAGAACGTGGTAGCGCAGCTGATGCAGATAAAAAACGGCAGGCTTCCGCGCGGCGTCAGACACATTGAACAAAGCGCACCGGAGGATATGCCGGCCTTAATTAAAACAATCGCCGTTCATGACGAACAAAGCTGTATAAGCGCACTGCGCACGCTCACCCGCCTGTACCTTGAATTGCGGGAGCCGTATTTGGGACAAAAGATTGAGCCGCGTTTTTATGCACAACAAAAGGCTCTGGGCTATCTCGAGTCTGTTGCCAGAAAACTACCGCAAACTTAAAGTGCGTCCGCGCGATTTCTACTAAGAGAGTCCTTTATCTCCATCTGGACATTTGCCCTTCTTGATATTCCTGCGGTGATCTAACATCGACCAAATTCGCATCTTTTTGCTCTGTCATCATTCTCGCTTCATGGCCGTCTATCTTTAAATCTGCTAAACATCTTGTCATCCTCCTTCATTCAATAAGCCGGTTGCATGTTTTTCTGTGACAATATTATCGTTGGAAACGATTGCTTTTAATACTGTAAAACAGATGTGCGATGAATGTAGATATTGAGCATTTTCGCCCGTAAGTGCAATGCACATCATCTCATATTGCGTCATATTAATTTTTTCATAGAGCGCAGTTCTACAATATATCAAGTGACAGTACCTATATAATATGCCCATCACACACAAAAGGGTCTGGTGGGGTTGCAAAAAGTCTATATTGAGCTCGTGTTTCTCGACAATTTTATTGTCAACCTGCTCATCATACTGCTCGCGTCGCGGCTGACCAAAACGCCGGTTCGGTGGAAAAGGTTCTGCATAGCGGCGGCGCTGGGCGGCGTATATGGGTGCATTGCCGTGGCATTAAGCGGCTGGATGGAGATGATTTTGGTAAAAATCGCGGCCGGATTTGCGATGTGTCTGGCCGCATATTTTCGGCACGGCGAAAAAGGATTCTGGAAGAACACCTGCGCGTTCTGGGTCGCTTCATTCGTGCTCGCGGGTGCGGTTTATGCGTGTATGCTGAGCTTTGGTGACCCTGTCGCCATCGGCGGCGGGTTTGCGGTAAAAGCGCCGGTGCGCATCATCCTTCTCGGGCTGCTTGTGGGCGCTGTGCTGACCGATCTGCTGGCGCGCGTCAAGCAGCGCACGCTCCGGCGTGAGGAGCACGCGGCGATGCTCACGCTGACGATGGGTGATAAGCATCTCACGGTGAAAGCGTTTGCCGATTCGGGCAATCTCGTGCGCGACCCGATAAGCAGGCTCAGCGTGATTTTTTTAAGCCGCGCGTCTGCCGGACAGCTACTGGGCAGTGATCTGATGGAACTGGTATCAAAGAAGATTCCGAAGCCGACTGACCGCCTGCGTATCGTACCGTGTGCCACTGCGGCGGGGCAGAGGCTTTTTTACGGTATCGAGATTGACAATGCGGCACTGCCGAGCTCGCCCAAAGGCGTGAAAGCCGTGGTGTGTCTGTCGCAGCAACCGATTTCCGGCGGATTCGGCGCGATTGCGGGTACAGATCTGCTGGACGAACTGAAGAAAGGAGCAACATATGAGGACGCTGTGGGTACAAAGACTGATCGCCTGGGTGATGCTGAGGCTGAAGCTCGCGCCGAGGGCGGACTATATCAACGGGAGCGAAGCGCTGCCGCCGCCGCTCACACGAGCGGAGGAGGCGACACTGCTTCAGCTGTTGGGGGAGGGGGACAAATCGGTCAGACGCGTGCTCATTGAGCGAAATCTAAGGCTGGTTGTGTACATTGCGCGTAAGTTTGAAAACACGGGTATCGGCATTGAAGATCTCGTGTCAATCGGCGCAATCGGACTCATTAAGGCCGTTAATACATTCGATGTGGATAAAAATATCAAGCTCGCGACGTACGCCTCGCGCTGCATTGAAAACGAGATACTCATGTACCTGCGGCGCAACGCCAAGCTTCGCTATGAAGTTTCATTTGATGAGCCGCTCAACGTGGACTGGGACGGCAACGAACTGCTGTTATCAGACATACTCGGCACCGAGCCGGACGTGGTATACACCGAGATTGAGGATGGCGTGGAGAAGGACCTCATGCAGACATGCATCGACAAGCTCTGTGCGCGGGAGAAGATGATCATGGAGATGCGCTTTGGGCTCAACGGCCAGAAGGAACGCACGCAAAAGCAGGTGGCCGATTGTCTCGGCATTTCGCAGTCTTACATATCGCGGCTTGAAAAGCGTATTATCAAGCAGCTGCGCACCGAAATCAGCAAAATCGTTTAGCCGATATTAAAGCTTTTATCACAGTCATATATGTCTAGCCGTGCAAAAATCTGTTCTGCCAAGAAACGGCAAGTATTATGCCGATAACGTACGGACCATGGGACGCAGAAACCGTATCCTCTTTGACAAGCATTATATTTTGCCCGTATTCAGTCGGCAGCTTGGAAATGACAAAATGGTTTGGATATACGAAGCCCTGCAATAGCGGGGTTTTTTGCTTGCAATAATGAAAGATAAGGCTATACTAAGATCGAACATCTGCGGAGGACAAGACAATGCAAAAAAGCTTTTGGGATGCCGTGAAACAGCGGCGCAGCATATACGGGATCAGTAATGAAAAAATCGTACCGAATGATAAGATCGCTGAGATTGTGAAAGGCGCGGTGACGCATGTGCCGTCGCCTTATAACTCGCAGAGTACGCGGATTATGCTGCTGTTTGACGGTGCGCATCAAGCGTTTTGGCAGCTTACGCTGGACGCGCTGAAAAAGGTGACGCCGCCCGACCGGTTCCCAGCAATGCAGCGAAAGGTGAAGGGGTCGTTTGCGTCGGGGTATGGCACGGTGCTGTATTTTATCGATAAAGGCGCGGTGGATGAGCTTGCGGCGAAGTTCCCGCTGTATGCGGACAGATTTGCGCTGTGGTCGCAGCATTCCAGCGCGATGCACCAATATGTCATTTGGACGGCGCTTGAAGCCGAGGGGCTTGGCGCGTCGCTGCAGCATTACAGCCCGCTCGTGGACGACGCGGTGCGCCTAAAATGGAACGTGCCGGCTGAGTGGCAAATGGTCGCGCAGATGCCGTTTGGTAAGCCGACTCAAGCTCCGGGAGACAAGGAGTTTAAAAGCCTTGATGAGCGGGTTCGGATATTTGAATAACGATCTATAAAGTGACTGGCAGGCCGCTTCGGATTAATAAAAAACTTCAACCTGTCATGCTGAACGGAACGTGTGTGAAGTGAAGAATCCCATGGTAGGACGCTTTAAACATGGGATTCCGGTCCGCTGCGCAGTCAATCGCTTCGCTCAATCGGCATGACAATTGAAACTCTGTCAGCAACCTCAAGCGGCTGAAAGGCCGCTTTTTTGGTACCGACTACTTGGTTTTCGTTCATAGACATTCGTGAGCATACGCGCATAAAATAATTTGTAAACAAATCTTGACCTTCCTTGACTAAAACGAAGCAAAGTGGTATATAATAGTCATAAGGAGTTAGCACTCGTGGGGAGAGAGTGCTAAAACGAACAGAGAATATGCTGTTGAAATCGAAAAAAGGAGTTGATTATGATGGCAAACTTGATACCCGCAAACAGGAGAAACAGGAGCGTGACGCCCACTGGCTTTGAGGATTTTTACAACATGCTGGATGATTTCTTTACCGACCCGTGGCTGACGGGACGGCGCACGCAAGCAGCGTTCAAGATTGATGTGCAGCAATCGGATAACGAATACACCATCGAGGCGGAGCTGCCGGGTGTGAAAAAAGAAGAGGTCAGCCTCGAGATGAACGACGGCACACTGCGCATCTCGGTGAACCACGAAGAGAACAGGGACGAGGAAACCAAGAATTACATTCACCGCGAGCGGCGTTACAGCTCAATGAGCCGCGCGGTCTATCTTGCGGACGCTGAGGCAGACGGCATTTCAGCCAAGCTGGACGGCGGCATATTGAGGGTCAGCGTGCCGCGACAGAAAAACGCGGAAAGCACCCGACGGATTGAGATACAATAGTATGAACAAAAAACACAAAGCGCACTGACAGCCCCCAGTGCGCTTTTTCGTTAACATAATAACAGATGCATTCGTCGCTGTGCTCCTCAGCATGACAAAAGTGACGGTTGCGTTAAAAAGCAAAGCAGAATGTATTATGTCCTATAATCCGCGTTGATTTTCACATAATCAAGCGAGAAATCGCATGTCCACATCATGTCGGACGCGTCGCCGTCGTTCAAATCGATGATATAGGTGACTTCCTTCTGCTTGAGCTCTTTGAGCGCCGCTTCTTCGTCGAACGCGAGCCCGCCTCCCTGTTTGCAGACCTGCACGCCGCCGATGTAGATATCCACCTTCGTTGGGTCGAACGATGCACCCGAATAGCCCGCCGCGGTCAGCAGCCGGCCCCAGTTGGCATCGTTGCCGAACGCCGCCGTCTTGCACAACGGCGATTTCGCAATCGCCGACGCGATCATATGTGCGGCTTTGGCTGAGCGTGCGTGCCGCACGTCAATCGTCAGCAGCTTTGTTGCGCCTTCGCCGTCCGCCGCGAGCAGCTTGGAAAGCGTCACGCAGACCTCCTTGAGCGCCGTGAAAAATCTATCGTAATCATCAGTGCCTTCTTCTATCGGCTTGTTGCCCGCCAGCCCCGAGGCCAGCAGCAGAACCTTGTCGCATACGCTCGTATCGCCGTCCACGGATATGCGGTTGTACGACACATTCGCCGCGTCTTTGAGCGCCTTCTTCAGCGCCTTGGCGGATATTGCGGCATCGGTGGTGATCACGGAGATCATAGTCGCCATGTTCGGGTGAATCATGCCACTCCCCTTGGCCATGCCGCCGATTCTGATTTCGCGGCCGCTTATCGTGACGCTTGTCTGAGCTTCTTTTCTTATCGTGTCTGTGGTCATGACCGCCGTCGCCGCGTCTGCACCGCCCTCGCGTGAGAGCACGGCTTTACACAACCCCACCTCAATTCGTTCAATGGGAAGCGGCATGCCAATCACGCCGGTGGAACCCGTGAGCACGTCCTGCGGCTTGCAGCCAAGCCTATCCGCTGCCAGCTGTGCCATGCGCAGCGCATCCTGTTCGCCGCGGCTGCCGAGGCATGCGTTGGCGTTGCCTGCGTTGATGATGACAGCCTGCGCGCGCCCGTTGCGAAGATTTTTGTGCGCGAGCACAAGGGAGTGGCCCTTCACCTTGTTGCGCGTAAACACGCCCGCCGCTGTGGCGACGGTGTCGCACTTGATGATGGCCAGATCTTTATTGCCGTTTTTCTTAATGCCGCAGGCCACGCCCGCCGCCTTAAATCCCAAAGCGTATGTCACGCCGCTGCCGTTATCCATGAGAGTCAATCCTTTCGCATATTTCCGGATTATTATAACATAATGTGTCTATTCGTGAAGCAGCATATCTTCAAGCTGCTCGAGGCTGCGTATATAGAAGCTGTTACGCTGGTAATCCACTGCGCCCTCCTCGCTCATGCGTGAGAGCTCGCGCGAGAGCGCGCTGCGGTTTACGCTCAGATAATCGGCAAGCGCCTGACGATCAAGCGCAATTTCAAAACGGCGTCCGCCCGCGCGCGTGGCCTGATCAATCAGATACGAGGCGATTTTCTGGCGCGTGGTCTTGCGCGCCATATGATCAAGCTTTTCGCTGAGCGCGAGGTTTTTTTGCGCCACGATGCGCAGCATGTTATGAATCAGTGCCGAATGGTGAGCGCAGCAAGCGGTGCACGTATGCAAAATGCGGTCAAAAGCCAGCAGCAGCACGCTCGTATCGGCGGCGGCTTCCACGTTGACAGGGCTCGTCTTGACGCCGGCGCAGACAAACGTTTCGGCGAAAAGCTGGGATGGCCCGAGCGCCCCGAGCACCGTGCGGCTGCCCAAGAGGTCGGATTTAAACACGGTGGCCTGACCTGAAAGCATGATGCCGACATGGTGCAGCGGGTCTCCAGCCATGAGTATAAAGCTGCCCTTTTTATAGCTCTTTTCAATTGCCCCCAGACATTGCAGCATATCGGAAAGCTCGTTTTCGCTGATGCCTTTGAAAAGCGCGATTCTTGCCGAATAAATGGACGAAAAATCCATCGCGTTCTCCTCGTTGTTGCAAATGCAACAGACTGATTTGTTTAAATATACGATAATAAGGCCAGAAAAGCAAGGAAGATAGAGGGAGGTAAAAACCATGAAACGCAATATCATTACGATTGACGAAGATAAATGCAACGGCTGCGGGCTGTGTGTGGAGGCGTGCCACGAGGGCGCGCTCGCGATGGTGGACGGGAAAGCAAAGCTGATGTCCGAATCCTACTGTGATGGCCTTGGCAACTGTCTGCCTGAGTGTCCCACAGGGGCCATCACAATCGAGGAACGCGAAGCGGCGGATTTTGATAAGGAGGCGGTGGAGAAGCATATGAAAAAGCAGCATGGCGGCGGCGGATGTCCGTCGGCACGCGCGACAGCGCTCGAAAGACGGCCGCATGCAGCCGCGCCGCAGCCTAAGGAAGAGATGGTTTCCGAGCTCGGGCAGTGGCCGTGCCAGATCAAGCTCGTGCCTGTGAATGCACCGTATTTTGACGGAGCCAAGCTGCTCATCGCGGCAGACTGCACGGCGTATGCCTATGCGAACGTGCACGAAAAGTTCATGCGCGGCAAGATTACACTGATCGGATGCCCCAAGCTTGACATGACGGATTATTCGGAAAAGCTGACAGAGATATTAAAGTATAATGAGATCAAGAGCATTGAAGTGCTGCGCATGAGCGTTCCGTGCTGCGGTGGCATCGAATACGCGGTGAAGCAGGCACTGCAAAGCAGCGGCAAGATGATTCCGTGGCATGTGACGGTGATTGCGCCGAATGGCGAGATCATTGAAGACTGATCGCACCACGTGTGCCCATAAGCTTCATGCACAGAATTCTAAGACAACGCAGCCTTTGGGTGTGTTGTGAGAAGCGCAGCAACGACAGAAAGGATCACAGATTCGTATCCGACCCGTCGTTGCTTAGCCATTCCTGTTCACTGCGACTGCGAAAAGAACGGCAACACCGTCAAATTTTTTTTGTTGTGATGCCGACTTGCGCATGAATATGTTAAACAGACTTTAAAAGGTTTTGCGGGGGTCTCGGGTCCCGCAAAACAGCTTCACGGGGGTTCTTGTATTGTTCTTTGCAGCGCAGTCGCATTGACGGCGGAGCTTTCCATCAACTTCAAATGTTTTATACAAATGTGCGCTGTTTCTTGCGTTTTTAATTCAAGAAACCGTTAAAAGACGACTTAAGCCGTGTAAACCTAAGGATAGAGCGGTTAAGCGCAAACCTTGCCCTGCTTCGATGTTAATCATTACTATTTCGTATTTTCAAAAATATGATAAATGATATATAATGAGAAAATCAATTTTTTTCTGGAGAGGACATGCTTAGTTTTAAACCGATAGAACTCGAAGACAAAACGAACTTTGAAATTTACACGACGTGCCACGGCTATCACAACCTTGAAGCCTCTTTCGCCAACATTTTTATTTGGCGCCGGGCATGGAATATAAAAATGGCAACCGATGACCTGTCTATGTATTTGCATTTAAGCAGCGGAACAGCTTCATTCGCGTTGCCGCCTTTTCTTGATTGCTGCGACGAAAGCATGGAGGAACCGCTCAAAAGGTATGATGAGTTCTTTGCGTCGCGGGGTGAGAAGCCGCTTTTGAAGGGTGTAACCACCGAACAAAAGGAGAAAATTGAGCGCGACTGCCCGGGTTGGTATACGTTTACGGCCGATCGCGACAATTTTGAATATATATATAACGCGCAGGATTTGATTACGCTGGAGGGTAAAAAGTACCACGCGAAACGCAATCATATCAACAAATTTTTAAAAGAGCACACGTATGAGTACCGACGCTACACAAACGCTGATTACGATGCCTGCATCGCGCTGCAGGAACGATGGATGGAGACAAAGGGTGAGGCTTCACAGAGCTATTTAAATGAGCTCAGCGCCGCAAAAGATGCGCTGACTCACATCGATAAATTGGGGCTCAAGTGCGGCATGCTGTATGTGGACGGCAGCCTCGAGGCTTATTCTATCGGCGAAAAGTTCGACGATATGGCGATCATTCACTTTGAAAAAGCGAACCCGGACATTCAAGGCGTATTCGCTCTGATCAACCGCGAGTTCGCCAGCCATGAGTTCAGCGATGTGCTTTATATCAACCGTGAGGAGGATATGGGCATTGAAGGGCTGCGAAAGGCCAAACTATCCTATTACCCGCTTTGTCTCAAGGAAAAATTCGTGGGTGTGAGAAACCCATGAGCAAGGATATCCGCCTGCTTTTGGAGGACGAGCGGCCTCTGGCGAAAGCGCTCTGGAAAGAAGCGTTCAGCGATACGGATGCGTTTATCGACTGGTATTTTGCAAACAAGGTGCTGGACGGCAATTCGCTGTGCATGTTTGAGGACGGAAAGCTCATCTCCATTGTCCACATGATTCCGTATACGATTCGTATACAGGGCAAGCCGGTTAAATCGGCGTTTATCTCGGGTGTGGCCACGTCTTTAAGCCGCCGCGGCGAAGGGCTGATGCGCACGATGCTGCTGGAATCGCTGGGGCTGCTTCGGCAGCGCGGCATAATCATCACACAACTGTACCCGTTCAGTCATGCGTTCTATGAGAATTTCGGCTGGACAGCCTACACACACGTCAACCGTCAGACTGTGAGCGAAGCAAGACGTCTGCGCGGCACCGAGATCGTTGAGACGATGGACGAATCCGTGCTTTCGCCGCTTTATAACCGCATGATGAAGCCGTACGACGGCTATGTTGTGAGAGGCAGACAAGAATGGAAGTGGCGGCTGGGAGAGCTTAAGAGCGACGGCGGGCGCTGTGCCTTGTTGATTAAGGATGACCGGGCCTGTGCATATATGCTTTATTACAGCGAAAACGACAAAGCCGACATCATTGAAACGGTGTATCAGGATGAGGAAGATATCGGGGCGATGCTTGCGCATGTGCTGTCACAGGGACATCGCCGCGCTGAATACACTATACCATCGGATGGCAAGGGCGGCATGAAGCACGGTATGGCACGCGTGGTGGATACCAAGGCGCTGCTTGATGCTTTTGGTGCGCAGGAACTGCTTAAGCATGTTGATATTGTGGACGATTTTGCTGTGTGGAACAGCACGGCAGGCGGGTGTGAAAACCGGCTTAGTGTGGCGGAGCTTGCGCACCTTGTCCACTGCGGTACAGATCGGCGGGACACAGGCGCTAACCGCTTTTTTGTGCCCCAGAAGACTTGCATTTTCGAAGCGTTTTGATTACAATAAATAGTTATGTGGGGTTTGTTTGTAGGTATCTGTATCGGGTTGTTGCAGGTGATCGGCCTGTACAAATTCGGTAAGATGATACTTGGAGAGAATAGCGTTGCGAAGATACTGGGTGCATTTTTACTGCTTGTAAAAATGGCGTTGATTGTGTTTATCATTATCCTCATTTCAACGGTATCCCTGACACATGTGATCTGGACAGCAGGCGGTATGCTGCTCGGGCTTATCGCCGCACTGGTGTTTAACAACATTCGGCAGCGAAAGAAACTTGATTTAGACCGCGAAATCACGGGCGGAAAGGACGGCAGCGATGGTGGTTGAGCTTATGTCAACGGGACTGGGCCGAATGGCTTTGGAAATGGAAGAAGTGACGGTGACGCCTCCTAAAGTCTCTGTTTTCGGGTTGCAGATCAATGAAACACTTTTTCTCACATGGATAGTCATGCTTATTTTGTTTGCCCTCGCGGTTCTGGTACGCGTGCTTATAATCCCAAAGTTTAAAACAATTCCCAAAGGCATACAGAACGTACTCGAGATGTTTGTGGAGTTTTGCGAGAAATTCACAAACTCACAGCTTGGCAAACGCGGCGCGTCATATGCGGCTTACATCTTTACCATTGCCGTCATGATAGTGAGCACAAGCTTTTTAGAGCTCTTCGGCTTTCGGCCGCCGGCCACGGATATCAACTTTACCGTCGCGATCGCGTTGATGTCGTTTGTACTTATCAATGCGTTCGGTTTTTATTATACGGGCTTTTTCGGCCGTCTCAAATGGTTTGTGAAGCCCAAAGCGTTTATGCTGCCCGTTAATTTGGTGACCCATGCAGTTATTCCGGTCTCGCTCTCGTTCCGTCTTTTCGGCAATATGTTTGCGGGGCTGGTCGTCATGGATCTGCTATACAGCGTTGTGGCTATCGGCATCCCGGCTGTGCTGGCTATTTATTTCAACCTGTTCCATGTGGGTATACAAACGTATATTTTCCTCGTTCTCACGCTTTCATTTATGGAGGAAACAGTGATGTACGGGGCTAAAAGATAGAATTCAAAAGTTTATTATTACTGGAGGTATACAATCATGACAGCTCTTATAGCAATCGGTGTGGGTATTGCGGTTTTCACTGGCGTGGGCGCGGGCATTGGTATGGGTATTGCCACAAGCAAAGCGGCAGAAGCAGTGGCACGGCAGCCCGAAGCGAGCGGTAAGATCAACGCGATGCTGCTTATCGGCCTTGCTTTTGCCGAGACGACAGCGATTTACGGATTTGTTATCGCGATTCTGATGATGGGCAAAATTTAACCGGGGAGCGATACGGAACCGACCATTAAGTGAGGTGTAATTATGCTGGATATAGATGCTTTGCAGATCGGCCTGCATGTATTAAATGTGGTTATCATGTTTTTCGTGCTGAAACTGCTTGTTTACAAGCCGATTTTAAAGTTCATGAAACAACGTGAACATATGGTTTCTGACAGAATCGACGAGCTCGACGCGCGTGAGAAACAATTGATACAGCAAAAAGAAGAATATGAGCATCTGATGGCAGAGGCGCATAACGAGGCTGCCGAACTCATCACCAAAAGTAATGAGATGGCTCGGGATCATGCAAGGGAAATACTTGACAACGCAAAAGAACACGCGAGAAGCCTTGTGGTGAGGGCGAAAAAAGAGATTGAAGCGGAGAAGGTCCAGGCACGTCAGGATATGCGCAAACAGATCGCGGAGATGAGCATACAGATTGCGGAGAAGGTGCTGGAAAGAGAGATTTCTTTGGACGATAACCATAAGATCATTGACGAGTTCTTTGAGAGGGTGGGATAAGTGGTTATCGAAGGAAAACTTAAATCGGCTGTGCCGCTCGATGAGCTGACAATCCAGTCGATAAAAAAGCGCTTTGAAACCCTGACGGGAACGGATATTACGTTTAAAACAGAGGTCGTTCCTGAGTTATTGGGCGGTTTTGTTGTGGTCATCAATAACAAGGTCTACGACAGAAGCGTCCGTTCACATTTGGGGAAGATAAAAAATTATATTATTGATACCGAAACGCCGTATCAGGAGGATGCTCTTGAGGCGGGTGATTTTGATCTCGACTTCGATGCTGAGGAATTCAGCGAAGCAGCCAGAGAAAGAATCGATAAATTCGCGGGCAATATCGATACCACCGAAGTGGGCACCGTCACCTATGCGGGAGACGGCATTGTTCACGTGGCCGGTTTGGACGGCTGCAAGTACGGCGAACTGCTTGAGTTTGAAAGCGGCGCTTACGGTATCGTCATGAACCTTTCGAAAGAAAGCCTTGGTGCGGTGCTTTTGAGCGGTGCCAACGATGTGATTGAAGGCTCGACGGTGCGAAATACAGGCACCGTGGTGCAGGTACCCGTGGGAGAAGTGCTGCTTGGGCGCATTGTGAGCCCGCTCGGCGTGCCGATGGACAACAAAGGCAAAATCGCGGCATCGAAATACCGCACGATTGAAGCGGAAGCGCCGCATATATTTGACAGAACGGGTGTTAAGCAGTCACTTGAAACGGGTATATTGTCAATCGACAGCATGATTCCGATCGGCAAAGGCCAGAGAGAGCTGATCATAGGCGACAGGCAGACGGGAAAAACAGCTGTCGCGGTTGACACCATACTCAATCAAAAGGGCAAAGACGTGTATTGTGTATACGTGGCCATCGGCCAGAAGGCGTCCACAATCGCGTCCATTATTCAGACGCTCGAGGAGGAAGGCGCACTCGATTACACGGTTGTCGTGGTGTCCACGGGCAGCGATCTGCCTTCCATGCAGTATATTGCCCCATACGCGGGCTGCGCGATTGCCGAAGAGTTCATGCACAGCGGCAAGGATGTGCTGATTGTTTATGATGATTTAAGCAAACATGCGGTGGCTTACAGAACGATGTCGCTGCTGCTGCGCCGGCCGCCGGGCCGCGAAGCTTACCCGGGTGATGTGTTCTATCTGCACTCGCGTTTGCTTGAGCGTGCCGCCAAATTGAATGATGAGCATGGCGGCGGGTCAATGACGGCGCTGCCCATCATCGAGACGATGGCAGGCGATATATCAGCCTACATACCGACTAACGTGATTTCCATTACCGACGGACAGATATTTCTCGAGTCCGAGCTTTTCAACGCGGGCATACGTCCGGCGGTCAACGTCGGGTTGTCGGTGTCGCGCGTGGGCGGCAGCGCCCAGACAAAGGCCATGAGAAAGGTGGCCGGACGTCTGCGCCTTGACCTTGCGCAGTACCGCGAACTCGCAGTGTTTGCCCAGTTTGCGTCTGACCTTGACAAGACAACACGCGAAACACTCGAGCAGGGCGCACGGCTCACCGAATCACTAAAGCAGGGGCAGTATTCTCCGATTCAAATGGCCAGCCAGGTCATTATGCTCTATGTGGCTGTGAATAAGTACTTGGTCAAGCTGCCGATGACGCATGTCAAGCCGTTCTTAAGCCAGTATTTGCAGTACGTTGATACGAATTTCCCGGAAGTGCGCATCGGCATCAACAAATCGGGGGATTTGTCGGATTCCGCAATCGCATCGCTTAAAAAAGCCGCCGAGGACTTCCTGAAATTGTATTGCCAGCAGAACGGCATTAAACTGGAAGAAGAGGAAGATGCATAATGGCGAGCATGGCAGACATTAAGCACAGTATACGCTCGATTTCCGAAACAGAGCAGATTACGCGTGCAATGCACCTCATCTCCACGTCCAAAATGAAAAAGGCCATCAACAAGTATGAGTCGAACCATGTGCATTTTGAACGTGTACAGTCTGCTTTAAAGGATATTTTCTCTCATTCGAGCGAGCTCCATCACCCGTATGTGGGTGAAAGCCGAGGCGGAAAAGCGGCATATATCGTGATTGCAGCCGACAAGGGGATGTGCGGCGGTTATAACCACAATGTGCTCAATCTTGCGGTTCAGCACATGCAGCGGTTTTCCGACAAATATATTCTGACGGTGGGTCATATGGCTCGTGCCTTTTTTGAGCGCCGCGGCCAAATGGTAGACGTTGAGTTTCTGCATATCTCGCAGAATCCGTCGCTTTTCAACGCGCGCAATATCACGAGTGATATTCTCGAGCTGTATGATAACGGCATCATGGATGAAGTGTATGTGGTGTATACCAAATTCATATCCGTAATGCGCCAGGAAGCGCGCGTCATCAGACTGCTGCCTCTCTGCAAAGAAAACATGATCGACGTGACAGAAGAAGCACAGTACAGTGCCGAGCTTTTCTACCACCCGACTCCCAGACAGGTTTTCGACGTGCTGGTGCCGCAGTATATTATCGGCCTCGTATACGGCTGCCTCGTGCAAAGCTATGCGAGCGAACAGTGCGCGCGCATGACGGCGATGGAAAACGCCACCAACAACGCCGAAGAAATGATTGAGAGCCTGACCAAGGAGTACAACAGAGCGCGCCAGTTTGCCATTACCAACGAGATCTCCGAAATAATCGGGGCGCTCGATGCATTGAAATAGGAGTACAATATGGATGATTACAAAATCGTCAATAAAGGTGAATTGATACGTATCACGGGCCCCGTGCTTGACGTTAAATTCTACGACGGCCACATGCCTGCCATATACAACGCGCTGGTCATCAGGCTCGGAGATCGTGAAGTCTGGATGGAAGTGGCTATGCATATCGGTGACGATACCGTACGCTGTATTGCATTACATGCGACGGAAGGCCTTTATTGCGGGCTTGCGGTCATCAATACGGGAGACCGTATCACCGTGCCTGTGGGTCAGAAGGCGCTTGGCCGTGTGATGAACGCGATCGGCGAGCCTATCGACGGCAAAGGCCCCATCAATGCGCCTGTCAGGCTGCCGATTCATCGCCAGCCGCCCAAGTTTGCCGACCAGAATCCGGCCACAGAGCAGTTTGAGACGGGCATCAAGGTGATAGACCTGCTGGCACCGTACGCCAAAGGCGGTAAAATCGGTTTGTTCGGCGGTGCGGGCGTGGGCAAAACAGTGCTTATCATGGAGCTGATTCGCAATATCGCAACGGAGCATGGCGGTTACAGCGTGTTTTGCGGTGTGGGTGAAAGAAGCCGTGAGGGCAATGAGCTGATCGAAGATATGAGCGAATCCGGCGTTATCGAGAAAACATGTCTCGCATTCGGGCAAATGAACGAACCGCCGGGCTCAAGAATGCGCGTCGCGTTTACCGGGCTGACGCTTGCGGAACAGCTTCGGGACGAGGAACATCAGGACGTGCTGCTGTTTATCGACAACATTTACCGTTTCATACAGGCCGGTTCCGAGGTGTCAGCGCTGCTCGGACGTATTCCGTCAGCGGTGGGTTACCAGCCGACGCTTGCGTATGAACTGGGGGCGCTGCAGGAACGCATCACATCCACAAAAGGGGGGTCGATCACATCGGTGCAGGCCATTTATGTGCCCGCGGACGACCTGACAGACCCCGCGCCGGCCACGACGTTCACGCATCTTGATGCCACAACCGTGCTGTCGCGGCAAATTGCCGAGCTCGGCATCTATCCCGCGATCAATCCGCTGGAATCCTCCTCGCGTATACTCGATCCGCGTATCGTCGGCGAAAAGCATTACAACGTGGCGCGCCGAGTGCAGGAAGTGCTCCAACGTTACAAGGAGTTGCAGGATATCATCGCCATTCTCGGTATGGAAGATTTAAGTGATACCGACAAAACCATCGTATACCGCGCGAGAAAGATACAGCGTTTCTTCTCGCAGCCGATGTCGGTGGCCGAAGTGTTCTCGGGCATTCCGGGCAAGTACGTGCCGCTTGAGCGTACAATCGAAAGCTTCCGCGCCGTGGTGGACGGCGAGGTAGACGACATCCCGGAGGGCGCGTTCTTCATGGCGGGCGATATCGATGATGTGAAACTTAGGGTGAAAAAGGATAAGGCGGTGGGATAATGCCTGCAAAGTATATGCTGGAAATCATCACGCCCGAACGAATATTTTTCCGCGGTGAGGTAGAAAGCGTTATTATTCCGGCTCCGGACGGGTATATGAGCATACAGAAGATGCATGAGCCCATGGTGGCTGCCATCACGATCGGCACCATGAAGATACTGGCGGACGGCGAATGGATGGAATGCACGACATCAGAGGGGTTTGTTGAGGTTCGCCCCGATGAGACGATCATTTTCTCCCAGACAGCCGAATGGCCGAACGAAATCGATTTGCGCCGCGCGCAGGAGGCTAAGGAACGGGCCGAGGAGAAACTGCGTCAGCAGCTCAGTCATCAGGAATACATGCAGAATCAGATTGCGCTGGCCAGAGCGATGGTGCGCTTAAGGGCCGGTCGCAAAGGCCGAAATCTCGATTGATCGTTATAAACGCTGCTTATTTGCGGCGTTTTGTTTTTATCACCCTTTTCCCGGAGCTAAGGTGGCGCGCCATAACGGATAAGGTGTCGCAAAAGCAGGTAAAGAGTGTTGTCTTAGCAGTCGCCTGTCGGCAACTGTTTCCCATCGAGGGTAAGCAAAGAGTGTAAAAAAACCTATTATTGTGGCCCTCTCTGACGCCTATGCTATTGGGTGGATTGGGGGCTGTCACCGACAGGTGACTGGGGGAGAGAAAAAGGCATTAAAATGGCAAATTGGTTACTCCATTCGATACCAACTCTCTCTTAACCATGGGATTCCTCTTCCGCTCACGCTCCATCGGAATGACACTTGTGGCTTTATCAGCAGTATTACCTTCTCCTTGAGGAGAAGGTCAGCTTGGTAAAAAAAACCACTCTGTCATGCTGAACGCAACGTGAGTGAAGTGACTACGAAGTGGAATAGCATCCCATGTTAAAACGCTATAAACATGGGATATGATTTCATTACGCAGTTAATCTCTAACGCTCCATAGGAATGACATGTGGGGCTTACGGAGTAGCCATACTGATACGTCCCTTTCAGAAATAATTCTCTTTGTTGAGGAGAGCCATGACCGAACTCATTTTGCTAAGACACGGCAAAACAATCTGTAACGAAAAAGGGCTTTACTGCGGAAGCATCAACCCGCCCTTATCTCCGCAAGGTATTGCCGAGACCAAACGCACGGCTAAGCATTTTGAAGCGATGGAGCCGGATGTCGTTTATGTGAGCGGCAGCCACCGCGCGGTGCAGACCGCGCGCATCGTTGCGCCGCGAAGGCCTGCCATTATGAAGCAAACACTTCGAGAAATGGATTTCGGGCGCTTTGAAGGACTCAGCGCGGATGACATTGCGCAGCGCATGCCCGAAGCCTGGCAGGAGTATATGAATGATCCACAGACGTTTACATTTCCGGACGGAGACAATGTGGCGCGCTTTCTGCAAAACGCGTATGAAACCGTCCGGCAGGCCGCAGTGCAGCACGACGGACAGCGCGTACTTATCGTGACGCACAAGGGTGTCATTATCGCGGCGCTTTCGTCCCTGCTGCATGGTGATTTTCAGCATTGTTTTTGCTACGACATACGTCCGTCGGGGTTTGCTCGCCTCCGCGTTTACGAAGATACCTGTTTATTGACTCAACTCTATTAAACTGATCCGCTTCTCGAGGTATAAATTTCCGACTTTGGTCAATAATCTCGCTATACATGTTGACAGTCACAAAGGAGGATGTTATGTCTGGAGAAAGAGCGACAAAAATGCTCATATTAAGCAGTGCGCGTACGCTGTTCAGCGAAAAGGGCTATGAGAATACGCCTGTGGAGGAGATATGCGCGCTGGCCGGTATCGCCAAGGGCACGTTTTTCTATCACTTTGAGAGCAAACTGTCCATCGTGCGCTATATTGTGGCGATGCAGCTCGAAGAATACCGAAAGAATCTGCTCGAACAGATGGAAACACTCGGCGATGCCATATCTAAAGCGGAGTTTTTCGTATCGGCACTGATAGAGCAGGGACAGACCGCAAACGAGGCCAATACTTATTTTAAAGATCTGGAACCCGAGTGGTACTGTACGGTGATCAAGGAAGAACGCATGCTTGCACTGCTGCCGCTGCTGGAAGACGTGGTGGAGGAGGGCATTGCGCAAGGATACTTCCGGCTTAAGAATCCGTCTGCCTGTGCGGCAATCGCCTTTTTGGGCATCGATTCTTATTTGCACTATAAGCCTATGCTCAGCGACGAAACAAAAAGCGGCATACGCGAAATGACGGCCAAAACACTTGGCCTCAAGGAGGCGCTGTTCGCTTTGTAATAGGGAGGGAGTCCATGACAACAGCGGTTGTTTATTATTCATTAAACGGCAGCACGAGAGAGGCCGCGACACTCATTGCCCAACGCCTTGGTGCACAGATTTTTGAGCTTGAAGAGGTTAAGAAAAGAAAAGGAAAGTTTTTATTGTTTATGGCGGGCGGGTTCGGCGCAATGACCGGGACGAAGAGCCGTCTCAAAAGCAATCCGGCGAGCCTGCTGGATGAGTACGCGACAATCTATATCGGATCACCCATATGGGCCTCGCGCACCGTGCCCGCAGTCAACACTTTTTTAAGTCATCTAAACGCGGCGGGTAAGCAGATCGTGTTTTTCACGGTTCAGGCCGACCCCAATCCCGCTCCGTCAAAGGGGCTGCAAAAGCTGATCGGTCGGCTGGTAAAACGCGGCGCTGCGGTGAACCGCGTTATTCAGCTGCATGGCGCTGCACCGGGTCAAACCGCGTCGACGCCATATTTACAGGAACAGTTGGACAAATTTATGTAGATTTAGCGCTGTAAATGGCTAAATGTTACAAAAATGTTACGGAAATATTGACATGATGAATTTTTTAAGCTATGATGACTGTGGGAATACGTATCCTTTTGATAAGGAGAGTGCATAATGGGCAAACATCCCGGCATTCTTGAAAAACTGAAAAACAAGAAACAACCGCCTGTTCCGACGCGCCGGATTGCAATTCCCGATTTTGAAGACAATGAAATGCAGGGTGCGCCGGTGATCATACCGGCTGTGGACGATTCTGATTATTTGAAAGACATACCGACTTCGGCAGCCGGTTCTTTTGATGATGCTGAATTTGGGCATCGGGCCAAGACAGCAAAACCCTCCAAACCAGTTGCGGGCAGCCTCAACATGAGCCGCCGTCACCGGAGCAGCAAGGCATCATTCGCGTCTAAACTGCGCGTGGTCAAGGACACCGTGACGGGTAAACGAACAAAAGAAAGCGCCGCGCTGGATTTTGCGATGAACCATAAGCGCGTGACCAAGAGGCAGCGCCGCAGGCGGATGCTGCTGGCTTACATTGGGACAGGCATCGCTGTGGCCACCGTGCTGCTTGTGGTGGTGCTCGTGCCGGGCGGGAAAGCTGCATCCACGGTTGATTCAAGCCCGAGCGCAAGCAGCGGGCTCGAAGTTGCCGCAGCGGATGATATCACAATCCGCGGCGGTAATCAGGCAGCGCCGACCGTGCAGGAGACTCCGGCAGCCTCGGCTACAAATGAACCGGAAGTCAGCGTGAATGGTTTGATGGCAACGGAGGGTGAGGCACAAACGCCGGTGGAAAGCTTAGAGCCCACCATAGAGCCGACAGTGGAACCGACAGTGGAACCGACGGAAGAACCGACACCCATACCCACGACCAACCCTGACCCGACTCCGCCGCCGGTGACAATTGAAAACTGCGTGAAAGATTTTATTGTCGAGGCTGACAAGTATTACAATGATATGGGCTACTCGTCGAATCACTATGATTATACCGAAGACGATGTGTATATACTCGCTCAGATCATCACGAGCGAAGCCCGCGGTGAGTCGCGCACCGGCATGATTGCTGTGGGGAATGTGGTGATGAACCGTGTGCTGAACCGTTACAAATTCCCGAATTCTGTGAAGGATGTCATTACGGCACCGGGGCAATTCGCGTATAATCCGAATGTGAAGCCGACCTCGGGTGCGAAAAAGGCCGCGCGGTATGTGCTGCAGGATGAGGTTTGGGTGATCGCGCAGGATGTGTATTATTTCCGTTCGGGCGCGCCATCCGGAAGCGATTGGGGCAGCCACAAGTTCTATACCAAAATCGGCGGTCACTGCTTCTATTCGCACAGCTACGGCGGACGGCACCGCGGCGGGGAAGCACCGCCCAAACTTTTCGACAGAACATATAAATACGCGCAGTATGGCTGTAAGCCGGAGGCGCGTGTGAAACGCATACAGTATATGCTCAACAAGCTCGGCTACGATGTGAAAGCGGATGGTTATTTCGGAAAAGACTCAGTGGACGCGCTCAAGGAGTTCCAGAGCAAATACGGCATGGAAGCGGACGGTATTGCGGGCCCGGCTACCGTGGAGAAACTGATTGATACCTTCGGTGTTACCAACTATTATCAGCAGTTTCTGGCCAAAGGCGAGTAGATAATGTGTTTTTAGACCTGTATGAATCCGGGGGCAACACTGTTGCTCCCGTTTTATTGTTTATAAAATTCTAAAGAAGCTCCTCGTCTAAGGATATAATTGCATTCGAAAAAAGTTGTGGTACGGATAAGGTAAGCCGTTAATTAAAGACCGCAACAGTCGCCTGATTGGCAACAGCTTTCTCTTTAGAGAAAGCTGTAAATACACGCTTGATTAGCTCTCTATGAGCAACAAAAACCGTCGCCTAAAGGCTGACGACTTGGCATGCTTTTGATAGTGATACGTTACTCAAATATGACTAATTAAAATGATAGAGAATGGGAGAATATGATGGAGCTTGAATTGCTTACAGGGCGATTCGCCGTGTGTGCGCTCGATAAACCCGTGCTGCCACAAGGTGAATTCGTTTCGCTCACCATGAGCGGCGGGGAAGTGTCGCTCGTGTGCGAGGAAGACAAAGCACCGCTGGGATGCAAAGCGGAAACGGGTTGGCGCGCGCTGCGCATCAAAGGACCGCTCGATTTTTCACTGGTGGGTATCATGGCGCATATATCAAAGATACTGGCCGATGAAGGCATCAGCCTGTTTGCGGTGTCCACCTATGAAACGGATTATGTGCTTGTGAAGGAAGAGAATATACAACGGTCAATCGATGCACTCAAAAACCACAGACATACGGTTATCGAATGAGTGCAGATAGACTTCGATGTTTTGACTCACTGGGCGGCCTATGCCGACAGTTGTCATGTCATTATTATAATGAAAGAAACTCACTGATCTTCACTGCATGATAGAAGATGAATCAAGGCGATAAGCGAAACAGAATCTTCACAGGATGCGCATCGGCATCACTTATCACTTTCGAGATGCTCATTCGTGCAAGCTTGTCATTTATAGCGATGAAACCTGCCGCCGATTGCAGCGGCTGAAACGGATGAATGTCCTGCCGTTGCAGGAGAAAGGGATTCCTTACCACTGCGCGGTGATCAGTTTCGAGCTTTTTTCAGCAATATACTCATTTTATTACAGCCCGTTGTTTTAAACTTCATGCGTTGCCGATCACTGATCGACAAATATTACGAATATATTACAAATAAGTTTACAAACCCGCGTAACTCGGGTTATAATGACCATGCGGCATAGGAAAAAGCAAGGAGATGTGCATGAATAAAAACGGCAAATCTTTTCCCGGGCGATCATACAAAAGCCGCAGCTCGAAAAATGGGCTGTTGTTAAAGCTTCTTGCTAAGCTGATTTTGTTTTTCCGCAGTTTTAAGACAAGCCTGCAGAAGAGGCCCAAATCCGGGCGCACACGCCGATTGGCCATGTACGCTGCCGTGGGTTTTGTTGTGGTTGCCGTTTTGATGACCGTGGTACTGGCCGGAGGCGGCAAGGCTGCGCCGAAACCGGAGGATACACAGCAAGACGCTATGTCGACGCCCGCTCCCACACCAATACCGACGACACCGCCGGATGTGACGCCGATACCGACGACACCGCCCGATATCATGGCAACACCCGAGCCAACGCCGAAACCGACACCGAAGCCGACACCCAAGAAGACAGAGAAGCCGGACGAAAAGCCATCCGCAACGCCGAAGCCGACCAAAACACCCAAGCCGCAATCCACGCCGCAGCTGACAGCACCGCCGCAGGAAGCTTCGGGTGATATGGGCCAAAAGCCTGCGGGCATTGACGACGCGGCTGCCGCTTTTGTGGTACAGGCGGATGCCTACTACAACGACATGGGTTATTCAAGCAATTCATATGCCTATACGGAGAACGACTTAAAACTTCTTGCGAGGATCATCGAGATTGAAGCGCGGGGACAGCCGACTGACGGTTTGGTTGCCGTGGGAAATGTGGTGATGAATCGCGTACTGCGTACGGGTCAATCAATTGAGCAGGTGATCAGGTCCAGTGCTTTTCCCTATTCCGACGGTACATGGTCGCAGGCTTCCATGAACGCGGCGAGCGCTGTGCTGGACAGCGAGTATTGGGTTGTACCGCAAAACTCGTACAACTTCAATTCGAGCAAACCGGAAGGAGAGAACTGGGGCAGCCATAAATTTTACAAGAAGATAGGCGACCAGTGTTTCTATACAGACAATCTTAGCGGTCGAAACAACAACGGATCCATTCCGCCAAAGCTTTTTGACCGCACCTATAAATACGCACAGTACGGCTGCAAAGCTCAGGAGCGTGTCAAGCGGTTACAGTATATGCTGGGCGCTCTCGGATACAGCGTTTCGGCGGACGGCGTCTTCGGTAAAGGAACCACGGAAGCGCTCAAGCAGTTTCAGGCATCTCAGGGCCTGGGAGCTGACGGCGTTGCGGGTACGGATACCGTGAAGGCGCTGATCAATGCCTTTGGGTTTGATAACTATTGTGCCAGATATTACGGCTGATAAGCCGAAAAACGTTATTGTTTAAATAAAAAGAAGCCAAATATAAGCGCTTCTTTTTTTATTAAATCAAATCTTTATAAAATTAAGTAAACTATTACTTACCCTTTGAATATGAATAAATTGTGTCATTTTTGAAAACTATACATATATATATTACGAAAGTATTACAAATTCCATTGACAAACAGATAGACCTCAGTTATGATGGCTCATGCGGGAAAATTGTTAGTATAACAAGGGAGAGATTGAAAGACAGATGAAATTTAAAACGGGCATTCGTGCTCTGGGAAAGCTTTTTCATTTACAAAACGAAAAAGCCGGGCCGATGGAAACCGGCCGGACAGCGACTGTGAAAAAGCTGACCAAAGCGGATGAACCGGATATCATGTATCTGGAGGAGACCCCGGCGATTCTCGCCAAGAAAAAATTGACAGATGAAGAGGTCACACGAGTGGCAGCCGACAGCGTGCGCCGTTTTCACGGAAAAAATCACAGCCACCGGCTCACACTCAAAAAAAGGTTTTACAGACTTCTTAAAGTGAAGGACATCACGGAAACAAACCTTGCAAGACGAAGAAGTCATCGCATTAAACTGATTGCCGCATACACCGTGACGGGTCTTGCCATTGCGGCTGGGCTGCTTGTGTTTGTACTGCCGGAAGGCGGCCATGCGGCCTCGGAAAAAGTCGCGGAGCCGGCTGTTGTCATTAGGCACAATCCGCGAATCGAACAATTGAATATTGATACGTCTCTGCTCAATGTGGAGGAAAAACAGGTGCAGATTCCCGATGCGCCCACCGTGACATCCATGTTGTTTGACGACACCACGGACACGGCAGCGACGATCATTGATGCGGCTGAGTCAACACCGGAGCCGACGCCCGAACCGACACCGACACCGGATTTTGCGGCAACGCCTAAGGCTGTGGATGAACTTGTTTCGTTCTTTGTGGACGAATCGGGCAGTTACTATGATGACATGGGTTATTCCACAAATTCGTATGAGTACACGGATGACGAGCTTTATCTGCTTGCGCAAATCATTACGAGCGAAGCACGCGGCGAAACCTTTGAGGGCATGGTCGCTGTGGGCAATGTGGTGATGAACCGGGTGCTCAACACCGAGGAATTCGGTGATACGATCGCAAGGGCTGTGAAAACGGGTCAGTTTGCTTATTCGAGCCGTACACGCCCGACACCCGCCGCAAAACGAGCGGCGAGAGCGGTGCTGGATGATGAGTATTGGGTGCTGCCGCAGAATGTGTATTTCTTTAAGTCGCATTCAAAGGCGGGCAAAGACTGGGGCAGAAACGACTATTACACCCAAATCAAGGGCCATTGTTTCTACCTGTATCCGTATGGCGGGCGATTCAATGGCGACGGCATTCCGCCGAAACTGTATGAACGCACGTATAAGTATGCCCAGTACGGGTGTAACCCATCGGCGCGTGTGCTGCGTATTCAGCAGATGCTCAACGCAATCGGGTTCCATGTGAATGAGAACAGCCATTTTGATAAGAAAACCCGTAACGCGATTACGCTGTTCCAGGAGACAAACGGATTAGCCGCAGATGGCGTGGCGACGCCGGACACCATTGCGGCGCTGATTAAAGCCTATGGCTTCGAGGACTATCTCGCGGTCTATGTGTCAGATCAGGCTGCATAAAACAGTTTCCCAAGATGCATGATATTTGAATTCACCGGCCCGGGCGGCGATGCTGCCCGGGGATCCCGAAGCAAAGCCGCACCTCATATGAGGCGCGGCTTTTGCGATTATTTGCCAATGATTATGAGATAATCATCCCAATCTAAATCAAAAATAAGCTTGATTGGTCATGCAAATGGACAAGACAGCATTGATGCAAAAATGTCTCTAAGTGAATTGGAAGAATGGCATGACAGAACATATGATACATTCTTGCTTTGTACAGAAACAACCCGCAGATTAATGCATTAAAACAACAAGCATAATCCTAGCCGCCAAGCAGCCGCCGCAGCTCCGCTAAAGAATGCGTATCGCCTGCATAGGCGGCTTTGGCCAGTTCGTCAAGCGTATTCTTATCGGCGGAGCGGGGGAGCGCGGCCCCCGTGCTGAGTTGCTCATACATATTCTTCAAAATATCATTCTGCTCATAGATTTCAAGATTCGGCTTGACGGGAAAAACGCCGAGCGGTTCCAGCTTGGTTTGCGCGCTGTCGCTTAAAAGGTAGGTAAGAAAGCTCTCGGCGGCCGACTGTCGCAGCGCGTCTTCACTGCGTGTGATGCCGATCATCTGTACCATATCGGTATACGGGCCTATGGCATACGCAGTAAAGGGCGGCACGTCGCCCTGCGTGAACGATTCGCTCGCCTCAAACAGCTGCCGGTGAGACGCGATCAGTATGGCCTTGTCTCCGGCACAGAACGACGCAAACCCGTCCTGCCAGTCCGCTTGAAGGTTCAGCGCCGCGTCGGGCGGGTCGGACACGCCCCAAGTGGACACTTGCGGCTTTTCGGCCTCCGGGTAGGTGTGAACCGCCAACGCGGGCAGCGCCGTGTACCCTTGCTCTGAATCAAAGCAGACGCCCGTCTCAGCGGCAGATAGCAGCGCTTCCGGTCGCAGGCCCCACCCGGACGGCAAATCAATGCCTTTTTCCGCAAGCAAGTCGGTATTAACCAGCAGACAGTAGCCGCCGCACATATACGGATAAGCGGTATCGGGCAACCCGTCAAATATCGTGGTTTCAGCCGGGAGATTGGCGAAATCGAGCGCCAAAGCTGTGCCGTAAGGGTACGAGACGATATCGGGCATCTCGCCGGCCTCCAGCGCCTGCAGCGCCTTCTCGGGCGTCAAGGTGCGCAGCTCAATGAACACATGCGGATTCTGCCCCTCAAACTGTGTGATGCGCTTTTGCAGGTAGGCTCCGCCCGACGAACCGCCGGTACGCCAGCCGGAAATATGCCAAAGCGAAAGGATGCCCTGAAAATACGGTTTCGGGGGCAGCTTTTCATAATAGGAGAGTATCAGCCACGGAGAGAGACAAATGAGCAGCAGCGCCAACGCGCATAAAAAATAAGCAACAGGCTTCATGCAGACACCTCTTGCTTATTTATACTTGCGTGATTGCCGATTCATTCGGATTGCAGACCCAGGAAGGATCATTTTCTATCGCGCCATATTCAGATATCCAGACGGCTCCGCCGATGCAGACAAAATTTAAAAGTGATTTCGGTGAGCATTCACAAAAGACAACAGAATATACAAAAGACATTTTGACATGAAATGCGTCCCCGTCGTGACGTGCCAAGCTCCCATGCATGGCAGGGGATTATCATCAAACCGGCTCTGCTTCTGCATCTACAATGCAGACGGAGGACCGAATCATCATTTAAACATTCAGCAAGCCTTTAATATTACAATCATAATCGCTTACTTTACGGACGATACGCCAAGCATGGCCGCGCCGATGATACCGGCATCGTTGCCCGATACCGCGAGCTTAATGTCGGCATACTTCTGTCCCGTAAAAACACCTTTATGTTCGCTGGCTTTGATCACGCGCTGCAGCAGAAAATCGCCCGCGCCCGACACACCGCCTCCGAGTGCGATGATATCAGGGTCGAGTATATTTTCGATGGTACCGATGCCCATCGCGAGGTACTTCACATACTCATCCACAATCGCGAGCGCAATATGGTCGCCTTCCTTGGCGCAGTCCAGTACGAGCTTGGCGGTCACCTTATGCAGATCGCCTTCCGTCACGTGATGCAGGCGGCTTTCGGGGCGCTCAATTACGCAGCGCCGCCCCTGACGAATCAATGCCGTTGCCGTGGTGTACGTTTCGAGGCAGCCTTTGTTGCCGCATGTGCACGGAACGCCGTCTGGTACAATCTCGATATGCCCGAGCTCGCCGCCCATGCCGTGTGCGCCGCTGAACGGCTTGCCGTTTATGATGATGCCGCTGCCAAGACCGGTGCCGAGCGTTAGGAGTACGCCGACATCGCTGCCCTTGAGCGCACCCAGATGGTATTCGTATACAGCGGCCACGGTGGCATCGTTATCCGCAAACACGGGTACGTCGATATGCTTTTTCATTTCCGCTTCAAGCGGGACATCGATCCAGTAAAGGTTCACAGCTGTCGCGATACCTTTACGCGCAAACCCGGGTATGCCGATGCCGATACTCGCAATCTGCCCGATCGGTATACCGTTTTTCCCGGCGAGGCTGATGATGGCCCCGGCCATATCGTTAATAACCTGCACATAGCCGCGTTCCACACCTGTGGGCATGCTGGTTTTGCAAACAAGGGAGAGGTTTTCGTCAACAATACCCGCCTTAATCCCTGTGCCGCCAAGATCGATTCCTGCCAGATACATAAGTTACTCCTCGCTCTTTTATGAAATGATGCGCCAATCGCTTTTTTACAATGTGGGGCAAGACCCTTTCATGCTGTCGGGGGCAATGATGCTCAGCAGCTTGCTGTCGAGCTGCTCTGCCGTAATTTGGCCCATGCATTTGAGGCGGTAGTTCATCGCGGCCACTTCAATGATGATGGCAAGATTTCGGCCGGGCCGAACCGGGATGGTGATAATGGGGATTTTAACGCCGAGCAGCGTGATGTATTCCGAGGAAAGGCCGAGCCGGTCAATGTTCATCGGGTCGCCGAGCTCTAAGTTCACAGCCAACTCGATGGATTTCTCCACAAGCACCGCCCCGATACCGTACAGCGTACGCACATCGATGATGCCAAGGCCTCTGATCTCCATCATATGGCGGATAACCTCCGGGGACTGACCGATCAGCTGGTTATCCGAAAGCTTGATGATCTCAACCACATCATCCGCCACGAGCCGGTGACCGCGCTTGACGAGCTCCAGCGCCGTTTCGCTTTTGCCGACGCCCGAATCGCCCATGAGCAGTATGCCGACGCCGTAAATGTCCATGAGGCCCGCATGGCGGGATATACTCGGCGCGAGCACCTTGTCAAGATACACCGTCGTTTTATGGCTCAGTTTCGTGGTGGTCAGGCCGGACATCAGTATAGGCGTGTTATACTTTTTGGCCGCCTCGATCATTTCCACAGGCGGTGTTAAGTTGCGTCCAATCAGCACGCAAGGCATTTGGCTTGCAAAATACTTGTCGAGCCGTTCACGTTTGAGCTCCGGATCGAGGTTCTGCAGGTATGTCATCTCAACCATGCCGAAAAGCTGCAGCCGGTTGACGGCGAAATACTCAAAGAAACCGGCCATCTGCAGCCCGGGCCTGTTGAGGTCGGAGGTGTTGATTTCGATGGTGTCCACGTCGCCTCTGTAAATAATGTTGAGGTTTAAATCACGGGCCAGATCGTCAATTTTGAGCTTGGTTTTCATTCTGTGCCTCCAGAACAAATTTTTCTATGACATCGGCTACGCCGCCCTCGTCGTTTGTGGGGCAGATGTAATCGGCAGCTTGTTTGGTGATGGAGGTAGCGTTTGCCACGGCCACACCCAAACCGGCGGCTTTAATCATGGGGATATCAATCTCGGCATCTCCGATCGCGATGGTTTCCGCCTCTTGAATGCCGTAGTACTGAGCCACAAATTTCAGTGCGTCGCCCTTGCTCACGCCGGGGCTGGAAAATTCAAGGTATGTCGGTTTGGAACGGTTGACGTTGAGCGCAGGGAATTTCTGCCGTGCCGCCGCCTGAAGGCCGTCCATGCGTTCGGGGTCGGATATCAGAAGAACCTTAGGCGTATGAATCTCATCAAGCTCCAGCAAATTCGGCATTTCATTGCCTTTAATACCGTTGGCCGTTTCATAACCTTCAAGGTACTTGTTTTTCTGGCGGTAGACAAGGCTGCCACCGATATACACCTGAAAATGAACCCCGCTTTCCTGTGCAAAAGCGATAATCTCTCTGACAACTGCCGGGTCTACATTTCTGCTGTAGATGCATTTGCCGTCTTCGTCATATATTTCCGCACCGCCCGTGGTGATCATAGCCGTTTTCAGTCCGAGTTCGTCGTAAAAGCGCCGCGAGCCCTTTAATATTCTTCCCGTGCAGAGCACGATATATATCCCCAGATCCACTGCTTTGTCTATCGATTCCCTCACACGGGCCGGTATGTGAAGAGTGCTGTCGAGCAGTGTATCGTCAAGGTCGATTGCGATCAGTTTATAAGCCATTTTTCCTCCGGTGTCCAGCCAAGATGTACTTGAAATTTTACTGCATACATTATACATGTTACGGTGGATTTTGAAAACAGCGAATATTAAAGGCAGCCATATGAAGACTTTACCGTTTTTCTTCACAAAACGGTGTTAAGCTGTTATACTATCTGGGAAACCGGCGGGGCCGGTGCAGTGACCATAAAAGGAGTATGACGATTTGAAAAAAGCAACAGCAGTTTGTTTGGTAATATGCGTGATTTTGACGATGTTCGTCAGTTCGGCCTTGGCAGCGGCACCTTATGAAGAAGAAGTCAAACCACACGCCGTGATGCTGCTCGACGCAACGACAGGTCAAGTGCTTTTTGAAAAGAATGCGGATGAACAGATTTATCCGGCGAGCACCACGAAAATATTAACGTGTGTGCTGGCGCTGGAAAAAGGCAATCTCGACGATACCGTGACCATCGGTGAGGAAGGTGACTGGACAGGTTCGGGATACTCGCTGATGGGCCTTAAAAAAGGCCAGCAGATTTCATTAAAAGAGCTCATCTACGGCATGATGCTGATTTCCGGCAATGATGCGGCAGCGGCCATAGCCGTACATATCGGCGGATCCATTGAAGGCTTTGCCGCGATGATGAATGAAAAAGCGCAGGAACTTGGCATGACCGGTTCGCATTTTGTGACGCCGCACGGGGTGGATACAGACGGCCACTATGTGACAGCGCGCGACATGGCGACGCTGTCGCTTTACGCCATGAAGAACGAGCAGCTTATGGAGATTGTGGGTTCGGCCTCATACGATTTCCCCTCCATGAACTTTACGAAAGACGAACAGAAGCAAAACACCAACAAGCTGCTGATTAGCAGCGTGCCTGAAGGTGAGAAAAACTATTACTACGAGTACGCCACGGGCATCAAAACAGGGGCGACGCCCAAGGCGTACCGCTGCCTCGTGAGTTCGGCGGAAAAGGACGGCATGAAGCTGCTGTGCCTGATATTCGGTGATGAAACGGCAGACGGGAGCGAGCGCTGGCCGCTGGCTAAGAGCCTTTTTGAATACGGCTTTAACAACTATGAAACGGTGGATATACAATCCTTGATTGCCAATGTGCCCGTGAGCGTGAACGTGGCGAACGCATCGCCTGACGACGCACAGGGCGGCGCACTGAGCCTGAACGCCGCGTATTCGGGCCCGGACTTTGTGACGATGGACAAAGAGAAGGCCGAGGCGCTCAAATCCGGCGGGCTTACGCCGCAGGTGACGTTGATCAGCGGTGAAACGCTGCAGGCTCCCGTGAAAACGGGGGATAGCGTGGGCACGGTGACATACGTGGACGCGAACGGTGAAACGGTGGCTCAGGCTCAGCTGACCGCTTCAAGAGATGTTTTTGTGGACGAGGCGGACATCAATGTGCCGCAGCAGGAGCCCACCGCAGTGCCGCAGCTTCCGCAGCAGGAGCCCGCGAACTCCGGCATCGGTTCATGGATTTGGTATGCCGTCGGTGGTGTGCTGGTGCTGCTGGCCATTATCTTTGCGATCGGGCTGATCCGCGCGTACAACCAGCGCAAAAAGCGTAAACGGCGCAATTACGCGCAAAGACGGCCTGACACGCGGTCGGGACGCAGAAGTTAATGAGATGAAGAAAGGGCGATGAGATATCGCCCTTTTTCTATGGGCCTCATGATCGGCGAACTTTGTGTGAGTATAAGTTGCTCAGATCAAAGCATAGGACTGAGGGAATGCTGACAGATCGTGCCAAAGCAGTGTACCATCGCAGATGTCGGCTAAGTGAGTCGCAGTTCAAATTATACTGACAAAGCATATTTCTGTACGTCATCAAGCCAGCCGTAGAGTTCTTCTGCGATCATACCGCCTATTTTTGATTGTTCTCAACTTGGTTTTTTGCTTGTCTTGTCAGACGAAAAATATAAAGTGACGTTATACGCTCAAAGAACCCCGGAATCCTCTGACACTATAGTACGATTCCGCCCCATTATGATAAACAAACACGTGATTATACCGACGGTCACAAAACAGCGCCCCGCCGAGATTCCTGATGTCCGGCGGCGTCAATATCCAGCTGGATGTTTTTGTATCGAATTTGCCCAGCGCCTGCAGCTTCCGGTACTGTTCTTCCGTCAGAATCTCAATACCCATCTCGGCTGACATGGTTAGCGCACTGCTTGCCGGTTTATGCTCTTTTCTCGAGTTTAAAGCGTCATCGTCGTAACAAAGGTTCCTGCGGCCAACCGGGCTTTCTGCTGAGCAGTCAAAGAAGATGTATGAGCCTTCCTTCATATCATAAGCGACAACATCCGGCTCGCCGCCTGTCCGTTCCATTTCGCTAAGCGACCATAGCTTTTCCGGTTTGATAGTCAGCCGTTCTTGTACCTTTGCCCATTCAAGCCCTTCATGACGATGCATGTTCTTATCAAAACGAGCACGTAAAGTATTAAGCAGTTCTGTACTCTTTTCCAAAGATAGTTTTCTTTCATCGGCCGCCATAAGTAACGCTCCTTTCATTAATGCCTTTATTATACCAATTTCGTGTTCGGACTACAAAAGAATTAGCACCCATATTCAAACATCCTCATGAATGTCTGCCTGCGACAGAGCTGGGATACAGCCGCCGTAAAGGTTGAGCTCTGCAAAAGCATGGGAGCTGGTACCTTTTAGGGCTCCCGTTTATGTCTCTTCATTTCGGCCTTAATTACCGCCTTTTTGTATTGACAACGCAGAGTGATTATATTAGAATGATTGAGCGCTTAAAACTATGTGCCCGTAGCTCAGCCGGATAGAGTGTTTGACTACGAATCAAAAGGTCGAGGGTTCGAATCCCCCCGGGCACGCCAAAATAAAGAGACTCTGAAAGGGTCTCTTTTTTGATAGCACGGACATGCAGATGAAAATATATCGAATTCGCCCTCGTACAAAAATGAAGCTTTCTGCAAAGATGCTTTCTTATTTCATGTTTTCCGATGGCTTAAAAATTACTGATTCAGCTTGCGGTCTTTTATCATATGCATCTTGTGCATAACCATCCTCGCGATCGGCTGTGCAATGCAAGCCTCAACAGCAAACGAAACAGCGAAGTTGCGCGGACGGAAGGTATCCGTGAGAAAAACAGTTTGCTTCGAGTTTTATTGTTTGAAAACGGCAAACGCCTTTCGCGGTCTTGCCGCTTTTTTTCTTTCATACAAATAAGTAAAAACGCATCGGAGAGTGAGATGTCTGTACCCTTATATCAAAAGCTCATATGGTTGGCCTGTTTCTGTTTGCTGCTGATGACAGCCTCAGTGTTCTTGCTCGCGAGTATGATGAATCGTCAGGACATGCCTGCTGCGGCAGCTTATACTGATCTGCAAGTAAAAACAAAAATGCTCACAGCCGCTTTGGGTGAGGTGGGCGTGTGCAGCCCGAGAGACGCCGCGCTGCTCTGGGCAAAGGGCATTAAGCTGCGCAATGCGGCTTTGCAGTATGCGGTTCTGTCTGGCCCGCTTAAAGAACGGTTTTCAAAAGCTTGGGAGCAAACCGCGCCGGGTTGGGTGACGGGGGTATCAAGCCCGTGGATCAGCAAGTATGAATTAAACAGTGAACATCATAGAGACGGTATCTACACATATGTGATCGTGTTTACGGCAGACACGTCGACAGGAACGGCCGGCACATACACTGCCAGAATCACCGTTGAAGCCGACCATGGGTTTTGGCGTATCACGCATATAGATACTGACGACGCTTTTCGCGTTTACATGGGTGACATGGATAGCCCTCATCAATAAACGGTTCAGATCATAGAAAGGGTATGTTATTTTATTCTTTTTTTTATTATAATGATCATGTTGCGGAACTTTTTGTTTCTTCATACGTCTTATATTAAAATATATTGTCGCGGTACAGGCGGGAAAGGATATTTCATTGGAGCTTTTAAAAATTGAAGGCCTGACGAAAGTGATAAAAAAGAGAAAGATATTGGACGACATATCTTTAACCGTGAATTCAGGTGAGATCGTTGGCTTTTTGGGGCCGAACGGGGCAGGCAAAACCACCACCATCAAGATGATCATGGGCCTTTTCTCTATCACGTCTGGGCATATATCCGTTTTGGGACACGATGTTGTGACGGATTTTGAGAATGCTATGAAGAATATCGGCGGCATCGTTGAGAACCCGGACCTATATAAGAGGCTGACGGGCAGGCAGAATCTTGAGTATTTTGCTTCAATGTACGACGGTGATCAAAAAAAACAGATCGACGAGGTCGTCGAACTGGTGAAGATGAAAGACCGCATCGGCGACAGGGTCAAAACGTATTCGCTCGGTATGAGACAGCGTGTCGGCATCGCGCAGGCGCTGCTGCATCGCCCGAGCCTTCTTGTGCTCGACGAGCCCACGAACGGCCTTGATCCTATCGGTATCAAAGAACTCAGAGACTTACTCAAATACCTCTCCAAGAACGCGGGCGTCGGCGTGTTTATTTCGAGCCATCTGCTCTCCGAGATGGAACTGATGTGCGATCGTATTTACATCATCGACAACGGTGTGATCATCGGTGAGAAAACCATCGAACAGGTCAAGGAATCGGACGATGAGGAAATCTACAGCTACAGCTTTGTCACCAGCGACAAGGACAAGACCTATGACTATTTTAAGGGTCTTGACGCGAACTGTGAGCAAGTAGGCGGTGGTGTCACCATCGTGATGAAACGCGATCAGATACCGGAGCTTGTTCGCACCCTCGTGAAAATGGGCATTGATATCTACGCGGTTAACCAGTCGCAAAGAACGCTCGAACAGGATTTCATTTCGATGACGACCGGCACAAAGACGCAGATCAGATAGCAAAGAGAGGATACGATTATGAGTTTTTTAAAACAAACATGTATGGAAATAAAAAGTATTTTGAGATCAAAATTCCTGCTGATCATCGGTATCTTGGTATTGCTTTCGTCTATCGCGATTCCGGTTATCGGCGTGCTGACAAAACCTGATCCCAACGGAAACTATTATCCGGGCGGCCCGATTATATACGAAAAAGCCATGTCCGTGCCCGCATACGGCGGCGACTATTACAACGGTCAGGAGCCGATTACGGTAGACGGTGTGACAATTTTGCCGGAAAATCCGTTTTACAGCAACGTTCAGGGCCTCGATCAGTATGACGACTACATCGACGCGTCCGCATTTACGACACCCGAAGCGCTGGATCTCGTGCTGGAAATGACCGATATGGAGCTCGATTATTTCCTTCGCGCCGCTCAAGCCATCACCACATACGAAGATTATCGAATAAACCTTGTGTGGGACACCACGAAGCTTTATGATAAGTTTATCTATGAGAAGGCGGGAACAACGGATATTGCGGTGCTTAAGGAAGCGCTCAACTACCGGTATTATGCGGATCCGAATACATTTGATGATACCTATGTCAATATCTCGGCATCCGAGCGTCAGGCGGCTATCGACAAGGATGACGCGTATTTGAACAGGCTTTATGAAGTGATCGAGAACAATAACTTCGACGAGTTTATTGCCATCAGTATCGAGCAGCAGCAGAGCCAGATCGACAGCATCAACAAGAGCATCGAAATTCAGGAGCAGACGATCATCGAGCATCCGGATCAGGAAGAAGAACTGAACCGGTATATCGAGGACATGAAAAAGCAGATCAAGATCATCAAAGAGAGCACCATTCCGCTGCTCCAATTCCGTCTGGAAAAGCATATTGTGCCCGGTGAAAACACATGGCAGAACAGCGCCATTTCGAGCATCGAAAATGCGAATAGCCAGCTGGCTTATTCAACGCTGCTCAGCGAGGAAGACTATAACAAAGACCCGTATCTGCCTCAACAGTACAAATCATACGACCGTTACAGAACGGCCATTCAGGCGCAGATTGATAAGGCCAACAACGATATTCTCGTGGCGCAGAACTCTCTCGATTCAGACGAGCCGGATATGACGTTTGTGCCCCAGGGCGCGAGAAACCAGACGACGAGCTTCCTTTATTACTCCGCGCTTGTGGCTTTGTTCGCGGTCATCCTCGGCGGATGGCTCATGGCGAGCGAGTTCCAGCTCGGAACAATTCGTCTGCTGATGATTCGTCCGAAGACGCGCATTAAGATACTGATGTCCAAGTTTGCGGCATCTCTGGTTATCTGCCTTGGCATCTATCTCGCGGGTACCGTGCTTAATATGGTGACCACCGGCATTTGCTTCGGTTTTTCGGATTTCGGTTTCCCGAACTATACGGCATCGGGCGCGGTTGGGTTCCTCGCCTACTACATTCCGAAATTTCTGGCTTGCAGCGTTACCATCATTTTCGGATACTGCACCGCATTTATGCTTTCAACAGTGGCCAAAAATATCGCCGTGGCGATTGCGGTGCCTGCCATCTGCTTTGTGATGAGCATCGTGGGCATGAGCCAGATTGCTTACACCGAAGCCGCTCATTGGCTGGCCTGGACGCCGATACCGTTTGTTGAAATGTCGCAGTTTTTCACGCAGTATTCACCCGTGCAGACAATGATCAGCAACGGGGTGCCTCTGAGCCTCGGATATGGCATCGGGCTGCTGCTTGGTCTGTCTGTGATTTTCACGGTCATATCCGCTTGGGTATTTAAGAAAAAGGATATTACGAACTAAGAGGGGATGAAAAGATGAGCGACAACAACAGCTTTCTGAGCAATTACACCAAAAAGGACGGCGAAGCCGACTCACCGGCACCTCAAAAACCTGAGATTCCTGCGAAGACCTCCGCCGAACCGTCTTTCAAGTACGAGCAGAAAAGCGGTTTTAAAAAGCCTGCACCCAAGGACCCCACCCCGCCGAGAACGGAGGACCCAAACAAGAAGAAGCTGATAACGGCCATTGCCGCCGGCGGCGGTGTGCTGGTTCTCCTTATTGTCATTCTTGTGCTTGTGCTTGGCGGCGGTATCGAGGTGCGCGATTTCACCAACGGAAAACTGTCGGACGCTCAGCTTTGGGCCAACGAAAACGGCATGATCATCACGACGGAAAACGCCTACAGCGATACCGTGCAGGAAGGCTATGTGATCGATCAGGATACGGAAGCGGGCAGCAAGGTGAAAAAGGGCAGCTTTATCAAGCTGACCGTATCTCTCGGCCCCGATTTAACCGTGACGCTGCCGCTGCCGGATCTCACAGCGATGACGGCGGACGAGGTACAAAAATGGGCGGACGACAACTTTATGACCAAAGTGCGCATCACCACGGAATTCAGCGCCGATGTGGCGCAGGGAAAAGTAATCCGCTATGAGATCAACGACAATACGGTCGTCGATGAAGTGCGCCGCGATACGCCGATTTATGTGATCGTCTCCAAAGGCCCCGAGGTTGCCGCAGCGACCGTCAAGGTGCCGGATTTCAAAACGAAGTCGCTCGCGGAGTGCTACACGTTCGCCAAAGATAACGGCTTGGTTCTGACGGTGAAAGAGGAGTACGACGATTACGTTCCGGCGGGGACGATCATGTCTCAAAGCGTCAAGGCCGACCAGATGATCGCCACGGGCAGTGAAATCATCCTCGTGGTCAGCAAGGGCAAGATGATCACCGTGCCGGATTTCTCAGGCTACACTAAGGAGCAGGCCACCGCGCTGGCGGGCGAACTCGCTCTGCCCGTCACCATCACGGAGAGATATTCTGGCTCGGCCACAGGGCGGCTCATTTCTCAGAGTATTACAGCGGGCTCCATTTATGAAGACGGCGATTTGCTCGAGCTCGAATACTCGCTGGGCAACAAAATTGTGGTTGCGAGCTTTGTCGGCAGCAAACGTGACGCGATTGAAACATGGGCCAAGGAGCTCAATGAGCAGGGCGCGAAGATCACAATCAAAGCCACCGAAGCCAAGAGCAGTCAGCCGCGCGGTACGATTATTTTTCAGGATATCGCGAACACCTCGGTGAGCTACAAGACCACGATTACCATCACGGTATCGGCGGGCAAGGTTGTTTATGTGCCGGATTTCATAACGGAAGGCGCAACGGGGTATGACCAGGTGATCACGCGAGAAAAGGCGATTGCGATGTGTGAAGCGGCGGGGCTGATTCCGGTGTTTGTTGAAGATAATTCGAGAAATACATGGCCCGGTATGATTTTTGGCCAAAGCTTGGCAGCCGGTACTGAGACAAGTGAAGGCACAAAAATCACGCTCACATTTAAGCCGACGGTCACGGTCACGGTTCCTAATTTCGACCAGAATACGGCAGATGATGCGATAAAGCATTTAGACAAACTTGATATCGTCTTTGAAGGCGGTATTAAAGAAGGCAAAGTGATTGCGCAGTCGATTGCGGCCAACTCGACGGTCGCGTCCGGCACCGTGATCACGCTGACGATGAGCGGGCCTCCGGCATCACCGTAAACCAATAAACAAACAGAGCCGCCTTGCGCTGCAGGGCGGCTTTTTCATATGGGTGTTAGCGTTATAAACCACCAGATATGCCGGTGAGAAGAGAAAGACTTTCGCATAAATCATCGAGTGATCGAAAGAGAAAAGGGCAAGTTGTTAACAAGCAAAGCACTCATCCCGGACGAGTGCTTTAACAGTCGTAGGGGAAAATCATGCAATAGGTCTTTTCCTGTACGTCTTGAGATGTAGCCCGGGACTAGGCCCATCTAGGGAAGGTACACCCCGCCAGTTTAACTGGTGTTTTTGGTCCTGCCATTATTGCCTAATGATCAGAAAGGATAGAATGAGAAATCAATCGTCACAGGATACAAACAAGTGAGACGTTTTACTTCAAATAATGAAAATCCAGCTCGCTTGCCTGCTTGCCGTAAACGCCCCAGTTATCGAGCGGCGGCTCGTGCATGATGATAAACACATCTGCGGGCGCAATACCAAGCCGCTCTCCCAGTGTATGGGTGATGGTGCTGATGACAGCTTTTTTAAGCTCCTTGCTTCTGCCGGGAAACAGCGTCAGCTCAATCAGCGTGAATTGATCCGTCTTGGAACTCCTGCGTTCAAAGCAATCGGCGTCCAGCTCATAAAGCCGCTGAAACCGGTCGTCATCCTCTATGCCCAAAGAGGCCGTCAGGGCATCGTGAACAGCCTGCATCAATGCTTTTTTATAAGCCGCGGGCTGACCTTTAATAATTTCAATGCGTACCAATGGCATACTGAACCTCTCTTCTGTTCTGCCCGATGCAGAACGACTGCTGGCTTTTTTCGTATTATACGAAAGAGGGGGCACATAGGGTTTTGCTATTCGAAGATTTTATATAATAAACCTATTGAGATAGCAAAAAGGACAAGCGATATAATAAGGTCGCTTTTGGACCGAACTTCGCTTGCTTCAAAAAACTCCATATTTTTATCATCGTAATAGGCTGTAACCTCTTTTCCTTTATCCTCTTCCGCGATATTGTCCGAGCCTGAAAATTGATAAACCTCACCCTTTACGACCGCTCGGTATATGGGATTAATACAGCGATACAGCCCCTCCTGCAACCTTTCGACAATGACAATATCATGAATAACGGCTTTTACGGGTGTCAAGTTGTGATTGCGAATGACAATGTATCTGTGTAGAGATTGGATGCCAATGGCCAGCAGGAAGACACTCATAAGCAATCCGAATAGAATTGTGGACACCTCGCGCAGCAGACGGCTGCCGTCGTTAACGGTTAAGAAAATGCTGAGTGCCACGGCTAAAACTGCGGCAATATGAACGGGTTTGAATAGTTGGGTCTGCATACTTGCGGCATCATCAAAATCGATGATGTGATGATCTTTATTGTAGATCGGGTATGCATCAAAACAATCGTTAACCTGCAGATCTTTTCGCAAATTATTCTTTTTCAAAACGACTTTGTCAAATTCGGGATGCAATTCAACGGTGTACGTTGTACGACCTCTGTAACCGTGAACCTCCTTTCTGGCTAAAACAACAGCTGTGCATTTGCATGATTTTTGGATGCGTTCTCTCGACTTTCTTGACGTGGTTATATCGGTGATGGAGAGCAACACGAGAAATACAGCAATAAATATGCTGAATGCCGTCAGCTCCGAGAGTCCTATCCATTTATGGCCGATAAGCCATGCGGCTATGCCCAGAAGAGCAATGATAATACTCACTGATATCACCTTGTTGTTATTTTATATAAAATATAGCATGAAAGCAGCCAATATTCTACATAATATTTACATTAAACAGGTGCCTGCAGGGTTAAGTTGACAACATCGGCAAATCGCGGTACAGTTTTTTGATGGAGGGTGATTATGCGAAGATGCAACGAAGGCATAGAAATCGTGCCGATGGATATTGAGGAAGCGAAATACCTCGCCGAGTTTTTAAAGGTGTTTGGCGACCCCGACAGGGTGCGCATACTAGCTCTGCTTAAGGACAAAGAAATGTGCGTGGGGCACATTGCGCAGGCGCTCGATAAATCGGTATCAGCGGTATCGCATCAGCTTGGCACTATGCGCCGCCAGCGCCTTGTGCGTTATGTCAAGGACGGCAAGAACATCTATTACACGGTGGATGATGAACACGTATCGCTGCTGCTCGATGCCGCGCAGGAGCACTGCCGCCATAAATAACTTTGTCTCGCTCCGCGCAGACTAGCGCTGTAAGGGGTGATACAATGGACGATAAATTTACGCAGCGGCTCGACGCGCTTGATGAAAGAATCGTGGCACTGTTCGAGCGGCGCATGGCCGTGGCTGAAAAAGCGATGGCCGCCATGACGAAGCGCGAACTGAGACAGGAAGCGAGGAAGATGGGCGCTCAAGCGGTGGAAAAGGCCACCAGCTATGCTTGTGACATAAGCAATATCGCGTACACGGAGGAGCTGATTAAGCTCATGCTCTGTGCGTCAATGAAGCACCAGCGCAGGCTGCTCAAACGCTTAAAAAAGCAGTGCGTCTGCTGATCTTGACAGGCATGCTCCAAAGCATTATAATACGGGAAAATTGAATAGAAACAAACGATTGATAATACGATCGTTTCATCCGTGATTCAAAGAAAAGGCAAACTCGGCCGTGAGGCTGAGGGCGCAAAGCATGAAGTCTTAAGGCTGTTAAGCAAAGACGGTTCGGCTGCCTCATGAATCGGTACGGCTTATTTATTTTCGGTGATGTATATCACCGAAGAGCTGAACTGCTTACGAGCCTTTTCGGATAACATATTTCACGCAAAAAGCGGGGGAGACCCCGCTTTTTGTGTGCCCTGAACTCAAGATTAGTCTTTATGATAGACGTTGCTGCATAGCTTTTTTACCCGGTGTATAAAGCGGAAAAACGTCTTTCAGATCGTAAAAATTTATAGAGCTATATTTATTCTGCACACCACAAATGTGGAGATCTCTTTCATGCTGAGGAGAGAGCGGCTGAATGAGTCGAAACTAAGTTGAGTTTTATTACAACTCAGCGGGCAAGCGTCCGCTTTTGTTTGGCTTACTTGGCTGGCAATTTTTATTGAAGTGGTGTATAATGTATAACATATAAGCCATGTCCACAGGACATTGATTTTTGCAATTTTCTTCTTGGGAACGGGGGACAACACATGCATATCACATTCTTGGGCGCAGCCAAATGCGTCACAGGGTCTTGCACAATGATCGAAACGGCACAACACAAGGTGCTGATTGACTGCGGCATGCGGCAGGGGCGCGACGAAAAGACCGCGCCGGTGAAGGACGGATTTGTTTTTGACCCACGTGAGATTGACGCGGTTTTTCTGACTCACGCGCATATCGACCATTCGGGGATGCTGCCGCTGCTTGTGAAACAGGGTTTTTCAGGCCCTATATACTGCACGGGCGCAACGGCGCGGCTTTGCTCCATCATGTTCCCGGATGCGGGGCATATTCAGGAGATGGAGACGGAGTGGCAGAACAGAAAATTCCTGCGCGCGGGCAAGAGCCCCGTGGAGCCGCTCTATACGGTGGAGGATGCCAAAAAAGCGGTTAAATATTTAAAGCCGCTCAGCTATGAAGAAAGAATTAATGCCTTCGACGAAATCGGCATTCGCTATGTGGACGCGGGACATCTGCTCGGCTCGGCTTCTATCGAGCTGACAGTAACGGAAGACGGCAAGCAGACGAAGCTGGTGTTTTCGGGCGACATCGGCAACAAGGACAAGCCCATCATTAAGGATCCGCAATATTTAAGCGAAGCCGATATTGTGTTTACCGAAAGCACCTATGGTGACCGTCTGCACGACAGAGTGAAAGATACGCGTGCCCAGCTTAAGGATGTGCTGACGCGCGCACTTGCACGCGGCGGCAATATCGTGATCCCGTCGTTCGCGGTGGGGCGCACGCAGGAGGTGCTGTACGACTTAAGCGTGCTGCTTGAGGACGGCAGTGTGCCCGGGCTCGAGAAAGTGCCGGTTTATATCGACAGTCCGCTCGGCATCGCGGCGACACAAATTTTCGAGGAAAGCAGCAAAGATTATTATGATGAGGAAGCGATGGCGTTTAAAGCCGAGGGCATAAGGTTTTTCTCGTTTGAGACGCTGCGGATCGCCCAAACAGCGGATGATTCCAAAGCGATCAACTTTGACCCGCAGCAAAAGATTATCATTTCATCAAGCGGTATGTGCGACGCGGGGCGCATTAAGCATCATTTGAAGCATAACCTGTGGCGCAGCGATTCCACGGTGCTGTTCGTGGGGTATCAGGCTGTCGGTACGCTGGGCCGCGCCATTGCGGATGGCAGCAGCAAGGTGAAGATATTCGGCGAGGACATTCAGGTGAAAGCCGCCGTTGAGCAAATCGAAGGCTTTTCCGGCCACGCGGATCAGGCGGGGCTGCTTGAGTGGATAGGTCATTTTCCGGCGAATGTGGCGCGCGTGTTCGTGATGCACGGTGAAGAAGCGGTGACGGGCATGTATGCATCTGAACTGCAAAAACGTGGCTATAACGCGGTGGTGCCCGCGCTGTTTGATACGTTTGATACGCAGAGCTTTGTTAAAACACCGGGTACGGTTCATATCAAAGAGGTGCCGCAGAGCGATTTGGGCACGCTGCTCGCGCGCATCCGGCTCAAAATTGAAGGTGCCGACAGCGAACGTGCGGCCAGAATGAAAGAGGATTTGACGGCGCTGGCCGACAGGTGGGAATAGCCAATCATCCGATATCAGGAGTGGTATATGGGTAAGTTGATACAGATGAAAACACGAAGAAGCGGTTCGGCAAGGCGGAGGTCCTCGTCAAGACGTCCTGCGACACGATCATACGGCAACAGGCGGGCCTCTGGCCCGGCCGCAATTCTTGCTTGGTTAAAGCGGTATTATAAGCTGGCGGCTGTTGCGGCAGTCGTGCTGGCCTTGGTTGCGGTGGGCCTTGTGCTGCTGCTCGGCGGCGCGAAGACCGAAACCGCGTCCTTGCAGCCGGCAGCGCAGCCCACACTGACACCGCCTCCCGCCGAAGAGAGCTACGATTATTCTGACGTTGATGACGCGACGCTTGCGGGCCTTGCGGGCACGGATGAAAGCCTGTTTTCTGATGATCAGGAGATGGAAGAGGCGGTGTTTGAAGAGGAAGGCATCCGCATCGGCGTGACGGTGGGCAGCATCACGTCTTCGGAGCAGGAACTCATATTAAACAGGCTTGAACAGGCTTCCAGCGCGGCGGAAGCGGACAAAACCATATACAAAACCTATTACTGCAATGCAAACGGCAGCGCTAATCAGCAGCTTCAGGATTTAAGAAGCCTCATCAAAAATGAGGTGGATGTGATCGTTGTGGGTTTTACCGATGCGCAAAGCTTTAAAATGATTGCTATGATGGCACAAAACGAAGGCATACCCGTGGTGGCGTTCGATGCCCCGGCGGACAGCGGTTATGCGGTCAACGTCGTGGCGGATCAGGCCGCATGGGGCGACATTTACGGCAAATTTGCTGCAACCAATCTGGCAGAGGGCACTGTGGTACAGATGTTCGGCAAGCCGGACGATGCGGCGGATGCGCAGCGCGCGGCAGCCATCGGCACTGCGCTGACAGCCAACACCGGGCTCACAACAGCCGCCCCGCTTTACGGAGAATGGGATAAACAAAAAGCCAAGGAAGCAATGGCCGAATATCTGAAACACGGCAAAACGGATGCCGTGATCACCGAGGAAGGTATGGCTGAGGGCATACTCGACGCGTTTGTGGAAAAAGGTGTGCTCCCGAAGGTGATGTGCGGTGATGCCACAGCGGGCTTCATCAAGAAGTGGTACGCGCTCAAAAACGGCGGCATCGACGTGACGCCGCCGCCCAAAGACGACGGAAAAAAGAAAAACGATGATGAAACGGCCGAGCCCACACCGGCACCCGTGATGTTAACGGCGCAGTCCGGGGAAATGATTGTCTGCGCGCAGCCCTCACCTTCGGGTGTCGGTGCGGCGGCTTTCGATATCGCGCTGGAAATCGCGAAAGGCAGAACATTGATCGCACAGGGGCAGACGTTCAAATATACGGTGGGTACGGTGATTACGGAAGCCAATTTGGCTGAATATTACGAACTCGTGAAGGACCAAAGCGACGCATACGTCGTGAGCGACCGGCTCACGGATGATGTGCTCAATTCGCTGCTGAACCCGCTGGAAGAGCCGGAACCCGCTGCCACACCTAAGCCCGCCGCCACGCCGTCGGCATCTTCGTCGCAGGCAGATGTCCAATGAAAATCGATATCACGCTGCCGATGAGGCACGGCATGGTGCATTCCGGGCGATCCGGAAATCCGGTTTGAGACCGCGCTCGATGTGCATGGCGGTGATGCTCTTAATTTGCAGATCTGGATCACGTCAATGTATTGCCATGTGCAGCGCAATATCTTGCCGGAATGGGCGTTCGCGCGGTGGGTATCGATTGCCTGTCGATTGAAACCAGTTCCGCGCTCGAGACGCACCGCATCCTGCCCGGCGCAGGCATCCCGATCATCGAAGGGCTCGATTTACGCGGAAGAGCCGGGCGTTTACCCATGACAGCGATATACGTCTGGAGAACGGAGAAGGCGCGCCGATACGCGCAATGCTCGAAAAACCTTAATATTCTTGTCGTGAGGGGCATTCTGAGTTTTTTAAATGCTCCTTTTTGTATAAGAAATAAAATATATTCATTGAGGCGGCTGCCGATGAAAATCAAGAAGATATGTCTGCTTTGCATGGCCGGTATATTTTTGCACTTCGCTGCCTGCGGGCAAGCGAACGTTCCTGAGGAGAAAACGATGTCACAAACACAAGCGCATATAACTGATGAACAAACCACAACGTACAACAGCTCATACAAAGCCGTCGCGCAGGCCTGCGACTGGGGCCCGGCGTGCATAAAAGCGATCATAAAACTCGGCGAGCAAGTCGGCGCCGACGATCTGTGTGGGTTTCGTGTGACCGAGACAAACACAAACGGCATCGTCGGCGAACGCGAGGTGACCGGTGTGTATATCTGCGATGAGAACGGCCGCAAGATTGAGGGCAGCGCTGCGTATATTGCCGTTGAAATGAGCGCTGATCCGTCGCATGGAGGTTTGTTATTTTACGACAGCAGCTGTTTTTATAATGTTTGGGACGAAAACTACCGCTTGGATATAGAACCCATCAATCCAGAAAATGAGGTGCTCAAGAATCTGACCGTCGACCCCAAATATACAGAAAGGCTCCTGCCGCAGGCCGATGTATTTGTCAAAGCGGAGTTTCAATATCAGGATACGGTCATGAAATATGCACTGTATACGCCGCCATCGGAAAACGGAAAAAAGCCGCTCGTCATCTGGCTGCACGGCCAGGGTGAAGGCGGAGATGACGTGACGATCACATTGTTCGGAAATAAAGTGACGGCGCTTGCGGCGGATGAGATTCAGGGGATACTGGGCGGTGCTTACGTGCTTATACCGCAGTGCCCGACATATTGGCCTGAGAACTCGCTGAACAACCAAAACTTTGGAATGAGGGCTAATGGGACAAGCTTTTGGGAAAAACCGCTGCTCGCGCTGATCGATGAGGTGATTGCCTCAAACAGCGGCATTGATACGGACAGGATTTATATCGGCGGCTGTTCGATGGGCGGGTATATGACGATGCTGATGGCCAAGAACCATACTGACTATTTTGCTGCCGCTTTCCCTGTTTGTGAATTTTATGAAGACAGGCTGTTAAGCGATGGAGATATCAATGCTCTGGCTGATGTACCGTTATGGTTCACTTACTGCACAGCGGATGAAACCGTATCGCCCAAGTATTATTCGCAGGCGACAATCAGCAGGCTTGAAAAAGCAGGCGCAAAAAATTTGCATCGTTCGGTATTTAGCGATGTTCACGATACGACGGGAATGTACCTGACTGAGCACGAGATCCCCCATATATATAATTCTCACTGGGTGTGGGTATATGTGTTTAACAACGAGTGTTTTGAGGGTGAACTGAGATTATGGGAATGGCTGGCATTGCAAAGCAGGCCGTAAAGCGGGTGAATGATGAAATAAAAAAGGAGCTTAGACGCTCCTTTCGTTTTGTTGAAAAACTCACCTTGTCATACACTTAAATGCGCAGTGAAACGCGGAGCGATGTGACGGCGAATTGGAATGCATTCCATGCATTTAAGCTCTTAACCAGGGGATGCCTCTTCCGCTTAGGCTCCATCGGAATGACATTTGTTGCTTTGTCAGCAGCCTGAGCAGCGAAGACGCTTCCATTTCCGCATTCACAGGCTTATTGTTTGCTCATGATATGCGCGCCGAGCCCTTTATCTACCTTTTTGATATGCAGCGTGAGCCATGAAACGAGCGTTGAGCCGACCAACGCTGCGGTAGCAAACGTAAACCCAATTGTTTCAATATCGCTTTTGATTTTTTTGATATCCGCAATAAAATCCGTATGCAGCTTCTTGTGCTCTTTGTAAAATGGATAGCCGCTGCTTAGCTGCAGCTTTTCTTCTTCACTGAAATGCTTTACCACATAATCTTCAAGATACGTGAGCATCTCGAGCACCTTTTGCTGCTTTTCGTTTTGATTCATGGAATCAAAGAACGCGTTCATGTGTGCAATCAGCTCTTTATGCTGATCATCGATCATGCCAACCCCAACTCTTAAATCCGGTGTCCATTCCATACTGTTTGTCCTCCCTGTTTATTGCTTTGAACGGATGTACATGCCGACATCTTTGTCCGCTTTTCTGATGTGCAGTGTAAGCCAGGCAATTAGTGTGCTCGATATCAAAGAGCCGGTTGCCACGGTAAATCCGTTTTTCTCCAAGTCTGTGCGCATTTTTGTCACATCGTCGATAAACTCTTTGTGCAGCTGACGGTGTTCCTGATACTTCGGATAATGGCAGCTCAGCTGCAGCTTTTCCTCATCGCGGAAATGGGTCACGACATAGTCCGATAGGAAATCGAGCATTCTTAATATTTCCTGTTCCTTATTGCCGCTTTTCATCACATCAAAAAAGCTGTTCATACGAGAAATCAGCTCTTTGTGCTGGTCATCAATCTGTGTGACCCCAACCGACAGGTCCTGTGTCCATTCCATTTGGCCGCCCCCCTTAAAGAAGTATATATAATCTCTATCGTCATTGTGGGTTATAAGGCTTAACAAAAACCGTTGATTTATATAAAATTTTTTCTTATGTGATCGAATTTGATATAATGAAAAAGAACGCAGTGAAAGGAGGAACGGTTCAGTGCTGAAGTTTATCTGTTATCCGCGCTGTACCACATGCGCAAAAGCACAGAAATGGCTTGAAAAGAGTGGTATTGTTTATGAGGTGCGTGATATCAAAACACAGAACCCAAGCGAAGCCGAACTCACAAGCTGGATCAATAAAAGCGGGTTGCCTGTCCGCCGCTTTTTCAACACGAGCGGCATGCAGTACCGTGCGATGTCGCTGGCGGATCGTCTTGACGCCATGAGCGATAAAGAGAAAATTGCGCTGCTCGCGACGGACGGCATGCTTGTGAAGCGGCCGATATTGCTGGCGGGGGATACAGTGCTTGTTGGGTTTAAGCAAGAGGAGTGGGAAAAGGCTTTTGGTTAATAAAGCCCTCTGCGCTTCGCATATACTGCAGCAATCTCCCGCAGTACAGAAACAGCGCAGTAAGATGTCTAATCACGCTGAGCGTGAGCCTTTGCGCGCAGCAGGGCAAAAATAGATATATCGATTCATAAATGATCTATTTCCGTTTATCTATAGCATCGCTTTTATAGCGACGGTATCAAGCGGGTGTGTATGATTTAAAGTCTATTGGCTGTCTGTGCGCTGCGGAATAAACCCGGCGCACAGATCTGGGGTCGTCATTTGTCGACGCTCTTTCGCATTTTGATCATCACAGCGCCAATCAAGCCGGTGAGCACAAAAAGAAAAATAGACGCGATACCAAAGTCAATATGATCCTCCGTATTCGTAAAGATAAATGCACCGAGGTTTGCAAGCGCACCGACAAGAAACATGATGAACGAGACGGAGGCGGCACCGATGAAACGCTTGTTACGGTCTATGCGGCTCGGTGCGTCGCTGAATGATTCCGGGCGCTCTGTCTCGTATTCGCGCCGCCAGACCATCATGCTCGCCATCTGCCCGACAAATTCCCAGCCAAACTCCTCGTACATTTGCATATAGTCCTTTTTCGGGAACGCCTGCATATCCACCACATAACGGTATTTTTTGGGTTCACCCTGTGAAAAACGCATGGCAAGGCTGCTCCATTGGCCAACCTTAACCGGGTGCCAACCTTTTGCGGCGAGCTGCTCGAACCATCGTTCATATTCCGCAGGCTCCACATACCGAAACGCCGTGAACCAGAATGTTTTTGTTTTCATAACAATTCCTCCAAATGGTGATAAACTTGCTTAATGCGCGCCGCCTCTTCACGAAGGATCGCGCTGCCGAGCGATGTGATGAGGTAATACTTTTTACGGTCCTCTTCGCGCTGAGCCTTTATCAGGCCGTCCGGCTCGAGTTTGCCTATGCTCTGGTAGATGGTTCCCGCACCGAGCACAATGCGTCCGCCGGTCAGCTCCTTCACATGCTGCATAATGCCATACCCGTGGCGCTCCTCACGCAGCGAAAGCAGAATGTAAAGCATGGTTTCGCTCATCGGAATATACCGGTTTCTTGCTTTTTGAATATCCATATGCGCCTCCTGTATCACATTGGAATGTATCACGATGTGATACATACAACATATATCATGACGTGATATATGTCAAGCAGTTTCAAAAAAATATATTTGAGGGGGCAGACGATGAATGTTACAATGCTGATAACCAATAAGGAGGGTGGAATATGAGCTTTTGCTGGTGTACGGTGTATGTGAACGATATCCATGCATCGATAAAGTTTTATGAGGACATCGTCGGCATTCATGTCATGCGGCGTTTTGAGGGCGGCAATGGTTCCGAAATCGCATTTTTAGGGGACGGTGAGACGAAGCTGGAGCTGATCGGCGGCGCGGGCGGCTTTTCGGGCAGCGGTATCGCAATCGGCTTTACTGTGGATGATCTTGACGCCAAGTTTGCGTTTATCAAGGAAAAAGGCATCGCGGTTCACAGCGGGCCGTTCTCGCCGAATCCGGCCACACGTTTTTTCTTTGTGCAGGATCCTGACGGGCTGCTCGTGCAGTTCGTGCAAAGTGTTTGATGCGTATGAATATAGAATTACGCCCCATTGAGAAAGCCGATTTGCCGCAGGCGGCGGCTGTTTGGAATGAGGTTGTGACGGCGGGGGACAGCTTTCCGGGCGATCAGATTTTAAGAGAAGCCGAGGCGTGGGAGATGTTCGGCGCTCAAACGCAGACGGTTTGCGCGGTGAAAGGCAGCGAGGTGGTCGGCGTGTACATACTGCACCCGAACAACATTGGCCGCTGCGCGCATATCGCCAACGCGTCGTATGCCGTGAAGGCAGGCCTGCGCGGGCAGGGCATCGGGCGGCTGCTCGTGGAGGATTGTCTGGCGCGTGCCAAAGAGAACGGGTTTCGCGGGCTGCAGTTTAACGCGGTGGTGGCGAGCAACACGGCGGCCATTGCGCTTTACCTAAAGCTCGGCTTCAAGGTGCTCGGCACGGTAACGGGCGGTTACCGCGATAAAGACGGGCATTACCGCGATACGCTGATATTTTTGAAAGCGCTGGTTGATTGAAAAACAGTCCCGATTCAGCGATGGGATTTAAGTTACCCAATAGTTTTCGAGGCGCTGCAACCATTTCCGGCTGTTATAAACCCGTTTAACGCGCCAAGTCACATGCTTGAAATCGTGGAAGAGGGCTGGCCCGAGAGATGACCGCAAAAACAACTTAAAGCGGGTGTATCCTTTTTATCAATAAGTGAAAGACTGCGCAATGGACTGGAATCCCATGTTAAAGCGTTTATCCATGGGATGCGTTCCGCTTAAAAGTCACATCGCTTCGCTCCCCGACATGACATAAGAAGGGGTTTATCAATCTCAAGCGCTTTGCAGGCGCTTTTTCTTTTCCTTGTCCGCGTACATCTTCTGATCGGCTTTATGGAGCAGCATCTGAAGTGAGCAGCCGTCACATCCGTCGGACATCTGATAACCGACGGCATACATGATTCGAAGCTCTTTGTGCTCCTCATTGTAACGCCTGACGTTTTCCTCCACGCTGCCTAACAGCTGCTTCACAGTATGTTCATCCCTGTCAAACAGAACCGCAATAAACTCATCGCCGCCGTATCGCCCCACAAACACATCCTCGGGCATGGCGCGTCTGATGATTGAAGCAAAGCTTAGTATCAGCATATCTCCGGCTTGATGGCCTGCCGTATCGTTAACGGTTTTCAAGTTATTAAGGTCAAACATAACGCACGCCACGTTTTGATCCGTATTTAATTTGCTGTGCTGGAGCATTAGGCTGTCGCATTTGCCTTTGTTGGGAAGGCCAGTGTTCGCATCCAAAAACGCGAGATCGTTGAGCGCTCTGTTCCTTCGGGTCAGCAAAATGCCCGCCACAGATTTATATACCAGCAGGATTACGATCACCGCCATATTGACCACAAACGCCATTTCAATCGCTTGAAGACTTATGGCTTTATCATCCGAATACGTCTGCACTTCATACACGGTCCGGTCAGCCAGTTCGAAATAATCTTCGCTCAGCTCAAAAAGTTGTGTGTGGTTTGAGCCGGTTTCCCGCGCCTTGAAAATTTCATCCTTCAATGCTTCCCAAAGCGTTGTCTGTTCGTGAAGGCTCGACACAAAACCGGGCGCAGATATCTTTCGAATGTTGTATTCGCCGCCGCCGTTTCGCAAGCTGTCCATCAAACCATCCAGTTTTGCTATCAGCGCATTGCTTGGCTGGCCTGCCAGCTCGAGCTTCACAAGCCGCTGTGTGGATCCGCGTACATATCCCGCATAATTGACGACTTTTGCGTTTCCTTGAATATCGTTGATGAGCGTGACAAATAAGACAGCAAAAAAAACGGCGAAAAGTATGAGTATGCCTTCCAGAATGTTGACCGCAAGGTTAAACCGATTCCGTCTCTGCATAAATCACCTGCTGATGATGTTGATGTTTTTGATCATATCACATGCCCATTGAATTTCACAAATAAAACTTTCCTGCCGCATCCATCAGTGCAAAAGATGTGTCGAATTTGGAGCGGCATATGATGATACCGGCAACAAATAAGAACAAAATATGAGAAATGCCGATGCATTTTTATGCGAATAAAAGCAGATGCCGGTTAATAATCCCGCAAAACGCACACCCGTGTCTAATGGGCTCATAACAGCAGAAGTTTTAAGTGAATCAGACTATTATTGCCGAAGTTTTCTTTTCAAATCTCAAAAACATATATAGTCATTTTGATAATTGAATGATGAAACGGTATTGACGTTTTTAATGCCGGTTGAAGGAGAATTGTCATGAAAAAATGGCAGACAATCAGTTTTCCGGGGAAAGTGGATATAAAGAACCTGCCCGCTGCGCTGCGGGAAAAAACGCGCGGAAAGAGCGAGCTGATTACGAAAATGGCTGTGATTTTCGGAGTGGTGGTGCTCGGGGCCGCATTGTTCCTCGTGTGTGTTTACGGCATACTGCCGTCAATTATTTCTCAGGTCGGCGACGATATACAGATCACGCTGGCGGATAATCTTTATCAGCGTACTGTGCAGGAAGCTGTTTCCGAGCCGCCGCAGGCCAGCGAGGCAGCAGTTTTTGAACAGCCTGAGCCGGAAACAGTGACGGTGCCGACAGCCCCCCGGGCATGCTTTGCATCGGTGCTCGAGGAAAATCCCGAAATTATCGGACGCATTGCGATTGAAGGCCTTGATATCGGCTATCTGGTGACGCAGACGGATAACAACGATTATTATCTTTCACACGGCTACGACCGCGGCAAATCGAGAAGCGGAGCGATATTCATGGATTACCGCTGCGATGCCGACGCGTACCCGCTCAAAGGGCATTATGTGCTTTACGGGCATAACATGAAGAACGGCTCCATGTTTCACAAGCTCAAGGAACTGATGGACGAAGAGACGTTCAAAAACAACCGGATCATCCGGTTTGATACGCTGTATGAAGACCATGAGTGGGAAATTTTCTCCGCCTATGTGACGGGAACGGATTTTAACTACATCGAGACGGCGTTCGCGGACGATGAAGACTGGCTCAAATTTCTGCAGGACGTGCAGGACAAGAGCCTTTATAAAACGGACGTGAAGCTCAGTGCGGACGATGTTGTTTTAACGCTAAGCACCTGCAGCTACGAGTTTGACAACGCTCGCTTTGTTGTGCACGCACGGCTTATTAAATAAAATCTATATTGGCTCTCTTCATAGGCTTGGCTGTGCTCGGCCATTATACGTAAAGCCCGGTTATCGGTTCTAATCCGCAGTGCTGGCGGCTGATAAGAAGAAAGAAGTTGTGCCAGATCCTTCCTTGCTTCGTTCCTCAGGATAACAAGAGGTATAGACAGCCCTGATTGTCTGTTTGAAGAGACGGCAGCCGAATGAGGTCAGCCGACCGTACTTAAACGATATTTGCTGCCCGGTCGCTGATTAAATACGGCGATGGAGCGGTTTTAATATCTGCATGGAGAGAGATTGCCATCTCATATTAAATCAGCGACAGGCATCTCCGGCAGTGGACTGTCGGCTATGGTTTTGTACAAGCATTCAATAGCATCATTCGTGCCGCAGCGCTTCCACGGGATCGAGCTTGGATGCCTTATAAGCGGGCATAAGCCCGAATATAATGCCCACTGTGGCCGAGAAAAGCACACTCAATGATGCCGCTGACGCCGATACGGTGGCTTTGATGCCCAGCACACTGCCCGCCAAAAGCGTGAGGCCGATGCCGGCCGCAAGGCCGAGAAAGCCGCCAAGCATGGCATAAAACAACGCTTCCGCAAGAAACTGCCCTAAAATATGATGCTCGCCCGCGCCGAGTGCCTTTCGAATGCCGATTTCCCGGGTGCGTTCTTTAATTGTTACCAGCATGATGTTCATAATGCCGATACCGCCCACCACCAGTGCGATGGCGGCCACGGCACTCACCACTGTTTTGAATATATCAAGAATATTCTGAGCGTTTTGAAGTTCCTGTGTCAAATTGATGATTTTTATCGTGCCGTCGCCGTACTTTTTAAGCAGCCGGGATGTGCAGTTATCAATTACGCTGTCAAGCGCATCCGTGTTCTTAACCGAAACAGATATCTCATCCAAATAGTTATTAGAAAACATTGCGTCAAACGTCGTCACAGGAATATAGCATTTACCTGAAAAAAAGGAAGAATAGATGGACTGATCCTCCTTTTCAACGCCGATGACGGTATATTTCTGGCCGTTGATGCTGACCTGGCTGCCTTCTGCATTGCCGTCGTCAAACAAGCTCTCCTTGGCTTCCTGACTGAGCACCACCACACGACGCGCATACTCCACATCCTTTTCGGTAATGCCGCGCCCCTCTAAAAATTGCATCTGCTCCATGGTAAAGAGCGCGGGGGTGGTGCCCACCACGTCCGACACAATGTTGGTTTCACCCGAAGACAGATAGGTTTTTTCATAGGCGCTGGGGGCCACTTCGCTGACGCCGTTGACTTTCTTCAGCATCTCCGCATCATTAATGGTGAGCAGATTGTTGGGGCCGCGAAGATCATTCGGGAAAAACCAGACCCTGTTGATGCCGAACTTCTGCAGTTCCGAGTTGATCATGTCCTGCCCGCCGTTGCCGACTGAAATCACAGTAATCATCGACGCGATGCCGATCATGATGCCGAGCACGGTGAGAACCGTTCTCAACTTATTCTTCTTTATCTGATGGGCCGCAATGCCAACGTAATCCGATACTTTCATGAGCATTCCTCTTCGATAACAATCTGTCCGTCCCGGAGCACAATGAGCTCGTCTGCAAACGAAGCGATATTGCGTTCGTGCGTAATCAGCACAATGGTGGCGCCCTGCTTATTAAGCTGGCAGAGCATGTGCATGATATCATCGCCTGTGCGGCTGTCCAGATTGCCCGTGGGTTCGTCAGCGAGGATCAGGCTCGGCGAGTTGACGAGGGCGCGAGCAATGGCAACGCGCTGCCGTTGGCCGCCCGAAAGCTGGCTCGGCAGATGTCCGGCACGGCTGGTGAGCCCTGTGAGTTCCAGCAGCTCAGAGGATTTTTTGCGCCGCTCCCTTGGAGGTGTTCCGGAATACACCATGGGCAGCTCGATATTCTGCCGCGCGGTTAAGGTTGGCAGCAGGTAAAAAGACTGAAATATAAATCCGATGCGCCTGTTGCGCAAATAAACCTTGCTTTGCGTGCTGAGCCGCTTCACATTGGTGCCCGCAAATATATAGTCGCCGGTTGTTTGGCTGTCGATACAGCCGAGTATATTCATCAGCGTTGTTTTGCCCGAGCCGGACGGCCCCATGACCGCAAGAAACCCGCCCGAGGGAATCTTTAAAGAGACACCCTGCAGCGCATGCACGCGCGTTTCGCCGCGTCCATAGGTTTTGTAAAGGTCATTCACCTCGATCATAATTGACATGCTGGCCCTCCTTAATGTTCTGGGGTGTTGTGATCACGCGGTCTCCGGCAATCAGGCCTCGGATGATTTCGGCGTTCGATTCATCCTCAAACCCCAAAACCACGGTACGCTTTTCGGCAATATCGTTTTCTCCCACCACAAACACGCAGTTGTCATCCGTGAGACAGTCGAGCGGAACGCTGAGCACGCCCTTCTTTTCATCTTTCACAATCTTTATGTCCACAACGGCACCGATCATCTTGTTAAAAGAGTCGTCGGGTTTAATTTCAATTTTGGTCATCGTATCAAACGACGTCGAATCGCCCACATCGGTCGCGGCTGAACCGATATGCGTCAGCTTACCCTTAAACCGCTTGTTGCCGCTGCTGATGATTACATCCATGCCTTCTTTCAGGCCTGCCAAATCTTTTTCGTAGACATAACCCGTTATCAGCGTGTTATCGGTGTCCGCAATCACCATCGCGGGGATTCCGGGGGAAAGCACTTCGCCCACGTTCACGTTCACAGCCACAACAGTCCCAGAAATACGGCTTTTGTATGTCATGCCGTTCACAAGACTTTCCAGCCGTTCGACTGACAGCGCGGCGAGCTCAAGCTGGCTTTCCGTATCGAGATTGGTTATACCCGCTGAGCTTAAGTCGGGAATATCCTTTAGGCTCTGCGCCATAGATGAAGAGGCTTGATTGACAGCCTCTGCCGCTTTGCTGCCAAAAGTTTCATTGAGAGATTCATAGTCGTATCCGGTGGATTGAGACAGCGCCAGCGCAAGCTTGGCTTTTTCTTCAGCCAACGCACCTGTGCCGTTTTGTGCCATCGTCATTTGTGTGGTGGCATTACTGAGCGCTTCATATTTCAGCTGCGCTTCCTTTAACTGTGCTTTGGCTTGCGTGGCATCGAGCTCAAACAGGACGTCGTTTTTATTGACATGGCTGCCTTCGGACACACCAATCGACGCGATGGTGCCGCCTGTTTCGCTCATGACACTATACATTTTCTCGGGTTCCACTTTGCCGGAAAACTCGAGGCTGTTTGCCAGATTTGTATTCTTTACCTCGTATAGACTGACAAAGGCGACAGGATCGCCTTCGTTAAAGTATAAAAACCAGCCCAATGCAATCACGGCCAGTACGCCAAATAACAGAATCACTTTTCTCATGTGGTCAGCCCCCTTTAAAATGCGTGTGATGTCGATTGTAGTTTGGCAGTTTTTCAGCCGCGTTATTCCGATAAATGCCGATTAATTCGTGCACATTTTTTATGGCGTGGTTTTCCTGTTGATGGATGTAAAACTTCGAAACAACGCTGTTGTATCGCGAATTTATCGCCTTTCCGACTTGGGATTTACTGTTATATTCACTCTCTTTCATTAAAACAGCGGTTTTTTAAAAAAGATGTTGCATTTTTATGCATAGAAATGTATATTTATTAATAGAGAAGATAAGGAGGCAACGAAAGTGGTGAAAGTCAGCGTCGTCGGCGCAACGGGATATGCGGGTGCGGAGCTCATGCGGCTGCTTGCAGCCCACAGAAACGTTCATATCGTGCATGCCGCATCAAAAAGCTATGCGGGTCAGAAACTCAGTGCGGTATACCCGAGTTTCTCGGGCCTTGATATCGTCCTTGATGATTTGGATCTTAAACAATTTTCGCAAGACAGTGACATCGTTTTCACATGTCTGCCTCACGGCACATCGGCCGAAGCGGCTCCCGTGCTGCTGGGCGGCGGCGCGCGCGTGATCGATCTGTCGGGTGATTTTCGATACACGGATGTGAGCGTCTATGAAGCGTGGTACAAAATGCCGCATGGCGCAAAAGATCTGCTTTCTCAAAGCGTTTACGGCATGCCCGAAATTTACCGTGATAAAATCGCCGGGGCGACACTCGTCGGCAACCCGGGCTGCTACACCACCTGTTCCATACTCGCGCTGTATCCGCTGCTTAAAGCGGGCGTGATCGAATCAAAAGGACTTATCATCGACGCCAAATCGGGCGTGAGCGGCGCGGGCCGCAGCGAAAAGCTGGCCAATGCGTTTTGCGAGGTGGATGAATCGGTCAAAGCGTACGGCATCGCAACTCATCGCCATACATCCGAGATCGAACAGGAGCTGTCGTTCGCGGCGGGTGAGACGGTGGTGCTTTCGTTCACGCCGCATTTGGTGCCCATTAAGCGCGGCATCATATCCACAATCTACACATCGCCCAAGGCAGGCGTTTCGCAGCAGGATATTGACGACGCATACGCGATGTATAAAGATGAGCCGTTTGTGAATGTGCTGGACGGCGCTCTGCCCGAGATCAAGCATGTGAACGGCAGCAATAATTTGAACATCGGCTTTGTGCTGGATAAACGCGCGGGGCGCATGGTGATCGTATCGTGCCTCGACAACCTGATCAAGGGTGCGGCGGGGCAGGCGGTGCAGAATATGAACATCATGTGCGGTTTCGATGAGACCGAGGGATTAAGCAAAATTGGATGGTATTTATAATATGGATAAGTTTTTTGAAAAAGCGAATATATTGATCGAAGCCTTGCCGTACATCCGGCGGCTCTCGGGCAAAACGGTTGTCATCAAATACGGCGGCGCGGCCATGCTCTCATCCGAGCTGTCCGAGAAGATCATGCAGGATATTACGCTGCTTAAATACGTGGGCATGAACCCCATTGTGGTGCACGGCGGCGGCGGCGATATCAATAAGATGCTCAAATTGTATGAGGTGGAGCCCGAATTCCACAACGGCCTGCGCGTGACGGACGCACAAACCATGGACGTGGTTCAGATGGTGCTGACGGGCAAGATCAACAAAGACATCGTCACGCATCTCGGCATCGCGGGGGCCAAGGCCATCGGCCTTTGCGGCAAAGACGCGGGACTCATCAAGGCCGAAAAAATGCTTGCGGACGACGGCTACGATTTGGGACTCGTGGGCAAAATCACCGAAATCAACACGAAGCTCTTAAACACGCTTGCGATGGATGAATACATCCCCGTCATCGCGCCCATCGGCATCGGCGAGAACGGCGAGAGCTACAATATCAACGCGGACACCGTGGCGGGTGACATCGCGGCGGCGCTCAGTGCGGAAAAGCTGATGTTCTTAACGGATATCGACGGCATCCGCAGCGACCCGAATGACCCGTCCACGCTCGTTTACGAGATATCTATCGACGAGATTTACGGTTACATCAACAAAGGTGTGATATCGGGCGGCATGCTGCCCAAGGTGGAGGGCTGTATCAAGGCGATTCAAAGCGGCGTCAAGCGCACGCATATTTTAAACGGTACGATTCCGCATCCGATACTGCTTGAGATATTCACGGATACCGGCATCGGTACGATGGTGAGGGAGTAATTATGAAGACGCAGGATATCGCGCAGCTCGATGAAAAATACTACAGCCCCGTGTTCGGTCAGCGTCTGCCCGTCAGCTTTGTGAAGGGCGAGGATGTTTATTTGATAGACAACGAGGGGAAGCGTTATACCGATTTTCTTTCGGGTATTGCTGTCAATTGTTTTGGATATTCGGACGATGGGCTTAAAAAAACGCTTTGCGATACGGTCAACAGCCTCATGCACACGAGCAACTATTTTTACAATGAAACGCAGGCGAAGCTGGCTCAGCGGCTCTGCGAAGCCACGGGCTACGATAATGTGTTTTTGGGGAACAGCGGCGCGGAGGCGGTGGAAGGCGCGCTGAAGCTTGCGCGCAAGGTGCACTTTGCGGCGGAATCGCCGCGCGCAGAGGTGATCACCATGCAGGGCAGCTTCCATGGTCGGACACTCGCGACGCTGGCCGCGACGGGGCAGGAGAGGTTCCACATCCCGTATGAACCGCTGATGCCCGCGTTCACGCACGTGCCGCCGAACGATATTGAAGCGCTCAAAGCGGCTGTGAGCGAGAAGACGGCCGCGGTGCTGATTGAGCCCATCATGGGTGAAGGCGGCGTGATTCCGATCACAGCAGACTATTATCAGGCGATACGTCATCTATGTGACCAGCACGGTGCGCTGATGATTGCCGACGAGATACAGACGGGCATGGGACGCACAGGTGAATTGCTCGCCTCGCCGGCGCTCGGCGCGATGCCGGATATCGTGGTGCTTGCCAAATCTCTGGGAGCGGGTGTGCCGATCGGCGCGTTTCTCGCGCGCGGCAAAGCGGCCAAGGCCTTTGCCGTGGGAGATCACGGGTCCACCTTCGGCGGCAACTACCTTGCCTGCGCGGCGGCCTATTATGTGACAAACAAGCTGCTCGACACAGATATTCTCGCGCATGTGACGAAAACGGGCGCGTATTTTATGGAACAGCTTCTTGCGCTCAAAAACGCCTGTACGGCGATCGTTGAAGTTCGGGGCACCGGCCTCATGCTTGGGCTCGATCTTGATAAATCGGTTTCCGCTTTGGAAATGAAAAAGAAGCTGCTCAGCGCCGGTTTCGTCTCGGCGACGGCGGGCGCGAATGTGCTGCGGTTTTTGCCGCCGTATGTGATTCAGAAAGCGCATATCGACAGCCTCACAGACACGCTCAAAAAACTGCTTGCATAATATCTCGGAGGATTCGCATGCCCAAAAGAGATGATCTTAAAAAAATACTCGTGATCGGTTCCGGCCCGATTGTGATCGGTCAGGCGGCGGAGTTTGACTACTCGGGCACTCAGGCCTGCAAGGCGCTGCGCGAAGAGAATTACGAAGTGGTGCTGATCAATTCAAACCCGGCCACGATCATGACGGACGAGGAGATGGCGGACCGCGTGTATATCGAGCCGATCACGCTTGAGACGGTCAGCAAAATTCTCCGGCAGGAACGTCCGCAGGGTATCATCGCGACACTCGGCGGGCAGACGGGCCTCAACATGGCTGTGGAGCTGGCGGACAGCGGCATTCTTGACGAGCTCGGCATTGAACTGCTCGGTACGTCGCTCGAATCCATCAAGCTTGCCGAAGACCGTGAGCTGTTTAAGGCGACAATGGAATCGATCGGCGAGAAGGTCGCGCGCAGCGTGATCGCAAGCTCAATTGATGAAGCGATGGCCTTTGCAAAGGACAATGGGTTCCCGATCATTATCCGTCCGGCATATACGCTTGGCGGCACGGGAGGCGGCATTGCGCACAACCTCGAGGAGCTGAAAAACATCACCGCGACGGGCCTCAGCTTTTCAATGATCAATCAGGTGCTGCTCGAACAGAGCGTTGCCGGATACAAAGAGATTGAATACGAAGTGATGCGCGATGCGAAGGACAACTGCATCGTGGTGTGCAACATGGAGAACATCGATCCGGTGGGCATCCATACGGGCGACAGCATCGTGGTGGCGCCGTCGCAGACGCTCTCGGATAAGGAATATCAGATGCTCCGCAGCGCATCCATAAAAATCATCCGCGCGCTCAAAATAAAGGGCGGCTGCAATGTGCAGTACGCGCTCAACCCCGACACATTTGATTACGTGGTGATCGAGGTGAACCCGCGCGTGAGCCGGTCTTCCGCGCTCGCATCCAAGGCGACGGGATACCCGATTGCGCGGGCTGCGGCAAAAATAGCGGTGGGCTTCGGGCTCGACGAAATCACGAACCCGATCACGGGTGAAACGTGCGCGTGCTTCGAGCCCGCGCTTGATTACGTGGTCACCAAGGTGCCGCGCTGGCCGTTTGACAAATTCGTGACCGCGACGCGCACACTCGGCACGCAAATGAAGGCGACGGGCGAGGTCATGGCGATTGGACGTAATATTGAAGAATCGCTCTTGAAAGCAATCGACAGCCTCGATGTGAAGCTCGATTACCAGCTTGGGATGCTAAGCATCTCCAAATGGAGCAACGAAGAGATAGAAAATTCCCTTAGGAATCCGGACGACGAGCGCATATTCGTGGTGTCTGAGGCGCTGATGCGCGGCTATTCGGTCGACCGGATATTTGAAATCACGAAGATCGATAAGTTCTTCATCAGCAAACTCAAGAACATCGTGACGATCGCACAGGAGCTTCAACGCTGCACAATCGATACGCTCAGCACGGAGCTGCTTAAAAAATGCAAGAGATATGGCTTTGGCGACAGCTACATCGCGAACCTGCTTGGCACGCAGGAGGCCGCCGTCAAGGCGCTGCGTACCGCACTCGCCATTAAGCCGACATATAAAATGGTGGATACCTGCGCGGGTGAGTTTGAGGCCCGGACGCCGTATTACTATTCGTGCTACGACAGCGCCGACGAATCGCGCGACAGCGGACGCAAGAAGGTTGTGGTGCTCGGCAGCGGGCCTATCCGCATCGGGCAGGGCATTGAGTTCGACTACTGCTCGGTGCATTCGGTGCTCGCGCTCAAAGCTTTGGGGTATGAGTCGATCATCATCAACTCAAACCCCGAGACGGTTTCAACCGACTTTGATACGAGCGACAAGCTCTATTTTGAACCGCTCACGCGCGAATGCGTGCTTGATGTGATTCAGCGCGAGCAGCCCGTGGGCGTGGTCGTGCAGTTCGGCGGTCAGACGGCAATCAATCTTGCGGCGCCGCTTGCGAAGGTGGGCGTGAACATTATCGGAACGTCGGTGGACGGCATCGACCGCGCGGAGGATCGGGACCGGTTTTTAAAAGCGCTTGAAAAGCTCGGTATTCCGCTGCCCGCGGGCGCGACGGCGTTTTCCATCAGCAGCGCGATAGCCATTGCGGAGCGCATCGGTTTTCCGGTGCTCGTCCGTCCGTCATATGTGCTCGGCGGGCGCGCCATGGAAATCGTCTACAACACGAAGGAGCTTGAGGAGTACATGCTCGCTGCGGCGAAAATCACACCCGAGCACCCTGTGCTGATAGACAAATACGTGCTCGGCAAAGAGGTGGAGATCGACGGCATCTGCGACGGCACCGACGCGCTGATTGTCGGCGTGATGGAGCATATCGAGCGCGCGGGTGTTCATTCGGGCGACAGCTTCGCGGTGTACCCTTCGCAGAACATTGCCCCCGAAACCAAACAGACGATTGTGGACTATGCAATACGCATCGGGCTGGAGCTCGGCATCAAAGGGCTTTATAACATCCAGTTCGTGATCGACAGCGAAGGCCAGGTGTATGTGCTTGAGGTCAACCCGCGCGCGAGCCGCACGGTGCCGATACTCTCGAAGATCACGGGTGTGCCGATGGTATCTCTCGCCACGCGCATCATGATGGGTGAGATGCTCAATGGTATGGGGTATCAAACGGGGCTGCATGAAGAGAGCCGACTGATTACGGTTAAAGCGCCCGTGTTTTCATTCTCCAAACTGACCACGGTGGATATTTTCTTAGGACCTGAAATGAAATCGACCGGTGAGGTAATGGGGACCGACCTGACATATCTCGCGGCGCTCAAAAAGGCGTTTGTGGCGTCCGGCGTGAAGCCGCCCAAAGCCGATAAGCCGATACTCTTTTCGATCACCGACCGCGACAAGGAAGAGGCCATCGTCTTTGCGCGGCAGATGAAGCAGATGGGCTTTGCCATTGGATGCACCGACAAGACATACGGCTACTTTGCGGCAGAAGGCCTTGACTGCAAGCTTGTGAGTAAAGACGATGTGGTGCTCGCACTCAAGGACAAGAAGATTTCCATGGTGATCAATACGCCCACGCGCGGTAAGCTATCTGACAGGCTCGGGTTTTTGCTCCGACGTACGGCGATGGAATTCAATGTGCCGTGCATCACATCGATGGACACACTCGGGGCCATGCTGTCCGTCATGACGGCAGAAAGTATTGAGGAACACCATATCCCGCTTGGGGACTATTTGAAATATTGAACGAGGTGATTTTAAATGATTGATCTAATGTGTTACAAGCCAAAAAAAGAATTTGCGCAGAAGCATCTGCTGCGTTTGTCCGACTACACACCTGATGAAATATTGCAGGTGCTAAGCCTTGGGCTCAAGCTTAAAAAACAGCTCAAGGAGGGGCTGCGTCCGCCGCTGCTCGCGGGCAGAATCCTCGCGATGATATTCACAAAGAGCTCCACGAGAACGCGCGTGTCTTTTGAGGCGGGTATCTATCAACTGGGCGGCACTGCGCAGTTTTTAAGCAGCAACGATATTCAGCTCGGGCGCGGCGAGCCGATCAGTGATACGGCGCAGGTGCTCTCACGCATGGTGGACGGCATCATGATCCGCACGTTCAAGCAGAGTGACGTGGAGGATCTCGCCAAATACGGCACGATCCCCGTCATCAACGGCCTGACCGATCTGCTGCATCCCTGCCAGATTCTCGCCGATTTGATGACGTATTATGAGTACAAGGGCAGCCTGACGGGCAAACTTGCGTTCATCGGCGACGGCAACAACGTGGCGAACTCGCTGCTGGTGGGCTGCGGCAAGCTCGGCCTTGATATGGCGCTCGCGTGTCCTGAGGGCTTTGAGCCGGACGCAGAGGTGCTTTCGGCGGCACAGGAAGCTGCTGCACAAAGCGGCGCGAAGCTTATTGTGACGCACGACCCGGCTGAGGCTGCCGACGGCGCGGACGCGGTGTATACCGACGTGTGGGCGAGCATGGGTCAGGAAAGCGGCGCGCAGGACAAATACAAGCATTTTGCTGATTATCAGGTGAACGCAAAGCTCACGGCCCGCTGCAAAAACGATTACATCTTCCTGCATTGCCTGCCCGCCCACAGGGGTGAAGAGGTGACCGCTGAGATCATCGACGGGCCGCACAGCGTGGTGTTTGACGAAGCCGAAAACCGTCTGCACGCGCAGAAGGCTGTGATGGCGCTGCTGATGGGCAAATAGTAAAGTGTCGGGACTTTACGAACCGTAGGGAACGACCTCCGTGTCGTTCCGTCGGTTATGCCGTTTGATTCTGTGAAACTCCCTCCGTCAATTGCCGGATCAAGAATCCGCCAATTGCCACCTCCCTCCACGAGGGAGGCTAAGGTATCGCGAATGACACTCACGTATACCGATAAGCAGCAAATCATTCGCGAACCGTAGGGAACGACCCCCGTGTCGTTCCGTCGGTTATGCCGTTTGGTTCCGTGAAACTCCCTCCGTCAATTGCCACCCTCTAGAGGGAGACAAGGGTACAAGTGCATTTTTTGGTCTTGTAATGGAGACGGAAGGCTCTGTGCAGCGGTAATGACGATCAGATCAGATGATCTAAGCACATTGGCTCCCTCTTTGAGGGGGCTGTCACCGATAGGTGACTGGGGGAGTTAAATAACGGGTTTCTATAGTTGATATACTTTGAAAAATACTGACAATCCTCCGTCACGCTGCGCGTGCCACCTCCTTTCAAAAGGAGGCTGTAAGGCAGGGTACAGGGAATTCCTCATGGAGACTTAAAAATATGATGGAAAGTATCGTTTTTAAAAAAGCCGCAGACAGTGATCTGGCCGATATCAAACGCGTCACGCGCAAGGCGTTCACCGATTACGCGCGCGAAATTCGTCGTGAAGAGAACGTGGCTGCGCTGCATGAAACAGACGACGAAATTCTGCGCGATATTCATGAAAAGCATGTGTACCTCTGCGAGGTGGACGGCGAGGTGGCAGGCTCCGTGCGCTTCGAGGTGCTCAACGACGGAATCGCTTATCTCTCGCGCCTCGCGGTAGACCCTGAGTATCAGTCGCTCGGCATCGGCGGGCTGCTGCTTGAGAAGGTGCGCCGCGAATGCGTCACACTCGGTGTGCGGGCCATCGCGCTGCACACGGCGAGCCGCATGCGCTCATCTGTCGCGTTTTATTTGAAGAACGGCTACTACATCCATTCGATCACGCGAGACAAAGCGTACATCCGCGCGTTCATGGTTAACGAGCTCACCGAAATGGATGAGCTTTATGACTACGAAAGCATTGTGGGGAAAAGATAATCCCTTTTTCATTTATACATGCCAAAAAAGCGTTGCCTTCCTTGACACTGAGCGTATACAATAAAGGCAGCGCTTGTTTTTATTACCAGACACCATTGTGATCATGGCGAATCATTTTGACAAGGATGCTTGAAATGAAGATACTTATAGAGGAGCCGGGAGCGGGCGAAGAGGATCAGGTCATCATCCGCTGCCGGCAGATGAGCAAGGAGCTTCTGCAGCTCATCAACAATCTCAAAACGCAAAAACCAAACATCATCGGGCTGGATGGCAGTGACATTCACCGCCTTGATCTGGATGATATTTATTATTTTGAGGCGGTGGACAACAAGGTGTTTATCTATTGCCGAGAAAAAGTGTTTGAGAGCAAGTATAAGCTTTACGAGGTGGAAGCCCTGCTCGCGGGGAGCGATTTTTTGAGGGTATCCAAGTCTGTTATTCTCAATCTGCCCAAAATCACATTTTTAAGCCCGGCATACAGCGGACGTCTCGAAGCGTCGCTCGATAACGGTGAAAAGATCATCATATCGAGGCAGTATGTGTCCGATCTCAAACAAAAGCTGCTGCTTTAGGAAGGTGCGACGATGATAATCAAACGGATAAAAGAAATGATGCTGGAATTTCTGCTGATTGTTGCGGGTACGGTGATATGTGCTGTCGTTTTTTGCACGATGTTCTTTCCGAATGCGCGGTTTGGTATTTCGCTTTTATGGCAGCTTCTTACGTTTTCGTTTTTATGTACACTGCCGGGGTTCATTTTCTGCTCAAAAAAAGAGCTGGGGAAAAAGAAGATGCGGTTACGTAAAATTCTTCACTTACTTATTTTGATCAGTCTTCTTCTGTTTTTCGGATATTATTGGGGTTGGCTCGCTGCAGGCAGTATCATTCAGCCTGTTGTTATCATATTGCTGTTTTCTGTTTCGTACATAATGGTATGGTATTTCACATACCTGCGCGAAAAGAAAGTGGCGCGCATGCTGAACGAAAGCTTGGAGTCGTATAAGAAGAGAACAGTAAAATAACATCAACACGGGCGGCGGTGATACCAACTCACCGCCGCTTTTTTGCATCTTAACCTGCTTTTTTGCATCTTGCTTTTCGGGCTATTGGCGATACCTCCTTTTGCGATTATGGTAATCACGAAAGGAGATTTGAACTATGCAGAAAATCATTGAGGTTAAAAATTTAAAAAAGAACTACGGCGATGTTCAGGCGGTGAAGGACATCAGCTTTTATGTGGAACAAGGCAAACTGTTTTCGTTTCTCGGCCCCAACGGCGCGGGGAAATCCACCACGATTGACATCTTATGTACGCTGCTGGCCTGTGATGAGGGTGAAGTCATCGTGAACGGACACAAGCTCGGCGATGACGACGAAGACATCCGGCACAGTATCGGTGTGGTGTTTCAGGACAGCGTGCTCGATGCACTGCTCACCGTGGGAGAGAATTTAAGGCTGAGAGCCGGCCTTTATTTCAAGGACAAAAACAAAATTGAGCAAGCGGTGAGAAATGCGGCTGCCACAGTGGATGTATTGGGGTTTATCGACCGTCCTTACGGCAAGCTCTCGGGCGGACAGCGTCGCCGGGCGGACATTGCGCGTGCGCTCGTGCAGACGCCTAAAATCCTATTTCTCGATGAACCCACAACGGGGCTCGACCCGCAAACGCGCACATCGGTATGGACGATGATACAGGAGCTTAAAGACAAAACGGGTATGACCGTGTTTTTGACGACGCATTACATGGAAGAAGCGGCGGGTTCCGATTATGTGATTGTGATAGACCGCGGCGAGATTGCCGCCAAGGGAACGCCGGCCGAGCTGAAGACCCGTTTTGCGAGCGACATCCTTCGGCTGGTCTGCAAGGATGAACGGCAGCTGTGTGCCGCACTCAATGAGATGGCCTGCGCGTATACACAGGTGGCCGATCAAATGATTGTAAAGCTTAAGGATACGCTGGATGCGCTTCCGATTATTGAAAAATGCCGGGCGTTTATATACGGGTTTGAGGTGCTGCGCGGCACCATGGACGACGCGTTTATCGCGATTACGGGAAAGGAGCTCAGAGAATGACCACATTTATCAAACGGAACGTGAAGCTGTTTTTCAGAGACAGAGCCGCTGTATTTTTTTCACTGCTGGCTGTGCTCATTATCATCGGGCTGTACGCGCTTTTTTTGGGTGATGTCTGGCTTGGCGAGTTTCCAGATACGGGCAATGCGCGTTTTATCATGGATAGCTGGCTGATAGGCGGTCTGCTCGCGGTCACGTCTGTCACCACCACCCTAGGGGCACTCGGTATTATGGTGGAAGACAAGACCAAAAAGATCGCGAAAGATTTTTATTCGTCACCGATTAAGAGGAGCCAAATCACGGGCGGTTATCTTTTAAGTGTGTTTATCATCGGCGTCATTATGAGCGTTGTTGCGCTGGTGCTTTCGGAAATTTATGTGCTTGCAAACGGGGGTGAGCTGCTCGGCGCTGTCGCGATACTCAAAGTGTTCGGGCTTATCCTGCTTGCCACACTCTCCAATACGGCACTGATGTGCTTTATCGTATCGTTCATCAAGAGCCAGAACGCATTCACCACGGTCAGCACCATCATCGGCACATTGATCGGGTTTGTGGCGGGCATTTATCTGCCGATCGGCACACTGCCCGAAGCGGTGCAGACGGTTGTGAAGGTGATCCCCGTTTCCCATGCGGCGGTGCTTTTGCGGCAGGTGGTGATGGGCGCTCCGGTGGATGCCGCGTTTGCGGGGGCGCCGGAGCAGGCGCTGGACGGCTTCAACAGCATGATGGGCGTATCGTATAAGATCGGCGATTTCACCGTCACGCCACTGATGAGCATTACATTTCTTGTACTAACAGGCATACTGTTTTATGGCCTTGCGATGATGAGGATGTCGAAAAAGAGGGTGTAACACCAAAGCATAATGGCAGAGAACAATGAAAACCGGCTTTTTGGCTGGTTTTTTTCTTATGACAGTACAAATATGTTTTAGCAGGGCAAGAATATATGTTATAATAAGTTATTATTTTCAATTATTCTTTCGTTTTCCCACCCGGCAGACTTAAATGATAAAAGGAGCATGATTCTATGTGTGGTATAACCGGTAAACGGCTGATCGCCCTGATTTTATCATTTGTTCTATTTGCGGCTGTGTTCGTTTGGGACATGCCGATTTCGTTCGCGGAGGAACCGCCTGTAGAAAGCCCGACTGCTGCGCCCACGGAGACGGCTGAGCCGGAGCCGACAGAAATACCGGTTGAAACGCCGGTGCCCCCAGAAGAGCCATCGGAGGTGCCTTTGCCGACTGAATCACCTGTACCTTCGGAAACTGTGTTGCCGGAAATGCCTGATGTCCCAGAGCTACCTGAGGATATTCTGCCTGAATCGGCAGTGGAGCCAGCCGCGATAATGGAACCATGTGCGACATCGGGCGATTATGATTACACGGATAACGGAGATGGGACTGTCACGATCACGGGGTACCACGGGGCAGGGGGAGATGTCACAGTCCCGAGTATGCTGGATAAAAAGACTGTAACGAAAATAGGAAGCGGTGCATTTGAAAATAATCCGTCACTAATTCGATTAAACATTCCGGATGGGGTTAAAACGATACAGGAATATTCAGTAAATGCGTGTTTCAATTTAGCCGAGATATCATTACCATCTAGCATTACTTCTATTGCGCAAATGCCGTTTGTCTTGTGCGACGGACTCGTACAAATAAATGTGGATGCGTCAAACACATATTATGCAAGCGAAGATGGTGTATTGTTTAATAAGGCCAAGACAATTCTGATATGTTATCCCGCTTGTAACCCTAGGAATGATTATAATATTCCTAATGGCGTATTTTCAATTGAAATGTTGGCATTTTGCAACAGTAGTAATCTTAATAGTATAACAATACCTGAGGGTGTTCATTATATACAAGCTATGGCATTCTACGGATGCACCCAACTGCAATCAATGGTTTTGCCCGAAAGTGTTGAGTTTTTCGGAGGCGGTTTGTTTCATTATTGTACCAGTTTGGCTTCCATTAATATTCCGAAGAATCTACGCTATTTGAATGGTTCAAACTTTCGGAATTGTACTTCATTGGAGAACATATCTGTTGATCCGGCGAATGCGTATTTTGAAAGTGTTGATGGAGTATTATTCAACAAAAGTCAGTCTGAATTATATTGCTGCCCTGCGGGAAAATCAGGTATTTATAGTGTTCCTGACACAGTGACCACAATTAAGACGGAAGCTTTTTCTTATTGCGCGGATTTAACAAATATTGTTATACCGAGAAATATGCGTTATATTGAAAGAAATGCCTTTTGGGAATGCATAGGAATTGAGGAGATGGATATACCTGAGGGTGTGACAAGGATTGAAATCAGCACTTTTAAGTCTTGTAGTCAATTGCAAAGAATAATATTACCTAGCTCGCTAACGTATATTGGAACTTGGGCTTTTGAGAACTGCATAAATTTAAGTCAAATTACAATACCAGCAAGTGTGACGACAATTGAGGAAGGTGCCTTTCGGAGTTGTTCTAGTATTATAAAGATTGATTTGCCTGAAGGCATAACATCGCTGAAAGATAGCATTTTTGAGAATTGCACTAAAATGGAGGAATTCATTATACCTCAAAGCGTGACGACAATAGGTAAAAGGGTATTTCAAGACTGCACAAACCTGAAAAATGTTATTATTTCAGAAGATGTAAGATCAATAGGCGAATTGGCTTTTGAGAACTGTGTTAGTCTTGAACAAATTGATATACCAAGTCAAGTGAAAAGTATTGGCTGGGGAGTTTTTCAAGGCTGTGAAAAGTTGAAGTCTATGTGTTTGCCGACAGGTCTTTTAGTTGTTGAATCGTCACTGTTTTCGGGTTGCATGGCTTTAAATGACGTCCTAATCCCCCAAGGTGTGACGAGGATAGAACGATATGCATTTGAAGGATGTATTAATATGACAGATATTGTTATGCCTGATAGCATAACGAACGTCGTTGAAAGCGCTTTCTCTGGTTGTTCGGGACTTGAAACAGTAACGTTATCTGCAGCGCTCGAAAGCATTGAACAAGGTCTTTTTTCCAATTGTATAAAGCTGAAACATGTTAATATTCCCGCTTCTGTAAAATCAATTGGGAAATATGCGTTTATGTATTGTGAATCCCTAAATTATGTGGGCTTTTCAGAAGGCTTGTCTTCCATCGGAGAGTCTGCATTCATGTATTGTGAAAAGCTAAGCAACATTGTATTACCTGACAGTATCCACTCAATAGGCGTTAGTGCCTTCGAAGGCTGCAACAGTCTAACAGTCATTAACATTCCAAAAAGCCTTGATTCAATTCAATCAGAATCCTTTTATCAATGTAAAAATCTGCAAGAAGTGATCATTCCAGAAGGCATATCTTCAATAGGAGATTATGCATTTTCCAACAGTAGTATAAAAAAATTGGTGATTCCAGAAGGGGTCACTCAAATTGGAAGGCATGCCTTTTCAAATTGCAGAAATTTTGAAACCGTCTCGCTACCTGCAAGTATTATTCTAATTGAAAATGAAGCCTTTGAAGGTTGCGAAAAACTGTATTCAGCATTTTTCAGCGGAAATGCGCCAAATATGGGTGAGGATGTTTTTATGGGTGGTCCGTATTATTTCACGGTATTTTATAGAGAGGGAAGCACCGGCTTCTCTAACTTATGGTATGGATATCCGACATCAACGAAAGATCCAACGGCTGTTTACAAAGTAAAATTTGATACATTGGATGGGAACATCTATACATATACAGGTGTATATAATATGCAGATTTACCCCGATATTTCTCCAAGAGAACATTACTCACTAAATGGATGGTATCCTACTTCTTCATGCGATACCGCTCCGATTTCGATGCCGTATAGGTTGACTGGAAATGCGACATTATATGCCAAGTGGTGGGCACATCCTTGTTGGGTTTCATTTAACGCGTTAGGCGCGCAAATTCCTTCGGTCAGTTATAAGTATGGCGATGTTATTATGTCACCGCCGATACCAGATGTGCAAGGATATTATTTCGCAGGTTGGTATCCGACAAGGGAATGCAATACGGTACCAATCACTTTTCCTTACACAGTGACGGCCAATGAAGTCATTTTCTACGCAAAATTGGCTCTTATCGGGCCATACTTAGACAATATTTCACTTTCTGCAGGGTCGCTATCGAGTCCGTTCACCTCGGGTAGCAGAAACTATAAGATCACACTCGGTGAAAACGAGCCAAGTGTCACGATAACTCCAATTAAGCATTATTATGGGTCTTCCTATACCATCAATGGAAAAGCCGTATCCAACACCATCGTCACCCTCGCCAACGGCAAGAGCAAAACCGTCACCATCAAAGTGAAATACGGCAAGAAAACAAACACATACAAATTCACCGTAACGCGCGCCAAATCGGCCGACAACAATCTCGCGTCATTGACCAACTCGGCAGGGGTTTTGAGCCAGCCGTTCGACCCGAATGTGACGAACTATGCGCTCCGTCTCGATGAGAACACGAGCAGCGTGATGCTCAAAGCCGCAAAGGCCAACGTGATGGCGAAGGTGTCTCCGGCTTCGAAAAAGCTCACGCTTAAAAACGGGCAGACCAAGGTGCTCAAGTTCACGGTGAAAGCGCAGTCGGGCGCGAAAAAGACG
>JAEXTV010000023.1 GCA_023406895.1 Bacillota bacterium | reverse complement strand
GCATTCAGATGCTTAGTGATGGGGACCTTGACGCAACCATAGCCGCTCCGACCTCTTATATGGGTGCCATGTCCGCCAAGAAACTCTATGCTCTCGTCAACGGCGAGACGGTTGAGGAAATGACATTTGTGCCGTTACTGCCTGCTACCAAAGAGAACGTCGATGACATCGTTCCTTGGGAATATGGTCCTAAAGTTATTGAAGCTATAGGCGGTCTGCCGAACTAATTTGGATTTAATGTAAGAATAAGTCCAAAGACTGTAAAAGAACCCCGATGCCATCAAACGGCAAAGGGGTTCTTTGATTTTGCGGAAATGCCGGAATGTCTATGCAATAGGGTGATATGATGCAGCTGTTAATTTGGTTGCTTAACAGGCGGCAACCGATACTTGCTGTGTGCAAATTGTTACATTCGTTTTGTCTGTTTAAACCAATAGAATATATAAAAGGAAGGACTTGATATATATGATGCCTGCGAATGAATAATAATAGCAGATCACTGATTATCCCGTTCTTCAAGATCCGCTAAATGGGTGCGTCAAAGACGTCAGCCTTCATGTAAGTGAGGATGATTGAACTCAGGTTTAATTCATCTCGGTTCATTTATCATTCACTCTTGTTCACTTTATATCACTTTCTAAACAAATATCATCTTTTTTGCTGCAACACAATCGATCCTGTCATCCACACCGGACCAGTCAATACATTGTAAAAGCAAAAACCTGTTATAAAGTTCTGACTTTTTACTCTTTATTTACGCTAATTTTCTTGTGACATCTTGTCAAAAACCAGTGACAGGTTTATGATACTAGATTGGCGAAAACGTTTACGTCCGTGATTACAGTCATGCAAAAAGGCGCTTAGAGCGCAGCGTTTCATGCCTGCCATTTGCAGGACGGAAGGGAATGAAAATTGGGCAAGACAGCAAGGCTCCGCACAAACGGCAGCGGCTTTTACAGAACGCTTTTCAGGCTGATGATACCGATATCGCTACAGCTGCTCGTTACCTTTGGAATCGCCTTCAGTGACACGACGATGATCGGCATGGTCAGCGACAAGGCAATGGCCGGTGCTTACATGGGCAATCAGGTGCAAATCTTTCTTCAGACACTGGCCATGGGTATCACGGGTACGGTTATGATACTCTGTGCACAGTATTGGGGAAAAGGGGATACCAACAGCATACGGGTCCTCTGCGCCATCGCGATCAGAATATTGCTTGTGATCAGCACAGTGCTGTGGTTGGTGTGCTTCTTCTTTCCGGTGCAGATGCTTTCCATATTTACCTCAGACCCGACGGTGATCAGCGAAGGGACCGACTTCATTCGCATACTGAGCTTTTCATATGTGTTTTTCGCGTTTTCTCAGGTGATGATATCAACCGTACAAAGCGTCGAATCGGTGAAGGTCGGTTTCTATATTTCCATTATGGCGTTTGTGATCAACCTGATATTAAACTGGGTGTTTGTATTCGGCAATCTGGGTGCTCCGAAGCTGGGGGCTGCGGGTAGCGCGCTGTCAACGCTCATCTGCCGGATATGCGAGGCGGCTGCGGCCGGATATTACGTGCTGCATAAAGATAAAAAGCTTGGCATCAAGCTGTCTTGCTTTTTTAAATCGGACAAGGTGCTGCGAAAAGACTTTATCAAGTACGGCGCTCCGGTAATGGCGGGGCAGCTTGTTTGGGCGGTGAACCTTGTTGCCCAAAACGCCATCATGGGAAGATTCAACGCTGAGATCATCACAGCGCTTGCCGTTGTGAACATGCTTGCCCAGCTCACATTTATATGGATGTCGGGGCTGGCTCAGGGTCTTGCCATTATGACGAGCAAGCTTGTCGGGGCCGGTCAGTACGACGCTTTAAAAAGCAATGTGAAAAAAGCGCAGTTTTTTTTCCTATGCATAGGTACGGCGACGGGAATCTTTATATTCCTGTTTAAGGATGTTTTTATTTCATTTTACCCGACTTTAAGCCCCGAAGCGGTCGATACATCACGGCAGTTTATGACCGCTCTGGTGGTTTTCACTGTCGGAACGTTTTACCACGCGCCGCTGCTGTTGGGGTTTGTCAGAGCGGGAGGCAGCGTCAGCTTCGTTTTCATCAACGATTCCATATTTGTGTTTGGGGTTATCCTTCCCGCCGCGATGATTGCGATGTTTGTTTTCCATGCCCCGGCATGGGTTGTGTACACCTGCCTGAAGGCGGATCAGGTATTAAAGTGTTTCGTCACCATTGTGGTGTTAAACCGGCTTAAATGGATTAAGAACCTGACACGTACCATGCCCGCTCAAGAAAGCAAACTTGAGAAAGCAAGGGCATAATAAAATAAGATAGATTCTGAACACAAAGAGCAATACCATCAGGTTTTGCTTTTTTAATTATGCAAAACGTTAATGGGCTGTCGATTCCATCTGCTTCAAATCACGAAAACGGTTTCGTCGGCGTGTACACGGAGGTGACGGTTCTTAGCCCGCTGTACCTAGTTCTATGATCCGGCGCGGGCTCGAATCCACAATCTGATCCGGGATACCTATATGAGCGGTTTTATAATCATGTGAAAAAACGGCAGGGTGATATGAACACGGAACACAAGCGGTGTGCTGCAGCACATATACAACAGCGCTTAAACGGGGGTATATTGGAAGTGGACATACTGATTGCAGGCTCGTCTGTAATCAGCCGTATTATCTCACGGTATGGTGCATCAGTGAATCACAACCGCTTAAATCAAAGAGAAACAACCCGGCAAGCAGACACTTAATTCTATTAACTGGTACGATATGTAACGGCTAAAAGAGGCCTGCTCTTCTTGATTGTCAAAATATTATCAATCGTTGACAAAAGAAATACCCGATGCTATATTAACTCGGTTATAGCCAGCCATTTTTGAGTCTGACTGGCTCGGAAATCAGGGAGATTATGTCGCTGCTCGTATTAATAATCATTGTTCCATTATTGGCTGCCTTATTAATGATAGGCATCAGAAACAACACGCTGCGCAATGTTGTCATTATATTGGGGACTCTGACCATAGCTGCTCTGTCGGTGATGCTGGCTGTTACCCATTTTAACGTGACAGAAGAATACTACCTTGTGCAATCGGCCACAGTCAATATCAGCCTGTTTGTCATTGAGATACTGATTACGCTGTATATCATCTATGTGACAGTGCGAAACAGGAAGTATCTGATCACAGTGCTGTCAGTGGTTCAGATGGCGGCGCTGATATGGTATGAACTATCGGGGCATCATCTGACGGAATCCCTCAGTCATCATTTCTTCGTAGACAAACTCAGCATCATTATGGTGCTGATCGTCGCCTTTATCGGCGGTCTCATCGCTATCTATGCCATCTCCTATATGAAGCATTACCATGAACATCACAAGGACGTTAAAGATCGCCGGCCTATGTTTTTCTCTGTGATCTTCTTATTCTTTTCCGCGATGTTCGGCATTTTGCTCTCCAACGACCTCGTGTGGATATTCCTGTTTTGGGAGATCACCACGGTGAGCTCTTTCCTGCTTATTGGCTATACCAAAACGCCTGAAGCAAAAAAGAACGCATTTACCGCCTTGCTTTACAACACGATTGGCAGCGTCTTCTTTGCGGCGGGCATTATCTTTTTCGGAACAGTGCTGCACGTCACAGAACTCAAGGATATTTTGAAATCTCAAAATGATCTGCTTGTGATACCCGCTTTGTTTATTGCCATTGCCGGGCTCACGAAGTCGGCCCAGATGCCGTTTTCGAGATGGCTGCTCGGAGCAATGGTGGCACCCACGCCGACATCGGCGCTGCTGCATTCATCCACCATGGTCAAAGCAGGCGTCTATATGATATTGCGTATCGCGCCGCTGCTAACGGGCAACATGGCGGGCTTTTTCGTGGTGTTGGTAGGGGGGGTGACGTTTCTGTCCGCCTCCATCATCGCCATTTCGCAAAACGATGCCAAAAAGGTGTTGGCTTACTCGACCATTGCGAACCTCGGGCTCATTGTATCATGTGCGGGCATCGGCACTTACGAGTCTATATGGGCGGCCATGTTCCTGATCATTTTCCACGCCGTGTCCAAGTCGCTCATGTTCCTGTCTGTGGGGTCGGTGGAAGGGCTCTTGGGCAGCCGCGATATTGAAGATATGCACGGACTCATTGTCAAACTGCCGATGATGGCCATTGTGATGACAATCGGCATTGCGGGAATGTTCCTTGCGCCCTTTGGTATGTTGATATCCAAATGGGCGGCCATGAAGGCGTTCCTCGATTCGAAAAACATGATTATGCTGCTGCTGCTCGTATTCGGCAGTGCGGCAACGCTTTTTTACTGGACAAAATGGCTGGGCAAACTGGTGGCAATCCGGCCGCAGAGCGAACGGCTGGCGGCCAAAGCCCCCAAAGCGGAGCTGGTTGCCTTGTATGCGCTGGCATGCTTTACAATTGCCAATTGCCTGCTTTTCCCGGTTGTCTCGCAGTATATGATTGAGCCGTTTTTGGTTCAGCAATTCGGAGTATCGCTTACGGTGATCAGCCTTGGTAACCAGAACATCATGCTGATGCTGCTCGGAATGATCCTTTTGCTGCCGCTCGGCTTGCGTTTCTTCACACGCGGCAAACTGACCACGGTTTATATGGCCGGTATCAACTCAGGAGACAACCGGCATTTTAAAGGTTCGGGCGGGGAGACGAAGCGTATGTACCTCGCAAACTGGTATATGGAACGTTATTTCGGAGAACAGAGGCTGTTTAAGATCGCGGCGCTGGCAGCCCTTGCCTTGATCGTGTTTGCGCTGATCTATCTGTGTGGGAGTGTTTTGGGATGAATTGGCTTTATGCATTGATATACGTGATAGCGGCACCGTTTTTGGGCGGTCTATTGGCAGGATTGGATTTAAAAGTCACCGCGCGCATGCAGGGGCGGCAGGGGCCGCCGATATTGCAGCCCTTCTATGACGTGATGAAGCTGTTTCGCAAGGAAGTTGTTGTTGTCAACTATGCATCGACATTTCTTGTGGTGATGTTCCTTCTGTTTATGATCGCGACGGGTGTGATCTTCTTCTCCGGCGGCGATCTGCTTTTGGTGATATTCGCGCTGACGCTGGCGAGCATTTTCCTGCTGATGGCGGCGTATTCCACGAATTCGCCATACAGCAATCTGGGTGCTGACCGTGAGCTTCTGGCCATGATGGCTTATGAGCCGATGGTGCTGTTCACGGCAATGGGGTTTTATCTGTCGGACAAGACGTTTTCAGTGGGCAGTATCATGGCATCCCAGCTGCCCTCCGTTGTTTACCTTCCCGGCGTCTTTATCGGATTTGCATTCATATTGACGTTTAAATTCCGCAAGTCGCCTTTTGACATCAGCACCTCGCATCATGCGCATCAGGAGCTGGTCAGCGGCCTCACGACCGAGTTTTCCGGCCCTACACTGGCGATCGTGGAGATTACGCACTGGTACGAAAACATCATGCTGCTCGGTTTTATCTATTTGTTTTTTGCATGGAAAGCGCCCTTAAGTCCGCTGGTGGCGCTGGCCGTTTGCCTGTTTATTTACTTTCTGGAGATACTAATAGACAACTCTTTCGCGCGCGTGCGTTGGAAGTGGGCGCTAAAAACGGTGTGGGGACTGACGGTGACCGTCGGGTTTCTAAATCTGGTCATACTCTCGTTGATTTATTAAAGTAGGTGAACAATGGGTTATTTCAGCAAATCACCATGGGTGATACACTACAACGGTTCCAGCTGCAACGGCTGCGATATAGAAGTTCTGGCATGCCTCACGCCGCTTTACGATCTTGAGCGCTTTGGCATTATCAATACCGGAAATCCCAAACATGCTGATATACTGCTGGTGACGGGCGGTGTGAACGCGCAGGCTTTAAGCGTGCTGCAGCAGATATATGAGCAAATGCCGAATCCCAAAGCGGTGGTGGCCATTGGCATTTGTGCCACGAGCGGCGGCATTTTTGCCGATTGCTACAATATAATAGGCGGTGCCGATAAAGCAGTGCCGGTGGATGTTTATGTGCCGGGCTGCGCGGCGCGCCCCGAAGCCATTATCGACGGCGTTGCCCAGGCAGCGCATTTATTGGATGAGAAATACAAAGAATCCAGACGAACAAGAAAGAAACATAAACGGGAGATAACACATGAAGCCCGATAAAGAATTTGTGACTATATTGCCGATAGAGCTGCTTGATAAAGTCAGCGACCTAAAAGATCAGGGATGCCGCCTGGTTCAAATTTGCTGCAGCAAAAGCGGCGAAATGCTTGAACTTGACTATTCTTTTGACTTAAATTATCAGCTTGTGGACTTGAAAATATCGGTGTCACCTTCTGATGAGATTGACAGCATCAGCGCCATAATTCCGCCCGCGTTCTTATACGAAAATGAAATTGAATCGCTGTTCGGTTTGAAAGTAAAGCATAAGCTTGTGGATTTCGGAGGCAAGCTGTATCAGACGGCAAAGCCGACGCCGTTTGCAGGGAAGGATGGTGAATAGAAATGGGCAAGAGAAGTGTGATTCCGTTTGGACCTCAGCATCCCGTGCTGCCGGAGCCCATCCATCTTGATCTTGTGATTGAGGATGAACGCGTTATCGAAGCGGTTCCATCCATCGGCTATATTCACCGCGGCCTTGAAAAGCTGGCGGAAACGCGCGATTTTAACGACTATGTGTATGTGGCGGAACGCGTTTGCGGCATATGCAGCTTCATGCACGGCATGGGTTACTGCATGGCCGTCGAAGACATCATGAATCTGGAGCTGCCCCCCCGTGCGCTATATCTGCGTGTGGTGTGGGCGGAGCTTTCTAGAATTCACAGCCATCTTTTGTGGATGGGCCTGCTCGCCGATTCCTTCGGGTTCGAGAATTTGTTCATGCAGTGCTGGCGCCTGCGCGAGAAGGTGCTGGATATTTTCGAGATGACAACGGGCGGCCGTGTTATATTCTCGGTGTGCAAGGTGGGCGGCGTGCGCAAGGATATCGACGCGGACAGCCAGAAGATAATACTCTTAACTTTAGAGGAGATCGGGCGCGAGTTCAAGGCGCTCGAAACCACTTTCCTGAACGATAAATCGGTGCTTCACCGACTGAAAGGCATCGGTGTACTGACCGCGGACGAAGCCTTAACGCTCGGTGCGGTCGGCCCCATGCTGCGCGCCAGCGGCGTGGCGCAGGATATGCGCAAAACGGGCTACGCGGTTTATGATGAGCTGGATGTCAACGTGATGACGAGCCCCGATGGTGACAGTTTTGCGCGGTGCGCGGTGCGTATGGGTGAAGTCCATACGTCCGTCGATATCATCCGACAGGCAATCAGCAAAATGCCGGACGGCGATATTTCGGTAAAAGTGACGGGAAACCCCAATGGTCAGGGCTTTATCCGTGTGGAGCAGCCGCGCGGTGAGGCGTTCTATCATGTGCGCGCCAACGGCACCAAATTTTTAGAACGTTTCCGTGTGCGCACGCCCACGTTCGCAAATCTGCCCGCGCTGCTGAAGATTCTCGAGGGGCGCAGTCTGGCCAATGTGCCGGTGCTGATTCTCACGATTGACCCGTGCATCAGCTGCACAGAAAGGTAGGCGTGCGATGTCTGTGATGAGCTTTTCGAAAAGCGCCCTTAAGAACCTTGGGCATAAACCGGCCACGCTGATGTATCCGTATAAGCGGCGCGAGTTTTTCGACCGGACCCGGGGCCACATTGAGATCACCATTGCCGACTGCATTTACTGCGGCATTTGCCAGAAACGCTGTCCCACAGGGAGCATCCGCGTGGTAAAAGCGGATAAGCATTGGGAAATTGAGCGCATGAAGTGTATACAGTGCAACGCGTGCGTAGAAAACTGCCCGAAGAAATGCCTGACGATGAAGAACGACTATACCACGCCCGGCGTGGAGAAGCTGACGGACGCATTCACCGGTGCATGAGTATCCGATTACGCTCGAGATCATCCGCATCGCGGAGGAAACCGCACGGGAGAGAAACGCGAAACGCGTTGATAAAATTGCGCTGGTGATTGGGGACCTTTCGGGCTATGTGGGCGAGAGCGTGCATATGTATTTTGATGAGATATCAAAAGGGACGGCCTGTGAAGGCTGTGCGCTGGAGATCACACGCATACGCCCAAAGGCGAAATGCCAGCGTTGCGGAGAGGTTTTTGAGAGAAAGCCGTTCTCATTTGAGTGCCCTGTTTGCGGGGGGACGGCAGGCCCCACGACGATTGGAACGGAGTTCTATATCGATTATATTGAAGTGAGCCAGGTAAAAGGAGAAGACAATGGAAACCGAACGGATTGACGTCAAGCAATCCATATACGATAAAAACGACAGAATCGCCGATGAAGTGAACCGTGAAATGTCAGCCAGCGGCACACTGCTGATCAATGTGATGGGAGCCCCGGGTGCGGGCAAGACGTCCGTGATCCGCCGCATTGTGGAGGGGCTCGGTGAGCAAAGTGCGGTGATTGAAGGCGATATTGAATCGGACATCGACACCAAAGCGCTGGTGGCGCTTGGCATCCGCACCTATCAGATCAATACGCACGGCGCATGTCATCTGGACGCGCCCACCATCCGCGCGGCGGTTGACGATTTTGATATGCCGAAAGGCGGTGCGGTGTTTATCGAAAATATCGGCAATCTCGTGTGCCCGGCGGAGTTCACCATCGGCGAGCACTTTAAGATGCTGATTGTTACCGTGACGGACGGCAGTGACAAGCCGTACAAGTATCCGCTGGCATTTGAGAAGGCGGACATCATCGTGCTCAACAAGGCAGATCTGCTGCCTTATGTGGATTTCGATGAGAGCTTTTTCATGGCCGGTGTGAGGGCGCTGAACCCCGACGTGCCTGTGATCAAGGTATCGGCTCGGGCTGGCGAGGGTGTGGACGGAATCGTTCAATGGATACGAGAGAAGAAAACTCAAACAGGTGCATAAGAATAAGGCTGTATGGCATTGTGCAGGGGGTGGGTTTCCGCCCCTTTGTGGTTAAGCTGGCTTTTTTTCTGGGAATCACCGGGTCCGTTAGAAACAGCGGCGGGCTCGTGGAAATCACGGCCTGCGGCACGGCGGCGCAGCTCGATGAGTTTTTGACACGGCTGCTCGAAGAGAAGCCGGATAACGCGCTGATCGTTCATCACGAGACGGAAAATATGCCGTACATCCGGCATGATACCTTTGCCATTGAGCCGAGCGGTGAAACGGACGGCCCGGTGTTCGTATCTCCGGATCTTTGTGTTTGTGAGGCGTGCCTTAAAGAGCTGGCGGACAAACGCGACGCGCGTTTTGCGCATCCGTTCATCAGCTGCATGGCGTGCGGCCCGCGCTACAGCATCATTGAGGACGCACCGTATGACCGGGACACCACGACCATGGTTGATTATGAGATGTGCGAATTCTGCGGGGCGCAGTACGCGGACCGAGAAGACAGGCGCTTTCATGCCCAGACGATCTCATGCCACGATTGCGGCCCTCATCTCATTTACCGGGACAGTGCGGGTGAGACGGTGAGGGAATCCGCGTTTGCGAACGCCGTTCAGGCGCTGCGCGCGGGCGGCGTGGTCGCGGTGAAGGGCATCGGCGGTTATCACCTGTGCTGTGACCCGCATCATCAAAAAGCGGTTTTACGTCTGCGTGCGCTCAAACGCCGTGAACTCAAGCCGTTTGCGGTGATGTTTGCGCATATTGATGATATCAGGCGCTGTGCGTATGTGTCACCCGAAGAGGAAGCGCTGCTTCTGTCCGGTGCGCGGCCCATCGTGCTGCTCAAACAAAAGAAAAACGATCTCGCGCCTGCGGTGTGCGGCGACAGTCGACTGCTCGGCGCGTTTCTGCCATACACCCCACTGCACACGCTGCTGGTTCAAAGCCTCGGCCCGCTCGTGATGACGAGCGCAAATGTATCCGAAGAGCCCATCGTGAAGGATGATGAGCCGATTCGGATGTGGAAGGGCCTTGACGGCATGCTGTACAACACGCGGCGCATCGCCGCGCGGGCGGACGATTCGGTGGCGAAGATCACGGCGGGGCACACGCAGATGATTCGCCGGTCCCGCGGGTATGCGCCGCTGCCTGTGATATTGAACGGCGGCTGCAAGGGCAGCGTCTTCGCGGCGGGCGGACAGCTCAAAGCGGCGTACAGTCTCGCGTCCGGGCGGTTCGCTTATGTGGGACCGCACATCGGAGACCTTGATAACGAAGGGTGTATGGAAGCGTACACCCAAAGCCTGAAACGGCTGCAAAAGCTGCTGCGCATCAGCCCTGAACTGGCCGTGTGCGATCTGCACCCCGGCTACGCGTCCACGGCGTTGGCACAGGAGACAAAGCTGCCGCTGCTGCGCGTCCAGCATCATCACGCGCACATCGCTTCGGTGATGGCTGAGCATGGGCTGGAGGAGCCGGTCATTGGTGTCGCGTTTGACGGCACCGGCTGGGGCTGCGACAACACGGTGTGGGGCGGAGAGTTTCTGGTGGGCCGTGACAACACCTTCGAACGGGCGGGACACATCAAAACAGTGCGCTTTCTGAGCGGCGACGAGGGCATGAAGGACGCGGCTAAGAGTGCGATGTGTTATCTGCATGACGCGGGGCTGGATGAGTTGATCCGCGACGAACGTTGGCCGCTGATCAAGGCAGCGCTGGAAGCCGGCATCAATACGCACGGCAATTCGGGAATGGGCCGCTTATTTGACGCGGCGAGCGCGGTACTCGGCGTCTGCACGTATAACCGTTACGAGGGCGAATGCGCCATAAAGCTACAGAATTTGGCCGCAGAAACGCTGGAGCAAGGTATCGCACCTCATGCTATGGCATTCGATATTTCAACGCAGGATGGCACGCTGGTGGCGGATGCCGCTCCCGTGATATCGGCGCTGGCGCACAGCGGAAAAAATAATCAAGAAGCAGCGGCGCTTGGGTTTCATCGGGCGGTAGTGGATATGGTTCTTGAGATATGTGCCCGACTGCGCGACCGAACCGGCATCCGCACGGCGGTGCTCTCCGGCGGTGTTTTCCAGAACGCCGTACTGCTGGAGGATACTATGAGCAAATTATCGGCGAAGGGTTTCGCCGTGTATACCAACGAGAAGGTGCCGCCCAATGACGGCGGCATCAGCCTGGGGCAGGCACAGATCGGCCTTTGGCATTTAAACGGAAAGGAATACAAGCCATGTGTATAGCGGTGCCCGGGCGGGTTCTGTCCATTGCGGGCGGCCGGGCGAAGGTGGATTTTTCGGGCAACATCGTGGAAGCGGACATGCGGCTCGTGGACGCCAACGTGGGCGACTACGTGCTCGTGCACGCGGGCTGCGCCATTGAAGTGATGCAGCCGTCGCAGGCAAGCGACCTTGCCGATCTGCTCAAAGAGATTGAGGCGCTGTCCCATGAGTGAGATGAAGCGCATGCTGCAGTATCTGCGCGGGTACGACGGCCCGCCTGTGCGCATCATGGAGGTGTGCGGCACGCACACAGCCGCGACCGCAAAGGCGGGGCTGCATTCGCTGCTGCCGCCGACTGTCGCGCTGATATCCGGGCCGGGTTGCCCCGTCTGTCTCGCTGCGTCGGCGTATATCGACAAGCTTTATGCGCTGGCAGCGGATGGCTGCATCATCGCGTCGTTTGGGGATCTGCTGCGCGTGCGCGGAAAAAACGGGAGTCTGCTCGACGCCAAGGCGCAGGGCGCGCGTGTGGAGATGGTCTATTCGCCCTTGGACGCGCTGAAGCTCGCGCAGGCGCATTCCGAAAGCACTGTGGTGATGGCGGCGGTGGGGTTTGAGACCACGGCACCGTCTTACGCGCTCACGCTCGAGACAGCAATGACGGAAGGAATTCAAAACTTCAAGCTGCTGACCGCACTCAAACGGCTGATTCCCGCGATGGAGACGCTCTGCGCGGAGGAAAGCGTAGACGCGTTTATCACGCCGGGGCATGTGGCCGCGGTGATTGGCAGCGATGTGTTTATACCGCTCGCGCAGCGGTTTCGCAAACCGATGGTGGTGACGGGCTTCGATGCGGCGGATATGGTTGCGTCCATCTGTCTGCTGCTTTCTAAGCTGAACACGGGCTACACCGCCAACCTTTACGGCGAGGTGGTGCGGCCTCAGGGCAACCCAAAGGCGCTTGCGATACTCAACAGATATTTTGAGCCGGATGAAGCCTATTGGCGTGGGCTCTCGGCGATACCCGCTTCGGGGTTTTATTTGAAGGGTGCGTACGCGGCGTTTGATGCGGGGAGCCGCGGTTTGCTGGACAGCATGGCAGACAGCGGCGGCTGCCGCTGCGGCGAGGTGTTAACGGGCAGAATTCATCCCGCACAATGCCCGCTGTTTGGCAGCGTGTGCACACCCGCAAACGCGTTCGGGCCGTGCATGGTGTCTGCCGAGGGCGCGTGCGGCATTTGTTACGCCGGGGAGGGTTTGGAATGATCAGAATGGCACATGGCAGCGGTGGCAAAGAGACGGAAGAACTCGTTAAGTCTGTGTTTTTGATGCACTTTCACAGCGATGCGCTGGGGCGGCTTGAGGACGCGGCGGTTCTCGAATTAACCGGAAAAGCGGCGTTTACCACCGATTCTTTTGTGGTCACCCCACTGTTTTTCAAGGGCGGCGACATCGGACGGCTCGCGGTGTGCGGCACGGTGAACGATCTGTTGATGATGGGGGCGCAGCCGCGGTATCTCTCCGCCGGGTTTATCATTGAAGAAGGATTGCCGCTGGGCGCGCTGGAAACGGTGGCGGCGTCCATGGCGCGCACGGCTGAAGAAGCGTGCGTATCCATTGTAGCGGGCGATACCAAGGTGATTGAAGGACACGGCGGCTTGTATATCAACACTTCGGGGATCGGCATCATACCGAATGGACGCGATATCAGCGCGGCGCGCTGTGCTCCGGGCGATGCGATACTGGTGTCCGGACATCTCGGAGACCACCACGCCTGCATATTAAGCGCGCGGATGAAAATAGAGAACGGCATCGCGTCGGACGCGGCACCGCTTGGCGCACCGGTCAAGGCGCTGCTGAACAGCGGCGCAGCGGTGAAGGCCATGCGCGATGTGACACGCGGCGGACTGGCAACAATTATCAATGAACTGTGCGCGGCATCGGGCACCGGCGCAATACTCGAAGAAGCAGCGCTGCCCGTTGCGGCGCAGACGGCGGCTTTTTGTGAGATACTTGGTCTCGATCCGCTCTACATGGGCAACGAGGGCAAGTTCGCCGCAGTTGTGAAGTGCGAGGATGCACTTAAGGCGCTGGACGCACTGAGAAGCACGCCGGAGGGACGCCATGCGGCGGTTATCGGGCGCGTTACCGAAGGAAAAGGCGTTACGCTCGAGACAAAGCTGGGCGGACGGCGCAGGCTGGGCGTGCTGGCGGGCGAAGGTCTGCCACGCATCTGTTAGCGCCCTCACACGACAGAAGAAAGAATCAACTGGAGAGATATATGGCCTCAATTTTCAACGCGGCAAATACGGAGCCGCATGACGTAAAAGCTTACTTCGACGGTCAGGCCGGCCACTGGGATGCCCGGTCGCATCACGAACCGGGCAAGCTGCGCCGAATTATGCGCGCGTGTGACCTGCATGCGGGGCAAAGGGTGCTCGATGTGGCCTGCGGGACGGGAATCCTGTTTCCATGGCTGCTCTCGCACGACCCGTCTTTGTTGATGGGTATTGATTTATCCGAAAAAATGACGGATGAGGCCCGCAAAAAATACAGAGACAAGCGCCTGAGAATTGTGACGGCGGATTATTATCAGCTGGAAGCGGGCGCGTTCGACCGTATTATCATATACAATGCCTATCCTCATTTTTTTAATAAAGAACGTTTTGCTCAAAAGACCAGAGATCTGCTGGCAGATGGCGGCCGGTTTGTTTTGGCGCACAACAAAGGGCGGGACAGCCTGAATGCCATGCATGAGGCGCGCGGGGTGTGTTTGTACAGCGTGCCTTTGATGCCCGCGAGTGAAGAGCGCCGCTGGTTCGAACCGTATTTTAAAATCGACAGCTGTATTGATACCGATGATTTGTATTTGTTGTCCGGTGTGTCGGTTTAGGATTGTGTTCTTCTATAGCCTCCGCCCAGTGCAATCGTGAAACCACCGGTGGTACGCTTCATAGCGTGATAGCATAAGAACTGACAACTGAGCATATGGCAGAGAACATGGGCATTGTATGTGTTCACATCAGCAAGGGCTAGACGGTTGATACTATCAAAATAAAGCTCGCATTTGGCGATATGATCTGGGGTTGACGCGATGCCGGAGACTCTGAAAAAAGAAGAACTCAAGGCCCATCTCGGCCTTATGAAATTCGGTCTCATGCCGCTGGCCCGGGGCAACGTAAGCGCATACGATGAGGAACAGAACTGGTTGGGATGAAACCTAGCGGCGTCAGTTAAGATACGATGACTGCGAATGGTCGTGGTCGATCATCTTGGCAAGCAAGTGCAAGGCAAGCTGAATCCGTCGTCGGATACGCCGATGCAGAACTTTATAAGGCGTTTAAGGGCGTGAAGGCGGTTGTGCATATCCCCGCAGGGTGCTTTCTATGTGCCGCGATTGTAAACCCGTCTCATGTTAGTTGTCAAATAGCCGTTAATCAATTATCATTCTGATAGACAATTGGTGAAAACGTTCTTGAAAGGTTTTTATGGAGCATCTCATTGTCCTTTTTTACATTCTGTCATTTACCCTGGGCTTTTCGGTGATTCTTATTGTTTTCTTCCTATGGCTGAAAAACCGAAACAGCGTCCTTAAGCATTTTCTGCTGTTCGCTGTATCACTGACGCTGATACTCATCGAGCAGATGATCACCGCGTATGTGTTCACCAATGTCGATGAAAGCGTTGTGTTAACCACCATAATGAGGTTCGTATCGGCAGTGGGATGTTCGCTGCTCATCTATTCCTTTACCCGGCTCGTTCGGATGCTGCTGGAAAGAGAGATGTCTGCGGCCTTTTTAAGAGGCCTAGCTGGATATTCACTAGTTCCGGTCGTCGCAGCGGTTATTTACAGCTTCATAGATGTGCAGTTTGTATTATGGATGGCGAGCGTGCTGTTGTTTATCAATATCCTCTATAATACGGTGACACTGCTGGTTCATAATCATCGAATAATAACAAGTATGATCCGCAGCGGTATAAGAAATCTCGCTATTGTCACTTTGGTTTTGTTCCCCATTCTGTTTGCGGATATCTTCATAGAAAGAATTAATTTTTTCGGTGAGGCGTTTACGTTCGGCCTGTTATCCGTATTCATTTTTTATACTGTCTTCAGCGCAATGAGTCTTTACAATATCGTCAGGGGCTTCAATAAACTCATCAGTCATACGTATCAGCCGGCCAATACCTTTTCCACCGATCAAATGCCGGACGCTTACCGCATCACAAACCGTGAGAAAGAGATCATCGATTGTCTTCTGACGGGAGCAACCTATCGCCAGATTGGAGAAAAGCTTTCCATTTCCTTGCCGACAGTCAAAACGCACGTTGCCAATATCTATAAGAAAATCGGCGTTCAAAATAAGATAGAATTGCTGAACGCCGTCAAAAAACACAACAATAAATCATAAATATAAAAAATCATACAAAAGGATGAGATGATTCACGCATAAATCATCCAATATCTTGATTGATGAGATGTTTCGGTAGGAGTATGATTGCTCTCAAAATAAAAGTTTTGGAGGATACCCCATGAAAAAAATCATCATACTTTCCGTGTGTGTCGGAATTGCCGCATTGCTTGCCATTTTGCTGTTTTTGGTGATTTTACCGAATAGTCAGTATGAACAAGTAAGAACGATGGAGATCAACAATGTGGATCTTATGCGTTTAGAGGACGGGATATATCACGGAGATTACACTTACGGCAAAACCAATTATCAGGTTGACGTGCAGATTATGGGCCATCAGATCACCGGTGTGGAAATCATCAGCGGCGGGACGGGCGAATATGCGAAATCAGCCGAAGGTGTGACTGCCGCCATCATTGACGAACAGCGCATCAACGTGGATGTGGTATCCGGTGCCACGACATCGAGCAAGGCCATCATGAAAGCCGTTGAAAATGCCCTTTCCGGTACGAACTGACAATACACTGCCTCAATGAGCAGGCGCAGCATCATGCAGGGTGAACGAACCGGCTTGCAAGGTGCTGTTTTTTTCTTCGCTTCAGCGGTATCGGCTAAGATCCGGGTTGTGTCATCCGGCATTACGTCATGACCATAATCATGACTGCAGTCACTTATCATATGACCCTCTTAAAAACTATACTTGCCCTATAAACAAGAAAAGAGGGTATGAACATGATCGTTTTCGCCATTATCATAGGAGCCATTGTATGTTTAAATCTCATCGGGTTTGCAGTTAATAAAATGTTTTTTTCGCATGAGCTTGAGGACATTTCGCCATACGGCCGTATGGTTGAGGTGAACGGGGCCAGTATGCATGTGTATGCGATGGGCAGCGGCGCGAAAACCGTTGTGCTGCTGCCGGGGTTTGGCGTGGCTTTGCCGAGCGCCGACTTTGGCCCTTTGATGCGCGCGCTGGCCAAAGAGTACACGGTGGTATGCATCGAATATTTCGGCGTCGGTTTCAGCGAACAAACGGATTTGCCGCGAACCAGCGAAAACTATACGGAAGAAATTCGTGCCGCGTTGTCGGCTGCCGGATTAAAGCCGCCGTATGTGCTGATGCCGCACTCGATATCCGGTGTGTATTCGGAATACTATACTGCCAAATACCCGCAGGAAGTCTCAGCGGTCATCATGATTGATACGACCTCCACGGCAAAGGTCAAAGCGAAGAATCCGCCACGGTTCATCTATCAAATTGGGAAGCTGCAGCAGGCCTGCGGGCTGACACGGTTGATGCCTTCCATGCAGAAAGCCGCAAACGGATATACCGGTAAAGAGATCAGCGATTATAAAGCGTTTGCGGGGCATGTCCTGAATAACACGGTCATAGACCAGTCGCTGCGGCTCATTGACAACATCAACGAACTTGATGGCATTCCGTTTCCGCAGGATATACCGGTTTTGAAGTTGATATCCGCACAGACAAAGAAAAGAACCGGCGAAGATTACCAGGCAAAGCATTTGGCCAGGTTGGGCGGGCAGGTGGAAACCAGAACCGTGAACAGCACGCACTTTATGTATCAAACGCATGTGGCGGATATTTGTGACGCGACGCAGGCCCTGCTGGAAAAGGCCCGATAAGAAGGCGCGTTGTTCATCATATCCCCATAGTAAGTCAGTTCGCCGTCGGTAAGTATTTCGAAGCGCTGAGTGATATCACGCCTGATGTTTATTGATTGGATCGTGCTCCCCTTCACTGTAATGGTATCAGTATTGAGCAAGATCATATTTTTCTTTGAGAACACATATGCAGGCCCCCGCCAAAAACAAAGGGATAGCGCTGCCAAAAATTTTTACGACCAATAAGAATGTAAAAGGTTCTGACGATGTCAGAACTGTGTCGAAAAATCCCATTATCGCGGCCCCCTCTGACCACTACCCTATAGGAGTGGATTGGGGGCTTTCGCCATAAGGTTCAGAGGGAAGATTTCTGCTGTCTGTCAGGCCACGCCAGAGGGTTTTTTATGACATTCTGGGCGCTGACACTGTCAGAGTTTCTTGCGCATTTTTTGGAATACCTTGAAGTTATATGACGCTTATTGCATATTAATATCACTTACGCTATATTAAAGGCATGTCATCATAATTTTCATATTAAGAGGTAAAAATATGGCGAAAAGAGACGGGCGCGTTGTCAAGGTGCATGCGTTAAATGCAATGTTCCCTTATATGATGCGCACAAGGACGGAATCACTCGTTTATTTTAACACGTCGCTTGACGTGGAAAACCTGCTCGCTTACATCGATAAAAAGCAATCCGAAGGCATTGAGATCAAGTTTTTTCAAATGTTCGTTGCCTCCGTTGTTAAGCTCCTCAAGGAACGCCCGCATTTGAACCGGTTCGTATCGGGACGAAAACTCTATCAGCGCAACGATATCAAGCTGTCTTTCATCGCCAAAAAATCGGCCTCCGATGAAGGTGAAGAGACAAACGTGGCGCTGACATTCAACGAAAGCACCACCTTTCAGGATGTGATCGGCAAGCTGCAAAAGGACATTAAAACTGCCAAATCCGACGACACGAAAAAGGACGATGACAAAGTGATCGAGACGCTGATGAAGCTGCCGCGCTTTATGCTCCGCGCGCTGTTTGCGCTGTTGCGCTGGCTCGATTTTTACTTTAACATGCCCAAAATGTTTGCGGATGTGGATCCGCTGCGCTGCAGCGTTTATATTGCCAATCTTGGGAGCATCGGCATCGAAGCGCCGTTCCACCACCTGTTCGAATGGGGCAACTGCTCTGTGTTTATCGCAATCGGCAAAATTGGGTACAAGCCCGTGGCGCTGGAGGACGGGACAATCGTGGCAAGAAAAATGGTTGAGGTAAAAGTGACGCTGGATGAGAGGATCGCGGATGGGTTTTACTTTGCGCGCTCGCTTGAGCTGATGGAAAGCTACCTCAAAAATCCACAGTCCATCGAAAGCTTATAAGTGAGGTGAGCGCAATGGAAAACGGTATATATAAAGGAAACAAAGTGAAGAAGCCCTGGCTTAAGTTATACGGAGATATTCCTGAGTTTACACAAGTCCCCGATGTCACGATGTACGAGCTGCTGCGTGATACCGCACTCAAATATCCCGATAAAACCGCCATCGATTACATGGGGGCGCAAATCCCTTTCGGAAAGCTGCTCTCAATGATTGACCGATGTGCCGCTTCTTTTACTGCGTATGGCATAAAACCGGGAGACTGTGTGCTGCAGTCGATGCCCAACATACCCAACGCACTCATCATTTTTTATGCGCTTAATAAAATCGGCGCGCGCGTGGCGATGACGCATCCGCTGTATTCCTCCAATGAGCTTGCGCAATACATCAAGGAGACGGACAGCGTCTGGTGCGTCACGGTGGATATGTTTTACGATCGGTTTAAAGACATCCTCCGCCCCGACCAAAAGCTGCTGGTTACAAAAATATCTGACTTTCTGCCTCACTCCAAAAAACTGATGTTCAACATCATCAAAGGCGGGCAGAACAAAATTCCCGAAGACAGCAGAGTCATCCTATGGAAGGATTTCTTAAAGAAATCCGAGCAAGACAGGGGCACCTATGAGCGGCGCATAGAAGCCAAAGAAGGTGCGGTTGTGCTGTTTTCGGGCGGCACCACCAACATGCCCAAGGGGATTTTATTGTCATCATATAATTTCAACGCGCTGTCGGCAATTATTGCGCCGTTCGCCAAGTTTACTAAGGATGACAGCGTGATTGCCATATTGCCGGTCTTTCACGGATTCGGCCTCGGCATCTGCATCCATTCCATTATTTGCAACGGCGGAACGGTGTATCTTGAGCCTAAGTTTGGCACGAAGATTTATATCGACAGTTTGAGAAAACACCAGCCGACGTTCATCGCGGGCGTGCCCACGATGTTTGAGGCCATGCTGCGCGACAAGAATTTTTCCAAGGTCCGTTTCGACCGCCTCAAAGCGATTTACAGCGGCGGCGACAGTTTATCTCCCGAGCTCAAGGCGCGTTTTGACGAACGGCTAAAAGCTCAGGGCAGCAAGGTGGAGCTTGCGGAAGGGTACGGCCTCACCGAAACCGTGACGGGATGCGTGCTAACCCCGCCGAACCTGTACCGCAGAGGGGCCATCGGCATTCCCATGCCGGGCATGCTTGCCAAGGTTGTGAATATGGAGACCAAGGAAGAGGTGCCGTACGGTGAGAACGGAGAAATCGCGCTGGCGGGTCCCACGCTGATGCTTGAATACCTGCACCATCCCGAAGAGACGGCGAAAACCATCCGTACGGACGAAAACGGCATTCGGTGGCTGTATACGGGCGATATCGGCTGCATGGATGAAGACGGGTATCTTTATTTCAAGAGCCGTGAGAAACGTATGCTTAAGGTTTCGGGTGTCAATGTTTATCCCATGCAGGTGGAGCAGATACTCGAGGCGCACGATCTCGTATTCCGGGCCTGTGTGGTGGGTGTACCGGACGATTACCAGATGACGAGCGTAAAAGCATACATTGTGCTTGAGGACCCGTCGCATGCGACGGACGAAACAAAAAAGGCACTGTTAAAGCACTGCCACAAGCATCTGATTAAATGGAGCGTGCCGCGCGCGATTGAGTTCCGCGACAAGCTGCCGACCACGCTTGTGGGCAAGGTGGAGTACAGCGCGCTCGAAAAATCCCACATCACAGCCGAAGATCTCGCGCTTGAAGGCGCGGATTAATTAAATCAAGCGAGCCGACAGCGGCCCGCATAGCGGTTGTTTGAACAACTAAGGAAGCGTCTCCAACATGCGCTTCCTTTTTTATATACATTTTTGTGTGAGTTTTAGGAGCGAAAGCGGACAGAACCAAATAAACCACGGTTCTGCCAACTACTGACGCTTTAGGTTGACAGGCTGTCGATACTGCCTAAAGAGCCTCTCGTTCAATCCCTTCGCGGTAGTCTAATGACTATCTGATGGGATGGACCTAAAGTTTGGATCAAAGTACCGGTGGGAATGACTGAATATCAGCCATTTTCTTTCCCAGCCATCTATCGATGACAGCCCTTAATCCACTCATGTGGATTATCGTCAGACCTGTTCGGTCAAGTATCCAACCACATTAAAACACTGTTTGCGCAATTGGTGGTTTTACAAGCGTTGTCGGTTTGCTGCTGTAACAGGAAGGAAAATGTCATATTTACTTGAAAAATAGAAAGAAACGTGTATATGATATAATATAACTATATAAATATAAGACATCAATGGAGCAGTAAATCATGTTGAAAATTGCCATTTGTGATGACGAAGCCCTTATATGCAAAGAACTCAAATCAATCATTCAGGGTCTTTTGGAGTCTATTCAATATGAGTATAAAATTTTCACTTTCGGCACTGGTGAGTCGCTGCTTAAAAATATCTCCGAGTCGAACAATTATGATATTATTTTTCTTGACGTCCGCATGAAAAAAATAAACGGCATACAAACCGGAAAAGCCATCCGCAATTATTTTCACGATAACAAGACGAAAATCATATTTGTTTCGGCGATCAAAGACTATGTGTTTGAAGCCTTTGATGCAAGGCCGGTCAATTTCATCGTCAAGCCGGTCAGCAAAGAAAAAGTTGAAAAAGTGCTCAAAAAGACGATTGCGCTCATCGAAGAAGAGCGCGGCGTATTCGTATATAAAAGCGGCCACTACAACGTTTCGGTTTACTTGTCTGATATTCAGTACTTTGAAAGCATGCTGAGAAAAGTCAGAATCGTGACCTCAACAACAAGTGAAGACTATTATGGAACGTTGTCCGATGTGGCTGAAATGAACCTGCGAAACTTTATCCAGATTCATCGGTCATTTTTAATCAACGCAACACAAATCGATCAATACAAGTACACCTCAATCAGAATGAAAAATGGCCATGAGCTGAACATCAGCCAAAATAAACGCGCGGAAGTGATGGAAGCACTCACAAAGATCACACTCTCAAAGCTGAAGGAGACATAACTTGTTCGAGGCATTCTATTTGATTATCAATGGCTTTTCGACATATATCATTCTCTATGCATTTTCGCTGACCCTCGGAAAACGCAAGAGTGCTCTGGCCGCCTACTGTTTAACGTTTCTTGGCTATTTTGTTGTATCCAGCTTGATTTATCTGCTGTTCGATACACCGTTGCTGAATATTATTTGCAATATCGCGCTCATGTTCGTGATGACATTCAACTATGAAGCATCCATCACAAAACGCATCATTGTGGCCCTGTTATTTTTTGTGTTTATGGCGGCGATTGAAAGCATTGTGGTGATGGTGTACAACATGCTCGATTTGCCGCATCCCAGAACAGCGCAGATGTCGGTGATTTGGGGCATGGCGATATCCAAGCTGCTGTCGCTTATTTTGTGCGGCACCATACTGCGAAGGCTCGACTTAAAAAACAGAATGAGAATGACAGTCAAGCAAGTTCTAAGCGTCTTTGTGGTCGCAATCGGCATTTTGGTTCTTACCTACGTTCTGATGACCCTGCAATATGATAATATGGTGCTCGAACTGATCAGCATTACATCGTTGTTTGTGATATGTATTTTCATATTCAACTTCGTCAATATCACATCTAAAGAGTACTACGAAAAAGAGCAAAAGAAGCTTTTGGAGATGAAATCGGATTCTTATTTAAACGAACTGACAATTGTGAATAAGGCTCAGAATGATATCAGGTTTATAAAGCATGATATGGCAAATCATTTAAACACCATTCAGACGCTCATCATAAGAGGAGATACTGCCAAAGCGCAAAGCTATATACAAAGCATTTCAAAAAAGATGAACAGCATAGAAAAGGTCTCAAATACCAATATTGCCGAGCTCGACAGCATCATCAATTTTAAAGTGAGCTGTGCCCACGAGCTTGATATAAAGGTGAACGCCTCCATTCAGATTAAAGAAGGCATACAAATATCGCCTCAGGATTATATCAGCATCATTGGGAATCTTTTTGACAATGCGATAGAAGCCGTCAACAATAAGCATATAGAAAACAGATGCATCCATTTTACGATCGGCAGCATCAATGGTCTGCTGGTCATCGTGATTGAGAATCCGTATTACCATACGGTTCTAAGAAGCAACGGACGGTTTCTCACCACAAAGAGACGCCAAAAGGACCATGGCTACGGCCTGCTTAATGTGGAAACGATTGTACGCAAATACAACGGCACAATTCATATTTCATATGAAAAAGACTTTATTGTTGAAATATCCATGATCAACAAATAGTATTCATGACATTTTTACGTTGTTTCGTGACGTTTTTAGCCATTTTTCATTTTAATGTGCTATGATGCTGCTTAAATAATAGAGGAGGTAATAAACCATGAAAAAATTCAGTAAAATCATTGCGGGCTTTGGGCTGCTTACGGCAAAGATGAGCGTGAATACTGCCTGTATTATTTGGTGGCATCAGCCCAAAATGCCTGAAGGCATCAAAAAACTTCGTCGATTCTAAAAAATGGCCGGCAAAGTCACAAGCTATCTTATCGCAAACAAAACGATTGATGAAGAAGACCAGGAAATTTATTCTTATGGTTTAAAACAGGGCGTGATAATGTTGCTGCAGACATTCTCTGTGCTGGTTATCGGCATCGTTTGGGGAATGTGGTGGCAAAGCGTGCTGTTTATTTTTTCTTATACGCCGCTTCGCTTATCATCAGGAGGCATTCATGCCAACAGGCAATGGCTTTGTTTTATCTGTACAATCCTTCACGCCGGGCTTGTTCTGCTGATCATCAAGCTCTTAACGTGTCCGGATCTTATGGTGATTTTGGTCATTGCCGTTTCTACACTCATCATATTGTTCTTAGCCCCTGTTGAGGATAAGAACAAGCCTTTTGATGAGGCGGAGCGGAAAATATTTAAGAAACGCACGATTATGATGCTGGCAGTTGAACTGTCCGCCGTCGTGATTTTAATAGTGTTTGGACTTAATGAGGCCGCCAAGTGCATTGCGGTCACTCACGCAAGTCTGTCAATCATGGTGATTGCGGGAGCTGTGAAGAACGCCATACAGCCCCGCGAGAGCAAAAAGTCTGTTGCGTCAGATGCGAATGCCAAATAAGCACGGGAACTTTTAATGTATGCATGCGCGCAATGAATCAAACCGTGTATCACCGCGTCTGCGATTGGTTTGACTTCAGATAAAATGAATAATTTGATAATTAATCCTATCTCCCAATTCTTTATCTTCCGCAGCTTTTTTGCGGTTTTTTTTTAAAAATAAGCAAACCTTTTATATCCGATTGTATTGCTGTTTCTACGAAACGCTACGAAAACATTGCATTTTAGGGAGCAGGATGGTACGCTTCTGTCATGCAGATATCAATGCCTCTGCTTTTTTTCAAACGGTTATTGCCATAACCTTGCTGTGTAAATTCTTTAACTTATTAACCTGTTTTCATTCTTGTATGGGAGGAAACAATGGCCGACACACGGTTTTCCACTGTCGGCCGGGACATATATCCCGGCTTTGAGATCAAGATCTGCTGTGAGAGAGATGTCGCACGGCTGCGTAACGATTGTTTAAACGAAAGATACCGAATTGTTTTGATTAAAACCGGTTCCGGAATATTGACAAACGCAGCCGCCAGCCAAATTGTCACCAGCCCTGCTGTGCTTTGCCTTAACGAGCGCGATCAAGTTGAGCTGCATAATACCACCGGTATGAGTTTGGACATTATGTATTTTGATCCGACGTGCTTTGAACGGTATGTCACGTTCGAAAATCTTGAGGTATGGAAAGGTACATTGAATCAGGACGTTTGGTTCTTCCGGCCGTTTTTTGAGCGCTCCGGCGCGTTTATCGGCGCGTGCTCCGTCAACCGTTACATGGCGGAGAGAGTGGGGCATCTGATCGGCGTGGCAGACAAAGAGCTTACTGAACAAAAGGATGATTTTTGGCCCTGCCGAAGCCGCTCTTATTTTATTGAACTGCTGATGCTAATAAACGCCATTTATGATGAAGACAGCGCTCATGACAAGGTTTGTTACGGGAAAATGACCGATGAAATTATCGAGATTGTGGATTGGCTGCATTTGAATTACCTCGAAAAAGTCACCATGGACACTGTCACAAAACAATTTCATACCAACAAAACAACCTTGAACCAAAAATTCAAAGCCGTGATGGGAACCACTGTGACGGATTATGTCAACAACATCCGCGTGCAGGTAGCCTGCTCATTCTTAAGAAAAACGTATCTTCCGGTGAGGGAAATCATGGAACGAGCCGGATACAGGGATGACGCCCACTTTCTTCGGTCTTTTAAGAAATACGTCGGCTGTCCGCCGTCCGAATACAGAAACCGGTTCGAAAAAGCCTGATATTTTTCCGATTTGCAGTTTTTCTCTTCCGATTCGCAGTTCATTCTCCTTCTTCCGAAAATTACAATAAGGAAAAAAGGAGGTTTTGTTATGAAACGATTTATACCATTTGCGATAACGGTGCTTCTCTTGGCGGCAATTACCTTAACGGCCGGGTGCACCGCGACACCTGCCACAGAGCAAACACAATCCAACGGGAATGATCAGCCAAGCGCTGCAGCGTCTCAAGAGGCTGAAGATTCCGCCGCGCCGTCTCAAGACGCATCGGGACAGGAGACGACTGCTGAGCAGTCAATGTGGGCCATTGTGCACAACAGCAAGATTGAGCACCCCGTCAATATCGCAGGGTTTTTGAACGAAGACATCGGTTTTACTGTCGGATTCAGCGGCGAAGTTCACTATACCATTGACGCGGGGCAGACTTGGCCCGAAGGTGAAAACAGCTCAATGTGTCTGTTCTGTCTCGATATTATCGATGAGAACCTCGTGTGGGCAGCCGGAAACGGCTACAATGTGCGCGTGAGCCATGACGGAGGAAAAACATGGGACGCAGCCAGCGATATAAGTTTGGGCGGTATGCCCTCGAATATCGATTTTGTCGATGACACCACGGGCTGGATAGCCACGCAGTCAAGGTTTGCGTCCACGACGGATGGCGCGGCGACATGGACCGAAATGGCGCTGCCTGATGGGGCCGAGAGCATCGCGGCGATCAGCCTGCGTACCGCGCAGGACGGATACCTGCTGACCCGCGAAGGGCAGCTTTATATCACCGCGGACGGCGGGGCCACATGGAGCGGGCAGGATTTGGGGCTCAAGGACTACGGCATTGTTGATATGCAGAAGCAGCCTAAGCTCGGGAAAAGCAATATCGCAGCAGCGGATATCAGCTTTACCGATGAGACAAACGGCACAATTGTACTGACCGGCATGTATTCTGAAGGCGGATTTATCGCGTGGTGCCTTACAACGGCTGACGGCGGAGCCACATGGGCAGCGGAGAAGATTCCGGATCTGGACTTTTCGGCCACAAAGGTGTTCCTGACCACGGACGGGCAATACCTGACGATGGCCAGCAACGGCAATGATACCGCGTTATTGAAAAGACAATAGTGAGTTTTTGGGGACAACAGAGCCTGCAGCGTAAACACTGCAGGCTTTTTTCTATTGGAGAAGAAGAACTTAAGCGATTTCTTAATCCATTTGGGTTGTTCTGATGCGCATCACGGCTAGATTTTGCTATTCTGCGCTTTCATCGTCACAAAACGCTTTTTATCATCCTTGCAGATCAGCTGCACCACGTCACGGCCGGTTTTGAGCGCGTTGGGCACGCCGCCGCCCGGCACAAGCCATTGGCCGCACATATAAAACCCCGCAAGGCCCGGCAGCGTTTTGCCGATGCTCTTGTTAAAGTTGGCCGTGGTCGGAAGCCAACTCATCGTTGCGCCCTTCCATGTGCCTGTATAGCGCACGTAGGTGGCGGGGGTGGCGACATCGATCACGTCGATGTCTCTCTCGATGCCGGGATAGAGCTTAGCGAGCTCGCTGATCACATCTTGGGCGAGCTTGTCCTTCTCGGCTTTGTACCGCTTTATGTCTGCGTACAGCTGCATCCAATAGTCATAATCCGTGAAGAAACGCACAGCAAGCGGCGTTTTGCCCGCAGGTGCCAGTGTTTTATCACACGCATAATTTTGAATGATGAGATACGGAACAGGAACGCCTGCCGCCGTGATCGGGGTTCTGAGCCGCCTGTGTGTGAGCTTCGGCCCTCCGCCCATATCGCGCGCGACGCCGAGAGAAACCTGCACATACGGAGGGAAGGTCGGGTTCGTTTCGTACCACTCTTGAACCGCTTGTGATGTGAACCGCCCGCCCAGCATACGGTTCAGCGTTGTGTATCCGTCTGCCGCCGATATGACAACATCCGCACGGTGCTCCGTTCCGTCTGCGAGCCTCACGCCTGCGGCTTTGCCGTTTTCTGTGAGAATCTCTTCCACACGGCTCTTGTACTCAATATGGCCGCCTAGCGCTATATACCGTTTTTCCATCGCCAGCGCAACTTTAAGCGAACCGCCCTCGGGGTAGCCGGCTGTTCCCGCGGCGCACCAGGCCATGGTGGCGGCAAACAGTGAGACGGGGAAGCTCTCTCCCCAGATATGTTCGAGCATGGATTTTAAGAGCGGGCTCCTCATCTTTGCGCCGAATTCACGCATTGAGATCTTCCCGTATTTCAAGAAAGCGCGGTACTGTTTCAGATGAACCATCATATCAGGCATCATCTTCATGTAATCGAGAGCGCTGAACAGCTCCTGCGGTTTTTGAACGTACGGCTTAAAGCCGATGAAGGTGCGAATGAGCCCGCAGAGCTCGTCAATGCCCTCCTTGTCTTCGGGAGCGAGACGCAGCAGCTCTTGCTTGAGTTTATCGGGATGAAAATAGAGCCTGATGGTTTTACCGTCTTCGCTTAGATAATCACAATATGAATCATGGTTGATAAAGCTGCGTTTTTCGAGAACGCCGACTTCATTCCAAATCGGATAGAACATGCCATCCGGCGAAGACCCCGTCAGCCAGTCGAGGCAGCCGTCGAAAGTGTAATCACCGCGCCGCCACGATGTGCAAAGCCCGCCGGGAATGGTATGCATCTCGTAAATCGTGCTCTGGTACCCGTTCATCTGCGCATAGCAGCCCGCCGACAATCCCGCAATTCCCGCACCGATAATCTTGATTGATCGCTGGCTCATGGTATCCGTCCTTATTATATATATAGTTACAAGAAAATACTGAATATGTACTATCATACCATTTGCCGCATTGTCAATCAAGACAGCTGTGTGTCCGGTCTCCTAATATTTTATAAAGCTGCATAGAATTATGCTGGTTTTTGTGGGAAATAAGCACATAGTGACATGTGCGAAGCATGAAAGAGGTTAAAAAAATGCAGGAGGAGTTCGCACTTATGTCGCGAATATGTTATACTAAATTCCAGTGTATATGTTAACAATTCAGCGATAAATATGCAGAGCAATCAATTTTAATAATAACGATAAAGGAGAAACGCAACATGATTAATATCCCCAAAGTCAAATTGGGCATTGTGGCTGTCAGCCGCGACTGTTTCCCGATTGATTTGTCCATCGAAAGGCGCAAAGCCGTTATAGAAGCGTGCGAAAAAAAGAACATTGACATCGTTGAAATTGAAACAACGATTGAAAACGAGCATGATACCATGCGCGCGCTTGAGGAGCTCAAAGAAAAGGACGTCAATGCGCTGGTCGTGTTTCTTGGCAACTTCGGGCCTGAAGGCCCCGAAACCATGCTGGCTCAGGAATTCGGCGGGCCGTCGATGTTCTGCGCCGCTGCCGAAGAAAATATCGATGTGCTTTCGAGTCGCCGCGGCGACGCTTACTGCGGCATGCTCAACGCGAGCTATAACTTAAAACTGCGTAAAGTGAACGCATATATACCCGAAAGCCCCGTGGGCACGGCTGCGCACATTGCGGGATTGATTCAGGAATTCCTGCCGATATCGCGCGCGATAATCGGTGTGAAGGGCCTTAAAATCATCACGTTCGGGCCGCGTCCGTTCGATTTTCTCGCGTGCAACGCGCCGATTGCGCCGCTTTTCAAGCTCGGCATCAACGTGCAGGAAAACTCCGAGCTCGACCTGTTTGCGGCGTTCAATGCGCACAAGGACGATGCGCGCATTCCCGCTGTTGTGGCGGATATGGAAAAAGAACTCGGCGAAGGCAACTGCATGCCCGGCATACTCCCCAAGCTCGCACAGTATGAAATCACGCTGCTCGACTGGATCGACCAGAACAGAGGCGCGGCCAAATATGTGGCGCTTGCGAACAAATGCTGGCCCGCGTTCCAGACGCAGTTCGGGTTTGTGCCGTGCTACGTCAACTCGCGCCTGACAGCCAGAGGCATCCCGGTGGCGTGCGAAGTGGACATCTACGGTGCGCTGAGCGAATACATCGGCACCTGCGTGACGGGCGCGGCGGTGACGCTGCTCGATATCAACAACACAGTGCCCGCCGAGATGTATGAGCAGTCGATAAAGGGCAAGCTGGCCTATGGTGACGACGAGGTATTCATGGGCTTCCACTGCGGCAACACCCCGATCTGCCGCCTGAAGAAGGGCACAATGAAATACCAGCTGATTATGCACCGCGGCCTCGAACCGGACAAAGAGCCCGACATCACACGCGGCACGCTCGAAGGCGATATCGCGCCGGGCAAAATCACGTTCTTCCGCCTGCAGGGCAATATCGATTCGCAGCTGCAAAGCTACATTGCGGACGGCGAAGTGCTGCCCGTGGAGACGCAGTCTTTCGGCGGCATCGGCGTGTTCGGCATTCCCGAGATGGAGCGGTTCTACCGCCATGTGCTGATTGAAGACGGCTATCCGCATCACGGCGCGGTGGCTTTTGGTAACGTGGGCCGGCAGATATTCGAAGTGATGAAGCTGCTGGGCGTCGGCAAGATATCGTTCAACCAGCCCAAAGGGTTCTACTACAAGACGGAGAATCCGTTTGTGAAGTAAGGCAAACAAGAACAGATAAGAGTCACAGGAGCATCCGAAAGGGTGCTCCTTTTTTGCTATACGAATTGATAGAAGACTAAAGCTTTTGAACTGACTTAGCACTTTTGCCATTATAAAACGTCTTATATATAAAACAAATGATACAAGTTTGCGGTTACTGATTCAGTGTCAGTGATGAGTGTGACGTCATGAATAACAGTGTTTTTGTCATGAAAAAATAAAAAGTTTATGACAAAAAAGTATATAATATAACAAATAGACTTTATATATGAATAAGTGCGCATATTTGGCACATGTCGATATTTTCCCGCAGGCCATGTGATGCGATCCCCCAAAGATATATTGCATGGCCTGCCATCTCCCAAATGTGGGGTGTAAAGGAGGGATGTGTATGAGGGTATAGAAAAGTCCTTGCAAAAACCAAAGGGCGCGACCCCTGCCGCAAAGCGGTAGCAGGTTTAGGCAAGGACTGATTTGATCGTAGCACAAACAGGAGAATATGAAAATAAGAAAGGAAATTTCAAATGAAAAAGTCTAGAAAACGTTTAATGATTCTTTTTGTGATAGCTCTCGTGGTATTAAGTTATACGGGTACAGCTCTTGCGGCAGGTGAAACACTACATCACTGGGGATGGTCCAGGTATAGTTATACAGGCGGCGAAACTGTTCCTCAGAAAACCGATAACAACCTATATTGTTATTCTGCTCCTAGTACCTATTATTATACAAAATGTATAGCCTATGCAGATGACAGTAGGGTTAGTACCAATGAAGAAAAATTTGATCGTGCAGGTCTCAACCTTTATGTGCCTGACACAAACAAGTTAAGAGACGTGGCAATTAGAATCATCAATTATGACTTAGGCGTTGGTGTAAATGTATATACCGAAGGATTTTGGGTATTAAATGTTTAGTTGTTTCTGGGGAAAGCCTTCTATAATTATAGAAGGCTTCTCCTCATCATTAAAAAGAGAAACTGGTTTTTAATTAACTATTTTAAAACGATAGGATAACTTATGAAAAACGCTAATATGAATATATCTACATTTTTCAATATGAGGAAAATGGCAAATAAATTACTACCTCGGTTTAGAGGATATGTAATAACTTTCCTATTATTTTTGGGTTATTCAATGGCGACTTGTTCTTCTACTACTCCTGTACATATTTTAGAAAAAGAGAACTTTTCAATGTTTGGATTTGGCGATTTGTTTTTTGCAATTTTCGGTCAAAATAAAATGCTAGTCTTTGTTCTAGTTATGTGTTTTCTTAAATATAAAAGCAATTTAGACAATAACAGTTTTTTCTGTATAGGTAAAATTTTATTGAAAAAATTTATTAATATCTCAGTTTGTTTAATAGTTATCTTCGCTTCAGTTTTTCTAGCCTATACTCTCTCAACTAATATAAGTTCTTTTAATCTCGGTTTTTCTGATCGATCTGTTTTTAGATTTATTCTGCCGGCTCAATGGGCGATTTTGTTATCATTTGTTTTTAGTTTGTTCTATATTGTAACATTTTCTCTAATTGCATCCATAATAGAATATCTAACTCATAAAAGCTGGATTGCTATATTAATTAGTATAGTTATCGCCTATCTTGATGTTGGTATAAGGGTTAGCTTTCAATCAAAAGGACTGATTGGAATATTGTTAACCGACAATGTATCCGTATTTTATTTGGATAGTATTTATAATGGTATTAACCGCCCATCGTACATTTATTCTTTTATTTACTGGATAATTATGATTACAGCTTTATGTTTCCTTTGTTTTTTATTAAACCAAAAAAGAAGGATCGCAGGTGATAATCAATGAGAATTTTATCAAAGCTTAAATATTACATAGTCAGTTTCTGCGTAATTTTATTTGTATTCGCTACAAACGGGTTAATTAAGGGGGTTAATATTACACAATTAAATGTATACGACGCATTCTTAGAATTGGTTGTTGAAGACGGGGCATATACGGCTATAGCCATAATAATTGCTGCCATTATTCCCACGTTTGATCTATCTAAGAACAACAAACGTAAAACTTTTGATTCATCCCAGCCTCTTTTTGACAGTTTTTTTGCTCTTCATATAAAGGAATCACTGGGAGTCGGGATTGTTTTTTTAGCCGCAAATATATTCGCGCTAGTCATCTGCTTTGTGCTAGCATCAAAATCCGCGCTATATACTGGATTGAATTATGGACAATTTGGTACTTTTGCATATACAAGAATTAATACACCATTAGTTTACATTATTCTATATATGATTAATTGCAGTTTGTTTGGACTATTGTTAAATGTATTTTCACGATGTGTTTCGGATTTAACAAATAGAAAACACCTTGTATTGATAGTAAGCATTCTTTACTATTATTCGCACGTATTTCTTCCATTTGTTCTAATACAATCTGATTTATTTAATATACTATCATGTTTGTTTCCGGGATTGTTTTATGGCTTCTTACAGTATGATGTAAATTTTGTACAGCGGTTGTTGGGTTTCGCATTTATGATACTTGTTTCTTTTTTATTATTCTATATATCTTGTTTCAAAATGAAACTGATTGGAAACAATCTGAAAAAGGAATCAGCGAAACGTTAAACCTTTGAGAATATGATGCATGAATGAAGAAAAAACAAAAGGAGTAGATAACATGGTCACAAATATAAAGAAATTTAAAGTAACCTTTATTATTATTACATTGCTCTCGGTATGTTCCTTCTTGGCTTGCCAGCCCACGCCGAGTGATGTAGTTGTCACCAATAAAGGTGATATCGATCTGGAAGAGAACATTCAAAAAACCGCCGCACCGACCGAAGCAGTTACACAAGCGGAAACGGCCACGCAAGATGCGCAAAGATGGACGTATGAAAAAGATTATGACTCGGGCAATCGCTTGATTGTGGATGCTGTGATGGTTCATACAGATGCGAATAAGCTTCCCGTGCTGTCGGTAGCCCCTAAAATGTTCGAGAGCGGCGACCAGCTGAAATACATCACAGACATTTTCTGTCCCGATGCGATGGTATATGATCAGGGCGACCAGTTGACCAAATCACAGCTTGAACGATCAATCATGGACGTCAAAGAAGAGATATTCAGAGTTGAGAATGATATGATTCCATACGAAGGAGCTAAGGAGCCAATTCCGGAAGATCATAAGGAAAGCTTTCTTAGCGGGCTGCATTCAGCAATCGAATACTACGAAGAACAGATGAAAACAGCACCGGATGACAGTGAGTTGAAAGAAGCCAGCTTTCAGCTGGTAGACTACGGCACTGATGGACAACAATCCAATATGCTAGCAACAGCCAATGATGCTGTATTCTCCGTTGATTTTATTAACAGGCCTCCGGAAAGAATTGGCTCTGGATTCTATTTTCAGTCAAATAGAATGTTGCTTGAGAATATCGGCACATCCGATAAATTTGTGATGCCAGAAGATTTGGAAGGTGACGAGGAATACGTGCAGACGAGAGCGCAAATCGACCAAAGTGTTAAGGATATGGGGATTGATTATATGTCGCTCAGTGCTGTATGCAAAGGGAAGGATAGTTATAGCTTTTACTATACGCGCGATGTTAGCGGCTTGCAGGAGACTTACATTAACGATTATATTGGCACAACAGTCACAGGCGTTGATTTTGCTGCGGTGATCTATTTATGGAAGCCGGAGTATCTTTGGTTCGAAGTGCAAAACGATGAGATCGTGAAGGTCACATGGAACAATCCGTCCGAAATCACAAATGTTGATAACGAGAACGTGCAGGTAAAATCGTGGGAGGACATTCAAGAAATATTTAAAACGCAGATGGATTTTCTGATGTCACCAACGCCCGCAAAAAGCGATGACCCTTCGAAAGCCACTTTCTTTCTTGAGAAAACGGATGTTCATATCAACCGCGTTGAGCTAGGGCTCACAAAGCTGCTGATGAAAGACAGCCAGGACGATTACAAGCTGATTCCTACGTGGAGCTTTCTTGGGTATCAAACCAGTCCTTCGCGTCCCGCGCAGGAAGGCGTAAATATTGGCGGTGAGGTTTGCTATTTGACCATCAACGCCATTGACGGTACCGTGATTGACAGAGGGCTCATGTATTGAGCAAAAAACATGTTTTCGGGGCACTTTTGCGGGTTTCATCCGTCTTATATGTAAACACAAAGGAGCTTGTATGAGAAAAAGACGCAGGATATATACAATCATACTGGCGGCGCTGGCACTGGCTTTGCTGCTTGCAGCTTGCCAGCCAACGCCGGAAATCGCCCCGGTGCAGAACAAAAGCGGCAGCTTGATTGATATGATATCAGGCGACTATGATTATACGCCTGAAAACGCTGCAGCGCTAAACGGGCAAACGTGGAACGAACAGGTATTTCAACAGGATGATATCACTGTGACGGTGGACGCTCAAATCATCACGCAGGATGTAAAAGCCTATCCTGCCATTCGAACGAAGGAAGATAAAGAAAAATTTATGAAGGGCGCATACTTAAAGAACATGCTTGACTATTTTTTTGCCGGGGATAAGCCCTATTACAGAACCATGGAACCAACGAAAAAAGAAGCCGCAATAAGGACATTTTGGTATCAGCAGTATTTATCGTCCAGAACTATTTCCGAAGAAGAACTTGATGAAGTCAATCAAAAACTCGATTCTTACCAGAAATTACTTGCATCGGCACCCAATGACGTTACTTTCGACATTGAAAAAGATCCGAACGGTGAGAAGTATATGAAAGATACAGGGATTGATAATCTTGTTTCCCTTGTTTCATATCCCTCTGATGGACTTGCGTTGGTTGAGACGGGGAAAAATCATATGGCTTATTGCAAGCATACATCTGTTGATAATCGCTATCAATATGAAGTTGGGCTCGATTCTTTGAGCGACGCGCCCGAGAGTATTGATATGGATGCACAAAACGCGCTCAAAATCGCAGAGGATTCTGTGAATACCATCGCAATGGGAGAAAACATGGAGCTAGTGCGTACGGCGACCATGTGCAGAATGCCCGAAACGATGACTGAGATGACAGATGAGCAAAAGCTTAATCCGGATTGCCTTGTTTTCTATTTCATGAGAAGCTATCAAGGCGTAAAGCCAACATATACCACTATATCGGATTTTCAGTTTAATCTTAATGGATCGGATCCACGGTATCGCCAGAAAACGCATCAAGAGTATATCAGAGTGATCGTCTATCATACAAACATTGTTGATTGGATGTGGCTAAACCCTGATACAACAGGAGAGGTGATATCGAGCGACGTGCCGCTAATGCCCTTTGAGCAAGTGAAGGACATATTCAAACAACAGGTTAAAGACTATTATGCAGCTTGGTCGTTTAACGATACACTTAAAATACATATCAAGAAAATTGAACTTGGCCTTATGAAGATCAGCGAAAAAGACAGCGACGATGAGTGCCTGATCATTCCAGTTTGGGACTTTATCGGTACTGAATATGTCATTTTTTCTGGATATGAAGAAGACGGCGACGAAGATCATACGTATCTGACCATTAACGCGATAGACGGAACCATCATCGACAGGTGGGCTGGATATTGATGCAATGGGTGACGGGCAAATCGTGACAGCATCTAAATCCGAGGAGCTGCGGATTCTTACAAAAGAAAATATTACGAAATAATTACAAACATATTGCGAATATGAAACAGTGATGGTAAAATAGGGATAAATTGAGAGCATAAGGCGAAATTAAGCGCTTAAACCTGCGCAGCATATTTCTGCATTGCGATCCTTAAAACAAAGGAGCAACCAATGACAAATCTCAAGCACCCCCTTTTGTGCCTGATCACAATACTATTCATACTATCGATGGCGGCCTGTCAGCCCACGCCGCAAACCGAGGCCGTTGTCGGCAAAGGCAGCGGCGCTTTAGAAGAACAGGTTTTGCAATCCGCTCAAAGCACCGATGAAGCAACACCTCAGACGGACGACAGAATTGTCTGGAGCGAGACCAAAACGGTGAATTTCGAAGACCAAGGAGAGTATACCGTCACAGTCAATATGGATGTTGAGATGCCCGAAGTGCCGCAGAATGTGCCCGTCTACCGGATAGAACCCAAGGAATTCAGTATCGATTTTATGAAAAATGCGGCGCATTATTTAATGCCGGGTGAGATATTCGACGGTAAAGAATCAAAAGAGGATGTGGAAAAGGAGCTGCTTGACTTTGAGAAAGACGTCAGCGCTCATACACTATTGGCAGGCTATGAGGGAGATGCGGATAGCTACCGCGAATTCGTTAATAAGAGATATGAAAAAGCCGCCGACAGCAACGTTGAAGCGGTATTTGAATACAACGACAAAGAATTTGGAGAGAGGCTGCTGCATCTGAAAAGCTATACGGATGAAAACAGCATTTTGGAGCTTTGGGCTAACGCGATATCGGGCACTAAATTAATCGATCATTTCTCGTTCCATAACAATCGATTCAACAGATCATTCATGTATTTGAGCAAAATGACGGGCAAAAAGACTGAGCCGAAAGATTTAAAAATCACATTTGATGAGGCGCTCACGACAGCGAACGATGCCATGACGACGCTGTTTGAGGAGCCTTTCTCCATGACGCATACTGATGTGATCGATCTGATCAACTACCATGAGTATTTGTGGCACGACGGAGTGGACACCAGCGTGGGGCAGGCATATGTGTTCTATTATACGCGCACATACGACGGCATCCCCTCGCTGTTGATTCGAAGTGCACCCATCGTGTGTACGGATTCGACGGAATATGCGGCACCGTACGCGCGGGAGGGTGTGTTTGTGGTGGTAGACGACAGCGGCATTGCGGAAATATGGTACGACAGCTACAGCAAAACGGTTGAAAAGCTAAACGACAATGTGAGCTTAATGCCTTTTGACCAGGTGCTCGAGCGTTTTAAAGACGGCATCTTTTATCACAACCTGTGGGGTTTCGCCGGCACGACCGCGGAGATCAACATCACAGGCGTTGAGTTCGGCATGGTCAGAGAACCGTTGAAGGATACCCCCGACCAGTACATGATGGTGCCCGCGTGGACCTTTATCGGCAGTATTGGCAGTTCAGAGCTGCCAACGGCGCTTATGACGGAAAGAACATGCTCACGCTGAGTGCGATAGACGGCAGCATTGTGACCGATTACGAGGAAATGGTTGATCCGAAGTGAGCTTCCATAGCTTTTTACGTATGCTGTAAATAAAACGTAAAAAGCAGGTTGTCCTTGTGCCCGTGTCTTGACAGAACGCAATCTGTCGTATAAGCTAAAGAATGTATGGGATATAACGGAAAATTATTATAAACGTAGCACTTTCGGGTGTGACATCCGTCTTATATGTGGGCTTTAAGTTTCAGCAGATAACTTGGAGGCATTGCTTGAAAAAATACAACTCAGACATCAGCCGCGCTCTCTCCTCATGGGGCTTCTATGCGGGTATTGCGGGTATGGTGATTGCCATCATCATCGGCGCGGCGGGAGATATTGTGCCCATGCTGCAGATGCCGGAGAACACCGGCTTGTACAACGGTTTTCACGCGCAAACGCTATTAACCGCGCTCTCGTCGGATGTGATGCTGCTCTGCGTGCCGATCCTCGCGGCGCTGCCGTATACCTCGGCATTCGTGGACGATATGAAAAGCGGCTATTTAAAAGAATATCTGCCGCGCTCCGGCCGCAGGCGTTATATCACTGGCAAGGTGAGCGCAACGGCTGTTTCGGGTGCGCTTGTGATGTTCATCGGCATCATCATCGCGTATGTGCTGTTCGCGCTCGTATTCACGCCGATGGAAATGAAACCCGACGAAAACATGACGCCGATGATGCAGCCGCATTTCTTTGCGGACATTTTGGGACGGGCCTTCGTGTTTGCGCTGTGCGGCGCGCTTTGGGCGCTCGTCGGCGCGATGCTGGCCGCTGTCACAATGAGCAAATACATGGCGTATGCCTCGCCGTTTATCATCTATTACGTACTCGTGATACTCTCGGAGCGCTACATCAAAGACGTTTACGTGCTGAACCCCAAGCAGTGGCTCAGTGCCGGGGAACTGTGGCCCGGCGGCATCTGGGGCATCGCGCTGCTCGTGGCGCAGCTCGCGGCCATCGTCGCGATCGGGTATGGCATTCGCGTTTCAAGGAGGCTCGGCGATGCATAGGCTGACGCAGATTTGGACGGTCACCGTCTACAACTTCCGCGGCTGGGGCAAAAATCCGCGCATCTTCATCACGTTCGCGCTCGCGTTTATCCTCTGCTTTTTGCTGTCCGACAAAGCTGTGAAGTTCTCGCTTGAATACAAAACCACGATGCAGATCGTTGAGGCGTTTGTCTGGACATTTGGGGACTCAAATTCGATACTGCTTGCGTCGCTGCTGCTCGTGCTGCTGTTTGCGGACATGCCGTTTTTGGGCGCGGGCGTGCCGTATTATCTCTCGCGCATACGCCGCAGCACATGGCTTTGGGGGCAGATCGTCTACATCTGCCTTGCGACGGCGATTTATATGCTGTTCGTGCTCGTGTCCACCTCGCTTGTTTGCATGGGGCAAAGCTTCATCGGCAACATGTGGAGCGCAACAGCCGCAATCTTGGGGTATTCGGGGGCGGGCAAGGCCGTGGCGCTGCCCGCGCTTGTGAAAACGCTCGAAATGTCCACGCCATATGAATGCATGGGCACGATATTCCTGCTGATGCTGCTCTACACGCTGCTGATGGTGTCCATCATGCTCGTGGTGAATGTGCGGCGCGGCCAGTTCTGGGGTGTCGCGAGTGTGTTCATGTTCAGTCTGTATGGATTCTTGCTCAATCCGCAGACGTTCAACGCGTTTATGCATTTGGATCAGGAACAGATGTACATCGCGAACCTGTGGGCAGCGTGGCTCTCACCCCTGCAGCACGCGACATATCATATGCATAATTTCGGGTATGATCTGCTGCCGCGACTATGGATGACGTACGCGATATTCGGCGTGCTGATTATCTTGTGTTTCTTCTTCGCGCTGCGTGCCATGCGTAAGTATAACTTCAATTTCAGCGGCACCGACTAGAATAATGTGAACTGGATATACAGAATAAATGGACAGGAGGTAACCGATTAAGATACGGAGTTGAGAATAAAAAACTGATAGCACTTGCCCATGCCTCCCTCCGTGAGGGAGGTGGCACGAAGTGCCGGAGGGAGTGATCTGATTTAAGACATTTCTCTCCCCAGTCACCTGTCGGTGACAGCCCCCAATCCACCCCGTAAGTGTAGTCGTCAGAGGGGGCCGGATTTCAGCGCGATATGTCGGCAGTGCTCAAAAATTCATTCTTCATTCTTAATTGTTCATTGGTATTATGGATATCGCAATCAGCGTCCAGCATGTATTCAAAGATTTCAAAGGCGAGCAGGTGTTAACCGATGTGCACCACGACTTTGAGGAAGGCAAGATCCACGGCATTGTGGGCAACAACGGCAGCGGCAAAACGGTGCTGATGAAATGCATCTGCGGCTTTTTGTTCCCGTCGAGCGGCAAAATATTTGTGGATTACGAGCAGGTGGGGAAGGACATGGACTTTCCCGAGGACCTAGGGCTCATCATCGAAACGCCGGGCTTTTTGCCGCAGTACAGCGGCATGAAGAACTTAGAGATTTTAGCGTCGCTCAGAAACAAGATCGGCCGCAAGCAGATCGCTGAGACGATACGGCGCGTGGGGCTCGACCCCGCGATGAAAAAGCCGGTGGGCAAATATTCGCTTGGGATGCGCCAGCGGCTCGGCATTGCGCAGGCCATCATGGAGTCGCCCTCACTGATGATACTCGACGAACCCTTAAACGGCCTTGACAAGCACGGCGTGCAGGAGATGCGCAACCTCATCAAAGGGCTGCGCGACGAGGGGCGCACGATACTGCTTGCGAGCCACAACGCACAGGATATTGAGGAGCTCTGCGACACCGTCTGTGAAATGGACGCGGGTGTACTGACGGTGATGAGATAATTAATTGGTCGTAATACCCGGCTGATTACGCAAAGGAAGGAGGACAATTATGAGCAAAAATGCTGCAGCTATGAGAATGATAATAGTTTGTTTGCTCATTATATCAGTCCTTCTTAGTGGATGCCAGCCGACACCGGAAAGGGAAGCTGTTGTTGCGGCAGACAATTTGGAAAAGGAAATTGCGAGCTCGTCAAGGTCCGTGGCAGGTTACAGCTTCCCTGAGAACTGGAAAGAAAAGTTTAACATTGAAGGCAGCGATGCGACGGTTGAGATAGATGCAACAATTAGTGTGCCGGATGTGACGGCATTCCCGGTCTATAAGGTAAGTAAAGCACAGTTTGATACATCTCAAGCTGAGACGCTGGTGAGTTTCTTCACAAAAGGCAAGGATGTTATTAAAAATAACGAGCAGAAAACAAAATCCGAGCTTGAAGAAGAACTGGTATTAGCGAAAAAGCAAAATGATAATGAATGGGCGACGGAGCTAGAAGACATGATGAATACCGCGCCCGAAACCATACCCGATGAAGTTATTACGGACTGGAATCCGGTTCAGCCGCTTAGCGGAAGCTTTCTGGACGAAAACGGCATGGATGCGGGAATAAGTGTCAGATCGGACTATTTTACATATATGAGCGGCATTATTATTCCTGAAAGCATGCTTTCAGGTATGGAGCCGGATGACCCAAATATAAATAGAGAAAAAAATGAGATCGGAGAAATATCGATATCAAAGGAGGAAGCTGTATCAGCGGCTGAGAACTTGCTTCAAGAACTAGGTATTGATTATATGAAGGCATATAGTTTGGAAAAAGCATTTTGCTGCAAAACATTTGCCGGTGTGTATGCCGATTCCGGTGAAAAACCATTATCCAAAGGGTATCTCATCAAATTCGCGCGAGATATTGATGGAATTACTGGGATCACATATGAAGGTATGCACTTAAGTGTTTATGATGAATTTGCATATCGGGCACCTATGAACGCGGAAGCTATTCAGATTCACGTGAATGAAGCTGGCCAACCGCAGTCTTTCATTTGGGAGTACCCTATAAAGGCTAAAGAAAAAATTAACGAAAACGCGGAGCTGATGCCATTTGACGAAATGAAGCAGAGAATACGGGATATGCTGACCTTTGTCAATTCATATAACAGCGGAACGATAAAAGTCACAAGTATAGAGATGCATATGACGATCGTGGATGTAAAGGATCATCCCGATGAAGGCATGTATGTCCCTGCATGGATTATCTATTATACGAAAGCATTTAAAGGTCTGCCGCAAGATTACCGGCTGGTGCTGAACGCGATTGACGGAGGCAGAGTACTGGAGGCACCTGTTAAGATAGAGCCCGAAATTCAACAATTGATGGATGAAGACAGAAAAAATCTATTAGAAGGACAATAACTAAATTAATGAAAGATACTATTGGACAATAGAGTTGCCAGCGTAAGCTGACTGAACAGTGCATAATGTCTGCAGTTTTCCTCCCTCAGTCACCTGCGGTGACAGCTCCCTCCAGAGGGAGCCAAATGGTACGTGAACATCGTCTCATTTGACAGGTAAGGCAGTCCATTTAGCGCGTGCCGCCTCCTTTCAAAAGGAGGCTTGATAGACCACGAAATGTAGGAACGACCTCCGCTTGTGCCCCGTATGGGGTATGTCGTTCCATGAAAATAAACAGGAGACATATATGGACGAAGCCATCATCCGGGTGAAAAACCTGACCAAGATATACAAAACGCAGGACACGCGCGTGAAAGCGGTCAACAGCGTGAGCTTTGACATCGCTGCGGGTGAAACCTGCGCGATCGTCGGCACATCGGGCAGCGGCAAATCGACGCTCTTAAGTCTCATTGCGGGGCTCGAACGCCCGACGGCGGGCCATATCCTGATCGGCAGCCGCTCGATTCACGCGATGAGCGAAAGCGCACTTGTGGACTTCCGGCTGCGCAACGTCGGCTTCGTTTTTCAGAACTACAATCTTTTTGAAACGATGACCGCCGAAGAGAACGCGGCGTTCGTGCTCGCGGCAAAGGGCTTGCCCAGAGAGAAACGGCTCAAGATGGCACGCGAGATACTCGGCAGCATGGGCCTCGGGCAGCATTTGAAGCACAAACCGACGCAGCTTTCGGGCGGGCAGCAGCAGCGCGTGGCGATTGCGCGCGCGCTCGTGGCCGCGCCGAAAATACTGTTTGCGGACGAGCCGACAGGCAACCTCGACAGCCACACCGCACAGGAGATTATGGAGCTGCTGCGAGAATCGGTGCGGCGCGACAAAACCACGCTGCTGTTCGTCACGCATGACATGGAGAAAGCCGCGTTTGCGGACAGAGTGATCCATATCAGCGACGGAGAGATTGTACAGAATTAAGAATAAAAATGAAGAATTAAGAATTCATTTTAGGAGAAAAACCACGATGAAAAACCTACGAAAAGTCTCAATATTTCTGGCAGTGTTGCTCGTTTTGAGCGCAGTCAGCGTCACAGCACTCGCGGCGGGTGGCCTGATTAAGATTGCCAACGATAAGCCATACGGGGATATGACGAAATCGTATCAGGATGGCTATTCGCCTGTGCAAACCGGAGATAGTGTCAGCGTGGTTTTACCGCTGACGTTTGCCGGGAGTCCGACAGATCTCAATCTCATTATCACGCCGAATCTTGGCGATACGGCAACGGCACCGTTCGTTTTTAATAACTATCAGCAGACGGGAACGCTCAACGCGGCCAATCCCGTTTATGTCGCGCAATTTGCGTTCGCACTGAAGAAAGACCGCATCTCAGGCAGCTATCCGATCGTTTTCAATGTGTCATACACCGATGCAGCCGGTGAAGCGGTGGAGCAGCCGTTTACCGTGTACGCCACGGTGGACGGAGCGGCCCCGCCGGCCACGCCCACGGCGGAAACGCCGCGCTCTCAGCCCAAGCTCATCGTATCTCATTACGGCACGAACCCCGATGTGGTGAAAGCGGGCGAAACCTTCTCTGTGAATGCGACAATAGAAAACACGAGCACCAAATACGATGTCAAAAACATCACGGTGACGTACGCGGGCGACGGCAAAAGCCTGATCTCCGCCGACAACACCAACACGGTGTATATCGACAAAATCAAGCGCGGTGAAAGCGCGGATGTCACGTTCAACATGCTCTCGCGGCTGGACAGCGTGCCCGGCGTCCAGACTGTGACGCTGACCATCGCCTATGAAGACAGCAAGGCGACAGGTTTCACGGTGACCGAGCCGCTGCTGCTGCAGGTGACACAGCCGGTCAGCCTAGAATACGACGAGCCCAAGCTGCCCCAAACGGCCAACGCGGGCGATACGCTGCCGCTGTCTTTTAATGTGTTTAATAAAGGGCGCAGCAAGCTTTACAACGTGATGGTGAAGCTCGAAGCGCCGGGGCTGCTGCCCGAGGGCAGCGCGTTTGTGGGCAACATGGAGCCGGGCACGAGCGGCACGGCGGAGCTGTACGTATTCGTCGGCACGCTTGGCATGAGCCAGAACGAAGAAGGCAATATGCAAACGGACAACGATGCCGAGAAATACGGCTACACGAACGGCAAAATCACCATCAGCTACGAAGACGAGTTTGGCAATCCATACACGCAGGACGTGGAGGTCGGCATGAACATTGAACCGCCCGTGATTTCGGCGAACGCGGACAAGGAAGAGGAAGAGCCCGTGGACACGGTGAGCCAGTGGTGGATTTCCGTTCTTGTCGGCGCGGTGCTGATTGCGGCGGTGGTTGCCGCGCTCGTGGTTCGCAGAAAGCGCAAAATAAAAGCTTTGGGAGACGGCGATGGGCTGGATTGATCTGATACGCTTTGCGGCGCTGAACCTGTGGCGCAGGCGCGCCCGCACGCTGCTAACCACCTTCGGCGTGGTGATCGGCACGGTGTGCATTATACTGATGTTCGCACTCGGGCTGGCAAGCTATAAGCAGTTTGAAGAATATTATTTAAACAATAAGAGTCTGACGGAAATAAATGTGAGCGCAGGTATGGGCGGCACCAAGCTCAATGATAATGCACTTGCTTCCTTCCTTGCAATTGAAGACGTCGAGGCGGCAACACCTGTGCTGTATTTACCTGTCTATATTGATGCCGGAGAATACGAGACAAATTACAACATATCAGTCCTTGCGATGGATCGCGATTATATAAAAGATAACTTGGAATTTAAGGAAGGTACCTTGTTTGACGATTCCGGTATGCCGCAGCTTGTCATCGGCTATTACACGCAGCAGCAGTTCATAAAAGACGGGGAAGAGCCGGACGATCAATCCATGTTCTACATGGAGGACAATGGCGAAGAAAAAGAGATTACGATGCCGTTTGATTATAAGTCACAGCCGTTAAAAATGTATCTTGGCAGCAATCCCGAACAATCCGGTATGAGCAGCGATAACCCTGTTTCCAAGCGTTATCCCGCCGTGATTACGGGCATATTGAAAAAGGACGATTACGGAAACACTGGATATAATGCATATATGAGCTTGGATGCCGCTAAGCTGGTCATTCAGCAGAACAGAAAACTGGCTGAAAATTATGGTATCAGTACCGAAAATTATACCGAAGGGCTCGTACGTGCCAAAGACATCAAAAGCATATCCAAGATTGTGAAAACAATTAACAACATGGGCTATCAGGCATACGGCATGGGGCAGGACATTGAAAACATTCAAAAGGATCAGGCCAGCCGCCAGGCGCAGCTCGTGATGATCGGCGCAATTGCGCTGTTCGTCTCGGCAATCGGCATCGCAAACACCATGCTGACAAGCATTCTCGAACGCAAAAGAGAGATCGGCATTATGAAGGTGGCGGGGCTCGCGATGAAAAAGATACGGCGCATGTTCCTCATTGAGGCGGCGGTGATTGGCCTATCGGGCGGCGTGATCGGTTCTTTGATAAGCTATATCGTTTCGTTCGCGGTTAACAACGGCTCGGGCAGCACCGAGGTTTTGGGTATGTACTTTCAGGAGGGCATGGTGCTCTCGATACCGCTCTGGCTCACATTTGCAGGCATCGGCATCGCCGTGTTTGTGGGTGTGGCGGCTGGCTTTTACCCCGCGTGGAAGGCCACGAAGCTCTCGCCGATGGAAGCGATACGCGGCAACTGAGAATACAACAGGATGACATAGTGTTTAAGAATCTCGTTACATCGATATATCAATATCTCGGCTATTTCATTATTGATGAAAGAGAGTGGCGGGCAGATTGATATTATAACAATTTTAGGCTGTTGATAAACCCCATTCTTGGTCATTCTGAACGTAAGCGAAGAATCTGAAAAGATGCTAACAGTACAGATTCTTCATTTCGCTCCGCTTATTCAGAATGACCAAACAGACTTTTTGACACTCTGAGATTGTTATTATAACGATTTGTCTGAAATGGAGTGCCATTAATCAAACAGAATCATCACAAGATGGAATAAAAGTCTTGGATTATTGTTTCTGACGTCACCGAAGCCGGTAGATTTGCGTTTTAAAACGCAATGCATATACAGGAGAGGGCAGTTATATCACGATCTTGTGCCGGGGAACAAACTGATATTGGAAATATCGATCTTTGACAAGCCGTATGACGAATATTATAATAAATACTGTCTATAATCAAATCAATCTGTATGGATTTGAAATTTTTTGTCCGGTCAAAGATCACAGAAAGTATGAATACGATGATGAAAAAGAGATTTACATATTTATCGTTTGTACTGGCGGCGGTGCTTGTCGTATCGGCGTTTGCTTTTGATATGCCAATAGCGCAGGCTGAACCGGCACCCACAGAGGCCCCGGCGGAGACACCGACAGAAACGCCATCCGCACCCGCGGACACCGCGGGCACACATACGGGCACGGTGAACACGAGCGCGAATCTTCGCGAGCAGCCGTCCACCGCTTCGGCGGTGCTGGCCCAAATGGCGCAGGGCGCGCAGGTTGGTGTGATTGAAAGCGTCAACGGCGGCTGGTACAAGGTGGCTTACCAGACGTTTACAGGCTATGTGCGGGCGGATTACCTGGATGTGGCGATTACGGGTTTAAACGATCCTGCGGCGATGATCGGCGACGCGGCGATGACGGATCAGCCCGGCAGCGGCAATACGCTTGCGAACCTCACCTACAACACACAGGTGACCATCGTCGGAAGCTACGGTGCCTATTATCAGGTTTCCTCGGGCGCGCAGAGCGGCTATGTGCCCAAAACCAGCGTCCATAAATACCGGGTGATCAATATCGATTTGAAGGCCAAGCTCAATTCGTCCAACGTGAATGTGAGAAGCCTGCCCAGCACAACGGGCGACGCTTTGGATGTATTAAAAAGCGGCACCGAGGTGACGGTGCAAAGCATTCAGGATAAATGGGTTAAGATCAGTTATTCAGGCAAAACCGGCTACGTCAGAGGGGATTTTATCACCTATACCGTGCCGGCCGGGTCTCACATTACGACGATGACGCAGGGCATGAAATGTCAGGCGGTGACGCAGCTGCAAATTGCGCTTAAAAATAAAGGGTTTTTCTACCCAGCCGCCAACGGCGTGTTCGGCAACGCGACCAAAGCCGCGGTTGCCAAATTCCAGTCTACCGTGAATCTCGACGCGGACGGCATTGCGGGGCCGCAGACGCTGCTTGTGCTGCTCGGCAAAACGGGCGCGATGAACCTGTGGAACAATTACCGCACCGAGATGTCCGCGCAGAAAACGCAGCAGAGCGGCCGTGTTTATCTCGAAGACTGGTTCGACGGCATGGAAAAGGATTTGAGGAAGATGGAGCCGTTTGAGGTGATTGACGTGCGGACGGGCATCCACTGGCGCATGCAGCGGTTTGGCGGCTGGTGGCACGCTGACGTTGAGACCATGACCAAGGAAGATACCGAGGCGATGACAAAGGCTTGGGGCGGGGAGTTGAACCCGACAAGACGGCCCGTGTGGGTGAAGATAAACGGCAAGTATTATGCCGCGGGCCTCATGGGGTTTGTTCACAACACCGATACGATCGGCTCGAACGGCATGGATGGGCAGATTTGTCTGCATTTCAGAGGCAGTAAAATTCACGGTTCGGGGCGTATCGACGAAGCGCATCAAGCCTGTATACAGGAAGCGTATGCAAAGTCGTACAAGCTCGACGCGTATATAGAGGCGGGCAAGGTATGAAGAAATTGATTGGCATGATATCGATACTGGCGCTGAGCACAGCGCTGCTGGGCGGCTGCGGCGCGTCCGCGGCTTCTGCGTCAGCATCGGAATCTGCGCCGACATCTGCGGCGCCCATTGCGACAACGCCGCCCGATGCGGGACCGACGCCTGCACCTGCCTCCGCGGCGCTTGACGAGGACGCGATGCCGGTGACGGTGAACGGGCTGGTTTACTATCTGAACATCAACGACCAGGCAGTGACGGATTTTAACGAGGATCCGCCGCTGTACAGGATGAAGGAAGATGGCTCCGAAAATACGGATCTTGGCATACGCGGCTTTCAGTATTCGATCATCGGCGATTATATCTATGTGGACGCCAACGATGCCGATCTTGATGTGAACGGCACGCAAACGTGGGGCACAACCAAAATGGGCCTTGATGGTTCCGGTAAAGTGAAGCTTGAATATGCGAGCATGTCTGCGCGGTTTATCCCCGAAGGCGAGCAGAGCTTTTACTTCACGACGATGGGAGACAGCGCGATCTATGTATCGGATTTTGCGTGTGAGAACGTGAAGACGCTCATCGTCACACTGCCGGACAAATCGGAGCTGGATGGCAGAATTGGTACGGACAATGTGCTGCAGCTTACGATCAACAAAATAGAAAACGCCACGATCAATTTCGACGCCACATTCTCGACCAAGGACGGCCTTGCCAAGTACAACGGCAATTACAACATCTCGGAAGACGGGCAGACGATAGAAAAGGTGAAAGGCACGTATTACAGCTACGGCTCGCAGGAAAACGAATAAAACATTGCAATACAATCGCCGCTTGAGAAATCAGGCGGTTTTTTATTGTTTGAGTCATTCTGGGTATGACAGAATTTCAAGAAAGCATCTACGACACGCAAGGCTCTAAATCAGATTGTCAAATTCGAATAAAATGTAAATTATTATTCTTCTGCGCATTTGAAGTGTTGAAATGCTATCCAAATGGTGCTAAAATACCGTTAGCACTCAGGACACAAGAGTGCTAACAACATCGCAAAAAGGAGACGGTGAGAATGGCTAAAAAGCAGTTTAAAGCCGAATCAAAGCAGCTGCTGAATCTCATGATTCACTCAATTTATACGCACAAGGAGATTTTCCTCCGCGAGCTCATTTCTAACGCCAGCGACGCGATCGACAAGATCTATTACAAGGCGCTGTCGGACGAGTCCATTAGCTTCAACAGTGCGGATTATTATATCCGACTGATCCCGAACAAAGCCAGCCGAACGCTTCGCATCATCGATACCGGTATCGGCATGACCAAAGAAGAGCTCGAGGATAACCTTGGAACCATCGCCAAGAGCGGCACGCTGAATTTTAAGAAAGAACACGAAATTAAGGATGGTTACGATATCATCGGCCAGTTCGGCGTGGGCTTTTATTCCGCGTTTATGGTGGCCGACAGAGTGAGCGTGGTCAGCCGCGCGCTCGGCAGCGAAGAGGGCTGGAAATGGGAATCCGAAGGGGAGAGCGGCTATACGGTTGAACCGTGTGCCAAGGAGAACGTCGGCACCGAAATCACTCTGCATATCAAGGAAAACGCCGAAGACGAGAACTACGATGAGTTCCTTGAGGAATATCGGCTGCGCGCGCTTGTGAAAAAGTATTCGGATTTTATTCGCTATCCCATCAAAATGGATATAGCCGAAAGCCGACCCAAGGAAGGCGAAAAAGACGCGTATGAAACCGTTGTGGAAGAGCAGATACTCAACAGCATGGTGCCGATCTGGCGTAAAAACAAAAGTGAGCTGACCGACGAGGATTATGAGCAGTTCTACTCGGAAAAGCATTTTGGGTTTGATAAACCCGCGGCCCATCTGCACATCAAAACGGAAGGCTCGGTGCGCTACAACGCGATATTGTTCATCCCCGAAAAAACGCCGTACGATTTTTATACCAAGGAGTATGAAAAAGGGCTTGAGCTTTACGCGAACGGCGTGCTGATTATGAACAAATGCCCCGATCTGCTGCCCGATTATTTCAGCTTCGTGCGCGGCATGGTCGAATCGGACGACCTCTCGCTCAATATATCGCGCGAGCTGCTGCAGCACAACCGCCAGCTCAAGCTGATTGCAAAGAACATAAAGAACAAGATCAAATCGGAGCTGGAAAACCTGCTGAAAAACGACCGCGAGAAGTACGAGGCGTTTTATCAGTCGTTCGGACGGCAGCTTAAGTTCGGCACCTACAACAGCTTCGGGATGGATAAGGACGATCTGCAGGATCTGCTGATGTTCTACTCGTCGTCCGAGAAAAAGCTCGTGACGCTGCAGGAATATGTGGACCGCATGAAGGATGATCAGAAGTTCATTTACTACGCGGCGGGAGATTCCATCGAGCGCATCGGCAAGATGCCCCAAACAGAGATGGTGCTCGACAAGGGCTACGAGATACTCTATCTGACCGAGGATGTGGACGAATTCGCGATACAGGTGCTGATGAAGTACAACGACAAAGAGTTCAAATCCGTCTCCGCGAGCGACGTCGGCCTCGATTCCGATGAGGAAAAGAAGGAAGCCGAAACGCAGGCGCAGGACGACAAAGCGCTGTTTGACAAGATGAAGGAGCTGCTCGCAGGCAAGGTGAAGGACATCCGCATCAGCAAGAGGCTTAAATCCCACCCGGTATGCCTGATCAGCGAGGGGCAGGTATCCATCGAGATGGAAAAGATACTCAAGACGATGCCGGGCAACCCGAATATCACGGCGGAAAAGGTGCTGGAGCTCAATCCGGGCCACAGCGTATACGCCGCGCTCAAGGATGCGTTTGCGAACGATGAGGAAAAATTCAAGCTCTATACGGATCTGCTCTATAACCAGGCGCTGCTGATGGAGGGCCTTAGTGTGGAAGACCCGCTCTTGTTCAGCAACAACATCTGCAAGCTGATGGGCTGAGAAGAAAGGAAAAGCCATGCGTTTGTTTATCGGCGCGAAAACAGGCTGCGAGCGGTACCTGACCGCGCTTCAGCATGAGCTCAAAAAGCACGGCAAAGGCAACTTTACGGCTGAGGCGAATCTGCACATGACGCTGAAGTTTTTAGGTGACGTACCTCCCGGCAAGGTCAGGGCCATCAGCGATGCCATCACGCACGCAAAGCCCGGTGCGGTTGCGCTTTCGTGCGAGGGCATGCAGGTATTCGGACGCGATATTATATCGGCCAAGGTGGGCGGGGAGCTAACAAAGCTCTCCGCCCTTCATCAAAGCCTTGAGGCGGCGCTGGAGCCATGCGGCTTTGAGGCCGAGGCGCGCGCGTTTAAACCGCATATCACGCTCGTGCGCCAGTTCCGCCCGTTTGGCGGGTTTGATTTAAGCGCAATAGCCGCGCCGCGAAAAGACTTTGAGATAAACGAAGTGATCCTGTTTGAAAGCACGCGCGAGGAAGACAGGCTCGTTTATAAACCGCTGTTTACACACAAACTGTAACTTACGAATTTTGATCATATAAAAGCCTATGTCATGACCTGAATAAATTCATTTATTTGTTCAATCCCGCGTAAGCGCCAAAATACACTCACGCATAATCATTTTGCTATCCGCAATCCAATAAAAAAATGCCGCCGATGTGGTTTTATTACGATGATAATTTTTCGATGCCTGATCGCTGCCCGCTGTGTCGCTTTATGCGTTATGGATTATATGGCAATATGAGATTTCATGAAAAACACAAGCCATTAGGCAACAGGATGAGATGAGTAATTTGGTGACGGGGGGAGTGTAATGCCTTGTGCCAAAATATCTTCAAAATGCGGTCGGGTTTCATACACCCTTGATTACTTGGCTGTCAGCGTTAACCTCGGGAGAATCACGTCTCTGACGCGCTGTTCATACGTGTGGTGAGCGTACACATACTGCTGCCCCTGCAAAGCGATTTTGCAGCGTTCATCGGGATGAGACAGATAGAAGCGGATCTTATCGAGCGCTTCTTCTTTGGTGCCTGCGGTGACAAGGTGCTTGCCGTCTTCAAACAGGCTCACCGTCGCTTTTGTCCATTGCGTTAAATGAAAACCGCGGCAGCCGAGCACTTCGTACGGCCGCATGGACGTCTGCGTTTCGGATGAATCGTCACATTGAATGCCAAGAATGATTCTGGCGCTGGCGCACAAATCGGGGAGGTGGGCATTCGGCAGGTAGCCGCGATAGTATTTGGGGTTTCCGAGCCGGTCCTGTCCGGATTTTCTGAGCCATCCCGTGCCCCAAACCTTAAAGCTGCTGTCGCTTTCTTTGGCGGCATCCAATATAATATCCAGCCCTCTTATTCGCGCTTCCTGGCTGTAAAAGCTTGCGGCGAGAGCAAGATCAACATCATAATCGGCGTTGTACTGCCCGGCTTGATGGAACCCGGGGTTGCACGCGAAAAGCAGCAAACGGGCGTCTATGCCGTGCTGCCGGTAGACGGGAATGCACTCCTGCGTTGTGGTGAAAACATAGTCGGCGTTTTGAGCGAAAAACAATGTGTCGTTAAAACCGACGGGGTCCTCGGTGGCCCAGTAAATGAAGCCTGTGCCAAGCCGCTTGCACAGTTCGGGGATGATGCCGAAATATTTGGGCGCGTCCCCGCAGAGGATGAAATATTCAGACTTTGTATCGTCAAAACATTCTGTGAGCAATTTGCATCCTTCGCTTTCGTCAAGATCCATCCAGCTGTGGTACGGGAAGCAGCCTGTCTCAAATCCGAGCTTTTGAAAGCCCGCAAGCAAGGGCAGCTGCATGTTCGGCGATGTTCCCAAGGATACGAATTTCAAAGCTATACACCTCCTTAAAAATCTTGCAGGGTACCGATCCACATAGACATAACTGTGCGCCTTGTATTATTTTATCCATTCAGGACGGAACTGGTGAATTGGTGCATTCAATGAAGCAAAGCGAGCCGGGCCGAATACAATGTTCATAAACAAATTACACTCCGTGATACTCTCATTTACAATCATGCTTATTATGAGGTGTAAGAAAAAAATGCTCTGCGAGTGAACTTGCCGTTTTTTCGTGGCGCATAAAATGATGCATGAGGGACTCATCAAAGAGGACATGATAAAAGCGACAGCAACAATTCGGTGAGAACGGTTCATTAATTGAGTATAAAAGCCGGATTGGATGACCCTCACACCATGCATGCGCACCAATGGACAGTTCGTGAGATGCATGAATGCAGGGCATCCGAAAGGAATGTCGCATTGATATGAAAGCGCTGGAAGATATCGATGAGCATACAGACCTACGCCGTGATCGATTTTGGTTCCAACTCCGTGAACATGGCCATTTACGATCTGTCCGGCGGACAGATGAAACGGCTGAAAAAAAGCAAGGAAATGCTGGGCATACTGAGCTACATACAGAAGAAAAGCGTTTCGCACGCGGGCATCGCCAAATCGGTTGAGGTGGTTGCGGCTCTCAAAAAGAAAGCGGACGCCATGGAGGCACAGGTGCTGTGCTTCGCCACCGCATCGCTGCGCGGCGTTACAAACGCGAATGACGTGGCTTTGGCAATACAGCGGGAGACAGGCGTTGCCGTCGATCTGATGTCGTGGCAGCGCGAAGCGTATTACGATTATCTGGCGCTGGTGAAGCTGCTCGGCTTGAACGATGGATTGGCGGTGGATATCGGCGGCGGAAGCACCGAGCTCATCCATATTCAAAATGCGAAGCTGACGAACAGCGCAAGCCTGCCGACGGGATCGCTGAGGCTTTATCAGGATCACGTGGCGGGCATACGCCCGGAAGCCGCTGAGATAGAGAAAATGCAGCTGGCGATGAACGGCCATTTGGACATCGTTAAATGGGCGGGGTCTACAGGCTGCGATACCATGCATGCGATCGGCGGCACGGCGCGCGCAGCGGCTAAGCTTCACAAAGCCGTGTACCACACAGAAGAGAAAAATGGATATACATACAGTACGGACGATTTGGCGTCGCTGCTTGAATACCTGACACAAGGCAGCGGACATTTCGACCTCATCTCCAAACTGATGGCTGAGCGAATCCATGTGATGATACCTGGGCTGATCGCGCTGCTTGCGGTGGCGGAAAGAACCGGAGTGAAGTACATCGTGCTCTCAAAATACGGTGTGCGAGAAGGGTATCTGATTGAAAAAGTGCTGATGCAGGGGGACGTATGAACAAAAAGGCAAAGATGGTTGAGTCGCTGTATATCAACCGTGAACTGAGCTGGCTTAAGTTTAACGAGCGTGTGCTCGAAGAGGCGGCGGACATCAGCGTTCCCGTTTTTGAGCGTCTCAAATATATCTCGATATTCATGAACAATCTCGACGAATTTTTCATGATCCGCGTCGGCAGCCTGCAGGATCAGACGCTGCTCAAAAGTCCGCCTGTGGATAACAAGACGGGACTGTCGCCCAAAGAACAGATCAGCTCGCTCTTAAAGCAGGTGCGTCAGCTGGTATCGCATAAAGATGCGGTTTACTTCTCATGCGTTAAAAAGCTGGCCCGGTATAACATCCGCTGCCTCAATATGAGCGAGCTTAATGAGCAGGACGAAGGGTTTATCAAAGATTATTACACACGTGAGATCTATCCGCTGCTTTCACCGCAGATTATCGACAACCGGCATCCTTTCCCGTTTCTCGTCAATAAGGGCATCTATATCGGTGTATACTTTGAAAGCCACCATGATACGAGCTTCGGTATCATTCCCGCCGTGGGCGCTTTCAGCCGTGTGGTGATGCTGCCTGGGCCGGGAACCCGCTATGTGCTCGCGGAGGACATCATCTTTCATTATGCGGATATGATGTTTGGCAGCCACGATATGCTTGATAAAATGGTCTTCCGCGTGACGCGCAATGCCGACATCATCACCGATACGACAATGTTCGATGAGGATACGGATTTTCGGTTTACCATGAAGGAGCTGCTTAAGAAACGCGTGAAGCTTGCGCCCGTAAGACTGGAGATTCAAGGCAAACTCAAGAAAGAATTTATCCGCTATATCTGCAAGAAATTAAACCTCGACTTAAACCGGGTATTCATCACCAAAAGCCCGATTGACCTGTCGCATGTGCCAAAGATCGAGGACACGCTGACTGAAGTGCAGCGGAATAAGCTGCTGTTTGAACCGCTGGTTCCGCAGACCCCGAATCACTTGAGACCCGAAGAAAGTATGATGGCGCAGGCGATAACGCGTGATCTGCTGCTCGCGTATCCGTTTGAATCGATGCGGCCGTTTATCCGGCTGCTCTATGAAGCGGCGGATGACCCGGCTGTGGTATCGATCAAAATTACGTTATACCGCGTGGGTAAGGAATCAGAGATCATTCGCAGCCTGATTAGAGCGGCGGAAAACGGCAAGGATGTAACCGCGGTGGTGGAACTGCGCGCGCGCTTTGACGAAGAGGACAATATTGAATGGGCCACACGGCTCTCTGAGGCGGGCTGCCGTGTGATATACGGCATCGATACCTGCAAGGTGCACTGCAAGGTGACGCTGATCACGCGAAAGACGGACAAGAGTATCCAATACATTTCACAGATCGGCACGGGCAACTACAACGAACGCACCGCCCGCCAGTATACCGACCTATCGCTGATCACGGCGAACCCCGAAATCGGGCTGGACGCGGTGGCGCTTTTTAACGACATTCTTGTTAACAATGTTCAGGGCACCTACCGGCATTTGCTGGTGGCCCCGCACTCCATGCGCTGTTCGATCATCAGACTGATACAAACGGAGATTGAGCATGCGCAAAAAGGAGAAAACGCAATGGTGTTTGCCAAGTTCAACTCACTGACCGATAAAGACATTATCGACAAGCTCATCGAAGCTTCCAAAGCAGGCGTGACCATACGGCTCATCATCCGCGGCATCTGCTGCCTGCGGCCGGGCGTGCCGGACGAGACCGACAACATCACGGTGGTCAGCGTTGTGGGGCGGTTTCTCGAGCATTCGCGCGTTTACTGCTTCGGCGAAGGGCCGCGAAAGCGCATATACATTTCGTCGGCGGACTGGATGACGCGCAACACCGAGCGGCGCATTGAGGTGGCCTGCCCTGTGCTCGATGCGGCGATTGCGGCGCGCATTGAGGCCATGATGAAAACGGTGTTTCATGACAATGTGAAAGCGCGTGTGCTGATGCGAGACGGCTCGTATCGGCGCCAGACGGCTCCGGAGGACGAGAAGAAGATCAACAGCCAGCTGTATCTTTATGAACAGGCATACACCGCGGCAGGAAAGGAATTTGGTAAGGCATAAGTCACTCGCAGCTCCATTCGCATAAGATAAAGAAACATACGAAAGGAGCTTGCTTATGGCGCTTAAGACGTATGACCGCGATTCGGCGGTTGCTTACGCGCGGCAATGGGCCCTCGCGCGCAACCCGAAGTATTATGACTACGACGGCCTTGGCGGTGACTGTACGAACTTCGCGTCGCAGTGCCTATACGCGGGCAGCGGCGTGATGAACCATAAGCCGACCTTCGGGTGGTATTATTACGGCGCGAACAATCATTCGCCGTCGTGGACGGGCGTACCATATCTTTTGAATTTTCTCACGCGGAAATCGGGCCCGGGCCCTGTCGGCGAGGAGGTTTCCATCGACGCGGTTCAGCCGGGGGATATTTCGCAGTTTGCGGACACGTCCGCGCGTTTTACGCACACACAGGTGATCGTGGATATTGAAAAGGGATTGGGGCTCGACGGCATCTATGTCGCGGCGCACACGTACGACAGCCTCGACCGCGCGCTGTCCTCCTATCAGTTTTTAAAGATGCGGTTTATCCACATACTCGGCGTGCGGGTTTAGAGCCCATTTCTATACCCATGAACGTAATAGCAAAAAACTGACGCTGCTTTAAAAAACAACGCCAGTGGACTGAATCCCTGCGGCAGGTTTTTTTACTTGTGTCGATTCGGCGGGGTTCAGTCCACGAAAATGAGCGCTTTTGTGCCTTTATTATGTGTCCGAATATTTAAATGTGCGTACAGCCAACCCCAGTGCTGCAATGCATAGTCCCGCTAAAATCAGTATGCTGATGATATAGTTATGGCCTTGCCAGTCAAGAGCGCTACGTAATGCGGTCACAAACCATTGAAACGGATTAAACCGGCTGATCGCCTGTATCCATGTCGGCGCGGAGCTGAGAGAATAGAACGCGTCACTTAAAAACATCAGCGGTAACGAGATCACGTTGGTAATCATGCTGATGCTGCCCTCGGTACGGCTCAGGCCTGCCACGAAGAAGCTTAAGAATACATAACCAAGACAGGCCAGCATGGCGGTTGGCAGAACGCTGAGAAGCGAGAATGCATTGATACTAAACTGAAACACGAGCGTCCCGGCTGCCAGTACGAGCAGGCCCGATAACACGGCTGTGAGCGTCCAAGCGGCGGATACGCTGAAAATATATTTCCACAACGGCATGGGCGTTACGCGCATAAGGTTGTAAACGCCTCTTCGACGGTGAGCCAGCACCGTATATGATGTCGTCATGAAGGCATAAAACATCATACTAACCGCCATCATACCTGTGAGTATTTGCTTGGGGTATTCGGGTGTTTGAATCAGCAGCCCGAGCGCCACTGTGCCGCCGATCGGCAGCAGCAATGACCAGAACAACAGATAGGGATCGCGTGTGGCAGATTTGAGTGTCAATGTAAAAATCGTTTTCATATTTAGTTCCTCCTGTTTTCGCTGGCGGTAAGCTGAATATAGACATCTTCAAGGCTTTCCGTCTGGCACTTAAAAAGCAGATCATCTGGCTTTCCCTCTGCCACAATAGTACCTTTGTTTATTAGAATCACACGGTCGGCGGTTTTTGCGACTTCTTCCATGTCATGTGAGGAAAAGACCACGGTCACATTCTGGCTGGCGAGTCTGCGGATCATATCCCGTATGTCGTGCCGCGCGAGCGGGTCCAGCCCGGCGGCGGGTTCATCCAGCACGATAAGCTCAGGGTTGTGCACGGTTGTGATTGCGATAGCCAGCTGTTTTTGCTGCCCGCCCGACAGACGGAGGGCAGGCGTCTTTCTGACGTCAAACAAATCGCAGTCTCTGAGCTTTTGGTAAATATGCTCTTTCGTGAGCTTCACATGATAGAACGCCGCGAAAAGTGTCAGGTTTTCTTCCGCTGTATAGCCTTCGAAAAACGGAGTGGACTGGAGCTGCGCGCCGATATGTGCTTTGTAATCGGTGCGCCAGCGATGAATCTCTCCGGCATCCGGCTGCAGTATGCCAAGCAGCATGTAAAGTGTTGTGGACTTACCCGCACCGTTCGGGCCGATTATCGCGAGAATTTCTCCCCGCCGTATCTGCAAATCAATGCCCTTTATCACCTCGCGGCCCCGAAATGATTTGCGAATTTGCTTTGCTTCGATCAAGTTCATAGTAACCTCCATATAATATATAACGATGCATAAACAACGTTGAGTATACGGCTAATTTTTTGCTCTCTTAAATAGAGAGCACCATTTACTACAAGCTCAACGAAGTATAAACAACGTTGAGTATGTGCGCATTTTTTAACTTCCGCTTGAAGGGGAGTTTTTTTTATTGTTCTTTGTTTAATATCTCAAGCGCTTTATCCACGAAATCCTGCTGCTGGCGGACAATCGCGCGCATGTGGCCGAGAATGAGACTGATCATGGGTGGAAAGTGGTTACTCATGGCTTTGCCCTTGGCTTCAATTCCCTGTTCCACCGCCGCATATTCCTCATCCAGCCTGCGGCGCTGAGCTTGCAACGCCAGCCGCGCGCTGTTTTTATCAAGCTTGTCATAGAAAGACAATCCTGAATAAATTGTTGAGGGGTATAACACCGACGATTCCATCAAAGATTCACGCACGAGATCTTTCAAGTGTTGTTTGCCTTTTTCGGTAATGATGTATATCGCTTTTTGTCTGTGTCCGGTTTGCTCGATACTGTGAACAGTCACATATCCTTCCTGCTCCATTTTTTTAAGCGCGTGATAGATGGAGCCGAGAAGTACGCCGCCCCAGCGCTCGGCATTTGTCATTTTGAGTGCCTGCTGAATATCGTAGCCGGACATGGGCTGCATATCCAGCATACCCAGCACAAGCAATCGTGTCACGTTGATACCTCCGAATAGTTTGCGTTGAGTATTATACGTTGACTATGCGACAATGTCAACAATTTTTTTCTGCTTGATCCCAATCATCACAATTCCGAGTATCACGAGCGCGCCGCCCGCCCATTGCCAAAGCCCGGCTTTCTCGCCGAGCAGCAGCACGGACAGCATCAGTGACGTAAACGGCATGAGCCCGGTGTACGCGGCGGCGGTGCTCGCGGGGCAGCGCTTGATGCCCGCGTACCAGCAGATAAACGCGAGCGCGGTTACAAACACGCCGTACCAGCCGAGCGCAAGCCACTGGGTGAAGCCGATGGCACCGAGCGCCGTCAGCGGCTGCTCAAACAGCATCGGGATAATACAAAAAATCAAGGCGAGTGCCGACACCAGCGTCGTTTGCACGATGGGGTTGTTCGGGCTGGTTTGCGGCGCTTTCACCGCGCTGACGCGCGAGATGATGTTGAACACCGATTCGCTCACTGCCGCGCCAAGCACAAGCAGATTTCCCCACAGATGCTCGGGCGTGAGGCGGCCGGTAGTGAGACCCTGTATCAGCAGCACGCCCGCCACGGTGCAGAGAACGCCGGTCAGACTGCGCGGTGAGATGCGCTCCTTTAAAAAAAGCCACGCAAACAATGCAGTGACGGCGGGTGTTGCGCCCGTGAGCAGCCCCGCTTCGGCAGTGCTCGTGCGCAGCATGCCCTGAAGAAGCAGCAGACGAAAAAAGAATATGCCGAACAGAGCCTGGAGAACGAGCATGACGCCTTGCGTCAGCGTCATTTGCCGGACAGCGGGCATGAGCTTTCCTCGGCAGAGCGGCAGCAACGCGAGCAGCGCGAAGCCAAGGCTGACCGCCGTAATCGTAAATGTGCCGACAGAGCCGCTGAGCAGACGGGCCGATATCACAGAGGTACCCGCAAGCGCAAACGCCGCGGTGAGAAACATGGGACCTGATTTTTGCACGTGTAACTCCTTGTATTCAGCAATTGGACTTTGTGATATGATTGTAGCGGAGAAACTGGACTATATGAAGCGCCAGTTATATCTGAAATAAAGCAAACCAGTTGGAGGCTGCGATGATACGGGTTGACCGGGCGGGTGTGCTGCCTGTGAAGAGGCAGATATACGAAGCGTTTAAGCAGCGCATGATGAGCGGGAACCTCAGGGAGGGGGAGGCTATGCCCTCCACGCGTCTGCTAGCCGAAGAGCTTTCTGTTTCCCGCAGCACGGTCTGCGAGGCATACGATATGCTGCTTGCCGAAGGCTTTATTGTGGCGCATCAGGGGGCGCCCACACGTGTCGCGCCGGGGCTGACCGTGGACAGCGCGCCGCAAACGGCTGCGGAAGCCGTATTTAAGCAGCCGCAAAGCTATACGGCGGACTTTATAACGGGGCAGCCCGATCTGCGCGTATTCCCGCGTTTTGCGTTTGAGCAGAGCATGAAAAAAGCAATGGCTGAGCTGCCGCTTGATGTGCTGGGATACACGGGCGCGCAAGGGCTGCCTCTGCTGTGCGAACAGATCAGTGCATACCTTTATCGGAGCCGGGGCATCAAAGCGGCCACGCAGGATATATTCATCACGGCGGGGGCCACCCACGCGCTGCACGTGACGGCGGAGGTTTTGAGGATAACGAGTGACAAAGTCATCGTTGAAGACCCATGCCACTTAGGGATGCTCAAAACGCTTGAGCGGATTGGTTTTACCCCCGTTCCAATACCTGCGGACGAGGCGGGCCTGAGGGCGGACCTGCTAGCCGGTATGCGCGGCTGCCCTGTTTATGTAACGCCGTCACACCAGTTTCCGCTCGGCGGAATCTTAAGTGCGACGCGCCGCGCGGCGCTGGTCCGGTATGCGCGGGATAACGAAAGCTATATCATCGAGGACGATTACGACAGCGAATTCCGCTACGCGGGAGACCCTGTTGCCCCGCTGTACATGATGGACCCTCAGCGCGTGATTTATGTGGGCACGTTCAGCAAGGTGCTTTATCCGGCGCTGCGTATCGGTTTTGCGATCGTGCCCCGCCATCTGCAGCCGCAGTGGGTTAAGGCGCGCCAGTATACCGATGTGCAGAACCCCGTGTTTGAGCAGGCAGCGCTGGCCGATTTCTTAGAAACACGGCGGTTCGACAGACATGTGCATAAAATGCGTCGGCTGTACGGCGCGCGGCGGCGCATGCTGCTCGATTGTCTCGGGGCTGAATTCGGCGAAAAGTGCCGGCCTATGGGGGACGCGGCCGGGCTGCACATGGCGGTGCAATTTGACGGCCTGTGCTTTGATCAAAGCACCGAAGCCTTTTTTCGGGAGCAGGACATCCGCGCGTCGGCTGTGGCTCGCCATTGTATTGAGAAAGGGCACCACGCAGATAAACTGCTTCTTGGGTACGGCCATTTGAATGAAGCCGAGATTCAAAACGGTGTGATGCGTCTTGGCATTGCTGTCAGGCAGCTATGGGACAGCAATGACCGAAATTGACAGTTAATACGAACTTTACACGAAAATTCTTGTATTATCACCGCTGAAAGCTTATAATCAGTAACGTTTGAATTTTTAATACTGGGGTAACTATGCGAAAACAAGACAATATCAGAAACATTGCCATCGTGGCACACGTTGACCATGGCAAAACAACGCTCGTTGATCAGATGCTGAGGCAGTCGGGTATATTCCGGGCTAATGAAGCGGTTCGCGAGCGCGTGATGGATTCGGAGGATTTGGAACAGGAGCGGGGCATCACGATCCTCGCTAAAAATACAGCCGTCGAATACAAGGGAATCAAGATCAATATTGTGGATACGCCGGGCCATGCGGACTTCGGCGGCGAGGTGGAGCGCGTGCTGACCATGGTAGACGGCGTGCTGCTGCTCGTGGACGCGTTTGAAGGCTGCATGCCGCAGACGCGCTTTGTGCTTAAAAAAGCGTTGATGCTTGGCAAGCACGTGATTGCGGTGATTAACAAGGTGGACAGGCCGGGCGCTCGCCCCGAAGCGGTGCTCGACGGCATAATCGACCTTTTCATTGAGCTGGACGCGCATGAGGATCAACTCGATTTTCCTGTTGTTTATGCCTCCGCCAAGGCGGGCACGGCATCTTTAAAAGCGGACGATGAGCCGACAACGATCACACCGCTTTTCGACGCGATCATCGAGCATGTGCCCGCGCCCGAGGGTGAGCCCGAAGGCCCGCTGCAGATGCTTGTGTCGAGCATCGATTACGATGAATACCTCGGCCGAATAGCGATTGGCCGCATTGAACGCGGCAGTGCGCAGCGCAACATGGCGGCGGCGCTTTGCCGTCAGGACGGCACGGCGCAAAACGTCAAGATTACGCGGCTATATGAATTTTCGGGGCTCAAGCGCACGGAAACGGAAAGCGCGCGCTTCGGCGATATCGTTGCGATTGCGGGGCTGCCCGATGTGAGCATCGGAGAAACCGTGTGCGATGCCGAATGCATCGATCCGCTGCCGTTTGTGAAGATCGACGAACCCACGGTGTCGATGAACTTCATTGTCAATAACAGCCCGTTTGCGGGGCGTGAAGGCAAATACGTGACATCGCGAAATATCAGGGAACGGCTCTTTCGCGAGATGGAGACCAACCTGAGTCTCAAGGTGGAGGAGACTGACTCGACCGACTCGTTCAAGGTGTCGGGGCGCGGTGAGCTTCACCTGTCGATATTGATTGAAACGATGCGGCGCGAGGGGTACGAGTTCTCGGTGTCGCGGCCGCGCGTTATCCTCAAAAAGGAAGACGGCGTGACCATGGAGCCGTACGAGCTGCTGCTGATTGACGTGCCTGGCGATTATGCGGGCGTCGTGATTGAGAAGCTCGGGCCGAGAAAGGCCTCGCTGGTGGACATGAGCAACGACAGCGGCACCACGCGTATGTCGTTCAACATCCCGTCGCGCGGGCTGATCGGCTACCGCAACGAGTTTTTGACGGACACCAAGGGCAACGGCATTATGAACCACATATTCAGTGGCTATCGCGAGTGGGCGGGCGATATCGCCGAGCGGCAGAGAGGCTCGATCATCGCGCACGAACAGGGGGATACCACGGCCTATGGCCTTTTCAACGCGCAGGAGCGCGGACGGCTGTTCATCGGCGCGGGCGTGCCGGTTTATGCGGGTATGGTGGTCGGCGAGAACGCGCGGCAGGAGGATATCGTGGTCAACGTCTGCAAGAAGAAGCAGCTGACCAACACGCGCGCATCCGGCTCGGATGAGGCGCTGCGTCTCACACCGGCCACGGTCTTAAGCCTCGAGCAGTCGCTCGAGTTTATCGCGGACGATGAGCTTGTGGAGGTAACGCCCAAGAACATACGGCTGCGCAAGGCCGTGCTCGACAAGGGCGACAGAGCCAAGCTGATGAAAGCGAACTAAATTCAGAATAAACACAAGGGAGGCGTCTGCCTCCTTTTTCATTTCATGGACTTTTGATGACAGCGGTTCGGGTCAGACTTTCTTAATTTGCATGCGGCAATCAGAAAAAAGGACAACCAGTTGCATGAAACAATACTTGCAATGTACAACTATTATGCGGTACAATCATAACGGAGGATAGAAACGAATGAATGCAGATAATTCAGCCAGATTGCGCGAGTCCATTAGGCATCTGGAGAGGAAATTAGGCATACTGGATCAAAACCGCTTTTCCTGCTGCGGGCTGGCTAGCTTGGCCCAGTGCCACGCGCTGGTGGAGATTGGCCGGGCGGGAAGCCTTTCGCTTAATGAGCTGGCGGCCATGCTCGATCTTGATACGAGCACAATGAGCCGAACTGTTGATAAGCTGGTAAAGGCGAAGCTGGCGCGGCGGGAAGCCGATGAGAACGATCGCAGGTATATACGAATTTGCCTCACCAGCGAAGGAAAAAAACTCTACTCGGTCGTTGAAAAAGAAATGGCGGCGTACTTCGAAAAAGTCCTGTCGGATATACCCAAAGAGAAACGTGGAATGGTTGTTGAAAGTCTGGCGCTGTTGTGCAGCGCTATCGACATCGAAGGCGGCTGCGGCGATACCGGACGTAATAAGTGTCAATGATGTCATGATCGGAGGAATCTTTAATGGCGAAACAAGAAGCAAGCGATGTTGGCAAGGCTGAAAATTGGGAAGAGACGCGAGACGGTGGGGTAAGCTCAAAACAGCGGGAAGAACAAGATTGTTCATGCGGCTGTGCTGCCGAAGAAACCGAATGCGGTTGCGGCGGCGCAGAGCCGTGCGACAGCCGGGGCCAGCACTGGGTAATCGGTTATATCGAGACACCGGCAGGAGAAATTCCGCAAGTATCCACAAAGCTGGAATGGGCGGACACGCTGGGGTCTTGGAAGGCCCGGTGGTCGGCATCGCGCATGGACTACACAGTAGCCCCGGGGCTCTATGGCATCGGCACACCGGGCGCGGACTCACCGGTACTCGTCACAGCCAACTATAAAATGACGTTTGACCGCGTGCGTGAGCAGCTGGGTAGCCTGAATATTTGGATCCTTGTGCTGGATACCAAAGGCGTCAATGTCTGGTGCGCGGCGGGTAAAGGGACTTTCGGAACGGCGGAGTTAATTCGCAGGGTTGAGGTGACAAAGCTCAAAAGTATCGTCAGTCACCGGACACTCATTGTGCCCCAGCTTGGGGCCACGGGTGTAAGCGCCCATGCAGTGAGAAAAGGGTCGGGGTTCAGCGTTTCTTACGGGCCGGTTCGTGCGCGGGACATCAAAGCGTTTCTCGCAAACGGGATGCAGGCGACGCAAGAGATGAGACAGGTTAACTTCTCAGTAAAAGACAGGCTTGTGCTGGCACCCATCGAACTTGTGGCGGCTGTTAAACCCACCATCATTGTATTTGGTGTGTTCTTTATATTAAACGTCATTGGTTTTGGAAATTTCGGCCTGATCGATTTATATACGTATCTGGGTGCGGTATTGATCTCCTGCGTTGTGGTACCGCTACTGCTGCCTTGGATACCCGGCCGGGCGTTTGCGTTTAAAGGGTTCCTGCTGGGCCTTCTGTGGGCAATAGGAGTGAATTTGCTCAATAGTTTACCGGGAGTGCCCAGCTACGGCTGGCTCAAGGCGGCGGCCTATGTGCTGATTGTGCCCTCAATTTCGGCTTTCATCTCAATGAATTTCACAGGAAGCAGCACATACACAAGCCCGTCCGGCGTCAATAAGGAAATGAGAATGGGGTTACCGGCTATGGCCATTGCTGGCGCTTTGGGTATACTCGCATTGATCGCTGACAATATTGTGAGGCTGGCAGCCTGACGGGAGGGAAAACAATGAGGCATTATTATTTAAAGAATGTGACAACACTGGCGCTGGATGTGAACAAATGCACGGGGTGCGGACTGTGTGCAGATGTATGCCCGCACAGGGTCATTGAAATCGAGAACGGTAAAGCCCGCATCGCTCATAGAGACAGGTGCATGGAATGTGGGGCTTGCGTGCAAAACTGTGCTTTTGAAGCTGTGGAGGTGCATGCCGGCGTCGGATGTGCGGGAGCCATTCTCAGAAGCTTTTTTACAGGCGGGGAACCGACCTGCGGCGGAGATGGAAAATCCTGCTGCGGTTAAACAGCAAATAAAGAAGATAGGGGCGGATCACATGGCATCGTCAGTGCTGTATATGATCGGAGTTGCAGTAATTATCCTATGGGGCATTGCGCATATCGTCCCGACAGGAAAGGTGGTCTCTGGGTTTGGGGACATAACGGAAGACAACCGGCGCATCATTACGATGGAATGGCTGGCTGAAGGGTTCGCTCTTTGTTTCCTTGGCGTACTTGTATTGATACTGACGATCTTTGGCTATTCGGCTGTTGAGGCCGGAAAGGTTACAATACGATGTGTGGCAGGTATGCTGCTGCTCATGGCGGTGGTGACGCTTTTAACCGGCGCCAAAACAAAAATAATCCCGATTAAAATATGCCCGTTTGTTAAGACGGCGGCTAGCGTGCTGATGCTCACAGGCGGGTTTGTTTGAATTAGAGCTTTATAATTACCGGAATCGCTCATATTAGCCCGATAAGCGTGCAGATTTTAATTGATGCGCAAGGCGGTTCCCGACAAGGGTGATAGAGCCAAGCTGATGAAAGCGAATTAAACAAATGAAGCCTGAAAGCGTCGGTTTATCCGGCGCTTTTTGCACGGCAATGTGAGAAGCCTAAAACAATAATGATAATTTACCGAAAGACTGCGTCCAGATTCACGCCGAACATTTGCGTGATCTTTTTCAAACCGTCTTTAATCTCCTCGCGAGAAAAATCGGCATTGTCAAGGTCATCATCCGAAAGCGCGTTCATCGCCATATACACATCGAGCGCGACAGACATATGATCTTTGTTTTGTGTATCCAGCCCGTCGAAAAGAATATCCTCGGCTTCACCGAGCCGCCGCTGATCAACGAGCTCCATCATCTGCCGGTACCAAAGGTCTGTTTTGGAGAGCATCATGTCATCAACGTATTGATAGCTTTTGTAGTCTTTGCCGAAGAATATTCTCGCGATGATGCGAACAATGTCTTCAATCAGCCGCATCAGATAATCTTTCTGGTAATACATGAGTGTCACCCGCTTTCTTAGGGCCATTATACATGAGGATGGGCTTATTTTCCATCGTGTCTTGTATTATAAATATGAGAAATATTGCCACAAAATCAGTGAAGTGATAATATGGGTCCAGCGCATACGATGACACGGAGGCAGTAAGTGAATGGCTCGTATTAAATTTGAAGAAATCAAGCAAAAGAATTTGCAGGGTGTTCTTGATATTTATCTGTATTATGTGCTGAACACAACGGCGACGTTTCATGCGCACACGGTGGGCCTCAAAGAGATGGAACGAATCGTGTATTTCGATAAATCCAAGTACAAAACATTTGTGATGACCGAGGACGGTGAGCTTTGCGGCTATGTGATTCTGTCGCCATATAAGAAACGTGAGGCTTACAACGACACGGCGGAGGTGGCCGTTTATTTAAAGGATAACAAGTTGGGGCAGGGCCTTGGAAGCCTTGCGGTTAAGTTTATTGAAGATTACGCACGCTCCAAGGGCATTCATGTTCTCATTGCCACAGTATGCGGTGAAAACACGCGCAGCATTCGTTTGTTTGAGAAGAACGGGTTTGTTAAGTGCGCGCATTTCAAAGAGGTCGGCCAGAAATTCGGCAGGCTGCTGGACGTTGTCGCCTATCAAAAGATTTTAGATTAAGTTTTACAATGCAGCTCATGTTATTCACAGTGCAGGACGCGTTATATGAATCGTCAATATGATACGATTTCACATTATTCAAAGGCAGAACGAAGGATTCTGATCAGTGGCAGCGTGAGCATGGCTCACGCTTTTCCATCAGCGCCTGATCGAGCGTGACGGGCAAGGCTGTATCGCTTAGAAACGGGCATCCCGCTTCGTGGTACTTTTCTCCAGTGGGTGTGATATAAACAATGATCTCTTGTTCAGGTAATGGAATGGCGTCATGCGGCGGCTCGGTGGGTGTTTCTCCGCGCAGCACAACGCCGCCCTGTGCCGCTTTTTCGTTAACACAGCCGTAAAACAGCAAGGATAATACAATTATGAGGAGAATGACGATTTTTTTGATATTTTTCTTATCCATATAGTGACTATACCAGATCAATGTAATAAATGGCAATAAGCATTCCGCGTGTCTGCCTATGCAAACCAGCGTGTGTGGGTTATAATGGAAGCAACAAACAAGAGGGAGGGCATAATGGACAAGAGCGTTTTCGACAGGTTTTCATTTTACGCAGGGATGAGCGAGGAAGAAAAGAAACTGCTTCATGAATCGGTGATTCGCAGGGATATCCCCGAAGGACAGATCATCATGGGCGACAACAACCGCTGCATTGGCATTCCGATGGTGATGAAGGGCCGGCTGCGCATGTTCCGGACCTCCGAAAAAGGCCGTGAAATGACGATTTACCGCATTAGCGAAGGCGAGCTTTGCATGCTGGCCGGTGTCTGCACGATGGGCGATATGGAATATGATTTTTCCATAGAAGCCGAAAAGGACAGCGTCATTGCAAATATCCCTCCCGACGTGTTCAAAGAGCTGCTATACCGCTGCGATTCTTTTCGTACATATGTTTTCAACGCGCTCGCAAAAAGACTTATCATCTCGATCGAAACAATTGAGATGCTGATATTCAACAGCATCGAAGAACGCATTATGGCATACCTTCAGCATCACACGAACGCGCAGGGCATTGTGAAAACGACTCACGAGAAAATGGCTGTTGAACTCGGATCGTCGCGCGAGGTCATCACGCGTCAGCTTAAAACGATGAGCGAGCGGGGCCTCATTGAAATCAAGCGTGGGCAAATCATTGTGAAAATTCGCTGTGACTAGGTATACGATTAAAACATGGGAAAATGCGATTTGCCAATCTTGTCGGTTTTCTCTTTACATTGCGTAATATATATAAAACCTTATCCGGACTCCGAAGTATTTTGGCAGATACAGCGAACGCTGCGCAATTTGATATCCAAACATATCAGTTAAAGCAATGGATGCATTGGCCTGTAAATGTTTTAACCTTTTTTATCGAATTTTAGATTATGGGTAACTATGTCACAGATTAATTTTTTGCCGTATCGTATTCTTAATTTGTCGAAAGGACAATATAGTAATAGTATCATTGGAAAGGATGATTGTTATGGCAAAAAATATCACAATGGATAATTTCAAATCGGAAGTGGTCGATTCGGATAAACCTGTGCTGCTCGATTTCTGGGCTTCGTGGTGCGCACCCTGCCGCATGCTTGGTCCATCCATTGATCAGCTGAGTGAGCAATACAAGGAAAAAGCCGTGATCGGCAAGGTCAACATAGATGAACAGCGCGAGCTGGCAGAGCATTTTGGGGTGATGAGTATACCGAGTGTGTTTGTGATAAAAAACGGCAAGGTGGTTGACAGTGCGGTGGGCGTGAGGCCCAAAAAATACTATGAAGACGTGCTTGATAAAGCGATGGCCCTTTAAATAAGCAGCCATCACAAATCCCATATTTTAAGGCAGATTCTAGGTCTCCCCTGTATCTGCTTTTTTTTTATCGATAAGAAGCTAAAGACGTTTGCCATGTGGGCTGCCGGCAAAACATGATTTCGACGGCAAAGAAAATGATTCAAGAGAAAATAAACTATCTATCGCATAATATGCGACAGACAGTAAAACAGCACAGCACATCGATTTTCTGTCACGGCTCAAGAGAGTTGATCATATCTTCATCTGCAGCGCTTTTACCCACTCCGCGTTTTCTTTGAGCGCGCAGCCGCCGCGGCTTTCCTTGAGCATGTTGTGATTGTCGCGCACCTCGGCAATCAGACGCGATTTGAGCGCCTCCTTAAGCGGCATATCTTTGACGCTCGTGTCGGAATACGGCGCGAACGGGCAGGCTTCGAGCGCGCCGTTAGCGCCGATATGCAAAAACCCGCGCCCAGAGGCGAGGCAGCCACCGTAAGGGTCCTCATTGCCGGGCAGTGAGACGACGAGCATATCATGCGTTTTATAGAGGTCCTTCTCCACGGCACGCAGATGCTGCTTTTGTTCATCCGTCAGACACAGCGAGAGATCTTCCGCACCGCATGGCACGTATTCAATAAAAAACGCCGCGCGACAGCCCACGTCCTGCATTTTCTTAAGGTAGTCCGAACGGACCACAACATCATAGTTGACGCTGGTCAGTGTGACGGATACGCCGAACAGCCGGCCCTTCTTATCAAGGCTGCCCATCACGGACATCACGGCGTCGTAAACACCAAGGCCGCGGCGCGCGTCAGTGAGCCGTTGGTCGCCCTCGAGGCTGAGCACAGGTATCAGGTTTTTGAGCCTGCCGACAGCGTCGGCGGTGTCTCCGGTTAAGAGCAGGCCGTTGGTAAACATGACAAACAGCAGCTCCGGGTGATTCTTTGGCAGTTCCAATAACCCCGGCTTCATAAGCGGTTCCCCGCCCGCGATCATCACCACGGAGACACCGAGCGCGGTCGCTTCATCCACCACGCGCGAAATCTGCGCCGTGTCCATCTCGGCGTTTTTGTCGCGATGCTGGTGGCAGGCGTAACAGCCCGTGCACGCAAGGTTGCAATCATTCGTCACACTGATGATGAGCACAGGCGGAACGACGAGGTTCTCCTTGTCGGCCAGCGCCTCGCGCAGCTTGTTCGCTTTGCCGATATGCGCCGCAATACGCGCAAAGGCGGGCAAATACGCCGGGCGTTTGAGCAAGAACCGCTTGTTCTTTGCTACGGCTTCGGTAAGCGTATCGTTAAAAAGGGTGATGCCGTCGTTCATATAACCTCCGAAAGTCATTTCTGTTCTGTTTGACACGTCAGCCAGCGTTTTATTGCATCTATTTTCTTTCCTAATTACCTATTATATAACATATACGCAAAGGTATCGACAAAAAGAAAGAACTTGGAGGATTTTTTTCGTCAGTATGCAATAAATTGATGTTGCGTGTGTCTTAAGGTCAGACAAGCACAAAAGGAGAGTATTTAAAAACGGTTTACTATTTGTCGAAACAGGACATATCACGTATGTGACCGATATCGCACAGGCACTTGAGGTGGCATGCCCAAGCGTGAGCAACGCGCCGTTTTTGTCATAACGAGGCTGCCTCGCCCGGCGCTACTTCTGGAATCTTTGCAAACAAAATTTGTGCGATATTTGGAACAAATTATTTATTTTAGGCTGTTGACGATCAGACCCGGTCAGGCATATAATGAACGGTGTTCATAATACGAAAGGTGAAGGAAATGCCAAAGAATCTGGAGAATATCAAAGAAGATATCATTCAGACAACGCGTGAGCTGATTGTTGAAAAGGGATACGATCAGCTGAACATTCGGGAGATTGCCAGAAAATGCGGCATTGCGACAGGGACGCTTTACAATTATTTCAAATCGAAGCAGGCGATTATCTCGGCTCTGCTGGATGAAGACTGGAAGGCGTTTCACAGTTTTATGATCAGCCGGAACAACAGCGGGAAAACCACCGTCGAACAGCTTGAAACACTGTTTAACGACCTGACGCAGATGATGACAAAAGTGCATCAGATATGGGTGGCGGGTTTCCCCGATGATTTGGAAAGCGGCACGCTCAATAAGCTGGAATCGATTAAAGCGAAGCTGCGAAATGAATTTGCCCGGCATATTGAATTGATCATTGATGGTCATATTCAAAAAGGGCAAGAGAAGCATGCGGCAGAAATTATCGCAAAACTTTTCTTTTCGACAGCTTACGGAAAGGACGCAGATTTTGAGAAGATGCGGTTTTTTATAGAAAGAATACTGGACTGAAATTTTTTTAAATTTTTAATGAACGTTGTTCATAAACAAAATTTCAATTAAGGAGTGAAGTCAATGGAAGAAAACATTGGGAAAAAGAAGCGGTACGGCTTCGTGATGCTGATCTATCTGCTCGGGATATTTATCGGCGCGATAGACACGGGAATACTCACGCCGGCGCGTACCGTGGTGCAGAACTCGTTTGGTGTGGATGAGCGGACGGGTATTTGGATGATCACGGCGTTTACGCTCGCGTATGCCTGTGCGATGCCCATACTCGGCAAGCTGGCGGACCGCATCGGCAGAAAACGCGTTTATATGGTGGCCGTTGCGTTTTTCGGCGCAGGGTCGCTCATATGCGGGCTTTCCAACTTTGCGGGCAGCTTTCCGATGCTGATCGTCGGCCGCGTGATACAGGCGTTTGGCGGCGGCGGCATTATGCCGCTGGCCACAGCCGAATTCGGCACCGGGTTCCCGGAGGAAAAGAGAGGGCTGGCGCTTGGGCTGGTGGGCGGCGTGTACGGCATTGCCAACATACTCGGCGCGACGCTCGGCAGCGCGATACTCGATTTGGTCGGAACGGCAAACTGGCACTGGCTGTTCTTCATCAACCTGCCGATCTGCCTGTTTGTGGTGGTCGCGGCGATCATTGCGCTGCCCAAAGGAGAAAAGCTGCCTGCACAGAAGATCGACCTCAAGGGGACGTTCGTGCTGGTGCTGCTCGTGCTGTCGCTGATGTACAGCCTCAACAACATCGACTTCTTCAACTTCGGCGAGACAATCAAAGACGTCAGCGTGTATCCGTTCCTGATCGTTTTTGTGCTGCTGATACCCGTCTTTATACTGCTGGAAAAGCGCGCGGCAGACCCGATATTCAATATCGGCTATTTTAAAAGCAAGAACATCGTGATCACGTTCTTCCTTGCGTTTATTGTGGGCGTGATGCTGATGGGCATGGTGTTTGTGCCGCAGTTCGCGGAAAACGCGCTCAAAACACCCGAAGGCAGCGGCGGCTATTTTGTGACGGTGCTCGGGCTGTTTGCGGGCATCGGCGGCCCCATGGGCGGCAAGCTCGTGGATAAATTCGGCCCGAAGAGGATATTGCTGTTCGGGTTTGGCGTATCGCTGGCGAGTGCGCTGTTTCTCGCGCTTTACGCGACGGTGCATGTGAGCACCGTCGCCGTGATTATCAGCCTGGTTTTGATGGGCACCGGCCTCGGGTTTGTGATGGGGACACCGCTGAATTACATGATGCTCTCGAGCACCAAAGCCGAAGACTCCAACTCGGCGCTGTCCGCGCTCTCGCTGATGCGCTCCATCGGCACCACCATCGGGCCGATGCTGATGATCGGGTTTATCGCGCAGGCCGGTGTGACGGCGCAGGACACGATTATGAACCTGATCCCGCCCGTTTCATCGATACAGATTCAGGCGGATGAAACGCTGATCGGGTCTATCCGGGACGATCTGCGCGGGGTGGAGACGGATATGGGCCTGATGGACGAAAAAAAGGCGCAGCTGCTCGCCAAGACAGACAGTCTCGAAGCGCAGAACGCGGTGCTGCAGCAGGCAACGGACAAAACAAACGAGGATTTGAACGCGGTGAAAAACGAACCGCGCTTTAAAAAGATGCTCGATGAGATGGACTTTGAGATACCCGAAAACACGGAGTCGCCGGATTTCGCAGAGATCCGCGATATGCTCAAGAAGGACAGCGGCATGACGGCTTCGGATATTGAGGAGAAGCTCAAGATGCTCGATTTCAAATCGCAGCAGATGAACATTGATATGACGGACGGCGAGCTGCCCGACGATGTGGTGCAGAAGATCAGCGGGTCCAGCGTGACCACGATTGTGGAGAACACCGTGTATCTCGTGGACCGGATGTTCGGCATCTATACGCCCGATGTGATTGCGGACATACAGGACGGCATATCGCAGGGCATGACGGGCATACAATCGGGCATTGACGGCATACAGTCGGGCATTGACGGCATCGGTGACGGCATCAGCGGTATGACCAGCGCACAGGAGGGCATTACCGCGGGCACGGACGGCATCAGCGCGGGGCTAGAGGGCATGAACAAAGGCGTGAAGCAGATGGGCAAAGCCGTGACGGGCATTAAGAGCGGCATTGAGGGCATCAAAAAGGGCATTGCCGATTTGCAGAAAGGGCTCGACGGTGTGACGGCCGGTATTGCGGGCATGCAGCAGGGAATAGCCGGGATGGATGCGCAGATCGCGGCCAAACAGCAGGAACTGCAGCAGCAGATGGCAGCGGGAGCGCCTCCGTCGGTGATCGGGCCGATTCAGGGGCAGCTGCAGGGGCTGAACGCAGCGAAACAGAGCCTCACCGTGAAGCTCAGCGATGCGCAGGCTCAGCAGCAGCAGATGCAGGGCGCCATAGAGAAGATGAACGCGCAGATCAAGGAGATGAACGCGTCTGCGAAGAAACTCAGAAACTCGAGGCAGAGCCTGAACACGCTGATTGACGATATGGAGCAGGAAAAGGCGCTGATGGAGACGATGAAGCAGGATATCGCTGAGACGCAGACGCTGATGGTGCAGCTGAAAGAGCTGCTGACGCAGAGCAAAGACAAGATGCAGCGCGCGAATGAGGGGCTCTCAACGCTGAAGGACAGCATTCCCGCTTATTTTGAAGCGACGCAAGCCAGCTACATTGATACGATAAAAGCGCAGGGCCCGGAGATTGAAACGGCATTTCAAAGTGCTTTGAACAGCGGGTTCCAGCAGATGTATTACACCGTGGCGGTGTTTGCGGTGGTGGCGGCGGTGGCGCTGATGTTTTACCGCGGAAAGAAGAAGCGGGGGACACCGGCGGACGGCTGATACTTAAAAAATTGAGGTCATATGATATTGCGGCAAGCTCTTGAAAAGGGGCTTGCTGTTTTTTTGACCTGGCAGGTTTGGCGGGATGCGGGGGGAGGTTGAAATACAGGGGTGGGAGGAGAATGCCTTGGAAAAGGAACAGCGTCAAAGGGGCGCTATTTTTATGAGTATGGGTGATTATATAGATAATTCCCTTAAATCGGGTCGAAGAACCCCCATATAGTTTTAACCAGCAAAATTGACGTCATCATCGGTTTCCTCATCATATTCTTCATTAATTAATTCTTTTTCATCACATTCGTCCACTCCGAATTTTAATTTTAATCTAATAACATGTGGGTCATCTGGGTTAATATCGTTAGCTTTATCAAATATTGATTTAGCCTTGGGACTGTCTGACATATGAAATAAATAAGTTGCATACATGCAAAGATAATAGCAATTTGTTGGATCCAATGTAACAGCTTCATCGAATAAAATGGCTGCTTTTTCTGGGTTGTCAAAACGCCAAGCACGTGCTTGAGCGAATTTTATTTTTGCAAGTTCCCAACGCAAAGTATTTCCGTATTTTCTATATATTCTTTCCGCTTCATCTGAATATTCTTTTGCTTTCGATAAATAATTATTCTTACAAGCTAAAGCTATTGCGAATTGAGCCCATAAATAAGCTCCACGTGGATTTTGCATAATAGCTAATTTAAAAAACTTTTCGGCGTTATCAATTTCGCTACAACAGACATAACATTTTGCCATCTTAATTAATACATCCGTTCGCTGTTTTCCAATAGTATCGAAAATTAATCGGTAATAATTAACTGCATCTTGATAATTCTTATCTTTATATAAGCGATCTGCTATTGGCCCTAGCTCATCAATATATTTTGCCTTATATTCATGTACCTTATCAAGTTTAAGACTACCAGCATAATGGAAAACAATATTTGAAAGTAATAATGGATTGACTTTTTTTGCTCTTTGTTTTAGATATATTTTTTCATAGTAAGTGGCTAACTTCTTATGATGATCTGAACGATCTTTTAAAGTTAAAGAATCATAGTAGTATTCTTGAAATAATGGATGCATCTTGATATATGTTTCGTCTTTTTCTATTAACAGTCTATTAACTAATGCATCGATTGTTGGGATAAGATAAGAATAGTTTTTTTCTATGAAATCGATCTCTACGGGTGTTTTAGAAACGGACAATATTTTCATTACAAGTTTTTCTTCGTCAGATAATTCTATTTCTCCAAGTAAATTTTTAATTAATTGTTCTTTATATCTTAAAAAGATGTCACTTTTTGTTCCAAACTCTTGCAATTTATCATTGTCAATTAATTGAGAAACCAATATTGCAGCAAGTGGATTGCCATAAATTATATTTATAATATTATCATTAATTTCTATTACTTTTGTCGTATTGTTAATTTTACGATAACAATAATTTATTATAGATCTAACATCCCCATCTTTTAAACGTGAAATATCTATAGGGTTATATATAAGTTGATCAAAATCACCTATTCTGCGATTACTTGTCATTATTAATTTGACTTTTTTTGATTTTTGTACATTTCTGATTAACCAAATCATAAATTCTCTTATTTTGGTATCAAAGAACTCACCATTAAATTGAGTACAGTGATGTATATCTTCAATTATTATCGAGGTGGGTACTTGATTCTCCAGTATATCAAAGATTTCACAAACTATAGTTTCTAACGATTTATCTTTTCGCTCAATATCAGGCAAATTAAGCATGTACATAAATTGATCTAAAAGATAATCATAACCAATACCCTTGCTAATTTCCATTTTTTTAAGAATCCAAGGCGATGGTGAGGGAAGAACTTTGGTACTTATGTTTTTTATTAATTTGGTTTTTCCTAAGCCTCGCAGTCCATAAATAAGATAAACATTGTTTTCATTGTTAAAAAAATCACTTAAACTGGCGACATCATTATCTCGACCATAAAACAAGTTGTCATCTTCGAATATACCTTCGTCTTGTGAATCTTGCGGAGAAATCTTTTTTATTATTGCTCCTAAGTTTTTTAAAAATTCATTATCTGTTTTTGAATAAGCAATATTTGATGACAAATAATTGAAAGCTGAATTGCTTTGGTCAACAACAAATTGGCTAAAAGAAATAGAGTTAATTTTTATATAATCTAAAGTTTCCTCAACGCTAGCTTTACTAATTAAACCATTATCTTTTTGAATATGTAAAAAATGAAGTTTTAATCCTAATAATGAATTGCCCATATCCGGTATATTAAGTATATCCATATTAGGGAATTTAGCTAAATACTCATCAATTAATTGGATAATAGTTTTATGCTTTTCGTCCATGTTATAAAAAATATTAATAACTCTATCGACATTAATAATTTCTTCAGTGTTTACTGTTCCAACTAACTGTGCAGTATTATCTAAATTTAGATTAACAGATACCATGCATTCTATATCCTTAATCACAGGCTTCGTAGTTGTACCTTCAGTAAACCAATGATTTCCGTACTTGGAGAAGGCACCAGAGATAATTGATCCGCCAGCACTAGCGCAGTTGGCATAAATCACAGGTATTTCATTATACTTGGCCAATATTGCCAAGGCTTTAAAAGGCTCTACATTTTGCGAATATGATGGAATGACAATTAGCCCTTTTCTGTCTGTGAATTTTAAATCTTGATCTACCGTTATAGCGTCAATGCATATTTTTATCTGCATATCGAAATCTCCCATATCAAAAATGTTTGGTATAGGATGTTTCGGAGTACAAATACTGTTTATCTCCTGTGCTGCTCTATGAGTTTTTAATGTATACCCACTGACGCCTTTATAAGTTATTATTGGACACATGGCACAACCTATTATGCTTTTAGTATCCGGATAGTTTTTCGGCGGATTACTAAGTGTATTTTTTACTATATGTGTGCCTGCAATTATGATTAATTTGGTATCGTTAAGTTTAACGGCCAATTCATTTAATATTTCTGCTGGAATAGAATACTCGGGGAAAACTAAAATGTTAATGCCAATATCAATTGCTTTCTTAACAATTGCAAGTATTTTTAATTTTATCCAATTAAAATATCCTTCTTTTAAATTATTTTTTAACTCAGTACTCCCTGGAAAAGTTAATTGCGATATTGTCGTGGTCTCATCACCACTAGGTTCAACTAATAAGTCAATTTGGTTATATATTAAGGCAGGTTTGAAATCAATCTGTGCAAAGGCAACTTTAATTTTTGACATTTACTCTCTCCTTATTATAGGATTCTGTTTTCTTTCTGTTCTAAATTACATAACAAAGGTAGTGAGATGTTTAATTTCTAGGCCAACACAGTAGACTGATTGTAACCCATACTGCTTTCATTATTCGCCCTTTTTCCGCAAATTCCTTCATATTTAGCATAAAAAGGTACAGCGCCCATAGTTCCGTAGTCAGCGCTAGTTATTGCCTCAAAAAAAATTGCTCTCATCCGCCCAATTGTAAAAGTTGCCCCCAACCTCCCCGTTGCCTTGACTAACCCATGGACAAACTGTATGATTATGTTATGACGAATCGTAGTATAAACTGTCGGTTTATGGTGAAACACTATGAAACATAACAAAAAGCCATTTCTCATCTCTCTGCTGCTCGCGCTGATTCTTGTGTTCAGCGCCGTGCCCTGCGCCCATGCCGCCGCCTTCCACTCAGACATCCGCGTTCTTCTTTCCGTCAGCGGCACCACCGTGGAGTTCGAGGCCATCGGCAGCTATACCCTCAAGGAAGACCCTTCCTTTGAGCTGTCCAGCGACGAAATGACCATCACCATGACGGGCAGCCGACCCGTCCTCACCTCAAACGGTAAAACCTTCACCGCCTCGTCCATCACGCTGATGAGCGGCGATTACAACGGCACCTCCGCCTATATCCGCTTAAAGAACGATAAATACGGCACCTGCACCTACCTTGGCAACATGGGCTTCGACGTCTTCGAAGGCAGCATCCGCGCCATCAACACGCTGCCCATCGAGCACTATCTTTACGGCGTGGTGCCGCACGAAATGAGCAACACCTTCCCGTCCGAGTCACTCAAGGCGCAGGCCGTCTGCGCGCGCGGCTACGCGGTGGCCAACTGTTCCAAATACCGCAGCCGCGCCTATGAGATCCTCGATACCTCGGAGGATCAGGTGTACCACGGCTATGCGAGCGTCTACACGCGCGCCATCGCCGCCGTGGACGACACGGCGGGGCAGATACTCACCTACAACGGCGATATCATACAGGCGTATTACTCCGCCAGCAACGGCGGGCAGACCGAGCTCACAGGCAACGTGTGGGCCAACGACTTGCCGTATTACGTGCAGCGCGACGACATCTATGACGTACAAAACCCAAACAGCCTCGTGGAAAAAAGCTTCGTTCCCACCGAATTCCATAAGCAGACACTGCCGCTGATGGACCCGATGGTGCTGACCATGCTGCAGCAGGGCGCGGACGCGGCCGCGGGCGAACCGGTCACGCTCGTTTCCACCGTGCGCATCAAAGCCCACACTGCCAAGTTCAACCCGCCGAGCCGCATGTATACCAAAGCGGACGTCACGCTGATGGTCACGCGCGCGGACGGCAAAACCGGCCAGCTCGTGGTCACGCTGTCGCTCAATGACCTCGTGAAGACGGACGAGCACCCGATCGGCATTTTCAACACGACCAAGTACTCGCTTCGCATGCGCGGGGCCGAGCCGGGCGTGTTCACCGATAAAAACGGCACAGACTACGACGGCTGGTTTCTCACCAACCGCCGCTACGGGCACGGCATCGGCCTCAGTCAGCGCGGCGCTCAGCAGCGCGCCACCGACGGCCAAAGCCACGCCGATATACTGAGCTTTTATTACGCGGATACGCTGCTGTGCACCATCGGCAGCTACGCCACAGCCCCTAAGCTCTCGAGCGACAAATACGCCGTGGCGGAGTCGGGCATCTGCGGCATCAAGCCGGGCACCACGCCAAGCGAGCTGCTTTCAAGGCTCTCGTCGGAAGGCGGCAGCATCAGCGTGATTTCGTCGTCCGGCGCGGAACAAACGGAGGGCGATGTCGCGACGGGCGATTTTGTCCGCACGGTGTACGGCGACGGCACCTCGTATTTCGATCTTCCGGTGGTGCTTTACGGCGATGTAAACGGCGACGGCAGTATCGGCCAGAGCGACCTCGATGCGCTGCGGCAGCACCTGCTGAACACAGGCAAGCTGGCGGGCATCTATCTTGAAGCGGCGGATGTGAACCACGACGGCACGGCGGACAGCCTAGATGTGCTGCGCCTGCTCAAACACATTCACGGCGCGCTTTCAATCGAACAAACAGGGGGTGTCTGATGAAAACAAAACAGACAATAAAAAGAATCACCGCGCTGATACCGGCGCTGATACTGATGCTTATCTTTCCGGTTGTCGCCCTGGCAACCGATATCTCCGTGAAAGCGGATGCCACCTCGGTGAAGGTGGGTGATACGGTGACAGTCACCGTCGTTGTGTCCGCCGAGCATATCGCCGTCGCGGACGGCTCTTTCACATACGACCCGGCTCTGCTGACGTATGTCAGCAGCAACGGCGGCGCGTCGGACGGATCGATCAACATGGTGGCGGCGCAGGAGGGCGGTGCGTCGTCACTGACGGCGGTCATCAAATTTGCGGCCATCGGCCAGGGCGAAGCGGTTGTGAACGTGTCGATGGACAGCGTGCTCAGCTACGACGAGCAGGTGCTTGAAACGGCGGAGGCGGGCGTCAGCATCACGGTGGCCGCGGCGGATGCGGCCGCGCCCGGTACCGAGCCGAGCGTGCCGCCGGTCAACCTCGCGCAAACGGGTGTCGCCGCCGAAAACGTGGAAGGCGCCGCAGCTCAGATGTACATCTGGCGCTCACTCAGCAGCCTGACGCTGCCGTCCGGGTATGTGGATAAGCAGGTCACGTACAAAGGCGAATTCGTGGGCGGCGCAGCCATTCCAGACAGCGAGGATTTAACGCTGCTGTATCTCTCGGAAGAGACGGGGGAGAACGCGGGCTATTATATCTACAACGAGGAAAAGAATACGCTTTTCCCGTATTACACGCTGCTGTCGGTATCCGCAAGCTATACGATCGTAAAGCCGGAGGAGGGCATCGCAGTGCCCGAAGGGTTTGAAGAAACCACGCTGACCTGGAAAGAGAAGCAGATGCCCGCGTGGACACAAAAGGGCTCCGACGGCACCGTTTACCTCGTTTATGTGCGCAACGCGGCGGGCGAAAAGGGGTTCTATCTGTTCAGCACCGAGGATGAATCGCTGCAGCGGTACAAGGGAGCGGCTTTATCGGCACCGGCGCAGCCGACTGCACAGCCTTCCGCGGAGCCATCATCGGCACCCGTTTCGGCACCGGCTGACATCGGCGGATTCGCGATTGATCAAACTCTCTTTTACGCGCTGTGCGGGGCATGTGCCGTGCTGGCTGCGGCGGTGATTGTGCTTGCGGTGTTGTATACATCGAAAAAGTCGCGCAGCAAACGCCGCGCGGCCCGGTGGGAAAAGCGCAATGACGCGGCACCGAAAAAGGAAGATGAAACAGATCATCGCGTTTAAGCCTCTATCCAAATATTCTGAGAACATCAACATCCCCCGGTGGCTTCAACTGAAGTTCGGGGGATTTTCTTAAGAGGGCAAAGCCATTATCACCGATATCGTCTTAAGGCATTCAGCGGTCGGCAGCCGCAGCGGCTTTAACTGGCTGTCCTTGGGCCGAATTTTTGTTAAGCGCATTTTTTAAGGCTTCTCCTCGCAGAAGCTGGCGCCGACAGGCGACTGATGAGGTGGTTGTATGATCTGCTTTCGCTTATCGCCTCATTCGGTACTGCTTACTACCTTCTCTACGATGAGAAGGCTTTTTCAGATACACGATATACTATTAAAAAAGCTGCACATATCTTCACCGGATGAATTGTTCCGCAAAATAAAAGCGCCTGCCGATTGAATCGGTCAGGCGCTTCTTCATATGGCTTTGCTGTTTGGCGTTATTGCACCGTCACTGTGCACGATGCGGATTGGCCGCTGCTCGTGGTTGCCGTGATCACGGCTGTGCCCGGTGCGACGGCCTTAAGCTTGCCCTTCGCGTCCACCGTGACGACGCCCGGATTGCTGCTCGCCCACGTCACCGTTTTAAAGTCAGTATTCTTGGGGGCGATCGTCGCTTTCAGCGAGCCCGTTTTGCCTGTTTTCAGCGTCAGCGCCGCCTTCGAGAGCTTGATACCCGTCGGATAAATCGGCGTGACGTTGACGGTGCAGCTCGCCGATTTGCCGCTGCCGTCCGTCGCCGTGCAGGTGATCACCGCTGTGCCGCCCGCTTTGCCCGTGACGACGCCCGAGCTGGAAACCGCCGCCACCTTGGGGTTGCTCGATGTCCATTTGAGCTTTTTGTTGCTCGCGGTGCCCGGCGCAATGGCTGTGCCCAGCTTCACCTTCTGCGTCCGCGCGATGGTGGTATTGGTCATGTTCAGCGATATCGACGCAACCGGCTGACGGACGGTGATCGACTTTTTCACCGTGGTGGTTTTTGTCTTGACCTTACCCTTCTTGTCCACCGTCTGCGATACGATCTTCGTGATGATCGTCACCTTGCCGCCCGCAAGGAACGTCACGTTGCCGCCCGCATCCACAGACGCAATGGCGGGATTGCTCGACGAGTACGTGACCGATTGAACGGTGTATCCCTTGGGGGGTGCGGGGGGAACGATGGTCAACGCGTTGCCCGCGTTCACTTTGGACGCTATTTTTTTGGCCGGAACGCTGCCCATGTACTTCGGCTGGTCGATCGACACGCTGCAGGTGGCGATATTCTCCGGCACATAGGGGTCGCGCACGGTTGCGGTATAGGTGCCTGCGGCAACACCGCCGAACACATTCGAATCCTGCCAGTTTGTCCCGTTGTTGAGGGAATATTCATAGTAGCCGGAATTGCCGCCCGATGCCGATACAGTCACGCTGCCGTTTGCGGCACCGTATACGGTCGCGTCCGTTTTGGTGCAGCTGATGCCAACCGGCTTGAGCGCTTCCACATAGATGGTGCACGATGCCGACCGATCAAGGCTTGTGGCGGTAATTCTTACGGTACCCACGGCCTTGGCTGATATCACACCGTCTGCGTCCACCGTGGCCACGGTGGGATTATTGCTGCTCCATGTCACATAGCCGCCTGCGGGCGTGGTGGATATATCCAGCATTCCCAAAGTGCCCACCACCATTCTCGCTGAGGAAGGGCTAACCCGGATGGATGTGGTGATGGTGCCGAACGGAATGCCATAGTCAGAGGCATAACTCTGCGTGGTCGAGCCCGCATTGCCGTAAAGCACAACATAGGGTGACCCGTAAAATACATCATAATCGTAATCAACGTTATTGCTGTATACGATACACTTCTTAAGATAGTCATTGTACTTAAAGGCTGAGTATCCTATTGAACTGACATTTTGCGGGATGACGACACTCGATAAGATACCGAAATCAAAGGCAAAGTCGCCGATACCCTGCAGACTGTTCGGCAGCGATACTTGATTGAGGAGCGAGGCGTAAAATGCGTAGCTCCATATGGTAGCGACGGTGTTCGGAACAGTGTAGCTGCTTGCGGTTTTGCCGGCAGGATACATAATGAGATCGGTGCCGTCTTTGCTGAGCAGCACGCCGTAGATGTCATGTTTGTATTTTGTATTTGAGGTATTCACATTGAAAGATGTTAAATCAAGACAACATCCATAAGCGCCCGTGCCGATTGTTTCAACAGTTGCGGGTATATTAACGCTGGTGAACCCACTTTGCCAGAATGCTTGGGATTCGATCTTTTTTAAATTGGAAGTAGTCCGAACAAATCCTGTTAGCTTGCCGCAATATCCAAACAACATCCAGCCGTAGGTATCCACAGAATCGGGCAAGGAAACTTTGTTGAGTTTTGGGCAATTGATGAAGCCGGATATACGGGTGATGCCGTCTGCCACATCTAAAGTCTCCAGATTCGGCATGTTGACAACGCCATCGTCGCATGATCTCAGGCTGGAAGGCAAGCTGAGCGACTTAATATTTTCGTTGAGTTCGATCGCAAAGGGAGCGATTTTTACGATATCTGCGGGTACTGTGTAGTCTTCCGCAGTCTGTGAGGTAGGATAGAACTCCAGCACGTCGAAGGTTGTACCGCCGTCGTCGTTGCTGAACAGAATGCCGTCATCCACTTTAAAATAGGTATTGCCAGATGCGACAGTGATTGTAGCGAGGGATGGACAATCCATAAAAGACATAATTCCCAGCTTTTCAAGGGATAAAGGAAGCTTAACCGAAGTTAATGATTCGCAAAATTCAAAAACATTGCCATACAAAATGCCTTTGTCTTCAATGTCACCGAGTTGTTTTACGCCTTCGGAAATTTCAACGGAAACCAGGGTATGGTTATCGGTGAATTGTTCAGAAAATGCGTAGGTGCCGATCTGTGTCACCGTTACGCCGCCGAGCGTCGTCGGCGTGATAACGGACGATGCTGTTCCTCTGTAATTCGCGATCGTGGCTGTTCCGCCGTCATTGATATAATATCCCCAGTCCCCTTCATAGGCGGCAGCGGTTACTGGCACGCCATCAGTAGTGGACTCAGAATGCATAATACTCGTATCAAGTGATCCGTTCAGGTGGTCTATGAAATCCTGATAAATGTCGCGGGGGTCCGGCGTGGCGGCCTGCCTCGCTGCATCCCGGTTGTTCTCGCTGCCGTCTTCCGCCATCGCCGAAACAGGGAACGACAACAACAGCAAAAGCGTCATCAGCAGGCAAACGACTCTTTTTCTCATATCTTTCTCCTTAACGTATGTTTTTATTATATGGGATTTACAGCCCAAAACAATTCAATAATCGCATCATTATAGAATTAAAGCCATAATTATATAAAATATGGGCATTTATAACTGTCACATCATATCATATATGATAATAAAATATAAAACAATACTAAAATATATAAAAATCGACAATATTTCAATAACTGCGGCCTGTCGATTTCTTTGCCATCTCACGCATTTGCGGAGAGTGCGGTATACTGCCGCCGTTTTTTTAATGGCGTAATACATACAAGCTTTCTTAGGTACATACACATGTACAAAGTATGGTCGAAGGGGGCTTATTGTATGAAGGAATACATTGAAGACAGGGTACAGCGCATTGCGGACTATGTGCTGGAAAGCGGTGCCACGGTGCGGCAGGCGGCGAAAACCTTTGGTACGAGCAAAAGCACGGTGCATAAGGACTTAACCGAACGCCTGACCGCCATTTCACCGGCACTGGCCAAGGCGGTGGCCGAGGTGCTCAAAAAAAACAAGGACGAACGTCACATACGCGGCGGTAACGCCACGCGTTTAAAATATAAGGAATCGGTGGTGAAATAGGCGGGGCTGCCCGCTGGTGCACCGGCGCTTCCGCGAATAGGCGGCTACGGTTCGGAGCCGCGCAGAACGCGCGGCTTTTTGAGTGCCATTTTCCCGATGGTGCCTGCAAAGAGGATTTGGATTTCCACATATTCTCATACAATCCGCGGTAATATCGCAATGTTGGTTTTGTGATGCAGCCGATTGACCGACTCCGCAGTTTTTTCTGTCTTGTGCACACTGTAACGCGATATCATTGAGGAGCCAAACAAGCATACGCATACTCAATCGGCAGAATCAGGCTTGTGCATTGCCCACAAGCCCTTTTTGCGGTATAATACGGAAAAGATAAAACAGTGAGGGTGACTATGCGTAAATTGGAAATCGGCCTCGGTGTGGCCGCAGGATTAACAGGTATCATATTGTCGGTTCTTTCCCTGATGCAGGTGCTGCCCTATTCAGACAATGACGTGCTTTTGCCCCATGATGCGGCCAGTGTGCAAACATATGCCATTGTGCTGTTTGCCGCCAATGCGCTTGGTATTATCGGTGCGGTGATTGTCAAATGGCATCATCTGCTGGGCTCTGTGCTCATGTTTGCTGTCACGCTCGTTATCCTTGTCTTCGGTTTTCCGTGGCTGTGCATTCCCGCGGTGGTCTATATCATGAGCGTTGTGTTGGCAATGGTTCCGGTAAAATACGAGGAATAGATAATGATACTTGTAACCGGAGCGAGAGGGCATATCGGCAACGTGCTGATTCGGCAGCTCTACGATCAGGGTTATCACAATCTGCGTGTGACGGTACAGGGCGGTGATACGTCTTTCATCGAGCCATACGTTCAAGAAATAGTGCACTGCGACATTCGCGACGCGCAGGCCGTCAGCGAAGCGGTTTGCGGATGCACCGACGTGCTGCATCTCGCAGGCTATATTCATATGTCCGGCACAGATAAACAAAAGCTTATTGACGTCAATGTGGGCGGGGTGGTCAATATCATCAACGCGTGCCTGACGCATGGCATTAAGCGCCTTGTTTATGTATCCACCATACACGCACTCATACCGTCATCCGACAACCGCATTGACGAAACGGTGAATCCTGATTTTTCTCTTTGTACCGATGAGTACAGCCGCACAAAGCTTATGGGTACGCTCGAAGTGTTGAACGCATGTAGCAATCGCGGCCTCAATGCCGTTATTGTCTATCCGACGGGTGTCATTGGCCCGTTTGATTACCGTATGTCGATGACAGGAACTATGATCAAAAAGTATATCCGAGCCCGCGGTATCCAGCCTTGTTTCGCGGGAAAATTCGATTTCGTGGATGTGCGCGATGTGGCGGATGGTATCATTCGCGCATGGCAGCATGGCAAACATGGGGAAGGTTATATCATCTCCGGTGAAGAATGCACCATCTCACGGATGATCCGGCTCATTGGCCGCAGTGCAGGCATAGAGCTTAAAACAATGAATCTGCCGGTTTTTTTGGTCAAAGCGGCTGCGGCCGTGCTTTGTGTTTATTACCGTCTGGCGGATAAAACGCCAATCATCACGCGGGAAACAATCGACGTCGTGACCTCCGGCGTGAGAGTATCCAATCAAAAAGCGAAAACGGAGATCGGCTTTTGCCCGCGTTTGCTTGAAGAAACAATGCGCGATACCGTCAAATGGCATTGCGGAGCGGATTGAAGCGACTTATTTATACCATAAGACCCATTATTTACGAAAATTACCCGTTTATTTTCGTATTTTTACGAAAAATTTCGGTTTTTCGTTTTTATATTCATATTTCAAGTTTATTAATAATGTACATACACAAACGATCTGATTTATGGTTCGGTTTCTTATTATCACCTGAAATCGATTATAATAAATACGGAGGAAATTCACACTCATGAAACTCAAAAAGAAGAGACAGATAACGGAAAGCAATGACAGCGGAGGGCAGTTTGAAGTTATCATGAACCCGTCTGAAGAAGAAGAAACCCCTAATCAGAAGTCTCAAGGCAAATTCAAAAAACAAAAGCGTAAGAATAAAGAAGCAAAAGTGCGCAACTCTTTTTTGGGCAACATGAAGATCGCACCCAAACTGATGCTCGGCTTCCTCATAATTGCGCTGTTGGCTGCAGCTTTGGGTGGTTATGCAATTGTCAGTTTGCTGACGGTCAGTGAGAATGCAAACGTAATGTACGCGAAGATGCTCATGCCCGTTCGAACATTGGCCTCAATGAGCGATACTTTCAACAAAGGATGTATCGATTTAAGACAAACGCTGCTTGCAGATGAATCCTCTCGGGAAGCTTATATTTCTACACTCAACATGGATATGTCAACATATCCTTCAACGATTCAGGTGCTCGGCGCGATGTTGCCGGAAGAAGCGAAGGACGAATATAACGAACTCCAAACGCAATATGATGCTTATGTGGTTTTATTCAAGGATGCCACAGAAAAGCTGAAAAATGGGCAAACTGATGCCGTTTACAATGACATTATGAAATTTGGAGAGCTCAAAACGGCGGAAGGCGAAGTGGGCAGGGCGTTTGACGCTTTGAAATATGTTGTGACGGAAAATTCCACGAAACAGGATACGCAAACCAAGAAAACGTCGTCCTCAACGTTGATAGTCACAATCGCAGGCGCTGGATTTGTGCTGGTTCTGTCGGTGCTGATCGGTGCACTGATTGCCAGAGGCTTCAGCTTGCCGATCAAACGCTTAACTAAGCATGTGAAGCTGCTCGCGGTGGGCGATACCGATATCAATCTGACGGTGTACCCGAGGAAAGATGAAATCGGGCAAATGCAGGATGCAATCGCGACGATAACAAATTCGATTCGGGCGCTCGAAAGCGACACATCCACATTGATCGGTGCCGCCATGGAAGGTGACCTCAATGTGCGCGCCGATGTGGAAAAACACCAGGGCATATACCGTGAAATCGTGAACGGCTTCAACACAACGCTCGATGCCATGATTGCACCGATTCAAGAATCAGCGCAAGTGCTCTCGGGGCTGGCTGAGGGCAATCTTGAAGTGAGTGTTTCCGGGGATTTCAAGGGTGATTACGCGCTGATCAAAGATGCGCTCAACTCGACAGCAGAGACACTGAAACGCTATATTGACGAAGTGACGGATATTTTAGAGAGCATCGCTCAAGGAAACATGACAGTCAGCATCATATCGGATTTTAAAGGCGATTTTGCTCGCCTTAAGGATTCGCTCAACATGAGCATTGGATCGTTCAATGACGTATTGACGGAGATCGGCACAGCAGCCGCGCAGGTGGCAACCGGGTCGCGGCAGGTTTCTGACGGCAGCCAGACGATTTCTCAGGGTGCATCGGAGCAGGCGGCTGAGATTGATCAGTTGACGTCGACGGTCACTCAGATTGCGGCGCAAACGGGACAGAATGCCGAGAATGCTAACAACGCAAACGAACTTGTAAAGACCGCGAAGGCAGATGCGTCCGCAGGCAACAGCCAGATGGAAAAAATGCAGCAGGCAATGGAAGAGATCAAAGCCGCATCAATGAGCATATCGAAGATCATCAAGGTTATCGACGACATTGCGTTCCAAACGAATATTCTCGCGCTGAATGCGGCAGTTGAAGCCGCGCGGGCAGGCGTGCACGGCAAAGGCTTTGCGGTGGTGGCAGATGAAGTCAGAAGTCTTGCGGCAAGGTCGGCGCAGGCGGCCAAAGAGACGACTGAACTGATAGAGAATTCAATCACAATCGTCGGGTCGGGCACCAAAATTGCGGACAAGACGGCCGTTGCGCTGCAAAGTATCGTCGGCGGTGTGGATAAGGCTGCAGAGCTTGTGGCGCAGATCGCAGTGGCGTCTAATGAGCAGGTAACCGGCATCAGGCAAATCAATACGAGTATTGACCAGATGATGCGTGTGGTTCAGACCAACTCGGCCACATCTGAGGAGACGGCTGCTGCGAGCGAAGAGCTTTCAAGCCAGGCTGAAATGTTGCGCGCAATGGTGTCGAACTTCCGGCTCAAAGGACAAGATGAAGACATCATTGGCCGTACAGACGACATAAAAGCCATAGGGGGCGGGTTCAAAAAAGATACGATAGTTTTGGGCGACGATGACTTCGGAAAATATTAATAGAATGTGGTGATAAGGCAGCGCTCCTCGCGGGGCGCTGTTCTTTTTTTGTGGGTTAAAGCGTTATCCCTCCGGCTATGTTTGTGCAGACAGACGGGCTTTCGCATCAAACCTTGAAGATCTCAAAACACACTGAATAGTCGTCAGAGGGGGCTGCGATGATAGTGTGACGCTGCGTAAACGTAGGAGGCCGTACAATGCCTTGTTTGCCGTATAGCTGCAATTCTTCGCTATGCTGTGACCGGCTTTAAAACCTGAGTGTCTGATCGCAAGATAAGCCATATGCATGCGCCTGACCTGCTCGGTTTGGCGGAGAATCATGATCTGTTTAATGAGCTGCCATATAAACTTTTCTGGCTGCTGGAGAGTGTGGCAAAAGGCGATGTCGGACAACGAAAACGATTAAGCTGTTTATATATGTCCGCACCTAAAATGACACGCTTAACAGTGATATAAAAGGAAGATACTCAAATTTATCGGCAAAATACTATAGAACACACAACAAAAAATGCAATAAAATCAAATTTAATTGAAATGATTCCAATGTTTTAGGTTATTTTTATAAAAATTTGTTTTAAATTTGGAAATTCAAGTTTATTAATAGGTGCAAATGTGAATGCCCTTCTATTGATTACGAATACGTATTCGGTCTGTTTTTCGTTCTCATAAACAGCCGACTAAATAAATACGGAGGATATTGACCAGTCATGAAACTCAAAAAAAACGGGCAAAAGAAATCAGGCAATGGCAGCGGTAAGCAGCTTGAAGTCATGATGGAAACCACAGAAGCTGCTGGGGAACAGAATGGTCAGACTCAGATTAATTCCAAAAAGAAAAAGATCAAGAGCAAAGAACAGAAAATTCGCAAGTCATCATTTTTGGGCAACATGAAGATTGCGCCAAAGCTTCTTCTTGGATTTCTTGTTATTGCTATTCTCGGTGCTGGTATTGGCATTTATTCGGTCACGAATTTGGGAGAAGTCAGTAATGTGGTTGACTATATGAATAGCACCGTTATTTTGCCGATCAGAAATGTATTAACCATTACGGATAAATTCAAGGAAGGAAATGTGCAGCTCAGGCATGCCGTGATGTCGGACGAAAAAAGCCTGACGGGTTATCTATCTGCGCTTAATGCGGCTGAAACGGAGTGCCAGACGACGCTGAAGATGCTCAATCCCCTGCTGACAGGAGATGCTTTGAAAAGCTTTCAGGCACTTCAGAGCGCCTATGATGATTACTATAAGTTATTGAAGGATGCCATAGGCGAAATTAAAGCGGGCAATAAAGATCAAGTGGCAGCCGACTTGATGAGTTATCGTGCGCTTCGGTCCGCGGAAACAAAAGTGAACGATGCCATCAGCGCTTTGAGGAATATTATTACCACTGATGCCGCAAAACAGGCCAAGGCCAGCAATGATAAATCTTCCAGCGCTGAGACGATCACCATGGCATGTATCGGTGTTGTGCTTGTATTGTCGGTGCTGATCGGTGTGCTGATTGCGCGGGGATTCAGCCAGCCGATCAAGAGGCTCACACAACATGTAAAACGTCTCGCGGTGGGTGATACCGATATCACGCTCGCGGTCTATGAAAGAAAAGATGAGATCGGACAAATGCGCGAGGCGATCGGCACGATTACAAAATCTATCAAAGCGCTTGAAAGCGATACCTCCATATTGATTAGTGCGGCCAAGGAAGGCGACCTCGATGTACGCGCAGATGCGGAGAAGCACCAGGGCATATACCGTGACATTGTGGACGGCATCAATGCGACACTCGACGCCACCGTAGCGCCGATCAGGGAATCGACAGAGGTGCTTTCAGGTCTTGCGGACGGCAATCTTGACGTCAGCGTTTCGGGCGATTTCAAGGGCGACTACGCGCTGATCAAGGACGCGCTGAACTCGACGGTCGAGACCGTGAAGCGTTATATTGACGAAGTGACGGATATTTTAGAGAGCATCGCGCGCGGAGACATGACTGTCAGCATCCTATCGGATTTTAAAGGCGGCTTTACAAGGCTTAAGGATTCGATCAACAAAAGCATTGTGGCGTTCAATGATGTACTGACAGAGATTGATACCGCCTCAACGCAGGTGGCATCCGGCTCAAGGCAGCTTTCGGACGGCAGCCAGACGATATCGCAGGGCGCTTCAGAGCAGGCCGCTGAGATCGACCAGCTGACATCCACCGTCACACAAATTGCGGCGCAGGCAACGCAGAACGCCGAAAATGCCAACAACGCGAATGAACTTGTGAAAACGGCGAAGACAGATGCATCGGCGGGTAACAGCCAAATGGAAAAAATGCAGAAGGCGATGGAGGATATCAAAGCCGCCTCGATGAGCATCTCAAAGATTATCAAGGTGATCGATGATATCGCGTTTCAGACGAATATTCTCGCACTGAATGCGGCTGTTGAAGCGGCGCGCGCAGGTGTTCACGGTAAAGGCTTTGCTGTGGTGGCAGATGAAGTGAGAAACCTTGCGGCGCGGTCGGCGCAGGCAGCCAAAGAGACAACCGAACTGATTGAAAATTCAATCTCTATTGTCGGATCGGGCACCAAGATTGCCGATAAGACGGCGGAAGCGCTGCAGAGCATTGTGAGCGGCGTGGATAAGGCCGCGGATCTCGTGGCGCAGATTGCGGTGGCGTCCAACGAACAGGTATCCGGTCTGCGGCAGATCAACACCAGCATCGACCAGATGATGCGCGTGGTGCAGACCAACTCGGCAACATCCCAGGAGACGGCTGCCGCGAGTGAAGAGCTATCGAGCCAGGCCGAGATGCTGCACGACATGGTATCGGGCTTTCAGCTCAGAGGAAAGAATGATACCTGTATCAGCCGCGAAGAGGTGAAAACCATCACCGGCGAATCTAAAAAAGAAACCATCGTTTTAGGTGACGATGACTTCGGCAAATATTGATTGTGATTTGGCTGACTGCAGACAGCGCTCCTTCTCGGGGCGCTGTTTTCTTATCGGGCATGAGCTTATATCAGCTGTTTCAAAGCCATTAAGACGGATCTTCTTTATTCCGGCCGCAGAGCTAATCATGAGCCGGCGGTGCACAACGCCGGATGAGACGACAAGATAAGCTATCCTGCGATCAACAGTCTCCTTTTAGTGGGAAGCTGGGATTTTTAATAATCTTATGTCGCAATCTCCTTTAACGACTATCCAGCAGGAGTGGATTGATGGCTGTCACCGATAGGTGACAGGAAGAGATAACGGCTGTAAACCGATCGTGAGCTGCTTGATACAACGGTACTAAGGGTGTGCGTGCTGCCATATTAAAAAGGAGAGGGGTCAAAGCACCTTCTCCTTTAAATGCATTTCTTTTAAACCGCCTTGTCTATTTTTTCATGCGCGAGCGACAGCATCAGCTTAATACGGTTGAGCTGGTTCACCTCGCTGGCCCCCGGGTCGTAATCAATCGCGACGATATTGGCTTCGGGGAAGCGTGCGCGTATGGGCTGAATCACACCTTTGCCGACGATGTGGTTGGGCAAGCACGCAAACGGCTGCACGCAGACGATGCCGTCGGCACCTTCCTTTAATAGCTCGGCCATCTCTCCTGTTAAGAACCAGCCTTCGCCCGTTTGATTGCCGATGGATAAAAACTCGGCGGCGGCGCGTGCCTTTTCATCGATGAACGACGGGGGAGAGAACCGCTTGCTCTGGCTTAACACCTTGCGCATCAGCTTGCGTGAGTTTTCAATCATGGAAATGGCAAAATTGCCGAAATGCATAAAAAGCTTCGGCCGCCCTAGCTTCTCGTATTTGAAGCCCGTGTTGTAAGCGCAATACAGTAAGAAGTCAATCAGATCGGGTACCTTGACCTCCGCACCTTCATCTTCGAGCACCTTGACGATCTGATTGTTTGCGGTGGGGTGGTATTTCACGAGAATTTCACCCACCACGCCGATCACGGGTTTTTTCTGATCCGTGACAGGGATATCGTCAAACTCACGCACCATCTGGCTGATATGGAGCCTGTAGCTGCGTTTGCTGTAGCGCCTGATGTCTTCAAGCGCGATATCGCGCCACTTTTCGTACATCGCCTGCGTATCTCCGGCCGTTCTTTCATAGGGGCGTGTGGCAAGCGTCAGCCGGTTTAACAGGTCACCGAATATCATACCGTGCATCGCGCGGCGGAGCATCGGCAGCGTAATCTTAAAGCCCGGGTGTTTCTCTAGGCCCGACGCGCTCAATGAGATTACGGGGATATGGCTGAATCCGGCATCATTCAGCGCCTTGCGGATAAAGCCGATATAATTGGATGCACGGCAGCCGCCGCCCGTTTGAGAGATGATGCAGGCCAGCCTGTTGGTGTCGTACCGGCCTGACTTGACGGCTTCAATCAGCTGCCCCGTCACGATGATGGACGGGTAACAGGCATCGTTATTGACGTACTTTAGCCCTTCCTCCACAGCGGCTGTGTCCACCGAGGGCAGCAGCTCAAAGCGATATCCGGATGCTTCAAACGCGGCGCGCAGAAAATCGAAATGAATGGGCGACATCTGCGGTGAGAGTATGGTGAAATCCTTCTTCATGAACTTTTCGAAGACCACCTTTTTATACCCTTCGGCGCGCTGTTTTACAGCTTGTGCGAGATCGTCGATCACACGCCTCTTTTTGCGTTCCGCCACAGCCGCCGCAAGCGACCGCAGACGGATGCGAATAGCGCCTGTGTTATTGATTTCATCTATTTTGAGCAGCGTATATATTTTGCCGTACGCCTTTAAAATATCATGTGTCTGGTCGGTGACCACCGCATCGAGACCGCAGCCGAATGAGTTGAGCTGAACGAGCTCCAATCCTTCTGTGCGTCCCGCGAGATGCGCCGCCGAATAGATGCGCGTATGGAACATCCATTGGTCAAGCACGCGCAGCGGCTTATATTCACCAAGGTGTGCGACGCTTTGCTCGGTCAGCACCGCGAAACCGAGCGATGTGATGATGGACGAAATGCCATGGTTGATTTCGGGATCGATATGGTACGGACGCCCGCCGAGTATGATGGCTTGCAGCTCACCGCGCTTAACGCGCGCCATGATTTTTTCACCCTCGCGGCGGATATCGCTCTGGAAACAGAGCTTTTCTTTCCAGGCCAGCTTTGCTGCGCGTTTGATCTCATACGCGGGTATTTCCGGAAATTCCTCAACGAGCCGCTTTGTGAGCCGGGCTATCGTGTCCATCGGTAAAAAGGGCATCAGGAATTGCACACCCTGCTCTTTGATTTCGGGCATGTTGTTCTTGATGTTTTCCGCGTACGAGGTGACGATGGGGCAGTTAAAGTTGTTGGCTGCGTTCTTCTGCTCCTTCTTCTCGTAGGGCACGCACGGCATGAATATCGTTTTGACGCCGCTGTCAATCAGCTTGCGCACCGCGCCGTGGGCGAGTTTGGCCGGATAGCAGAGCGATTCGGACGGAATGCTTTCAATACCCGCGAAGTAAACGCTTCGCTTCGACCGGGGCGAGAGCTCCACGCGGTATTTGAGCGCTGTGAAAAACGTATGCCAGAATGGGATATTCTCATACATGCCCAGAACGCGCGGGATACCGATTCGCCCGCGCACTGCTTCGTTTTCGTCAAGAGGCCGGTAGGCGAACAGCCGGTTATAGGTATAGTCGTACATGTCGGGCAGCGAGTTTTTCTCGGCAGCACCCTGCGCACCGCCGCGCTCGCAGCGGTTGCCCGATATAAATTTGCGCCCGTCACCGAAGTGACTGACCGTGAGGCGGCAGTTGTTTTCGCAGCGCCCGCAGCGCGCATAGGTTTGGCTGATACGCATCGCCTGTAAAGCATCCGCAGTCAGTATTGCGGATATCACGCCGGATGGGCAGCGCTTTTTGGCAATCAGCGCCGCACCATAGGCCCCCATGAGCCCCGCGATGGCCGGCCGCACCACTTCGCGGCCAGAGAGCAGCTCGAGCGCACGCAGCACCGCGTCGTTTAGAAAAGTGCCGCCCTGCACCACCACGCTCGCGCCAAGCTCCTCCGGGTTTTTGAGCTTGATCACTTTATACAGCGCGTTTTTGATGACAGAATAAGATAGCCCCGCCGAGATGCCGCCAAGTGTGGCGCCTTCTTTTTGCGCCTGGCGCACCTTGGAGTTCATGAACACGGTGCACCGGCTCCCAAGGTCCACCGGCTGAGGCGCAAAAAGCGCTTCTTGCGCAAAGTCCTGTATGGAGCACGACAGTGACGCCGCAAACGTTTCAAGAAACGACCCGCAGCCGGACGAACAGGCCTCGTTGAGAATCACCTCGTCGATCACGCCATCTTTGACGCGCAGGCACTTCATGTCCTGCCCGCCGATATCGAGTATAAAATCGGTATTGGGACGGAAAAAGCGCGCGGCTGTGTAATGCGCGACCGTTTCCACTTCGCTTGTGTCCAAAGAAAAAGCCGACTTGGCGAGATTCTCGCCATAACCCGTTGAAGCGGCATATGCGATATAAGCGTTTTCCGGCAGGCGGCTGTAGATATCAGAAATGATATCGCGGATCATATCGAGCGGCCTGCCCTTGTTCGCGCCGTAATGCGAATAAACGATATCGCCGTTGTCGTTGAGCATCACCGCTTTGGTGGTGGTCGATCCCGCGTCGATACCAAGGTAGCAGGGGCCGGTACAATCTTCGAGCGGCTTCACGGGCACCGCGGCTTTCGCGTGGCGTTCGGTGAACGCGGCATAATCGCTGCGGCTTTTGAACAAAGGCGGCAGCGTGACGGAGGTATCCTCAAACGCGGATGCGGTCTGCGCTTTTTGCAGCAGTGCCGACAGGCTTGTTTGTTTCTTATCGGCAAGAATGGCCGCGCCCGCGGCGACAAACATCATCGCATGAGGCGCATCCATGATATTTTCGTTCTCAAGATTCAGCGTTTTGACGAAACGGTCTTTAAGTGCGGGCAGGAAATGAAGCGGCCCGCCTAAGAAAGCGACCTTGCCGCGAATCGGGCGCCCGCAGGCAAGCCCGCTGATCGTCTGATTGACGACCGCCTGAAACACGGAGGCTGCGATGTCCTCCCGGGCCGCGCCTTCGTTAATGAGCGGTTGAATATCGCTTTTGGCAAACACGCCGCAGCGTGCCGCGATATCGTAAATGTGCTCAGCCTTGGCAGCGAGCCTGTTGAGGCCTGCTGCGTCGGTTTCGAGCAGCGATGCCATCTGGTCGATAAACGCGCCGGTGCCGCCCGCGCAGGTGCCGTTCATGCGCTGTTCGGTGCTGCCCGAGAAGTAAGTGATTTTGGCGTCTTCACCGCCGAGCTCAATGGCCACATCGGTGCCGGGAACGAAAACTTTCACGGCGCTGCTTGCCGCGATGACCTCCTGTACAAACGGCATATCGAGCCAATTGCTGACGCTGAGCCCCCCGGAACCTGTGACACACACAAAAACCGGCAGATCGCCAAGCGCAGTAAAAGCGCTTTGAAGCATTTTCAAAACGCTGCCTGTGATATCGCTGAAGTGTCTTTTGTATTCGCTGAAAATGGCTTTGTCTTTATCGAGAACCACACATTTAACGGTTGTTGATCCGATATCAAGTCCAAAACGGATAGTATCCATACCTTCACTCCTGATTGCTTACCTGCCAGTATACACCCTGCGGCCAATTTAGAAAAGTATAATTTATGCAAAATTCCCGAGATCATATCGGGTGCGTATATCTATGAATATTATGTCATAGGTCTGCATATGATGCTTGGGGGAGATAATTAAAAAGCAGGAAATTTTCGTTCCAAAATTAGAGCGAAATATGACTAAAAAGCATGATGGCAGACATCTAAAACAAATGACAGGCACGGATCATCAATTATCATCAGTTTTCACGCGCTTGCATTATGGTCTGTGATATGATATAATATGAACACTTAAAATAGCACCGCTTTATTGCGGGTCCTTATGCCGGAAGCGTTTTCACTTCTTGAACGCATTGCCGGCAAATGATGCGCCGGATGATCCGGCAAGCTGCTTCGTCTGCATCATATTGATTGTTTGTCAGGGAGTTTTGGTGGCGCCCGGATATAATACCGGGAATAATCGAATATCTTATTGAGTTTTATTGGCATTTCCATAAGTGCTTGTTTGCTCTAACGCATTTTATATGCCGGACATTACAAATAAATAATCTGTCATTCATAAAAGGGAAAAGGAGGCGTATCATGAAAATAAGAATCGGTACGTTTGGCTACGGAAAAACCGGCGCTGTGGTGGCGAACGAAATCATTAAGGACACAGGATGCGAGCTGAAATGGGTCATAAGAAAATCGACAAGGAGCGAAGGCGAATTCGCGAGCCGCTTGCAGGGCTTTAACTGCGACCAAGGCAAAATCTTCTCCCTGGGCAGCATTGATCCTGCTGTCTTTTTTAAAGAAAATTATGTGGATGTGATTATTGATTTTTCCGCGAGCAGCGCGGTCGATGTTTATAAGCATGCGACGCGTTTCGGAACCCGTATCGTGTCTGCGATTTCTAAATATGAAAAGAAACAGCTCGAACAGCTTAAAGCGCTTGGTAATATGGTACCTGTGCTTTACTCGCCGAACATCACTCTCGGCATCAATTTTTTGATTGAGGTTTCCAAGGTTCTGCAAAAAATTGTGCCTCATGCGGATATTGAAATTATTGAGGAGCATTTTAAAGGAAAATCGGATGTTTCCGGTACGGCGCTGCGCATTGCACAGGATTTGGGGCTGGATCGGGAAAAACATGTGAACTCGATACGCGTCGGCGGTATTGTGGGCAAGCACGAAGTGGTATTCGGCCTGCCCAATCAGACCATCCGAATTGTTCACGAATCCATCAACCGCGCCGCTTTCGGTCAGGGGGCGATCTACGCGGCCAAATGGCTCATGGGCAAAGGCAAGGGTATTTACACGATGGAAGAAGCCGTGATGCTCAAGGCCGCGCGCAACCTTGATGTTTTCGAGAGCAAAGCCTAGAAAACCTTATGGTAGCATCTGCGGCGCTTATGCTGCTCCACATCGTAGTTCTTCCAGAAATCCTGAACGTGCTTGTTGTCTTCGAGTTCAGGGCTTGATTCGGCGTATTGAACGCCATATTTGATGGCAGAAACGGTGATCTCATTCATCAGCAGCGCGGCAAGGCCGGATTTCTGATAATCGGGATGAACCGCTACAAGATACAGTTCAACTTCTTTCGGGTGATTGAGGCTGTATAAAAGATGGGCCCAGCCAAACGGGAACAGCCTTCCGCCGCTTTTTTTAAACGCCTGAGCGAGCGACGGCGCGGCCAGCCCGAAGCCGATCAGCTTGTCGTTTTGATCCACAATAAACTTGGCAAAGGCGGGGTTGAGCAGCGGCGTGAAGCGCCGCAGATAGTCTTTGGCAACGTTCTCCGTATAAGGGACGACACCGTACAAATTTTTATAGCATTCGCTGAGCAGCTCGAAAATCTGTATGATGATGGGTCCCGCTTCCTTGATCTTTTTGATGTTATAAAAACGTATGTTAGAGCGTTCCATAACGTGCTTTGCAATTTTCTGAACGCGCTCGACACGCTTGTCCCCTTTTTCGGGCGTCTTAATGCGAAACTCCACCCAGTCGGTGTCTTTTGTGTAGCCATGGGCTTCAAAGTGTTTGGGGTAATAGGGGTAATTATATATGGTGACGGAAGTGCCCATGCGGTCGAAGCCCTCCACGAGCAGGCCTTCCTTGTCAAGATCGGTAAACCCTAAGGGCCCGTGTGCTTCGGTCAGGCCGAGCTCCTTGCCCCAGCTTTCCACAGCGTTAAAAAGCGCGCCCGAGACCTCAAGATCGTCGATAAAGTCGATGCGGGTGATGCGGATCTTCTTTTCATTCCACATTTCGTTTCCCATTTTGTTAACGATCGCCCCGATGCGCCCGACTATTTTTCCGTCCCGGTATGCAAGGAAAAACCGCGCGTCACAGTATTCAAAAGAGAAATTGGTTTTTGGCGAATACATCGAGTATTCTTCTGATTTCAGCTCGGGCACGTAGTTTTCCACACCCTTATAAAGCTTATCGGGGAATTTGACGTATTTTTTAACATCGCTTTTGCTCAAGACTTCTTTTATCTCGACCATAACAATACCCCACCTTTTAGTAAATGTTGATCGTATTATAACAGAAGTGAAAGCATAAGTATAGGAAATGTCCCCGTCTGTTTGTATTTTTATTGAATCTTGTATAGAAAATATCTTGATGGCGATAATGAATTCTAAGCAACCGCTTTATGCTCCTTTATGTTTGGCGCTTTGACCACGCGCCATGGAAAGAACTGCAGCAACCAATTGTTCTGTGGTTCTTTTTTTGTGCCTTTAGCGTAATAAACCGCCTGCTATGCTGGTGTGAATAAAAAATGCTTCAGCTTACAGCAGTGAGCGGAGCGAATGACAAAAAGTGACCGTCATTAGCAATATTGGTTGTGAGAAATATAGGCGTTGAATCAATGCCTTTGATTTTTTGATAGTAACAATATGTTTTTGACCATGAAGAATTTAGTTATCACATTGTAAACAAGACGGCTGAAAAGCCTTTTTAATCGACGAAGATAACTGAGGGCGCTTGCATTTCTACAGGAGCTTCTTGATATCGTCGATATATTTCGGGCGCATCGTGGGAGACCGGTATATGCGCCTGAAAATTAAGTGGACAAGCAGCATAAACACGCCGGTGGCAAGCATTTCGGGCAGAATATAGCGCACCATCATAAACGGCAGAGAAAAGCTTTTGCCGAGCATATACACAATAAGCGCGGTGATCAGTTCTTTGATGAAATAAGCGCCCATGGCAAACAAAAAGGGAACGAGAATACTGTCGACATAGCGCATTTGCCTGCTCGCAAAGTACAGCACGGCCCCGGTGATAAACAATGGGATGGTGTAAGAGCCGATAATACCGATAAACATGATATCGAGCGTGAGGCCGCAGATGCCGCCGATAATGGCGCTTGTCATGTTCTTTTCCATCAGCGCAATGGAGACCATACAGCAGATCAAAATATCCGGCGCGATCCCCGCGATATTCAAATTCACAAATACCGTGCCGGTCAATATCAGATTGATCACGGCCACGGCAGCAAGCATGATATATCTCATTCCAGCGCCTCATCGGTACTGAGGGGTTTTGATGTAATGATCATCACTTCTTCGAGGTGGGCAAAATCCACATACGGTTTCACGACCGCCTTGTTTCTCATGCCGTCGTTACTCTGGCTGACCTCAACAACCTCGCCGATGGCGATGCTTTTCGGAAATATGCCTGAGAGACCCGATGTGATCACCTTATCGCCCGGCATCAGATCAGCATCAAGCGGCAGGTTGTCCATCGTAAGCAGCGGGTCATCATCGCCCGCCGTGTTGGAACCACTGATGATGCCAAGATCGCGCGTACGCTCCACGATGCTCGACACACCGCTTGACGAATCGATGATGGCGAGCACGCGGCTGTAATGCGCACCCGTATGCAAAACGCGCCCCACAAGGCCGTCCCCGGTCATGACGGGCATATCCACCTCAATGCCGTCCGAGATTCCCATATCAATGTCAAATATATTGAACCAATGCCCCGGCGTTTTGCCGATGACATGGGCGGTCTTGACTTCCAAATTGTTCGCTTTGGCATCAAAATTCAACAGCGCTTTTAAACGGTCGTTCTCCGCTTTGATTTCTGTGTAGTCCGCAAGCTGGCCTTCCAGCTCGGCAACTTTGGCTTCCAGCTGAAGATTTTCTGTCTGCAGGTCGCTCTCCGAGAATATACGGCCAAAAAAATCTCCGATGGCGTCCGTGGCGGAATAGAGCGCTTTTTGGATGGGGGAAAAGATGCTGCCCACCACGCTCTCCGTGCCGGACATATTGTTGCTGCCTGCCGTAATGACAAGAACGACAAGCAATATAATGACCACAATGATGGTGACCATCAAGGGGCGGTTGCGCCATAAGTTCAGCATAGCTCCTCCTGTCATATATCAGCAGGTATTATAACATAAAATGCTTCGAAGTAAAACAAGCATGGGCGTTGTTCACAAATTGTCCATGATCCCGGAAGTGGGTCAAGCCAACGAAAAAAGAGCCTTTTGGGCCATATGACTATTCAGCATCTACGTAGCCGCCGAAATGTCAATAAACCTCTTATCGCGATCCCTCTGACGGCTGCCGTTTGTATTAGGGCTCGTCGATAGGTGACTGAGGGGAGAGAATATGACATAACCGGTCAACTCCCTCCGGCATTCCGTCTCGGTATTATCTGAGGGAGACTCTTTCGGCTTTATCGACAGTGTGTCGGTATCTACGAGGCTGCATCGATATGAAGCTGCTCTTTCACCTCTTGCTTGAACGCGGCAATCGCCTCGTTGCGCGAGCACTCACCGTCAACGTATTTACGAACCTGGTTCCGCCAGATTGTGCTGATCGCTTGGTCATATTCGGTCATGTTTTTGACGTTTATATGCCTGTCTGCAAGAATAAACGTGTCGAACATATTCTGTCCGCCGAGGAAATCGAGAACGCCGTTGGAATTGGACATCACCGTCTCGGAAGCGACCGCATCTTTTACGCCGCCTAAGCCGTAAAGAGTGCCGTTGGACCAAAGAGACTGAAGTGAGCCTTCGCCGCACTGCAGGGTGATCCAGTCAATCAGCTCTGCGACGGCTGCTTTTTTGGCGGGATCATCATTCAGCGCCTTGTTGGCGAGCACCCATGTGCCGCTCCAGAAGAAGCCGACCGGCGGCTCACAGACAGCCCAATCGCCATAGGCATCCAGCTTAGTCTGTTTACCGTTCTCATCACGCTCAACACAGTGGTAAGACATCACATAGTTGATCAGCCAAGCAGGGCCAAAGAAACCGAAGACGGGTTTTTTACCTGTGCCTGACATGTCGGCATACCACGCGTCAGTCCAGTCAATTGTTCCGTTGGAATACTTCTTGTCTTTCAGCTCTTTGGCGGCATCGAGAAAGGCTTCGCGTTTCGGGTCGATAGTGAGTTTGCCGTTAACCACCCAGCCCTTGTCTGAGCTGTTCTCTATGGAATGCCATATATCACCGTCGCCGGAAACGATCGAAAAGCCCTTGGTCTTTAATTCCTCGGCGGCTGAAAAAAACTGATTCCAGCCGGGGCCGATTTTGGCAGCAATGACAGCGGGGTCGTCGGTGCCCCACACATCCTTGGCAATGGAGCGGCGATAGATGAAAACGCCGGCTGTGTTCTGATACGCAAGCCCCACCACAGCGTTGTCGGCGGGGCGGGTGCCGACCTCTGTGATATGCGGAGCGATTTTGGCTGCAGCGATTTTTGCAGCCGCATCGGGGATGAGATCTGCATACGGCATGGCAAAACCGGACATGTCACCCTGCGTATATCGTGTCACATATGTCTGCTCAACGCAATAAATATCGGCGGCGTCGGGGCTTTTGCCAGTCAAAGCATCATCCAAAGCCTGTGTGTATGAGCCTTCATACAAGCCGCCGATCGGCGCGTTGATGGTATATGGAAAATCCGGATGCAGCTCGATGTATCTTTTGATGATGTTCGTCGTCTCTTCGGTAATATTATAAACGGTGATAACCCCGCCTTCAACCAGTGTCGGAGTTGCTGTGGGCGAGGGTGCAGGGGCATTTGATTGAGCGGTCGCAGCTGTCGGTTCGGATGATTGCGATGCAGCGATGATCGGGTTGGGGCTGCACGAAGAAAAGATCATGATGACGGCAATGAAGATAAAACTGAATGCGTGCTTCTTTTTCATTATTTACTCCTTGACTCCAGTTTTGGGTTGAACTCATACCACCATTTCTCATCTGAGCTTTCATAATAACATATCAACCAATTTGCTTTTGGTTGACGTTCGCTGAATTATTTTCACATTCTGCGGGGGCAGCAACCCAATCGGCTGCCGGTTATATGGCGTCGAAGTGCAGTTCCACTTTCACAACCTGTTTGAACTCGGCAATCGCCTCATCACGCGTGCATTTGCCGTCCGCGTACTTTCGAACCTCATCGAGCCAGTAAACGTTAATCGAATCGTCAAATTCTGTGATGTTTTTGCCGTTTATGTTTTGGCTGGCCGGTATAAATGCATCAAACATATTTTGCCCGCCAAGGAAATCCAGAGTGCCGTCGGCCATGGCCATGACTGTGCCGGAAGCGACGGTATCTATAGGACTGTCAGTTCCGACAGCCTTGCCGTTTGCCCAAAGGTATTGCAGCGAGTCTTTGCCGGTTTGCAGCGTGATCCAGTCGATCAGATCGGCAACGGCAGCCTTTTTTTCGGGATCGCTGTTCAGATTTTTACTGGCGAGCACCCAGGTTCCGCCCCAGAAGAAGTTCTGCGTCGGCTCACACACCGCCCAATCGCCGTACGTACCGCCAACTTCAACGAGCTTACCTAAATCGTCAAATGTTGCCCCGGAGTGGCCGACCATGACGTAGCTTACTAGCCATGCGGGCCCAAAGAACCCGAATACGGGTTTATCGCCGGAGCCTGTCATGTCGGCATACCATCCGTCAAGCCAATCTATCGTACCGTTCGAATAACCTTTATCTGCGAGCTCTTTGGCATAATCCAGAAAGGAGGCGCGCTTGGGGTCAATATAGAGCTTGCCATCAACCAGCCAGCCCTTATCGGCGCTGCCCTGTATCGGATGCCAAATGTCACCGTCTCCGGACACAATCGCATAGCCTTTGAGTTTTAAATCCTCGGCGGACGCAAAGAACTTGTTCCAGCCGGGGCCGATTTTTGATGCGATGACAGCGGGGTCGTCGGTACCCCAAACATCCTTTGCGATGGAACGGCGGTAAATAAACGCACCGGCTGTGTTCTGATAAGCAAGGCCCACAATGGCGTTATCAGTGGGGCGGGTGCCGACCTCTGCGATATACGGGGCAATCTTTGCCGTTGCTATTTTCTCTTCCAAATCGGGAAACAGGTCCTTATAAGGCAGAGCATAACCGGACATCTCTCCTTGCGTGTATTTTGAGGCAAACGAGGCTTCTACACAATAAATGTCGGCAGCGTTGGGGCCCTTGGCCATCAACGCCTGATCTAAAGCGTCTTGATAATAACCTTCAAACATACCGCCGATCGGATAATTGATTTGATAATGAAAATCGGGATGTAATGCTTTATACTTCTCAATAATATTTAAGACTTCATCAGTGAAACTATATATGGTAATGACCCCGTTGTCACTTGACGTTGGGGCTGCGGTGGATGAGGGAGACGGAGCTGCTGTTGCCGCTGCCGCTGTCGGTTCTGGTGTGTGTGTGGCAGCTGCAATTGGGCTGGGGCTGCAAGATGAAAAGACCATGATGAGAGCAATGAGAATATAACACAGAGCGGTCTTCTTTTTCATATTGACTCCTATAATGCTGTTTTAAGGTTGAAAGCGACCCACTATTTACCACATATCATCATAAATCATATCCGATGAGAATTCAACCAATTCGCGTGATGGCGATGCCAATAGAAAAAAAGAAGCCCCTTCGCAGCCGTTAAAAACAGCAGCGAAGGAGCGGTGGCAGCTAGAGGTTCTCGTCCTTGAGGGCATCAATGATATTTTCTTTCTTAATCCTGTGGGTTGAGTAGAGCATTGTGGAGAACACGATCACGAGCAGCATCAGCACCGCAAAGCCGTAGCTTTGCCACGGCAGCGTGAAACCCGATATCAGCACGCTCTGCTGCGTCCGAAACAGCAGGTAGGAAATCGCCACGCTGATGGGCAGCCCGAAGAGCAGCGCCTTGAGCCCGTAGAATATGCTCTCAAAGCGGATCATGCGGTTAAAACCGCCCGGCGTCATGCCCACACTGCGCATCATCGCGAATTCGCGGCGCCTCAACGCGATGTTCGTGGACACCGTATTGAATATGTTGGCAATGCAGATGAGGCTGATCAGTATGATGAAGCCGTAGACGAACACACCGAGGAACGTAGTGACACTTTGCTGTGACCGCGTTTCGCTTTGTATATTGAACACATCTGTATTGGATGCAGGCAGCGTCTCAAGCATCTGGAACAGCTGCTTTTCCAACCTCTGATCGTCCGAGGTTGTCACATACGTCGCATGGCTGATATTCTCGGGCAGCGCGCCAAGGTCTGCGCCGATAGTGCTCAGCACATCTTCTGAAACAACCAGCGTGACGCGTGTCAGCCCTTGTATCAGCGTGCCCATAGGGCGTTCGTCGGTGATCGCGCCGATGGTCAGCGACGCGGTATCGTCAGGATGCTCCGAATTCGTGTAGAAGGAAAGCGTATCGCCTTTCTTCACATTGAGTATATCGCCGGCGATTTTCATAATGCCTTCACCGGCCGTATAGTAGTCCTGCCCGTGGTTGATAAGTATGGCCTTGGGGGTATTTGGATCGGCAAAAGCTTCTTGCGGCACGCCCACCGTATCGGCATAATTTTTAAAGCTGCCGTTATCGAGCGCGATCAGTTCTGCGCCGAACAGGCTTTCATCGGTAACAGGCCCGTAGATCTTTTTTGCCTCATCCGTCAGCAGCCGGTCAGATACTGTGATAAAGCCGCCGAGGCTTGTCTGCTGCGCGTATCCTGTCACGAGGTCCAGGGACGCTATATCTTCGTTCATGCTGCCGCGCTGCAGATCGGAAACGGCTGAGTAGGAGACGGCGATATCAAAATTGTAGCCTTCTTCAGTTGCGCCGTATATTGACTGTGTGATGTTTGCATACATCGATACCGTTAGAAAAAGCACGACGCTGATCACAAGCGAGACGATGGTGGAACGGTATTTTTTGCGGCTACGCTTTAAGTTTTTGAGCGCCACGGTGGCCTCAAACCCGAACAGCGAGCGGGTGAGCCGTGACGTTTTCACGGCGCGGCGCGTGAGCCTGACCTCGTGTGAAAGGCGGATGGCGTCGATGGCGGTGATTCTGGACGCGCGCCTCGCGGGGATATAAACCGAGATGAAAATGGTGAGCACCGCGAGCGCGACGGTGGCCCCGACGCTCCACAGCGGCACAACCAGATCGAGAGACATGCCTTCGGACACGTTAAAGAAACTGTCCAGCAGAGGCTGAATTGCCTTTAACGTGATCGCCATGCCGCCGATGCCCGCGAGCAGGCCGAGAGGGATACCGATGAGGCCGATGATAAAGCCCTCGTAATACATGCTGGTGCGCTTCTGTCGTTTGGTTGCGCCCACGCTGGCAAGCAGACCGAGCTGACGCGAGCGTTCCGATACGGAGATCGCGAACGAGTTGTATATCAGCGATACGGACGCGAGGATGATGATGGCGATGATGATTCCCGCGAATATATAGATGAAGGTGAGCACGTTGTCGTAACTGACCACGCCGTAATACCGCAGCAGTTCATCGTGGAACGAGACGTCGGATTCGGCTGCGCCCGCCTGCTGCGCGAGTGCCGGAACGGCATTGTAGATGTCTTTGTTGACCGATTTCATTGTCAGTAACACATCAACCTTGTCGCCGGGGGAGAGCGCCGCGGTATCGAGGTATCCAAGAACACCGCAGCCTGCCGACCAGCTTTTTTCGAAGCTCGGGCGTGCCATGATCCCCACAACGGTAAACCGGCCTTCTGATTTGGGCACAAGTTTATCGTCGAGCGTACGCTCGGTTCCCTCGTCGTTGTAGGCGTAATTGACGTTTATATTGCCCTTCACCGCTTCTCCCGCGTTGTTAACCCGGTCGCAAAGTGTTAAGTTCAGCGTATCGCCGATGGCGTATTGCACACCCGCGCTGTTTTCTATTGTCTCGGAGATGATCACTTCGCTTTTCTTTTCCGGCAGCCGCCCTTTAAGCAGCTTCACCGACATCTGGCTAAAGGCCGTTTCGCTGTATTGCCGCACAAAAAGATATGGCTTGGATTCGTTGACGGATGCATCAAGAGCAGCGTAACCCAGATCCCGGGAAAGAGATGACGTGCCGATACTCTGGTCGTCGGTGATGACGGTTGTGTTTTCCACGGCAACATTTTGGATTTCAGCATGCCAGCTGCCCTCAGATGCGATGGTGTCGCGCTGGATGAGGCTGACGAACGATGAAAAGAATACCGATACGGCGGTGAGCATCGCGGCGGAAATCACCACGCCGATGATTGTCACAATGGTTCTTTTTTTGTTGCGCTTGAGGCTTTTGAGCGTAAAACTTCGCATCACGTTCATTTGCGCATCACCTCGTCCTTGATAATGCGCCCGTCTTCTATATGGATGATGCGGTCGGCCTGAAGTGCGATGTCCATATCGTGTGTAATGAGAATCAGCGTTTGCGCAAACTGTCTGTTGGAGAGACGCAGCAACGCGATGATTTCCGCGCTGTTTTTACTGTCGAGGTTGCCGGTCGGTTCGTCAGCGAGCATCAGTGCAGGGCTGTTGATCAGTGCGCGGCCGATAGACACGCGCTGCTGCTGGCCGCCGGATAACTGGTTGGGCAGATGCTTTTTGCGGTCTTCCAGACCCAGCATATGAAAAAGCTCTTCGAGCTGCTTTTTGTCCGGCTTGCGCGCGTCAAGCAGCAGCGGAAGCGTCATATTCTCTTCCACATCGAGTACGGGAATCAGGTTGTAAAACTGGTAGATGAGGCCCACCTGACGGCGGCGGAATATGGCGAGGCGCGTTTCGTTGAGCGCGTAAATATCCGTATTGTCAACAAAAACCTTGCCCGATGTGGGGCGGTCCACACCGCCTAAGATGTGAAGCAGCGTGCTCTTTCCCGAACCGGACGAGCCGACAATGGCCACAAACTCACCTTTTTCCACGCTGAACGAAACATCGTCGAGCGCACGGACGGTGGCTTCACCGCTGCCGTATACCTTGCTTAAATTTTCAACTTTCAAAATTTCCATGGCGTTGACTCCTTACTTGCTTTTCTACACCGCCATGATAAATGCGCAAGGTGACACGCCGGTGACACCTCAGGTGACGGTTTTGTCATTTTGGCAGACGAACGGTAAATACACTGCCGCCCTGCGGATCATTGGCCGCGTCAATGCTGCCGCCCTGCTCCGTCATGATCGCGGAGGCCATGGCGAGGCCGATGCCCACGCTGTCGTCCGAGGCGTTGCTGCCGCGGTAAAAACGGCTGAACACATGCGGCAGGTCTTTAAGGCTGATGCCCGGGCCGCTGTCTTTCACCTGTATCTGTGTATAGATTGGGTTTGCGGTGCATGTCACGGAGAGAACCCCGCCTTCGGGTGTATGTTCCACGCAGTTTTTGAGTATGTTGAGCAGCGCTTCCGCCGTCCAGTTCTCGTCGCAGCGAACAGTCACGCCATTGTCTTTCATGAAGAACGATTGATTTTTGATCTCTATGGGAATCAACAGAGGGGCACAGGCTTTTTCGAGCAGAGTTTTGGCGGATACGGCGGCCGGTTTGAAGGTAATGGTTTTGGCATCGAGCTTGCTCAGCTTTAACAGCGACGACACAAGCCACTGTATGCGCTCGAGCTGCGCGCGCAGCCGTGCGGTGAATTCACGGCGTTTTTCGTCGGGAAGCTCCGCGTCGCAAAGCAGGTCGGTCATCATGAACATCGATGTGAGCGGCGTCTTGAGCTGATGCGAGATATCGGAGAGCGCATTTTGCAGCGCGGCTTTGTCTTTTGCGAGCATATCGCTCTTTTCGCGAAGCATCACGGTAACCTTATAAAGCTCGCTTTTGAGTATCGACAGCTCGCCCTCCACGTTGTCTCTCACATCGAGCGCGTAGTCCCCGCTGTTTATTTTTTTTAAATAGCTGCTGAGTCTGCTGATTTGGGCATACCGCCGCCATGTGTATACGATAAATACCGAGATGAACAGCAGGCTGCCGCCAAGAGCGACGGCTCCGGCGGGAACGGAAACAATGAAGCCTGCAGCCGTCATTATGACGCAGGCCGGAAGCATAAGCAGCAGAAAGCGCTTGAATTCGGCGTTTCTCAGCATGCTATTCACCCGCCTTATAGCCAAGGCCGCGCACTGTCTGTACGAGTACCGGGTTTTGGGGGTCGTCCTCAATTTTCTCGCGAAGGCGTTTGATGTATACGGTTAATGTATTATCGCTCACGAAATCGCCCGCGATATCCCATATGCCTTCGAGCAGCTGTGTGCGCGAAAGCACCTGCCCCGGGTGAACGGCGAGTGTGAGAAGCAGCCGGTATTCGAGTGCGGTTAAAAGCACTTCAGTGCCGTGTTTCCATACGCGTGCCTGCCGCGTGTTGATGGTGATGTCTCCGAGCGTCAGTTCGTCGGTTGCTTCGGCCGATTTGTCTGTGCGGCGCAGCACGTTGCGCAAACGCGACATCAGCTCGCGTATGCGAAAAGGCTTTGTGATGTAATCATCCGCGCCCATATCGAGCCCCATGACCACATTCACTTCATCGTCGCAGGCCGTTAAAAACACGACGGGCTTGTTACCGCGCGTCTTGATGCAGCGGCAGATGTCGTAGCCGCTGCCGTCGGGCAGCGAAAGATCGAGCAGGGCCAAATCAAAGCGCGATTCGTTCACGGCGATTTGCGCCTCCGCGGCGTTACAGCATACGATGACCTCGTAGCCCTCCTGTTTAAGCGAGTATTCAAGACCCATCACAATCGTTTTGTCGTCTTCGACGAGCAGTACCGTTTTCATAAAATCACCCATTTCATTATAGCCTGAATGGGACTTTTTTGCATGACGATTTTGTCATAATCATTTTATCGTTGCAGGCTTAAGACCGATTGACGAGCGAAACACCGTCGCGGTATAATTGTTATACTTACTAACTATTCTAACCGGCTTATTCATTGACTGCTTCGCTGCATGACCGCGGGGGCTTTTAAAAATCCTCAGAGCTATTGAAGCTGCCCGCTCAGAAATACTATTTATGAGGATATCAATTATGAAAAAAAGCATCTGGCAGATTCTTGGCATTTGCGGTTTCATCAGCGCGCTTGTTTACACAGCGCATGTGGTGATCGGCGGGTTTTTATGGACAAACTACAGCCACCTCACACAGACGATCAGCGAGCTCACCGCAGACGGCGCACCCGGCGCATCATTCCTGCGCGTGCTCACCACCGCGTACGGCATATTCGCGATCGTTTTCTCTCTGAGCCTGCTGTTTTTCTTCCGGGAGAAGGGCTTTGGCAAGGCGGCGAAAACCGGGGCGATACTGCTCATCATCATGGAGACCGTTTCATTAATCGGGTATGGCTTGTTCCCCTTGAGCGAAGGCGGCACGGAGATGGACCCGCAGAACATGGGACATCTGATTGTGACGGTGATCGTGGTGCTCTGCACCATCACATGCGGCTTCTTCATCGGCGCTGGGCTTAAAAAAACGCCGCTGCGCAAAACGGGCTTGTTTGTGTTCACCTGCGCGATCATCATGGTGGCTGCGGGGGGGATGACACCCGTCTCCATGGCAAACAACCTGCCAATTGCGGGCCTTGTGGAGCGCATCAACATATTCACGCTGCAGATATGGATATCGGTGCTGTCGCTGCGCGTCTATACGGCGGATATCAAAAAATAAGAAAAACGTTGCATGGATGGGGGAGCCATTGGTATAATAATAGTGCTTGATATATGTGCAGAGTAGATTTTGTGCGTTAAGTGCCTTGGGATGGGATGTCGCCCGGGGACGAAAGGCTGAGATGCCTGCGGTACAGAGTCGCGTCCGCTGCTTATGAGAAACCTTTTTCTCTTAATGGCGTGTCTTTGCTATATTCAAGGGAAGGAGGTTCTTTTGTATGAAAAATTATAACGTTCGTACAATGATCATCATGGCGCTGCTTGCGGCGCTGGGCGCTGTGTTCAGCGCGTTTCTCTCGGTAGAGCTCAATTTCACTGGCTTAAAAACGGTGGAACTTTCGCTCACACCGCTGCCCGTGATGCTTGCGGGTATTTTCTTCGGGCCTCTCGCCGGGGGTATTGTGGGGTTTGTGGCCGATACGGCGGGCTTTTTTATGGGGGTGCAGATCGGGGCATATAATCCGGTATTCTCATTAACCATGGCGCTGTTCGGCGTGATTGCGGGTGTATTTTATATGCGCAGCAAAAAGAACACCATTTGGAAGGCGACGGGCGTGGCGCTGACCGCTCAGGTGGTGTGCTCGGTGGTGCTCAACAGCTTTTTCGTCTGGGCATTTTACGGTGTCCCTCTTGCGGTGCTGCTTCCGGCCAGACTGATCGGCGCGGCGGTGGAGCTGCCTTTGTATGCATGGCTGCTGATGGTGCTGATCGACAGCCTGTCGCCGATCGTGAACAAACGGTTCAAAATGGCCAGTGCTTAAATGAAATATGAACAGCGGAGCAGATGGATTGCTCCGCTGTTTTTGTATTGCCGTTTATGTTGGCAGCGTCTCAAAAAAATCCTCGCTGAGCAGCATGGTGCCCACATAAACAACCGGGCCCGTCATAAAAACGTCGAGGTCTTTTGAAATCTCGATTTTCAATGAGCCGCCGGGCATATGAACGATCATCGGGGAATCTGCCAGACCCAGCTGATACACCGCGCCGGCGGCCGCGCAGCTGCTGCTACCCGAGGCAAGCGTGTAGCCCGCGCCGCGCTCAAATATTTCAATTTGAATGTTGTTTCGGTCAAGCACCTTGACGATCTGCGTGTTGATGTGGTTCGGGAAGTAATTAGCCGTTTCGGAGTACTGCCCGATCTCGCAAACCTTCTCCTTTGAAATTTCGTCCATTGGGATCACGCAGTGCGGGTTGCCGATGGACACACAGGTGCAGCGGTACGCCTTGCCGCCGAATTCGAGAGGTACATCCACAAGTGTTTGGGGGGTGCCCACCGCACCAACGTCGCCGCTGTCGAAAGACAGCCGACCCATAGAGACGCGCATCGCTTTGCCCGTGTCGTCAAGAAACGTGACACTGACTGTACCGCCGAGCGTTTGTAAATCAAAGGCGTTACTTTTCACATATCCGGCATCCTTGAGGTAGGCAGAAAAAATGCGCACCCCATTCCCGCTCTTCTCGGCTTCGCTGCCGTCGGGATTGAATATGCGCACGCCGCGCATGCCGTTTTCTTGTATCGGCCCGATCAGCATGCCGTCGGAACCGAGGCCGAAATTCCGGTCGCAGACGGCTTTGATCATGGGGGCGGTCAGCTGCTTGCCGTTTTTCAGACAATCGTAAACAAGATAGTCGTTGCCAAGTCCGTGATACTTTTTAAAAATCAGTTCACTCATATGATCCCCTCCGGTTTCGTTGCTTTCAAAAATTTAGCTTTATTATATCACACTTCTTTTGCGGCTCGCTTCTGATATCCTTTTTGGGTTTGGGCATGCTCGAATATGAAAAAGTTAATAAAAAAGGTATTTTGTCTTGTTACTTTTTTATCAATTGTGTTATAAATACTTAGAATAACAGCTATTTTTAAAAATGGGGAAACATAGGGATAACTTGAATATAAAAAGCAATGACGCTTTTGATCAGACCTGATTCATGGGTTTGTTCAAGGGTTTCTTTTTTTGAAAGGCGGACAAGACGCGATGATATTTGCAGCATCGGGACAGACAAGAAAAGAACCGGACATCAAAAGAATATTAAAAAACGAGGACTTGACCGCGCATTTTCAACAGGTTGTGTACATGACGAGAAAGGTCGTCTGCGGTATGGAAGGGCTCATTCGCGGCTTTGAGGGAGAAACCACCGTTTCGCCCAAAGCGCTTTTTGAAACCGCGATGAAAAAGGGGCTTACACTGGAGCTCGACAGGCTGTGCCGCGAGAAAGTGCTGGAGGCGTTCGGGAAAATCTATCCGCAGAATAAGGATAAGCTGCTGTTTATCAATCTTGACGCATCCGTTCTTGATCAGGTGAAGGGAAGCGATTATCTGATTAAACAGACGCAAAAGTACGGTATTCATCCGAACAATATCGTTGTGGAGATCAATGAAGCAAAAGTGCTCGACAACAGTGCGCTCAAAGAATTTATAGACAGGTACCGCGGCGCCGGCTTCTTGCTTGCGCTTGATGATGTGGGGGCCGGATTCTCTAATCTTGACCGCATTCCCATCGTGAAGCCCGATATCATTAAGGTGGATGTCGCTTTGATTCGTGGTATTGAAAACGACTACCATAAGCAGGAGGTGGTCAAGTCGCTGATCCGTCTGGCCACGCAGATTGGCGCGATGGTGGTGGCCGAGGGCGTGGAAACAGAGCAGGAAGCGATAGAAACACTGCGCCTCGGCGTTAACATGATACAGGGCTTTTATTTCTCAAAGCCCGCCGAACTGTCCGCCGAACCGTTTGCAAACAGCCGCATCAATATGCTGGCTGATAACTATAAGCAATACATTGCCGAAACGCTCCGCTTTGAACAGCGCGCTTTCGACAGGATTGCGTCGATTGCCAAAAAGGCGCTGACCGAGCTGACCGGCGCCGAGAATTTTGACGAGAGGCTGCGCAGCATTGTGGGTAAGCACAGCACCATGGAATGCGCCTATGTGCTGAATGAAAACGGGCTGCAGTGCAGCGATACCGTGTTTGGCAGCGGCAAATGCGGCGCGCGCGACAACCTCATATTCTATTCGGCGCGGCCCGGTGCGGACCATTCGATGAAGCGGTATTATTTTCATGTGACGAACGGCAAACGCGATAAATACGTGACGGAGCCATATGTGTCGCTCGCGACGGGGAATCTATGCGTGACGTTTGCGGAGGTTTTTAAAAACGCGGAGAATCAAAAATTTATACTGTGCATGGATTTTTGCACGGCGGAGTGGTAGAAATTAGCCTGAAACCTGTCTGGGCATACGGATAGAAGTCATCCGGTCTTCACACGCGGCGGCGGTGGCCGCAGGTTTGGCAGACCGCGTATGTGACGGTACGCGAACGCCTTCCGCGTATCAGCATAAAAAGCGCAATCCAGCCGATGACGGGGATGAGGAGCAGGAAGATATAAAACAGCGTGAGCAGGCAGCCGCGCGGGCGCTGCTCGGCAACTGCGGTCACAATCACATTCTGGCTGTTGCACCGTCTGCAAATCATCAATGAATCCTTAGAATTAAAAATACAAAAATATCATACCAGTTCATAGATGTATTGGCAATCACTTGTTTGCTGTGATATCTTTTCTTAACAGCGCATGACAGATGCATTGTGTATACTGAACAAAAAGATACGTAAACCGGCTTAATATGAGCTGGGCACGCCAAACACCGGTTTACTTGATTCTTTCGTACCTGATCTGTTTTATAATAAATCAGTTAGTTTCAAAGCATTCTTAGCTTTTTCGGCAAAGCTCATCAAGAATATCGACATATTTACTGCAGAATTTTGTTCCCTCTTGCTTGACAATTCGGACAGCCGTATCAAGGCTGCGCGCGGGGCGGTAAGGCCGATGTGATGTGACGGCGTCTATCACATCCGCAATCATCGTGATTTTTGCCAGACGGCTGATCTCGTTTGATTTGAGCCTGTTAGGGTACCCGCTTGCATCCAAACGCTCATGATGCTGAATGACCACATTCAGGACGTCCTGCGGCAGGCCATAGACCGCCAGCAAGTCGATGCCGAATTCACAATGCTTTTGCATGAGTGCCATTTCCTTATCGCTGAGCGACGAATCCTTCTCAAGTATGGCTGTGGGCACCTTAAGTTTACCCACATCATGAAGCAAAGCCCCGGCGGCAAGCGTCTCTTTTTGTTTCTCATCCATGTTCAATCTGTCAGCTATCATCAAGGATATCAAAGCCACGTGGACGGAGTGCGTGTATACCCATTCACAGAAGCAATAAATCGTATCCATTATATGCCTCAACAGCTCGTTCTGTGGGCTGTTGATCGTGTTGCCAAGAATTTGTGCAGAACGTTCTATCAGATTCTCATCTTTAAGCTGAAATAAATCGTGGATATGTGACGTGCGGATCATTTGGGCTGGATGGCCCTTTTGTTCATCATCGAACGCGGGGGGATATGCTTTTTGAGCGTTGGGGCCAGAAAACAATTGCAGGGTTTTGATGGGTTGATTTTGATTTTCGTCGGCGCGATGTCCCGGCCGATTCTTTCTGAAGAGCAGATGACCCTCCTGGTCATAAATGTTTCTGTCGGTATACACTGCCTGGTTCCTCTCTTTATTGTGAAAATAAGTGGTATAAATGTGTAATGACATAACAGTGTAGTGTTATATTGTATCCATTATATTGTATAATACGTAAAATCTCAAGTAAAAGTTGGATTATCTTGTTTATACTGATTTCGGAGATGTTTGAAATGGATGACCGAAGGCGCAAAATGCCCGTTGTGTGGGATGATAAAAAGCTTTTTCATAGAGACGTTTGCATTGCTTTCTTGCTCCGGAATTATGGCCGATTCATGCTTGGGGTGATATCAGACAGCTGATAGCACACAAAACTGTATCGCTGATATGCGATATGAATCCGCATTGATTTTTAGGGCCGCAGGGATATTGAAAAAGTGACGCAGGCACTTAAAAATGCTGTCACCTTTTTATGGCAAGCACACACCAACAGCCATGAGAGAGCTTTCGGCGAGAAAAGGACCCTAAAGAATAAGCGATGTGCTTAGCTGTTGGGCGCAGTCATCTTCTGAGTCTGCGGTGCAGCTTTTCCATCACGCCCACAAGATCGCGGCTGAACTTATCGCCTTCCTGTTTGATGAGCGAAATGGCTTCGCCAATACTTCGCGCAGGACGGTATGGCCGGTAAGATGTGATGGCATCCAGCACATCGGCGATCATCGTGATTTTGGCCAGCGGATGGATCTCATCCGATTTGAGCCCGTACGGATAGCCGCTGCCATCGAGCCGTTCGTGATGCTGCATGATCACCGACATGCAATCACTGTTGAGGCCGCAGCCCGCCACAAGGCTCATCCCAAGCTCACTGTGTTTTTTTACAAGGTTCATTTCCGCTTCGCTTAATGACGTGTTTTTTTGTATAATCGTCATGGGAACCAGCAGCTTGCCAACATCATGCAGCAGGCCGCCAAGCGTTAGGTTGTACAATGAATTTCTGTCCAGATTCAACTCAACGGCGATCATGACCGAAATGAGTGCCACATTGACCGAATGCTCGTAAACCCACCCGTATCGGGTATAAAGGGAATCAAGAATCTGCCGCCACGTTGTTCCATTTGAATCAGCGAATATCTGCCATAGAACCTCGGTTGGATAGCTGAAAATATCCGGCCCGGCAGGATAGAGGTCGGAGAATGACTGGCTTTCGCCGATATCGTGGGGAGGCAGTTTGGCAATGTTGTTGCCAATCAGTTGTATTTGCTCCAATGGCCATACCCCTTTTTGTTCCCCGTTGTTTTTGCTGTGATCTTGACCGCTTTTTTTCGTGCGCACTTTAAAAGTCTCACTTTTGCGAATTTGTGTGATTAACAGGTAAACATTATATAAAAAATTATATAGTATAATTGAAAACCGTACAAGCAAAAAAGCACCGTTTCATGGCGATATGTCATGAAATCAGTGTTTATTGTCATAATCAATAACGTCATGCTGACGGGATGTATCAGAACGTGTCAAAATTGCACAAAAAAAGAGTAAAAAAAGCAGAGACAAGGTGTCTCTGCGAACGTGCCTACAAGGCTTCTTTATGCATCTCTCTGGCTTTTTTAAGCATGTATACATATCTCTTTTTGGCCGCTTCCATATCGTATATCGCAAAATCGACAAGATCTGGGTCCGCCACATTGTCAAAATAGTTCTGGGCTGCCTGCCAGATGGCAAAGGCGCGCTTCACATCATTTGAATATTCGTTTAATTCCATACCGCATCCTCCCAAATTAAGGTTGATGCTGTGTATTATCGCCAATTATCACTGTTTGTATACCTAGTACAGTGTGCGTCCCTCAATGGCGCGCGAAAGTGTCACCTCGTCTGTATACTCAAGATCCGCACCCACGGGGACGCCATGCGCGATACGCGTGATTTTGGATACGAGCGGGCGGATCGTCTTCGCGATATAGGCGGCTGTGGCCGTACCCTGAACATCCGGATTGGTCGCAAGGATCACTTCGTTCACGGTGCCGCCCGCAAGCCGGTCAATAAGCCCCGCGATATTGATATCGTCAGGACCAATGCCGTCCATGGGCGAGATCACGCCGTGCAGCACATGATATACGCCCTTGAATTCGCGCGTTTTTTCGATGGCGAGCACGTCCTTGATATCCGAAACCACACAAATCAGTGAGCCGTCGCGCGCGGGGTCGGCGCAGATACCGCAGAGCGGCTCGCCCTGCTGCATGAGGTTACCGCAGCTGGGGCAGTAAACCGCCGCTTTTTTTGCGTAAAACAAATCCTTCGCGAACTCCTCAACGTCGTTGTCGCTCATATGAATCACGTGAAACGCGAGACGTTGTGCGGTTTTCTGGCCGATGCCGGGCAGCTTCGCAAACTGATTGATCAGCCGCGCCACTGGTTCTATGATGCCGCTCAAGCTAGAACATGCCTCCAAGATCGATGCCGCCGGTCACCGCATTGATTTTGTGCTGCATCACGGTTTCCGCTTTGGTAATCGCTTCATTGACCGCGGCCATGATCAGATCTTCGAGCATCTCGATATCATCGGGATCGGCCGCTTCAGGGGAGATTTTGATGCTGATGATTTTTTTGGCACCGTTCGCCTTCACGGTGACCGCACCGCCGCCCGCGGTGGCTTCCACTTCAGCCTGCTCGGCTTCGGCCTGCGCCGCCGCCATATCCGCCTGCATTTTCTGTGCTTTGGCGAGCATGGACCCCATGTTCATTGCGCCGCCGCCGCCGAAAGATTTTCTCTTTGCCATGAGAAACCTCCTTATATTTCTTCGATTTTATCTCCAAACATCGCAAGTATGTCCGTATTGCCTGATTTTGAACCGTGTTCCTTCTCCACAATGACACTGATGTTCATGGCTTTACCAGCCGTTTTTGCTATCGCATCACCGAGCGCCTTCATCGCGGCAGGCTGCTTTAAAAAATCGGCAGCCACTTCCGCGCGGGAGCCGAACGTGATGTCGAGCGTATCGGCACCGCGGTGCGCCGCATTCACGGCTTTGGCTGCATGCGGGTATGCAAAGTAAGCATCCGTTTTCAATGTATCGAGCACCTTATACCAGAGCGTCTGCGCGTCGCTGCTGTCCGGCTGAGCGGATACAGACGGAACGGCTTTGGGGGCTTTAGCCGCCGATTTGGCGGGCTTATCAGCCGGGGGAGCCGTCTGCTTCACAGTCTGCTCGGGCGCTGCGGCGAACGGGCGCTGCTCGAGCGCAGCCAACCGCGCTTCGAGCTTTTCAATGCGTGCTTTGTCGGATGATGACGGGTCATCTTCAGGAGCCATCAGCGCCATCACAGCCGTTTCGAGCACGATATCCGCGCGCAGATTCTGCCGCATTTCGTATTCTTTTTGTATCAATATATTCAGCGCACGGACGCAAGCGTTCTTGCCGAAACGTTTGGCCATGTCTTCGAGGCCGGTGTGATCTGCATCTCCCGCGCCCACAGAGAGCCACATCATTTTGCGGAACGCTTCCGAAAGATCTTTAATCAGCGCGCGCGTGTCTGCGCCCGCGCTCAACAGCGCCGCAAGCTGCTCAAGAGCGCTTTTCTCGTCGTAAGCCGTGATGCGGCTCACGAGATCCAACAGCTGCTGCGTGCCGCCGCTTCCGAGCGCCGCGGTTACGCTCTGCCGTGTGACCGCGCCCGATGAGGCGCACTGGTCGAGTATCGAGAGCGCGTCGCGAAGGCCGCCCTCCGCCGCCTGTGCAATCATCTGCAGGGCCTCGCGCTCAAATTCGTATCCTTCGCCTTGGGCAACTTCGGCCAGCCGGGCCGTGATATCGTCTGCGGCGATGCGCTTAAAATCGAAACGCTGACAGCGCGAGAGTATGGTGGCGGGCAGCTTGTGCGGCTCGGTGGTGGCGAGTATAAATATCACATGCGCGGGCGGTTCTTCGAGCGTCTTCAATAACGCGTTAAACGCGCCCTTTGAAAGCATATGCACTTCGTCGATAATATAGACTTTGTAGCGGCAGACAGCGGGCAGCAGGTTCACGCGTTCGCGAATTTCTCGCACACTGTCCACGCCGTTGTTGGATGCCGCGTCGATTTCCACGATGTCCACCGGGTTTTCTGCCGATGTTTCGGCGCACACGGCGCACTTGCCGCAAGGTTCGCTGCCCTCCGGTGATGCGCAGTTCACGGCACGCGCGAAAATCTTGGCAAGGCTTGTTTTGCCTGTGCCGCGGGGCCCCGAGAAAAGATAGGCATGCGCAATACGCCCGGCTTCGATCTGTCCGGCGAGCACCTTGACGATATGATCCTGCCCGGATACCTCGGCAAACCGTGCAGGCCGCCAAGTACGGTACAAAGCTCTGTATGCCATTTTTTCCTCCGCTGCGCCATAAAAAGCGCGACATCAATATACCATTTTGCGTGCCGTTTTGTCTATATTGGCCGAAAAGGCTGATATGACGAAAAAAATATATGGATTGATTTAACAATACAAGACATTTATAATTGTAACAATATAAGGTGTGTTGTATAGTTATATGGATATAATGCAAATGAGAGGTTATCTTGTGGATATAACCTAAATAAACACGAAAATCCGAGAAAGCAGAAGGCCATCGAAGTTATGAGTACTGCATCAAGCACCTTAAGAAAAGGCTGAAGAGTGATGCAGTGCTTTGAATATGAAAAGTGAAGGAAATTATGACGAGACGAATTTTTGCAATCATATTAACCTGTATAACCATTTTAGTTGCGGCAATGCCTTTGTCTGCCTGCGCGCCACAACCCGCAGAACCAACACTTGCGCAAAAGGTTAAGGATGCGGTGATACTTGAATACAAAGGCGGTGAATCACCCGCTGATCTGGGCATAGAGAACCTGATCCCCGCTGCTGATTCGCAAGAGTTCGTTGACTGCTTGGATAAAATGCGAAAAGACACGGGGCAGACAGACGAAGAGGGCAATCTCATCTACAAATATAACTTTGATTACATCAATGAAGTGATGCAGAGCGATGCTGCAACTATTGATAATTCAATATACAATGCGTTGATTATATCATTTACTAATATGTCTGATGAGGACAAGGAGGTTTTTCTTAAAAATACTTACATAAAAACTGAACAAGAGGGTCTATTTGGTTCGACGTTTAAGTGGAATGTAAGTCCTGTTCTCGGTGGGATGGCGGCAAGATATAAGAATCTGTTGAAAAACGCGAACGTGCCATATGATATGATAACTAATCAAGACAACAGAATTTACAAATGTATTTATAGTTATTCTCTTCTAAATCAGATTTCGCAATGGCAAACATTCGAGTCCACAGGCGGATTAAAAGTCATTGTGTTTAGTATCGAAAAGAATCCTGAAAGCAATTATACGAAGTGGGACCGAATACTATCAGTTGGATATTTGGATAGCGATGGAAACATACAAACAGAAGAAAAGGCAGATATATATCAGTTTAGAAAAAACTTAGATGCTTTAATTACAAACACGGTGTCAAATGCGGCAAAAGACCGTAACTTGGATCAATTAGACAATGCGGTGAATCGGCTTAAAAATGAAGGCGTAGTATCTTATGCGTTGCTGTTGGGAGCATCCATTAACATGCTGTCTGACGGAAATTACAGTATTAACGTGGTAAGCCTTGACAAGTACGATTTAAATATTGCACTACGTGCATATGCGATTAAGCACGGTGGGGTGAGTAGCGACGGGTTAGGACTTACAGCAGAGGATATAGAAGAAACGTTTATAAACGGAACGTTCGATATTATTGAGATAGATAGTTATGTAGCATGGTATGGTGATGGAGGTGGCCTGAGCCCATCAGATAATTACGAAGATGCATTACGGGCCGCAATAAACAAAGATATAGAATTGAAGGGAGTAAACCTATCCTTTGAAGAAAAAAGGAATCGGCTTAGTGACTTAACCTATGAAGACATGGTAGGGTTGGAGAAAGACTATCCCGAGTGTTTCAACTATCAAAAATGAAGGTGACTATGACGAAACGACTCACCACTATCATATTGACTTGTATAACCGTGTTGGCGACGGCAGTGCCTTTGTCTGCCTGCGCGCCACAACCTGCTGAAACGCAGGAAGAGTTTCAGGCTGAATTTATAGAGAAAATGATGCACATGGGTTTTTATGTACATCCCGATTATGAAAGCAAATTTGATAATGCTGAAATAGTTGAAGTTGCGGAAGGAGTCGTGATATACGAAAAAAAACTAGAAAAATACCTGCATGTGTATGAACTGTATACCGGTATAAGGAATACTCCTACTGCTGAAGAGGTTGAAGGTCTTTATAACAAATATGATCAGGTGACTTACAAAAAGTTTCACCAATTCTATGATTGGTATTGTAACTGTGGCGAAACAGCCTATGATGATTATTTGGATGGGATCTCTAAAGCACTTATGGATTATAAAGATAAATATGGGACTGATTATAAAGATATAGATTCATTGAGCGATTATTGGGTTGATGACTTAATCGATTTTGAGTTGTATGTGATAAAAAACCCCGATTATTCAGATACAAGCCATTCGTATCAGAGGTTATTAGAATGGCTGACTGCCTGTGCAAAGCCGGATGAATCAACTCAGTTTAAGAAAGAGTATCAAGCTGAGTATGTCGAGATTCTTAAGGAAATGGGTTTGTTTGCTTATCCGCAGTTCGCGAAAAATTACTCTGGTAACAACATCGTCACACTGGATGAAGACGTTCAATTGCTGGAAGACGAACTGATCATCAAACTGCACGTATATGAGCTTACTAATGAACCTAAAGCAAAACCGCCAACCTTGAAAGAGATTGAAGGACTTTATACTCAATATAACGACGGAATATATTAGAAGTTCTCTTCGTTTTATAAATGGTATCGCGAAGTGGGCTGCATTTCGTTCCAAACATATAGTTCTGCATTGATCCGCGCAAAGCAAATTTATAAAGAAACGTATGGTAAAGAACTTATTAACAAAGAAAACTGGGATGAATTTACCGCACAAGATAGAATTAAAATTGAGGGGTTTGTTAAAGAGCATCCTGACTTCTCAGAAGCGAATGATGATTATCAAAGACTGCTAAAATGGCTTGGTGTTTAGAAGCAAGTGCCATTTACCACCGTTTTTTTATCATCAAGAGGCCCTTCCCTATCAGGGTATTTTCTGATATTCTGTTTTCGATAGAATGACTGAATTGTAAACATTCAGTGTCTGTGGTGTTGCGTGTTTAATATTTATGTTATAATTGAAACAGATTTGTAAAGTTTGCTTAAGAGGTAGCGTGCTTTGAAGCTCAAATTTATAGACCCGAGGATGTTCAAGTTCATCGATTGGCTGCTGTTTGCCAATATTATCGTGCTGATTCTTTTCAGCTTTGTGGCCATTGCGTCCGCCGAATCCGACCCGCTGACCGAAAACGTGGGTTCTCTCAGCGCGGCGATCGCCCAGCTGGACCCGGCACATGCACTGCAGCAGCTGGCGTGGTTCGGCGTGGCTTTGCTGGCCATGTTTATCGTGCTTTTGCCTGATTATCACGCGATAGAAGAATACTACAAATGGATATATATCGTGATTGTGGCGCTGCTTGTTGCGGTCAGATTTTTCGGTTCCGAAATTAACGGAACATCGGGCTGGTTCCGTATCGGTACCTCGGGGTTTCAGCCGAGCGAGGTTGGCAAAATCGGTATGATCATTGTGATGGCGCATATGATTTCCAAGCGGACGCAAGGCCGAGACGGCGGTATCCGCAAGGTGAAGGATATCGTGCCTTTGCTGGGCGTTTTTATCGTGCCGTTTGCGCTGATCATGAGCCAGCCGGACTGGGGCACCGCGTTTGTGTATGCGTTCACGTTCATATCCATGCTGTTTATTGCCAGAACGAGCTTAAAACTCATCGGTATGATGTTTGCCTGTGCAGGAGCAGCGCTGCCGGTGGCATGGCTGATCATGGACAAGTGGCAGAAAAACCGCATCTATTCGTTTTTAGGAATCTCCACGCCTGACATGACTCAGCAGCAAATAGAGGATATGGGGATGCAGTCTAAGCAAGCCAGAATTGCGGTGGGATCAGGACAAGTTTCGGGAAAGGGGCTGTTTTCTCTGGGCGGGGAAAGCAAGCTTTCTAACATTCCCGAAAAGCATACCGACTTTATATTTGCGTCCACCGCCGAGGCAATCGGCTTTGTCGGCGTGATGATTATGATATTACTCTACTTCACGTTGATATTCCGCACACTTTATCTTGCGACGAAAGCGAAGGATGATTTCGGGTCGCTGATCATCGTGGGTGTGGCGGCGATGACGTTATTCCATATTTTTGAAAATATCGGCATGAATATCGGCGTGATGCCAATCACGGGCATTCCGCTGCCGTTTATGAGCTACGGAGGCTCGAACCTTCTCACCAATATGATTGCATTCGGGCTTGTGATTAACGTGAGCATGCGACGACATCGATGGAGCTTTTGAGCTGCCACTTGAATACCTTTGCTTTTACGCCAATCAATCGGCTTGATACGCTTCGCCTGTTATTGTATAAGGCGCCTTTAGTTGTTGAATGAACCCGGAAAAATTGCTATCAAATGAAACCCTATCTTCGGGAATACGCTGATTAATTAAAATGTTGTGCTGACGGCTGATTTTCTGTCTTACCTCTTGATCTGTTTGTCTCATGTCATCAGCACTTCCCATTCTGTTGAACGAAAGCTTAACTTTAAGCTTAAAGCGGAGGACAATATGCTTTTAGAACAAAGCGTGACAGACCTGATTCAGAAGAGAACATCCGTGAGGACTTATGACCCCAAGCCGACGGAGCCTGAAAAGCTTGAGCAGCTCAAAGGCTATTTCGCGGAGGCGGCTCAAAACCCGTTCGACGCGAAGGTGCGTTTTGATATCGTCGAAGGCGGGTCGGGCAAGCTAGGGACCTATGGCTTCATCAAAGGCGTTAAAACATTTATCGTGGGGTGCGTGAAAAAAGGCGGTCGTGATATTGAAGGTTTCGGGTACGCATTTGAAAAGCTGGTGCTTTTTGCGACGGCACAGGGTTTCGGCACCTGCTGGCTTGGCGGTACATTTAAACGCGCGGCTTTTCTGGCACTCGTGAAGCCGAATAACGAGCATATGCCCGCCATATCGCCGGTCGGCTATGCGGCGGAAAAGAAAACGCTGACAGAAAAAGTGGTGGCGGCGGGCGCAGGCGCAAGAAAGCGCAAACGCTTTGGAGAAGTTTTCTTCGACGGCACTGTGAGAACGCCGTTGTTTTTAGACGAAGGGCCGCTGAAAACGTGCCTTGAGATGGTGCGTATCGGCCCGTCCGCATCCAACAAACAGCCGTGGCGCGTGGTCCGCAGCGGTGACGCACTGCACTTTTATCTCGCGGTTGATAAGATGTACGCAGGCAACACTCTCTATGGTTTTTGTATGCAGCGGATTGATATGGGCATAGCGGCGTGCCACTTTGAGCTGGCGGCCAAAGAGCTGGGGCTCGCTGGCCGAATCGTGTTTGAAGAACCGTCATTGCCCGAAGATGCCGTGCACGACGGCTGGATATACAGCTTCTCGTGGCGCTGATCAGAATATGTTTTCAAATTTGATGCTGTCTATTTCGTGAATGTGGTTGATATAATACAGCGTTTCCGCCGTTTCCGCGAGGGCTTCTGATTTATTGGCCTGTTCACACATTTCGGTCAGGCGTGCAGCGCCGGACGATATCAGATCAACCTCTTCGTGCTTGAAAAGTGTCTCATACAGGCTCTTTTCTTTTTCCCAGTTTTCGCTGAATGTTTGGGAAGCGGCGAGCGCTTTTTCAAAATCGTCATTCTGCAGCGCGTCGTAAACTTTATTTAAGTCGTTTTTGAGATCCTCGGTCGCGCCGGTGACATAGTGGTGCTGCAGAAAAGACCCGCCGATGATGATCGCAAGAAGAACGCAGATGGTGATTTTCTTAACCATTTGTCATACTTCCCGTCGTTTGATGTCCTTGGTAATCCTGCAGCAGCACGGTGCCTGTTTCGTCGGCCATCGCCAAAAAAACGTTGCTGACACGCTTTAAATTTTGAGTTTTTAGTATCTGCTCGAGCTGGCTTACCGTAAAACCGAGACGCTCCAGGTTATCGGGTTTGAGTTTGCCGTCGAGTATCACGTCGTAACAAAAACCGGGGTTCTGCGGGGCCATGCTCATGTCCTCCGGTGTCAGCGGGCGCTTCTCGGGCTTAAGCATCACGCTGAGTTCCCCATTGGTTTCCAGTATGGCGTAATGCACATCACCGATATTCATCACGTTTTTGTTGCGCAGCTGTTCCAAAAGGTCGTTCAAATTGTAGCTTTGCTTTTTTAGCTCTTCACGCCGGATAATGCCCTTGTGTATCACAATGCTTGGCTTGCCCGAGAAGAACCCCCGCGCTTTGTCACTCTTGATAGAAATAAACGCAATCAGATTGTGCAGCAAAAGCAGCACCACAACGGGCACGATGCCGTAGGTGATGGGGACGCCGGGGCCGTCCATTGGCGTGGCGGCCACCTCCGCGATCATAACCGCGATGATCAGCTCAAAGGGCTGCAGCTCACCGGCCTGCCGTTTGCCCATCAGGCGTATCACCAGCATGGCGAAAAAATAAAGTATTGCAGTTTTGATAATGACATTAAACATACCGATATTTTCTGCCGCCGCCGCTAAATTATGCGGCTGAAAAAGCTGATATTGAATTAGGATTTGTTTTTTATGCCAACTGCCGATATAATAACGAAGAGCACCGGGGAGATAGAAATGGACGATAAAAAGGAAATACTAAAAAGGCTCGAACAGCAATACCTGGGCGCGCGGCCTGCGCTGCGATTCCGAAACGCGTTTGAGCTGCTCATCGCGACGATGCTTTCCGCACAGACGACGGACAAGCAGGTCAACGCCGTCACCGAAGCGTTGTTTGAAAAAGCGCCCGATGCGGTGGCCATGCTGCGCCTGAGCCAGAGCGAGATTGAAGGCTATATCAAAAGCTGCGGGTTTTACCATACCAAGGCGCAGAACTTGCTGGCGGCGTGCCGGATACTTGTGGAGCGCTACGGCGGCGACGTACCGCAGACGATGGAGGAACTCACAACGCTGCCCGGCGTCGGGCGAAAGACGGCCAACGTGGTGCTTTCCAACGCGTTTGGGGTGCCCGGCATCGCGGTGGATACGCATGTGTTTCGCGTGTCAAACCGGCTCGGGCTCGCAGCTGCCAAAGACGTGCTTGATACGGAGATGCAGCTGATGAAGAATATCCCCAAAGAAAAGTGGTCAGACGCGCATCACTGGCTGATTTGGCACGGGCGCAAGGTCTGCACGGCGAGAAAACCGGCATGCGGGGCATGCTTTTTATATGATATCTGTCCGTGGGGCGGAAAGGGACTGTAAATTCAATGTTTGTTGACAAAGCGAAAATATATATCAAAGCAGGTGACGGCGGCAGCGGCAGTGTGTCGTTTCGCAAGGAGAAGTACGTAAATGCGGGCGGCCCGGACGGCGGCGACGGCGGTGAAGGCGGCGCGGTTGTGTTTGAGGTTGATCAGAGCATGCGCACGCTGATGGATTTTAAATTTCAGCAGAAATACGTGGCGCAAAACGGCGAACCCGGCAAGAAGAAGAACATGCGCGGCAAAGCGGGTGATGACCTCGTGATTAAAGTGCCCGCGGGCACCGTCATCAAGGATTTTGAGACGGGGCGTGTGGCGGCGGATATGCGCGAAGGACGGCGGCAGCTGCTTTCGGGCGGCAAAGGAGGCCTCGGTAACGCCCGTTTCGCCACGCCGACACGGCAAAACCCTCGTTTCGCGACGCAGGGACGCAAAACCAAAGGCCGCCAAGTGATACTTGAACTCAAATCCATCGCCGATATCGGTCTCATCGGTTTTCCGAGTGTGGGCAAATCCACATTGCTGGCCGCATGCACGAGCGCGCGGCCTAAAATCGCGGCGTATCATTTTACCACGCTGTCTCCGAATCTCGGCGTGGTTCAGTGGCACGACAAAAGCTTTATCATGGCGGATATACCCGGCCTTATAGAGGGTGCCCATGAAGGTGCAGGGCTCGGCCACGATTTTCTGCGCCATATTGAGCGCACGCGTATGCTGATTCACGTGGTGGATGCGTCGTGCGGCGAAGGGCGTGACATTATTGACGACTACAAGGTGATCCGTCAGGAGCTGGTAAGCTATTCGGGTGAGCTTGGCACACGGCCAGAGATCGTTGCCGCCAACAAAATCGACGCGCCGGGCTCCGAGGAAAACGTGCAGCGCCTGCGGGATTATTTAACACCGCTCGGCATCGACGTCTTTGAGGTTTGCGCAGCCATCGGTGAAGGCACCGACGCGCTGCTCGAAAAAGCGTCGGGTATGCTCGATGAGCTCCCGGTGCCGTTGCCTGTAGAGGAAGACGGCGTGATTGAGGAATGGGCATTTGAGAAGGACGACGAAGGCTATGAGGTTATTATCCAAGACGGCATCTATTACGTGGAGGGCCATGTAATTCAGCAGATACTCGCCAAGACTGACCCGGAAGACCCGGATTCGATGCGCCATTTTCAAAAACTTCTGAAGGATTTCGGCGTGATTAAGGCGCTGCGCAAAGCGGGTGCCAAAACGGGAGACACGGTGAGCCTTGAAGGGCTCGAGTTCGATTTTGTGGATTAGGAGAATTAAATATGCTGACCAGCAAACAAAGAGCCTCGCTTCGCGCAATGGCGAATAATATTGAACCGATCATCTATGTCGGGAAATCCGGCCTCACAGAAAACGTGATCACGCAGGTGGACGACGCACTGACCGCCCGGGAACTGATTAAAGGCACCGTGCAGCAAAACGCGCCGGTGACCGCGGCCGAAATGGCCGCCGAGATCGCCAAAGCCACAGGCGCGGAAGCGGTGTCGTCATCCGGACGCAAGTTCGTGCTGTACCGCCCGCGCCCCAAAGACCCGACGATAAAGATATGATGCTGGCGCTGAAAACCGCGCAGCCCGGCGATATTGAAACCGTTGCGGCAATATTCCGGCGTGCCATTATCGACATGGATGCAAAGGGTATTTTCCAGTGGGATGATATTTATCCGTCAAAGGCGGACCTTCGAGGGGATATCGACAATAAAGAGATGTATCTTATATGCAACGATGAACTTATTGTCGGTGTGGTTGTCCTCAATAATCGACTGGATGAGGAATACGCACAAGGAGACTGGTTTTTCGAGGAGCCGGCGGCGGTGCACCGGCTGTGTATCGATCCCGTTTGTCAGCAAAAAGGCTTTGGCAGGCAGGCGATATTGCTCGCGGAGGCTGCTCTCAAGGAACGCGGCTTTCAGTCGGTGCGGCTCGATGCCTTTTCTCAAAACCCGTATGCGCTGAGGCTTTATGAAAGCCTCGGATACCGCAGGGCAGGAGAGGTCCATTACAGAAAAGGGCTGTTTTATCTGTATGAAAAGAGCCTGTTATAGCCGAAGTAAAGCCCTCTCGATTTCGGTCTTTAATATAGCTAATCACCTATCCCTCAGAGGACTGCCCTAGGGATGGCGTGACAAATGGGCTGGCAAGCGAGCGGCTTTGAGCCGATTTTTCTTCTCCGTTCATCTTTTGGTGACTTCGCCGCGGTGGAGGGACCGCGATCAGAGATACTCATCACGGATCATATAACGTTGACAGTATGCGTATATCACTTTGCACCTCACTATGCATTGAAATCTATATTTAGAAGCCCAAAATCTTGCGGCTTTCCTGTTTTTGCTGGCTTTTTTTATGACAGACAGATTCAAGATGATAAAAAAGTGATAGGCGCACAGGTTCTTCGGAAAATTTTGATAACCGCGCCAAGCAATAAGCATAAAATAGTGCGATTGACACCATTTAACTCCCTTTATATGATTATATTAACACAATAAGGGGGTATCTTGAGATGATCGCAAAAAGCACGAAGGAATACGATGCTTTCGGGCCATGGATTTTTGAGATTAACGATGAATACACCATACCGCCGCTGTTTGTGAACTATTACAGGGAACAAGAAACACCGCTTATGCTGATCAAGATACCGAGGAAGATCGACAGAGCGGACGCGACGCCCGAGATGAATCTGTATGATTACGTGATCGGCGCGTTCGCGTCATATCTTTATATCTTAAAGCGCATTGATGATAATGTGGAAGAAAAGCGCGTGCCGTATGAGAGCGTGATGGCGATAAAAAACACCATTTCGATGCTCAAAGGGCAGGCGCTGCTGTATCTGGATGATGAGACCGTAACGATCGAATATAACTCGGTTTCGGAACCGATCATCATGAGGCTCATCAATATCATCAGAGGCAAGTACAGAACCACAGAAAAGATACTGAATCTTGAGACGATCAGCCATGATCTTAATACGGTTGAGCATCTTTACTCGGCCATCATCGATCAATACAAAGCGCTGGACAACAAAATACGGCTCGTGGCTTATCAGCCGCCCGCGAAATTTGTGCCAAATTATGAAGATTTGCGAGAGAGAATCAAAGCGCTGATGAAAATGAAAAAGCTGATCACGAGCATAGCTTTTTTAACCAACGATTCGGAGTTGATTGTGCTTCAAAGGGATAAGCGCGCAAGAAGCAGAAAACAAGGCGACCTGACCCACTCCACGCTGTTTCTGCCGTTCGCGTCCATTGAAAAAGTCAGAAGAACAAAAGAGTCGCAAGGCAGCAGAAATGAGTCCATGAACATCTCAATAAGAGGTGAGGTGTTTTCATTCCTCTGCACGGATGACAGCCTGCAAATCAGAGAGCTGTTCGGTGCATTGGATCAATTAGCAATAACGTTTTAGACAGAGACTTCTTATGTGAGATCCGACAGACAAACGTCTCGCCGACGGGTTTGGCGGGGCGTTTGTCGTCTGTAGCGTTTTCGCCCGCAACGGCACAGAGTAGACGAGGAAAAGATATGGGAAACTCTCAGAACAGCGCCGCTATCTCTGCGCGTAATTGCAGTCCAGAACCCGCTCTTTCCCGCTCAAAAGCTCAAGGGAATGACTGTATAATGGGTGATGAGCAATGACTACACTCGGAAATGAAAAAGCGCGTCGCCGTCATTGCAAAGCCGGGCGAAATATGCTATGATAAAACCACTGAACAGGCAGGAGAAATGAGCCGTACCAGATTTGCTTTGGTGCGGCTTTTTATTTTGGTTTTAAACTTGCGAAAGGGTGTAACGGCAATGATTTATGATGTGGCGGTAATCGGGGCGGGCATATCAGGCGCGATGATCGCGCGCGAGCTCTCTCAGCTCAGCGGGCGCGTTTGTGTAATTGAAGCAGCGAGCGACGCGGCGGCGGGCGCAACGCGCGCCAACAGCGGCATTGTGCACGCGGGCTACGACGCGCTGCCCGGCAGCATGAAAGCAAGGTTTAATGTGCGCGGCAACGCCATGATGGCAGCGGCGGTAAAGGAGCTTGGCGTGCCGTATGAGAACTGCGGTACACTCGTGGTGGCGTTTGACGATGAAGAGGAAAAAAGCGTTGATGAGCTGCTCAAAAGGGGAGCCGAAAACGGCGTGCCCGCGGAGAAGATTTCGGGTGCCGAGGTGCGCAGGAGAGAGCCGTTTTTAAGCAAAGAGATTCGCTGCGCGCTGTGGGCCCCTACGGGAGGCATTGTGAGCCCGTTTGAGCTCGCACTGGCCGCACTGGAAAACGCGTCGGCGAACGGCGCGGATGTGTTTTTTGACAGCCGCGTCACAGCAATCAGCAAAAGCGGCGGTGTGTTCACGATTGAGGCGGGCGGGCGCAAGGTGCAGACGCGGTTCGTGGTGAACGCGGCGGGCGTTTATGCCGATGAGGTATCACGCATGGCGGGCGGCGAGGCATTTTCCATCTCTGCGCGGCGCGGCGAATATGTGCTTTTTGACAAGAGCTTTTCCGTGCGCACGCGCAGCGTGGTATTCGGCGCGCCGTCCGATAAGGGGAAGGGTGTACTTTTTTCGCCGACCGCCCATGGCAATATGATTGCGGGGCCGACAGCGGAGTTTACCGATAAGGAGAATACGGCGACGACGCGCGACGGGCTCGAATCCGTGCTGAATGGCGTGCGCCGTTATGCGCCGGGTATCGACAGACGCAGCGCGATCACCGTGTTTGCGGGGCTGCGCGCCGCGTCTGACAGACACGATTTTATCATCGGGGAATCACAAGCCGTGCCGGGTTTTATCAACGTGGCGGGCATCGAATCGCCCGGGCTCACCGCGTCGCCCGCGATTGCGGAATATGTGATGCAGCTGCTGGTTGACCTGGGGCTCGACAACACAAAGAATAAAGATGCGACGCGCATGCGCAAGCCGATTGAGGTTTTCGCGCACGCGACGCCCGAGCGGCAGCGCGAGCTCATTGCGCAGGACGAACGTTACGCGAATGTGGTTTGCCGGTGCGAACAGGTGACCGAGGCCGAAATTGTGCAGAGCATTCACCGGCCCTGCGGCGCGCGGACGGTGGACGGCGTGAAGCTGCGGACTGCGGCGGGGTTCGGGCGCTGCCACGGCGGTTTTTGCATGCCGCACGTGATGGATATTCTCGCGCGCGAGCTTGCGCAGGATGTGAAGGATATCACGAAGAGCGGGGAAGGCTCGTGGATACTCGCGGGCAGAACGAAGGAGGCGGCGCAATGAAGGCGGATGTGGCAGTGGTCGGCGCGGGCCCGGCGGGGTTGGCCGCCGCCATTGCGGCGAAGGAAAACGGTGCCGCGCATGTGGTGATTATCGAGCGCGAGGCGCATTTAGGGGGCATACTGAACCAGTGCATCCATAACGGCTTCGGGCTGCACGTGTTCGGCGAGGAACTGACAGGCCCCGAATACGCCGCGCGGTTCGCGGACAAAGCTCAGGCACTCAAAATCACCTGCCTCACGCAGACGATGGTTCTGAATATATCGCCGTCGCGCGTGCTCACGGTGGTGGGGCGGCACACAGGCCTTTGCACAATTGAGGCCGGCGCGGTGGTGCTGGCCATGGGGTGCAGGGAACGCAGTGCCGGCGCACTGATGCTGGCGGGAGACCGCCCGGCCGGTGTGCTCACGGCGGGGACGGCGCAGCGGTTTGTCAATATGGAAGGATACATGCCGGGGAAAGAGGTTGTGATATTGGGGTCGGGCGACATCGGGCTCATCATGGCGCGCCGCATGACGCTGGAGGGCGCGCATGTGAAGATGGTGCTCGAGCTCATGCCCTATTCGGGTGGGCTCAAACGCAACATCGTTCAGTGCCTCGATGATTACGGCATTCCCTTGAAGCTTTCGCATACGGTCACGGCCATTCACGGCAAGCGGCGCGTGGAAGGCGTCACCGTCGCGGCAGTGGATCAAAAGGGCGTGCCCGTGAAGGATACAGAGGAATATGTGCCCTGCGATACGCTGCTGCTGTCGGTCGGCCTGATCCCCGAAAACGAGTTGTCGCGCGGCATGAACGTGACGATGGATGCTGTGACGGGCGGCCCCGTGGTGGACAGCCATATGCAGACCTCGGTGAAAGGCGTATTTGCATGCGGCAATGCGGTGCAGGTGCACGACCTTGTGGATTTTGTGACCGAGGAGGCGCAGCGAGCGGGCGCAGCGGCGGCGGCATATCTCAAAACGCCGGACGAACCGGTTTTGTACGCCGAAACAGCGGCAGGCAGCGGTGTGCGGTATGTGGTGCCGCAAAAGCTGCGCAAGGACGGCGAAGATAAAACGCTGTTTTTCCGCGTGTCGGGTGTGACTAAAAGCTGCGCAACGGTGGCGCGGTGCGACGGCCGGGTGATTGCCCGAAAGGACAGGACGGTCTGCGCACCCGGCGAGATGGAGAGCCTGTGCATCAAGGATGACGACATTACCGGCAATGTGACGGTCAGCGTGGAGGAAAAGTGATATGGAGACAAAGGAACTGACCTGCATTGTGTGCCCTCAGGGCTGCAGAATCACAGCTCAGATGGACGGCGGCAGCGTGACCGGCATAACGGGGAACTGGTGCAAACGCGGCGAACGCTACGCCTTGGCGGAGCTGACCGACCCGCGCCGGACACTGACCACCACTATGCGCGTGAGGGGGGGAGGGCTTGTGAGCGTGAAATCGAAGGACACATTGCCCAAGGACAGGCTGCTGGACTGCATGAAAGCGGTCAACGCGGCTGAGGCCACTGCGCCCATCGAGATCGGCGATGTACTGATCAAAGATATATTGGGGCTGGGCGTGGATATCGTGGCCACATCGCGCGTAAAGGGTCAGCTTTAATGCGCTGATATAAGAAAGACTCCCATGAATGGAATTGTCGTATACAATCGCTTATCCTGTCATGTCCTGATCGACGGAATGGGCCTGGTCTCTTGAACGATCTTTGTGAAACGACTCGCAGAGGATGGATGACCCAAGTGGGTTTCTCCAATTGCCATTGTGTGATTAGAAAAATGTAAGCTGCGTCGGTTTCTCTTTCATTCTGGGCATCGCATAGCTTGGCATATCGTATTTTTTGCGAAGTTTAGACAGGGTTACACCGAGCTTTTCCTTATAGTCGCTGTAAGCGGCCCTGTTGCTGTAAAGTGCCATTAGATTGACGTAATCGGAAGGGAAGCCTTTCCTGACGCTTTCGAAGAACTGCCTCTTCGTGGCGCTTTTGAGATTCAGCGCGCCCGCCAGCACATAGTCCGCGCCCGCCTCCTTGGCCTGCGCAAACACGGCTTCAAGGCTGTCTTCGCTGCTTGTGAGATATGGAATGATGGGCATGAGGTGCACACCGCACGTCGCGCCCGTTTTTTTAATTTCGGGAATCGCCGCCATCCGTTCATGAGGCCGTGAGGACCCCGGTTCGATGATATCCGCAACGGGCTTATTGAGCGTGGTGACCGTGAGCGCAAGCGCCGCGCCCGAAGCGGCATTCACGCGGCTGATCAGCTCGAGGTCACGCAGCACAAGCGCGGATTTGGTGCACAGCACAATGGGCACCGAATACTGCGCCAGCAGTGAGAGCACCTCCGGCATCAGCTTGCAGGTGCGTTCGGCAGGCTGATAGCTGTCTGTAATCCCGCCGAGGTTCACAGGTTCGCGCGAAAAGCGCGGCAGCTCGCGCCGCAGCATATCGGCGATGTTGCGCTTGGCATAGACGTCGCCGAAGAAATCTCCGCCATTGATATAGTCGTGCGAATAGAGCGCATAGCAATAGATACAGCGGTGTGCGCATCCGCGGTATACGTTGATGTCGTATTTAAACGGCAGCCATTTTGAGTTGTGACGGTAGAGCGCACTGCGGCACTCAATCTCTATCACCCTGTCCATATGTCCAATTATAATCCTGTTGTGCGGGGTGTGGCAACGGTTTCCACAGGCCCGAATGGCGCTGTTCGGTTCAGCTGACGGTTTATCTGATCAAACCATATTTAATCAGCTGTCCTTCTACTAATAAGTTACGCTATTGCTGCGCGGCAGCGCATAAAGCTTTCGATTAAGCAGCCCGTTTGGTGTTCTCCATGCGAACAACACGCAGCGGTTGTGTTTTTGGTTTGCTCTTTTGCTGCTCTCTGCGCTCCATGATGAAAAGAGCGGCGGTGAAGAGAACAAACAGTATGATGGCTCCGACGATAAGCAGGCCCGATGCCGCGATTCTGTCCCACATAACAAACCTCCGTGTAAGAATGTATGTTCATATTACTAAATGATTTGTCCAAAAAAGAGGACAACGAAGATCGCGGGCATCGATAATTGCTAAATTGCAAATTGAATTCCACTTTATCGAGAAAAAATGGTGTACTATTGCAGGCGGCAGTAATAAAGTAGTCTTACTCACCTTCCCGGTCACCGCATGTCGGTGATAGTCCTCTATTCACCGAAACAGGGCTGCCGACTTTAACACACTCGCAAAAGACAATCTGTCACCCTCTTAAAGAGCCTGTCGCAACGAGTGTTAAGCTATTTACTCTTATTCCCGTCACACCTCAATTGGTGACAGCCCACAGTTCGTTATTGAAGGCAGTGGTCACAATGGGAGGCATGAAGAGGCGCTGCATACTCTGGCTTGAATATTATAAATATACTGCGGCTTTTCATAAGCCGATTGTTGACTAATCCTCAGTTTCGTTGTCTGCCCCGGAAGGGCGCTTTGCAGGAGCAAACACGTATCGCTGTCTGATAGAGCGCCTCTATTGGGGCATAGACAGCGCCTTTACCCGCATACATATGAAGTATCATCATCTGGGAGGTTTGCATGAAAGACTTGATCGTGGTGCCGACAATCACCTATTCACATTCTCAAATGATGCGGGATATTGAAGCGCTGACAAATGCCTATCCGGAACTGATACGGACTGATACGGCAGGCTTCTCCGTTGAAGGGCGCGAGCTGCCGCTGATTGAGCTTGGCACAGGGGATAGGCAGGTTTTTTTCTGCGCGGCTCATCACGCGCGAGATTACATCGCCAGCGCGTATCTGATGTATGCGTTGAACGCCTATGCGCAGGCCGCCGCGGAAAATGGCAAAATCGGCAGGCACAAAATGAGCGAATTGCTTTCGCGCTGTACAATGGTTGTGATGCCTATGGTGAACCCCGACGGTGTGGCGCTGGTTCAGGGCGGTCTGAAAGCTGTGAAGGACAAAAACCGTGTGGAAACAATGGTGATGGTACGGCCCACGTATTCGGAATGGATGGCCAACATAAACGGCGTTGATCTTGCACGGCAGTATCCCGCACTCTGGGAGAAAAAGTATACGGTGATGAACAGCCCTGCCTCCGAGCTGTATAACGGCACGTCGCCTGCCACCGAACCCGAGGTGCAAAGCGTGATGCGCGTCTGCGAAGCGCATCGGTTATTATCCGCGCTCTCGTTTTACGCCAAGGGGGAGACGATTGAATTTGCGGACAGTTGTACGGACAAGAAGATACCCGAGGCGTTCAGGCTGGCCAAAAGGCTGTCTGCCGTCACGGGATACGCCATCAACACGGTTTGTGACAACCCGGGCGTGTTTGCCGCAGGATTCGAATGCTGGTTCCGTCAAACGTTTCTGCGCCCGGGGCTGCATATCAATTTAACGCCGGCCACGGGCGGGGCTATGCCGCATCACGACCGCGATTTTTATGCGCTCGTTTGGAATAAAACAAAAGCGCTCTGCGCGGAGGCGCTGAGCGCTGCATGTGTGCAAAAAATTGAAACGTCAAACCGGGCGGCACTTTAGTATTTGCCGTAATCCTCGTCGGTTAAATCGAACATCGGATTAGAAAGCGCGGAATCACCCGGGAACAGCGGCGTCTGCGCAGTGGTGTGGCTTTCTTCCGTCAAATCGTCCTTGAGCGAAAACTGCTTGACCATTGTCCTGAGCATTTCGGCCTGACTGGAAAGTTCCTGCGCCGCGGCCGCCGTCTGCTCGGATGTGGCGGAGTTGTTTTGTACCACGGTTGTGAGGTTTTCAATCCCGCTGTTCACTTGTACAATCGCGTTGGCCTGGCTGCTTGACGCATCGGCGATATCACCGATAAGCTTGGCGGTGTTCTCCACGCCTTCCACGATCCTGCGCAGAGATGCGGCTGTTTGGTTGGCAATATGGGTGCCTTGCTGCACCTTTTGTATCGAGTTTTCAATAAGTTCGGAGGTTTCGGCTGCGGCCTTTGCACTGCGTGAAGCCAGATTTCGCACTTCTTCCGCCACCACCGCAAAGCCGCGTCCGTGCACACCCGCGCGTGCGGCTTCCACAGCGGCGTTCAGCGCGAGGATATTTGTTTGAAACGCGATATCGTCAATCACTTTAATAATTTTATTTATGTTCTCGCTTGATGTGCGGATATCAGCCATGGCTTCCTGCATGTTCTCCATATCGGCATTCCCGCTTCTTGCATTGCTGCCAAGGTCAGCGGACAGTGTTTTTACCTCGCCCGCATGCTGCGCGTTGAGTTTGGTTTGATCGGCAATGTGGGAGACAGTGGCGGTGAGCTGCTCAATGGCGCTGGCCTGCTCAGTGGCTCCTACGGAAATCGTCTGGTTGCCGTCCGATACATGACGCGTTCCCGCAGCAACCTGATTGGCGGAGAGAAGAATATCCTTGAGCAAGGCGTTGAGTGATTCGTTGATCTTGTTGATGGAATCTCGCAGAGTCACATAATCGCCGCGGTATTCAGACTCGATGCATAATGTCAAATCGCCTATGGACATATTTTCAAGGATTTTTGAAACTTCTTCAACATAGCTCTTGATGGTACGAACCGTATCGTTGAGCGCTTCTTTCATCTGCGCATAGTCGCCCGGATAGCTGCCGGTGACGCTCACGCTTAAGCTGCCGAGCTGCATTTGCTTTAGCACATCAATGATTTCTGTGAGCGGCGCGGTGAAGGCATCAAGTGACCTGTTAAAATCTTCGATGATGGTACGGAAATTGCCTCTGTGAGCCGATAGATCGGCTCTTGTGGACAAGCGGCCCTCGATACCGGCGGCGGCAAGGGTTCCTGCATCGGTCAGCAAACGCTGCAGCGACGCCTGCATCTCGTTGAGATCTGTGGCAATCGTCATAAACTCGCCGCTAAACGTTTTGACGTCAAGATCTTCAACGCTTTCGCCTGCGGCAATTTTCTTAAGCTGCCGCGATACGCGGCGCACGGTTTTGCTCACAGACCGGCCGATGACGAGCCCAAGGATAACGGCAATTAAGGCACCCGAAGCGACAAGAACGATGACCAGAAACGTGGTTGAGTCACCGTAGCTTTTGTTATGCTGATTGACGTTTTGCCCCTGCTGCTGGTTCAGCGTGATCATTTCGCTGAGCGTGGCTTCAATTGAATCGCTCAATCTTTTTTGATTGAGTACAAATTTCGATGTATACCTTGGAATATCAACCTCTAGGTTGTTCTTGCAATAGTTCATGGAAGATGTCACTAAGCTTTTATACTGATGCCAGCTCTTCTTAACGGAATCAAGCACATCCAGGCTCCCGGTGTCACCGGGCAAAACGGTACTTTCGTATGCTGTCAGCCAGTCGTCCAAATCCTGCATTTTGCTTTCAATAGACGCAATAACCTGCTCTTTGCCTTCCTTCTCGGTTGTGATGCCAAGCTCCATGATTCCCAGCCGCATCTGCGCAAAGGTCAGCGCTGCATTCCCTGAATATGAAATACCCATTGTGTTTTGGGTGTATAAGCGATCGCCGTTGGCATTGATGGTTTTTATTCCGTTGATTCCCATATACCCCACAAAGCCGAAAATGATTGCGATCACAATAAAGGACATGATGATTTTTGCACCGGTGCTGATTTTTTTCATATTACCTCCCAAATGTAAGAAGCCACAAATGATAGTCGTTTTATTATTTAAACGGGTCACATGGAATTCAAACGAATAATAACAAAATATATTAGAAAATAACAATATAAATTAACGCTTTAACAACAAATGAAAAAGGCTCTTTGATATTGGGGGCACCGTTGGTGCCCCCAAACAAAAAGCCAAACATAGAAAACTGCTGCTTAAAAAGGCTTACACATACTTGAATTGACGTCTATCCCGACAGGATACGACTGGTCAATACTTCGAAATATACTGATTGATTTCCCACGGGTGAACCGCCGTGCGGAAGCTGTCCCATTCCTTCATTTTGAAGTCGTAATAGATGTTGAAGATATGGTCTCCGAGCGTTTCTTTCACCAACTCGTCGGCCTTGTAAAGCTGAAGCGCATCGTAGAGGTTGCCCGGAAGCGCTGAGACGCCGTACTCGTCCATTTCAGCCTGCGACATCTTGAATATGTTTCTGTTGACGGCAGACGGCGGCATCAGCTTGTTTTCAACACCGTCAAGCCCCGCGGCCAACAGCAGCGCAATGGTGAGATACGGGTTTGCTGCGGGGTCGGGAGAGCGCACTTCAACTCTTGTTCCGGCCCCTCTTGAGGCAGGGATACGGATCAGCGGGCTTCTGTTCTGAGCAGACCACGCGACGTAGCACGGCGCTTCGTAACCGGGAACCAGGCGCTTGTAAGAGTTCACAATCGGATTGGAAACAGCCGCAATCGACTTGATGTGTTTCATGACACCCGCGATGTAGTTGTAAGCAATGTCGGAAAGCTCGAGTTCACCGTTCTTGTCGTAGAAAGCGTTGCCGTCTTTGGTGGACAGAGACTGGTTGGTATGCATACCGCTGCCGTTTATGCCGAAAATGGGCTTTGGCATAAATGTAGCATACAGACCGTGACGGGCCGCAATGCTCTTGACAACGATCTTGAATGTCATGATGTTGTCGGCAGTGAGCAGCGCATCGGCATACTTGAAGTCGATTTCGTGCTGGCCTTCGGCCACTTCATGATGCGAGGCTTCAATTTCAAACCCCATTTCTTCCAGCGTCAGGCACATGTCTCGGCGTGCGTCTTCACCTTTGTCGATAGGGGCCAGATCAAAATAGCCGCCTTCGTCATGGGTGATGGTGGTGGGTTTGCCCTCGGGATCCGTCAGGAAAAGGAAAAACTCGCATTCAGGGCCCACATTCATTGTGAATCCAAGATCAGCCGCTTTGGCAAGCGTTTTTTTCAATACGTTTCTCGGGCAGCCGTCATACGGTTTGCCGGCTGTCGTATAAACATCGCAGATCAGGCGTGCCACCTTGCCCTGCTGCGGACGCCAAGGAAAAATCGCGAAAGTATCAGGGTCGGGTACGAGCAGCATATCCGATTCTTCGATACGGACAAAGCCGTCGATGGAGGAACCGTCGAACATACAGCCTTCATTCAGCGCCCGCTCCAGCTGTTTCGACGTAATCGCCACATTCTTAAGAATACCAAAAACGTCGGTGAACTGAAGCCGAATAAACTTCACGTCATCTTCCTTTACCATTTTGAGAATGTCTTGATTTGTGTACTTTTTCGCCATTTCAAACACTCCTTTATTTTTGAATACATGCTTTTACTATTCTAAATACTCAAACAAATATTTGAATATTCCAGTCTTCTCGCTGATTAAGCTTGTGCCTTAGAATACGCTCTTGAAAGCTAAGCTCATCATATCGGTATTCTATCGAAAAAGCAAACAAAAAAGCCAACCAATGCGCAATACGCCCTGTTGACTTCATCGTCTTTCAGATATAATTTAGATTACCATACTCGCAAAGCGGATGCAACGGCTTTTGGCCATTATTTTTGAATATAATTTTAAATAAGAAAATGAAAAGAGCATACCATCCGCGGTTTCAGACGGCATGCTCAAAGTTTTAAACCATTTATTCCGAGGGCGACGGGGTATATTCAAAATTAACCTCGGTGCCGTCGGACATAACGCCCTTAATCGTGGAACCGGTGATGCTGTACCATTCGGGCAGAGCCGTGGGGAAATCCGCAGCTTCGCTGCCGGTCAGCGCCGCGGGCTGCGACGATTGTGTCGTGGAATAACCCAAGGCACCGTCTTCGCCGCTGAGGGTGAACTGGTACAGGCTGGTGGTGCCGTCGCCGTTGATGAAATAATACTGGCTCACATAGCCGTAAGACGTTCTGCGGTATTCAGAAAAGAAATAATCTTTTCCGTTTTTCTGTGCCGTGCAAGCAAGCGCATCCGCAGCCGCATCATAGGTGCCGCTGAAAACATAGGAATCGCCCTGCTGGTCGGAATAGGAAACCGAATAGCTGTTGCCATTTTCGGTGTATTTGATATCCGAATAGCTGAACAAAGCGAGCCCCGCATTGACAGCATCTTCGCCTGCGCCAAAGAAGCCGGCAGGCAGCATGACCAAATCCGCCATGGTGACACCGAGTATTGTCATAGAAGCATACACCGTCTGTTCGTTGTTGGACAGACCATCAGACAGCTTTGTGATGACGGCTGTTTTGGCATTGGTATAAGCGGAAAATGATTCGGCGGCTGTGCCGGCTGCCAATGAGGCAGGGTTATCGGCTTCGGTTGGCTCCTCAGCTGAGGCACTCGTATCAGCCGAAACGGACTCACTGGTGTCTGCTGACTCTTGCGTGTCGGCAGAGGGCGACGGGCTGCAGCCGGTAAACACAAGCGCCAGCATCATGACGGTCAACAATACAGTGAAGCATTTATACATAAAAACCCTCCAAGTAAACCCAAGATGATTATAAACAATTAATTTCGGGATTTTATCATAATGTATGATTGTTTACAATATTTTTATTTTTCCTTAAATTCCTTTGTCCCCTTAGGCGCAATATTATGATATAATCAGGCTGGTGGAGTGGAAAAAACCCTGGAGACGAATTCATGAAAGTTAATATACGAAACCGTTTTTTTATATTTGGAGCGCTGGCACTGGCGCTTTTTATCGTGCTTTTTATACAGCTTATTCAGCTGATGCTTGTGAACGGAAAAGAATATGCCGCCATGTCCGGCGCACTCAAGCAAAGAGAAATTGCGATTTCGGGCGCGCGCGGCAGCATACTCGACCGCAATGGCCTGCCGCTTGCATACGACGAAAAATCGTATAACGTGCAGTTTTACCGTGACCCGAACAAGAATACCGATACGGACCGGGCTTATTACACATCCGTCATTTTAGACACGATTAAGATCATCGAGAAAAATCAGGGTAAAATGATCGATACGTTTGTGATTAAATATGATGAGAAAACAGATACATATTTTTTTGACTGGGGCATACAAAACGAGGAGAACAAGAAGAGCCGCGAGGTAAGCTGGCGCAAGAACATGTTTGTGGGCGATAAAAGAACGCCTGAAGAAATTTATCTTTATTTGAGAGACAAATACCAGATCCCTGCCGAAATGGGCTACGAGGATGCGTGCAAGGTGCTTTCCGTCTGGCAGGAATCTCAGCTGAATTCGTGGGTGGCATACGAATCGGTGACCATCGCTTACAATGTGAGCATGCAGACGGTTGCCGAGATCGAGACGCATAAGGCGGAGCTGACCGGTATGAGCATTGAAGATTCGACGGTGCGTGTATACCCGCGCGACAGTGTGGCGGCGCATGAGATCGGTTATCTCGGTAAAATTTCCGACCCGGAAACGCTGAAGGAGTATTCGGCCAGAGGGTATGAAGTGGATGATCTGGTGGGCGTTGAAGGCGTAGAGCAATCTATGGAGGCATTATTATCGGGCAACAGCGCGCTGCGTCAGGGCACGGAGACAGTGGAAGTGGACAATATGGCGATTATTCAGAACACCCTGTCGTCAACTCAGCCGACGCAAGGCTACAACGTAATGCTGACGCTCGATATCCCGATGCAGATGGTTGTGGAGCAATCGCTTGCCAAAAACATTGCCAAGATTCACGATGCCCAAGTGACTGAATTCAACAATAACCCCGATAAGGACAATGACGGCGAGGGGGATTACACGGGACTCGATATCGATAAGCTTAAGCTCGCAGTGTCCGGCGCGGCGGTGGTGCTCGATGTTCATACGGGCGATGTGCTCGCGATGGCGAGTAATCCGAGCTTTGATTTGAATAAGTTCGTGGGCGGAATCTCGGATGAAGACTATGACGCGCTTAAGAATGATCCTGCGAAGCCGTTGTTTAACAACGCGATATCGAGCCGGTCCACACCGGGTTCCATTTTCAAGATGGTCACAGGTTTGGCCGCACTGATGGAAGGAAAAACGACGCTGAACGACAGGATTAGCTGTCTTGGTCAATTTGTGGTGAATCAGGATGCCGTGAATACGGGTGCCAAGGCTCAGGGCCCGAGATGCTGGAAAAGAGGCAGCTATCTCACAGATCACGCGAATCAGGATATCGTTCTTGGGCTGGAACACAGCTGCAACTATTACTTCTGTACGCTGGCAGACAGGCTTGGCATCAGTCTGCTGGATAAATGGTCGGATAAATTCGGCCTGACCAGCTCAACGGGTATTGAGCTGCCCAACGAAGTGGTGGGTATGGTGGGCAGCCAGAAGCTGCTGTTTGACCCGAGCAAGGATATTGACAAACAGGCCACATCCCGGCCCATGCTGGTGATGAGCACCGGCAAATATTCAATTGTCAACATGATTAACGAATACGCGCAGAGCATAGATACGCAGTATGATCAGGCGCTTGTGGAAGAAGCTGCAAAGGAGATCGTCTATCTGCTGAACATCAAGTTTGAAAAGGACGTGAATGATAACAACGCGCTAAAAGACGAAAACGGCATATCCTTGGGCGAACATGTGCGCCAGATACTCTCGGACAAGCTTGGCATTCCCACAAAACGCTCGGGCGATTTGATGCGCCGGATTACAGGTGAGGCGCTCACGCAATTGCAATGGTCCACAACGCTGACCGCAACCTCGGGAATCGGGCAAGGCATCACGCAGCTGACCCCCATCGCGGTCGCAAGGTATGTGGCGGCGCTCGTGAACGGAGGCACCGTTTACCAGACGCATATTGTGGACAAGGTGGTGGGGCAGGACGGTACAGTGCTGTTTGATAAGCAGCCCGTCGTATTTGATACATTGGATGCAGATCCTCAATACCTGGAAAAGATTAAGAAAGGCATGAAGGAGGTTGTATCGGGAGAAGACGGTACGGCGTCCAAGTATTTTAAGGATTTCCCCCCAGAATATCAGGATATGATCGGCGGCAAGACAGGCACGGCGGAAGTGTCGGATGTTGACCTTGAAAACAACAGCTGGTTCGTCTGTTTTGCGCCATATGATGATCCTGAGATTGCGATCGTGTCTTACGTGCCAAACGGATTTGCAGGCGGTTACTCCTCGTGGATCGCACAGGACATATTGCTGTATTACTTCCATCAGCGCGAGATTACCGCCGAGCAGACCATACCCGATTCGGGCTCGCTTGTGTACCAGAACCCGAATACCGCGAATACCGCCGGGGATGATACCGAAAATGAGGGCAATGGCGCAGAATAAACGCAAAATAGCGGTATCAGGCAGGAAAAACGATTCGCTTTGTAGAATGTTGATGCGATAACGATACGGGACGGAAACTATGGGTATTAAAATCAAAGGAAAATCAGGCGGTGTGCTGGAAATCACGGCGCTGCCGACCTCATCATACAACGATATTAAGCTTGCCATTGATGACAAGCTTAATAAGCATAAAGGCTTTTTCTCCGGTTCCGACGCAAAAGTGGTTTTTCGCGGAAAGGATTTGACGACAGCTCAAAAAACTGAGCTCAAAAATCTGCTGCACAGTCAGTATGGCATCGCGCACGTGGTGTTTGGCGAAGCCCAGCACGAGCCTCAAGAAGACATCCGACAGGAAGCGCCCGTTGAGGTGAAGACAAAGCCTGAGCCGGAGGACGAACCCGGACGGGTCACACTCGTTTCCAAGGATTATTTTGACGCCAAGAGCGTTTTTATATCTCATACGCTGCGGAGCGGCCAACGTGTGGAATGCGCGGGCGATATTGTGGTGCTCGGAGATGTGAACGACGGTGCCGAGGTGATTGCTGGCGGCAGCATTGCTGTGATGGGGACGCTGCGCGGGCTCGCGCACGCGGGTGCCACGGGACGCGCGGATGTGGTGGTGGCCGCGAACATGCTGGCCCCAAAGCAGCTTCGTATCAGCGGCAAGGTGGCCGTGTTTCCGCCCGATGCGGGCGGCGAAGGTCCGAAAATTGCCGAATATAAGCAGGGCAGTATCGTCTTAAGAGCGTTAAAGCCGCAGAATCGGCCACTTTAGTGCATGAGATAAATTATTTTGGAGGGTATTGATATGAACAATGTCATTGTGGTGACATCGGGGAAAGGCGGCGTTGGCAAGACAACGACGGTGGCCAATCTGGGCGCGGGACTGGCCCAGACGGGCAAAAAAGTCGTATTGATAGATACGGATATCGGGCTCAGAAATCTAGACGTGGTGCTGGGCCTTGAAAACAGGATTGTTTATGACTTGGTGGACGTGGTGGAAGGCACCTGCCGCTTGAAGCAGGCGTTGATTAAAGACAAGCGTTACGACGGGCTGTTCCTCGTTCCGGCGGCGCAGACACGCGATAAGAATGCCGTGACGCCCGATCAAATGAAAACGCTTGTGGCTGAGCTCGAAACCGAGTTTGATTATATTTTGATCGACTGCCCGGCAGGAATAGAGCAGGGCTTTAAAAACGCAATCGCGGGCGCAAAATCCGCCATCGTGGTGACGGTGCCAGAGGTTTCCGCCGTGCGCGATGCCGACCGAATTATCGGCCTTTTATCTGCGGCAGGTGTTGACGACTGCCGATTACTTGTGAACCGTATGCGCATTGATATGGTGAAAAAAGGTGATATGCTTGCGCTTGACGACACGCTGGATATTCTGGGGATCGAGCTCATCGGCGTGGTTCCCGAGGATGAAAAGATTATCCGCTCATCCAATATGGGCGAGCCGATCGTGATGAACGATAAAGCACCCGCCGGAAAAGCGTACAGAAACATCACGAGGAGGATCATGGGAGAAAACGTGCCGCTGATGGAGCTCGAAGACGAAAGCGGGCTGGCTGCAATGTTTAAAAAGCTTCTCAAAGGCAAATAGGAGGGAGACAGAATGGCACGCAAACAATCCAGCTCCAGCAATATAGCAAGGGAGCGTTTAAAACTTGTGCTGATTCATGACCGCGCGGGAACATCTCCGTCCAGCAATGTGATGGAAATGCTCCGTAAAGATATCGTCGGTGTGATTTCCAAGTATTTTGACGTGGAGGAATCCGATTTCGATGTGGAAATCAAGCATTCGTCCGACGTGCAGGCAGGCAGCGCTGCGACACAGCTGACTGCGAATATTCCGATCAGAAGAATTAAAAGCCTGGGGCCGAACAGATATTAAAAAGCGCTGGAAGCATCAGCGCCAGGCTGTTGATAAAGCCTCGCCTCCCAGTCCACCCCTGTGGGGTAGTCAGATGACTATCCCAAAGGTATGGAGAGGGAGGTGGCACGAAGTGCCGGAGGGAGTGGCCGGTTTTAAGCTGTTTTAGGCCGTTCTCTCTCCCTCGGTCACCTGCTAGTCTCAGCCCCTCAACACCCTAAAAGGGTAGCCGAGGGGGCGTGATAATAGTTCTGACACTTTGAAGTTCTGAGCATTAAAAGTTATTTAAGGATTTTTGGGACGGTATTTCTCGACAAGCGCATCCACCCAGACACGGTTGGGGCCCTCGATGATGGAGAACGGCTCGGCGCTTTCTGTCTGGCCTTCCTCAAAAAGCAGTATCTTGACGCCTTCACGCGTTTGGCCGCCGAGCACCTGCAGATAAAACAGCGCGTACGGCACGAAGCCCTCTTTGTAAATAATCAGCGTGACTTCTCCCCACGGCTTCTGAATGATGCTGTCATAGCGCGTATCGCGAACCACGGGGACATCGATTTTATCCGTCAGGCCGTCTTTGTTTGTCTGGTAAACTTTGCCTGTCTCCACGACGACCACGGATGCGTTTTCAATGGGTGTTTCGGTATACCCTTCAAGAACGTTAACTGTTAAGAAAGCGGTATCTGATTTTGGGCCAAACACCGAAACGGCATCGGGAGAGATGACGCTTGCAATCACCAGCGCACCAACGAGCAGCAGAGCGCTTGCGCCAAAGGCCATAAAGAGGCCGCGCCGGTCTTTTCGTTTTTCCATACATTTCACCTCAAACAATATATATGCCGTTAACAGATGCGATTATGGCACAGCGGGCAAATTAAACGTGGTGCCAAAGCTCTAAACGGGTATAATATATTAAGTTTTGTAAGGAGACAGACGATGGGTAAAATACAATTCGACTTTAACAATGTGATGGCATCAATGGTGGGCGGCTATGGGTTTGCCGCAGAAGAAATCGCGGCCGCAGACGGTATGCTGAAAAACGCGGTTGAGGCGCTGAAAACAAAGCCGCTGGGCTTTCGCAAGCTGCCGAAAGGGCAGGCTGCCCTGGTGGACGATATCTTGCAGACTGCGGCAAAAATTCGGGAAAGCTATGACACATTTGTGGTGCTCGGCATCGGCGGCTCGGCCTTAGGCCCCATAGCGGTGGAACAGGCACTCAGCGACGGCAAAGGCACGATGAAGCTGATTGTGGAAGACAACGTGGACCCCGAGCGTCTCGCGCGCGTGTTCGGCGGCCTGGATTTAAAAAAGACGATGTTCAACGTCATTACCAAGTCCGGCCGGACATCCGAAACGATGGCGCAGATGATGTACGCCGCGAACGCGATTGAAAAAGCCGAGTTCTCGCTGAAAGATCATATCATCGCAACGTCGGACGAGAAAAACGGCGAGCTCGTCAAAATTGCGCAAAAGGAAGGCCTCAAATCCTTCGTGATTCCGTCGGATGTGGGCGGACGGTTCTCGGAGCTGACCCCGGTTGGGCTGCTGCCTGCGGCGGTGTGCGGCCATGATGTCAAAGCGATGCTCGAAGGCGCGGCGTATATGGATGCGCTCTGCTCGGGCGAAAAGGGCAACCCGGCTGCGCTGTACGCGCTTCTGCACGTGCTCGGCATGAAAAAGGGTTTCAACATCAGTGTGATGCTGCCGTATGCGGACAGCCTCAAATTCATGTCTGACTGGTACGCACAGCTGTGGGCGGAATCGCTCGGCAAGCGGTTCGGCACAGACGGAAGTGAGGTGTTTGCGGGGCAGACGCCCGTGAAGGCGCTCGGCGTGACGGATCAGCATTCGCAGATTCAGCTGTTTACCGAAGGGCCGTTTGATAAGATTGTGACTTTCCTCAAGGTGGACAAGTTCAGAAACGATCTTGAGATTCCGGCGGCGCTCACTTATATCGACGAAATTTCGTTCCTCGGCGGCAAAACGTTCGGGCAGCTGCTGGAGGCGGAGCGCAGCGCCACAGAATACGCGCTTTGCAAGGCGGGAAGGCCGAACCTGACAATTTCGCTTAGCGAAGTAAACGCGTTCACGGTGGGCGCGCTGCTGCACTTCTTTGAAATGGCGACGGCGTTTGCGGGCGAGATGCTCAGCATCAACGCGTTTGACCAGCCGGGTGTGGAAGAAGGCAAGGTGGCCACGTTTGCGCTGATGGGCAAAGCGGGCTTTGAGGCCAAAAAGGCCGAGCTCGACAAGCGCCCCGCGAAGGATGCGGCGCTGATCATGGAATAAGAAAGAAAATATAAACATTCAGGCATATCGCGGATGATGCGGTGTGCCTGTTTTTGTTTTGCCGAAAGGCTTCTCTGGCAAAGGAGCTGTCAGCGTAAGCGGACTGAGAATTGATGAAGAAGCAATCCCAAACTATTTGCTACACTTTCCTCCCTCAGTCGCCTATTGGCGACAGCTCCCTCCAGAGGGAGCCATGGGTGCTTGTGCAAAGCCATATTGGCCTCATTGCCGCAAATTTTCGATACGTCAGAGCCTGAGTTCTTTGAGGAGGCTCCTTTGGAAAGGAGCTGTCAGCGGTAGCTGACTGAGGATTGAAAAAGCACCATGGCTTTGTGCAAAATCCGTGGGATGCTTCGCTCTGTGATACGCCGCTCAGCATGACAGTAGAAGCTAAGAGCAAGCCGCTCATTGTCCGCAATCCTCCGTCATGCTGCGCGTGCGACCTCCTTTCAAAAGGAGGCTTTTTTGGATAGGCGCTGTCAGCGTAAGCTGACTGAGGATTAATGAAGAAGCAATCCAAAACGACTTAACACAATTTCCTCCCTCAGTCGCCTATTGGCGACAGATCCCTCCAGAGGGAGCCATGTTTGCTTGCGCAAGCCTTATTGGATCATAACCGCAATCCTCCGTCACGCTACGCGTGCTGCTAGCAGGTATTTGGATGAATATGTCGAATATAGCTTATGATTTCTGTATTGGAGGAATATTTATGAAACACTTTGTTGCGCCAGCCGTTGGCAGAACGTTTATATTACGATTGGAGCGGGGCGATGATCTGCTTGAGGTATTAAGAGAGCTTGTACTGAAAGAAAACATCAGCAATGCAGCCATTGTCTCGGGAATTGCCACTTTTGATGAAGTGAATATGCATATGACAACGACATTCGATTACCCAATCGGTTATCATAAAGTGCATCTCAAAGAGCCGCTCGAACTCGCGAGCCTTGACGGCACAATTATCGATGCTGAGCCGCATATTCACGGCGTTGTGAGCAACGCTTACCATACATGGGCGGGGCACATGCTGGATGGCTGCAGGGTTTTGTATCTGGGTGAAGTCGTTGTTCAGGAGCTTTTGGGCTGCAGCCTGACACGACGGGCTGACGAGAACGGCGTTCGTCTGATATATGAGAAAGAATGATAACGGGGAGTATGATGATATGAATACACAAAAATCGATCATCCGCACGTGGATGCTGGCTGTTTTGGGCGTGGTGTATCTGACGCTTATCGCGTATACGTTTATATCGGGTAGTAATCTCGCGACGGACAAAGCGACGCAGTATATCCTGCATGTCACCGTGATACTGTCCGCGTTTGCCTACGTGATGTTTGTGGACGCGATTTACGCCAGCACGGAGGACAAAACACACGCGCGGCCCGCGCTGATATTTGCGGCCTTGTTTTCCATACCGGTGCTCATCGGTCGCGGTATCGGGCTGGCGGCAATCACATCCGCGAAGCTCTATACGCCCGACAGTCTGTTCAACTTTTACGCGCCCGCGTCCATCAGCATGACGATTGAAGTGGCGGCGTGGACAACGCTTTTCCCGCTTTCAATGCTGTTCTTGGGGCGGCTGTTTCTCAAAGAAAGGCGCGTTTTGGCGGGTCTATGCTTTGCTTCGGCTGTTTGCTGCTTTATCGCGTTCCTGTCGTTCTTTTCATCGTCGATGGTCTTCTTATTTATCGGAATAACAGGCTGGGGCGCTTTGTTCCTGCTCGTTGTGATTGTTTACCTCGCCGGGCAAATGAAAGACAGATGGCAAAACGATAACATATAGATACAGCTTAACAGACTGTTTGAGAATGTATCGACAAATATAAAATTAAGGCTATTCGGGCAGCGGCCAGCTTGTAATAACTGGGCAAACCAAAAAGATGTGATTCTAAGGAGTCTTCATGCCAAAAGTGAAGCGCTATAAAGCACAGGCCTTCGATAAAATGCAATATTTCTACCGCTCAGCGCACGAGCCTTTGATTCACTGCCTCATCAAGCTCACCGGGCAAGTCGATGAAGCGCTGCTCAGTAAAGCCGTCTCCGTTTCAGCGGACGCGATCCCGATGATCCGCTGCGTGTTTGACCAAAAATTGCACTGCTGGCAGGACGCCGGATTCACAGGCGATAACATCGTCCATTTGGTAAACGTAAGCGGTCAGATGGACGGGACAATCCAGCGCCTGCTTGCGCAGCCGATCAATCTATTCATAGAGCCGCAGCTCAACATACTCATCGCGCGCGACACACACGTGGATACGCTCTGCATACTCATGAACCACATGGCCTGCGACGGCGCGGGCTTCAAGGAATATCTTTATCTGCTTGCGGACCTATATGCCAAGTGCAAAAACGGTACGCCCATGCCCGATCTCACATGCGGCCCGAGAAGCGCATTGCAGCTGTTCAAAAGATTCAGTCTGCCTGAGAAGCTTAAGATACTTCGTTTGAAGCACGACCTCTCGGCGCAAAAGGAGCAGGAGCCTTTCGTTTTTGAGGGCGACGCGGACAGGCCGTTTTTTTCAACACTCGAAATACCTGCGGAGCAGATTACATCCGTCAGAGCCTATGCGCGCACCCATGGCGCCACCGTCAACGATATGTTCCTCACCGCCTATGCGCGGGTGCTGCACAATGAGACGGGATGGAACCGGATTATTCTGCCGTGCCCGGTCGATTTGAGAAAGCACCTGATGCCCGGTCAGCAGTATTGCATCTGCAACCTCACGAGCAACTTTATCTGCGACATACCGGTTAACGGCGGCGATGATTTTTTAAGAACTTTGCATCAGATATCGTCTCAAATGGCCGCGCAGAAGGATAGCTTGAACTGCCTGAAATCTCAGATGACGCTGGAGCTGTTTTCGAGGCTTGTGCCGTTTCGCGTGATGGAGAGCGTTTTCAATAGGACGTTTAAAATCCCGCTCGTGTCGTACAGTAATCTTGGTGTGCTCGATGATGTCATACTGAATTTCGGCGATATCGAAGACGCTTATCTCACGGGTGCGGTGAAGCCCGTGCCATATTTTCAAGCTGCGGTGTCCACGTTTCGGGGCCGCGCCACACTGAGCTGCAACATGTACGGGACACCGGGCGATGAGTCAAAAGCGGAGCGGATATTGCGGCAGATTCGAGATGAATTGTTAAACGCCTTAAAAATTATTTGACAACACGCACCGCCTTCGTATACAATGCAAGCGAACTGAATAGGAGCATGTGGGAGCTGAGTGATCGGCTGAGAGGAGACTGTTCGTCTCGACCATGAGAACCTGATACGGATAATGCCGGCGAAGGGAATGACAAAAGCGATTTTGGATTTTTATCAGCCGTTTCCGTACAGGAAGCGGTTTTTTTGTTGCCGATGGAAACTTTAACGACATAGTGACTCCTTCCGTCAATGGCCGGTTTGACAATCCTCAGTCAGCATACGCTGATTGATCGGCCACGGGACCTACGCCTCCTTTTGAAAGGAGGTGGCGCGCGAAGCGTGACGGAGGATTGCGGTCAGCTGACGGCGCGTCAAGGATGCCGCGCCCTACGTCATTACAAGAATGAATAACCAATGTGTTAAGGAGGATATGGATATGCCAATAGTCAATGTAGAGCTGCAGGTGATACCGGGCGGCACAGATCACGTTTATGCGGTGGTCGACAGCGTGATTGCGATGATTAAGGAATCGGGCGTGAAATATGTGGTGGGGCCGATGGGCACCACGATGGAGGGTGAGCTGCCGCAGCTCTTAAAAATAGTGGAGCAGGCGCAGCAGGTCTGCATAGACGGCGGCGCGAGCCGCGTGCTGTCCGTGGTCAAGATCGATTACAAACCGGAGGGCGCAACAATCGATGAAAAAATCGGCAAATATCGCGGGTAAGGTTTATCCCGCGGCGGCGCTGTGCGTATTCGCGCTTGTGTGGGAGCTGATCGTTTGGCTTAAGGGCATCCCCGAATACCGGCTGCCCGCGCCGAGCGCAATCATTGCCGAGTTCGTGAATAAGTTTGATCTGCTTGCTTACCACGCGGCGCAGACGGTGCTCGAAGCGCTGCTCGGGTTTTTGATCGGTGTGGTGCTTGCGGTGGGCGTCGCGGTGCTGATGAGCATGTTTCGGCCGGTGAAGCTCACGCTGTACCCGTTTATGATCATCTCGCAGACGGTGCCGCTCGTGGTGATTGCGCCGCTGCTCGCGATATGGTTCGGATTTGGCATCACGCCCAAAATCATCATGGCGGTGGTCGTCGTGTTTTTCCCCGTGGCTGTGAGTTTTGCGGAAGGGCTCGAATCGTACGACAGTGATCTTGTGGATCTGATGCGTGTGATGAAGGCGAGCCGCCGGCAGATTTACAAAACCGTGCGCATCCCCGGCGCGCTGCCGTCCTTTTTTGCGGGGCTCAAGATATCCGCGGCGTATTGCGTGATGGGCGCGGTGATCTCGGAATGGACGGGCGCAACGCGCGGCCTTGGCATCTATCTTTCTCGCGCGATGAGCACGTTTGAAACGGCGGCGCTGTTTGCCAACATTGTTGTGATCGTGCTGCTGAGTTTTGCGCTTTTCCGCGCTGTGAATTTCGCCGAGAAAAAGGCGATCCCATGGAATCGCTGAGAGCAGCGGCAACGCGTGTCATTCTGAACCCGCGAAGCGGGTGAAGAATCCCATGGGGACCGCTGAGAGCAGCGGCAACGCATGTCATTGCGAACCCGTGAAACGGGTGAAGAATCCCATAGACAGAGCACACACCATGGGATTCCTCCTTCCTCCGGTCGTCGGTGACAGAAAGCTGCTGTTCGCGGCAGTAACGGGTGTCATTCTGAACCCGCAAAGCGGGTGAAGAATCCCATGGATAAAGCACTTGTGTATTCAAATATCAGTTTCTATTTTATAATGAGGAGGACAAAATGAAAAGGATCATGGCGCTCATACTGGCGCTCGTCATGGCAGCAGCCCTGGGGGCGTGCACCGCGCCGCAGGATTCCACAGAGCCTGCACAAACACCGTCAGAGCAGGCGGCGGCCGAACCGCAAAAAGTGACTTTGGTGCTCGACTGGACGCCTAACACCAACCACACGGGGCTGTACGTGGCTCAGGAAAACGGCTATTTTGCGGATAACGGGCTCGGCGTGGAGATCATACAACCGTCTGAGGGTTCCGTGGTTCAGCTAATCGCGGCGGGCAGCGCCCAGTTCGGCATCGATTTTCAGGAATCCACCACGTTCGCGCGTGACGAAGGCATTCCCGTGGTGTCTATCGCGGCGATACTACAGCACAACACCTCGGCGTTTGCGGCGCCGGTGGATCGCGGCATCAACAGCGCGAAGGACTTTGAAGGCAAAACCTATGGCGGCTGGGGTATGGACATGGAAACCGCGACGATCAAGTATATGATGGCGCAGGAAGGCGCGGACATCTCAAAAGTCAATATGGTAACCATGGGCGATACGGACGCGATCACGGCGTTTGATATGAAAAGCATCGATTTCGCATGGATATACGAAGGCTGGGAGGGCATCAACGCGCAGATGCAGGGCATAGAGCTCTCGTATGTACCGTTCGCGAGTGATCCTGTGTTCGATTATTATACGCCCATCATCATTACGAGTGAGGACATGATCAGCAATAACAATGAAACGGTCAAAAAGTTCATGGATGCGGTTGTGAAGGGCTATACTTTTGCGGCGGAGAACCCCGACGAGAGTGCCGACATTCTGCTCAAATACGCGCCCGAGCTCGATGCTGACCTTGTGCATGAAAGCCAGAAGTTTCTGTCTCCGAAATACATCGACGACGCGCCGAGCTTCGGCGTGCAAAAACAGGAGGTTTGGGACCGCTACACCCAATGGCTCCTGGATCATGGCTTTTTAGAAACGCAGGTGGATTCCGCCAAGGCGTTCACAAACGAATTTGTGCAGTAAAGCATGCAGTCGGGAGGCCGGTATGGACACCATCATTTCGCTCCAAAACGTCGGGAAGGTATTCGAGCAGACGCAAAATTATGTAGAGGCGCTCGTCGATATCAGCTTTGACGTGCGCGAAAATGAGTTTTTATCGGTGCTCGGTCCCTCGGGCTGCGGCAAGAGTACGCTCTTAAAAATCATCGCGGGACTTGACGGCGACTACACGGGCGAGGCAAGGGTGATGGGGCGCGATGTGCGCGAGACATTGCCGTCCGTGTGCCTCATGCACCAAAAGGATCTTCTGCTGCCGTGGCGCAGCGTGCTCGATAACGTGGCGCTGCCGCTTGAACTCAAAGGCGTGGATAAAAAGCAACGTGAGCAGACCGTGCTGGAATATCTCGAGGAGTTCGGCCTCAAGGGCTTTGAAAACATGTACCCCAAGCAGTTGAGCGGCGGTATGCGCCAGCGTGCCGCATTGCTGCGGATGTTTCTCTCGGAGGGAGATGTGTACCTGATGGACGAGCCGTTCGCGGCACTCGACGCCCTCACACGGTTCAAGATGCGCGAATGGCTGCTGGATATTTGGCATCGGCATCGCAAGGCGGTGGTGTTCGTCACACACGACATTGAGGAAGCGGTGTTTCTGTCCGACCGCATACTCGTGCTGAGCGAACGCCCCGCGACGGTGGCTCAGGTGTTTGAAGTGAATCTGTCGCGCCCGCGCAGCCGTGATATGCTTGAAGACACGGCGTTCTTAAAGCTGCGCCGTGCCGTGCAGGACGCACTGTAAATCAAATAGTAACAATTCATAAACAGCGGTTCTCAATTGAGGCCGCTGTTTTTTGGATCTTCGTACGCGGCATTGGATGAAGCGGCATGCCAAAGCAGACCATACGAGCCCCTTGCTGTTGCCTGCCGGACGACAGCTTCACCGAGAGAGGGGAAGCCTGCGCTTTACCAATGCTTCTGCCAAAATAATCGCCATAAAAGAACAGCATCTCTCAATATTTAACCGGGGGGTACAGCCAATAACCGCTGTGAATGCGGCACTCTGCCGCAGGGGGACACTAAATATTACATAATGATTGAACATATTGAGAATTATTATGTAGAATAATATTGAACAAATGATATAATAAGCAAAAAGGATGGTCATATGGATACAGACAGCAGGAAACAGATTTACAACAATATCTACAAATCAATTAGATATAAAGACGGCCATCCCGCTCTTTTGGCGCTTGTGATCACGATTTATTTAACCTTTTTTGCAGGGATTAGCGCGGCCGGCGTATTGGTCAATGGTAAAGTTTACGCTTTGCTTCCGGATGAAGGGCTGGTTGCTCTTTCACGTATCATTGGTATTTTTTCGCTGATCCTGTATATCATATTGGTCATCATCGTTACCTATATTTTCGAAAATAAAACAAAGCCCATATACGGTAAAAGTGACGAATTGAATTCAGACACGCAATTGCTTGTGAAGAACAGTGACGGAAAAATCGGCTTTTTCTCAATTTACGGCGCATGGACAGAGCTCAAGAGTGTGGAAATATTGAGGGAAGACGAAAAACTAATCAAAGTGCGGTGTCAGTTTTACAACACCGAGTCTGAATTGAACTTTCGGCGTAAGAATTATATCGCCAAGGACGACTGGATTTACAACGACATCAGGTCTATTGCGACGGTGAAACAGACAAAGAAAAGAAATTATGTGCTGGTCTACATTTTCATATTGATTACGTTTGTGGCGATGCTTCTATTCAATATCAGGCTGGTTGGCGTGCGGGACAGCAATAAGATTCAATTCGGATGCACCGCTGAAATCACCAGAATGGTGTAACACTCAAGATTCCAATGATATTGTTCCTTTTTTCGCAGTATTCATAAAAACGCGGTTTCTTTTTCATACCTTTACGTTCATTTTATAAACACTTAACCATATGAATATATAATGGCGATCATTGAATGCTGACGCATCCGAAAGGAAGGATATGATATGAAGAAATACGTTGTTTTCGTTATCATGTGTCTCATACTTCTTGCGGGATGTGCGGCGGCGGCAGGCTTGTTTAATGGATGGGGCTTCGGTTCGATCGTCTTTTCCATGCGCATGGATACGAACAGCGAAACTGTGCTGTTCGGGCAGACGTGACAATGAACGTCAGCCATGCCACGGAATATGGCGCTGCGGGTGAATAATGAGAGAGTTTAGAGTGGCCCAGGTGTTAAGCCTGTCCGCATCGGCGGCAGAGGCCATTTCACCTTTCGGGGCCGATTACCACAAGTGCCACCACATAATAATTAAGCAATTTCATTGTGATACAATCTCCCCTCAAAGCAATCACCAACCGTGGTTGCTTCTTTTTTGTGATTATATAAGGACAGAAAGGAAGAGCGTTGATCATATTTTTCAGCAGTCATAATGACGTCCCGATGAATAATAGACAGATATTCATCTGAAGATGAATAAGAATTTGAGCAAGTTGTCTTTTGCTTGTCTCTGCGATACAATAACAATAATTAGGAACCGCCATTCTTAATTGTTAATTCTTAATTCTTAGTTGTCTATTGGAGAGATATATGTTTCATTTTTTCAGCTATATGGCGCGGATGAAGCACATCAAGCGCTGGGGCCTCATGCGCAACACGCGTGAGGAGAATATACAGGAGCACTCGCTGCAGACCGCCATGATCGCGCACGCGCTGGCGCTGATTAAGAACCGTTTGTACGGCGGCAGTGTGGACGCGGAGCGCGTGCTTGCGCTTGCCGTATACCACGAGACGGGAGAAGTGATCACGGGCGATCTTGCAACGCCCATCAAGTATTTTAATCCCGAAATCAAAGCGGCGTACAAGCAGATTGAGCGTGTCGCGGAGGAGAAGCTCGTGAATATGCTGCCCGCAGAACTCAAGGGCGACTATGAAGCGCTGATACTCAATCGCGAAGCGGAGCCGGAGCTTTATGCGCTCGTGAAGGCGGCGGATAAAATCTGTGCGTATTTAAAATGCGTGGAGGAGCTTTCCGCGGGCAACAGCGAATTTACCAAGGCCAAAAAGGCCATTGAGAAGTCACTCAAGCAGATGGACAGGCCCGAGGTGGATTATTTCATGAAAGCGTTCGTGCCGAGCTTTGAGCTCACGCTCGACGAGATGGGCTGATATGGATACGGTTTTGATCACAGGCGCAGCGACGGGCATCGGACGGGCTGCCGCACTGCTGTTCGCCGCCGACGGGTACAATGTGGCGGTGCATTACAATAAGAGCGAAAAAGAAGCGCTTGCTTTATGTGAGCAGATCGCCGCGCAGGGCGGGCGAGCCGTGGCGGTGCGCGCGGATGTGGCCGACGCAGCTCAGGTGAACGCGATGACGCGGCGCGTGATTGACGTATTCGGGCGCATCGACATGTTGGTCAACAACGCGGGGATTGCGCAGACCAAGCTGTTTACCGACCTGACCGCGAACGACTGGGACACGATGTTTGATGTGAACGTGAAGGGCGTGTTCCATTGCTGCCAGACCGTGCTGCCGGGGATGATCTCTCGCAAGGCGGGCTGCATCGTCAATGTGTCGTCGATATGGGGCATGGTGGGGGCATCGTGCGAGGTGCCCTACAGCGCGGCCAAGGCTGCCGTGATCGGCCTCACGAAGGCGCTCGCCAAGGAACTGGGGCCAAGCAATATCCGCGTGAACTGCGTGGCCCCCGGCGTGATTGAGACGCGCATGATAGATGGGCTGGATGACGAAGCAAGAGCAGCGCTCAAGGACGACACACCGCTTTGCCGCCTTGGTACGGCGGAGGATGCGGCGCAGGCGATACGGTTTCTGGCGTCGGAGAACGCAAGCTTCATGACGGGGCAGGTACTTAGCCCCAACGGCGGGTTTGTGATTTAGAGGATGACTTTATTGGTTTGCATAGCGGACATCATCGCGCTGGTATGTGATCATTGTTGCGATAAGATCGAATAAGCTTTTAATCAAGGATTTAATTTATGGCTTCTCCTTGTGATGAAGCTCAGGCTGTGGATAAAGTGTGTTTAAGCCTCCCTCAGACGACTATCCCAAAGGATGGACCGGGAGGTGGCACGAAGTGCCGGAGGGAGTGACCGTTCTCAAGCAATTTTCTCTCCCCCAGTCACCTATCGGTGACAGCCCCCGATCCACCCTTATAGGGTAGTCGTCAGAGGGGGCCACGATAAAGGTTTTTTTGACATTCTGGGCTACTTTTCAGGAGAAGCTGTCGGCGACAGGCGGCTGATGAGGTGTCTATATATTATCGACTGGACCATACACCTCGTTCGGCGCTTTGCGCCACCTGCTCCTCAAAGGAGAAGGCTTTTCGGAAAGAAACAGTTTAAGTAAGCGCAACGCTTATTCCTTATAAAGTCCTTTTTTTATAATGTTCAGATACATCATCATATCGCCTCTGAGTCCGTCGAACGAGGTTAATAGTTCGTCCGGCGTTTTTGTTTTGAAATACTCAATGTTGCGCTGATAATAGCCGTCCAGAAAGTCGATGATCAAATTCACCGCCGTTTCTCTTGTGATGCCGTCGCGCAGCTTGGTTTCGTCCATGGTCATCACAAAATCTTTGCGGGTGTCCGAGAGAATCTGCCCGTAACGCGCCATCAGGTCATCTTTGATGTCGGCAGGCAGATTCACATAAACGTCGTACAGAATGTGATACATTTCGGGCTCTTCAATGCCAATGCGCATTTTAATCAGCGCGTATTGCCCAAGCTGCTCAAAAAAGTCGCCCGAGAGCTTCACGGTATACGTGCTCATCTTTTGCATCAGGTATTGAATCGTATGATCCAGCACATAAAGGAACAGCTTTTTCTTACTGTCGAAGTAGTGAAAAAGCAGTCCCTTGGATATGCCCGCCGCCTTGACGATTCGGTTTGTGGAGGCGTTTAAATAGCCGTGCTCCGCAAACTCCGTCAAGGCAGCGCTTAATATATTTTGTCGTTTGTCTTCTGGCAGTGCATCGAGTTTATCGCTCATAGCTTTAACATTTCAAGTCCCTTCGGTTGTATATTAACAGAGACAGCGCGTAACCCGCAAGAGTGACCCCCAAGGGCAAAGCGATATAAACCCAGCCGATGCCGCCGCCATGCGCCATCACACGTGCGTCGAAATACTGGAATGGCGTGAAATACCTGAGCTCATCGAGGCTCTCATTGAGATTGACCACCATGCTCAGCACATACATCAGCAGCACCACGCCGATGGAGACGGACATCACGGTGCGCGTTTTTGTGATGAACATGGACAGCAGCATTCCGATGCCCATCATCATAAGCTGGCTCAAAAACAGCGCAAAGCTCAACAGCAGCACAGCGCCAAAGTCGACAGGGGCGGAATCCACGGCCGCGAGCACAGCGCAGGCGCAGCCCGTGTACACCACGAAGAACGCAGCCGCGTACGCCAGCCCCGAGAGGAGCTTCGTTGTGACGATCGACGATCTTGAAAGCGGCTTCGCGTAAAGAAAATTGATTGTGCCTGCGTCTTCTTCACGCGAAATCAAATTCGCGCCGAGTATCATAAACTGGATCATCACGGCGAGCAGGATATACTGGAACATATACGCATAGTAATCGAGGCCCACCGTAAAATCGAGGCTGTCGAAGCTGAACATCTTCAGCAGCTCCGGCGAGAAACCCGAGAGCATCTGATCGAGGCTGCTGCCCTGCTCCGCGAAGGAGGGGTACATTGCCATGAACATGCCGAGTATCGCGATGATGCACAGCGTCCAAATTAAGAATGATTTAAAATTGCCTTTGAGTTCTCTTAAAAACAATGTCATGGTTATTTGTCTCCTTCCGTATAATATGTCATGAATATGTGCTCGAGCGGCGGATCTTCGATGAGTATGCTTGTCACATGGCGTGCCGCGAGCGCGGCCAGCAGCGCGTCTGCCGAGCCCTTGTATAAGAACTCGATGGAGCCGTTTTGGCGCTTGATATCCTGTGCGCCGGGCAGAGAGAAATCGCCGCACAGCGAGGCTTTCACGCGTTTATACTGCGTGTTCGTGAGCTCTTCCATGGTCTGTGTGCTGATCAGACGGCCTTCGCGGATGATGCCCACGCGGCTGCACACGCGCTCCACCTCGCTCAGCACATGCGACGAGAAGAAGACTGTCGCGCCGTTTTGATTCGCTTTTTTGACAAGACCGTAGAACTCGTGCTGTACGAGCGGGTCAAGGCCGGATGTGGGTTCATCCATGATTAGCAGCTTCGGTTTGTGAAGCATCGCCTGCACAATGGCAACCTTCTTTTTGTTGCCCGTGGAAAGCTCGTTGATTTTGCGCGCGGGGTTTAAATCGAGCGCGTCGCAGAGCTTTTTGGCATAGGGCGCATGATCGCCGGGGTAGTATTTGGAGGAGTAGGTGATCAGCTCCGAAACCTTCATGCCGTCGTAGTAATTCACCTCGGCTGGAATATAGCCGATATCCTTTTTGATTGCGGCGGAATCTTGAGCGCAATCGAGATCGAATATGCGGCAACTGCCCGATGTGGGACGGATGAAATCGAGCAGGCACTTGATTGTGGTCGATTTGCCTGCGCCGTTCGGGCCGATGAATCCGTATACTTCGCCTTCGTTCACGTTTAAATTAAGCTCCGTGATGCCGCGGTTTTTGCCGTAGGTTTTTGTCAGCTGCTGTGCAGATATGACATTCATTTTTCTATGCTCCTTTCCGTTGACCGCCCGGTCAACAACTGGATTATAGCACCGGTTGACCATGTGGTCAATAGGGTATAACGATTTTTTAACATATGATAATGAAATAGAAGACGTCCCTTATGAAGGTACATTCTTAGTAGGAGGCGTGCCGGATAGAGGCTTTACGGTTTGCACGACATAAGCAGCCGCCTATCAGTGTAAGTCAATGCTGCGGGGGAAACAACAGGAGTTTTTCGAGTTAAAACGCTTTAAAACATGGGAATTCAGTCCACTGTGTAGTTGATCACTTACGCTTCATTTGTGGCCAGCTCTTATGCGATGAAAGTCGTTTGTATTAACGGATAGATTCGATATGCAATCAGGCGCAGGGAGTGCCCTGATGAAAGATGATCTTCCAGACGCCGTTTGTATCGCGCCAGACGGAACTGCGCAGTGAGCGGCCGATCTCGCCGCTTTGCTCGTTATGCTTTAAACAAGTGTACGTGGCAAGCACGCAGCTTTGAGCCAGCGGTGTGATGCAGAAATCTTTAATTTCCACGCGGATATGCGGCGGGAAGCCGGGGAAGGTGTCGCCTTCGTTAAATTGGTATACCGTGCCCGAGCTGCCGAATTCAAAAAAGCCCGGAGAGAGAATCTCGCCGAGCCTTTGCGCCGACCCGCGAACCTCGCTGAGCAGCAGTTTGTTTTCAAGCTTTAAAATAAGGTCTTTAATCTGATCCAAATTCATGCTTACAGCCCATGCTCGGTGGTCACGAGCTTTTCGAGCTTGTTTTTTACGCGCTGCAGCGCGTTGTCTACCGATTTGACGCTGCGCCCGAGCTCCTCCGCCACCTCAAAATACGATTTGCCGTCGATATACTTTTTCAGCACCTGCATTTCCAACGGTGATAGGATCTTGCTCATCTTTGTCTCGATGGACGAAAAATCCTCGCGCCCGATGATGATATCCTCGGGGTTAGATATCTTGCCGCTAGAAATCACATCGATCAGCATGCGGTCTGACTCTTCATCGTAAGCGGGCTTGTTGAGCGACACATACGAATTAAGCGGGCGGTGCTTCTGGCGCGTCGCCGTTTTGATGGCCGTGATAATCTGCCGCGTCACGCAGAGCTCCGCAAAAGCGCGAAAAGACGTGAGCTTGGACGATCGGAAATCACGAACAGCCTTGTAAAGGCCGATCATGCCTTCCTGAACGATATCCTCTCTGTCTGCACCGATGAGAAAATAGGACCGCGCTTTGGCACGCACGAAATTCTTGTATTTGTTGAGCAGAAATTCGAGTGCATCGCCGTCGTTACAGCGTGCGAGTTCCGCAACGGCCTCATCCGTCATCTCTTCAAATGTCAATGGGTCTTTCACTGTAGACGGGGTCGTCAAAAATGTGTCCTCCGGCTTATAGAGCCTATGCTTAGTTAATTCATTATAACGGTTGTCCATAGACGCGTCAAGAAGCGGGGGAGTGATTGATATGCAAATATTGTGATAATATCAATTATCTGAAATGGCGTCGAGGTAAAGCTTTTTTTTAAGCTCTTTGCCGGTGAGTGTGCTGCGGTGAATGTGGTCGATATGTTTATCACGCGCCTGACGGATTAGTATTTTAAGCTCGGCGGGCGTTAAGCGCATAGAGCCCGAGCCAAACACCGACAACTGCTCCAAATAGTCTCCGGTGACCACCGTGAGCGGTTCCTTGCTGTTTTTGGCGATGCGCTGGATATGCGTGTCAGCGGTGACACCGTGCGCCGTGAACACCACGTCGATGAGACCGTGGCGCATTTCGCTCGCGGCGCTGCGCGTGCGGTAACCGTCGAACACGACCAGTATTGTTTCGCCGGTGTACCCGGCAAAATCGTCCAGCGCGTCGAGCAGCATCGCGCGCGCGTCCTCAAGGCTTGAGGTATCCAGCCCCCAGGCGTATATCACGTTGTACCCGTCTACGATCATGAATGAGCATCCTGCCTGGTTTTTTCGTACATGATCACAGCGGCGGCGACCGCGGCGTTGAGCGAACCCGTTTGCCCCTTCATCGGGATGCGCGCGAGAAAGTCGCAGCCTTCCTTGACGAGACGCGAGAGCCCTTCGCCCTCGCTGCCCACCACAACCGCGATGGCGCCCTTTAAATCAATGCCGGCGATGTCCTGACCTTCCATATCCGCGCCCACGATCCACACGTTCTTGCTTTTGAGTTCGTCGATCACCGTGCCAAGATTTGTGACCTTGACCACGGGCAATACCTCTGCCGCGCCCGACGATGCTTTGTATGCCACGGCGGAGAGTGACGCGCTGCGGCGCTTGCCCATAATCACACCGTGTGCACCGAGCACCTCGGCGCTGCGGATGATGGACCCTAAGTTCCCTTCGTCGGTCACGCCGTCGAGGATAATCACAAACGGGGGTTCACCGCGTTGCTCGGCGAGATTTAGTACATCCTCGAGCGATGCGTAATCTTTCGCGGCCGCGACGGCAACCACGCCCTGATGGTTGGCGGGCTTGCCGTCGTGCCCGAAAGGCATCGCGAGGCTGTCGAGCTTGCGCTTGTCTGCACGTACGATGGGCACATGATGCTGAGCGGCGAGCGTCAATATTTCGCGAACGCTCGGGTCGCTTAATTCCTTGACCGCGATGACCTTGTCGATCGAGCGGCCCGATTTGATCGCGGCTTTCACCGCGTTTCTGCCGTATATAATGTCCATGATTTCAGCCTTTCAGAATTGTCTGCAACCGCTCGCGCACGTCGCCAGCGCGGCCGCATGTTTTTTTGCCTTCGCCGCACGCGCCGCGCACGCACGACGGACCCGCCGCGGAAAACAGCGCGGGAGCGGTGGGCATCACGAGTTCCAGCATGCGCCATGCAAGCGCACGAATCTCCCACTGGGCACGGTTGCAGCAGCGCAGGGAGAAGAAGTGCAGCAGTTCGCGTGCGTTCATGGTTAACAGCATGCGTGTTTCGCATGCGCCGGGAAGTACGAAACGCGCGTCTTCGTTCGATTTTTCGCCTTCATTGCCAAGCGCAGCCTGCCAGTCGTCGTACCAGCGCTGCATCGTGGCCATCTGGTCTTCATACTTTTTTACCGCGTCATCGCCGAGCGCACGTATTGCGGGCGGAACGATATAGCCAAAGCCGTTCTTCGAATAGCTCACATAGCGCTGAGACTGCACTGAAAAGCTTGCGATGCGGTGCCGTGTGATCTGCGCGAGCAGCGTACGCGATACCCCCTCGATGCCGAACGTGTAGCTCGCGTGCTCAATGGTGGAGAGGTGGCCGATGTCGACGATCTGCGAAATAAACGCGGCCGCTTTCTCGTCTGTGAGGCCGCTCTCGATGTCGTCGATAAGCGCCTGGCTGTAGCAGAGCTTGGCGGCCATCGCCGTGAGCTTCGCGGCGTCGGGCGAATGCGATATGAGCTTAACGTTTAAATTGACCTCAGGCATGGTGATCCTCCCCAAAACAATGCGCGATGATTACGGAAAACAGCGTGTTCAATCTGTTATGCTGTCCCGTTAAAAACAGGTAGCCAACCACGGCTTCAATGCCCGTGGCCAGCGTATAGTCTTCCACACTCATGTTTTTCGGCGGCCGGCTCTTGGCGTTTTTCCCAAGGCGAAAAATATCGTTCTCGCGTTCACTGAAAACCGGCTGCAGCAGCTGGGCAGCTTGTGCCTGTGCGCGCGCGTTGACAGCGCCGGAAGCAAACCGATGCATATCGGTCACGCGGCCTTTCTTATTTTTCACAAGAAAGCTTCTGATATACAGGTCGTAAACCGTGTCCCCGATATAAGCGAGATTGAGCGTGGGCATCTCACGTATGACGCTTTCGTTTACCGCGCCGAGCAGCGCCGTTTTTTCATCTTTGTCCATTTATGTTGATTATAGCACAGGCAATCATGGCGCTACAATATACGGTGGAAAGAAAAACAGCCAAGGCACTATATTTGCCAAGGCGCGGCGGAGGAGCAGGTATCGGCGCTGAATGGCAAAACGCCCGGCAAAATGCCGGGCGCCGCCGATGTGCGTTTATAGATATGCGATTGCATGATCAGTCTTGATGGCTGCAAGCAATACCTCTGTTATTATAGCGGTTTTGCGCGGTTTTTGGTATGCAGTTTGCATACTCGCAGCATAATCCGTAAAAAGCGCCCAATTCGCCACCGGATGGGCGCTCAGTTTGTCGATAAAGCCTCAATCGCAAACGATACATAGACAGTGTCGTTTTTCTTTCCGTCACCTTTCGGTGACAGTCCCTCATTGGCCCCTATAGCTAATTATCAGAGGTGGCCTCGATGAGGGGTGTTCACATACTGATCATCAACCTCTGATGATTCGTGCTGGGCAATGATGTATGCCGGGGCTTGCTTATGGCACGGTTACCGTGCACGAAGCCACCTGCCCGCAATTCGTCGTCGCTGTGATGACGGCTGTGCCGGATGCGACAGCTCTCACTTTTCCTTTCGCATCCACCGTGGCCACGGCCGGGTTGCTGCTCGCCCATGTCACCGTTTTAAAGTCGGTGTTCTTCGGGGCCACCGTGGCTTTGAGGGAAGCCGTTTTGCCGAGTTTGACGGTGAGCGCCGCTTTGTTCATTTTCACACCCGTGGTGTAGATCGGCGTGACGTTTACGGTGCAGCTTGCCGACGCGCCGCTGCCGTCCGCCGCCCTGCAGGTAATCACGGCGGTGCCGCCCGATTTGCCCGTGACCACGCCCGAACTTGAAACGGACGCAACCTTGGGGTTGCTACTCGTCCATTTCACTTTTCTGTTGCTCGCGGTGGCCGGGGATATGCCGGTCATCAGCTTCACCTTCTGCGTCCGCGCAATCGTGGTATTGCCAAGGTTCAGGGAGATGGACGATACGGGCTGCTGGACGGTGACCGTTTTTTTAACGGTGGTGGTTTTGGTTTTTATCTTGCCCTTTTTATCCACCGTTTGCGATACGACCTTGGTTATGATGGTCGCTTTGCCGCCTGCCAGGAATGTGACGTTGCCGCTAGCATCGACGGATGCCACGGTGGGGTTTGTGGAGGAATAGGTGACAGAGGTCGTCGTATAGCCTCTGGGTGCTGCGGGAGGCACGATTGTGACTGAGGCCCCCGCTTTGGGCTTTGAAGGTATGCTTTTTGCCGGAACGACGCCGAGACTTGCGGGCTGCCCAATCGTGACGGTGAAGGATGTCGTGCTTTCATTATAATACCAGTCACAGACAGTGATGGTATACACTCCGGCTCTCAGCTCCGTAAAAACATTTGAGGCATACCAGCCTCGGCCATCAATGGCGTACATGTAGCGCCCGCTGTCGCCGCCGGACGGTGTGACGGTAATGGTGCCGTTTGAGCCGCCGTATAGAGTCGAATCTGTTTTGGTGAAGCTGGCCGTTATGGGGGTATACGGTACAAATTCCGCAATAATCGAATGATTGCCCGCGACACCAAGTGAGTATTTATAATACGAACTGATTTCTATACCGTTTTCTATCCATCTTACGAATCTATGGCCGGGGAACGGGGTTGCGACCAAGATGATTTGATCACTTTGTTGATATACGCCGCCGCCCGAAACTGTGCCATAAGATGGGTTATTAGGAGTTGCTGTGATGGTAAAGGAACTCGGAATGAATATGGCCTGAATGGTGGTGCTTTTCACTGGAGTAAATGTATAACTTGTATCAGTCGACACCGTCACACCGTTTTCTACCCAGCCGTTAAAAAAGCAATTCGTATTGGGGGTTGCGGTTAGCGTGACGGAATTACCGTAATAAACTTTACCGCCGCCAGAGACACTGCCGTATAATGAGTTGTTAGAAGCTGCGGATATTGAATACCAATCCAATTCGAATTCTGCTGTAAGATTTATATCTTTTTTAACGGGAAATGTATAGCTGGCATTGGTTGATACTTCTGTGCCGTTATCGGTCCATCGGACAAAATGATAATGATCGGCGGCTAAAGCGTTAACCGTGACTGATGAGCAACTGGTAAAGTTTCCGCCTCCGCTTACCGTACCATAAGTACTGCCGGTACCACCGATCAAAGTTTTTGAGACTGATACATCATAATCTTGTGTGGATTCCCTGACAGCTTCATACGCATTCACCCTGCCGTTGCCGAATATATCGTCCTTTCCTGCCGTGCCGAGATCAACAGCTGTATTGTAGAGTATATTTTTCACTTCGTTAACCGTCAGGCTCGGATTTGCCGATAGCATGAGCCCGACAACCCCGGAGACGACGGGTGCTGCCATGGAGGTACCATCTCCATATGCATATTTATTAATAGGATAGGTGGACAGGATATCAACGCCTGGAGCACTGATGTCCTTTAAAGGGCCATAGTTCGAGAAGCTTGCCCTGTTATCGTTTTGGTCTGTGGCTATAACTGAAATAGCATCTGTGCAGTCGCTTGGAGAATAGTAGATACTCGTATTATCATTACCGGCAGCGACCACGCAAACCACGCCTTTATTGACCGCATCGGTAATCGCGTCTTCAAACGAAGTGCTTATGCCAGGACCTCCCAAGCTCATGTTGATGACATCGGCACCGTTGGCGACAGCGTATTGCATGCCTTCGATGACATCGACAGTCCAGGCACCGTCACCGTCGAAGACATCGACCGCAATCAGTGAGACGCCCGGCGCGACACCTGAGATGCCTTGGCCGTTGTTTGGCTTAGCCCCAATAATTCCGGCCACATGCGTGCCGTGTCCGTAGCACTTTTCTCCGATACTGTCATCTTGGGCATTTCCATCAAAATAGACCATATCTTCTTGTGCAAAAATTTGCCCGGCGAATTCGGGATGGGTTAAATCAATGCCTGTGTCCAGCACAGCCACCTTGATATCCGGCAGGCCCATCGTCATATCCCACGCGGTGGGGATGTTGATTTTGTTTAAATACCACTGCATCGAAAAACCCGGATCGCTTACCGTCGCAGCCACTTTATAAACATAGTTTGGCTCGGCGTATTCCACATTCGGCTGAGCCTCCAGCGTGTCGATAAAGCTGTTTACTGTCTCGCCCTCCGGCACTTCGGCGACAGTCAGACCGTAGGCTTCAAGCGTGTTTATAACCCCGCTGTCCGCCGCGTCAAGTGCGCTCATAATTGCCGAATCGGAGACTGTGCTTTTGAACTTCACGATGACTTCATCGCGCGCATATTGCGTTCCATCCGCTGCGGTGATGATATCCGGCTCCTCGGCGGTCTGTATCATCACAGGCGGCTGCGACGCTGCAGCAAGCGGCGGCTCTTCTGAAGGTGCTGCCGTTTCCTCAACTGCCGGTGGCTCCTCCGATGGCGGGGCCGTTTCCTCAGCTGCTGTTGGCTCTTCGGGCGCTTGTCCTGTGGCTTCGGCTTGCGGCTCGTCTGCCGCGTAAGCCTCGGGGGCGTCCAGCGTCATGACGGAAAACACAAGACAGACCGTCAACAAAATAGAAATGTATCGGACAATACGTCTGTGAAGTGTGATAATGTTCAATGTTCTAGCTCCTTTATGATGTCGGTGGGTAAGCGAAATGATTGTATACTGTCATTATTACATGCCATTATTGATATATCAACAATATAAATCCAGTTTAAACATGATTAAGGGTTTATTGGCAGGAACAGTGAATATTCCCGTAAAACAGACAAGAATAGACGGCAAACAATAAAATCCCCAGAAACCGGGGATTCAATTGCTGTTTTGATAGAGCGTAAGCGGGAGAGAAAACCCGTTGGAAAGGGCATTTCAAGTCGCGAAATTCCGCACCTTGTGTGTGGCAGAGTGGTTTTTTTGACCAAGCTGTTTTCCTCATCCATAACCGCTGATTCTGTATATTGCGAAAGCCTAATCCTTATGGCACAGTCACCGTGCACGAAGCCACCTGTCCGCCGCTCGTCGTCGCCGTGATGACGGCTATGCCCGGAGCGACGGCTCTCACTTTACCCTTGGCATCCACCGTGGCAACGCCTGGGTTGCTGCTGGCCCATGTCACCTTTTTAAAGTCGGTGTTCCTCGGGGCCACCGTGGCTTTGAGCGAAGCCGTTTTGCCAAGCTTCACGGTCAGCGCTGTTTTGTTCATTTTCACGCCCGTGGTGTAAATCGGCGTGACGTTTACGGTGCAGCTTGCTGACGCGCCGCTGCCGTCCGTGGCCCGGCAGGTAATCACGGCTGTCCCGCCCGCCTTGCCCGTGACCACACCCGAACTAGACACGGAGGCCACCTTGGGGTTGCTACTCGTCCATTTCACCTTTTTGTTGCTTGCGGTGGCCGGGGATATGCCGGTCATCAGCTTCACCCTTTGCGTCCGCGCGATTGTGGTATCGCCGAGATTCAAAGAGATGGACGCGACGGGCTGCTTTACAGTAACCGTTTTTTTCACTGTGGTGATTTTGGTTTTCACGCGTCCCTTTCTGTCGACTGTCTGAGATACGATCTTGATGATGATGGTCGCTTTGCCGCCTGCCAGGAATGTCACGTTGCCATGCGAATCCACCGATGCGACAGATGGGTTGCTCGACGAATAAGTGACCGATTGCAGTGTATAGCCTCTCGGCGCGGCGGGAGGAATGATGGTGACGGCGGTTCCCGCATTGGGTTTTGACGGTATTTTTTTTGCAGGGATGTTGCCGATGCTGGGGGGCTGGCCGATCGTCACGGTGCATGACGCCGAATTGCTTGTGTATCCCGCATCGCGGGCCACGGCTGCGTATGAACCCGCAGGAAGCCCGGAAAAGACGCCGGAGCTTTGCCAGCTGCCACCGCCGTTAATGGAATATTGGAACGACCCGCTCGTGCCGCCCGATGCGGTCAGGCCCACGGTTCCGTCCGATCCGCCGTACAGTGTGACGTCTGTTTTGGTAAAGCTGATGCCGACCGATGGAATCGCGTTGGTGCTGACCGCTTTATAAGCATTCACCCGGCCGTATCCGAACGTATTGTCTTTCCCCGGAACGCCCAGATCATCCGCGGTGCTGTAAAGTATATCTTTAACCTGCCCCACGGTCAGGCCGGGATTGGCGGACAGCATGAGCGCAATTACACCGCAGACCACGGGCGAGGCCATCGATGTGCCGCCCCATGATTCGTAACTGTTGCCGGGTACGGTGGACCATATATTCTCGCCGGGAGCGGAAATATCCTTGGCGCTGCCGTAATTGGAGAACGTCGATTTTGTGTCGTCTTCTGCTGTGGCAATCACAGATATCACCGAATCATAATCGCTGGGATATCTGGGTGCGGATGTGGACTTATTTCCGGCAGCGGCCACGCACACCACGCCGCTATTGACCGCATCGTTGATGGCGTTTTCCAAGGCGCGGTCGTTTCCTTCGCCGGCAAAGCTCATATTGATGATATCGGCACCGTGTGCAACCGCGTATTGAACGCCCTGCATGATATCAAATGTATCCGCGGTATCCCCGCGAAAAGCATCCACGATAATGAGCTGTACGTCCGGCGCGACGCCCGCGATACCCACGCCGTTACCGGCGTTGGCGGCGATAATGCCGGCCACATGCGTGCCGTGTTCGTCAATATCGTCAAAAGCGTCGCCGTCATTATCCAGGGTGTCCGTCTGCGCGTAGACCTTGCCCGCAAATTCGGGATGGGTATAGTCTAGGCCCGAATCGATGATGGCCACTTTGATGTCCGGCGAACCCGTGGTAACGTCCCATGCGCCGAAAGCGTTTATTTTGCTTAAATACCACTGGTAGGGTATGCCCGGATCGTTGAACGATCTGTCGAGCGTGTAGATATAGTTCGGCTGAACGTATTCCACGTTTGGCTGAGCTTGCAGCTTGTCGATATAGCTCTGGGTTGACTCGCCTTCGGGAACGTCGGCAAGCATCAGGCCTTCAGACGAAAGCGACTCAAGCATTGCACCGCCTGCGGCTTCCAGCGTGTTCATTATTAAGGGCTCGGATGCGCTTTTCATTTTAACGATGACTTCGCCGTTCACGCAAGCCGCGCCACCAATTTCAACGGTTTGGGGCTCCAACAGCGTATCCGGCGTTGGCTGTGCCGATGGGGAGGGCTCTACGGAGGGCGACGATTCAGCGGAGGGGGAAGTCTCTTCCGGCGGCTGCGGTTCTTCAGTGGGCTGCGTCGCGTTGTCAGGTTCCGTTGTTTCGGTTTGCGGTTCATCTGCTGCCGCAGCCTGAGGTATGTTCATGGACATTGCGGCGAACACCAGCATGAGAGACAGAAGCAGAGCAAAAATACGTTTGGAACGTTTTGTAATAGGGGTGTGATTATGCAATGAAGGCGCCTCCTTTGAACACTGATTCCAATCGGTACGCTGTCTTGACTGCTGATTTTGCGCTTTGCTGTGTCGTCGAAATTTCGAAGTAACGCTGCTACTCTTCAATTTCGCTGCTGGGAGAATACATAATTCGGTCGTCAGACATCATGCTTCATTGAATCATGTTTTACTGGCTTTAATTTTATTTGAAGCAATTATTATACAACAGTATATTATACTTATTAACCTGATTGACATGATTGAAACAGCAGACGAGTAAAATAGCATAACGCAGGCCGGTTTTATTCACGGAATAATAAATCTGGTGCAAAGAGCCAATAACAGCGCCTTTGGACACGGTAAACGCTGATGGAGATTTTTTTGTGGATCATAAGTTATGGCACACATCCTCTCGATACAATGAAAAGAATGAATATTAACATTACAAGACTTGCATAAAACGTTGCACATAATGTTGTTTTGTGCTACAATACGGCAATATATGAAGCGACGGCGCTATGATATGTCATATCATGGCGCTTTTTTATTTGTGATACACCAAAGCACGCTTGCCGATATGCTCGGGCAGGCGGATGTACACTGATTCGTGCTTTCAAGTTCAAAGCTTTTATCTATATCAAGGAGGTGCCAAAAATGGTCATCTACAAAAAGAACGATTTTCTAAGCTACATGAATGATGTGGCAAAATGCAAAGCCCGTATCACATCGCTCAACGACCAGTGGGAGAATATCAAGCTCCTGTGTGAAATCAACTGCCCGTATCAGAGCAAAACACTGATTCCCACCATGACGGCCACACAGGACAGCTTTGAGAGCCTGCAGCAGCAGCTTGTGGACACGCTGGTGACCGAAACGCTGAACAAAATGGATCAGAAACTGCTTTCCAAGGCACAGGTGGCGGTGGACGTGCTGATTCGCAACCTTTATGAACGCACCGCGGATGTGGGGTTTCTGGCCACGGACGACGATATCCGCAGGTTCGTGGCGATTAAAGAGAAGAGCCCGGGTGACCGCGAGAAAATTGTCGCACGCCTGCGCGAGTACGTCGCGAAATACTCCGTGTATGAAGAGATTATCATACTCGATAAAAACCGCACTGTGCTGGCGAATCTCGACCAGCGCAACAAGATACTCGGCAAGAAGATCGACGCGCCCAATGTGATTCAGACGCTTGAATCTTCGGAGAGCTTCTTTGAGCTGTTTGCGCCGTCCCCGTTGCAGGCGGCTAAAAAGAAGACACATATTTTCACAAGCCGCATCCACGCGGAGGACTCCGGCGAGGTGATCGGCGTGATTTGCCTGTGCTTCCGATTTGAGAACGAAATGGAACTGATATTCAGCAAACTTTCAACGGACTATGACGGGTCGGTGATTTTGATTGTGGATGAAAACGACACGGTGATTGCGAGTAACGATGAAAACCACGTGCCGACCGGGATTGCCGTAGAAACAGTGGAGGAAGGCCAAAATGGAATTGTATATTACCGGGGCATGGCCTATATCGTTAAAACGGTCGCCACACAAGGCTATCAGGGTTATTACGGCCTCGGGTGGCGCGGTATGGTGATGCAGCCGTTGCATCTCGCGTTTAAAGAAAAATCCGAGCTGCAGGGAGTCGACAGCGGCATCGCGGGGGCGCTGATGAGCAGGGCAGATTCGTTCTCCACGGCTCTCAACGAGATCATCGTTCAAACGCAGATGATCAATAAATCGTTAAAGCGCATCGTTTACAACGGACAGCTCATCGATAAAGAGGGCGTTAAAGACGAGGAACTATCGAGGCTGAAACCCATACTCAACAATATCGGCAAGATTGGCGCGGGAACAAGCAGCCTGTTTAAAAAATCCGTGGCGGATCTCTTTTCGACGGTAATTTCGACGAGCCTGCTGGACGCGGGGTTTCTTGCGTCGCTGTGTATCGACATCATGGACCGAAATCTATATGAACGCGCCAACGACTGCCGCTGGTGGGTGCTCAATTCCACTTTCCGATCGATCCTCGCGCAGGACACGGTGGGTGAAAAGGATCAGGCTAGGCTGACCAAGATACTTGCTTATATCCACAGCCTGTATACGGTGTACAGCAATCTGTTCCTTTATGATAAAACGGGCCGCATTGTGGCGGTATCGAACCCGGAATACCGGCGCGATGTGGGGACTACGCTGAGCAACGCGTATATTCACGGTACGCTGTCTAACGCGAGGCCCGAGAGGTATTTTGTATCCCCGTTTGAAGAAACGCCGCTTTACAATGGCAGACACACGTATATTTACAGCGCCTCGGTAACGGACATCAATTGTCCAAGCCGCGTTGTGGGCGGCATCGGCATTGTGTTCGACAGTGAGTTTGAATTTTCCGCCATGCTGGGAGACGCGCTGAAATCAAAAAAAGACACGTTCGCGGTATTTACCGACCGCAAAGGCAGCGTGATTGCATCCACTGGCGCACAAATTGTTGGGGAGACACTGGAGCTGCCGGACATGCTGTTCGGCGTTAAAAACGCGGAGCTGCGCAGAGAAATACTCGTTTTCAACGGGAGCTATTATGCGGTGGGATGCGCCTGCTCCTCAAGCTACCGCGAGTACAAGAACACCGACGGTTATGTGAACGACATACTCGCTTTTGTGTTTGTGAAGCTCACCGATGCGGCCGATGAACCGGGCATGGCTGTGCAGGCTCATACGGCGGTTGAGCAAAGGGATATCAATCTAAAAATCAATGCGGCGCATGACAGGTTGGTGGCATTCGGCATTAACGGCCAGCTGTTTGCGCTGAAGCAGGAAGTGGTGTATGAGGCGACGGATTTAAGCGAGGTGATACCGCTGCCGGACGCCAATGCCATGATACGCGGCGCGCTCTGTTACCATGGCGCATACATCGCCGTTGTGGATATGCATAGGATGTTCAAGGGTGGCGGGAATCCACAGCCGGGCGGCCATCTTCTGATTATAAAACCCGAGGAAGGTGTGTTTATGGCGCTGGAGGTAGACGAGCTCAGCAGCGTGCTGGAAGTCAATTCCGAGGATATCAAGCCGGTGCCGGAGTTCGGCGGGCCATCGTCGGTGACGGGTATACTCAGCATACGGGGTGAGACGGACTGCAACGTGCTTGTGCTCAACCATACGTCGCTTTTAACCAAGCTGCAGAAGGATCAGGCCGGATACGACTGGGATGAGATTCTTGCGATACTGGAGAAAATGAACGAGGAAAAGGGAGCGTGACCGGGGTATAAAACGTTTATATCACACCGCGGCGGACTGTTGTCGGTCAGGCAGGGAAGTCGGGAAAGGTAATGTTTTTATCTTATTCGGCTGCCTGCCGTGACAGCCTCGCGGCTGCTTCGCTGATGCCTGAGAGGGTTGATCGATTTTGTTCACATATCCTCATCTGGGCAACAGCTTATGTTCGTTTGAAAGATTCAAGTGCCGACGTACACAAGAGCCACGCCAGCAGTCATGCTTTCTGTATTTGCGGCGAACGCTCATCGCCAAGGACTGCCAAGATTGTACGTCTTTATTCATCGTCTCCGCTCGGCTCTTCGCTGTGATGGATTGCAAGCAAACGGGCTTTTCATCAAATGGAAGACGGTTTGTCTTTTGTCCTCGCCCAAATAAAAAAGAGCTTCACGTCGAAAGCTCTCAGCTTGTCAAAAAACCTTGTTATCCGGCCCCCTCTGACGACTACCCTATAAGGGTGGATCGGGGGCTGTCACCGATAGGTGACTGGGGGAGAGATAACAGCTTGAAATCGGTTAAGTCGGTCACTCTTTCAAACTTATTTTACCCATCTTTGTCATCTGCGAGAGGCTCTATAGACTTTGTCAGCAGCCTGAGAGCTTCGCCGGAAGCTCTCTTGTCTGGCTTTTTACAGTTCCGTGAACGACTCCGCAATTTGTTTGAACGTATCCAACGCGTTGTCGAACCGGCTCAGCAGCGACCATGATATGATCTGGTAATAGCCGTTGTCGGTTCCCACCAGCGTCACGAGATATTTGATTTTTATTTTCTCTATCTCTCCCGAAAGCGTGTACTGTTTGGCGTCATATCCGTTAATGGTTAAGGCTTCGATGTCGGAAAACTCGGGCGAGGTCATCACACCGCCCATGCTCGAAGATACGGCGTCGCTGTAATCGTCCAGTGTAAAGTCATCGCTGAAATCCACGTTGGATTCGAATATGGTGATGGTATACTGCTCCATGGCTGCGTTCATAAGCTGCAGATTCGCGTCGGCGTTAAGGATATCAGACTCCTTGTAGCTTTCGGGGACGGTGATTTGCAGAAGGCCGTCGCTGCTCGAAACATCTTTGGTGGCATCGGCTTTTTCGCCGCTAGTCGGTATCAGGCTGCATGCGCCCAGCGTCAACATCATCAGTCCTATGACAATCAGGATAACGGCCTTTTTCATCGTCATTTTCCTCCAAAATAAGAATCTATGAATATAATAACTGGAAGCTGTTGATAAAGTCAACAAATATCGACAGCGGTAATATAAGAGACATTTGTATGCGTACGCATACACAGGTTTGAATTGACATAAAATGCACAAATGATTATAATTGGAAAAACAAATCTCAAAGGCGATGAAGAGAAGAGTAAGTTGTTTGTGCTTATACAGAGAACCTCGACTTGGTGAAATGGGGTGAAGCAGGAATGATTGAAAATGGCCTCGGAGCTGCGCACCAAATGCAATATTTGTATTAGGCTGCGACGGATGCACCCGTCATCGTGCAAGGCTATCGATGGACCGATATGTTCATCCGTAGGCTTATAAGGCCTGTATCGTAAGATGCGGGTGAATTTGGGGTGGTATCACGAAGCGACGCTCTCGTCCCCGAAAAGATAGTTTTTCGGAGAGGAGGGCTTATTTTAATTAGAGGAAGCGCGGAATAAGGAATTAAACAAAGAACACGATGAATTTAAGGAGGAACCAGATGAATCATAAAGGGACAGCGATTATTGAAACCCAAAGGCTTATACTGCGTCCGTTTGCAAAAACGGATGCGGATGTGATGTATAAAAACTGGGCAGGAAACGATAACGTCACTCGGTATCTGACATGGCCTACTCACGTTTCCGTTGAAGTGAACATAATATAAGAAATTGTAGTAAAAATCAATATTATCCGACAGCGGTTAACAGGCAGACAGTCATCGGCCATGACGTGATGACGTGGTTTCGGCTTTTCGATGGTGGGGTATTCGCCGTTTAACAAAGCAGAACAAACAACAGGAGCAGCCTGCCGGCTGCTCCTGTTGCTGAAAAGGATTCTTTGAATGAGGAGGAATAAAAGCTTATTGCCTGATTGCTTAAAGATTTTTTTCGGCGAGAGACGCAAGGCCGCTGCGTTCTACCTGCTTAAGTGTGATATGGCCGGTGATCGCGTGGTTTTTCATGCGCTCCACCACATACACAAGGCCGTTTGATTTGGAATCGACGAGCACGTTGTCGATCTGGTTGTCGGACGGATCGCCGAGGAATATGAATTTGGAGTTTTTGCCCGCGCGTGTGAGCATAAGCTTCGCGAGATGCGGCGTCATTTCCTGCGCTTCGTCAACAATCACGATGGCATCTGTGATCGTACGTCCGCGCATGTAGGTGAACGATTTAATTTCAAATATGCCGCGACGCCTGAAATCGTCGATGAACTGTTCCACCTGAAAGCCGTCTTCCACGCGTTTCGCGCGTTTCACACGGCCGCCGTCCCTGTCTGACGACATCAGAAAGTCGATCGCGTCATAAAAGCTGCCCATCCAGGGCCGCAGCTTTTCTTCCTCGGTGCCGGGCAGATAGCCGATGTCATTGCCTGCGGGCACGGTAGGCCGCACGAACACGATCTTGCGGTATTCCCGCTGTTCGAGCACCTTCTCGAGCGCAACCGCCGTGGCGAGCACCGTTTTGCCGCTGCCCGCGCCGCCGGTGACGGACACGAACGACACGGCGGGGTCCAACAGCAGCTCAAAGGCCATCACCTGCTCGGGGTTGATCGGCTTTAGCCCCCATGCCGAATAGTTTTCATAGCGGAGAGGAACGAGACGGTTCCCGTCATAACGCGTGACAATCGGATCCTCATCTTTTGTTGTGATCACAGCGAACTCGTTGGGCAAAAGGTCTGCGCCCTTCGGCGGCTTCGCGCCGCCCGAATAGATGCTGCTGATGCTTTTTTCCGATAGGCTCAGCGCTTTCTGGCCGCTGTACAGTTCATCGGTTTTAATCTTGTCGGTCTCATAATCCTGCGAAGTGATGCCGCAGATTTCCGCTTTAATCCTCAGGCACACGTCCTTGGAAACAAGAATCGTTTCCGCCTCCGGATGGTTCTCTTTTAGCTGCAGCGCACAGGCAAGAATGTGATTATCGTTTTTGTCTTCGCCGAACGGAAAGCGTCTGTCCGCCGATTCGGAGTATGTGACCCGCAGCATGATGCCGTTTTCCAGCGCGATGCCGCTGCTCACGTACTGCCGGCCGCAGCCGTCGATTGTGCGGTGCAGCGTGCGCACGGCCTCGCGTGCCTGATAACCGGGCAGGCCGTCGCGTGTTTTAAGGTGGTCCAACTCCTCCAGCACCGTGACGGGAATGTACACGTCGTTGCCGATGAAGTTTTTAAAGCACCACGGATCGTGCATCAGGACATTGGTATCCAGAACATAGTTCTTTCTGTTTTCCGGCCTGTTCACGCGTTTTTAGCCCCCTTTTGAGTATAAAAATAAATCGCCGTTTTTTAGGCGGCGAAAAGCATCAACTTATTTATCGAGTTGCAGGTGGCTTGTATGAGAGCGGTTAAATCGTCTTCGTTCTTCAAGTTCAGCACCCTAATCGTATTGTCTTATTCATGATACCTGCAAAGCTTGGGGCCACATGATAAATCTATGTTGAGCTTTGCTGTTTTATATTTAAACGCCTTGAGAATATTGAAACAGGTGCCGGAGAAAAATAACGTCGGAGGATAGAACATGAAAAAAGGTGTCAAGAGTGCGGCAGTCGGGGCTGTGTCTGGTTTTGTGGCCGGTTTATTCGGTTCGGGCGGCGGTGTGGCCGTTGTGGAAGGGCTCGAGCGTTTGGGCATTGATGAAAAGAAAGCCCATGCCACCTCGCTCGCAGTCATCTTTCCCGTTTCTGCCGTTTCTGCCGTGCTGTATACGGTGGGCGGTTATGTCCCTCTTGATAAAACACTTTGGCTGTGCGGCGGTGCCGCGGCAGGAGGGCTGCTTGGCGCGTATTGCCTGAAGCGCGTGGGCGTACGGCTGCTTAACAACATTTTCACGCTGCTGATGCTTGCGGCGGGCATCAGGATGCTGTTTTGATACTGTTTGCGCTGCTCGGCATCCTGTTCGGCGTGGTGGGCGGTATGGGGCTTGGCGGCGGTATCGTGCTGATTCCGGCGCTCACTTTGTTCATGGGGATTTCGCAGCATGAAGCGCAAGGCATGACGCTGTTTGCGTATCTGCCCATGGCGGCAGCCGCGCTGGTGTCGCACTTCCGACAGAAAAACGTGAGTTTGAAGCCCGCGCTTTTTTTAACACTGTTCGGTATGGTTGGCGGAGCGGGCGGATATTGGCTTGCGTCCGCCATCGAAGAAGACCCGCTGCGCATTATATTCGCGGTATTTTTAATACTCGCTGCGCTGCTCAGGGGCTGGCGCGGAGAGATCATGCCATGGCTGAAGAAAAGAAGGAAACAATGACCGCAGCTATGGTGAAGACCGCAACTGCCTTTGCATGATCTATATTGTCGGCTGTCAGCAGTATTGAAAATATGATTTCGATGTCCGCCGTGGCGTCAGCCGTAAAAAGGCGGATAAAAAAGTAAAATATCAATAAAACCGGATTTCAAACGATTAATACCGCGATGATGGCGAAGGCCGCGAGAGACAGCAGCGTTGAAAATGAGAGAGACGCGGATACAAAAGCGCCTTCGTTTTCGTTTTTGCCGAATATGGGCAGCACAAACGGCGGCGGCAGCAAAAACATCAAAACAACAGCCCATTTGAGCGTTTCGCCGACGGGGATCACCGCACTGAGGCCCAGCAGCACGAGCGCGCCGAGAGCCGCCATTATGACAAGACGCGAGAAAACCACGGACAGCGCAAGGCCGATTTTGGCTTTTTTGAATTCCAGCTCATACCCCACAACAAACAATATGACGGCGGCCGTGGGGGCTGCGATAAAATCGAGCACATGCAGAACAATACCGCCCGCGGGAGAGGCACTGATAGCTCCGGCAAGACCCGTCGCGCCGAGGATGACACCGACGGCAATCGAAATGATGACGGGGGAGGAGGCCATGCCTTTCAGCACGGATTTGGCGCTGCGCTGAGATGTACCGTTCAGCATGGTTAAATACACGGTGAATACGAAAAGCACCTGCCCCAAGTCTACCGTGGCAAAATCGGTGACGGCATCCGCACCGAAAAGCAGCGTATAAAGCGCGTAGCCGAGCATGCCCGCCTCAAAGCCCGTAAAAAGAAACGGAACGGTGGTCATGGGCGTTTTGGTGAGCTTTTTAAACACAAAGCCAAGGCCCATCGCGGCAAGGCAAACAGCAAACATGGACAAGGCGGTGATGATGATGCCGAGCCCGTAAGAGGCTGTGTAAAATGCCTTAACGAGCACAGCGGGCAGCGCCACGTTGACAACGAGCGCCTTGAGCCCGTCGATGCCCTGTTTTTGCACAATGCTTTTCTTGCGGCAGATCACGCCGATGACCAGCATCAGCACTACGGGCAGTATCATTTGCAGCACACCAATGAGTTTATCCATGTTGTCCTCCTTTATCATGGCTATGTACAATGGCACACTTTATTCTATCATTGCCGTTTTATGTTGACCAGCATTGAATGTTCTTGTTTTTGGGGTAACAATTGTGATTTTTCTAAAGTGTACAGAAAAATCGCAATAAGATGAGCACGGCGCCGCTTTAATAGAATAATGCGATTGTGAGCAATGAATTCAGCCAAATATATCAATATGCTGTAAAAATCTATCTTTGACGAAATGCAATGCTGGTGCTATACCGAAAGAGAAGATACAAATGCATTCGCTGGTGGTTTAGCATTTAAATTCACCATCAAAGTCGGTATGTTTTGTCGTTGTCTCAACATCCATGCATTTGTTTAAAACGTTTCGTATCATGTTAGCGACGGCGCTTTCAAAAGAAAGCGCCGTCGTTTTTTTTATTAAAAAAAGGAGGATCGGATTTTGAAAAAGCTTGAATTCATTATCAGGCCGGAAAGGTTGGAAGATGTCAAGGAGGTCTTAAACGCGCTTGACATCAAGGGCATGACTGTGACGTCCGTTATGGGCTGCGGCTCACAAAAAGGCCTCACGGAGAGTTACAGAGGGGTCGCGTACCACATTAATCTTCTCCCCAAAATGAAGGTGGAGACAGTCGTGAAGGATGAAGCGGTTGACAAGGTCATTCAAACCGTTTCTGAAAGACTCAAAACAGGTAAAATCGGCGATGGCAAGATATTCGTCAGCGACGTGTCGGATGCCTACCGGGTAAGGACAGGTGAGAACGGTGAAAGCGCGCTCTAACAAACACGGTGCAGTGGCCTTTGGCGTCCTGCTCGCGGTCTCATCCTTGATTACGGTATTAAGTGTGGCGTTCGGCGTGTACTCAATCGTTCGCAACGTCAATTTTTCGGTGATGAGCGCCGAAATCCCGGGTGTGGTTTTCGCGGCTGTGGGCACTTTCCTAGGGGTTCGCTACTGCCTTGCCTCGCTTAAGATGGGCAGCGTCATCGGCGGCAAAACCTTCTCATGGAGAAACTTCAAACCCGTAAAAAGAAAAGCCGTTGGGCTGACTAAGTAACATAAAGGAGAATTATATAAATGAAAAACAAGAAAATAGTGGTTTTCGGTGTGATTTTTGTATTGGTTCTTGCGGCATTGGGTGTGGCGCTCGGGCTGGTTGTATCTCCGATAGACAACCCGGATGCCGTGGCAGACCCGGGCGGCGCAAATACGGCTGTCATTGCCGATCCGTCCAGCGTGACGCTTGAAAATGTGGCGGCGCAGTCTGAGAAGACCTCGATCGGACTTAACTATGTATGGGTATTGCTCTGCGGTATGCTGGTGTTCTTCTTTCAGGCCGGCTTCGCACTCGTGGAGACGGGCTTCACACAGGCCAAGAACGCGCTGCATACCATCGCGATGAACTTTATGGTTTTCCTGATCGGCGCAATCGGTTATTTCCTTGTGGGTTTTGCGTTCCAGTTCGGCAACTGCGGCGGCAACTCTTATCTCGGTGCCGGTACGGCCGCGCTCTCGAGCGGTGTCGCGATCGACGGTTTTGGCAGTATCATCGGAACATCGGGCTTCCTGCTCGCGGGTGATACGTACGATGTGGGTATATTCGCGCTGTTCTTCTTCCAGATGGTTTTTATGGATACGACATGCACAATTCCGACGGGCGCGATGGCGGAACGCGTCAAGTTCTCTGCGGTTGTGATCATATCATTCTTTATTTCAATGGTCTTCTATCCTTTGTTTGGTAACTGGATGTGGGGCGGCGGCTGGCTTGCCACAATGGGCGCCAACTTTGGCCTCGGGCACGGCGCGCTTGACTTCGCGGGGTCGTCTGTTGTGCATGGCATGGGTGGTATGATTGCTCTTTCCAGCGCCATCATTATCGGGCCGCGTATCGGCAAATTCAGAAAAGACGGCACGCCCAACGCTTTTCCGGGCCATCATCTGCCAATGGCGATGTTCGGTACCATACTGCTGTTCTTCTGCTGGTTCGCGTTTAATGCGGGCAGCACGCTTTGCGGCGCAGATTTCCGTCTCTCCGTTGTGGCAACCAACACGATGATTGCAGGTGCGGTTGGCGGCACGGTATCCATGTTCTATATGTGGGCTAAGTACGGTAAGCCCGACCCGTCAATGACGTGCAACGGCGCGCTGGCCGGCCTTGTGGCCATCACAGCGCCGTGCGCATTTGTGAATAGCCTCGCGGCAGCCTTTATCGGCGTGGTGGCGGGTCTTTTGGTATGCATCGCGGTACACTTTTTTGAGCATCGCTGCAAGCTCGACGACCCTGTGGGTGCGATCTCCGTTCACGGTGTGAACGGCATCTGGGGCATACTCGCACTCGGGCTGTTTGCGGACGGCACCTATGGCGACGGCTTCAACGGCGTGGCCGGTGCAGTGCGCGGCCTGTTCTATGGCGACCCCGGCCAACTGGTTGCGCAGCTGATATGCATCGGCACACTGATCGTCTGGGGCTTTGGCTCTTCGTATCTGTTCATTAAGCTGCTCGATAAAACAATGGGCATCCGGGTTTCCAAGGAAGCGGAAGTCAGCGGACTTGATCTGCCGGAGATGGGCGCTTACGCCTATCCGAACTTCCAGCTTTCCGGCCAGGACTTCGATGGTTTTACGTCGATGACTGCCGATAAGGTGACTGTCAATAAGGGATCAAGTTTCGGCGTGTAGCCTATCAGTCTTTCAAAAATCAAAACGCGGCGAGGCCGGGAGAAGCCGTCTCCCGGCCTTTCCGTTGTGCTTTAGCGTTAGAATCCACCAGCTCTGCTGGTGTGAGTTAAAGAATGCTTTAGCTTAAAGAATTGAGCGAAGCGAATGACAATTTTCAAGTGACTCAAAGCAAAAAGCAGCGATCGAGACGACTGCTTTAGTAGTTGTAGGGCAACTAATGCAATTGGCGAAATATTCAGTGCGTCTTGAGACGCTGGCCAGTAATATGCCCTTTTAGGCTAGTGCATACCACCAGTTCAACTGGTGGTTTTGATTTCTTATTTAGATATTGTTTGCTTTATCAACAAGCCGCTGATCGCGCTTTCCAAACCAGCAGCAAACGAAGGTTTTTTTCACGCGCTTGGATCGGCACATGTCAGCAATGCATATGCCGCCTATTGCGACCGGGATGGCTGCAGCGAGTATCACATTGACACTGGAGAATTTTAAATTCACAATCAAACTTATGATACCGCAAAGCAACAATAAGGACTCAATGATGATATAAGTGACGGGGAAGGCTTTGTGCCTTTAGGAGAAAAATACGAGAACAATAAAAGTATACATAAATAAGAGTATAAACAGTAATTGCAAAGCATTAAACTTCATATGGAGTGTTCTGACGGCATCGTTGCCGATAACCATTGTGATAACGAAAAAACGTATGCCGATAACAATCAGCCATCCGTCGATTGTCAGCGGCGCTTCGCCCAAATCTTTTTTCATAGCCCCCTAAAGTCATCATGGCTGAATATCTGTAACAGCCGGTATAAGCGTGCCTGTAATCAACTCGTTAATATACGGGTGTTTATGTTTGTGCTGACTGGTTTGCTTTGTCGACAAACCGTTTATCGGGCTTTTCATTCCAAGTGAAGACGAAAGTTTTTTTCACGCGCTCTGAACGCAGCGTGTATACAATGCACACAGTACCGCTGACTGCGGGGATTGCGGCGGACAGTAACAGAAATGTATTTAATGGGGCGACACCTGCGGCGAGGGATATGCAAACCGCGAATATGTTAAAGACGATAGAGCACGAATTAAATATAATAAAGCTGACCGGAAAAGCTTTATGCCTTTTTAATAGAAACGTGCATGCAACAAAAGCGAAGACAACAAGGAGTGCGGACAGGATTTGTATCATCCGGGTTGGCAAGTCCGGCTGCAAATCAAAGACTTGAAAAAGGGAGCTGCCACTGTTTGCAATGCCAAATATGAGCCGCGAGGCGATGAGAAACAGCCATCCGCCGATTGTCAGCGGCGCTTCGCCCAAATCTTTTTTCATGTCAGTCCTCTTAGAATCATTAATCATTATGCGCAAGATCGTCAATGCTGCGATGCCGTATTTACCGGTTACCATCAACTATATAGCAAACATTTAAAAATGTCCATATTTGTACAAGTTATGGGAGAGTGATCCAATTTAAGCGGTTGACAAAACTCTATTTAACAAAGAAAAAAGCCTGTCATAGTTGACATGATTTCCAGCCTATCATATAATAAATTTAATTATAAATTTTATCGGCTGTGATGGGGATCAGTAGCTTGGTGAGCCAGCGTGAAGAGAGCCGCCGGATGGTGCAAGGCGGACGCGGCAGCAAGGTGAACTCGCCCCGGAGCTTCAGTACTGAAATGAGTAGGTGCTGACGCCCCCCTTATGCGTTAGTTAAGGAAAGGGTAGCGGCTTTAGGCCATAAGCCCTTGTTTGAGCTGGCGGGCGTGTTCCCGCAAGCAGAGTGGTACCGCGAAGCCTTTCGTCTCTGTATGGACGAAGGCTTTTTTTATACCAAAAAGTGAGGCAATTAGTTTTAAGTATAATATGGAGGGGATACCATGCCGGAATTTATTCACATGACCATAGGCAATTGGCTGGATATGAAAGCGAAGGAATATCCGGATAAGGAATGCAGCATTCATCCTTTGGAAGGGCTGCGCTTCACAACGTCCGCGTTTAAAGCCGAGTGCGACCGCGTGGCGCGCGGGCTGATGGCAATGGGCATCAAGAAGGGCGATCATGTGGCTATCTGGGCGACAAACTATCCGCAGTGGGTGCAGACGCAGTTTGCCACGGCCAAAATCGGTGCTGTGCTCGTGACGGTCAATACCAACTACAAAAAGTTTGAGCTCGAATACCTGCTCAAACAGTCCGATTCCACCATGCTCATCATGATGGGCGGCACAAAGGACAACAACTATGTTGATCACATCAATGCCGTTTGCCCTGAACTGAGCAAATGCGAGCCCGGCAAATTAAACAGCAAGAAGCTGCCGTTCTTAAAAACCGTCGTTTTTCTGGATGAAGAGAAACATCCCGGCATGTATCATTGGAGCGATGTGCTCGCGCTCTCCGAAAAGGTGAGCGAGGAAGAACGTGCGGCACGTCAGGCGGAATGTGACCCGCACGACGTCATCAACATGCAGTATACATCCGGAACAACCGGATTTCCCAAGGGCGTGATGCTCACGCATTTTAACCTGATCAACAACGGAAAAATCATCGGCGAATCGATGGCGTTTTCCGCGCAGGACCGCCTTTGCATTACGGTGCCGCTGTTCCATTGCTTCGGGTGTGTGCTGGGTGTGATGGCTTCCATCACGAACGATACAACGATGGTGTTTGTGGACCATTTCCATCCCACGCGCGTGCTCGGTGTGCTCGAATCCGAGAAATGCACGGCGTTTCACGGCGTGCCGACGATGTTTATCGCCATGATGGAGCATCCCGATTTCCCCAAATACGATCTGTCGCATATGCGCACCGGCATTATGGCGGGCTCCACATGCCCTGTTGAGGTGATGAAGGCGGCTGCCGATAAGATGAACATGCGCCACATCACGAGTGTTTACGGGCAGACTGAATCGTCGCCGGGCATCACACAGTCCACCGTGAACGATCCGCTCGAGATTCGTGTGTCCACGGTCGGCCGCGCGTATCCGAATGTGGAAGCCAAGGTGATTGACCCGGAAACGGGCAATGATGTACCGCCGAATGCGGTCGGCGAAATCGTCACGCGCGGTTATCATGTGATGAAAGGGTATTACAAAATGCCCGAAGCCACCGCACAGGTGATTGACAGGGACGGCTGGCTGCATACAGGGGACCTGGGTATTCGCGACGAGAACGGTTATTACAGAATCACCGGGCGTTTAAAGGACATGATTATTCGGGGCGGCGAGAATATTTACCCGCGCGAAATCGAAGAGTTCCTCTATACGCATCCGTCGGTCACGGACGTGCAGGTGGTGGGCGTTCGAGACCATAAATACGGCGAAGAGGTGCTTGCATGCATCATATTAAAGCCCGGTGCTGCCGAGACCGAGGAAAGCATGATCCAGTTCGTGAAGGACGGCCTTTCCAAGCACAAAGCGCCGCGTTATGTGCGCTTTGTGGATACGTTCCCCATGACGGCCAGCGGCAAAATACAAAAATATAAGCTGCGCGAATGGGGCGAGCAGGAACTGGGCCTTGCGGCGGGCGAAGAGGGCGACGCCTGAAAATGAACAAACCACAGACGGGATGGCTCACAGCCGTTCCGTCTTTTTAAGTTTTCTGTTTTGCATCAGTATAAGCTATGTTTTCGGGTCATAATTCCAACCTGTCAGGCGTTCCATACGGGCGCAAATCATCTGTGAAGCCTGAAAGATTGACGATGAAAGCACAGCGGATAGATGGTTAATATTACAATCCAAAATGGGCATTTCGGCTTGAAAAAACGCTTAATATAATAATAATGAAAATATTCTGAAGAAAGATGGACGAATCTCCTCTTGTGTTCCGGCTTAAACTGTGTATAATAAGTCGTGCGGTTTGACAACTCGAGGAGGCATACGAATAAACATCATGTTAAGCAATGGTCAAGAAGAAAAGGTTTTAAAAAAATTAGCGGAAATTGAAAAGCAGCTGCCCGATGGCGTGTCGCTGACATTTGCCGTCGATAATCTGATAGAGACGATGAACGACGATGAATGGAGAGGCTTCATTATCACATTGCGCAAGCTCATTGATGACGAGTATCTGATAAAGCATACCAAAAAAGAGACGAAGAACAAGGTTCCGTTTTGGCTCGAATTTACTAACAAAGGCCACGAATATTGCAGAAAATTAGGTTAAACCGCGCTGAATTAAGAAGTGCTGCTTAAGCAGTGCTTTTTTTGTTGCGTTTTATATTGTTTATATGACTATTCAATAAAATAAGAACAATCTTCATTTACCTTTTCTAAATAACGGTGTAATATAGAAAAAAATAAAGCATATTGATTTTTCATCATTTTTATAAATCGATTTGTCATTTATCTTCGTTTTTTGATGCTTAAAAGCTTGAGATTGGGGAAAAACAAATGAAAAAGAAGAAATATATCGTTTGGGGTTTGGCAGTCTGTTTGATTATACAGGTTGTTATTGCGGGCATTGCCATGGCGGCCAGCCCGTCCACCAATGATTTAACCGGTCATACGGAATACCTGATTGTGCATGGGACAGCGTGGGCTATCGGCGACGCCGGCGGGCCATCTGTGATCACGGTCAAAGATCCCGACGAGCATGTGATTGACCCCGTAGGAGGCGTTTACCCAGACATCCCGAATGGTTCGAAGATCGAATTGTCATACGGATTTAGTCTGAGTGACGGCGTTGAGCCGGATATCAATACATACTCGGGAACCAATTTTTTTACCATCGATTTGCCGGAGGATATCACATTTAAAACACCGACCAGTGCTGAAAGTGAAATCTATGCCCGCGACAAGACCACAGGTGATCAGTGGCTTTTGGGGACATGGAGTTTTGCCGATTCAAATACCATACGCGTTGATTTTACTGATGATGTCGCACTTCATAGTGCCATGTGGGGCAAAATCGGCATAAGCGGGACATTTAACGATATCGAATACGGCGATGAAACGGAGCGGACGCTCACTCTCGGAAGCGAAAGCATCGTTTTCCGGCGTACGCCGCCCACACCGCCGCAGATTACACTCGAAAAAAGCGGCGCATATAACGCTGCTGACAACACGATTGAATGGACAGTGACAGTGACACCACCTACAGGATGGGCACTCGACGGTTATACGCTGGTGGACGCTTACAGTTCAAATCAGTCTTTCGTGTCCGGTTCTTTTAGCCATGGGGCAACGTCCGTGGCAGACGCTGGCCTTGACCTGACGACGGCGAATCAGGTATCGTACACATTTCCCGATACCGACCCGAACACCACGGGGATACAGACAATTAAATACAAAACGTCTCCGACGTCCTTTGGCGCTGAGGATGGAACATCAACAGCAGCAGATCAATCTACATTCACCAATGCGGCGACTGTGAAGCACGCCGCGGATACGCTGGCAGGCCCCGTGACCGCGACGGTTCAGACGAACTGGATCACCAAGACCGCGCCGAACGATTCGGACCCGAATGTGATTCGATGGGAAGTGACCGCAGCGGTACCGAACAACGGGTCGGTGACGGGCGCGTATATCCACGACATACTGCCCATCGGCATGATCCTTGATACCAGCCATCCGGTTCAGATATCGCTGAACGGCGGTGCGCTGACCACCGTGGAAAGCACAACAACGAACGAATGGGGCAAATATGCATACACGGCCGGCACCTTCGGAAGCTCCGGCACATCGGGTACGCTTGATTATCGGTTTCCGTCGGGCGGCGCGCTGAACCGCACGGCAAGGCTGGTTTATTACACGAAGGTTGGGGACCCCAACTATTATATCAACAATAACGCTGCCGTTAACTTCCGCAATACGGCACAGCTTGAATGGACGCAAAAACCCACCTCCACCGACCCGCCGAAAGATTACGTTGACGGCAACATTCCGGGCAGCGGCCTCATCGGCAAAACCGCGCAGGGCGGCACGGAGAATTACAACCATCAGAACGGCGGCTATATCCGCTGGACGATTACGGTCAACAGAAACAAGGTGACCATGGATAATATGTCGGTGGTGGATACGATTCCCGCCGGGCAGGAACTCGTGATAGACAACGCCGGGCATAAATTTTCGGTGAGCAAGAACGGGGCCGCCGATTCGGAATATACCTCCGTCCCCGCTTCCGATTCGAATCTGGCAGTGACAGACAGCAACAATTTCACGTATACGTTCCCCGCAAGCTTCACGGATACCTATACGCTTGATTATTATACGCGCATTGTCGACGTGTCAGCGGCCAAAAACGACCCTTCGGGGCTCGATACGCTGTATGCCAACAATAACGTAAACGTGAATTTCGGCAATGGGGCTTCGCTTTACCGCGGCGGCAGTTTGGTCAGTTCGAGCGGGCCGAATAAAACATTCGGCAGCCAGATGATCAACAAAGGCGTCGGCACGTACAACTATTCCGACCATACCATCAAATGGACGGTTTCTGTGAACCGCAACAGGCTGCCATTGACGAGAGCCACGATGACGGATCTGCTCCCGACAGGCATGGATTTGCTGGTCGATGCGACGCATCCGTTCGAGGTCTTGGTGAACGGTGTATTAAACACAAGCGTTCACGCACCGACAACGGTTGCAGGCGATGGCCGTTCATTCACTTACTATTTAGGCGATGCAACGACAACGGATCAGTACACCATTTCGTTCTATACACACCTTCAGAACGCGCAGCTCGAAACGCAATGGAGCGGTACGAAGCCGTATACCAATACGTCTCAGCTGCGGGGCGATGAGATTTATGACCATATTGACGCGAGTGCGACGGCCAATATCGCAAACCCCGTCATTTCCAAAGGCCGCACCTATACGGCAGGCTCCGATTCGATCGATTGGTCGATCGTCATCAATGCGTGCAAGATTCCGCTGCTCAATGCGGTTGTGACAGATCAGCTCGACCCGGGGCTTCAGCTGCAGTCCTCGTCGCTCAAGCTTTATGAAGTGGCTATCGATACGTCGGGCAATGTGCAGCCCGCATCTTCGGGCACGCTTGTGACGAGCGGGTATACCGTGGATCTGCCTGATGCGGACAACTCAAATACGCTGTCCGTCAATCTGCCGGAGGGCAGCACCAAGGTGTACCGCCTTGAGTTTACGACGTTCATCATTTCGGACGACCTCAACTTTACGAATAACGCGGTGCTCTCGGGCAGAACCGACAGCCCGGACGGCGATGCCGACGCTCAAAACGTATCGGTGGACAATCTCTGGTCCAGCGGCGGCAGCGGCAGCTACACACTCACGGTTTACAAAGGCGATGGTAAGGGCAATCCCGTGCCCGGCTCAATTTATCAGCTGCTCAATTTTAATCAGCAGCCGATATTAAAGAACGGGAATCCGGTGACGGCAACGACTGATTCTCACGGCAACGCTGTATTCACCAATCTGCCCGCATGGGTGTTTTATGCCAAAGAAGTCTATGCGCCGGATGGTTTTCTGCTGAACCCCGATATATTCGGCGGTGAGCGGCTTTCAACCAACAAAACATTCACCACCGCCGACGCGGCGGCGCTCGGAACGGTGAGCTTTAATAAGGTCAACCATAAAGGCGCGGCGTTAAGCGGCGGCGAGTTCACGTTGACGGGTGAAGCGTATGACAACACGGATGTGAGTATGACGGCATCCAGCGTCAACGGCAAGGTCACATTCAGCAATCTGCCAATCGGCACCTATACGATACGCGAAACGCGCGCACCCGCAGGCTACTTTGTCTCGGATACGGTGCTCACAGTGACTGTTGAGTACGCCGACGTGAGCCGGCTCGGCGTCAAGTCGACCGTATCGGCCAATCAAATCGTCGATCAACCGGTGCTGTGGGAGCACTTTGGTTCCATTCGCCTGATGAAGACGAAGGAAAACGGCAAGCCGCTCGCGGGCGCGGAATTCGGGCTTTACAACGCCGACGGAGCCCTGGTAAAGAGTGCGGTATCCCTAAAAGACGGCAACGTTCTTTTTGAAAAAGTCCAGTTCGGAAAGTATACCATTCGTGAAATCAAAGCGCCCAAAGGATATATGGTTTCGGCTGATGTCAAAACGGTGACGATAGACGAAGATGATGTGATAATTGAAGCGGGAAGCTTTGTGAATGCGCGGGATACCGGGTCTCCCGATACGGGTGACAACATCATGGGATATTTCGTGATGGCGCTCGGCAGCATGGCAGGTATCGTGGTGGTTTATGTTATCAACAAGAGAATTAAGAAGGTCCGCTAGTCAAAAGCCGAAGCGTTTCGGCATGTGGCGGTGGCTCCGGTTTGTGTTGCTTGCGTTTTTTGTCGGGGCCCTCGTGTTTAGCGGCATTCGGATCGGCGGCTATTTTATAGAAAGCAATGCCGACGTGAACGCGCTGAACGCGATACGCCAGACGTATGCGCAGGCGTTAACAGGTCAAGCAACGCAAACGGATGGCGCGAGCGAGAATGCTGATGATGCCGTTTCTGCCGACGATGCGGCAGCGGCCAGCGCATATGCGGCTCTTACCCAAATCAATGAGGATGCGACTGGATGGATCAAGATTCCCGGCACGAATATTGACCATCCGGTTGTGCAATGCGATGATAACGCGTATTATCTGAATCACAGTTTTGAAGGCCAACGGTCTGCGCATGGCTGTGTGTTTATGGATTACCGGTGCCATTCAGACATCCGCCATATCGTGGTTTACGGCCATCATATGAAGGACGGCACCATGTTCGGGCTGCTGCCGCAATTTGAACTCGAAAGCTATTATCAAACTCATTCCACAATAACGCTCAACCTTTGGGGGCATTTGTCGCAATGGCAGATATTCAGCGTCCATAGCACTGATGACAGCCTAATGCCCGTTGAGTTCGCCGATGACAAAGCATTTGATGATTTCATTCAAGGCTTAAAAAACGTATCGCTCTATGATACGGGTATCGATGTGACGTCAAATGACACGGTGCTGACGCTGTCGACATGTGACGGGTCCAGTCGTGAACGGTTCGTGGTGCACGCAAAAAGAATTAGCTGACAAGATGCCGCCATATGAGACTGTGCCGCCAACGCACGGACGAATATGGCGGTTTATGTTATTATATCAATAGTATTCTATTATACTTTCAGTGGACAATAATACGGAGGAATTGAACATGCGGCGACATGGTTTCGATTGGCTGAGGATTGGTGTTATTTTTCTGCTGTTTCCGTTTCACACGGCGCGGGTTTATGATGTGTGGGAGCCCAATTATGTGAAAGATGCCGCCAATATCAACGATTTTTCCTCATGGTTTGTGGCTGCTCTTGGGTATTGGATCATGCCTCTGCTTTTTTTTGTCGCGGGTTATGCCGCGTATCAGGCGCTGCGCAAAAGGACACCCGGGCAGTTTGTCCGCGAGCGTGTGAGCCGGCTGCTGATTCCTTTTATTGCGGGCCTTGTGCTGATTGTGCCGCCCCAGGGGTACCTCGCGCTGATACAGCAATATGGGTACACGGGTGATTATTTATCGTTTCTGGGCCTGTATTTCACGAACTTCTCCGATCTATCCGGATACACGGGCGGCTTTACGCCCGCACATCTTTGGTTCGTCCTCTACCTGTTTGTGATCAGCCTCGCGCTGCTCGCGCCGCTGCTTTGGATGGTACGAAGGCCCGATAAACTCAAAGGGCTTGCGCGGCCTTGGGTGATGCTGCTGGCTATTGTGCCGATGACACTCATGCAGGCGCTGCCGGATATCGGCGGCAAGAACCCGTTCTACTTTGCGATGATTTTTTTGCTGGGCGCCGTGTTCGCGAATTCAGATGTCTTTATCGACGCGCTCAAGCGCTGGCGTTTCGCGCTGCTTGGCGGAGCGCTTGCCGCGAACGGGGCAATGCTGGCCATCGCCGCAACGGTGGGATGGCTTGAGGGTTACTCGGCCGAAGCGATTGGGTTTGCGCTGCTGCGCAACCTCGGCGTATGGCTGATGATACTGGCACTGGCTGGCCTTGCGGACCAATATTTGAACAAACCAAGCAAGGCGCTCAGCATTCTCAACCGTGCGTCTTATCCCGTTTACATTTTTCATCAGACGGTGCTGCTTGCGGCCGCCTATTTCATCGTGATGCTCGATATGCCTTGGACGTTAAAATTCGCAGCGATTGTGCTGGCGGCCATGGGCCTTTCGTGGGGCTGTTATGAAATCTGCCGCCGTTTCAAGGGGACGCGTTTCTTGCTTGGGATCAAGTAATCCTTTGCACGCCACTGGAACCATATTCCATTGACATGCTGCGCGCGTGAGGTCTATCATAAAAATAGGTGAGCATGCATGGAGAAATGGCTGAAAGTTTTTAGAGCGGTGGGCGACGAGAAACGGCTTAAAATTTTGGCGCTTCTGTATCAGCACGGCTATTGTGTGGGTGCGCTGGCCCGTATCCTTGGTATATCAGAGGCTGCCGTGTCTCAGCATCTGCGTATTTTGCGTGAGGCAGGGCTGCTTAAAGGCGAAAAACGCGGCGGCTATACATTTTACGAAATCAACATGGAACTGCTTAAGAGCTTGGTATCGGATATCGGCGTTTTTTTAGATAAAAAGTCGGAGCGGAAGGAATGCTGCCAATATCTAACCGGCGAGCATCAGTATTGCGAAATTTATAACCAGAATGAGGCCAAGCCTTCAAAACCATGAATTGATATCGGAGGAGAATGTGAGACGTAAAGATCGGGCGATGGACGAAAGCTTGGCGGTGAAACTTCTGGAGGATTCACAGCTTGGTGTGCTTTGTACGTCGGGCGCTGACGGAGCCCCTTACGGCGTGCCGATTAACTACTGCTATCTGCGCGACGATAACGTGATCATATTTCACTGCGCCAAAGACGGCCGCAAACTGGAGAATATTAAAGACAATCCGCGCGTATCGTTCACTGTGATGGGCAAAAACCGCATCATCGCTGAAAGATTAACCACATACTATGAAAGCGTGATCGTTTCAGGCACTGCATCGTTGGTTCAGGACGATGAAGAAAAAAAGCTGCGGTTGTTGGATCAGCTCTGCCGCCGTCTATCGCCGGAAATCGAATGGCGGAGTGACCGGGATTGCATTCATCTTGCAAGGACAATGATTGTGCGAATCGACATTGACAGCATCAGCGGAAAGAAAAATGGCGAAGCATGATTCATATCGCGTCAGCATAGCTGGTGGATTATAGCATTAAAGCCCGTTAAGAAGCAGACAATATTTGATCAGAGTGTCTGCTTCTTTTATTGTGAAGCAACGATATAGCGGTTATAAAAAAGCAGACACTATATCCATAATGCCTGCTGTGATGGTATTGGTTTTGGATTTTCAGCTGCCTAAACAGCTAAAAGTTTGAGGAATACCGTTTAAGACGTCATCCTTTGGCGCACAGACAGAAAGGATGCCCTTCGGGGTCTATCATAGTGACAAAATGAGTGCCGCCAAACTGGCTTTCGGCTCTCTTTGCGCCGAGCTTTTCAGCCTCCTCAATGGCAGACGGCAAATCATCAACCTGCAAATCAAGATGCATGTGCTTTTGCTGCTGCCCGCTTACCTCAGGCCACACCGGCGGGATGTATTCGAAGTCACATTCCATAAACAAGATGACGAAGCCGTTGTCACTGATGACCGCGGGACAGTTATACATAATCCCCTTGTTCCAGCCGAGAAGATCGGCGTAGAAATCACACTGTTTTTTCGGATCCTTGCAGTCTATGGAGAGATTACCTAAGCGAATACCTACTATCACGAAACAGCCCTTCTTTCATATTTGATGATTAAATTATAATCAAACAATACAGATATTTCAATTGGAGCATTTGTTATAAAATCGTGTTAGTACACTGAAACCGAATTTTTTACTCAATTTTTATTTGCTGAAGCGCATGGCACGCGTGGCGTTAAGTATCGCAATGAGTGCCACACCCACGTCGCCAAACACCGCTTCCCACATTGTGGCGATGCCCAAAGCGCCCAATATGAGGATGGCGCCCTTGACACACAGCGCAAAAGCGATATTTTGCACGACGATACGCCGCGTTTTTCTTGCAATGCGGACGGCGGTGGGCAGGCGGCCCGGTTCATCGGTCATCAGCACCACGTCGGCAGCTTCAATCGCGGCATCCGATCCGGCACCGCCCATCGCGATGCCGATATCGGCCCGTGCCAGAACGGGCGCATCGTTGATGCCGTCACCCACGAACACGAGCGTCCCTTTGCCAGTTTTGGTCTGTTCGAGCTGTTCCAGTTTCTCCACCTTCTGATGCGGCAGCAAACCGGTATAGACCTCGTCGATGCCGAGCTGTGCCGCCGCGGCTTCGCCCGCGGCTTGGCTGTCGCCCGTCAGCATCACGGTTTTTTTCACACCGAGCTTTTTGAGCGCCGCGATGGCCGCTGCGCTGTCGGGCCGCAGTGTATCGCTGATCGCCACGAACCCCATATACGTTCCGTCAACAGCCACATAAACCACAGTGCCGGGTTCATTGGCAGCATCAAACGCAATGTTCTCACGCTCCATCAGCCGCGCGCTGCCCGCCAGTACGTGCTTCCCGTCCACGATGGCGCCGATGCCATAGCCGGCCTGCTCGTCGAGCTTTGTTATGCGCTGCTCGTCAATGTCTTTGCCATACGCTTTATGAATCGACATCGCGATCGGGTGTGTGGAGCTCGATTCGGCGTGAGCGGCATAATCAAGCAGTTCGTCGGGGTTATCGGCAGCGATGCGAGAGACGGTAAACACCCCTTGCGTGAGCGTGCCGGTTTTGTCGAATACGACGGTTTCTATGCGGCTCAGTGCCTCAAGATAGCTGCCGCCTTTAATAAGAATACCGTTTCGGGACGCGCCGCCGATGCCGCCGAAAAACCCGAGCGGTATGGAGATCACCAGCGCGCAGGGGCAGGAAACCACAAGAAACACAAGCGCTCTTCTCAGCCAATCCGCAAAAAACGCGCCGGGAATCAGCAGCGGCGGGAGCAATGCGAGTACGAGCGCCGCAGCCACCACGGCGGGCGTGTAATACCGGGAAAACCGTGTGATGAACGCCTCGGTGGGCGCCTTTTTTCCCGCGGCATCCTGCACGAGAGTTAAAATCTTTGAAAGCGTCGATTCGCCGAAAGGCCTGGTGACTTCAATTATAAGCAGGCCGTTTTGATTGACCGAGCCTGCCAGCACCTCGCTGCCCGGCTGCACATCGCGCGGCAGAGATTCACCCGTGAGCGCGGAAGTATCGAGCGCCGATTCGCCGTGCTTCACAATGCCGTCGAGAGGGATTCTCTCACCGGGACGTATGGCAATGATATCGCCGACGGAGACATCTTCGGGAGCCACGCGCCGCAAGCCGTCCGGCGTTTGCAGATTGGCATAATCGGGGCGGATGTCCATCAGCGCCGTGATGGAGCGGCGTGAGCGGTTCACTGCAATATCCTGAAACAGCTCGCCGACCTGGTAAAACAGCATGACGGCAACGCCTTCTGGGTATTCGCCTATGGCGAATGCGCTGATTGTCGCGAGGCTCATCAGAAAATTTTCATCGAAGACTATGCCTTTGGTGATGTTTTTAAGTGCACGCAGCACCACCTCGCCGCCGATCAGCAAATACGCGCCCAGATACAGCAGCAGCGACACCAGACCCATTGCGCCGGAGAATATTGCTGCCGCCAAAAGCGCCGTGCCGAGGCCCAGCGCCGTGTAAAAGAGCATGCGCTTGGTGGACGGGGCAGAGGGCTGCGCGTCGCGCGCATAAGCGACCTCAATAGCCGGCTCAATCTCTTTCGCGAGCCTGCTTGCCTGTCGCAGCACGCGTGGCATATCCTCGGCGCTGCGCGTGGTAATGGTAAGCCGCTGGGCCATAAAATTGAGCGTGGCGCTCTCAACGCCATCAATCTTTGCCGTCGCTTCTTCAATTTTGCGGGCGCAGTCCGCGCAGTTCAGCCCATGCAGGAACAGTTTCGCTTCTTTTTGATTGCTGTGTTTTGATGCCGCTTCCATGGCTGTAACTCCTTGCGTTGAATGAACAATTGAACAAACATTCAATTGATAATCATATTATATTCAAAATCTGCGAAAAGTCAACACAAAAGGCACTTTTTCATTTTTATGATTGACAAATAAAAGAATATGCCTTATTCTGAGGCAGGACTTATTAAAAGAGGTTTAAAAAGTTTCATGGATACGGCCATCGTTAAAGAACTTAATAAAAAGGTATTGCGCAAGCATCTGGCTCAAAAGCGGGAGGCCACCATTCAGGAACTCTCGAAGCTGACGGCATTAAGCGTGGTCACTGTGAAAACGCTGTTGGCGCAGATGATTGAAAAAGGAGAAGTCAGCGAAGGGCGTTTTATCCCGTCGGGAGGCGGGAGGCCATCGCAGCTATTTGCTTACAACGGCGAGCACCGCCATGCGGTTGTGATCTACGGATATCAGAAAGACAACAGGAATTCTATTCATATTCTTGTGGTCAATCTGTTTGGAGAATGCGTATATAAAAAGCAAACATTTTTGGATGATATACAGGTGGAAAGTTTCTGCGGTATGCTGGACAACGTGATACGGGCATATCCGGATGTGGCGGTGATCGCTTTTGGGCTGCCGGGCTTTGAGGAAAGCGGCGTGATTGTAGCCAACGATTACAGCGGCATTGTGGGTAATAGATTTATGCCGTTCTATCAGGCAAGATATGAGCTGCCCGTGATTTTCTCCAACGATGTGAATGCCGCTGTGAAGGGATATGCTGAGTCGTTCGCAGATTCTCCGTGTCTTGTAGGCATCTATTTTCCAAGGATATATTCGCCCGGTGCCGGAATGGTGCTGGGGGGTGATGTTTATACAGGATCGCAGCATTTTGCCGGAGAAATCGGTCAACTGCTGCCCGATACCGACTGGACACGACTTGATTACAGCGACGCGCAGACGATACGGGATACCGTTTCCCGGTTGCTTAGCATATACTGCCGCATTCTCGCGCCGCATCAGTTCGTGCTTTACGGCGATTTTTTCAACGTGAGTGATACAGAGATAATAAAGCAAAAAACGCAATCGCTGCTGAACGGTCAGTTTCGCGTGAATGTGACCCTGTCGTCCGCGTTTGAAGCCGATTTTGAACGCGGCATGATCGTTCTTGCGCTGTCGCTTATCAATGAAAGAAATTTGCTCGATTAAGAAAGGCAATTCATTATGACGGTTTTATTGGTGATTATTTATGTCTCTTTCATCAGTCTTGGTCTGCCGGATGGGCTGCTCGGCGCGGCATGGCCGGTGATGAGCGCGGATTTCGGCGCGCCGTTATCATTTGCGGGTGTGATTTCGATGATCACGGCAGGGGGAACCATTGTGTCGAGCCTGCTCAGCGAAAGAATGATCAGGCGCTTTGGCACGGGCCTCGTTACCACGGTCAGCGTGCTGATGACGGCGCTCGCGCTGCTCGGCATTTCTTTATCCGGCAGCGTGCTTTGGATTTGCATACTTGCGGTGCCGCTCGGCCTCGGTGCGGGTTCTGTGGATGCGGCACTAAACAATTTTGTGGCACTGCACTATAAAGCGCGGCATATGAACTGGCTTCACTGCTTCTGGGGGGTGGGCGCATCGGCAGGCCCCATGGTCATGTCACTCTTTATCGCGAAACAGCATGGCTGGAAGACGGGATACGGCACGATCGGTATTGTTCAGGTTGTGCTGGTGGCGGCGCTTTTCGTTGCTTTGCCGTTATGGAAGAGGGTGCCTGAACAAAATGACGGGCAGCAAAACCAAAGCACCAAAAGCCTGTTCGGGGCAATCAAAATTCGCGGCGTCAAATCGGCGATGCTCATATTTCTTGTTTACTGCTCGCTTGAGATGACGATGGGCCTTTGGGGCAGCAGCTATCTGGTCGGCATCAGAGGACTATCAGCTGAGACGGCGGCGCAGTGGGTATCGCTGTATTATCTCGGAATCACTGCGGGGCGCTTCGCGTCCGGCTTTGTATCGATGAAGCTGAATAACACCGTGTTGATACGCCTTGGCATTCTCATCATCGCGGTGGGGTTGCTTGCCGTGTTGCTGCCGCTTGGCAACGCGGCGGTGCAAATTGGCTTCGGGATGATCGGCCTTGGGTGCGCGCCCATTTTTCCGTCGATGCTGCACGAAACGCCCGCGCGTTTCGGAAAAGCGGATTCGCAAAAGCTTGTGGGGCTGCAGATGGCGAGCGCTTACACGGGCAGCACGCTGATGCCGCTGGTCGTCGGTGCGGCGGCCCAATCCATCGGCATTTATCTTTTCCCATATTTCCTGCTGGTGATGTTCGTGACACTGCTGCTGCTCTCGGAAAATCTGAATCGCATCGTGCTTAAAAATAAAAAGGCCTCCTGAAGAAGCCTTGCAGATCGTTGACATGATCCGTTTATGAACTTCCAAACAAATTAGTAACAGTCTGAGGAGACAGCGGTACAAAACTGCAAGTCATGCTCCTCAGACAGCTTCTCCAGTGCCAGCAGACGCCTGCAAACGCGAAGATCGGAAGGCATTTCAATCCGCTATGAAAGGGAGTGAAAAAACGCTTTCAGATCCGCTTTTTCCTCGGCTGTCAGCAGCCCGCGCTGCTTGCCTTGCGCGGCACCCGCCAGTGCATACAGGCTCATCAGGCAGGCGTCGGGGTAAAGCGTGCGGACGCGCAGAAACGCGGGCTTCACGTCCGTTGCCATCAATTCCTCCACACATGTGATGCCCGCTTCTTTAAGACGGCCCGCAAGCACGGGTCCGATGCCGGGCAGATTTTCAATATCGCTCATTCTTTTATGGTCCTTTCAGCCCATTCGGCGGCACGCTTGAGCTCACCGTCTTTGAGCGGGCCTTCGGATTCAAGGACGTAAAAGCCGGTGGGGTCGGTGTGGACAAAAGCACCCTTTTTAATCAGCTCTTTTTGAATTTTCTCTGCGGCGTAGCCAAACCATTTCACCATTCTTTTGAGCATAGCGGAATCCACTGTGTCCATGATTGCTCGCGTATCAAACGCGGCCGCGTGTTTTCCTTTGAGCGTACCGGCTGGCAGCTTTTTAAGCCATGCTGTCACGGCGGGTGTGGGGCGGAACGCGCGGGTGGGAGAGCCTAAAAACACATGTGTGGCATCGCCCAAATCCGCCGCGCAAATATCGGTGATCTTGAACAGGGCACCGCCCGTGGCTTTGGCAATCTCATCAGCGATCTTGGCGGTATTGCCGAAAACGGAGTCATATATCACGATTGTCTTCATGAAAGCCTCCTCAACCATATTTTCCGATATTATAACATGACGCACACACATCATAAATAGCCTATGGCAGATTTTAGACCGAATAAATATTAATCTGGTTCATATTGACAAACGACATCACAATGCGTAAACTTAATATGAAAATGAAAACCGTTTTCGGATTGAGGTGAGTGTGGCGTGGACAGTAAAGGAAAATACAATACCCGTCAGGGAGAGCTGATCCTTCAGTGTCTCAAAGAGCACACGGATGAGCATGTGACGGCGGATATGATATTCGGTTTTCTCAAAGCCCAAGGTGCTTCCGTGGGCCAGACGACGGTATACCGGAACCTTGATAAGCTGGTGAAAGAGGGCAGCGTGGTGAAATACGCGGGCACGGAAGGCGTGGGTGCCTGTTATCAATACATCTCACATGACCATCACTGCACCACCCATTATCATCTGGTATGCGCCGATTGCGGACATGTTATCCATCTGCATTGCGATTACCTCGATGAAATGACGGCTCATCTGCTCGATCATCATCAATTCAGCATGGACAAGTTTAAAACGGTGATATACGGGCTTTGCCGGTCGTGCGAAGCGGCAAGGCATGATAAAGAGGAGAAATAACAAAGCCGTTTATTGTTTAACGGCGTTTTGGCTATATTGGAGGCATACGGTTTCAGGCCACAGAAATCAAGGAGATTGACAGAATGAAAAGAGTATTGTGCATCGTCATCGTCGCAGCATTAATTGTTACGCTGTTCGGCTGCGCACCCGCCAGCTCTGCTGCGGACAACAACGGCAGCGGCTTAAATATCGTCACCACTATATTTCCGCCATATGATTTTGCGCGCGCGATCACGGGCGGGAATGCGAATTTGACGATGCTGATTGATCCGGGCGCAGAGGTGCACACCTTCGACCCGACGCCCGACGACATCATCATGATACAAAAAGCCGACGTCTTTATCTATTCGGGCGGCGAGAACGACGCATGGGTCGATCAGGTGCTCGAATCGACGGATACAAGCCATATGACGGTGCTTCGAATGATGGACGCTGTTACACCCGTGGAAGAGGAAACGATGGAAGGCATGCAGAGCGAGCATGAAGAAGCCGGAGAGAGCGAAGAGGGGCCTGAATATGACGAGCACATTTGGACATCGCCCAAGAACGCGATCCTCATCATTGATCAAATCGCCGACGCGCTGAAAAAAGCCGACAGAGCGAACGCAGCGGTGTACGAAAAGAACGCCGCTGATTATATTGCCAAGATCAGCGAGCTGGACAACGAGATGCAGGCTGTTGCGGATGCATCGCAGACCAAGCTGCTGATCGTGGCTGACCGGTTTCCGTTCCGGTATCTGACGGAAGAATTCGGCCTTGATTACCGCGCGGCATTCAGCGGCTGCAGCAGCGAATCTGAGGTCAGCGCCGGCACGCTTGCGTATCTAATCGATACGGTGAAAGAGAGCGGCATTAAATATGTCTATTATATCGAGCTCAGCAATCAGGCAGTGGCCAAAGCCGTCTGTGAGCAGACGGGCACGGAGATGCTGCTGCTGCATTCATGCCACAACGTGACGCGGGACGACTTTAACGCGGGCGTGACCTATTTACAATTGATGCAGGGCAACCTTGAGAACTTAAAGAAGGGGCTAAAATAAAAAGATGGCGCTGATTCACTGCGAGAACGTGACCATGAAATATGACGGACAGACGGCTGTGGATGCCATCAGCTTTGATGTGGAGCCGGGCGATTATCTGTGCATCGTCGGTGAAAACGGCAGCGGCAAAAGCACGCTGATCAAAGGCTTGTTGGGCCTCTTAAAACCGGTGGGCGGGAAAATTACCTTTGACGGTATTGCCCGGCATGAAATCGGTTATCTGCCGCAGCAGACGATGGCACAGAGAGATTTTCCGGCGAGCGTCTATGAGGTGGTGCTTTCGGGATGCCTGCGCCGCGGGTTTGCGTTTTTCGGAAAAGAGGACAAGATCCGTGCGCAGGATAATATGGCGCTTCTCGGCATTGGTGATATTCAGAAGAAATGCTATCGTGAGCTGTCGGGCGGCCAGCAGCAGCGTGTGCTGCTGGCTCGTGCGCTCTGTGCCACCAAAAAGCTGCTGCTGCTCGATGAACCGGTGGCCGGGCTCGATCCCGTCATTACGGCAGAGCTCTACGCGCTGATCAAAGAGCTGAATCAAACCGGCATTACCGTGTTGATGGTGTCTCACGACATCAGAAGCGCGGTGCAGTACGGAAACCGGATTCTACACATGGCGATGCAAAGCGCGTTTTTTGGTTCCACGCAGGATTATTTGGCCACACCGATAGGCCGGAGGATGATGGGGGACTTTTGCGATGTTTGAATGGCTCACGGAGCTTTTATCCTATACGTTTATCGTGCGGGCGCTGATCGTCGGCGTGCTTGTGGCGCTTTGTGCCGCGCTGCTCGGCGTCAGTCTGGTGCTTAAACGCTATTCAATGATTGGGGATGGGCTGTCTCATGTGGGGTTTGGCGCGCTCTCGGTTTCGCTTGCGCTGAATGTGGCCCCGCTCGAGGTCTCACTGCCCGTGGTGGCACTCACAGCGTTTCTGCTTATGCGCCTCGGTGAAAACAGTATCATAAAAGGCGACGCGGCCATCGCGATTATATCGAGCAGCGCCATTGCCATCGGCATTATCGTCGTATCGCTGACGACCGGCATGAATGTGGACGTGTACAACTACATGTTCGGCAGCATACTCGCGATGAGTGAAGGCGATGTGGTTTTAAGCGCGTGCGTATCCGTTGTCGTGCTGGTGCTCTATGTGTTGTTCTATAATAAAATATTCGCCGTCACATTTGACGAGAGCTTTGCCAAAGCCACGGGGACGAAGGCCGGGCGCTATAACATGCTCATTGCGATGCTCACAGCGCTGATTATCGTGGTGGGTATGCGCATGATGGGCGCGATGCTGATATCAAGCCTCATTATATTTCCGGCGCTCACGTCGATGCGTGTTTTTAAAAGCTTTAAAAGCGTGGTGATCAGCGCCGCCATTTTATCCGTCGTCTGCTTTGTCATCGGTATTGTTATCTCGTTTGTCTGGTCGGTACCGGCAGGTGCGGCGGTTGTTGTTGTGAACCTCATCGCGTTTTTGCTGTTTTTCCTGTTAAAGCACATCAAAAAAGCCCCTGCATCCCGTCTATAGAACAAGATTTACCTTAAAAAACAGTTAATCGCTAAATAAAAAACCAAATAAGACGATAAGATTACTAGTTGCATCAACAGTCCAGAACTAGAAAAAAATGCTTCATGCTGGTGCGGCGGTGTTTGCAGGTTGTGGATAATGGGGTATAAGGAGCACCGGATTGATTGAATCGGAATTATACTCAATTTTAAGCAGCGGTATTGTGCTTGTTATCGGTGCCGACAAAAAGATTCTGGATTGCAGCTTCGCCTTTTTAGAAGAATTCAGTTTGGAAAAGGTTCCGGCAGGTACACATTTTGATACGCTTTTTGACACGCGGGGAGAGGATATCTTCACCCGCCATTTGGCGTTGCAGCCCGCCCAGTGCATATGGCGGGAAACGGATCGGCCGATAAAAGCTGTGCTCACGGGCGGCTGTGACGGATACCGGATGATTTTTGAAAGAACCAGCCATGGCGCATCAAACGCGGACGCGAATGATCACCAGTTTTCCATGCTGATCAATCATATGCAGGAAGGCATGGCTTTTCACCAGCTGATTTTTAAGGACGGAGCTCCCGTAGATTATATCGTCGAAGATATCAATACAAGCTGCGAAAAGATTCTGCGTCTCAGGCGTGAACAGGTGGCGGGCAGGCTCGCAAGCCATCTGTATAAAGGCAAGGTGCCTCTGCTGGATGATGTGGCTCAAGTTGTTTCGAGCGGGAAACCGCGTCAGCTCGAACGCTATATCCCGGAGTTGGGGCGGCATATGTGGCTGTCCATAACGCCCTGGGGTGAGAACCGCTTTGGCATTATCTTTTCGGATATGACCCCAAACATGCATGCACAGATGCTGCAAAACACATTGAGCATTGCGGCCAATGAGATGGCGGGCGCTTTCGACACCGCAAAGCTGTTTGACGCAGCGGCACACGTGCTGAAACAGAACGGCTTTGAATGTATGCTGCTGCTGACGGGCGGCGATTTGGCCATTCATAAAACATATTTAAGTGTGGCAGACGCGCCGCGCGTTTATTGTGAGGAATCATGCTTTGTGCTGAGCGGCGCTTTTCTGCAGGCTGCCCGGCAAAAGAACGTGATATATATCGATGATTTTGAATTGCTGCCTGAGGCGATTGAGGCGTCTGGGCTCAGGTGCCAGCCCAAAGGCATTGCAGCGCCGCTGATTGTAAACGGATCGATGTTCGGCGTGTTTGTGATTCTATCCGGTGAGCTCAATGCATCGGAAACGTCTGTGGTCAAGGTTTTTGCCGATTTAATGGCGGCGATAATTGAAAGGTCAGCCTTGATACAGAGCCTCAAGCGCCATATCGACGAGCTGACGCTTGCCAAGCAGGCCCACGAGCTGACGGTACAGCGCCTGAACATGGCCTCCGCTGCGAGCAGCGTGGGTTTTTGGGAATACGATTATGAGAGCGACATGATTTATCTGGATGAGACGGCCAAAAAGATATTTTCATTGGAAGACGATTCGCTTGGCGGTACATACAAGCCCTGGGATTCTCTTGTGCATCCCGACGACCAGAGCGTGATCGATACATTTCATCAGGCGGCTGATTCAAAAATCGGCTGCACGCTCGAATACCGCGTTGTGTGTGCGGACGGAACCGTTAAGCATGTCAGAAAAACAGGCATGGTGGTGAAAGACCAATCGGGGTCTCCTGTACGAATGGTGGGATCGATATGGGACATCACAGAACGAAAACACATTGAGCAGGCGCTCGAAGCCAGCGAGAGACAACTGAATAAGATATTTGATCTGCTGCCTGTCGGCCTGTGGGTGGCCGATAAAGAGGGGCGCATTGTGAGAGCCAATCCCGCCGGGGAACGCATATGGGAAGGCAAACTGAAAAGCGCGGACGCGGTGACAAAGATTCGTCACTATCCCACGGGAAAGAGACTCAAACAAGGCGAATGGGCGCTTGCCAAAACGCTGACCAAAGGCGAGACCATCCATGAGGAGATGCTTGAGATAGAGACGCTGAGCGGCGGCAGACGGGTCATCATCAACAGCACGGCCCCTGTCACCGATGAGAACGGGCAGATTCAGGCGGCAATCATGATCAACAGGGATGTCACCGAAAATGAAAACGCAAAAGCCGCGTTGAAAGCTGAAAAAGAGCTGCTGAGTATTACGCTTCAGTCGATGGGCGAGGGCGTGGTGGTGACAGACAATACGGGCTGCATCACCGCTGTGAATAAGGTGTTCGAACAGATTTCGGGATTTGAATGCAGCAAAGCACAGGGGTTGCTGTTTGAAGACGTGGTGAAGATGGTTGACAGAGGTGACGGTATAAGGCCCAGCCTGATTGACAAAACGCTGGCGACGGGAAGAACCGTGTCACATTCGCGCGGCGTTGAACTGTTGTGCCGGGACGCGAAGACCGTGTCTATCGCCTATACCGTATCTCCGATCAAAGACTCAAACGGTCAGATCATCGGCACGGTGACGGTGATACGCGATATCACCGAGGAAAAGAAAAAACAAAGGCGCATCGATTATCTCGTTTATCACGATGCGCTCACGGGTGTTTACAACAGACGTTATTTTGAGCAGATTGTGAAGAAGATTGATACCGAACAAAACCTGCCGCTATCGGTGATCAACTGCGATGTGAACGGTTTGAAGCTGGCCAACGATGCGTTCGGGCACAGCGCGGGCGACAAGCTGCTGATGCGCATGGCATCGGTGCTGCAAAAGGCATGCCGGTCAAAAGATATTGTGATCAGGTCGGGCGGTGACGAATTTTTGATACTAATGCCCGGTGCGGATGAAATCACGGCACAGAAAGTCTGCGCTGAAATCAAAATATTATCGTCAAAAAGCAGTGTGTCTGCGATCGATTGTTCCATTTCGGTGGGTTGGGGCACGAAGAAGTACCTTGAAGAAAGCCTTAACGTGATTCTGAGAAAGGCTGAAGCCTTTATGTACCGCAACAAGAGCTCGGAGAGCCCGAGAATGCGCTTTAGCTCCATCAACACCATCCTGCAGACACTGCATGAGAAATACGAGCGCGAACGGCTGCACTGCCGTCATGTCAGCCAGATCTGTATGAAAATCGCCAAAGCGATGGGGTTTTCAGAACGGGAAATCGATGAGATGAATCTTGTTGGACGCATGCACGATATCGGAAAAATTGCGGTCAATTCGGTGATTTTCAGCAAGCCGGATGTACTGACCGATGAGGAATGGGTAGACATGAAGCGTCACCCCGAGGTGGGGTTTCGCATACTCTCCGCGTCCACGGAAATGGCTTATATCGCCAAAACAGTACTGGCCCATCACGAACGCTACGACGGTACTGGCTATCCAAATGGACTCAAAGGCGGCAGCATACCGATGATGGCACGTATACTCGCGGTGGCAGATGCCTATGAAGCCATGACGAACGAACGGCCATACCGCCAAAGGAAATCAAGCAAACAAGCGATTGAGGAGATTTCGGCCTTGAGCGGCACACAATTCGACCCGGTTGTGGTGGAGGCGTTTTTAAAGCTCGGCGAGCCATGCCAGTAATTTCTTAAATGTCAACAGAACAATCGAGTGATAAAGAAGCTCTATCGCATTTTAATGACGCATGCCGCATGACAATCCGCGTTAATACTTTTTTAACATTTGCCTAAAAGTTTTTTTGCTTATGTTGAGGGGGCACTGCGCGGCACCGAAACGAAAAGCCTGAGAGAAGCAGGCGGTAATCACCGGGGCATTTCGCTTGGGGACGACGATTTCGGCAAGTATTGATCGTCGAAAAGTGCAAATAGCATAAAGCAGATTAAGAAGGCGCACTGTGCTGATAAGCAGTGCGCTTTTCTTGTACACTTTAGTGTGGTTTTGGGAGCGAAAGCGGACAAAACCAAATAAACCACCGGCCTCTGCCGGTGGAGGGAGTTAGCTTTAGCTTTAAGAAAAAAACCTCCGATGTTAAAATGATGAAGGTT
>JAEXTV010000027.1 GCA_023406895.1 Bacillota bacterium | reverse complement strand
CTGTTCACGGTGAAAGGCTCGTCGCGTATCAAACGGTCGGATTGGAAAACGGGCGAGAACCCGTTTACGGATGTGGCCAAGGGGATTGAGACACTTGTGGAGAAGGGCGTATGGGGCAGAACGGCGCTGATTATGAGCCCTAACCTGTATACGCAGCTGCAGCGCATACAACCCGGAACAGGCCGCATGGAAATTGACCGCGTGAGCGCACTTGTTGACGGGCATCTGTACCGAACGCCCGTGCTCGGTCAGGACAAGGCCGTGCTCGTTTGCGCGGAACCCCAATACATTGATCTTGTGGTCGGGCAGGATTTTGCGGCTTCTTACCTGGAGCTTAAAGACCTCAACCATGTGATTCGCGTGATTGAAACGGTGATGCCGAGAATCAAACGCAGCGACGCGATTGTCGTGTTCGACTGATTCATGCATGAATAGAAGAATGACAGCCCGGCGGTTATCCCGCCGGGTTTTTGTATAAAGAATACCCAGTGACGCCGTCCAAAAAGGTTTTCGCTTAGCAGGGAACTCTAGTAAATTTCAGATGACTTTTGCTTAAGATGTTTTCTCCATAAAGAAGATGTCAGGCTGCTGACAAAGTAGCAAATGTCATTTCGAGCGAGCGTAAGCGATCGACTACGAAGTGGACTGAAATCCCATGTTTAAAGCGTTTTAGCATGGTATGCTTTCCACTTCGTAGTCACGTCGCTTCGCTCCTCAGCATGACAGGTAGGGGTTTTTCATCAAGCTGCCATCTCCTATAAGGAGATGTGGTTTGCAGCACCGGATGAGGTGTGAATATCACGCTGTCAATGCGAACGCATCATCAGCCGCCTCCCGCCCATAGTTTCATCGAAGGGGATGTTATAAAACCTCTTGTCCTAGCTTGATAGGCAGCAGAAATCCTCCCTCAGTCGCCGTGCGGCGACAGCGCCCTCCAGAGGGAGCCACAGGGGCTGCGTGAAGCTTTATTTGCCTCGTTATCGCCATTCTGCGTCACGCTGTGTGTGCCGCCGCCCAGAACGCGTCTTAAAACGATAAAAGTCATAAAGAAAGATCCCCCGGACGCTGAAAAGTGACCGAGGGATCGCTTAAAGGTATTTTATTCGGCAGTTCCTTCTGTCTTCACGATATAATAACCGTTCTTCTCTGTCACGCTGAAAGGCTGCGTCACGCTTTGCATATTACCGTTTGCATCGGGCATCGAATACGTCATGCTGGATACCACCTTGGTCCCCTCATAATACTGATAATCCGTCACTGATGTAGGCAGCGGCTTGTTCTGGTCGAGAAAATCTAAAATATCCTGTGCGCTGCTCAAATGGCTCAGGCCCGCTTCACCGGCTTTGACAATCATACTGTTGTTAAAGTTGTATTGCGTTGCGGTCACCGTACGGCCGCCTGAAAGATCCTTAACCGAAAGCGCCGCAAACACGTTGGTTTCGCCTGTGGGCAGCTCGGGTATAAACACCGCTGTCATATGCCTGTTTCCGCTTAGATACAATACCCAAACATACTCCGTGGGGTCGTTTGAATCGTTCGAATAATAGTGGAACGGATACGTGACCTTGTCCGCCGTGTAGGTGATGGCGGTTAAGTCGTTCACACCCATGGAATACCCGAGAGCGTCTTTTTCGCTGTCGTAATGATACACACGCACAGGTATGCCATACCGGTCTTCGAGCACGCCCGGGTTATCGGGAATGCGTACCAAGAATACATCATCCTGCTGCGTATCGTTCGTGGCTTCCTGACGGTATTCATGCATTTTAAAGCTGCCATCCGCGCCCGGCTCTTTCACAAGCACACTCACGTCATCATAATAGGTGAGTATTTTATCTCCGCCCGCAACCTCTACGATACCGAGCACATTGCCATTGCGGTCTTGAATTCCGTAATAGCCGTCTTCAGTTTCGGCAATCAGGCCTTTCAATGTTTCGGGCCGCGCATCGAGCGGAAAACGGACGGTGAGCGGCAGCACCACCGCGGCGGCAATCACAACGGCTGCAGCCAGTAACTTGAACGCCGTTTTCGCAGCTATCGCCAGACGGCGTTTGTTGAAATTTTCCCGTGCGATTTTAATGCCCGTTTGGTTATCGACAGCCAGCGTATCCTGACAGCCGGTGCAGACGGCCTCGTAATGCGATCCGAGCGGAATCAGGTTCAAAAAGAACACGACAAGAAAACGGGTGATTTTATAAAAATGATATGTCTCGCTGTTTTTACACGCGCTGCATTTGTCACTGCTGAATTCACCAAGATCGTTTCGCACTTCTTTAATGCCAAAAATCATAAGCTTCTCCTGCATTTTTTTGTTTATTATATCACACATTGAAGCAATTAATGAAATTAACAAAGTGTAACGTCTCAACGAGCGAGTCAATTGGAATATTTCGTATGCAAAGGCTGGCGGTTCGGTTGCAAAAGCTTGTCAGTTTCGTTATAATATGCGATAAACGAGTCTTTATTTGATCTCATACCGGAGGTTTGGATGAATAATAAAAAATGGATTGCGCTGCTGTTGACGGCGCTGATGTGTATACTGGCAGTCGGATGTACGGCGGAAACCGCCGCAAGCGGTGAACCGTCCGAGTCGCCATCGCCGACGGCCACGCCCAAGGCGGGCATCGAGGCAGTGTTTGATAAGCCGGTCACGCTCGCCATTGTGAGCAACGGTGATGAAGAAGCGTCGGCGCTGTTTTTTGGTGCGGCGGTGAAGGAAGCCGAAAGCATGGGCGTAACCGTGACCACGATGGCCGCTGGCAGCGGGTTTGACACAGCGCTCAGCGAAGCGGCTGCGAATGCCGACGCAGTGGTCGCGTTTCTGCCCGAAGCTGTGACTGATTTTTCGGCACTGGAAGGGCTGGAGAAGCCTGTGACGGTGTTTGACGCGCACAAAGGCAGTGCCCCGGCAGGGCTGTCGTACTTGAATTACGAACCGGATGCAGAAATGACAATGGCGCTGGACGCGGCACTGGCATATCCGCCGCACGAAGCCCCGGTTCGGCTGATACTGCTTTTTAACAGCGCCGATTCGCCCGCTTATGCGGCTTATCAGCAGCTTTATAACGAAGGAAAGATATTTCCCAAGGAAGTCTATATCGCGTCCGACGAACAGACGGGAGCGGGAGAATGGCTGACAGAAAAGCTTGGCGGCTATGTGGAAGGCATGCTGGATGCTGTGTTTGCCGAGGATACGGCGCTCGCCATCAGCGCATACGACGCACTTTCTGCGCTGAGCCGTACCGATATGGAAGTGTTCTGCCCGGGCGTGACGCCGGATATCGTCAAGCGCATGGAGCAAGGCCCCGATGTGTTTGCCCAAGGCATAGGGCGCAACGACCCGCTGGCGGGCATGCTCAGCGTGCGCGCGGCGCTGCAGATGCTGCATGGCGGGGAAGCCGTGACACAGACGTTTGAGCCTGCGGTGATCAATGCGGCTGATTTCGGGGAGGATGCTGTGGCGGCGATGTCGGCTGCGGACAGTGAAAAAGCGTCGCTGTTCAACGCGGAGTGGATGGACACACTTCGCAGTTATTATAGCACAGCGACCGACGCGGCGAAATAACGCAACATCGTTTCATAGAATGATACAGAAAGCCTTTGGGAAGCCAAGGGCTTTTCTTGTCTAAAGAATACCCGGGTAGTGCCAGAGTTAGTCAGCCTTCTCCTAGAGTAAACGCTGATTAATTCGGAACGCTGTCTTGATGGCTGCTTCCGTGCACTGCGGTGTCGCTGATACTAGAGGAGAAGGTGGTGCGAAGCACCGGATAAGGTGTCAATATAAAAGTTGCCAAACGCACACCATCAATCGCCAGTCGGCGATAGCTTTTCCCAAGGAGATGCCCAGAGTGTCAAAAAAGCCTCTTATCTTGGCCCCCTCTGACGACCACTCTGTAAGCGTTGGACTGGGGGTGAGAAAATGGCTTAAAAACGGTCACTCCCTTCGGCGCTTCACGCCGGGAGGTTTAATAGGCTGTATTGGAGCCTGGGCTTCTTCTTGAGACAATGCTGATGCCCATTGGCCACTGATGAGGTAAATAAAAGCCTTTGGGATGTGACCCAAAGGCTTTTGCTAACAGTTTCATCGGTATTAAATGCTTTTTTAATAACGGCTGAAGGCCTGCTTATACGTTTCCGACGGCATAATTTCGTCCATCGCGTCATGAATAACACCCCAGCCCTTGGTGAGCGCGTTCGTTTCCACATAGCCTTCCGCGTTCCAGTAGCGGATCTTCGTCCAGCCGTCCTTGTCGGGCTCGGTCACCGTGATCGACGAATATTCGGGTACCTTGGAGAGCTTCTCTGAGTCTTCATTCGGCTCAGCGTAAATGTACACCGTTCTCTTCAATATGTCCGCATCTTCTTTAGACATCATCACGTCCTGCTGGAAGGTGATGTACGCCGTGCGTATATAGCCTTCCCGGTTTTCCAGCTTCACCTTGGCCCAGGGTTCTGCAATCTGCAGCACCTCCACCTCGGTACCCAGCGGCAGACGCTTGACAACGCGGTCGTTATTGCCGTTGCCGGTGCGGACGTCCGCCTCGTCTTTCACGATCCAGGCCTTGGGGTTGGGAAGTTCCGCCGCATCATGAAAGGTTTTCTGAAATGCCTTGTATTCGCTGAAAGACATTTTTGTTTTCAGCAGCTTTTTTGTTGCCGAGTCAGACTTCTCTGTATTTGATACATTGATTGTGGTGCCGGGACAAGCGTAATAATACAGCCATTTGGCATCCTCCACATAAAGGCGCACACAGCCGTGGGACCCCTTGCTGCCCAGCCGTCTGAAAGCACCGCTTTGCAGCGTATTCGCATCTGCGCTATCGTACATAATAGAATGGAAATAAACACCGCCAACAATCTGCGTCCAATATTGCGCATATGTACCCCTGAAAGCGGTGAATTCACCAAAGCGCTCGCGCCCGCCGATCTTCCAAAGGCCGCTCGGCGTGGGGGTGCCCTCGTCCTCGGGAATCAGCGGGTCGAGCTCGGTACGGCCCGATGTGCAGATGAACCGCCGCACCACCTTGGTATACTCGCCGTTATCGTCCTTCTCAAAAACCGTGACGATCTGGTTTTTCAGATCGAGCAGTATGTAATATTTATCGGGATCGGTATTTTTAAGCTCGTCGTAAGCAAGAGCCGTTCGCGCGGGAAGGGCGATGCCGCAGAATATGACGGCTGCCGCAAGCAGAAAAAAGATTCTCTTTAACAAAGTGCACCTCCAATAATAGCATGGCAAACAATTCTAGTTATCAAAAGTATAAAAACAAAAGGGGATACTGTCAAGGGCGGGCTGTTATAAGAACGTCAAGCCGCAATCGTTTGAGCATCGAACCAAGCACCAACCTTATGTGTTCGCAGCGGGATCCTGACAGTATGGTTTCATCTTTTCAGCCGTATCCGTTCCCGGCAGCGGCACATGCACAAACAGCTTGAGACCCGAATTGTCGGGCACATCAAAGCTGCTGCTTTCAAAATAAAGCGTGCCCGCCTGCGGGTGATTCATCTTTTTATGGACGCTGCTGTCATCCAGAATATCGTGCAGCGGCCACCACAAACGAAATTCGGCGCTTTGGCCTTTTAAATCATCAATGAATTGATTGAGCCAAGGGTCTTCTATGTATTTTCCGGATGAGGAACGAAACCGACCGAGCAAAACCTTGGCATACAGCTCCCAGTCGGCATAAAGCTGTTTGAAATAATCATCGGTAAACATGGCCCATACGACGTTGCGTTGGCGGGCGTTCATCAGGCTGAAATCACCGAATAAAAAACAGGCCGCGCTGTTCCACGCCAACACATTCCAGCGCCGGTCCGCAATGAACGAGGGGCAGAGGCTCATGCTGTCCAGAACATGCTGGTAGATGGGGCTGACGGTGCTTTGCGTTTCGGGGATGTCCGCCGGAAGCGGCTGGTTTGCCAGTCGGTAGAGATGAATGCGTTCCTGAGTATCGAGCAGCAGCACCCGTGCCAGACTTTCGATGACGGCGGAAGAGACGTGGATGTCGCGCCCCTGCTCGAGCCAGGTGTACCAGGTGAGGCCGATGCCGGCAAGCTGTGCCACTTCTTCGCGGCGCAGGCCCGGTGTGCGCCGGCGCGCGTCAGAAGCAAGGCCCGCCTGCGACGGTGAAATTTTCGCTCTTCGCGTTTTTAAAAAGTCGGCGAGTTCTTTGTAACGATGATTTTCACTGCTCATCTTAAGCCCTGCCTGTTATAATTTATACCCGTATAATTTGACTCCTTTTACCATTATAAAACATGCGCTATGATAATTCCAGAAAACAATTTTAATTATTGAATGGAGGAATCGGTATGAAGTATTTATGGACAACAATCTATGTGAAGAATCTCGAGGAATCAATCGCTTTTTATTCCAATCTGCTGGCGCTTAAGGTGCTGCAGCGTTTTCCGGCGGGCCCCGGATCAGAAATCGCGTTCTTAGGCAACGGCACCGATGGCGAAACACTGGTTGAACTCATGGCAGACAGCAAGCACAGCGACATCAGCTTCGGCGAATCCATATCTGCCGGGTTTGCTGTCGAGTCGGTCGAGACCATGCTGGAAACGGTAAAAGGCAAAGCCATCACCGTACACAGCGGGCCGTTTGAAACGCCGGGCTTCAAGTTTTTTGGCATTAAAGATCCAAGCGGCTTTCACGTTCAGTTCTTTGAGAAGAAGCAGCAGTCATAGGAGAGAAAACCGGGGTAGATGGAAAGAGCGCTTTAGGAGCGGCCTAACAGGGGCTGCAATCTTTAAAAAACGGCGTAGCCATGATTAGCGGCTATGCAGTTTTTTTATATATACATGGAAGCTTAAGCCGCCCCAATGCAATAATCGGAAGCGCCGTCAGACGGGGGCCGCTGCGATTAATTGAATCGTTTTCATCATTGTGGTAAAGTTGACCCGTTACTTAAACAATATGTATTTGATTGTTTATTATAAGCAGAGGTGATGAAATGAACTGGCTGAATGCGTTTGAGCTTATTTGCTACATTATCGTTATGATTTTACTTATCGATACCATCCGTAAGAAAGACTACAATTCGCTATTCACCTTCGGCGCGGCGGCGTTGGTGGGCTTTGCCATGGAGCTTTTGGCTGTCAGCGTAACAGACATTTATTATTATAGTAACGATTTTTGGCTGTCGATGGGAAAGGCTCCCCATCAGTTTCCCGTTTTCGGAGGATTGATGTGGGGCGGCCTTACGGTATACGGCATAAAGCTGTCTAAGAAATTTGGGTGCGGAAAGCTCCTGACCGGGTTGATTGCGGGAATGTTCGTAGTGACGATGGATATACTGCTCGATGTGGTGGCTATCCGGCTTAACGGCGGATTCTGGACGTGGGCGGGAAGTCCCGTGACGCTGGCTATTAGTAATCAATCTTTTATGAGCGTTATTTGGGTAAACTTTCTGGGTTATATGATCGAAACTCCTGCGGTCGTGTTCCTGACGTTAAAGGTTCGTGAAAAGACAAGGGAAACCGATTTTAAAAAACAAACACTGGGTATGTTTTTTGTGGCCTTCGGCGGCATTGTGATAACCGCTGCCGGCAGTCTTGTCAGTCTGCTGCTCAACTCCATAACAAATGACTGGTTCGCCTGTACTACGTTTCTGGCCGTTTGGTTCGTCATGTTTGCTGTGATCATAACAAAAACGATCAAGTCAAAGCTTAAAATCACTAAGCCCAGGCGCTGGGATATCCCGATGCTCCTGTTTTGGCTTGCGCTTTATGCCTACTGTATCGCAGCCGTAATCAGTTTGGACATTCATGCCGCCTATCTGTGGTTTTTGGTCATTGGCATCTTCTTTGCAGCCGGCACGGTCTATTTTTGCATGGCCGAACAGGAAGCAAGGCAAGCCTAAATGATAATGTTCGCGTTAGATAACGCATAAATCCGGATATAGAACGGCATTATTGTATGAGCGTTATTGATGTGCTGACCGTTGTGTATTTATTTTTTCTTTGAACACTTCTTTTGAGGATTCTGTTGTTGGTTCTTGAACAACAACAGGGAGGTCCGGTCAGCGGCGGTATAGCCCGTGTGTGTTCCCAAACTTGCGGTGCGAAGTCTCAGTGTCGGAATGGCACAGGTGACACTTTTTGCGACCTCACATCAGGCAGCCGGTGATGATTTGTATCCGTCGTTGGGTTTGGAAAGGCTGTTTGGCAATGATTTTTCAAACAGACTGTGTTTGCGTTGAAAATGATGGCATTTTTTTGTGCTGGAGTGTATTTTTGTTGATAAAAACATCATAATGATGTTGACATTCACAAATTTTTGATTAAAATAAATCATATAACTTGTGTAACAAAGGCGTTTCACGATTGGTTTCGTGAAGCGCATTTTATTTTTAGGAGGTATAATTCATATGGCAAACGAGAAATTTGTATCGCCTGAAGAGATATTCGGGGAGTATGTCTTCAATGAATCCGTGATGAAATCAAGATTATCCAAAGCCACCGTTAAAATCCTCAGACAGACCATCGAAACCGGCTTCGCGCTCGATTCTTCGATCGCCGATGAAGTCGCATCCGCTATGAAAGCCTGGGCTATTGAGAAAGGTGCCACCCATTTTACACACTGGTTCCAGCCGATGACCGGTATCACTGCCGAAAAGCACGACGCATTTATTTCACCCTGCGGCGACGGCAAAGTGATCATGGAATTTTCGGGAAAAGAACTGATTAAAGGCGAGCCGGATGCGTCGTCCTTCCCGTCGGGCGGCCTGCGCGAAACGGCTGCGGCCCGCGGCTATACGGCATGGGATTGCACTTCTCACGCGTTCGTTCGTGAAGGCACGCTGTACATCCCGACTGCGTTCTTCTCCTATACCGGAGAAATTCTTGATAAGAAAGCGCCGCTGCTCAGGAGCATTGAAGCGCTCAGCACACAGGCGCTTCGTGTTTTGAAGGCGATGGGCAACACCACATCCCGTCAGGTCATCTCGACGGTTGGCCCCGAGCAGGAATACTTCATCGTCAACCGTGAGTTGTATGAGAAGCGCCTTGACCTCATGCTGACCGGCCGTACGCTTTTCGGCGCGAAGCCGCCCAAAGGCCAGGAACTCGAGGATCAGTATTTTGGCCGTCTGCGCAATAAAATTTCTGATTTCATGCACGATCTTGACGTGGAGCTCTGGAAGCTCGGCATCACCGCCAAAACCAAGCATAACGAAGTGGCTCCCGCGCAGCATGAGCTCGCGATCATATTTGACCCGGCCAGCATGGCTGCGGACCACAACCTGCTCGTTATGGAAATGATGAAGCGCATTGCCAAGCAGCATGGCCTCACGGCGTTGCTGCACGAGAAGCCGTTTGCGGGCGTCAACGGCAGCGGCAAGCACATCAACTGGTCCATGGCAACCAACGACGGCATCAACCTGCTGGAGCCCGGCATGAAGCCCATCGAGAACGAGCAGTTCTTAATCTTCCTGTCTGCGGTGATCAAAGCCGTGGATGAATACGCCGAGATATTGCGCCTTTCTGTGGCAAGCGCCGGAAACGATCATCGTCTGGGTGCTAACGAAGCGCCGCCGGCCATTATCTCCATGTTCGTGGGCAAAGAGCTGCAGGCCATCATCGAATCAATCATCAGCGGAAACACATATGTGGACAACGGCCGCGTGAAAACCAACCTCGGTATTTCTTCGCTGCCCGTCATCACCGAAGACGCGACCGACCGCAACCGTACATCGCCTTTTGCTTTCACAGGCAACAAGTTCGAGTTCCGTATGTGCGGCTCGTCACAGAATATCGGGGAGGCTTGCTTCACGATCAACACCATCGTGGCGCAGTCGCTCAGCGAAATCGCCGACAAGCTTGAAGAAGCGAGCGACGTGACCGCAGCCGCGATGGATGCCATCAAGGATATACTGAAGAAACACGATCGTATTATATTCAACGGCAATAACTATTCGGAGGAATGGATTGTCGAAGCCGCAAAACGCGGTTTGCCGAATATCGGGAACACCGTGCTCGCTATCAAGGAGATCAAGGCCGAGAAGAATAAGCTTGTCTTTGAAAAAATGGGCGTGCTCAATGAGAAGGAAATTGAATCGCGTTATGAAATTCTGCTTGATAACTACACGAAGACCATCAACGTGGAGGCCTTAACGCTGATCGATATCACCGAGCGCCAGCTGCTGCCCGCGGTGCTGGGCTATTTGCTCAAGCTCTCGGAAATCGCCGACAAGGCCGGCAGCAAAACAGCGAAAGACCGTCTTGCGAAGCTCAACGAACTGGCCGATGCGATGGAAGCGAAGCTCACTTCGCTCAAGAGTGCCGTTGCGTCTGCCGAAGGTGATGACGCATTTGAAACGGCGCTTAAGTTCCGTGAGAACGTGGTAAGCGGCATGGATAAACTCCGTGAAGCGATCGATGCGACTGAGCCTGTTGTCCCTGCGGATGTGTGGCCTGTGCCCGTATACGCCGATCTTCTCTTCAGAGTATAATAACAATAAGCATCAATGGGCTCTGCGGCAGCGCAGAGCTCTTTTTTGTCTAAAGAATACCACGGTCATGCTGAGGGGTCCAAAAGGCTTTAGCGACGCGTAAAAGGGTATTCACGAATGAATATGCATATAAATGAGAAATTATTGTGCTTGTGAAAGCCTCCCCCAGAGGAGAAGGTGGTGAGAAGCACCGGATGAGGTGTCAATATAAAAGCGCCAGAACGCACACCTCATCAGTTGCCTGCTGGCGACAGCATCTCCTTGTGGAGTAGCCTTAATCAGAATTTGACTTATGCCATATTTGCTTTTCATTATTTTAATATTTGGTTGATTGCAGACCAAATTATGATAGAATAATGTCAATTTATGTGTCGGTTAACAAGCTTATAAAGTGAGGTGGCTTTGTATGTCGTTTATTGATAGCTATTGCGGGAAAATATGTGATGAGTGTGATGAGAAAAGTATAAAGCAATGCGGCGGATGTATCGATTCAAACGGCCGTCCGTCCCTCGAAGCATGTGAGATCGCCGAATGCGCAAAAGCCAAAGGAAAGCGATTCTGCGGCGAATGCGAACACATTCCTTGCGACATCCTCACGAGATACATGTACGATCAGGAGCGTGGAGACAACGGTGCCAGAATAACCAGATGCAAAGAACAAAAAGCCAGACTGGTTCAGGAGGCCCGCGCGGGCGTTAATCCTGTCAGCTTCTGCGGCCATCACTGTGATTTCTGCTTTTACGCTGAATGGTGCGGCGGATGCCGAAGCAGCTACAATTGCTGTTCTTTTGCCACGCTTTTTGACGGCAACACGTGCCCGAATGTGATATGCGCCAAAAAGAAAAACCTCAAAGGCTGTTATGAGTGCGCTGATTTATATGATTGTGATAAAGGCTATTATGGAAGAGAAAATGAATATATCGCCAAAGCAACAGCGTTGTTTATAAAGAAGCACGGGGAAGACTGTTATACAATGACGCTAAAACGGGCCATAGAAGCCGGAGAAGACTACCCCAAGACGTTTGATGCGTCCGGCAGTGTGGCAAGCGCTCTGGCGATACTGGAGGGGTATATTCAGCCATAGCGATGGGCGAACCGTTCGTGTGCAGATGAATATGTATGGAAAGATAATGAGCAGATACAAGAATTTGTTCATTCGCAGGATGCATTTGCTTTGGTAAGTGACGGTTTATCAAAAAGCCCCTTTTTTATATACCGTTTTTATTGACATGGGATAGTGTTTCTCTTATAATGTAGTAGTTTCCGCTGGTTTGGAGAAGTACCCAAGTACGGCTGAAGGGGCTCCCCTGCTAAGGGAGTAGACCGGGGTAACCGGTGCATGGGTTCAAATCCCATCTTCTCCGCCAAAATTAAAGGCTCACCGCAAGGTGAGCTTTTTATTTTGGCATAATGGGGATTTGAACGTGAGCGACCCGCGAAGCGGGGTGACTGACAAGACTATCGTCAAGTTATGACGCGGTATAAGTTTGATAAAAAGCAAACGCCCCGTCTTCATCTCGAAAGAAGGGCGCTTGTTGTTTCATGCCATGATTATTTTAGAATCGGTTGATGTGTCTTTACAGACTATCCCCAAAGTCACTGCGGAACTTGGCCACAAGCTTCTCCTGCCAATCGCTCACCGGCGTTAACCGGCCAAAGAAAAAACGCAGAATATTGGGCTCTTCGGTAAAACGCAACCCGCCGATTAAATCTTTGTTATTATACAGCCACTCAATTCGATCGATGGTGTATTTTACCTGAGAGAGGGTAAACACACGCCTCGGCAGCGCGAGACGCAGCAGTTCCATGCTGGCGAATGTCTCGTTGCCGTTTTCATCCCGCTGCTCGGAAAGTGTGCCGCGTTCCATGCCGCGCACGCCACCCGCTATATACATCGCGGCAGCAAGCGCGCCTGCGGGGTATTGGCTTTGCGGGATATGCGGGATAAAACGCGTCGCATTGAGGTGACAGCCAAGGCCGCCGGCCGGTGTGATAACGGGTATGCCTTTTTTGTAAAGCTCGTCCACCATATACTGTATGAACAGCGGACCCTGACTGATCATGTCCATATCAAGCGTCTCGTCGAGGCCGACGGTGATGGCTTCCATTTCACGCACGGACATGCCGCCGTATGTAAGGAACCCTTCCAGCAGCGGTACAAGCTCGCGTATCTTTAAATATATGTCTTCGCTGTTCACGCAGATACCGCCGCCGCGTGCGCAGCCCAGCTTACGGGCTGAGAAATACATGATATCCGAAAGTGCGGAAATCTCGCGGATAATTTCCGCAATGCTCATATCGGCGCAGGCGCGTTCACGTGTCTTTATGAAATAAAGGTTGTCTGCCAAAAGGCTTAAATCGGTGACGACCGGTATGCCGTTATTGCTGCAAATGTTTCGTATCTGCCTCATATTTGCAAGCGAAACCGGCTGCCCGCCGATAAGGTTTGTCCCCATTTCAAAGCGAAGAAACGGTATCTTCGCAGCACCGTGCTTTGCTATGAGCTTGTTGAGCTTTTCGGGGTCGATATCTCCCTTAAAAGGATTATCGCTGTCTACCTCCATCGCGGCATCCTTATAAATTTCCACGACCTGACCGCCGTTGAGTGTGATATGCGCTTTTGTGGTTGTAAAGTGATAATTCATCGGGATGATATCCCCGGGTTTGACCAAAATGCTTGAAAGTATGTTCTCACACGCGCGGCCCTGATGCGCCGGAAGGAAATATTTCACGTTGAAAATTCTCTTAACGGCCTCTTCGAGACGATAGAATGTTTCAGAACCCGCGTAACTGTCATCCGCTATCATCATGGCACCCAATTGTCTATCGCTCATCGCATTGACACCGCTGTCAGTGAGCATATCCAAAAACACGTCGCGGTTTTGGAGAAGAAAAGTGTTGTTTCCGGCTTTTGTTATGGCTGCATGCCGTTCTTCGATGGGAATTAAATTGAGCTTTTGAACAATGCGTACTTTGTGCATTTCCAAGGGGACAAATTCACCTGAGAAAAAATCGATTTTTGACATCCGTACTACCCTCCTGCAAAATGTGTTTATACTATGTTGGAAGAAATTATGCCGAACAAAAAAACTATAACCGTACTTCCATCCTTCCAAATTCCATATTACGCAGAAATATTATCATATATCGCTATAATCTTCAACAACAAGATAAGGATCATAAAAAAAGCTGCTAATCTGCCCGTCAGTTTATCAAAATGATCTTTCCAGATCACGTCTGGCAGCCAATAAAGCCTATAAACTTTTCGCTCAGCCGCTAAGCGCGACAGCTCGTTTTGTTGAGCACGGCATTACCGGGGGTATTCTTCAAACAAAAAAGACGGCGAAGCTGGTCGCTATCGCCGCCCAAAAATCTAGTTAATATACTAATTAAACACGCGCCGACCGTGGCTCAAGTTTGTGGCATACCACTTTTCAACACGGCAGATAATCACGCAGCCGTAATCGGAGGAAGCATGGATATGATAACCGTTGCCGAGATAGATACCCACATGGCCGATGGTTTTCATATCATTGTCAAAGTAAAACATCAGGTCGCCGGGCTGAAGCTGATCCTTAGGTATGAGTGGCCATTTTTCGTTTTTGCTGTAGGTGCTCGCTGTTGAGCGGCCTATGGAGTACCCAACCTTTCGCAGACAGGAGTAAACATAGCCGGAGCAGTCATAAGAATCCGGCCCGATCGCGCCCCAAACATACGGCTTGCCCTGCTGCATCAGTGCGGCATCCAAAAATGCCCTGATCCGCGGGTCGGAAACCGCAGGCAGGTCGGGCAGCACGCTGATGGTTTTAAGGCCCAAAATATCAAGACGCAGAGAAGTGTAATCTGATATAGTGACTTTACCGTCTCCGTTCACGTCGCAGGCCGCTTTGGCGATGTCGTCAAGGCTCTTAAGACCGAGAATATTGAGACGGGCCAGTGTGTAATCCGATACCGTAACCGCGCCGTCGCCGTTGCCATCTCCGCTCACGGCGATTTTTAAAACATCACGTTGTGTGCCGCCCACATTGAGCTTTACACTCATACCGGTTTTTATGGATGTCGTGGCGCACGGATTGCCCGCCCCGTCGTAAAGGCCGAGATCGGGCAAATCGTTTCTTAAATTGTTTAAGAAATCGACCGATGTGGTGGCCTTGGGCACACCCTTAATCACGCCGCATGCTCTGTCGATGGGGTATTTTGTGGATTCGATGGCGTACGATTTGACCGTGACCGTGCAAATATCGCTCAATGCCGGGTTTGAGGAGGTCACAGTGATTTCTGCAGTGCCGGGGGCCACGGCGGTGACCGCCCCGTTTGCGACTGTGGCGACACTTGCCTCGCTTGATGTCCAAGAGATTGTTTTGTCAGCCGCGTCGTCTGGCGCAATCGCGGCCGTGAGTGCGGCGGTTTCACCGATGCCGAGCAGCAATGTTTTCGTGTTGAGCGTGACACCGGTCGCGGGTATGGGAATCTGGGAAGTATTGATGACCGTGCAGCCCGAAGTCGCAATTGTTTCGGCTGCGATCTTGTCCTCATTTTCGTCAGCCATAATCAGATAATTCTGCGAAATATTCACGCTTGAGAGGGCATGAGGTTTACCCACCAGCGAGACAAGCGGCCTTAAATCTCTGATCATATTATTTTGCATGTTAATGGAATTGACACCCGTTGCGTAATCAAGACCCGAAATATTAGAAATGCTCTTGCCCGACAGATCAAGATCGCCGGTTAACGCGCTCATTTCCGCTGCGGTGAGCTGGCTGTTGCCGTCGGTATCCGCATGAAGGGCGATCAGCGCGTTCTTAAGGTTATCATCGGTCACAACGGCATCGTCGGCAAAGGCCGCATAAATTCCAACCGCGAACACAAGAGCAAAGGCAGTGATGGTGACAACGGGTATTTTGCGCTTTTTTCTGAATAACGTCATGTCGGCACGCATCCTTTGTCATAGTTTTGTAATATATATTATATCTTCTTACAAAACCCAGCACGTGTCAACCCCCAATTGGGATATTTCGTAAGTCCTAAAGAAAGATTTGGCTGAGTATGTGACTGAAAACCAGCACTATTAACAAATTATTCCTTGCCAAAACGATAATCACGATGGACTTAATGACCACTCATATCCAAAACGCGAAGCTAGCCGCGTGTTCGGTTTGCGATACATGCCCGTCGTCATTGCCGAAAACAAGAGACAGCCCGAGACAAACGACGTAAATGAGTGTGATACAAGCGATAATAAAAAGACTGACGGCGAAGTCATTCTTTCTACTGCCATCTATAAAGAAAATCAGTATTAATGAAAGCCCGGAAACAGTTTACAAATAAAATTTATTCTCATCAAATATTTGTCACTCATAATGCAAATATGATTAGATTCATTTAAACCTGTCCATATATATGCGACGTAATGACAAAAAACGACAAAATAACAGCTGATTTCTCAGGGCTTATGGGGGATAACTGAATATGAAGAAGATAATGAACTCGAAAATAGGGCGCAGCGGTATTCGGATACTCTCTGTGATATTGAGCGTGGTGCTCGTCATTCAGCTGCTCGGGCTGGGGGATGTGGCATACGGCGCAAGCCCTTATTATTTCCGGGGCTATAATCAAGAGAATGTCGTCATCGGTCAAGGCGGCACATTTTCGATTTCAGCCGGGCTGTCGTGGGAAGGCTCGACGCTTAAAATGGGCACCTCTGCAGAAGGTGTGGCAATGGGTTTTATCGCCCTCAATGAAGAAGGGCATGATATATCAAAATCGATTGATCTTGGCACGCTTGAGGTCAATTTTTCTGTTGATACCGCCGTGGCGGAAGTGTCGGATGAGCCTTATGCCACCATCGAGTTTTGTACTGCCGATTATGAGAGTGTGATCAGCCGAACCGAAATCAGAAAATCCAACCTGAATAACCTGACAGAAACGCTCTCTTCGTCCGCCTCGATCCCCGCGGACACACGGTCGATTATTATCCGGCTTGTGGGCACCAGCCCGGGCGGGGACAACACGTCATCCTTCAGCGATATCAGCTTTAAAATAAACGATTCTCAGGCCCCTTCGTGCAACGTGGAATACAATAACGGGTGGACCAATTCACTGCCGCTTCAGGTCACCGTATCCGCGTCAGACAGCGACAGCGGCCTGGAAGGCATCTATATTAATGATGTAAAATTCGAAACGTCTTCGAAAACGATGGATGTGGAGGCAAATACGACGCTCGTGGTATACGCAAAGGATTACGCGGGCCACGAGTCAGAGCATCAGACTGTGAACATCACCAACATCGATACACTGTCGCCGTCCGCGCCGAGCGGCGTGACGCTTTCAAAGGAAGGCTGGACAAACAGCGATGTGACGGTGAATCTGCCCGCTTTGGGGACAAGCACGGGTGCGCCCGAATATTTTACTTATAAGCTTCATAACGGTGACGCATGGCAGGAGGTACCGTCTGAAGGGCTCACAGTGACAGACAGCGGCCAATACGATTTAAGTGTGGCCGTTGCCGACCGGGCGGGAAATATGTCTGCGGCTTATACAAATACAATTTCCGTTGATAAGCTGGACCCCGTGATCAACACGATCAGCAGTGTTGTTTCCAGCGGCAGCTGCGCGGTGACGGCTGACATCACAGATACGGGCCTAAGCGGAATCGCGGAAACCAAATACGCGGCGGGCAGCCACGACGAGGCTTATTTTGTGGATAACGGCACCGCCTTTTCGGGCGGGACGTTCACGGTGCCCGTGGGCGGGACGTATACGGTTTACGCGAGAGACAACGCGGGCAACGCGGTGGTCAGCGAGTGCGTTCTCAATACCGCGCCGTCGCTTGTGGATATCGTGAGCTTTTCAATTAATGAGGACACGACAAAAACCGTCGCACTCAATGTGAGCGACCAGGAGACGCCGCTTGAGGACCTGTCGGTATCGGCAGAGTCGTCCGATACGGCATTGATTCCCAAAGTGATTATCAATCAGAGCAGCGCCGGTATTTCGCTCTCCATCACACCGGCGGAAAACCTCTCCTCACCGGATCCGGTAACGATTTCGGTTAAAGTGACGGATAAGGGTAACGACATCGCCGAGGATACGTTTACCGTGACGGTGAACCCCGTCAACGACGCGCCCGTTGCAGCTGACGACCCTGAGGAAGGACAACCCGCCTACTCGGTGGAGGAGGATGGCAGCATCCGCATCAGCGTGCTCTCAAACGACAGCGACGTGGACCTCGGTGATGTGCTCTCCATTGCCAGCCCCGGGACCCCGGTTCACGGCGTCACGAGCGTTGTGGCAAACACCATCAAATATGTGCCTGCGGCCAATTACAGTGGAGACGACAGCTTTACCTATACGGTATCCGACGGGCACGGCGGCACGGATACGGCGACGGTATCGGTGACCGTCACACCCGTGAATGACGATCCCGTGGCTGTGGCCGATACGGCGACGACCAATGAAGACGAGGATGCTGTGATCAGTGTGCTGAGCAACGATACCGATCCGGACGCGGGCGACAGCAAAATGCTCGTTTCGGCCACGAACGGCACAAAAGGCACAACGGCGGTGGATACCGAAAACGGCACGGTCACCTATATGCCAAGCGAAAATGAATACGGCCAGGACACCTTCCAATACACGATGCGCGACGGCAGCAACCGCACCAGCACAGGCACGGTGACGGTGACGATAAGGCCTGTTATTGACCTGCCTTGGTTCACGGGCGTGTCAAGCGAGTATACAATCGATGAAGACTATGAAAGCGAGGGTCACGAAAATGCCTTTAAAATATCCTTAGAGATTCACGACGTGGCCAACGAAACGCCGACGGACAGCCTAATGCTGCAGGCGGTATCCTCCAATGAAACGCTGCTCTCCTCCAAAGATATCGTCATCACGGGGCTCCGCGATAGTGATCCGGCTGTGCAGCTGAGCTTAACGCCAAAGCCCAATCAAAACGGTCAGACCAGTGTCACATTGTCTCTCGGAGACGGCTTCAATACGGTCACGAAGGTTTTCAAACTTAACGTGACCAGCATCAACGATCTGCCTGTCGCCAATCAGGACACGGTCTATTTTGACGAGGGCAATACCGAACTTCAGATTGACATTGCCGATCTGCTCGACAACGACACGGATATTGAAAACGGCAAACCGACATTTGCCGGCATTGCAGGCCAGCCGGCGGCGAATCACGGTACGGTGACGGTTGTGGATGCGGACACGCTGCTCTACACACCCGGCACGGTGATCGGTGACACGAGCTTTACGTATAAGGTATGGGACGGAACGGATTATGCAACCGGCATTTGCCGCATCCTTGTGAGTGCGCTTAATAAAAAGCCGACGCTGGAGTTCACGGATTTAACCGCCGCGACGACGGATGAGGATACACAGAGCGGCGAAATCCTGTTCACAATCGGAGATGACCAGACGCCGATTGAGGACCTTTTGATATCGACATGGAGCGCCGATCTGACGAAAGTAAAACCGGCGGGCATCGAGCTGATCAAAAAGGATGACAGCGGCCATTACGCGCTGCGGATCACGCCAGAAGCCAATGCGAACGGCATCGTTTTGATCCATGTGTCCGTCAGTGACGGTATGGAGTCCGTAGAGAAGTCGTTTACGTTCACGATCAATAAGATCAACGACAGGCCGGTGGCGGTGGACGATACCGTCTACGTGCCTGTTTCGGGCAGCCAGACGTTTGACGCCGTCGCGAATGACATTGATGTGGACGGCGATGATCTTGACACGAGCCTCGTGAACGTCAGCGGCGATTATACCGGAACGCTGACTTACAATGCGCTTAACCGCTGCTTCACATACAACGCGGCTGAAGGCGAATCCGGCACGAAATATTTTAACTATGAGGTTTCAGACGGCCTGCTGATCGATACGGGCAGGGTCACGCTGCACATTGAAGACGCGAAATATCCGCCGGAGATCAGCGCAGTTGCCAATCAGTACATCAATGAAGATACACCGTCGGGCGCCATCAATTTTACCGTGACGGATCGCGATACGGAGAACACCGTGACAGTGACGGCCGCATCCAACAACACCACGCTGCTGCCCAACGGACCCTACGATCCCGAAGAAACGGAATATATTAAGCTGACAAAGACGGGAGACAATACATATTCGCTTGTGCTGACGCCTGCGGCAAACGAATACGGCACCGCAACGGTGACCATCAGAGCGGACGACGGAACAGGTTTATATGAGACCCGGAGCTTCATATTGACGGTGATGTCCGTGAACGACGCGCCCAGCGCGACGCCCGATACATACACGGTGAACGAAGACACCACGATCAGCAATTTAAATCTGCTCGCCAACGATTCGGATGTTGAACACGATACGATTTGGGTGAGCGCCATCAGCGCGCCCTCTTTCGGGCAAATCACAAAAACGGGCGATACCTATACGTACAGGCCATACCGCAACGAGAACGGCACAGAAACGCTGATGTATACGGTGACGGACGGCAAGGATACCGCGACGTCGAGCCTCACCATTACCGTCACGGCTGTGAACGACGCGCCTGTGGCGTGGACCGATTACTTGACGCTGCCGAATAATACGGCGAGCGAAACGGGGCTCATCAATGTGCTCGAGAACGACAGTGACGTGGAAAACGATACGCTGAAGATTCTGAGCTTCACGCAAGGAACCTATGGCACCGTCACGTATGACGAGGCTGCCAAAAAGTTAAGATACACACGCACCGGGCCCGGCAACGGTGCCAACGGTGAAGACACATTCACATACACCATTATCGACAGAAGCAGCACGTCGGTGGAAGGGTATCAGCAGGCGACCGGAACCGTTCGTATCGGCATTCACTTCACAAGTTCAATTTATTGCCATGATATTTATAAGGAGACCACGGAGGACGGGGCCAGTGTGCCCATTTCACTGCCGTTCAGCAATCCGAACAATGTGCCCGTTAAGGTGACGTTCGCGCCGACAACGCTCGGCACATTTGCGGGCAGCGGCAAGGAATGGACCTTTACGCCCGCACCCAATATGCACGGCGAAGAGGTGGCCATCCGCTACACCGTGACGGAGCAGACCAGCAACGACCCGGAAACAGCGGTGGACGGCGACAGCAATGCGGACGGCCGGACGGAAACAGCATCGGCGTATGTGATCATGTCCGTCCATTCCGTGAACGACGCGCCCGTAATCAGCACGGTGAAAGGTGCGGCGGTGACAGACGGCGTTAACACCACGGAGACGTTTGATGAGGATTCTGACGGCGTTGAATTTGATGTGACGTTCAGCGACGTGGACACCGAAGATGTGCTAAAATTCTATACTTACACGTATGATCCGACCACGCTTGCGCCTGTCGCGCTCGATCTGGACGTTCGCTATACGCAGGAAACAGGGGTGGCGCATGTCACCGCGAAGCCGCTCTACGCGAACTCCAACGGTTCGATTAAGCTGCTGCTCGGCGTCAGCGACGGCATTGCGCAGGATTCGCATGTGATTGATGTGACGGTGAATCCGCTCGATGATGCCCCCGTTCTTGAAGACATCAGCCGTACGCTCTATGAAGACACATCGGCGGCGGTGACGGTGATCACGCCGAACACGGACGTAGACGGCGGCACGACGATGACAGTGGATATCACGCAGCCGGCTCATGGCACCGCGGTGTTTGAGAACGGCGTCATCACGTACACGCCCGCTCCCAACTGGTTCGGGACGGACAAGGTGGACTACACCGTGACGGATCAGACAGAAGAGGCGTTACACAGCACGGAAACCGTTACGTTTGTGGTGCTGCCCGTCAACGACCCGCTCAGCATATCGGGGCTGAATTATTACAACACCACAAATGAAGATACGCTGAAAAAGGTACCTTTAACCGTGACGAATATGGACGATGTGATGAGCGATGCGCTGCTTTACACCATCACGTCGAGCAACGTGGGAGTCGTGCGCAACGATGACATATCCATCGCCTGCGTGGCGCAGAATGCCGCAACGGGCGACTATTCGATGGAGATTTCTCTGAATCCGGTCGCGAATGCATCGGGTGTCACCTATATTCACTTAACCGCTGTGGACGGAAGAACGGGAGAGGATAAACAGACCGCGGAAACGGAATTCAGGCTCGAGGTGGTGCCGGTCAACGACGCGCCGAAAGCCGATAATAAATCGGTGGATGTCACGGAGTATGCGGGCGTGACGGGTACGCCCGGAACGACGAGTGTGCTGATCGACCTGTCGGGCAGCATCGGCGATGTGGAAGACGGCATTCCGGCCATCACATCGGTGACAGCGCCCGGAAAAGGCAAAGTTCAGAACAACCATAACAGCACGCTGACGTATTCGGTGCAGGGGGATTATAACGGTACGGACACGTTTGTGTATACTGTCATGGATAAAAACGGCGCCACGGATACGGGCACGGTCACGGTCAATGTGATTCCGGCCAACGACGCGCCTCTCGCCAAGAATGACACGGCATCGACGAATGAAGACACGACGGTGAATATCGCTGTGCTCCCGAACGACAGCGATATCGACGGGGATGATCTGATTGTATCGGCTACCGTGCCGACGGAAGGCGCAACGGCGGTCATCGTGGACGGCGTCAGTGTGGATTATACGCCCGCGCTCAATTTCTACGGCACGGATACGTTCACGTATGAAATCAGCGACGGTCACGGCGGCACCGACACGGCAACGGTCACGGTGGAGGTCAGCCCCGAAAACGACGCGCCCACGATCAGCAAATATCCTGAAATGGTCTGGGAGATGGATGAAGACGATACGGAATCCTTCGGCTTCATGGTGAGCGATCCCGAAACGACGGATACGAGCAAACTGATTATCACAATCACGTCCACCACAACGGATATGTTAAAAACGGAGGGCATTCTGCTCTCGAGCGAGCTCGATCACAAGGTGTTAACCGTGACGCCCGAAGACAATGTCCACGGTGATATGTGGGTGCATTTTGATGTGACGGACGGCGATAAGCACGCAGAAGCGAATTATAAAATCATCGTGCATGCCGTGAACGATGCCCCGGTGATGAACCCGAAGGCTGTGACGACGAATGAGGACACGGCGGTCAGCGGCACCGTGACAGCAACGGATATTGATTCGGAGACTGTCACGTTCTCCAAAGCCAGCGATCCCGCCCACGGCACAGTGACGGTGAACAGCGACGGCTCGTTTACCTATACGCCTTCCGCCAACTTCACGGGCGAGGACAGCTTTAACGTCACGGTCAGTGACGGCGAGACGGTGAACGGCACATCCACCGGTACCGTTAATGTGACAGTGCTGCCCGTTAACGATCCGCCTACGGCCGTGAACGATGACAGAACCATCCCCGAAGATGACGAGATCGATGTGGATGTGCTGACCAATGATGTTGAGCCCGATATCAAGGACGGCGATACGCTGACCATCACAACGTTCAGCGGCGCGTCACACGGTACATTGTCACGCGTGACGGAGACAGGACAGCCCGATAAGATTAAATACAAGCCCGACGCGAACTGGAACGGCACGGACAGCTTCACATACTGGATAAAGGACAGTGAGGACAAGACGAGCTCGGCGACGGTGACCATCACGGTGACGCCCGTCAACGACACACCGACAGGCGGCGACGATACGGTGTCAACGAACGAAGACACGGCGGTGGATATCGCTGTGACGGTAAACGATGATGTGGATGAGACGACGAACCCCGCCGATGAGGACGTGACTGTGGCGGACGGCAGCGTCAGCACGCCGTCTCACGGCACAGCTGTATTAAAGGACAACAAGACCATTACATATACGCCCGCAGCCGATTACTTTGGAAGCGATTCGTTTACGTACACGGCTGTGGACAAGAGCGGCAAAACGGCCGTGTTCACCGTCATTGTGACGGTGGACTCCGTGAATGACGCACCGACGATTACGGACATCACTGACAAGACAATTGCGGAAGACGGCACCACAGGCGTACTGACCGTGACGGTCAGCGATGTGGACAAGGCCGACAGCGATCTTGTTGTGACGGCCGCGCGCGGCAATGCGGCGCTGCTGCCGCCGATCACCGTGAACAACGCGGGAGAACCCGGCACCGAAGTGGGCGAGCGGACGTTTACACTCACGCCGTACGCCAACAAGAACGGCACATCGCTGATCACGCTCACGGTATCAGACGGTGACCTCACGGCAACGGATACGTTCACGCTGACGGTATCGGCACAGAATGATGCCCCCGCCGCCGTTAATGACAGTGCCTCAACGAATGAAAACACGGCCATAACGATCGATGTACTGGATAACGATGATATCGATCTTAAAAACGAAGGCGATACGTCGCTGCATATTGCAAGCGTCGGCGAGCTGACCTCCGGCAGAGGAACGGCGGAAATCGTGACGGACGGCGGCAGAGACAAGATTAAGTTTACGCCGGACAGCAACATGCCGGAAATCAGCGATATGACGGTGACGTTCACGTATACCGCGCAGGACAGCTCAGGTGCTGACCACGAGTCCACAGCCACGGTGACCGTCACGGTTACGCCTGTCAACGACGCGCCGACCATTTCGAACGTGGCGGATGTCACGATACTCGAGGATCAGCCTGGCGGCACGGGTACAATAGGGTTTGAGGTGCGCGATGAAGAGGACGACGACGATGCGCTCACCGCGGCCTATACATGCAGCAACGACGATTTGTTTGAATCCATCACACTGACGAACCCGACGGACGGCAACGGCTGGGAACGCGAATTTGTCGCCGTTCCGAAGAAAGATGCCTCCGGAACGGCTTTATTCACGCTGACGGTGACGGATGCGGGCGGCAAAAAGGCATCGGATCAATTCAACGTGAATGTCACGGCCGTGGACGACGACCCGTATGAATCGGGCGACGCGGGCAACGATGTGGTGACGGTGACGGAGGATGTGCTTGAAACGCTCAATGTGCTCGTCAATGACGACCCGGACTACGGCACCGAAATGGACAACCTGCAGATTCTGAGGATTGTGGATGCCCCGGCTCACGGTACGGCTGCCGTCATCAACAGCGGAAGAAACATCACATACCAAACGGCGCTGAACAGCAATGCGGCGGATCAGTTTACATACGAGATGCAGAGCGGAACCGGCGAGACTATCAAAAAACACATATTTACCGTGACTGTGAATGTGACAGCCGTTAACGACGCGCCCGTGATTCATATGGCGGATGACGGCAATTCCGATCCGCTCGATGACGCGACAATGCCGGTGTACGATGTCAATGAAGGGGTGACCAAAACCGGCATTGCTTTCACCGTATCGGATGTGGATAATGACGTCAATGCACTGACACTGACAAAGAAGGGCAGCAACCCCGTACTTGTTCTGGGTTTGGGTATGGTTCTTGGCGGAACCGGGACAGACCGGACGATTGATGTGACACCCAACGGTACATGGAACGGCACGACGTTCATCACGCTGACGGCCAGCGACGGCGCGGCGACGGCCTTGACGAAGTTTAAATTTATTGTCAACAGCGTCAACGAAGCGCCGACAGCCAAGCCGGATACCGCGGAGATCAACGAGGACGTGACGACAAAGATCGACGTGCTGACCAACGACACCGACCCCGATCTGCTGACCAACTCGGATGAGCTGTTTGTGGTATCGGCGACTTGCGCTGATACCAATCTGACGGTGAATGTGTCTTCCGATTCGAAGGGCGTGGATGTGACACCGAAGGCCAACTTTAACGGCGGACCGATTACTGTGAATTATACAATGCGCGACAAGGCAAACGTAACGAGCAGTTCCACCATTGCTGTGACGGTTAAGCAGGTGAACGACGCGCCTGTGGCGGTTAATGATACAGGTATATCCACGGACGAAGAACAGGCCGTCACCATCGACGCGCTCGCAAACGATACGGATATCGATACGGATTCGGGGCTTAACGCGACCTCCACTGCGGAAAAGCTGAGTATATCGGGCGTCGCAACACCGGCCAACGGCACCGCCACCGTTCAGACGACGGACGGGTACGATAGAATTGTCTACACGCCGAAGCTGAACTTCAACGGCAGCGAGACGTTCACATACACGATCAGAGACGTGACGGGTGTGACGCGCACCGCGCAGATAACGGTGACCGTTAACCAGGTGAACGATAACCCCGTCGCGGTGACGGATAACGTGTCGACAAACGAGGACACGCCGAAGGTCATCGATCCGCTTGCCAACGATACGGATGTTGATACCCAGACCGGGCTCAATGCGTCGCCCGATTCTGTGACGACGTTCACCATCACGGCGGCAAGCGTGGCGTACCCTGAATACGGTTCGGTTACGATTGCAGGTGACGGCAAAACCTTGACGTATACACCCTTATTGAACAACCACGATAACAACCAGATTACCTACACGGTTTCCGACGGTAAAGGCGGCAGCGGCACGGGTACCGTGAACGTCACCGTTGTGAGCGTGAACGACTTGCCGACGATATCCGTGCCGGCTGATATGAGCCTGACAGAGGACGGGGAAAACGGAACCAGCGCCTTCACCGTATCCGATGTGGAAACGCCTGCGGGCAGTTTAACCATGCAGGTAATCTCGACGTCGAATGGTTCGCTCGCGGGTGTTTCAGATGTATCGACCTCCGGCAGCGGCAGCGAGCGGTCTGTGACAGTGAACCCGAAGAACAATCAGAACGACACCGCCGGAACGACGATTCGGCTGCGTGTGACCGATACAGATGACGGCACGGCAGATACCACTTTCGTTGTTACGGTGACTCCCGTCAACGACGCCCCGACGGCGAATAATACCGAAAAGACGATAGCCGAAGACACGGTGAATCAGGCGATCGACTGGACATTGCTGACCAGCGATGTGGATATCGGGACAAACGGCGACAGCCTGAGTGTGACGGCGGTGTCCGCGCCGGCTCACGGCACGGCCTCGTTCAGCGGCAATAACTTGTATTACACGCCGTTGGCGAATTATAACGGAGACGACAGCTTTACATATACCGTTAAGGATACGGGCAACGAAACGGCGACAGCGACGGTCACGATACATGTGACGCAGGTGAACGACGCACCGGTGGTGACGGGCGAAAACGTCACGATGGCCGAAGATGGCTCGCTTACCATCGATGTGCTCGAAAACGACACGGATATCGATACGGATACGGCTCTCAATCATCCGGCGAATGAGGTGCTCTCGATATCAAGCATTGATAATCATGTGGGCGCGAAAGGAACGGCATCACTCGTTTATGACGAGGATTTAGGCAGGAATGTGATCAAATTCGATCCAGATGCCGATTTCAACGGCAGCGTATCGTTCGACTATTATGTGAGTGACGGCGAGGCTGCGCCCGTGAAAGGCACCGTCAATGTGACGGTGACGCAGGTAAACGATGCACCGGTGGCGGAGGATGATACGGCGTCTGTCAATGAAGGCGGAACAATTGATATCGACGTGCTGGCAAACGATCATGACGTGGATACAGACGCGACGCTCAACGCAGTTCCGCACAGCAGCTCAACGTTTACAATATCCGAAGATGAGGGCGATGTGGCCTTTGTGGGCGTAACGCACGGCAGCGTGAGTATTGTGGGTAACAAACTGCGTTACATCGCGCCGACGGACAACTGGCACGGCAATGTGCAGATATCCTATACAATGAAGGACGGCCACGGCCTGGAAGCGACGGCCACCGTGACGGTGACCGTCAGTGCCGTGAACGACCGCCCGGTGTTTGATACGCCGCCGGAAGATCTCACGATCGCGGAGGACGGCAGCGATTCGTTCTTGTTTACCGTGTCCGATGAAGAGACGCAGGCGAAAGACCTGAATGTTCAGGTCGCGAGTACCGAAGACGCGACGCTTGTGGGTACCGGTGATGTGAGCATCACCAAAGGCACGGACGGAGAGCGTACTGTGACGGTGACGCCCAAGGCCAATCAGCACGGCGGCCCCATTACAATCAGGCTGATCGTGGAGGACGGCGATCATGAAACGAATATCACGCCGTACGAGTTCCGGGTGACGGTCACGCCCGTGAACGATACCCCCAAAGCCGATGATACAGCGGTCACCACTGCGGAGGAAATCGCTGCCGTGATTGACGTGTCAACGCTGATCAGCGACAACGACCTGCTGACGGATCCGGGTGAGACGCTGACCGTCACAGTTGCGGACGAGGATAAGCCGTCAGTCGGGTCTGTGGCGGTTGCCGGGAACCAGATCACCTATACACCCGCCGCCAACTGGAACGGTGTTGTGAGCTTTGACTATACGGTGACGGACGCTTCCGATGCGTCGGATAAGGGTAAAATGACGGTGACGGTGACGCAGGTCAACGACGCGCCCGTCGCGGCGGACGATACGGATATCGCCGTTACGGAGGATACGCCGCTCGCGATTGATGTGCTCGCTAACGACAGCGACGTGGATCGAGACGGCGCGCTCAATGCGTCGCCGGAGGCAGAAGAGCTGGCTGTGACATTGTCGGGCGGCGGCCTCACGGCACCCGAGCACGGTACCGTTTCGGTGGTGGATAATAAGATTGTGTATACGCCGGCTGCAAACTTCAACGGGCCGGACGATTTTGAATACTATGTGAGCGACGGTGTGCTTAACGACAAAGGCTATGTGTCGGTGAATGTGTCGCAGGTGAACGACAACCCGGTGGCCGCGCCCGACAGCGTCACGACACCCGAAGACACGGAGGTCAGCGTCAACGTGCTCACCAACGATACGGATGTGGACACCGTGGCAGATAACAATCTCGCGGATTTGCACAGCAGGAGCACATTCGCGGTGCAGAGCTATGCGTTCGACGGCACTGGATACGGCACGGTATCCGAGTCGGGCGGTGTGATCACGTATGATCCCGATGCGGGCTTCTCGGGAGTGATTCACATCGATTATGTGCTGATTGACGGGCACGGCGGCATCGCGGAAGGCAGGCTCACTATCGTTGTGGACAGCGAGAACGATACGCCGGTGGCCGTGGACGACAGCGTGACGACGGCTGAGGACACGCAGATTGTGTTTAACGTGCTCGATAATGATACGGACCAGGATTACGACGATGAGCTTAAATTCGTCGGTTTTAATGGAGATTCAGGCTTAACCGCCATGCATGGAACGATCAGCGCATCGGCAAACGGTGACGTGACATACAAACCGGCTGATGATTTTAACGGTGTGGTAACGGTCGATTATATTGTTGAAGACAAAGTGCATGCGCAGGATGAGGGGACGATCACCATCACGGTGACACCCGTCAACGACGCGCCGACGGCGGGTGATAAATCCGCCTCGACAAACGAGGATACAGCGGTCGATATATCTGTTGAACCTCTGATTGATGATGTGGATAAAGACAGCCTGACCGTGACGGTGGAGGCAGCGGGGAGCCCAGCGCACGGCACAGTGGCCGTAACGGACAAGGATATCCGTTATACGCCGAGCCCCGATTGGAACGGCACGGACAGCTTCACGTATACGGTTGCGGATCCGTCCGGCGAAACGGATACGGGTGTGATCACGGTGACGGTGGCGCAGGTGAACGACGCGCCAGTCGCAGCCGACGACGCAGAGACCACAAACGAGGATCATCCGGTTTGGATCAGCGTGCTGAACAACGATGTGGATCAGGATACGAAAGCAGGGCTGAACGCGCATCCCGAGGACGAAACTTTGGTGCTGTCGGTGGGCGGTGCGGGGCTTATACAGCCGCTGCACGGTACAGCCATGCTGGACGGCAACCAAGTGAAATACACGCCTGACCTCAATTACAACGGCACCGACCGCTTTGAATATAAACTGTCGGACGGAGACGCCGAGGATACGGCTCTTGTGACCGTGACGATTGGGCAGGTCAACGACGCGCCTGTCGCGAATGACGACGCAGCTGTCACGAATGACGAAGACATGGTGGTCATCAGTGTGCTGGATAACGATAACGATGTTGATACGCAAAGCGGGCTCAACAGCGGGCAAATTTATTCAACGCAGGATTTCAAGGTGACCAGCGTCTCCGCGCCGACAAACGGTAAAGCGGCAATAAGCGGCAATAAGGTTGAGTATACGCCCGCAGATAAGTTCGCGGGCACCGACAGCTTTACGTACGTGATGACGGACGGCCACGGCGGTACCGACAGCGCGACGGTGACGGTGACAGTGAAGAGCGTGAACGACCCGCCTGCCACACCCGTCGTCCATACACCCGTTCAGGGCTCGCGTTACGGCGGCGAATCCACAGTGAATGTCACGTGGACGGGGTATGATATTGACGATGATCCGCTGACATATACGCTTGAGTATTATGACGGCTCAGCATGGAAGCTGATTCAGGAAGGGCTCACCGCAGAATCGTACGACTTCAAGCTTCCCGAGACGCTGACCAGCATCACCAGTCTTCAGTTCAGGGTCAGCGCGTCGGATGCGCAGTACACGAGCGGCTTCGGGTATTCGGGCAAGCTTAAGGTGGATAAGAGCGTGCCTGTCAATATCGTTGTGAAAATGACCAAAGCAGACGGCAAGCCTTATACGGCGGGCACATGGACCAACCAAAGCGTGACGGTGACGGCGGTATCCGTTGAGGATGCATCGGCGGTCACATTCAAATACGCGATGGAAGACAAGGCATTTGCCGCGGATACAGGCAAAACGGTGGTCAGCGGCGTCCACAATGTGTTTATACAGGCGGTTGACGAGTTTGGCAACGTGAGCGAATTTGGCGGTTACCTGATTAAGATTGACAAGCAGCCGCCGGCGGTCCCCAAAACAGACGTGACGGTGTCGGGCAACGAGGCGCAGCTTAAGTTCACGCTTTCGGCCGACCCGGGCGGCAGCGGCAACAGCCATATTGTGTTGCCGGACGGCACGGTAAAAAGCGCGTCTTCAGATCTGAAATGGTATGTCAGCAAAAACGACATATATGCGATGACGATACTCGATAACGTGGGCAACAGCACGAAATTCAATGTGACGGTTGACAGCCTTGATGAAACCCCGCCCGTGATTGAATGCAGCACAGGCAGCTATGTGATCGGCGAAACAACGCTCAAGGAGATTACGGCAGCGCTGTTGTTTTCGGATGATAAGGCGGAGATCATATCGAAGGGATACGCTTTGACCGACGCAAAAACGTATTCGGGCGCGTATAAGAGCTACACGGCGGATATCATGCTCAGCGAACCGGGCACGTACTACATTCATGCGTTCTCTAAAAATTCATTCGGTTTAACGGCCACCAAGACATTCGGACCGTTTAAGATTGCGGCCCAGGAGACCGGCGCACCCGGGACGGAGACGGCGAGCCCCGGCGCTGACCCCGCAGAAGAGGTGAAGCCTGTGATCGGCGACGTGAGCCTCACTGCACCAGATGTGGTGTGGGATGCGGTGAAGATCAGGCTGCCGGACGGAGAGTGGCAGGATTCGCTCGTGCTGCAAGACATAGAGCCGGGTACGTATCTGATTGAGGTGATGGACGAGAACGGCAATGTACGCATTGTGGAAGTGACAATTACCGATGAAGATATCGCTTTCGGGCAGTTCCAGCCAAAAGCGCCGGTTGTTTGGTACGTTTATGCGGGTGGCACAGGCGCTGCGGGATTGCTGCTGCTCTGGTTGCTGCTGCTCTGGCGCAACGTCAAGATTGAGGCGATAGCCGCAAGGGATGGCGGACGCGTCAGAACCGTGAAGGTGATCAGAATGCTGAGACGAAGCCGTGACGTGCTGATGATTAATCTGAAGGCCGAAAGCATTAAGGACGCGACGAAAGGCCTCGTTACGCTGTCTGAAGGGCTGACACGGCGTATGAGAAGCAAAACGCTGACCGTGACGCTGGATGGCCGTGAGGTCTTCGCCGCGGTGATACCGGACGATACGAAGGGCAGCTTTGAAGGCACGATTGAAAGCTGGGAATAAAAAAAGATGAGCGGGCGGGGGTAAATAAGCTCCCGCCTGTTTAATTTGAGAAAAGTGCGCATAATACAATTCAGGGTGAAGAGAAGATGAAAAAGAAGAAGGATCCCAGACGGATGCTGGATCGGTATTCATCGCGGACAAATGCAAACGACGGGACAGACCATCAGATCGGATTGCGTGAGGACTTGCGCGTGCATTACAGCGGTGAAGACGATCCGCACGACGGATGAAAGCTGGGAACAGGGAGGCGGCCAATGTGCCGTCTCTTTTTGTTGCCTCGTTAAATGGCATTCGCTTTTTCAATTGAAGAGAGACGGAGCGATTGAGGTGGAAGCAAAAACAGCGTAAGTCAGCCGCTTCGGCGACATTTTCTCACAGTTGTCTAATAATTCGGAAACATCTTGCGCTATGGCACCACGACAAACGAAAAGAAAGGGTAGCGGCCATTCTTACCACTGTCGCAGAGAACGAGCGCAGCGAAGTCGATGTGGATGAGAATCTGTCTCAACAACTACCGTGCTGCTGATCTTTCGCAAGACAATTGCGAAAGCGGCCGGAGGCGTTAGAAAAACGGAGTGAACACGCTTATAAATCAGTTATAGGAAGCGCCGCCTATGTCGCGCAGCATGGCTTTCATTCCCGATGTCATTAAAATTTCGTTGTCCGGCATCACCCATAGTGCTTCCACACCGTCAAGGCTTTCCGCATAGTTGAGGCTTTGATCAGGCGACATTAAAAACAGTGTGGTTGAGAGAAGATCAGCCTGACCGCTGTTTTCGGTGATCACAGTGACCGCCTTATAATAATCGGCAGGCATCAGCGTTTTCGGATCGATCAAGTGATGGTAATTCACGCCGTTTACGGTGTAAAACCGCTCATATATTCCGCTCGAGACCACGGAGAGATTGGTCACAAACGCAACATCAAGCAGATTGGATTCGTCTGTGGAGCCTGCCAGCGGGCTGTCGGGGTCTTTAATGCCCACGCTCCATTTGCTGCGAACGCCGTCTTTGGGTGTGCCGATGGCACGGATATTACCGCCTGCGCTGATCAGCACGGAGTCATAGCCTTTTTCAATGAGCTTATCCGCCGCAACCTCGGTGGCGTAGCCCTTAGCCACAGCCCCCACGTCAAGGCTCATACGGCTGTCGTTTAAATAAACGGTTGATGCCTGCTCATCAATGATAACGTCATCGATATCCGTATGTTTTGCCGCGTCCTGAAGCTGATCCATGGGGGGGAGCTCCGCCTTTGAGGGGTCATATTGCCCGGCGTCACGGTAATCGTGCCAAATACTCAGGACGCTGCCCATGGCGACGTTGACAATACCGTCTGTTTTGTCGTACCAATCCATAGACATTTTGAGCATGTCGATAATTGCAAGGTCTGCTTTTACGGGAGCGATACCCGCGTTATCGTTGATTGACTTTATGTTGTTAACACCGTCATAATCATGATAGATATCATACTGCATATTGAGCTCTGTAAACGTATCGTAGACGGTATTATAAATATCATCGAATTCTTCCTGAGAACGTGCATAGGCCATCACAATAACGGACGTATCAAAAGTATCCAGAAACTCTCCGCTGTATTTTTCGTATTTTTGAGCCGGTGCGCAGCCGAAAAGCGGAAAAACAATGAGAACGACCAAAAAAAACGTAAGAATTTTTTTCATTTGACCTCTTATACAGCAAAATAATCCTTCCGGCACGAGGCCGGAGGGATTATTCGCGTGTTTTTCTAAAATTTTAATCGAATCAGTCAGCGTTGGCAATCGCTTTTTCCACAGCGGCAATATAATCCTGAACGGAAATTGTCACGCTGGAGGTCAGATCAGCTTCGGCGGGAACAGACGGATGTTCTTCATCCTTCGGAGCCGTCTTCATGGCTTTGACTTCGTCGATGGTTTTTCCGATCATCCACTGACCCAGAGCCGCAATCTGCTCATACCATTCCTTGCCGATAGAGGACGCTTTCTTCATGCCGTACTCGTCGCCAAGTTCCACTTTTGTTTTGGGCTTGGAGGCCGCATCGGTGATCAGTGTGCCTTTCGCATCGAAGTTGACCTTTACCTGGCCGTTATCGATCATCACGCCAACGATCTTGTTGTCCTGATCCACAGTGACTGCCGCCATGATGATGTCGGCCTGAGCAAGAGCGTCAGCGTCAGCTGTCGCGCCCGCAGATTTTTTGATGGACGTCACATTGCCAATACCTGTTTTGGTTGCGCCCGAAACCGCTGCGCCAAAGTCTTTCGCGTTGGCAACAGCCTTCTGAACGGCAGCCAGATAGCTGGACACATGGACGGTAACGCTGGAAGTCAGGTCGGCTTCTGCCGGTGTGCCTTCTTCGCTCATCTTCATACCCATCACTTGGTCGATTGTTTTTCCGACCATCCAGTCTTCGAGGGCTGCAATCTGCTCATACCACTCTTTGCCGATGCCGGATGCTTTGGCCATGCCGTAAGCATTGCCGAGCTCCACTTTCGTTTTAATTTCCGCAGCGGTATCCGATTTCAGCTGTCCCTGCGCATCAAAGTTCACCATCGGCTGAACCATGTCAATCTTGACATTGATGATTTTTCCGTCTTTGTCAAGCGTCACGGCTGCCATAGTGGTGTCAATTTCAGCAAGCGCTTCCGCATCAGCGGATACGCTGGCCGACTTCGCAAGGGAAATGTCGCTCCCAAGGCCTGTAAGCACCGCACCGGTCGCCGCTGCTGATTCACTTACAGTGGCAGAGGGCGATTCGGTCGCCGATGCTGCCGGCGATTCTGTTGCATTATTGTTGCCGCAACCGGCAAAAGCAGACACAATCATCGCCAATACTAAACCCAATAATATTACCTTTTTCATCAGTCTTCCTCCTCTTTATCACTTACCAATTATCATTGCCAATCCTGTTTGTTTTCTTCACCATCTAGGAAGATAATTGGATAAATGTTTATCATAGACTCTGCTTTTTGTCAACTAAACATAAACATTACCAAAAAACTGTGATAAGTTTATCACAAAGGTTTTAAAAAAAGAAGTGGTATTAATAACCATTATTAACTATGTTTCAAAGGTAAAATTAACGTTTAGTAATATCATGGTTTGTAATAATTAACAATGGAATTTAAAAAAAATTTCTGATAATATTACGTCAATTATGCAAGAGAATGTAACAGTGAAAAAACTGGCGAAGGGCTTCTGGCAGGTGGCCGATCCGAAAATTTGGGTGGCCTCCACCATACCGTTGCTGTCGGGTGCAGCCATTGCTTGGTCGTTTGGTTCCGGGACAAAACCGCTGAGTGTGCTGTGGTTTTTATTGGCTGCCATTGGCGTTTATCTTGTAGAAATTGCCAAGAACGCACTCAATGAGGTGATCGATTTTCAGTCGGGTGTGGATCCCGGTGTCGATGAGCAGCACAGAACCCCTTTCTCAGGCGGAAAAAAGACGATCGTGCAGGGGAATCTCGATCTGACTCAATGCCTGACGATCGCAGTGATCTGCTTTGCCGCCGCTGCATTTTTGGGCGGTGTCCTCGTTCTGTTTGCGGAGCCGCGTGTGTTGTGGCCCGGTCTTGCCGGCTTTGTTATGGCTGTGCTTTACAGCCTGCCGCCGTTTAAACTCTGTTACAGGGGCTTTGGTGAAATCGCGGTGGGGTTGGCCTTTGGCCCCGCCATCGTCATGGGCGTTTACGTGCTGATTGAAGGCCGCTTCGATTGGCTGCCGCTGTTGGTATCCGTGCCCATTGCTTTTTTAATTACAAATGTGCTGTGGATTAATCAATATCCCGATTATGAAGTGGATAAAGCGCATAATAAAAGAAATGGGGTTGTGCGTCTGGGCAAAGAAAAAGCCGTGTTTGTGTACACGGCGCTTTTTGTACTCAGTTACCTGTCGGACATCGGCATCGCCCTGTATGCGGGAAACGGAATATGGCTGCTGCCGCTTCTGACTGTTCCCATGGCTTTTAAAGCCGTGAGCAACTGCCGGAAAAATTTTGATCGGATCGACAAACTCATTGCGTCGAACGCGGCCACGGTGCAAGTCTATCAGCTGTTTGGATTGTCATTTGTCGTTAGTGCCGTTTTGGACGGCTTAGTCTTTTAATTCATGGGAGGATAAGATGTCAAAGAAAATATTGATTGTGGGCGCTGGATATGCGGGTATCGAAGCCGCTATCAAGCTCAACAAAAAAGGGAGAAGAGACGATCTTGATATTACAATCATCGACCGCAACCCTTATCATACGCTGCTAACGGAAATACATGAGGTCGCGGGGAACAGAGTCGGTGAAGATGCTGTAAAAATACCGCTTAAAGAGATATTCAAGACCACAAACGTGAATCTTGTGATCGACAATATAGACCAGTATGATTTTGAATCCCGTAAAGTAAAGTCTAAGTCGAATGAATATCCGTATGATTACCTGATCATGTCTGTCGGGTCAACGCCAAACTATTTTGGTATACCGGGGCTTGAGGAACACGGCTTCCCGCTTTGGTCGGTTGACGATGCGATTAAAATCAGGGAGCATATTGAACGCTGCTTCTATGAGGCGGAAACCGAGAAGGATGCGGAGCGCCGTAAGCGGCTGCTGACATTTGTGGTGGGCGGCGCCGGTTTCACAGGTGTGGAAATGATTGGCGAGCTGGGACAGTGGGTGAAGAAGCTATGCAGAGTTCACCATGTTGACCGCAAAGAAGTCCGCCTGATTATCGTGGATATGCTGGACTGCATTCTCAGCAATCTGTGTGACAAAAACAGCAAAAGAGCCCATGACTATATGCACGGCAAGATGGGCATAGAAATCATTTTGAGCACCGCGATCAAGCAGGTGACGCCCGATTTTGTGGATATCGGGGAAAGAAAGATCGAAACCAACACGCTCATATGGGCTGCGGGCGTACGCTCGTCGCTTGATGTGGAGAAGATGGAGCTCGACAAAGGGCCGGGCCGTCGGCTCACCGTTGATGAATTCTGCCGGACCAAGTATAAAAATGTGTATGCGGTGGGCGATGTGGGTGCGTTGCTCGATGAAAAGGGCAAGGCATTCCCGGCGATGGTGGAAACCGCGCTGCAGACCGGCGACGGTGCGGCGATGAATATTTTAAACGAGATCAGAGGCAAGAAGCCCGAAACCGTCAAGGTCAAGCTGCACGGCGTGATGGTTTGCATCGGCAACTATTTTGCAGTGGCCGATTTGATGGGCGTGAAGCCCGGCCGCTGGATTTCGCTGATCATGAAGTATATCGTGAACATGCACTACCTTTATGGTATCATGGGGTTAAAGGGCATATGGGATTATCTGCGCGACGAAATTCTTCACAGAAGGCAGTACAAACGCTTCCTGCAGCGCAACTATACGAGAACGGTTCAGGCGTGGTGGCTCGTGCCTTTAAGGCTGTTCCTCGGCTGGACATGGTTCTACGAAGGCATTAAGAAGGTTCAGGAAGGCTGGTTTGCCAAACCGATGCTCGCAAGTTTCTTGGGCTATGCCTCGGGTGCGGACGCGGCTTCAACAGCCACAGGTGCTGAGGCCATTTCGGGCGCGTCTCAGGCAGTTACCGAAGGTGCGCCTGCGGTTATCGAGAAGCTTCTCAATATCGACCTCGGGTTCTTAGGGTTCTTCCTTGAGAGAGCGGGGGAAGGACAGCCGCTTGTGTTCCGTGTCCACTTCTTCCTTGTTGACTGGATTTTGAACGGATGGGTGCTCGCGACGCCGGGCTGGTCGATGTTCTTCCAGGTGCTGATTGTGGTTCTTGAGATCATTGTCGGTTTGGCGATATTCTCGGGTACGTTTACGTTCCTTTCGTCTGTCGTTTCGCTTGGCCTGATCGCGATGTTCATCACATCCACAGGTATGTACGACTCCACATGGTGGATGCTGTTTGCGGGTATCGCCATGGCAGCGGGCGCAGGGCGTGCGTTCGGGTTCGATCACTGGGTGCTGCCGTACCTTGGAAGAGTTTGGGACGGCACAAAGAAAAACGGGCGTTTAACGCTCTCCTGGGGCAAAAATAAAAAGCTGAAATAAGGGGTAATAAAATAAGTGTGGGAAAAGCTGCCCGCTTTAAAAACGGAGCTCGATCTGTTTGAGGCGCTGCTTAATGAGCAATTTGGTTCAAAAAAGAATATTAATTCATTCATAGACCGGCTGTCACTCGATATCATACAAAGCGGCGGAAAACGCCTGCGGCCTGCCATGACGATCGCTGCCGCTAAGCTGGGGGAGTATCAGCGGGACAGGGTTTTAAGCACGGCGCTGAGCGTGGAGATGCTGCATACGGCCACACTGATTCATGACGATATCATCGATAATTCGCTGATCAGAAGAAACATGCCGACACTGTTTGCCTCGCAGGGCGTCAGCACAGCCGTTTTTGCCGGCGACTATATCTATGTGAAGTCGATGCAGGCGCTTGCGGCGGCGGATTTGCCCATGCGGTACTTGAAGGAGCTTTCTCAGGCGATCGAGGCGGTTTGCGTGGGTGAGGTAGAGCAGTTCCGCGGACGCGGCAGATTGCCGGGATTTAAAACCTACCTGGCGAGAATCAGCCGCAAGACGGCGGTGCTGTTTGCGGCCTGCTGCGCGGTCGGAAGCCATATAGGCGGTTTGCCGGAGGAGGCCGTGAAGCACGCGGCGCGTTTTGGTACGTATTACGGCATCGCTTTTCAAATCAAGGATGATCTTCTCGATTTAACCGAACATCCGAGCCGCATCGGCAAGCCGGTCGGCAACGATTTAAAGGAAGGCGTGGCCACGCTGCCGGTTCTCATGGCGGCGTCGAGGGACGATGGTCTTCGGGCAGAGATTGAAAGCTTTTTAGGCGGATTAAAAAAGAAAAAACCCGCGCAAAGAGATATCAGGCGGATCATCAAAATGGTCACCGAGGCCGAGGGCATACAACAGTCGCAGGCGATACTCGACCGGTATATCGGCAAGGCGCAAAAGCAGCTTGATAAGCTCCCCGAATCGGAGGGCAGGCAGATGCTGCAAGGTATACTCGACATGACATTTCAATAACAGAATCATTTAGCGCTCCGAGCTGGACGAAACAAACCGGCGGCCGGAGCGTTTTTTGTTCTCTTGTATTGGCAATATCATTGCACCAGATAAAGTCCTTTTAGAGGATAAGACGGCGCAAAGCGTCGGATGAGGTGTTTGATATTAACAAAACAACAGTTCAAGCATCAGCCGTATGCTACAGTATCCTTTCAGGCCATCAATGATGAGATAGGAGTAATGGATGGATAAGCGGATTTCATACCATACAAGCAGTGAAAATGAAGGGATAGCAGTACTGTTTCGAGATTCAGCAAGCACGGCAGCAGCCGTCAAGACAGCGTTTCGAATTAATCAGCGTTGACTCAAAGGGAAGCCAATAAGAACATATCAACAGTCCCGGGTCAGATTGTCTGCATTTCCGACGCCGCGCGGCGCACCGCCGCGGCGATTTCCTGATAGCTCGTACAGCGGCACAGGTTAGACTGCAGCCATGTTTCGATCGTATAATCATCCGGATTCGGATGATGCAGCAGCAGCGAATGGCACACCATGATGAACCCCGGCGTGCAGAAGCCGCACTGATAGGCCGACAGCTCGGCGAAAGCCTTTTGAATGGGCGTATCGGTGAGCCCTTCAATGGTGGTAATGCTGTGGCCCACAGCTTCCACGGCCAGCATCAGGCACGATTTCACCGGCCAGCCGTCCACAAGCACGGTGCACGCGCCGCAGTCGCCGTTTTCACAGCCGATTTTCGTGCCGGTGAGCCCGAGCTTTTCCCGCAGCACATACACAAGCGTATCGGCCGGGCGTACGGCCGCGTCGTAAATACGGTGATTGACGTTTAGAGTGATGAGGCTTTTGCCGGAAAGCTTAAGCATTTATGTGTCCTCGCTGACTTTTTGCATTGATGATGATTTTTTCTGCAGTCTTCTTAAAAGCGAATAGTCTGTAAGCCGCAGAGCCTTCGAGATCGTTCAGCACGGGTGCGGGTATTTGATTCACCAGCTGCGCGGCGATATCGGCAGCGGAGCATGACATATCCGTTTGAATGGCCGGAAAGCGGAACGGATAGGCGCACAAGCCGCTTGCCGCAAGCGCAAGCGACTTATCCTTAAGCAGCGCGCATACCGTCACGAGCGGGTAACCGATCTTTTCAGTCTTACTTTTTTTGATATGATAGCACGGCAGCGCTGCCGCGTTTTCATCGACGGTGACGCGGACGATCAGCTCTCCGCTTTGCAGACGCTTCCCGTTTGAGAGAGCCTGTGCTGCGGAGGCAGTTTTTGTACCGACGGGCGTAGCGATTTCCAGCACAGCGTCGGCCAGCAGCAGCGGCAGCAGCGTTTCACGGTAGATAATTGATCCGCAGAGGTTGCCGCCAAGGGTGAGCCGGTTTCGCACCGTGTGGTCCGCAATGCGGCCTGCGGTCAAACTGAGCAGCGGAAAAATATCAGTCTCTGTGATCGCACTGAGCGTGACCGCCGATCCGAAAATGAGCTTCGTCCCGTCTGTCCCGATGCCTTGGCATTCGGGAATTTTTTTTATATCGATCACGACATCCGGCTTCAAGTTGAACACGCGGCTCATGCTGATGATCTCTGTGCCTCCTGCATAATAAAAAGGTTGCAGACCATCTTTGCTCACCGCATCGTAAAGCTGCACGGCCTCCTGCAGTGTGTCCGGCAGGTAATAATCAAAATCATAAGCCAACATCAGCCTGACCCTCCGCCCTGAGAAGCATTCCAGAGTGTCTCGAAGGTGATGGGCAGCGAATCGAGCTGCACGTTCGCGGCCCGACTGAGCGCATTGGCAAGCGCAGGCGGCATGCCGAGAACACCGTGCTCGGCCACACCGCGTGCCCCGAGCGGCCCGCTCACATTCGGCGTTTCAATGAATTCCACGGTATATAAGGGGTTTTCGGCAAAATGCATGATCTTATAAGTGCGAAAGCTTGTGTCTTTCAGCTCTCCTGAGGCACTGTAGATATAATTTTCCCGCGTGGCCAGAGAGAGCCCGGTGCTCATGGCCCCGAGCACCTGACCAGACGCGCACTCAGGCTCGATCACCCTGCCCGCATCGATCACAGTCACCGCCCTGACCAGACGGTAGGTGTGCTCGTATCGGTTATACTCAACCTCCACGGCCTGCGCGCCTACGGTCCAGTATGGGCCGGGCTGGCCTTTGCCGGTTTCTTTGTCGAGCTTTGATAGATGCTTCATGATAAAATGGCCCCGGCCGATAACAGGGCCGCCCATCGCGTTGCCTTCCTGCGTTTTGATGCCGAAAGCGATATCCTTAAACGGCAGGGAAACAGATGCGTCTTCCTTAAGGTGCGCCGTTTCATTTTCGAGGACGATATCTTCGGGCGTGCAGCGCAGCGCAAGAGCCGCATGGACCTTGAGCTGGCGCAAAGCGTCGTCTGCCGCGGCAATGATCGCGTTGCCCGCCATATAGGTGGACATGCTTGCGACGGTTTTCCAGTGCTCGGGGTGCGCATGCGTATTCACCTGCATGTTGATCACAATCTTGTCAAGGCTGATGTGAAGACGCTCGGAGAGTATCCGCGGCAGCGCGGTGGTCATGCCTGGGCCGCATTCAATCACGCTGCAGCTTAAATTCACGCTGCCGTCCGAGCAAAACTGCACAATGGCGGACGATGAGGCGTCGGTGGGGGAACTCGAGGTTTTAGAGAAGCACGCAAAGCCTTTCGCGCGTACCAAATGCGTATCGGCTTTAACAACTGCTCCCTTTTCCCACTCTATAAGCTGTCGGGCTCGGCTGATGCACGCCTCGAGATTGCCTGAATTGCTGAGTGTCACCTTCACCTGTGTGGGTGTATAATCGCCTTCGCGCACCGCATTGATGCGCCTTAATTCAGCGGAATCGAGGCCGAGCTTTTGCGCCAGCTTTTCCATTGTGCGCTCAATCGCAAATGTGGAGACCTCGTGCCCAAAGCCCCGAAACGATGTGGCATACACATGATTGGTATAAACACAGACTGCGTCGCACTCAATGCACGGTATGCTGTAAGCGCCGCTGCAGCTTGCCGCCACAGCACGCGTCATAATGGGGGAGGTGTCCGCATAGGCGCCCGAGTCGATAAAAAAATCCGCTTTAAGCGCCTGCAGACGGCCGTTTTTATCCGCGCCGAGTTTCATATGAACCTTAGCGCCGATTTTGCACGCGCTAGAATAAAAGCTTTCTTCACGTGTCAGCGAGACGCGCACTTCCTGGCCGTTCACCGCACGCGATGCAATAAACGCCATAATTTCCGGATGCGGATTCACCTTGCCGCCGTATGCGCCGCCCACAAACGGCGTCTCGATGATGATGCGGCTCTCGGGAAGCCGGAAAAACTTCGCAATCAGCGCCCGCGCCGCATGGGCACCCTGCGATGCGGCGTGTATACAAATCTGCCCGTTCGGCAATATCTGTGCGCGTGCGTTGCGCGTTTCCATATAAGCGTGGCTTGCTTGCGGCAGGTGATAGTCGCCTTCCACACTGATATCGCAGCAGGCCCAGCCATAGCTCATATTTCCTTTGCGTATTTTGGTTCGATTCGAAATATTCGAATTCATTTCGGGAAAAATACCGTCAACGGTATGTGTATACTGCATCAGTGCGGGGTGCACAAGCGTCGGGTTCGGGGCCAGCGCATCTTCGAGGGCGTTGATAACAGGCAGCGGCTCATATTGCACCTGTATCTGCTTGGTACCCTGAGCGGCCTGCCACTCCTCATCGGCCACCACAATGGCAACCGGTTCTCCGAAATAACGGACCCTGTCTATAGCCAATATGGGCATATCCTGCAGAACAGAACCGATCAACTGCACGCAATCCTTGCCTGTGACAACCGCACGCACACCGGGAACGCCAAATGCGCCTGACGTATTGATGGAAATGATACGCGCGTGGGCCAATACGCTTGTCAAAATTCTCGCCTGAAGGCACGAAGAATTCACGTTGTCATCGTTGTATTTCGCTTTGCCGCTGACTTTCAGCCAGGCGTCGTTTCTGATCATGATATTTGCTCCGAAAATATTATAAAACTATTATGGCCAAAATGGGCGCTTTGATATCCGCTGCTCTCACAATCTGTTTCCTCATATATCCAAATGCATAATTCAACAGGCAACATGAGAAAATAAATAAAAAAGGAGGAACTGTCATGGGCATTATTTCTTGGATTGTGCTGGGAGCACTGGCTGGCTGGGTGGCCAGCATCATCATGAAAAACAACCCGAAAATGGGCGCTTTCGCGAATATTGCCGTGGGAATCATCGGCGCTTTTATCGGCGGTTTCATTATGAATTTAATCGGCGCGAACGCGGATGTAACGGGTTTTACACTGGAAAGCTTTCTGGTGGCGTTGCTCGGATCGGTGATTTTACTCGCCATAATCAATCTGATACGCAAAGGCTCGGTCACAGATAAATAGAATTCTGATGATAAAATAGAAGCTTCAATCGGCTTCTATTTTTTTGGCCTGAAAGGACTGATTTATAGAATCTAAAGCTCACGAGAAGAAAATTTAACTCAGAGCCACATCGCGATCGTGTTTATCGACGCAGTGAGATACGCACTCATAAAGGAACTCGCCGCAAAACCCACCTTCATATAAAGCCCGGGAGGGATGATGATGCAGCCTGATTTTGCTGTCTATACTACCGGTAAAAAGGACAGAGTGGCACTGGGCATATATCAAGACGACACCGGAAGAAAGGCGGATGGCCGCTGAAGTTTTGCCGAGACTCCCACGCCAACGAAAAACGGCGTGATATGATCGTTTTGGCGTCTGATATATTTTAAGACGATTGTGTGTTATAATTAATTCCATTTGAAAGATTACTATGGTAGCGGAGAGAATTATGTCGGCTTATGACGTATCCTTTGATGACCTTTTAAAAGTGAAATGGATGTTTGAACAGCAACAGAAAATTGCTCATTTCGGAACATGGGAGTGTGATCTTCAAAACAACCAAGTAGAATGGTCTGACGAATCGTATAAAATATACGGCCTGCCGCCGGGTTTTCCGTTAAATTATGAGATCGTGGCTGATTTTCGACATCCGGACGACTATGAAAAAGTAGAAAAAAATATAATTCAAGCCATTGAAGAAAAATCTAGTTACGATATAAAATACCGTATTATTCGGAAAAACGGAGAAATCCGTTATATTCATGGACATGGAAAAGTTTTTACTGATGATCAGGGCATACCACAGAAAATATTCGGCACCATGCAAGACATTACCGAATTAAAGCTTCTTCATCAGGATCAGGCTGTCAAAGCCAATCTGCTTTCTGCCGTCAACGAAGCGATTATCGCAATAGATAACAGCGGCATCCTCAAGTACATCAACAAAAAAGCAGAGGAGGCTTACCGAATAAAAGCAGATGAGCTTGTGGGCCGCAGCTATACCGAACTGATCAAAAGAGCGGGTATTTCATATCCGGCTCAGGAGGTGAGCCATAAGCTTGCGGCAACCGGAAGCTCAGTCTATGAACTTAGGTTTGAAACGGATGACGGCTGCAAGTGGCATGAAGTGCACAGCAAAAGTGTCAGTGATGATGCCGGAGAATTCATCGGGGTCGTATGCGCCGCAAGGGATGTGACACACCGCAAGGCATCAGAGGCCACGATTAAACGCCAAAATACAATACTCAAACAGATCAACATGATATATAAGCATGCCATATCGTGCGATACGGTCCAAAGTCTTGGAAAGATGTGTATTAGTATCATCGAGAAGGTGACGGACAGTGAGCTCAGTTTTATCGGAGAGGTTGGCTTGGATGGCGAGATTCGGCTTCTTGCGAGCAACGCACCTCATTGGGATCTCTCGGAACATATTCAAATGTTTAACAGCTTGAAGACTTGTGACAGTTCGGTCATGATTAATGAAATGAGCCGATTTAGGCTGTCAAAAATCCATCCCCAAATCCGTTCGATGCTTTTGGTGCCGTATCTGCGCGGTGATCGTTTGGGCGGTTTTCTTTGTGCGGCCAACCGGCAAGGCGGCTATGACGCTGAGCAAAAGGAACTCATCGAAGCTCTGGCACCGTCAATATTCGAAACGCTCACCAGCAAGTGCGCGTCAGAGCATTTGAGAGAAAATGAACTGCTGATGCGCACGATTATGGACAGTGCTTCGGATTTTTTGTTCTTAAAAGACAGGGACAGCCGTGTGGTCATGGTCAATCAGGCATACAAGAGGGTATTTCATGTCGACAACAAGGATGTTGTGGGCAAGAATGATTTTGAGCTTTACCCTGACGCCGATTATGCCGCACAGGTGATTGAAAACGATCGACAGGTGATGGAGACCGGCAAAACGCTGATATGTCAGGAATCTGCGATGACTGCGGACGGCTTCAAAACATATTCGTTATCCAAGGTACCATGGCGGGACATCAACGGTGATATCATCGGTGTGCTGGGCGTTGCGCATGATGTGACTGAGCTCAACGAAACGAAAGAATCGCTTTCTCGCATGGTCACATCTTTGAAATACAGCAATGAATACATCGAATTGCTTTATGAAATCACAGGGAAAATTTTAAGCAGCACAGCACCGCGGAAGGACATTGATACTCTTTGCGAAAAGGTAATGCGGTTTCTTGAGTGCGACGTTTTTTTCAATTATCTGCATTCAGAGGGCGAAGCGTGCATGCACTTGAACGCATACAGAGGATTATCACTGGAAAAGATGAAGGAAATAGAGTATTTACCGGTTGGTGCGTCGGTATGCGGCTATGTGCTTCAGCATCGGTGCAGGATTGTTGCGGAGAGTATTCAAGATTCAGTCGATCCAAGAACAGATCTTGTTAAATCTCTCGGTATCCGTGCATACGCCTGTTATCCCATTATGGCAGACAATGAAATTTTCGGTACGCTTTCCTTCGGAACACGCAGAAAAGATTCTTTTAAGCAGGAAGAGCTTATACTGATGAAAACGGTGGCGGAGAGCATTGCCGTTTCCATCAGAAGAAAAATAAAAGAAGAAAAAATAGTTGAACAGGCGAAAGAGCTTGAGATAAAAAACAAGCTGATCACCGACTTTTTTATCAATGTGTCGCATGAGTTTAAAACGCCGCTGTCTATCATGAAGCTGGCTGCAGAATTAATCGATCACAGTTTTGAAAACGGCAGGTATGATAAAATAGGAAGCTACATCGGCATGGTGCGGTCAAACTCAAACAGGCTTACCAAGCTTGTGGGGAATCTGCTCGATATGACGAAGGTTGATGCCGGATTTATGGCACCCAGACGGTCATGGGTTGATATCGTTGTTCTGATAGACAGCATCATGCAGCAGATACGTCTTTATGCATCGAAACGCGCGCTGTCGGTGGATTTTATATCTGAGGTGAAAAGCTGTGTGACCTTTACGGACAGCAGCATGATTGAAAGAATTGTGCTGAATCTGTTGTCAAATGCCATCAAACATACACCCAGGGGCGGCTGTATCAGCCTCGAGCTTCAGAACTGTAACGGCACCATACTGATTGCTGTAAAAGATAACGGGGAAGGCATCCCCGATGATAAAAAGGAGGTTATTTTTGACAGGTTCCGTCAGGCCAATAGTTCGCTTGCCAGATCAAGCGAGGGGTGCGGAATCGGCCTTGCGCTGTCTAAGTCTCTGGCCGAACTGCTTGGAGGCCGGATTTGGCTTGAGAGTGAATTAGGTAAAGGCAGCAGTTTTTTCGTTGAGCTTCCGTTTGCGCATACAGATACCGAAAAAACCGTCGTAATAAAAACAGACAACATTGAAAACAACGTTATGATTGAGCTTTCAGATATCAGCTTTACCTAACGAAGCCCGGCCTTTAAGAGGGATACAAAACAATTTTTCTTAAGGTGGAAACCAGCATATCGCAATCGACGGGTTTATTAAAACAGCATGCGGCTCCGAGAGAGAGTGCCTTTTGGATAATGATATCGGTGCCCAGCGCGGATACGACAATCACAACGGGCTTTGGTTTCACTGCTTTTATGTGTTGGAGCAGTTCCAAACCGTTCATTTCCGGCATGACAATATCAAGAAGCAGAAAATCGGCTTTTTCTTTTTTCAGCATACCCATTGTCTGGTTGCCGTCGAACGCGACGCCTACAACTTTAATACCGGGGTAAATTTCCAGTCTGCATTTTAAGAGCTCAGCAAATTCAACACAGTTGTCAGTAATCAGAACGCGAATTTCTTTTTGCATGTTTATGCCTCGTCATTCCACGAAGATGCCACAAAAGGAAAGGTATGTGATTATATTAACAATATAAGGAATGAAAAACAAGAGGAGAGTTTGCTTTGTTTCTTTTTGTTATATTTTTATCTGTAAAGTTAAGAAACTATCTGGGCAAGCAGCTCCTGTGCTATAATACAAATAAAAACAACGAGGACAATAGCCCATTGAACAAGCCAAGTAAAACCAATGCCCGCATTCTAGAATTCTCAATAGTAGTAAGCACAATGGCCATTTTTACGGTATTGTTGATGCTGCTCGGGGCGTGCGGACCGCAGAGTGAGACCCAAAGCCCGATGCAAACACAAACCGAGCCAGCGATGACGCCGGCCCCTGCCGCCACGCCGGAGCCGATACCCATTTCGACGACGCCGCCGGAAGAAACGCCAATTCCCGCCCAGACGCCGCAGCCGACGCCGATAGCCGCGGTAATCGGAAAAGCCGTTTGCACGGCCGACGAATCCGTCAATATACGTGAGAAAGCGGATAAAAGCAGCGCTGTGCTCGGCGCGCTGCCCGCGGGGGAAACGGTTGATGTGATTGCCTATGAGGATGGATGGGCCCGGATACACCACAACGGGACAGACGGTTACGTGAACCGCGATTATTTGATCGGCAGGCGTACACCGCAAATACAAGTCCCGGAAGGAGACTGGGCGGCTGTTCTCGTTAATCCGGCTCATCCGTTACCGGACAGTTTTGAAACGGCGGTCACCGATTTTGAGGGCGGCCAAGTGGACACGCGCATTTATGACATATGTGCTGAGATGTTTGCGGACGCGGCTGAGGATGGTGTAAAATTCAAGCTGGTGGACGCTTACCGCAGCTTCGAGCGCCAGAATGAATTATACCAAAAAAAGGTGGACAGTTACCTCGCTAAGGGGTACAACAGAGAGGATGCCGAAACGCAGGCCGCTACGATCACGGCGCGCCCGAATACGAGCGAGCACCAAACCGGGCTTGCGCTGGACATTGTGACGCCGTCTTATACCAAACGCGACAAAGGCTTTGCCAATACCGACGCTTTCAAGTGGCTGAACGCAAACGCGCAGGATTACGGGTTTACGCTCAGATATAAGAAAGGAAAGCAGGACTTGACAGGTGTGATCTATGAACCTTGGCATTGGCGCTTTGTGGGCATGGAGGCCGCAAGGGAAATGAAACAGAGCGGAGAGTGCCTCGAAGAATATTTTAAAGCGGGTGAATAACCGGCAGCGGGTTTTTGCCGCCGCCGTCTGAAATATAAGAAGAACTTGAAGGAGACGAACGACCATGGCAGTTGAAAGAACATATGTGATGCTCAAGCCCGATTGTATTAAACGAGGGCTGATCGGAGAGGTGATTGCGCGCATCGAGAGAAAAGGATACAGGGTGATTGACGCGAAGATGATGACCCTTGACGCGGCGATACTGCGCGAGCACTACGCTCATCTTGCGGATAAACCTTTTTTTCCGAGTATCGTATCGTATATGACATCCGGGCCGGTTCTCGGCATGATCGTTGAAGGCCAAAACGCCATTCTCGGCGTTCGCATACTGATGGGGGCGACCAATTTTGAGGAAGGCACCGCGGGGACGATTCGCGGAGACTATGCGTCGTGCACAAGCGAAAATATCATTCACGGCAGTGATTCGCCTGAGAACGCCGAGATCGAGATAAAGAGATTCTTTAAATAGAATCGTGTAAACGATGCGGGGAATTATGAAACCGATAGCATGGCTGATGGTGCTCGTTATTGGCATAGGTATCGCGTTGGCTGCGGCCTGCGTCATGGAGAAGCCGAAAGAAATCGCTGAGTCCACAAACAGTGCGGATGCTGCCGAACCTTCGCCTCTGAATGAGGGGATTGAAGGCACATACGAGTTTATGGACAATGTCTATACAAATCCGCTCGGCTCTTTTATCGCGATAAAAGGCCATATGCCGTATTTTGAAATCTTGGAGGATAAGCTGAGAATCATTGATCCTCAGAATGATTCCGTGAAGGAGATTGCGGGTCAGTCGGCACCATCAGATGTCAGCACGCAAGATTTTGAAGCGCTGTTTGATAAGGTGGTATTGCCGGAGGGCTTTTCAGTGTCCGACATTGCGATCTATTCGACATGCTGCCAGTACGGTGTTTATAATGATGAATACGTGGAATACCGCGTATATCAGATGGACGATGAGGTGTGGCTAGCCAAACTCTCCAACGGCCATATGTGGAGCATCTACCGTCTTTTGAAAACGGAGGATATCAGCGTGGGTATCATCGGCGGCGCGGACGGGCCGACGAGTGTGTACATCACCCGGTCTGCCGCTGTTTGATTGATATCTTAAAGATTGGATTATAACAAAATTCATAGATTGAGAGGATGAATATTATGCCGGTCATCACAACCCCACGCCTGATATTGCGGCATATACGCGTTGAGGATGCGGATGACATCTTCGCGTACGCGTCGTCGCCCCAGGTGGGGCCTAACGCGGGCTGGAAGCCGCATGAAAGCATGGAAGAGACGCTGGAAGTTATGCAGGCGGTATTTCTCAATCAGGAAAGCGTATTCGGTATCGTGCTGACTGAAAGCGGTAAAATGATCGGATCGCTCGGCCTCGTGCCTGACCCAAAGAGGCAGAACGAGCGGGCGAGGATGCTCGGGTATGCGCTCGGCGAAGCGTATTGGGGCAGAGGAATGATGACCGAAGCCGTGCGCGCCATACTCAAGTACGGGTTTGAAGAGCTGGGTCTCGATCTGATCTCGGCCTATTGCTATCCGTTTAATCAGCGCTCCAAGGCGCTGCTGAAAAAATGCGGCTTTGAATATGAAGGCACGCTCAAACTGGCGGAGAAAATCTATGACGGGCGCGTTTACGACAACGAATGTTACGCGCTGTCGGCACAAAGCCACGCGAAAAGGAGCGGACATGACGAAGCCTCTTTCTCAAATGTCTAATGAAGAGCTGTGGCAGCTTTTTCCGATCAAGCTCGAGCAACACCGGGATGAATGGAAACAGTGGTATGATGAAGAGCGCGCGTTGCTCATCGGCCTGATCGGAGAAGAAAATATCGTAAGGATCAGCCACATCGGGAGCACATCCGTGCCGGGGCTGATCGCAAAACCCACGGTCGATATTTTGTTGGAAATCGCATCTTCATGCAATACGCAGAAGTTAATAGAAACGCTCGAACAAAACGGGTATAACTATAGCCGTCAGCCATTGAAGCCTCCGCCGCATATGATGTTTATGAAAGGGTACACGCCTCAGGGGTTTGCCGAGAGAGTCTTTCATATCCATATCAGAGATATGGGTGACTGGGATGAGCTGTATTTCTGTGAGTGCCTGCGCCGATATCCCGGCATTGCCGCCGAATATGCCGGGCTGAAGCTCAGCCTCCAAGAAAAGTTTGAGCACGACCGCGACGCATACACAGAGGCGAAGACGGATTTTGTGACACGCATCACCCGTCTTGCCCGGGAAGAAGAGAACAGGCAGGCGAAAATGGATGATGATGCGTGTGCCGTGGGTATCATCGGCGGCGCGGACGGACCCACCACAATATTTGTTTCTCACGAACAGAACAAAGAAAAATTAAATCAATTCAGCTTACTGCTGGAGGCCTGTAAAAAGGCAGCCAAGCCTGTTCAATGCCGCAAAACGGGCGATGAATTGAAAGCCCACCTGATTCATACATTCGGCGCGCAGGAAGTCACACCGTCCGTGTGGCAGCGGCGCTCACTTAAGCTCGGCGCGTTGATGACCAGCCACCCCGAAGCGCTGCAAGCGCCGAAAATGCCGGACGAGAACGCACCCAAGGAGGAATGGCTGAAATGGGCGAAGCAGTCTCATTTGGAGTATACGCAGGCGGCAGACCGTATATCTGACGATACACTTGGTTTCCGGTATGCCTTTTTACACATACCTCGCGGCAAGGCAACCAAAGCTTATTACCGTATCCGTAAAAAAGAAAACAGAAAGAACCTTCGTTCTATGCGAAAACGCCTGTTTGGCAAGAGTGCGGATATGGGCGATATAACAGTTGATATCGAGCTGTCAACCGGCCACATGACGATGGGCAACAGCTGTGTGAAGCTGATGAATGAACTGGTGCTTTGGCGCGGTATCACTCAGTCGGATATGGATCAGGAAACGCATGAGTTCTTGGCGTATGCCGCGGCGATGAGAGATACAGGCAGGCTGAAAATAAAAAAGCCGCTGTGAATGTCGGCGGCTTCAGAGTGTCAAAAAACCTATTATCCCGGCCCCTCTGACGACTACCCTACTAGGGTGGATCGGGGGTTGTCACCGATAGGTGACTGGGGAGAGAAAACGGCTTAAAACGGTTAAATCAGCCACTCTTTTCAGCTTATTGTTCCCATCTCCAGATCCACCCCTTCGGGGTAGTCATCTGCGAGAGGCTCTTTAGACCTTATCGACAGCCTGAAGCCGCTTTGAATGTCAGCGGCTTGCATGACAGCCGTTCTTTATCGGTTTAGGTTGTCATTAAAGCTGAAATGAATACTCAGCGTCGTTTTTTATCATTTTTGGATTTTTTGATTTTAGATACGATGAAGCCGCGAAAATCTTGTTCGGAACCTTTTTTGAATGCGTTCTTCATCACGCGGATGACAGCATCTTTGTTAAACCAAAGATAAAAGTAATCATTGTCCTCGGTCGCGCTCAAAATATCATGGTACTTGTATTCCGACCGGGTTTGAAAATCTGTCACGGTAATGACATCGGAAAAGGCATAAGACCTGATCCAGGGCTCATCTCCGTGCGGATCTTTGATTTTGAAGTACTGCTTTTTTATCGCTATATCCGGCATCATAACAGCCCGGAAAAACAGTATCAGCATCAGTATTCCCCCAATGAATATGGCCACGTTGTTCGGCCAGAATATGCCGAAGACGATCAGCGCCGCCGAAAAGATCATGCCGGCCACAAACAGAATCAGCCTTCGTTGCTTGTTTTGTTTGGCTTTTTTATTCAAGGGGCGTGTGACCCATGTTTTGTATACATCCAAAGTGATTTCATATTCATTAATAAAGTCAATATTCATAACAATCCTCACTATTTCGTTTGTTCAATATCCAAAGATGCTGACGCGCGCCGCGCTCGCGGGTTTTTCACGACTTTGATGATGCGCTCGCTATTGTAAGGGAGAGCGCCATGCGGCGAGCGGACATCGATGATAAAGAAGCTGCTTACCATGGCTAAGTTTACTGTTTTTGATTAAAATAAGCTTCTCCTTTCGGGGTGTTGGTTTACACAAAGCGGCTGCCGTTCCAGAATTGATTCCAAATGATCGGCATCACGGCATTGGTATCGGTGTCTGGATTTAATAAACGCCAGTCCAATATGCCGCGAACAAATGTGTCAAAAGCAAAAGCGAAATGCGAAATAATGACTTCATCTATTTCGATTTTTCTAGCGCGAATAAATTCGTTTAAATAATACCGTGTTCCTTGCATGTTTTCGTTTATAATCTCACGCAAAGGCTTCTGCAAACCGTTGCCAAGATCGGTGATAGACAGCATGTGCATTCTTTTCCAAAGCAGCAGCCACTCGGTGCTTGGTTTAAGCACAATCGTTTGAAAGGCATGGAAAAGCAGCACATCAATCGGCTCGTCACGAAAAGATTCAAAAACTTTGCGCAATTCCTCTTTAATATAGCTGAATTGATCTTGCACGACGAGCAGATACAGCTCTTGTTTACTTTTGACATAAAAGTATAAAGAAGCTTTGTTAAGGCCCACCGCATCGGCAATGTCCTGCATGGAGGTTGCCGTAAACCCTTTGAGCGCAAAAAGTGACAGGGCGGCACTTTTAACTTCTTCCATCTTGTTCATAGAAACACCTCGCCTATTGCCCTTGATTATAAGCGATTTGTGATCGTTTCACAACTAATCTAAAGCTGCCGTGAGTTTGTTTAGTTTGATGGTAATTTAAAAAACGTCAAAATATAGCCTGTCCTGTTGACCAGCCCGGAGCAGCACCAAAGTTTCATTGCGTGAGCAACTTTTTACCAGCCGGTTATTCGTAAAAGAAGGCGGCTGTTGTCACGAATCCACAATCACACCGCCGTTCACATGCAGCACCTGGCCCGACACATAGCTGGCGCTTTGTGATGCGAGAAACACATATGCGGGTGCAAGCTGCACGGGCTGCGCGGCGTATTGCACGGGCACGTCGGCGCCGAATTCAGATACCTTCTGTGGTGAAAAACTAGAAGGGATCAGCGGCGTCCACACGGGCCCCGGCGCCACGGCGTTGACGCGGATGCCGTTTTTGAGCAGTGAGATGGAAAGCGAGCGGGTGAACGACACGATTGCCCCTTTGGTGGACGAGTAATCAATCAAGTCGGCACTGCCCTTATAGGCGGTAACAGATGCGGTATTGATCACGGTGCTGCCCGGTTTGAGGTGGGGAAGCACGGCTTTCGTCATATAAAAGTATGAAAATATGTTGGTGCGGAACGTGTCCTCCAGCTGCTCCGCGGAAATGTCTGTGATGCTGTTTTGCGGGTATTGCACGGCGATGTTGTTGACGAGGATATCGATCTTGCCGAATGCCGTGAGCGTTTCATCGGACACCTGTTGCGCGGAAGCCTCCTGCCGCAAATCGGCGCAGACAGTCACGCATCTGCGTCCGTAGCTTTCCACAGCCTGCTTTGTTTCGTCGGCATCCTTATTGGCTTTTAAATACACAATCACCACATCGGCTCCCTCTTTTGCGAATGCCACCGCCACGGCGCGCCCGATACCGCTGTCGCCGCCTGTGATGATGGCCGCTTTATCAAGCAGCTGCCCGCTGCCCTTTATCCCAGGATCATCATAAACCGGCTTTGGGGTCATCTCCCATTCCTTGCCCGGCGGGGCTTGATGCTGTTCGGGAAAGGTCTTTTTTGTCATGGCTTAATCTCCTTTTTGCTGATACCGGTAGTTTTGCTCAATATGTAAAAAATATGCTGTATTTAACGATGAAATTGCATTGATAAATTAACAAAATATAAATATATTAAATAGTATATGGAATAAAAAATACAAAGCATGCGAGGTGTGTGATGAAGAAATCAATGAAAACGATGGTTCTGACCGCATTGTTCATCGTGCTTATTATGACATCAGCGGCTGCCTGTCAGGCCACGCCCGAAGAACCGATCGTCGTGGGGAAGGATCAGCAAGCCATGCTCGACGCGGCGGCGCAAACCGTAGAGCCGGGGGCGTCTTTGAGCGAGCAGGTGAATGCGCCCTCTGCGTACAAAACAGAGCTTGTGGTGAGCGACAGATTTAAGCTGACAGCCGATGCCGAGGTCACCGTCCCCGATGCGGACGGCATGCCGATTATCCGCGTGAAGGCGGCGGATTTCACGCAGCCGCAGGTAGACGGCATGATCAAAGCGCTCTTCAAGGGGCAGAAAATATACGAAACGTCTGAGGAGTTGTCGAAGGAAGAGATCACGGACATGATCGTCAATTCAAACCGGGTGAAAAATCTGGAGGAATTTGCCGGTCAGGAAGAAATGATAGATAAGGAGATCGCACAGCTGGAGGCGATTTATGACAGCGCCCCGGAGAAAAGGGTGTACACGGAGTCAAACGGGCTGCTCGCGAAAAAAGAAATTACCGATCGTGACGAAAATCCGTTTGTGAACGGCGAGCATGTGGCTTATTATACAGGGCTGAATGTCCGCACAAACCCTGAAGACAGCACTGCGCCGTTTTGTTATTTAGACGTCAGAAATAATAGCGATTTGACAAAGCCCAACGCGGACGATACGGGCGGTTACTTTGTGAACCGGTGCGCGATGATCACATACAGCTATTTTGATCCTGAGATGCCAACCATCGTCGGCACCACCGGATCACTGTCGATTCCAATAGACGAAAAGACAGTGATCAGTGACGCGAAGGTGCTGGAGCGGCTCAAGCTGACACCCGCGCAGGCGAAGCAGCAGGTGGAAGAGATGCTCCAAACCGCCGGGATCACGGATATGCAGATCTGCGGGATATATCTTTCGGATGACAGCGATGCCGGCTTATACGGCAATGAAAAAAAGGAGGCGCAAAGAAACGCTTACCGCTTTTGCTTATACCGAATGGTTGACGGCGTGCCGTGCGGCTATTCGAAGGCGTTCACGGATGCGGATGATGCCACGGGCGCATACTTTGGCAGTTGGAATTATGAAAGCTTTGATATCACGGTTGATGATACCGGCATCGTCGATCTGTCATGGATGTCACCGCTCTCCATCGGCGAAAAGGTGGTGGAGAGCGCAGCCCTGCTGCCGTTTGACAGAATCGCCGAGAGATTTGAGCAGCAGATAAAGAATTCGTACGCGTATCAGGACAGCGGGGACAGTATTGAAGTCAACGTGTACCGTGTGTCGCTCGAACTGATGCGCATCACCGAACAAAACTCGATTGAAAAAGGGCTGCTGGTGCCGGTTTGGAACTTCTACGCGACAAAAACGAAAGAGGCGGAGGGCTGGACCGAAACGACCGGCCTTAACGGCCCGTGGGCGGTGCTGTCCATAAACGCCGTGGACGGCAGTGTCATCAATGTGGTATCGGGTTATTGATAATCGGCACGATGAAAAGAATCACTTCGGTGGTTCTTTTTTGCAATCAAGCGGAGGAAAAATAGAAGAGAAACCTATATCCCTGAAAGGGGTAAAGTCTGGAGAAATACTATCGAAAAAATCCTACTATAGAGTAAACCGTTTAGACTATACTCCTTCGGAGTTACAGGACTTTTTTTAGTTTTTTCTGTTTGCCCAACAAAAGAAAGAGAAACCTATACCCACGAGGGGGAGCCACGTTTTGAACAAGCCGAGAAGCTCTCACGCTTCTTTTTTTTGCATTGAAATTTATGGTATAATACTTCTGAATTATGTAATACGGAGGCAGTTATGGAGAAATTGCTTATCGAATCGCACTGTGTCTTTCCGGTGCCGGATATCAAAAAGACGGCGCAGTATTATGTGGACGTGCTCAGCTTCCGCGCCGTGGAATTCTTAAACGTGAAGGAACCACACATCTGCCTGTACCGCGACGGCACGGAGATCATTCTCACGCAGGCAAATACCGACAAGGTGTATCCGAACCGCGAATTGTACGGCTACGGCGAGGACGCCTATTTCATCACGATGAAGCAGGAAGCGCTGCAGGACGAGCTGATGCAAAAAGGCGCGAAAATCGTGAGGCCGCTTGCGCTCACGGATTACAACAACAAGGAGTTCATCATCGAAGATATCGACGGACGCTGGATCGCCTTTGGCATCAAGCAGGGGTAACGGCGGATTGAGCAGTCACAGTGGCAGCGTGCAAAGTTATGGACATTTTACGGTATTTTGAGCAATAAGGCTGTTATATCGGCAGGCGCTGGAAAACGTTTGTGATGAGGCAGCAGAGCGGAGAAATAAAGTGAGGCAAAACAAGAACTGGAAATATATCGTTTTAATACTAAGTGGTTTTCTGTTCTATTATATCTACTATATTTTATTCGCGATAAACAAAATAGCTGTTGTGAATACGCTGTCGGGCTGATTGGAACACTCATCGCTTTAATACCCATAAATTTAGGGTTGTTGTTGTATAGCACCGAGAAAAGATTGGATAAACCTCGCTTAAGTAAACTTGCTAAAGGATTCGCTTTCTATTTGGACATGGTTTTTCTATTGCTGTGTTTGATAGTGTTTGTTTTGTAATTTCCTACCGATAGAAACATGGGGAGCAGATAAATTGATGCTCCCATGTTTTCTTGTTCGCCTAGAAATGGTATCATAGGACAAGATATCACCAAAGGAATTAAAAATGGATCAAAAGGTACTCAATAAACTCGAATTCGATAAAATACTCAAACGGCTCGCCGATGCGGCGCTCTCAGACAGCGGCAAAGAAGCGGCACTGAACTTGCAGCCGCAGGTCACCGTAGCCGCCACGCGCAGCCTGCTCAGCGAAACGCTCGAGGCAGAAAGCGTGCTGATGCGCGTCGCCTCCTCGCCGATGAGCGGCTTTTCGGACATCTCGCTCGAGCTTGCGCGGCTCAAGGCCGAGGCCGATCTTGGCTGCCGCGAGCTGCTCAAGGTGCTCGGCGTGTTCAAGGCCGCGCGGCGCGCGCGAAACGGCCTCAAGGAAACAGGTGCGGCCCGGCTCTGGGACATGGCGCAGCAGCTTAATTACGACGAAAAGCTGATCCGTGCGCTCGACGACGCGATTGAAAGCGAAACAACGCTCTCCGACAGCGCGTCGGCTGAGCTTGCGTCGATACGGCGGCGCATGCTGCGCGAAAACGAAGGCATACGCGAAAAGCTCAGCGCGATTACGCGCTCAACCAAATACAAGGAATACCTGCAGGACGCGATTGTGACCACACGCGGCGGGCGTTACGTGGTGCCCGTGAAGCAGGAGCACAAGCGGCACATCAGCGGCCTCGTGCACGACCAGTCCGCCAGCGGGCAGACGCTTTTTATCGAGCCGATGGAAGTGGTGGAGGCGAACAATCGCCTGCGCGAGCTCGAACTGGCCGAGGTGGCCGAGATCGAGCGCATACTGCACGTGTTCAGCGAGCAGCTGCGCGAATACACGGACACACTGAAGCTGGACTTTGAAATATTGACGGCACTGGACCTGATATTCGCCAAGGCGCATCTTGCGTCTGCCATGAAGGCATCGCCGCCGACCATCAGCGACGAAGGCACGTTGATCATCAAAAACGGGCGGCATCCGCTGATTGACCCCAAAAAGGTGGTGCCTGTGTCGCTCGCGATCGACAACGGCTACCGCGGCCTCATCATCACAGGCCCCAACACGGGCGGTAAAACAGTGACGCTCAAGCTCACGGGGCTGCTCTGCCTGATGGCGCAGTGCGGCATGTTCGTGCCCGCGGACGGCGGCTCGGTGCTGCCCGTTTACAAAGAGGTGTTTGCGGACATCGGCGACGAACAGAGCATTGAACAGAGCCTCAGTACGTTTAGCTCGCACATGAAAAACATCACGCGCATCGTGAGCAAAGCGGGCAAAGAGTCGCTCGTGCTGCTTGATGAGCTTGGCGCGGGCACCGACCCCGCCGAAGGCGCGGCGCTTGCCATGGCGATACTCGAGGCGCTTGAAAGCAAACGCTGCACCGTGCTTGCCACCACGCATTACAGCGAAATCAAGGCGTTTGCCACGGCGAGCGCCTATTACCAGAACGCGTGCATGGCATTCAGCTTAAAGACGCTGAGCCCCACGTACCAGCTCATCATGGGCGTGCCGGGCGTGTCCAACGCGTTTGAGATTTCCAAGAAGCTCGGCCTTGACGACAAAGTCATTGAACGCGCGAGAGAGCATATGTCCGAAGAAACCATCAAGTTTGAGCAGCTCATCGGCGAAGCCGCACGGCAGAAGGAAATGGCTGAGCGCAAGGAACAGCAGGCCGAGCAAAACCGGCGCACGGCACAGTCGATACGCGACAAGAGTGATATTGAGCTCAAAAAGGCGCAGGACAAGGCGCAAAAGCTCGTGGATAAGGCGCACGAGCAGGCGATGGAGATACTGCGCGATGCGCGCGACGAAGCGGAGCGCGTGATTGCTGAGCTTAAGGCGGCCAAAGCCGCGCGGCAGGAAGATATCAACGCGTCGCGCAAGGCGCTGTCAGACAAAATCGGCGAAGCGGCATCGCATCTGCGTGCCAAGCCCGAAGCGAAAAGCGATACGCGCCCCGAAGATTTAAACGCGGGGGATACGGTGCAGCTGCTAAGTCACGGTGTGTCGGCGACGGTACTCAAAGCACCCAAGGACGGCAGTGTGTATGTGCAGGCGGGCGCGCTCAAAATGACCGTGCCGCTTAGCGATGTGACGCCCGCAAAGCCGGAGAAAAAGGTGAAGTCGATCGGCGGCTTCAAACGCAGCGGCGAAACACCCGGCATGTCGGTGGATCTGCGGGGCATGACGCTCGATGAGGCGGTGATGCAGGCGGACATGTATCTCGATGAGGCGTTTCTCGCCGGGCAGACGGAGGTGCTGCTGATTCACGGCAAGGGCACCGGTGTGCTGCGCAGCGGTCTGCGGCAATATCTTAAAAGCCACGTGCATGTGAAGAGCTACCGGGCCGGTCAGTACGGAGAAGGGGAAGACGGCGTCACAGTCGTGACGCTCAAATAAATATGGATATTGCAAGCGCATGCCTGGCGGGCATCAAATGCCGGTACGACGGCGAAGCCCGAGAGGACGAGAACATAAGAAAGCTGTATGAGCAGGGGTTGGTGAAAGCCGTATGCCCCGAGCGGCTCGCGAAACTGCCGTCGCCGCGCTGCCCCTCGGAAATTGTGGACGGTGACGGAGAAGACGTGCTCGCGGGGCGGGCGAAGGTGATGGCGCAGGACGGCGAAGACCTCACAAAAGAGTTTTTGGACGGTGCTGAGAAAACGCTTGAGATCGCAAAAAAGTGCGGCGCGCAGCATGCGTATTTAAAATCCAAAAGCCCGTCGTGCGGCTGCGGCAGCATCTACGACGGCACGTTTTTGGGCACTCTGCGCGATGGAGACGGCGTGACGGCTGCGCTGCTTAAAAAACACGGCATAGAAGTAACCGAGGTATGAAGCTTTTATGAATAATCGGTGAAATTTGGGACGGCCTTATTGGTAGGAAAGTACCGATGGATTATAATAGGAACAACATGAACATTGGTTCAGAGTGTCAAATAAGACATTAAAGTTCCTCCGATGATCTACCCCGCAGGAGTCAATCGTGGGCGGCACGAAGTGCCGGAGGGGCAGACCCCATGTGATCTATTCCGTTGACCTATCGGTGACAGCTGCTGACAAAGTCACAAATGTCATTCCGATGAAGCGTGAGCGGAAGAGGAATCCCATGTTAAAAGCGTTTATCCATGGAATGCATTGCGCGTCGTCACGTCGCACCGCTACTCACGACGCAGTGGAATGCATGACGTTTGAAATGGTTTATCGACAGCTTTAAGCATAATACGGTGTTTTACCGCTTTGATTAAGACGAATGAGGTGAGGGATTATGTCGAAGGAAATACTGGTCGTTGACGATGATAGAAACATATGCGAGGTTATCAAGCTTTATCTGCAAAAGGAAGATTTCAAAGTCACGCTGGCTTACGACGGACAGGCGGGTATCGACGCGTTTGAACGCAGCACGCCCGCGCTCGTTGTGCTCGATATCATGATGCCGCGCAAGGACGGCTGGGAAGTGCTGAAAACGATCCGCAAATCGAGCACGGTGCCCGTCATCATGCTCACCGCCAAGGGGGAGACGTTCGACAAAGTGCTCGGTCTTGAGCTCGGTGCCGACGATTATATTGTGAAACCCTTCGACCCCAAGGAGTTCATTGCGCGCGTCAAAGCGGTCACGCGTCGCGCGGGCATGCAGGAGGAAGAAAACAAACAGATCTCCTACGAAGGCCTTGTGATCGATATATCCAACTACACCGTCACATACAAGGGCGAGGTGGTCGAGATGCCGCCCAAGGAGATTGAGCTGCTGTTTTTCCTTGCGTCTCACCCGAACAAGGTTTACACGCGCGAGCAGCTGCTGCAGCAGGTGTGGGATTTTGAGTTCTTCGGTGATTCGCGTACGGTAGACGTGCATATCAAACGGCTGCGTAAAAAGCTTTACGATCAGGGCGAGCACTGGGAGATCAAAACAGTCTGGGGCGTGGGCTATAAGTTTGAGGTTCGGTAAATGGCCAAATCTTTGTTTGCGCGGATGCTTGTCGTCTATCTTCTCATCATACTCATTGCGTTCGCGCTTCTTGGGGGTATTTTCTTTGAGACGCTTAAAAACCAGTATTTAAATACCCAGATGGATACGATGGTCAGCAATGCCCAGATCATCAACGACTGGTGCACGCAGTATTATTACGGCAATTTGTCCTATGATGATTTTCAAAACCTTCTTCACAATAAAGCGTCCGCCGACCATACGGTGATCTGGCTGCTTAATCCGCTCGGCAGGTTTTATTTTGATCCCGAGGGGATTGGAGATGCCGACGAAGCCCAAATCCAAACGCTCGGTTTTATTGCCGATACTATGAACGACACAATTGTCAAACGAACCAATTTCAACAGCCTGCTCAAGGATTCTGTCATGACGGTTGCCATACCGCTCAAAATAGACGATGAAATTAAAGGTGCCATTGTTGTTCATAAAGCTGTGAAAGATGTCAATGTGGGCATCAACGCGATATACCGTCAGGTGTTTATTCCGTTGTTGATTTCTGTGGTGGTTGCGGCAATGCTTGTATCAATTCTGTCAAGATATATCGTTCGGCCTATCAGAGATATTTCCTACGCGGCGGGTGAGCTATCACGCGGTAATTTCGATTGGCGCGTGAAGCCCAAAACGCGCGATGAAATCGGCGAGCTGGCCGAATCGTTCAATAAGATGGCGGAGGAACTTAAGCTGCAGGACGGCCTGCGAAATACGTTTATCGCCAATGTTTCGCATGAGCTGCGCACGCCGCTCGCCTCGGTGCAAGGCTTTATACAGGGCATGCTTGACCGCGCCATTGAAGAAGAGGACCGCGACAAATACCTGGAGATTGTGCTCGGTGAAACAAAGCGTATGAATACGCTGATTACCGATCTGTTAAACCTTGCAAAGATTGAATCGGGCAAATTTCCGATCGAATACAGCGAATTTGATATCAACGAGCTGCTGCGCCGCAGCATACTGCTGTTTGAGCAGCGTATAGAGGAAGGGCAGCTTGACGTGAATATTCAGCTTGGCGAAAGCAAGCTGTATGTCTGGGCGGATCAAGACCGTATTTCACAGGTCATTACCAATCTGATTGACAATGCCGTGAAGTTTACCCCGCCCGGCGGAGAACTGAAAATATGGACGCAGTCGGCCGGCAATAAGGTGTACGTGAGCATTGCGGATACGGGCGAGGGCATCCCGGTGGAAGACCAGCCCTATGTGTTTGAACGCTTCTTCAAGGTGGACAAATCGCACAGCCAGAGCAAGGCGGGAACAGGCATCGGCCTTTCCATTGTTAAGCGGATTATCTCGCAGCACGGAGAAAATATTACGCTGCAGTCGGTGCCGGGCAAGGGAACAACGTTTACTTTTTCACTCACGCGGACGTTTGAAGCGCAGGGAACAAAGTAACGTTTTGTTTACCACTTGTTTGCAATTTGTTAAAAAGCGGCGTATATAATAACACCCATACAGCAATAATGTTCCTAGGAGGTTATAACCAATGAACGACGAAACAAAACCCCAAGGCGACGAAGAAAGGCCCCAAGGGTGGGAAGGCGAAAATCGCGGAATTGATCAGCAGCCGCCGGCAGCCGGCGGTGGATACGGTTTCTACGGGCAGCAGAACCAAAACTGGGGGCAGCCATGGCAGCAGCCCGCCTATACAGAGGCACCTGCCCGCAAGCAAAAAAAGCCCAAAAAATCTAAAGGCGGTCTCATTGCGCTGCTGATTGTGGTATGTCTGGTCGGCGGCGCCGCTGCGGGCACATTCCTCGTGGCACCGAATATCGGTAACATTAACGGAGCGCAGCCCGGCAACCTTGCGATGCTGCCGCAGGACAATGAGACACCCTCGCCGACACAGGGCAATGCGCAGACAACAGACGTGCCCGAAATCGGCGGCACCGTGCCCGACATTGATGGCGCGGCAGCGAACCCGATTGTGCAGATCGCCAAGGAAGTCGGCCCCTCGGTTGTGGGCGTGTCGGTCAGCGTCAACCAGCCGATGCTCGGAGAGTTGGAGTCGGCACAACAGGAGAGCGGCTATGGCACAGGCATCATTGTGACGCAGGACGGCTATATCGCCACCAACAACCACGTGGTTCAGGGTGCCGATTCCGTCAAAATCAAGCTTTTTGACGGCACGGAATATCAGGCGACCGTGGTGGGCACTGACAAGACCACGGATCTTGCGGTGATCAAGATCGATGCCACAGGGCTCATCCCGGCGGCGCTCGGCGATTCAGACGCGCTTGAGGTGGGTGAAAACGTCGTGGCTATTGGCAATCCTTTGGGTGAAGAGCTCGCGGGCAGCGTGACATCGGGCATTGTGAGCGCGCTCAAACGCGTGATCCCGACGAACGGTTTCAGCCAGGAATACATTCAGACAGACGCGGCCATCAACCCCGGCAACAGCGGCGGTGCGCTCGTCAACATGAAGGGACAAGTTATCGGCATCAACACGCTCAAAACATATATGGCCGGCTACGACGATTATGGCGTGCCGATAGGCACGGAGGGTATCGGCTTTGCGATACCGATCAATCACGCAAAACCGATTGTAGAGCAGCTGATCGCAACAGGCAGCGTTCAGCGCCCGGGTATCGGCATATCCTGCTTCGTGGACGAAACGCATACTGTCAACCCCGAAGGGGCACCTGCCGGCGTCACGGTTTCGGATGTGACGAAGAACGGCCCGGCGGCGCAGGCTGGGCTTCAGGCCGGTGATATTATCACCGCAATCGACGGCACAGCGGTGGATACGGTGGACGCGCTGACAACCATACTGCAAAGCCACGCAATCGGTGAAAAGGCTGAGCTCACCGTTTGGCGCAAAGGACAGGAGTACAAGGCTGTTGTGACCATTGGCGACCTCAATAATATGGGATAAGTGACACATAATAAAAGAAGCAGCGCGGCGGAAAAATCCAGCTGGCTGCTTCTTTTTTGTTGCGGCATCTCCGAAAGCAAACCCACGGAGACGGATCGGAAGAAAATTCTTCGTCTTAGAATTCAGTGTCCCCGCTGTTGTTGTTTTCGACGGGCTTGATCCCCTTGTTTTCACAGTTGCTCATGTCGTTTGCGCACTGCGTGGACCGCATTTTACGTGCTTTTCTTGTTTTCATAGACGTCACCTCCGCCACTATTGTGCCCTGAATCGCTCATGGTTACCCAAAAAACGCGAGGAGGAACAAGGCCGGTGCCATCAAAATCGCGACGGGTTTCAATTCATTCAATTCTTCACAAAAAAAGCCGTTTTGTTATGAAAAATATTATGGTATGATGTTTTAAATCCACAGGCACACATGAGCTGATAAGAAACGGGTGATGACAAAATGCACGATTTTTTAAGCTTCGGGTTGGTTGGGGAGGATATCTCCCATTCCCTTTCTCCGCATATATACAACACAATTTTTGATGAAATCGAATGGAATGCCGTGTATTTTCCTTTTCCCGTCCCCAACAAAGAGAGGCTCTTGTCTGCATTGCCCATACTGCGCATGGAGTTTGCGGGCTTTAACGTAACCGCCCCCTTCCGGCGTGATATCATGGCGCATCTTGATCAAACGGATCTGTCGGCCAAAAAAGCAGGAACGGCCAATACGGTTGAGGTGGTAAACGAAAAGCTGATCGGTTACAATACGGAAATTGACGGGTTTATGAGAAGCCTCATCGGTTTTTCGGGCGATCTTCATGATAAAGACGTGCTGCTTGTGGGCGCGGGCGGCGTCGCACGGGCGGTTGCGAGCGTTTTGCTCGACAAGGGCGCTTTTTTAACACTTTTGTCGCGCAGCGAGGCGAACGCGGCGGAACTGATGAAGAGTCTTCAGATGAATTATCACAGGAAAAGGATCAAAACCGTTAAAGGATTATCGGATGACGACGAGTTTTATGCTGTTTTTAACACCGCGAAGGTGGATATCGGCAGCAACGCGTCCGAAGTTTTTATCCACCCGCATACTTACGAAAGCTTTGAATTCGCCTACGATACGGCTTATGTGCCCACCGAGTTTTTGAAAAAGGCGCAGCGCTTCGGTGCGAAAACAAAAAACGGCCTCGATATGCTTTTTTATCAGGCTGTGATGTCGGTGAATATATGGATGGGTCACGATATGGAGCGAACCGCGATTGAGAACGCCCACCGTCGTGTAATGGAACAAATCAAAACAATCATAGTTTAAAATGATTACGTCAACAGAAAAACGATTGCATTCAATCCAGTCAATCGCGGCGCAATAAGCGCACTGCGATTGTTTTTGTTTAAATCCGGGCATGGGAGGGGTTCCAAAAGGTTTTGGCTGTAAAAAAGCAGTCATGCGTGTATTTATGGTTTTTCCTCCGATAAGACGTTCAAATTGTCCATGAACCCTATTGGGCCACGAACAGCGTGACGGAGGAATGCGGCACGGAAGAGTGGCGGCTTGACTGATTCAGTTTCTCCCCCGGTCACCTGCCGGTGACAGCCACCCGATCCACCCGAAGGATATCAGAGGGAGCTGCGATGACGCGGCAAGGTGACTGAGAGAGGATTTCTGCTAAGTATCAAGCCAAGATAAGATGTTTTTAATGCTGCCACCGATCCTGAACCAACCTGTAAAGCTTAATCGCCAAGCACGGTTTTGAGGGTATACCCGTCCGAGATGAAAAGCACGTCGCCGGACACATCGGTGCGCAGCGTGTTGATGCCGTATTCCGTTAGAAGATCGATTGTCTCCTTGTGCGGGTGGCCGTAATCGTTGTTTTTACCGCAGCTGATCACCGCATAATCCGGCGAAACGGCATTTAAAAAAGCCTCGGATGTGCTGGTGTTCGAGCCGTGATGGCCCACTTTTAATACATCGGCATCAATGTTATATCCCGCATCGAGCACCTTGGATTCGGCCCATTTTTCTGCGTCGCCCGTGAACAAGAATTCGGTATCCACATAATCAACCAACAGCATAACACTTTCATTGTTCGCGTCTTTATCCGCGCTTTTTTCGGGCGATACGATCGTGCAGTTGGCAAGCCCCAGACTAAAGGCTTCACCGGCATAGGCGATTGTCAGCGGAATTCCGCGTTTTTCGATGGTATCTTTCAGAGTCCGATAAGTCTTGGATTTGCTTTGCATGTCGGGCATATAAACGCTGCCGATATCGTAGCTGTTTATGATTTCAGCCATGCTGCCGATATGGTCTGCATGCGGGTGCGTGGCCACAAGCACATCAATTTGTGTGATGCCGCGCTCATCAAGCTCCTCTTTAATGGCCTGCGTATCGTCCGGCTCACCTGCGTCAATCAACATGGTATCTTCCGATCCGAATGTGACTAGAACGCTGTCTCCCTGTCCCACGTCAATGATTATCACACTCAGCTGATTTGCACCGACGGCATCCGTCGATACGGGCGGCTCTGAAACAGCAGACGAATTAGCGGACACTGCCGCATAAAGCACGATACACAGTACCACGGCAAGACTCAGCACCATAATGATACGGTTGAGTTTTCGTTTTCCGGCGCTTGAACGGTTCTTTTTCAATGCTCTCTATCCTCATTTCAACTTTATGATAAAATTCTAGCTGTTCCAAAAAGCATATGCAACACCTAAAGCATATGTCAAACCCTTTTAATGTATATTCTTTCATGATCTCCTGCGAAAAGAGAATAGATCTGGCAAAGTTCATGCATAATTGAGGTTGTGCTTAAAATTTAAATGCGGTATAATTTTCTGGCTGGAGTTTTGACAAAGCTTTTTGTAAAGCTTAAAAAAGTTGAAGGAGAAATGTAAATGTCAAAAAAGTATGTGTATCTTTTTAGTGAAGGCAATGCCTCAATGAAGAATCTCTTGGGCGGCAAGGGTGCTAACCTCGCGGAGATGACGGGACTTGGACTGCCGGTTCCCCAAGGTTTTACTGTATCGACGGAAGCGTGCACACGCTATTATGAAGACTGCAAAACAGTCGCTGATGATATCGTCGCACAGATTTTTGAAGGCGTTGTTAAAATGGAGGAGATCAACAAGAAGAAATTCGGTGATCCCGTAAATCCGCTTCTGGTTTCCGTCCGTTCGGGCGCAAGAGCATCGATGCCCGGCATGATGGACACAATATTAAACCTCGGTCTTAACGATGTGGCGGTGGAAGGCCTCACAAAGCTGACGCAGAATGAGCGTTTTGCGTACGACAGCTACAGACGTTTCATCCAGATGTTTTCAGACGTTGTGATGTGCATTCCCAAAGCGAAATTCGAAGAAATTCTCGATTCCGTTAAAGAAGAAAATCATGCGAAACAGGATACGGATTTAACCGCCGAAAATCTGAAGACCGTTGTGCAAAGATACAAGGCTCTGTACCTCGTGGAAATGGGCAGCGAGTTCCCGCAGGATCCCAAGGTTCAGTTGATGGAAGCCATCAAAGCCGTGTTCCGTTCGTGGGACAACCCCCGTGCCATCGTCTATCGCCGCATGAACGACATCCCGGGCGACTGGGGCACAGCCGTCAACGTGCAGGCCATGGTATTCGGCAACATGGGCAACGATTCGGGCACAGGTGTGGCATTCACACGCAATCCTTCAACGGGTGAAAAGAAGCTGTACGGCGAATTCTTAATGAACGCTCAGGGCGAAGACGTTGTGGCGGGTATCCGCACACCCAAAGCGATTTCCGAGCTTAACGATACAATGCCCGAAGTATATGCACAGTTTACAAAAATCGCACAGACATTGGAAGACCACTACCGCGATATGCAGGACATGGAGTTTACCATTGAAAAAGGCAAGCTCTATATGCTTCAGACAAGAAACGGCAAGCGGACCGCCGCTGCGGCGCTGAAAATTGCCGTAGACCTCGTGGCGGAAGGCAAGCTGACAAAGCAGGAAGCGCTGCTGAAGGTTGAGCCCAAGCAGCTTGACGCATTGCTGCATCCCACATTCGATCCCAAGGCCATCAAGAACGCCAAAGCGATTGCCAAGGGCCTTGCGGCCTCCCCGGGCGCTGCCTGCGGAAAGATCTATTTCACGGCGGAAGAAGCCAAGGAAGCCGCAGAAGCCGGCAACGACGTTGTTCTCGTCCGTTTGGAAACATCACCTGAGGATATCGAAGGTATGTACGCATCCAAGGGCATACTGACGGCCAGAGGCGGCATGACCTCTCACGCGGCTGTGGTGGCGAGAGGCATGGGCACCTGCTGCGTATCGGGCTGCGGCGAAATCATGATTTCCGAAAGCGCCAAGACGATGACAGTGGGCGGCAAGGTCTACAAGGAAGGCGATTACATTTCGCTCGACGGTTCCACGGGCATTGTTTACGGCGAAAAGGTTGCAACGCTCGAAGCCGAGCTGACCGGCGATTTCGGCACCATCATGGAATGGGCTGATGAAGTGAGAACGCTTAAGGTGAGAACCAACGCGGACACACCCAACGACGCCAAGCAGGCCATCCGTTTTGGCGCGGAAGGCATCGGTCTTTGCCGCACGGAGCATATGTTCTTTAATGAGGACAGAATTCCGGGAATGCGCGAAATGATCGTTTCCAAAACAGTCGATCAGCGCGTGCGTGCGCTGAATAAGCTGCTGCCCATGCAGAAGGAAGACTTCAAGGGCATCTATGAGGCGATGGGCGAGCTGCCTGTTACTATCCGTCTGCTGGATCCGCCGCTGCACGAATTCCTGCCCACAGAGGAAGAGGATATCAAAAAACTTGCCAAGGAAATGATCATTCCGATGGAAGAACTGAGGCTCACGATCTCCAACCTGCACGAGTTCAACCCGATGCTCGGGCACAGAGGCTGCCGTCTGGCCGTCACGTATCCGGAAATCGCCGAGATGCAGGCCCGTGCCATCATGGAAGCGGCCATTGAGGTGGCGCAGGAGAAGGGCATTAAGATTAAGCCCGAGATCATGATTCCGCTGGTCGGCGAAATCAAAGAGCTCAAATACGTGAAGGATGTCGTCGTGAAGACCTGTGAAGAGGTTATTTGCGAAAAAGGCGTGAAGATCGAATACCTTGTCGGCACAATGATCGAGGTGCCGCGCGCGGCGCTGACCGCCGATGAGATCGCGGAAGAAGCTGAATTCTTCTCGTTTGGCACGAACGACCTCACACAGATGACGTTCGGGTTCTCGCGTGACGACGCGGGCAAGTTCCTCGACGACTACTACAATAAGAAGATATACGAATCTGATCCGTTTGCGAAGGTGGATCAGAAGGGCGTCGGCAAGCTCATGAAGATGGCTGCCGAGCTCGGCAGAAAGACGCGCCCGAACATCAAGCTCGGTATCTGCGGCGAACACGGCGGCGAGCCCAGCTCGGTCAAGTTCTGCCACGATATCGGCCTGCAGTACGTGTCGTGCTCACCGTTCCGCGTACCGATCGCAAGGCTTGCGGCGGCGCATGCGGCGATACTCGCGAAACAGGCGTAATAAACTTAAGCTTAAAGGCGGGGCATTGGCTCCGCCTTTTTTGCATGGGCTTCGTCAATCCGCCGGTTCTGCCGGAGTAAAGTGTTCGCATTGGCAATAAGGCACGAGCGAGACGATTGACAAAACAAGAAGCTGCCTGCTGACAGCAGCATCGAGATCGTTGCTTTTATGGCCTTTCGCACCGTTTTTGTGAACAGACTATAAATAATCCTGCAAAAGAGTGCCGCATATCGAAAATTTGTACGCCTCGTGCAGGACTTTTTCATTTCGTGTTTAAATAATATGGTATGGATGCGAATGAAGCCAATTTCCGTGAGATCAGCGAAAAGAATGAACTGGAGCGTTTGTCGCCGTATGCGGCCAAAGCGGCACTGTCCAAAGGACGCGAGCGCCCGATAGAACCGTGCCCGCTGCGCACGGTATTTCAGCGCGACCGCGACCGCATCATCCATTGCAAATCGTTCCGGCGCTTAAAGCACAAAACGCAGGTGTTCCTCTCACCCGAGGGAGATCATTACCGCACGCGCCTCACGCACACGCTCGAGGTCTCGCAGATTGCGCGGACGATTGCGCGCTGCCTGAATCTCAATGAGGACTTAACGGAAGCCATCGCGCTCGGACACGACCTTGGGCATACGCCCTTCGGGCACGCGGGCGAGCGCGTACTGCAAAAGCTGACCGGCCATTTTGAGCATAACGAGCAGAGCCTGCGCGTGGTGGAGCTGCTTGAGAACGGCATAGGGCTCAATCTGACGTATGAAGTACGCGACGGTATACTCAACCACCGCAAATCAAGCAAACCGCAGACGCTCGAAGGCATGGTCGTCAATCTTGCGGACCGTATCGCCTATATCAACCACGATATCGACGACGCGCTGCGCGCGGGCGTGATCAGCGGCATACCCAAAGAATGCGCCGATGGGCTCGGACAGACGCACGGCGAACGCATCAACACCATGATCACGGACGTTGTGAAGACAAGCGCAGGCAAGCCGCAGGTTGCCATGTCGGGCGGTGTGGCGTCGCTCACCGAAACGCTGCGCAAGTTCATGTTCGATCATGTCTATTTGGGTTCGGTGGCAAAAACGGAAGAGATAAAGGCCGAGCATATGCTGGAAATGCTGTTTGATTTGTTTATGAAGCAGCCGCAGATGATGGGAGAAGACGCGCCCCGGCGCGTTGAAACGTACGGGCTCCAAACAGCGGCTGCCGATTATATCGCGGGTATGACCGACCGGTATGCGGTGGCGCTGTTTCGAGAAATCTATATTCCGAAAGGCTGGTATAAGTATTAGTGGCAAGGTTCAGCGATGTCTGGCTGTCTGAGCTGTACAATAAAAGCGACATCGTGGGTGTCGTTTCAGATTACACGTCGCTGTCCGAACGCGGCGGGAGGTTCTGGGGGCTGTGCCCGTTCCATCATGAAAAGACGCCGTCTTTCTCCGTGGACCGCGACAAACAGCTTTATTATTGTTTTGGCTGCAAGCAGGGCGGCAATGTCGCAAATTTCATCATGAAAATTGAAAATCTCACATTCGGAGAATCCGTGGAGCTGCTCGCGCGCCGCTGCGGGCTGCCCATGCCGCAGATGATTGACGACAGGCAGTACCGTGAGGTTAAGGAAAAAAAGAAGCTGATCGCCGAGATGCACAAGGCGGCGGCAAGGTTCTATCATGATACGCTGATGTCACCCGCGGGAGCCGGTGCGCTTGCCTATTTGCAGCGGCGGGGCATCGGAGAGGATGTGGTGAAACGCTTTGGCCTCGGCTATGCGCCGGACAAATGGGACAGCGTGGCAGCGCTGCTTGCGGACAAAGGCTATGCGGCATCGCTGATCAACGAGAGCGGCCTTGTGACGGTGAAGAACGACAAGGTGTTCGATACGTTCCGCAACCGCGTGATGTACCCCATTATCAACGTGTTCGGCGATGTTATCGCTTTCGGCGGGCGCGTGCTGGACGATTCGACACCCAAGTATTTGAATACAAAGGATACCGTACTGTTCAATAAGCGCCGTAACCTCTACGGCATCGATCTGCTGCGGCGGCAGAAAAGTATCAAGAGCGCTGTGATCGTCGAAGGGTATATGGATGTGGTTTCGATGTATGCGGGGGGCGTCAAGTCGGTGGTCGCGTCGCTTGGTACCGCGCTGACAAAGGAGCAGGCGGTGCTGCTGAAACGCTACACGAGCGATGTGTTTATTGCGTATGACGGCGACGAGGCGGGCGAGATTGCCACGCAAAAAGCGATGGGTATACTCGAAGCGGAAGGCTTTGCCGTGCGCGTGATTCGCTTTGACGACGGGATGGACCCCGACGATTTTATCCGCAAATACGGGCTGGCCGGTTTTGCAAAAAAGGTGAAGACGGCACCGTCTGCCATTGGATACATGCTGGAAATGAAGAAACGCGAGTTTATGCTGGATTCGGAAGACGGGCGTGAGGGATATGCGATTGAAGCGGCGAAGATCATCGCGGGGATTGAGAGCCCGATTCGCCGGGAAAGATATGCCGAGGCGGTCGCAGAGCAGACGGGATACAGTGCCACCTCGATTTTGGGGCAAATGCATAAGAAGGCCGCAAATGAGAATACTAATGCCAATTATAGGTATAATAAGACTGAAAAAGCCGCGGACACTCCTCAGAGCGCGTTTTTGGCTTGCGCAATGGCGCAGGTCAGATATTTTGCGGATATTGCGGATGAAATCGGTGCGGATGAGTTCTCGCTTAAATCGCATAAAAATATTTTTTCTGCATTATATGACAGCGTAAAAAGAGGAATTCAGCCAACATATGCCGAAGTATTATCGCAGCTTGATGACGAGGAAGACCGAAACGAAGCTGCAAGGCTCATGGGAGTCAAAACAGCTGCCGACGATCCAAGCGTTTTTTTGAAGGATTGCGTTTTAAGAATACGCGTTCATAAGTTGGAAAACAAAAGAGAATCGCTCATGGAAGCGCTTCGCAGCGCATCCGCTGAGGAAAGAAGAAAACTGCTCGCCGAAATCGGTGAGGTAGATAAAGAATTGAACCTGAAAAAGGTTTAAGTGAATAGGGTGATTGCATTTTGAACAAAAAACCGGCGACGCAGCCGAATACAACAGATAAGTCTTCCGCAAAAGCTGAAGCCGCGGAGCCAAAGCAGGCGAAGCAGGCGGCTCCTGCGGAAGCAAAACAAAAAATAAAAGACAAGTCCGTTCAGACCGATGCCGACATGACGCTGTCCAAGGAAAATCTGGCCAGATTGCAGGCGCTCAGCGTTGTGTCTCACACGGATAAAGAGGAAAAACTCAAAGACATTATCGAATCGGGCAAAAAGAAGGGCGTACTGACTTACAAGGAAATCAACGATGCGCTCGACGGCGCAGAAATTGACGCCGAGAACCTCGATAAGCTTTTGGGCGCGCTCGAAGAAATGAAGATCGACGTTGTTGACGGGGAACTTGAAAAAGACCTCGCCGACGACGAAGAAGATGTCGACGCCGATATCGATCTCTCGATGCCGGAAGGCGTCAGCATCGACGATCCTGTCAGGATGTACTTAAAGGAAATCGGCAAGGTCAACCTGTTGTCTGCCGACGAAGAGGTGCAGCTGGCCAAGCTGATGGCCGAAGGCGACGACGAAGCCAAACGCAGGCTGGCCGAAGCGAATTTAAGGCTGGTTGTGAGCATTGCCAAACGTTATGTGGGCCGCGGTATGCTGTTCCTCGATTTGATTCAGGAAGGGAATCTTGGGCTTATTAAGGCCGTTGAAAAGTTTGATTACACCAAAGGCTACAAGTTTTCAACCTATGCCACATGGTGGATTCGACAGGCGATTACGCGGGCGATAGCCGATCAGGCGCGTACCATTCGTATTCCTGTGCACATGGTGGAAACCATCAATAAGCTGATCCGCGTGTCGCGTCAGCTGCTTCAACAGTACGGGCGCGATCCGCTGCCCGAGGAAGTCGCGCGGGAAATGGATATCAGCGAAGACAAGGTCAGAGAGATTATCAAGATCGCGCAGGAACCCGTATCACTCGAAACGCCGATCGGTGAAGAGGAAGACAGCCACCTTGGCGATTTTATTCCCGACGACGACGCACCCGCGCCGGCGGAAGCGGCAGCGTTCACGCTGCTCAAGGAGCAGCTCATGGATGTGCTGGATACGCTGACACCGCGTGAGGAAAAGGTGCTTCGCCTGCGTTTCGGTTTGGACGACGGACGCGCACGCACGCTCGAAGAGGTCGGCAAGGAGTTTATGGTCACGAGAGAACGTATCCGGCAGATTGAAGCCAAGGCGCTTCGTAAGCTGCGCCATCCGAGCCGCAGCAAAAAGCTCAGAGATTTTCTGGATTGATCTTTGATTCATACGGTATGACAAAATCGAGGCAGCCGAGGGCTGCCTCTGTTATGCAAAAAGGATGCAAAAGGGGAAAAGAGGTTGCTTTCTGAGAGGCTTCAAGCCGTTGTTCGAATGGTGCCGCAAACACAGACGGTTGCGGACATCGGCTGCGACCATGGCAAGGTGGCCGTGTGGCTGCTGAAAAACGGCAGAGCCAAATTCGTGGTCTGCGGCGACATCAGCGCACCATCGCTCGAAAAAGCGCGCAGGCTCGCGGCATCCATGGGTGTGCAAAACGCCGTGTCTCTGCGCGTCGGCAGCGGGTTTGACGTGCTCAGCCGGGGTGAAGCGGATGCCGCCGTGATCGCCGGTATGGGCGGCGAGCTGATGACGTCGATATTGGAGCAGGGAAAAGAAAAATTGCCGGATACACTCGTGCTGGCCTGCCAAAGGGATGCCGATGTTTTAAGGGGCTGGCTCAGTTCAAACGGATTTGTCATTGACGACGAAGACATCGTGCATGAGAAAGGCCATTATTACCCGGTCATTCGCGCGGTCAGGGGACAGAGCAGGCCGCTGACGGCAGCGGAAACGGAATTCGGCCCTGTGCTGCTTGCCAAAAAGCCAAGGCATTTTCAAAGCTATGTCGCGCAGCGAATAAGGCAGACAGAAAGGATTCGCAAGGCATTGCTTCAAACCAATTCGGTGAAAAAAGAGACGCTTTTGCGTGATATCGATTCGCGTCTGCAATTTTATAACGAGGTGTATAAATGCCTGTAACCATTGACGAATTTGTCCGCATTGTTGAGACGGCGGCACCAAGAGAGCTCGCCTATGATTGGGACAATTCGGGGCTGCTGCTGCGGTGCGGCCATACGGTGAGCCGCGTGCTCATTGCGCTCGACGCGACGATGCCCGTGGCGCAGGAAGCACGGGAAAAAGGATGCGATATGCTGCTTGTGCATCATCCGCTGATTTTTTCGCCTGTGAAAGCGTTAAGCTTACAAAACAGCGCCGATGCGGTGCTGATGGCGCTGATCCGTTCCGGCATTTCTCTCTATGCCGCGCACACCACGTTTGACCGCGCGGCGGGCGGCATCAACGACGCGCTTGCGCAAACGCTGGGGCTTAGTCATGTCACAGCCGTTTCCGGCGAGGGAGAGCTGCTGATGCGTGTGGGGGAGCTCGGACAAACGCTGGATAAGCATGCTTTCATCGCACATGTGAAACAGGCTCTGGGTATCCCGACGGTTAAAGTATCTGCGGCGGACTGCGGCGGTATTACGCGCGTGGCGGTGGCAGGCGGCAGCGGCGGCAGTTTTATCGCGGCCGCAAAAAACGCAGGGGCGCAGGCGCTTGTGACGGGTGAGGCAAAGCACCACCATTATATCGATGCGGAGGCAGCGGGGCTGCTGCTTATTGAGGCAGGGCACTATCATACGGAATGCGCGTTCTCAGACCGCATAGATATGAGTTTACAATCATACTTAAATGAGGTACAATTAGATTTAGGTCTCATAAAGGCTGAAAATGACAAGGCACCATACGCATTTGGATGACCCAATGCGTTGAGCAGGGAGGATCACTTATTTGGATAAGCTGGCATTGCTGTACGAGTACCAGCAGGCAGACGCCGAGCTCGAGGAATACGAGAAAAAACTCAAGAACACGCCAACGCGCAAACAGCTCATTAAGCTGCAGAATTATTTAAAAAAGCAGCAGGCTGTGCTTCGTGATATGGAAAATAGGGCGCTCGTGGAACAGAATGCGCTTTTGGAGATCGATTCGCAGTATGAACGCATGATTGAGCTTCTTAACAAGAAGCATAAGAACATCGGCGAATACGAGCGGATGGATCCTGAGGAACTCGATTATAACGTTGTGCGCGATCTTGTTCACGAGTACGAGACAACTTATGATAATATCATCAAACAAAAAAGCAGAGCCGTTTCTGTGCAGAAGAAGGCAGAGGAGACGGAAGCGCGGCTGAAAGAGATTCTAGTGAGCGTCAGCAAGGCGCAGAAGGATTTTGCGACGCTGAAAAAGCAGCATGAAGATGAGCTGCGTGCCGGTTCCGATACGCTGGAAAAACTGCGCAAAGCGGCGGAGCTTGCGGCTTCCAAGGTGGAGCCCGCGCTGCTTGAGCGTTACAACCGCATCAAACAGAATCGGCCCCAGCCGGTTACCATGCTCAAGGATGGCCGCTGCATGGGCTGTAATATGGAGCTTCCGTCAAGAGATTTGGCGAAATTAAAGAAAGACGGCGTGATTGTCGAATGTGAGAATTGCGGCCGCATACTTTATCTGATATAATAAAATTTGAGCAAGCCGAACGGTCGCCCGTCGTTGTGATGGGAGGAAAGTCCGAGCTCCGCAGGGCAGGACGCCGGGTAACTCCCGGTGGAGGCGACTCTAAGGAAAGTGCAACAGAGATATACCGCCGGCTTTATGCCGGCAAGGGTGGAAAGGTGAGGTAAGAGCTCACCAGAGCCATGGTGACTTGGCTGCTATGTAAACCCCGTCCGGTGCAAGATTGATAGTGGGCATGAAAGCGGCTGCCCGCCGCGCCCCATGTAATCGCTGGAGCCTGCTGGCAACCGCAGGCGTAGATAGATGACCGTTCTCGACAGAACTCGGCTTACAGGCTTGTCTCAATACTTTGTCTTAACAAGAAGCTTAAGCGGCTTCTTTTTTTATAACCTTCTTTGCGAGGAGGATTACGGTTCGAAAAAAATTTCACTTTGCCATGCTGAACGCAGCGTAAGTCGAAGTGACTACGAAGTGGAATGGCATCCCATGGCAAAACGCTTTGTGCATGGGATTTCAGTCTGCTGCGCAGTCAGCCTCTTAAGTGCAATTAAAATGACCTGCAAAGCGCCGTACAGGGTGGCTGATCGTCCTATTTGACCTCATCAACTTGATGAAGAAACTCATCCTGTCATGCTGAACGGAGCGTGAGTGAAGTGACTACGAAGTGGAATAGCATCCCATGGCAAAACGCTTTGTGCATGGGATTTCAGTCTGCTGCGCATTCATCGCTTAAGCTCAATTGATATGGCATAAGCAACTTTTCTTTCTTCGTTGATGACCGCTAAGCGCCGAAATGAGGTGGCTGATCGTCTTCTTTGACCTCATCAGCTTGATGAAAAGCCTCACCCTGTCATGCTGAACGCAGCGTGAGCGAAGTGACTACGAAGTGGAATAGCATCCCATGGCAAAACGCTTTGTGCATGGGATTTCAGTCTGCTGCGCATTCATCGCTTAAGCTCATTGAAATGACATAAACAACGTTTCTTTTCTTCGTTGATGACCGCTAAGCGCCGAATGAGGTGTCTGATCGCCTGTTTCCACTGCAGTCGCGTTGTTTCGCTCCTCAGCATGACAGTATGGGGTTTTTCCTCAATTTGAGCCGCGATAGCGGTTATCCTTTTGTTATTATAATGGCATACCACGAACTGTGAAGCCGAATGGAAAAGGAACAATGATTGATCCTTCGGCACAATTATCACGATGAGGCTGAACAAACTGTTTTTTACAGTTGAACATTTGCTGATTGCTTGTTTTATCGGCAGATCAAATTTAAAAAAAGAAATTATGCGGCGGCATTTATGTTTGCCATTCTTTTTGATGCGCTCAAATGAATTGATCCTACGCTGCAAGACAATAATAACTTGTAAGAATGACATGCAACGGAGGGTCTATGCTGGGCAAATACGGCAATCACATTCTTGACGATTTTACGCTCTCACGGCAGGAACTTCTAAAAGTTGCCGCAGGCTTATCGCTGAAAGACAAGGTTTACACAAGAAAAATTGATGACAGTTTACTCAATCTGTCTGACGAACGCCGTCAAATTGAAAGCGCTTATTTGGCGGCGCGCCAGCGCAAATACAAAGGCCTGGAGCTGCCGCCGCTTTCGGAATGGTTTTACGACAACCGCTTTTTATTCATGGAACAGATCAAGCAGATCGAAACCCAAAAGCGTGTGTTCCGCCTGCCGCATTTAAGATCGGGCAGATATGCGCATTTGCCGCGCTGTCTTGCGCTTGCGTTGATGCTGCTCGGGCACAGTGCGCTCTCCGTGTCCGTCGGCAGCATTCAGGAGTTTCTGGAGGTCTATCAAAAGGAATCCGAGCTTGATTCGGGTGAACTCTGGGCATTCGTAGATATGCTCAAAGTCACGCTGCTGCGTGCCGTGGCCGTGCTTGCACGCGAAAGCGTCAAAACGATCGCCATGTGGAACCGGTCGGAAAAATTCTGCCAGCAAGTGGACAAGGGCATGATGACAGATCAGGCCAGCCTCAATGCCTACAAAAGTGTGCTGTCCAATCAGGATTTTTTAGAGCACGCAATGGTCATGCTTCGCGATAACCCGCATGCGTCTTCGGTGGCAGCCCGCATCAATTTGCGGCTCGCGCTGCGAGGCCTCAAAGCGGAGCGCCTGATTAAAAAAGCGCACACAGCACAGGCCAATAACATACTCCGCATATCAAATGCCATTGCCTCTCTGCGGCTGCTTGCCAAGGTCAATTTTGAGCCTGTATTCGAAAGCATCTCCGCCGTTCACAAATACCTGAGCGAAGATGCCGATTATCTGCGTATGGATTCTCATTCGCGTGACTATTACCGTGCCGCCATCTCGCACATTGCCGGAGCCCTCAAAACGCCGGAACCGGCTGTGGCACGCGCTGCCGCCGAACTTGCTTCGGAATCGGGCGCACATGTGGGCGAGTGCATTGTCGGGCAAAGAAAAAGAGACCTGTATATGCGGTTCGGGAGAGTTCCGTTTAAGGTGCGTCTCAGTGATTTTTATAAGCGGCACATGCTGCTGTTTTACGCGGGCGGTGCCGCCGTATCAACGCTGATCAGCGCGGCGCTGCTTGCTTTGCCGCTGTTTTTCAGGTTTCCGCCTGTTTACGGTATCGTTGGGTTTATCATCAGCCTGATTCCGGTATATACAGTGGCCATTGCGGTTAACAACAGGCTGTTCACACTGTTCAACAAACCTGCGTTTATACCCAAAATGGAATTCAAAGACGGAATTCCGGACGACTGCGCCACGATGGTGGTGATTCCCGCGCTGGTCACAAGCGAGGAAGACGGGCACGAGTTGCTTTCCAAAATGGAAGTATACTGGGCGGCGAATCAGCAGAAAAACTTAAGCTTTACGCTGCTCAGCGATTTTAAAGAAGATAAAAACGAGATCGCCGCACAGGATGAAGCGATTATCGAACGCATGGAACAGATGGTGAATCGTTTGAACGCACAGTACGGCAGAACGCTTTTTTTCTTTGCGCAGCGCAAACGAACACTGATTAAAGAAAACGGACGATACGGCGGCTACGAGCGCAAGCGCGGGGCTCTGCTTGATTTTTGCCGGTTGCTTGACGGGGATGCCTCAGCCTTTACCCATGTGACCAAAGGCTTACCGGAGAATATCAAATATGTGATCACACTGGACAGCGATACCGAGCTTGGACGTGACGCGGCCGTCAAGATGGTGGGCGCAATGGAGCATCCGCTGAACCGCCCCGTTATCGACAAAAAAACCGGGATCGTGACGTCGGGCTATGGCGTGATGCAGCCGCGCATCGGCATCGATGTGGTGAGCGCCGCTCAAACGCGGTTTTCGCTTGTGTTTTCCGGCAAGGGCGGCCTCGATACCTACGCAAGCGCCGCGTCGGATGTGTATCAGGACGGCTTTGGTACGGGTATATACACGGGCAAGGGCATATTCGACAAATCGGTTTACATGCAGGTGCTGGCAGATCGTTTTCCTGACAACAGCATTTTAAGCCACGACCTGCTCGAAGGGAGCCATTTGCGGTGCGCGCTGCTTAGCGATGTGGTGTTGATGGATGGGTGTCCCGCCCGCTATACCGCTTGGGCCAACCGCCAGCATCGCTGGGTACGCGGCGACTGGCAGCTGCTGCCGTGGCTCAAGCGGTCTGTGCCCGCAAAGACCGGCAAAATACCCAACATGCTGCCGAGGCTCGCCAAATATCAGATGCTCGATAACATGCGGCGCAGTCTGTCCACGCCTTTAAGCTTTGTGGTGATACTACTGTCACAGACCGCGTTTTACAACAACGCTTTTTTCTGGTTCATATCCGGCATACTGCCGCTGTTCATCGACAGCCTCATTGACTTTTTTACGCGCATGGTCATGCTCGCTAAAAATGCAAGGCACGGTTCTACGTTTAAAGACGTTTGGTACGAAACCAAAATGATGTTTGAGCAGGCGTTTTACAAATTTGCGTTTTTGCCGTACGAAACGTACCTGATGCTCGATGCGGTGATTCGCAGCCTCATCCGGCTCGTCACGCGCCGCAAGCTGCTTGAGTGGGTCACGGCGGCAGAGGGTGATAAAAAGGCCAAAATGGGCGTGGCGTATTACTGGCGGAACATGGCTGCCGCACCGCTGCTGGCTGCGGTATTGTTTGCGCTGTCTATTGTGGTCACTCACCGTTTTTCGCTGATTGCGTTTCTGGTATTCAGCGTATGGTTTTTTGCGCCATCCATCGCACAGGCCATCAGCCGGCCGCGTCAAACAAAAATATTTGCGCTGGACGTGAAGCACAAAACATATCTGGAGGATGTGGCGCTCAAAACATGGCGTTTTTTTGAGCGCTTCTCTTTAGAAGACGAATATTACTGGCCGCCCGATAATTTTCAGCAAAGCCCGTTTAAGGGCGTGGCGAAGAGGACATCGCCTACCAATGTGGCGTACGGAATGGGCGCGTCGATATGCGCCTGTTACCTTGGGTTTATCACGATACCGGACATGGTAAAAAGGCTGGACAGGATCGTCGCGGGGCTGGAAAAAGCAGAAAAATGGCAGGGCCATTTGTATAACTGGTACGACATCATCACGCTGGAACCGCTCGAGCCGCGTTATGTGTCATCAGTGGACAGCGGTAATCTGATCTGTTATCTGATCGTAGCGAACGAAGCGTTGAGAGACATGCTCGTATCGCCCTTCGCGGCGTACAGCCAGCAGGGGCTGACAGTGGCTTCGCGTGAATCGGGGCGGGAACTGCCGCTCAATATCGGTAACGACATATTCAGCGCTCTGATCGGACTTGCCATGATCAGCGATGACGAGAGTCCGCTGGCCGAGATGAAGCAGCAAATCGAGGCCGTCTTTTTGCGTTATGCGTCCTGGGCTTATGTACTGGACAGGTTTCCCGCACAAAAAGTTCATGAGTATACCGACGAGACACGTGTTATGCGCGATAAGCTGCGCCGCGTCTCCGTCACTGGCTATGCCGAAGCGTTCCGTTCGGTGCTCGAGCCGCTTTCCGCAATTCTCGAAAAAGCCAAAGGGAAGAACGACAAAGCTGTGCTCGATTGGGTCACACAGCTCGAAACGGCGCTGGGTGAGAGTTATGTGGCGTGCCGGCGCCTCGCCCAGAGAATCAGCCGGTTGCGCCGACGCATTGCGGCACTTATTGAAGCAACGGATTTTTCGCACCTGTATGATGCTGAGAAAGGCCTTTTTTCCATCGGCTATGACATCCGCGGCGGACACTTAAGCGATTCGTATTACGATCTGCTGGCTTCGGAAGCACGTCAGACGAGCTTCATTGCCATAGCGAAGGGGGACGTTCCGGAAAAGCACTGGTTCAGGCTTTCGCGCCCGCTCACCATTGCGGGAGAAAGCCGTGTGCTGCTCTCGTGGAGCGGCACGATGTTTGAATACCTGATGCCGCTCATCATTATGAAAAGCTACGACAATACACTGCTTGGGGAAACGTATAAGTCGGTGGTGGATATGCAGAAGGACTACGGAGAACAGCGCCGTGTGCCGTGGGGGGTTTCCGAATCGGGCTATTATGCGTTTGACATCCAGATGAACTACCAGTACAAGGCATTCGGTATCCCGGGTCTCGGGCTCAAATCCGGCCTTGTTCGCGAGTCGGTCGTCGCGCCGTATGCCTCGGTGCTGGCGCTCAATGTGAACCCGCGCGAGGCGCTCGCCAACATGATGCGTCTGCAAAAGATAGACGCCTATGGGCATTTCGGTTTTTTTGAAGCGATTGATTACACAACGTCGCGGCTGCACAGAGGAAAGAAGTTTTCTATTGTTAAAAGCTACATGGCGCACCATCAGGGCATGATCCTTTCATCCATCGTCAACTGTCTGCAGGATATGCGTATGCAGACGCTGTTTCACAGCGCCACCTGCGTGAAAGCCACTGAGATGCTGCTCAAGGAGAAGGTGCCGTCACGCAGCGTGACGCTGAGCCTTGGAGAGAAACCCGACGAGACTCAGGGCTACGCGGAGGAAATTCATACGGTGCGTGTTTACAAATCGCTGTCACAATACCCTGAAGCTCACTTCTTATCCAACGGCAGCTACACCGTGATGCTCACACAGTACGGAACGGGTTATTCGATGTGCCGCGGGCGCATGGTGGCCCGCTGGGAGAGCGATGTGCTGCGCCGTGCACCGGGCATACATATCTATATTAAAAACACAGATACCGGTGCGGTATGGTCGGCAGCGTTTTTACCCACCTGCCTGTTGGCCGATACCGAACGTGTGTCATTCGAACCTCATAAGGCGTCTTTTTACAGGCAGGTTAGCGGCATTGAAACGACGCTCGAGATCTGCGTATCGCCCGAATGCGATATGGAACTGCGAAGCTTGGAAATCCGAAACAACTCGCAACGGGCTGTGAACCTGTCGGTGCTGTGTGTCTATTCGCCCGCTTTGGCTCCCGTTAAAGACTTCGAGGCGCATCCGGCATTTGCAGAGCTGTTTATTGAAACGGTGGAAGATGCCGAACGGCGCACGTTGTACGCGCATCGGCGCGGCAAGCCGATTGTCAGCGCGATGAAAGCCTGTTTTGCGGGAGATATCGCGTTTCTTACCGACAGAACATGCATATTCGGCCGCCGCAACGTGTTTGGCGTACCGGCATGCCTTGCAGGGCACTCCTGTGAGCACGATATTTCACGCGCGGTGGGCATCAGCGCCGCTAAAAACGTGCCTGCGGGTGAATCAGCCACGCTGACGTTTGCTGTGGCCATGGCAGACAGCGCGCACGCCGCGGAGGAATGTCTCAAGGATATCGCGGGCGACGAGGATGTGAAGCGCGTGTTTCATTTGGCATGGACGCATGCGCAGGTGGAGATGCGTTTCTTAAAGCTCAAAAATATGCAGATCAACCTGTTCCAGCAGATTGCCTCGCGAACGGTGATTCATGTGCCGTCCGTCTGCGCGACAGACGAGCAGGCCGGCGGGCTGCCGTCACTATGGAAGTACGGTATATCGGGCGATCTGCCCATCATCTGCCTGTTTGTGAGCAGCTATGACTTTATCGAAACCGTGAAGACGGTTGGCAAAGCGATGGAATATATGAGCTTAAAGCAGATTCCGGCCGAGCTTGTGATTTTATACAGCCATTCGGGTGCCTATATTGACCCGCTCCGTGATAAAATCAAGGAAATTGAGACGGCAGCGGGGGGGCGGCCGCTTGGCCGCGTTTACGCGCTTAATACGCAGGAGATGGAGAAAGCCGATGTCGCGGCGATGGCGACGGTGGCGTGCCTCGTGCTGTACGACGACATGCCGCTTTCGGAGCAGCTCAAAGTGCCCGCATTGACGCGGCCGTACTGGGTGTTTGAGAAACAAATAGAGGAGCACACTTCCAGCCGCCCGGTTAAGCTGTTAAAGGCGTTTGACAACGGCAGCGGCGGCTTTATCCGCAACGGTACGGAATACTGCATTGAGGTTCAGGGTGTTCAACCGCTGCCGTGGAGCAATCTGCTCGCGGGGCGCACGATCGGCAGCCTGATCAGCGCGGGCGGCGGCGGATATACATGGGCCGGAAACGCGCGCATGCTCAGGCTCACGCCCTTCCGCAACGACGCGCTGACAGACGTACCGGGCGAGGGCGTGATTGTGCGCAGTGACCGAACGGGCAAGGCCTTCAGCGTCGCGCCGGATATGTACGCCGAGGGGCGTTACCGCGTGATTCACGGCTTCGGCTATACGGTTTTCGAGCGTTACGGCGGCATTGAAACGCGCATGACGTATTTCGTGGATGCGGATATGCCGGTGAAGGCGGGGCTTTTGAGCCTGACGAATACCATGAAACGCGAAGAAACTCTGTCTGTTTACTACTATGCCGAGCCGGTGCTCGCCGCCACGGCGTGCGGCGGCATTCGCGCGCGTTACAAGGAGAGCCGCCTCGAAGCGTCGTCGCCGATGGCGTCGGCCGACAAGGCTATGTTTGTTGCGATGCCAGGACATCAGCTGAAATACACGGCATCGGCGCGCGAGTTTTTCGGGGTGCCGGGGCATAACGTCTGGCCCGAAACGCTCAAGGCAAAAGAGCTTTCCGACAGTGAGGGCTGCGGCGCGTCGCTCCTTGCGTTGCAGGCGGTCATTACACTCAAACCCGGTGAAAGCTTTGAGATGCCCGTGCTTATGGGCTGGGGCACTGAAACCGTGATCGCTCAGGCGTTGGACGCGTTCGGCACGGCGCAAAAAACCCGGCAAATACTCGAGGCTACGAAAAGACACTGGCATAGTCTTGTGAGCGGCATCCGGGTGAAAACGGCAAACAAATCGTTCGATACGCTTGTCAACGGATGGCTGCTCTATCAAACGTACACGTCGCGGCTCTGGGGACGTACGGGCTATTACCAGTCGGGCGGGGCTTTTGGGTTCCGAGACCAGCTGCAGGACGTCCTCGCTATCCTGTATACCGATCCGTCTTCGGCGCGCGCCCATATATTAAAATGCGCCCAGCGCCAGTTTGTGGAGGGTGACGTGCTGCACTGGTGGCACGAACCCGCCAGCGGCGTGCGCACATACATCAGCGACGACAAGCTGTTCCTGCCGTTCACCGCGTGTGAATATGAGCGTATCACGGACGATACAGGCGTTTTTGATGAAATGCTTCCATACCTTTCGGGCAAGCCGATTCCCGAAGGGCGTCACGATCTCTACGAGGCGTTTGAGACCGGGGAGACGAGCGAGAGCCTGTTTTGGCACTGCGTTCGGGCCATCGATTCGGCGCTGCAGTTCGGCGAGCATGGCTTGCCGCTGATGGGCACCGGAGACTGGAACGACGGCATGGACAAGGTGGGGATGGGCGGCAAGGGAGAGAGTGTCTGGCTCGGATTTTTCCTCGTTGAAGTGCTGCGTATGTTTTCGGAGCTCAGCCGAAAGCGCGGCGAGACAGCGCTCGCGGAGCGCTATGAGAAGACGCGTCAGGAACTGATGGCAAGCATTGAGCAGAATGCGTGGGACGGGGAATGGTACATGCGCGCGTTCTTCGACGACGGCACACCGATTGGCAGCGCGGCATCGCCCGAATGCCGCATCGATATCATTTCGCAGGCATGGGCGGTGCTGGCAGGCGCGGTGCGCGCCCGACGCGCGTTTGCTTCTGCGGAGGAGCAGCTGGTGCTGCGCGAGGAAGGCATCATACGACTGTTGACTCCGGCGTTTGACAAATGGGTCAAGGACCCCGGCTATATCAAGCAGTATCTGCCCGGCGTGCGCGAGAATGGCGGACAGTACACACACGCGGCGGCTTGGTTTGTGATCGCGGCGGCGAAGCTGCGGCTCAAGGACGACGCGCTGTCGCTGTTTCAGCTGCTGAACCCGATCAGCCACACGCGCACGCCCGCGGGCGTATCCAAATACAAGGGGGAGCCGTATGTGATGGCAGCGGATGTGTACGACACGGACAGATACCGCGGACGCGCGGGCTGGACGTGGTACACGGGCAGTGCGGGCTGGATGTATCAGGCGGCTGTCGTTTATCTGCTCGGGCTTCGCATTGAGCGCGGCGCGCTGTCCGTCTATCCGTGTGTGCCCGACGATTTTGGCAGCTATACCATTGAATACGAAAAGGACGGCGCGCAGTATATCATTACGGTGAACGTGACGCCCGGCTATCAGGGCAGCGCGTGGCTGGCTATGGACGGCGGCCCTGCTGTGAAGAGCCTGCCGCTGGATGCCGGGGAAGGTGTGCACCGAATTGACGCCCGTTGGAAGCCCTGATTAAAGCATGTATGGGCCGGTTATTTATTAGTGAGAAATAAGCGGCCTTCACAAACCAGAACCACTGTGATAACGCTTGTCTTTGCTATGGAACCTGGCTGAATCAGTCATCCAATCTCTCTTCGCAGTTAAAGCCGCAAGGCTCATTGCCTGCGAAGAGAGAGAATGACAGTATGAGCTGACTGAACATTGCACTGGTTTTTCGATCAAATTTAACGGATGATTAAGACAAGTCTTTTAATCTTTGCTTGCTTAATGGTATACTTCCCGTATGAATAATGAATTTTTACCGATGTCTCTTGCTGAGACAGACGGACAGCCTTTTGATTTTATTGTGGTGACGCCGGACGCGTATGTGGATCATCCGTCGTTTGCGGCCGCCATCATCGGGCGCTTCGTGCAAAGCCTCGGGTTCAGTGTGGGTGTCATAGCCCAGCCCGACTGGCGCGTCGACGCCGATTTTATAAAGCTTGGCACGCCGCGCTATGCGTTTTTATTAAGCGGCGGCAACATGGACGGCATCGTCAACATGTACACGACAGCCAAGCGGCTGCGCAGTGAAGACGCATATTCACCGGGCGGCAAAACAGGGCTACGCCCGCCGCGCCCGACCATCGCGTACACCGCGCGCTTAAAGCAGTCTCATAAGGAGACGCCTGTTATCATCGGCGGGGTGGAAGCCACGCAAAGGCGTTTCGCTCATTACGATTATTATGAGGACAAGGTGCGCCGCTCCTATCTTGTCGACTCAAAAGCGGACATGCTTGTGTTCGGCATGGGAGAACGCCCGCTCAAGGACATCTGTACGCGTCTTGCGGGCGGCGAAAACATTGCGGATCTGACGGGCATACGCGGCACGTGCGTGTTGCGTCCTTCTTTGGAGGGCATCAGCGAGCCTGTTGTGCTGCCGCCGTTTGAACGCGTGGAAACGGATAAAAAAGCATTTGCCGACGCGTTTAAACTGATCTATAAGAACGGCTTTCCGCAAGGGAAAACACTTGTGCAGGCGCACGGGGACCGATACGTGATTCAGTTTCCGCCCTCGCTGCCGCTTTCCACGCCCGATATGGACGCCATTTACGGCCTGCCGTTCCAAAAACGCGCGCATCCGTCATATACCGAGTCGATCCCGGCGCTCGCCGAAGTTCAGTTCGGCATCACGGCGCTGCGCGGCTGTCCCGGTATGTGCGCATTCTGCTCGATATCCGCGCATCAGGGCAAAGCCATACAGAAACGCTCCAAGAAATCCATCGTGGAGGAGACAAAACGCATTGCGCAGATGCGCGAGTTCAAGGGCAACATCTCGGATGTAGGCGGCCCCACGGCAAACTTTTACGACGCGATATGCACAGCAAGAAATTCACAGAGCTGCACGCGCACGTGCCTTTCGCCCAGCGTTTGTCCCAATTTAAAGGTCAGCCATAAGGGCATCACCGAGGTACTCGAGGCGGTGGAAAGCGTGCCGGGCGTGAAGCGCGTGTTCATACGCAGCGGCCTGCGCTACGATTACATCATGGCGGATCGAGACAACCGGTTCTTCGACCGTCTCGTAAGAAAGCATATCAGCGGCCAGCTCAAGGTGGCACCCGAGCATGTTTGCCCCGAGGTGCTGACGCTGATGAACAAGCCGCATTACGGCATATATGAGCGCTTTGCGAAGCGCTTTGAAGGTGCTACCAAGCGCGCGGGCAAACCGCAGTATCTGCTGCCGTATTATATTTCATCGCACCCGGGCAGCACGCTCGCCGATGCGATTGAGCTTGCGATGACGCTTAAAAAACAGGGGTTCGTGCCGGATCAGGTGCAGGATTTTTATCCGACACCCGGGACGCTTTCCACGTGCATGTATTATACGGGGCTCAATCCGCTGACCGGAAAAACTGTTTTTGTGGCCCGTACGCCGAAAGAAAAAGCGATGCAGCGCGCGCTGCTCGCGTTTCACAACAAGAAGAACTGGTCGCTGATACGCGAGGCACTTATTGAAGCGGGCAGGGAAGATTTGATAGAGCACGGTAAGGACGGCCTTGTGCCGCCCGAAGCGCCGAAGCAGGGCGGGGGGAAGCCGCGCAGACCGGCTGCCGCGAGTTCGGATGCCGATAGGCCGAGAAAGTCGGCGGATGCGGGCAGACCTGGAAAACGATCGGATTGGCCGAAAAAGCAGTTTGATGCGGGGAAGCCGAATCGACAATCAGAATCGGCCAGATCGGGCAGACAGCCAGATGCCGATAGGCCGAACAGACAGTCGGACGCCGACAGACCGAGAAAGTCGGCGGATGCGGGCAGACCGGGAAAACGGTCGGATTGGCCGAAAAAGCAGTTTGATGCGGGCAAGCCGATAAAAATATCGGAAGGTCAAACGAAAAAACAGTCAGACCCAGAAAAGCCGAGAAGGCAGTCGGACGCTGACGGATCAGGAAAACGGTCTGATTGGCCGAAGAAGCCGATTGATGGCAGCCGTTCAAACAGGCAGACGAACGCCGAAAGGCCAACCAAACAATCGAATATTGACCGCCCGAAGAAACAGTTCGATGCGAGCCGCCCCAGCAAGCAATCGAGCACAAATCACCCGAACAGGAAGGCGGGCGGATCGGGCAGACAGAATAAAGGAAAAAAATAAAATGACAGCGGCACTGCGCCGCTGTTTTTTATGTCGCGCGTTGATTCATTTCACGCTATCGGGATCGGTTTTTTTAATGTGACGCCGAGTCGCGCAGGAAACTCATCATTCTTCTTGTGCGAAAAATCGAGCAGCATGATGCTTCCGGTATTATCAACAGAATATTCAGCCACGTCATACCCGACGGGATAATGCGGCCCCAGATACGGCTCTATGCCAATCTTGACTGTGTACCCACGGTCATTCTTTTTCAAGCTGATTATTTGACTCGCATAATAGGTGACGTTCGGGTTATCGGATAAGTAATCAGAATAAAAGTCATCGGATGCTTTCTGAAGTTCGGGCGTTAATAAAGTCAATATCAATTCCCGCTGTCGGCTTAATTGGCTGAGAAAAGCCATGCAGGTGACAGCACATAAAGCGATTATCAGTACCATAAACAAATATTTTTTATTCACAGCTCATATCTATGAATGACTTTATCCATTTATGTGCCATTTGCCTCGCCCCTTGTGGGCTAATGATCAGCCTGTAAAAAACGCCGAAAACGGTTTCAATACTTTTTTATCCAGTACATTTTTTCACGGGATTTTATTATTCTTCATATTGTGGTATAATCGGACTTGGTATTATTCAATTGTACAGACAAAAAGGAGAAATATATATGAAACGTATACTGATCGTTGATGACGAGCCGAGTCTGATCAAGGGCCTTCGGTTCAATCTCGAACAGCAGGACGGCTACACGGTTGATGAAGCGCTTGACGGTGAGCAGGCGCTCGAAATGTTTCCGGCGGGTCAATATGATTTGGTGCTGCTCGATCTGATGCTTCCCAAGATCGACGGCATGGAGGTATGCCAGCGTATCCGCAGCATGTCCAATGTACCCATCATTATGCTCACGGCGAAGGATGACGACATGGACAAAATTATGGGCCTTGAGTACGGCGCGGACGATTACATGACCAAGCCTTTTAACATGCTGGAGCTTAAGGCACGCATCAAAACGATTTTCCGGCGCGTGGAGGGCACTGAGAAAACCCGCGAACCCCAAGTGCTGCGTGCGCGCAACATGACGGTGAACCTCGAAAACAGAAGCGTGGAGATCGACGGCACGGACGTGGCGCTGACCGCCAAGGAGTTCGATCTGCTTCAGCTTTTTATCACCAATAAAGGTAAGGTATACGACCGTGAAAAGCTATTGGAGCTGATTTGGAAGTATGAGTATTTGGGAGACCTGCGTACGGTGGATGTGCACATCCGCCGCCTGCGTGAGAAAATTGAGCATAACCCGGCAAAGCCCGAGTTTATCATGACCAAGTGGGGAGTGGGATACTATTTCTCGGATAAATAACCTGCTGTATTCCATACGGTGGCGATTTGTTTTTATCTATTTGATCGTGACTGCCGTCGCATTTGCGGCGGTCACTTTTGTCATATCCTATCTTGCGGAAGATTATCTCGTGAACATCCGTGTGCGGGATCAGCTGAAAAACACAAATACCGTCGCGGTCAGCATGGCTCCATATTTAAGCAGCGCCAACGCGAAGAAGATGTATGACCTCGCGGAGCAAAGCTCCAAGGAGTTTGGCGGCCGGTTTCTGGTGCTCAACAAATCGGGTATCGTTCAGATCGACAGCTTTTCGAAGTACAACGGGCAAAAGTTGGAGCATAAGGAGATATCCGATGTGCTGCTCGGCCCGCGCGATACGTCATACGGTTTCCATAGAATTGATGACGGGACGGGCAAGCCGTTTTACGCGGTGTATTACACCTCGGCCATCACGTCCGAATCCGAGACGATCGGCGCGGTGCTGTATGCGGCGGATATTCAGGACGTTGTCGATCTGACGCAGGAATTTATCAACATTGTCTTTTTAATTGTGGCGGCGGCGAGCGTGCTCGTGCTCGTCATCAGCGTGGTTTTTTCCGGCTACATCACACGCCCCATCAACGAGCTTAAATCCGTAGCACTCTCAATTTCACGCGGCAACCTGCATCAGCGTATTCAGGTATCGGGCCGCAACGAGATGGCCGCGCTGGCCGATACGTTCAACACGATGAGCGAGAAACTGGAGAATCTTGACCGAAAGCGCAGCGAATTTGTGAGCAACGCTTCGCATGAACTCAAAACGCCGCTGAGCTCGATGAAAATACTCATTGAGTCACTGCTGTATCAGGACGGTGTGGATGAAAAGATATACAAGGAATTTCTCGGCGATATCAACAACGAGATTGACCGTTTGACCGACGTGATATCGGGCCTTTTAAAGCTGGCGAAGACGGACAGCGAAACACAGGCGCTTAAGATTGAAAAGATACTGCTCAGCGAACTTGTCAACAAAACTGTGAACTCATTGCAGCCCATCGCGCACGAAAAGGAAGTCACGCTGCTCTATACCGTCAACAACGATCTCGAGGTCAACTGCGACGCCGTGAAGGTGATGCAGGCGGTAATGAACCTTATTGACAACGCCATCAAGTATTCCGAGAGAGGCGGACATGTTTGGGTGTCGCTGCAAAAAAGCGGCGCAAACGCCGCCATTGAGATCAAAGACGACGGCTGTGGAATACCCGAAGGCGATCTGCCGCATTTGTTTGACCGTTTTTACCGCGTCGATAAAGCCCGCGCAAGGGAAACGGGCGGAAGCGGCCTTGGACTCTATATTGCGCGGACAATCGCGCTGCTGCACGGCGGCAGCATTGAGGTGCAAAGCGAGGAGGGCCTTGGCAGCGTATTTACGCTGTATCTGCCGATCAAGGGATAGGAGAGAAACATGAGAAAGAGAAGAATTATCGCTGTGCTGATGGCGTTCATAATGGTATTGTCTGGCTGCGCGGCTGCGGGTGAAACGGATAAAAATACGCCGGATATCAATCCCAAAGCGGAGGCGGCCAATAAGGATACGTCCAAAGTGAGGCTTTATTATTCATACAAGGGTGAGATGCTGCTTGCGGGTGAAACGCGCTCGATCGATGTGCCGGTCAGCCAAAAGCGCGAGGAAGCCGTCATCAGGGCTCTGATTGCCGGGCCGTCGTCAGACCGAAGCGAGCTGACAGGCCTTTTCTGGGAAGGTGTTACTCTGGTGGGCGTGGAAAACAACGCGGATGTTTTGTTTGTGACGCTAAGCGAAGAGTTTGTCACAACGAACCCGCCTGTTGCGGCGCTTGAAGAAAACACCGCGCTTGACCGTAAGATGCTCGCGATCTATTCCATCGTCAATACCATTACTGAGATGGGTACCTATTCAAGCGTGCAGATCAGCGTACAGCGTAAAAACGGGAGTCAGCGCATTATGCGCAGTGAAGCGGGTTTCGATGGAGAGGACAAGGCGCTCGATCAGCAATATTGGAACGGAGATCTGATATTGACCCCCGAAAAAACGCTCAAACAGGCGCTCGATGCGTATTCCAAAAAGAACTGGGCAGAGCTTTATAACTACACAGCCTACACGAATATCGACGGGACGGTCAAGCCTGATACTGACGATTTTTCTGCGGCACTAAACGAAGTGGGCAGCAACGACCTTGATTCGTTTGAACCCAAGGGTGTCAATGTGATGAGCGACGGCCAGTCGGCGGTGGTGATGCTGAACTATACGATTAAAACACGCAACGGCGACATTGAAAGGACAATGGTCCCGGTCATTCTCGTGTTGGAAGACGAGCTTTGGAAGGTATCCTATTCGTCCATTGTCAATGTGCTGATTAACGTGGGGTGATAATAACATGAGGCGAGTGACTGCATGCGCGTTGGCCGTATGTCTGCTGTTATCGGGCTGCGGTGTGATACAGGATTCCAAAGGTGCCGGAAGGGAAGTGCCGGTCAGCGCGCTTGATTTGAGCGGCATCGATTCGATGGTCAGTTCTAAGAAAGCTGCCGTTTATTTTCTCAACAGCGAAAGCCACACGCTCACCGCAGATTTACGGATGCTTAATGTTCCGCAGGGCCAAAATCCTGCGGAGGCGGCGGTGGATGCGCTGCTGAAAGGCCCGTCTAACAACAGCCTGACCGGCGTTGCGCCCGAAGGCATGACGCTCGATTTTATCGAATTCTCGAATGGCGTGGCCAACGTCTATCTAAAATACGACGGACAACCGGTGGCTGCCGACCAGAAATATGTTTTGGAGATGGCCATTGCGAATACGGTTGTTGACCTTCTCGGGGCGACCTCCGTCAATGTTTTCTATAACGGACTGCGTGAGGGCTTGCGTGGGTTTCCTTACGGACCGCTTAAAAAGCAAACAGGCACCGTGGATGAAGCCTATGCGGGCGCACAAGCCAAATATCCGATAGTCGATGCCGCCAATACGGAAGGTTCTCCCGTTCCCTCGCCAACATCGATCCATTCGGATACAGAGGCCACCCCTGCAGAGCCAAAAACCGTTGATATCAATACGGTGCTCTATTTCATCTCGGCCAGCGGTGATTATATATTGCCGGAGGTAAGGACCATCACATACAATATCACTGGAACTGACAGCGACACCGCGGGATATGTATCGGCCATCATCGGCGAACTGAAAAAAGGCCCCAAAAACGCAGATGTTATGAAAAGCCCGGTATCGGCGGCAACGGCCTTAGCCGGCACGCCGACAGTGATCAGCAACGATGATCTCACATATGATATTGAGCTGCACTTTAACGCGCTGCCTGCCGATTCGGTGTATACAGGTTTGAAGGATACGGAGTTGTCATTTGCGGCGCTGGTGTACAGCATCACCGGTTTTGTGCCCAGCGCGAGAGAGATTCGTTTCTTTGCGGGCAGCATGCCCCTTAATGCGGGCAGCAGCGGCGAAGGAACCAGAAGAAGCGGCTTTTACGGCTATGTCGGTTCGAGCGCACCGCTGTATTTCCAGTACGCGAATTCCGGATTGCTGCTTGAGGTATCGCGCAGTATGGAACAGGGCAAGATATGGAGCGCACTCGAACGCGTGCGCGCGCTGATGCGCGGGCCGCAGACGGGCGACGGCAGCAGCGTGACAACGATTCAGTATACGGGCATGACGGAGAAAGACATTCTTTCGGTCAATGTCGCGGGCGATACGGCTTATGTCAATCTGTCACAAGCCTTTAAAGAAGCCTGCAACGGGCTCTCCGACAAAAATGAGATGCTGCTTGTGTATGCCATTGTCAATACCGTTACGGCGATGGACGGCATCAACAAAGTCCAGTTTCTTATTGAAGGCGAGCAAGCGGATACACTGGCCGGGCATTTGTGCATTGCCGACCCGTTTTTCAGAAATTACGGTATCATTAAAAACGGCTCATAGCCCGTTCCGGTTGGAGACAGGCTCCCGCTTTTTGGGCAGCCGTTGGATAGACTGTTCGATTATGCTGATCGCAATTGAAGCAGAAAAACATATCGGAACTCCGATATGTTTTTTGAGTTGTACACTTTAGTGTGGTTTTGGGAGCGAAAGCGGACAAAACCAAATAAACCACCGGTCTCTGCCGGTGGAGGGAGTTAGCTTTAGCTTTAAGAAAAAAACCTCCGATGTTAAAATGATGAAGGTT
>JAEXTV010000021.1 GCA_023406895.1 Bacillota bacterium | reverse complement strand
TTTAGCGGCGGCCCGAAAAAACTATGCGGTTGGCAAACTATTCAATGCGCTTGCAAGCGCAAGCCGGTAATATGCCCTTATAGGGCTAGAGCATGCCACCCGCTGAGCGGGTGGTCATGACTTTATTCTGGGGCAATGCCAGGATGGTCGGAACAGGCTGCAACAACAATAAAAGCCAAGAAGCAGAACAGCTCTTTTGAGCGAATTGGGAGGAGAAACATGGCAATGACATTGGACAAGCTAACCGAAATCGGCGAAAGCACGTATCATTTGAAGCTGCTTGCGGGCAGTGCCGGATTGAATAACGCAGTCAGGTGGACCCATATTGTTGAGAATATTAAAGCACCGCTCTTTCTTCGCGGCAATGAGCTTGTGTTTGTCACGGGTATTGCCGTGCCGCATGAACTGTACGATTTTGCTGTGATTCTCAGCGAGAGCAAAGCAGCCGGGCTTGTTATCAGCAAAGGCCCCTATCTTGAAGCGATACCGGAGCGGGTGAAGGCATATTGTCAAAATAACGGGCTGCCGTTGTTCTCATTGCCGGAAGAAGTCCGTCTGATTGATATTACCTATGATTTTTGCCATCGTATCGTCGCGTGTGAAGAGATTGAGATTGGTGTTGTCACAGCTTTTAAAAACCTGATTTTTGAGCCGCGTGATGAAGAAGCGTATCGGCATACGCTGGAAAAGAGTCACTTCTATGAAAACGCATGCTACTACGTGGCAGCGCTGCATATTTTGCCGGAGACGAACGCCGAAGACGATATCGGCAGCCTTAAACTTCTTGCACAGCGAATATTGAGTAAGACGGGCAAGGCAGTGAGTCAGTTCGTTCATGACAAACGGCTTATCATCGTGTTTAAGGATTACCAGCCAAAACAAATCGATCACTTCCTGTCAGAATTGCAGCAGAGCTTTAAAGCCACCTTCGGCGGCGCTCGTTTGCGGGCAGGCGTAAGCCCTGCGGGAGAGGGTTACAGCTTTGTGGCGGAAGGGTATCAGAAGGCTATCTCTGCGCTTAAGGTGGCGGAAGTGCGCGATGAGCCCTGTGAATACTATCAGAATCTTGATCTGTACAAGCTGCTGATTTCGGTCGGCAGCAACCAGGTGCTAAAAGAAATGTATCAGGAGAGCCTCGGACCGCTGGATAAATTCGATATGGAGAACGGCACCGATTATATGGACTCTTTGCGGTGTTATCTGGAACATAACTCAAGCGTTCAGGAGGTGGCTCAGCTGACTTTTGTGCATCGAAATACGATCAATTACAAAATCAGGCGTATCCGCGAGATACTCGACTGTGAGCTGACGCAGGAAAACAGACTGCGGTTTATGCTGGCCTTTTATATACGTGATTTGCTCTGAAAGAAAACTTATCAGCAGAATTTTCAGCTATCGGTAAAAAGCTATGGTAGAATAAAGCTATCTTAGCTTTTTTCTCTTGGTGAAATAGGGGAAAGAATGCTTAGAAACGACATCGAAGGAGTGACCAAATGAATTTTACATATCTTATGCCAACCAAAGTGCTGATGGGACACGGCATTGTGCGCCGCAGCGCACCTTTTTTTGAGAGTATGGGAAAGAAAGCGCTGATTGTGACAGGCGCGCAATCTGCCAAGGTTAACGGATCACAGGACGATGTGATAGCGGTATTGTCGCAAAACAGCCAAGACTTCGCTGTTTTTGATAAAGTCAGCAGCAACCCCGGCATCGCCTCCGTGTATGAGGGGGCGGCATTCGCCAAGCAGGAAGCGTGCGACTTTGTGGTGGCAATCGGCGGCGGATCACCCATGGATGCGGCCAAAGTCATCGCGCTGCTCGCGTGTCAGGATATTCCCGAAAGCGCGCTGTTCTCGGGCCAATACGGCGCTGCCGCGCTGTCCATGGTGCATATTCCCACCACTGCCGGCACCGGTTCTGAGGTGACACCCTATGCGATACTCACCAACGACAAAGCGCAAACAAAAACCTCAGTGGCGTCACCGATACTCTTTCCCAAAATCGCGCTGCTCGATGCGGCGTACATGGAAGGGCTGCCGCTTCATATCACCATAAACACCGCTGTGGATGCGCTGTCGCATGCAATAGAAGGAATGCTGACGGTGCGTTCCGGCGCTCTCACAGATGCGCTCGCGGCTGAGAGCATCAAAAGCATTGCAGGCTGCTTCGAGGCGATGAAACGGGATGCGATCACAGCGCAGACCCGAGACAAACTGCTTTATGCGTCGATGCTGGGCGGTATGGTCATCGCCAATACAGGAACGACAATCGTTCACGCCATGGGATATTCGCTGACTTATTTTAAGAATGTCGATCACGGACGTGCGAACGGCTTGCTGATGGCTGCGTTTTTCGAATACCTTCAGAAAAAGGGCGTGGAAAAGGCTGCGCTGATACTCTCGCTGATGGGCTTTGCCTCTGTGGATGCGTTCGCAAATACCATGAACGCGCTGCTTGGAGAGAAGGAGACGCTGTCGGAGCAGGAAATATCCGCTTTTTCCGCGAGTGCTGCAAAGGCCAAAAACATCGGCAATACGGTTGTGCCGCCATCCCAAGAGGAAATTGCCGCAATGTTTAAAGCCAGCTTACAAAGCAGCGAAAACCGACTTTGATAATCCGACACATTACGATAAGAAATCTCATAGCTCAGCCGCTTTGGTGACAACCCTTTATGGGAAACTGAGAGCTGTCACCATCAGGTGACAAGTGAGAGAAAATGACTTTCGTAAATCTGACCCGCCCATCAAACGGCGGGCTTTTTATGTGTTTTTATCGCATATCAAGTCGCCAATTCTGATAGTATGATTAGACTGTTTCTGCATGATCCATAAATTAAGCAGGTGGTTGCAAAAAGGAGTATAAAGGTCGCTGGGCAGATAAACCATGCGGTTGGTAATTTTGTTTTCGTCAACAATTATATCTTCCTTTAGGTGAATGTGGCATGGAGTACCGGTGGCGTTGATAAACCAAGCAGTCATAGCCAACAACGAATCAGCCGCCCTCCGGCGACAGAATCCGAAGCATCCGAAAGAGAAGGACAATATTCACTCACTATCGTTGTGAGAACAAATGTCTTCCGGTTAAGAGCCTCGCCGCACATCGGATGCTTTATGCGAATAAAATAGTTATGACCATATGGCTGAGCGAAAGGGGCGACGCGTGATGAGAGTGTTAAGGCTGGGTATGAGCGGCACGGACGTACAGGAAATCCAATCATTGCTGAAAAGGCTGGGGCTTGACCCGGGGCCGGTAGACGGGGTGTTCGGACGCCGGACAGAGCAGGCTGTGATGGCGTTTCAGCGTCGCTTCGGGCTCGTGCCGGACGGTATTGTGGGGCTCAATACATTCCGCGTTATGGAAACATTTCTCATGGGCTACGATACCTATTCGGTGCGCCGCGGCGATACGCTGAATGCCATCGCGAAAAATTACGGCGTAAACGTTGCGTTGATAACAGCGGCGAACCCCGGCATAAACGAAAATTATCTGCAAATTGGGGAGCGCATCAGGGTGCCGTACGGCATCAGCGTGGTGCCGACCGATGCCGATTATACATACGACATCCTGCAAAGAAACGTAACGTCGCTCAAAGCACTCTATCCGTTTATTGAAACTGGCGTGGCGGGGCAGAGCGTGCTTGGGCGCAACCTCTATTATATACGATTGGGGCAGGGGCCTAATCAGGTGTTTTACAACGGCGCGCATCATGCGCTCGAATGGATCACGTCGCCGCTGCTTATGAAATTTGCAGAAGATTTCGCACGCAGCTATGCGCTGGGCCAGCGGCTTTCGGGGTATACGTCGAGTGACATTTGGAACCAAAGCAGCATTTACATCATTCCGATGGTGAATCCCGACGGCGTAGATCTCGTGCTGAACGGACTTTCGCCGGCCAATCCGTATTACGGGGACTTAATTCGCTGGAACAATGGCAGCACCGATTTTTCCGCTGATTGGCAGGCCAACAACCGCGGTGTGGACCTCAATCATAATTATGACGCGGGATGGCAGGAATCCAAGGCAGGCGAAGCGGCACTCGGGATTACGGGGCCCGGGCCCACGCGTTACTCCGGACCGTATCCGGTCTCGGAGCCCGAGACGCGTACCGTTGTGGACTTTACACGAAACCACGATTTTCGGCTCGTACTGGCTTATCACAGTCAGGGTCAGGTGATATTCTGGAATTTTCAGAACATGGCCACACAGCAAGCCAGAGAGATCGGCGAAGCGCTTGCCAGAGTAAGCGGGTATACGCTTGAGGAGGCATCCGGCATCGCCTCATACGCGGGCTATAAAGATTGGTTCATCAAGGAGTACCGGCGGCCCGGATACACGGTGGAGGTTGGGCTGGGCAAAAACCCGCTGCCAATTTCGCAGTTTGACGAGATATACAGCGATAATCTTCCTTTGCTGCTGCTTGCATCGGTGATTTAATGAGGCGGAGAAAAAGTCTTGCCTGTAAAAAGCATTGTTGCGCTTTTATCGGCCGTATTTATAAAAATGTCGCAAAACGTTAAAAATATAGAAAATGGATACATAAAATCAAATCATGAATTAAAAAATTTTACTTTCAAAAAAATAATTTTTTTTGATAAAAAACAATACTTGCTTTCGTTTTTTACATATGCTAGAGTATAAGAAGTATTTCAGAATGTACGAATTGATTCACATGTATTTGCCAGTCATGTGTTCGTAGCATGGTTGACAAATACATGTGTTTTTTTTGCAGGACGGGATATAATATCAAACAAGGAGGTATCTTTGATGTATAAAGGTACAGTAAAATGGTTTAATGAGAGCAAAGGTTATGGATTTATTTCCAATGATGAGGGCGGAGACGATGTGTTCGTGCATTTCTCCAGCATTAACTCGAACGGTTTTAAAACACTTGCTGAAGGTCAGAAAGTGACATTCGACGTGGAAAAAGACCCCAAAGACAGCCGGAAGCTGCGCGCTGCCAACGTCCAGCCCCAATAGTCTTTCATTGCCTGAAACGGGCCTTAGCCCGAATACGAAAAGCTCCCGAAAACAGGGAGCTTTTTATATGGGCTTTTGTTTCATAACGATGATTTGGATCGCGGCCTTGCTGTTGCTTGCTCAAAGGCATCCGGAAAAATGCCCCCAAACAAGCGACGAGTCTGATCAAAACTGAATGTTTGATGGCTGAAATGTTATGGCCTAACAATATATTGAAACGAAAATCATGCCGGTAATGATGCAAAAGCATTAAGCAGACGGATGACTATCAAAGCTGTGCTTTTGCATAGCATGATGATGAGTTATAATATTGCAAACAGGGAAAGGGCTCTTTTCATGATTTATTTGGCTGTGACTGCAGGAATTGTTTTACTCGCGCTTTTTTTGAGATGGCAAAACAACGGCATCGTCGTCACATATATCAACGTTACCCAAAAAGATGTGCCGCGTGCGTTCGATGGTTTTAAAATTCTTCAGATATCCGATTTGCACAACAAATGCTTTGGCGAAGGACAAAAGAAATTAGCATCAGCCATCGCAGAAACAAAGCCCGATATCATCGCGGTAACGGGCGACATTATTGATAAACGGCGTGAGGGTTCGGCCGCGGCGCTGCGGCTGGCTGAGAAAGCGGTTAAAATAGCCCCGGTCTATTATGTGCCGGGCAATCATGAAAGGTCGGCAGGGGGTTATGAAAAGCTTGCCGAAAGGCTCAAAGCGTGCGGCGTGCGGGTTATAGCAAACGATGCCATGCAGATTGAAAAACGCGGCGCGGTCATCACAGCTGTCGGTGTGAAAGACTGGCAGTTTTTCAGATCATGCAGTGAGAATAGTAATAAAAAAGACGATTACGAGAAAGCGGATAAGGGCTTTGCTGGCAAGCTCGGTGAACTGGCGGCGGCCCATCCGGGCGGCTATCGTTTGCTGCTCGCACACCGTCCCGAAAAGATAGACTTTTATGCCAAAGCAGGATTTAACCTTGTGCTCACCGGACACGCGCATGGGGGGCAATGGCGGCTGCCGTTGATCGGCGGGCTGTACGCGCCGCATCAGGGGCTTTTCCCGAAGTACACGAGCGGACTTCACAGGAAAGGCAGAACCAACATGGTGGTGAGCCGGGGCCTTGGAAACAGCGGCTTCCCGCTGCGACTCGGCAACAGGCCGGAACTGGTGGTTGTCACACTGAAACGGGGATGAACAGCAGCGATAAAGGAGCCTGAGATGATAGGGGTGTGCCTATTAACGGATTTCCCTAATCATTGAGATACGACATCGGCGCATCTTCGCCGCTCCATACCGGTTGCCGGCTGTTGTCGGCCTCGCACCAACTGCCGTATCCGAGTTTTATTTTGCCGGAATGTTGCAGCGGAGTGAAACATAAAATTAACATAATCGCGTGTTGACAAACAAGAGTATGTTTGATAGTATAAAATTACTAAAAGCGTAGATGGAGACAGGTCAGGCAGCTGTGACTTTCAGAGAGCCGGTGTTTGGTGGAAACCGGTAGTATGGCGCAGGACGAATCCCTCCGGAGTTGCGTGTCGAACGAAGTAGACATTGCCGGGTCATGCCGTTATTGTATGGGGGCTTGTTAGAGCCTTAAAGGTGGTCTTTGCTTAAAGACAAGTTGAGTGGTACCGCGAAGTTGATTAACAACTGCGTCTCTTCATATAAGAAGAGTATGCGGTTTTTTTATTATAACGGGAAAGGAAGTTTTAGTTTATGCAGCGTGTGATATCGTTTATCGTATCGAACCAGCCAGGCGTTTTGTCGCGAATTTCCGGCCTGATCAGCAGGCGTGGTTTTAATATCGAGAGCTTAACAGTCGGCGTCACAAGCAACCCCGATCTTTCACGCATAACGATCGTGATGCTAGCCGACGACGCGGTGACCGAACAGGTGGTGAAACAGTTCGACAAGCTGCTCGATGTGAAGGCGATTAAGGAAATACCAGCGGAAGACGGCATCTTCCGTGAAATCGCGCTCGTGAAGATCAGCACCGACGGGGTGGATAAAAAGCAGCTGATGGCGGATATCGAATCGCGCGCGGGCATCGTACTCGATATCGCTGAGAAGTGCGTTACCGTCCAAATCAGCGGTACGATCACGTTCATTAATGAAAGCATTGATCTCTTTAAGAATTACTATATTCTCGAGGTGGCGCGCACCGGTATGGTTGCTCTGCAAATGGGTGACACTCAGCTTTACAACAGCCAGACAGCTGCGATGCAGAAGATTTAAAGCTTGTAAGAAATACGAAAATTAAAATATCTATTTAAAAGGAGATTTTGAAAGTGGCTAAATTGTATTATCAGTCGGATTGTAACAAAGAGTATCTTGCGGACAAAACTGTAGCGGTGATTGGCTTTGGCAGCCAGGGCCACGCACATGCCCTCAATTTGCACGATTCCGGTTTTAACGTGGTGGTCGGCCTTTATGAAGGCAGCAAGTCGTGGAAAAAGGCGGAAGAGCTCGGGCTCAAGGTGGCCACTGCTTATGACGCAGCCAAGGCGGCGGATGTCATTATGATTCTCGTTAACGACGAGCTTCAGCCGAAAGTCTACGAGGAATCGGTCAAACCGAACTTAACCGCCGGCAAATACCTTGTGTTCGCGCACGGCTTCAATATTCATTTTGGCCAGATTAAGCCGCCAGCCGAAGTGGGCGTGTTCATGGTGGCACCCAAAGGCCCCGGCCATACAGTGCGCAGCGAATTTGTGGCGGGCAAAGGCGTACCGTGCCTCATCGCAGTGGCGCAGGACCCGACGGGTGATACGCTTAATGTCGGCCTTGCTTATGCGGAAGGCATCGGCGGCGCGCGCTCAGGTATTCTTGCCACCACGTTCCGCGAAGAGACGGAGACCGACCTATTCGGCGAGCAGGCTGTGCTTTGCGGCGGCGTGACTGAGCTCATGAAAGCCGGCTTCGATACGCTCGTGGAAGCGGGATACGAGCCGGAGAGCGCCTACTTTGAATGCATACATGAGATGAAACTGATTGTGGATATGATCAACAAAGGCGGTCTTTCCTATATGCGATATTCCATCAGCGATACGGCTGAATTCGGTGATTATTCGATCGGACGGCGGATTATCACAGATGAAACAAGGAAAGAGATGAAGAAGGTGCTGCAGGAGATTCAGGAAGGCGTTTTCGCAAGCCGCTGGATCTCGGAAAACAAGGCGGGCCGCCCGGGCTTCCTCGCAAGACGCCGCATTGAAAGAGAGCTGCCTGTGGAAAAGGTGGGCAAAGAGCTCAGAAAAATGATGCCGTGGCAGGATGAACCCGAATTCTAAACGCCCCGCATAAGGAGCATGAAGATGAGCAGAAAGGTTGATATATTCGATTCCTCGCTGCGCGACGGCGCGCAGGCGCGCGGAATCAACTACTCGCTGTCCGATAAGCTGCAGATGCTTGCGCTGCTGGACAGCCTGGGTGTGGACTATATAGAGGCAGGGAATCCTGCCTCTAATCCTAAAGAGCGGCAGTTTTTCGAAGAAGCTGTGAAGGTGAAGTTGAATCATGCGCGCCTCGTGGCTTTCGGAAGCACACGCCGCAAAAATACGCCCGTGGAAACAGACCTCGGTGTAAAAGCGCTGATGGACGCGGGAACGGATGTGGTCGCGGTGTTCGGTAAGGCGTGGGACCTGCACGCAACCGAAGTGATCGGCACAACGCTCGAAGAAAATTTAAACATGATCTTCGATACGCTCAAGTTCTTAAAAGACAACGGCAAAGAAGTGATATTCGACGCCGAACATTTTTTCGACGGATACAAAGCAAATCCGCAATACGCAATTGACGTGCTCAAAACCGCCAGCCGCGCGGGCGCGGATGTACTTGTGCTTTGTGATACGAACGGCGGCACGATGCCGGACGAAATCAAAACCGCTGTGCAGGCGTCACTGAAAGCGGTGGATACCAGAATCGGCATCCATGCGCATAACGACACGGACCTCGCGGTGGCCAATTCGCTCGCGGCGGTACAGCTTGGGGTCTGCCATGTGCAGGGCACGCTGCTCGGTTACGGCGAGCGCAGCGGAAACGCGCGTTTGTCGTCCATTATACCGAATCTGCAGTTAAAGCTCGGTTACGATTGTATCGGCGGCAACATCGGCAAGCTGTATTCGGTGGCGCGCGAGGCGGCTGAAATTACAAATCTGCCGTTTGATGAAACGCTGCCGTACGTGGGCCGCAACGCGTTTGCGCACAAAGGCGGCATGCATATCGACGGTCTGTGCAAGGCCAAAGGCTCGTTTGAGCATATTGAGCCGTCTATTGTGGGCAACAGCCGCGAATTTCTGCTCTCGGAGGTTGCGGGCAAAAGCGCGATGGCCGAAAAGCTCAAGGGACTATTCCCGGATGTCGCGGAAAACAAAAAAGAAGTCGCGCGGCTTATGGAAACGCTCAAAAACATGGAGAGCGAAGGCTTCAGCTACGAGGGCGCGGAAAGCAGCTTCAAGCTGTTTGTGATGAAGGAGCTTGGGATGCACAAATCAAAGTTTTCACTCGTGCATTTCAAAGTGAGCGACGAACCGTCCCTTGAAAACACATTCGGTGCTTACGCGGTGGTCAAGGTGGATGTGGACGGTGAGAACCGTATGGCAGCCGCGGAGGGCAACGGCCCGGTTAACGCGCTTGACAAGGCGCTCAGAGAAGCTTTGGGCGCGTTCTTCCCGGCACTGAAGGGCGTTACGCTGACAGACTATAGGGTGCGCGTGCTTGATACGGGCGCGGCGACGGCGGCCAAGGTGCGCGTCGTCATCGAATCGAGCGACGGCGAGCATTACTGGCGCACGATGGGCGTATCCACCGACGTGATTGAGGCAAGCTTGTTCGCGCTGATCGATTCAATTGATTATCTGCTGCTCAATGAATAATAAAGCGGCTTAATAAGTTTAAAAGAGGTGACACAATGGAGAAAAGGATTGCGGTGATTGCGGGCGACGGGATCGGCCCCGAGGTGATCGGCGAAACGCTGCGCGTGCTTGAGCATGCGACAAAGGGAACGGGCCTTGAGCTTGTCTACACGCACTATCTCGCAGGCGGCTGCGCGATAGACAGTATGGGGCGTCCGCTGCCCGAGGAAACGCTGAACGGCGCAAAGGAAAGCGACGCGGTGCTGCTCGGCGCTGTCGGCGGCTGGAAGTGGGATACGCTTCCGTCCGATATGCGCCCCGAGAACGCGCTGCTTGATCTGCGCGCGGGTCTGGGGCTTTTTGCGAACATTCGCCCCGCGTTGCTCTACACGGAGCTGGCGGAGGCCTGCCCGTTAAAGCCTTCGCTGACGGAAGGCGGCCTTGACATCATTGTGATCCGTGAGCTGACCGGGGGCCTGTACTTCGGCAAGAAGGAGCGCGGGGAGACCTGGGCGTATGATACGATGCGATACAGCGAGGAAGAAGTGCGCCGCATCGCGCATGTCGCGATGAAAACGGCGATGGGCCGCAAAAAACAGCTGGTCAGCGTTGATAAGGCCAACATACTCGAATCGTCGCGCCTGTGGCGCAGTGTGGTGACGGAGGTTGCCAGGGAATACCCCGAAGTCGCGCTGTCGCATCTGTACGTGGATAACGCGGCGATGCAGCTCGTGAGAAACCCGAAACAGTTCGACGTGATCGTGACTGAAAACATGTTCGGCGATATTCTCTCGGACGAAGCGGCGATGATCACTGGCAGCATCGGCATGCTGCCGTCGGCGAGCCTTGGCTCGGGAACGCTCGGCATGTACGAACCCGTGCACGGCAGCGCGCCGGATATTGCGGGGCAGTCAATTGCAAATCCGCTCGCAACGATACTTTCGGCGGCGATGATGCTTCGCCATTCGCTGGAGCGCGATGACATTGCGAAGAAAATAGAAAACGCAGTGAGCCGCGCGCTTAGCAGCGGCGCACGCACGAAGGATATCGCGCTGGCGGGCGAAAAAACGATATCCACCACGCAGATGACGGATACCGTGATCGGCTTTTTGGAGGCATAGTATGATCAGTGACAGTGTAAAAAGAGGCGCGGACAGAGCGCCGCACCGGTCTTTGTTTAAAGCGATGGGGTATACGGACGAGGAAATCTCGCGCCCGCTGATTGGCATTGTTCAGGCGCAGAGCGAGATTGTGCCCGGGCATATCCATCTCGATAAAATTGCCAAAGCGGTGGCCGACGGCATTCGCATGGCGGGCGGCACACCCATCATGGTGCCGTCCATCGGCGTTTGCGACGGCATCGCCATGGGGCATGCTGGCATGCGTTATTCGCTCGCGTCACGTGAGCTGATCGCGGATTCCATCGAATCGATGGTGATGGCGCACGGTTTCGACGCGGTCGCGTTTGTGCCGAACTGTGACAAGATTGTGCCCGGCATGCTGATGGCGGCCGCTCGACTCAATCGTCCGTCGATTTTCGTTTCCGGCGGCCCGATGCTGCCGGGAAAAGATCTCGACGGCGTGGACGCGAGCCTGACCACGATATTCGAAGCGGTCGGCGCGTTCAGCGCCGGCAAGTGCAATGAGGAAGACCTTAATAAGCTCGAGAATTCCGTCTGCCCGGGCTGCGGCTCATGCTCCGGCATGTTCACGGCGAACAGCATGAACTGCCTGACCGAAGCGCTCGGCATGGCGATGGGCGGCAACGGAACGATACCCGCCGTACACGCGGCACGCATCCGTCATGCCAAGCAGAGCGGCATGCAGCTGATGAAGCTGCTTGAGATGGATTTAAAACCGCTCGATATCATGACGCCGGACGCGTTTGCCAACGGGCTTGCGCTCGATATGGCGCTCGGGTGCTCCACCAACTCGGTACTGCATCTGCCCGCCATCGCGCACGAATGCGGCATTGCGCTGAGCCTTGATCTCGTGGATAGGGTGAGCAAGAGAACGCCGAACCTTTGTAAGCTCGCACCTGCGAGCCGCACGCACATCGTCGATCTGCACGCGGCGGGCGGTGTTTACGCGGTGCTCAATGAGCTGAGAAAACACGGCCTCATCAAAGAAGAATCAAAGTGCGTGATGGGCACCTCAATCGGCGAGGCGGTCAAAAACGCGGCGATACTTGATTCGAATGTGATCAAGAGCTTTGACACGCCGTACTCCAAAGAAGGCGGCATCGCGATACTGCGCGGCAACATCGCGCCGGACGGCGGCGTGGTCAAACAATCGGCCGTGGCGCCCGAGATGATGGTGCACAGCGGCCCTGCACGCGTATTTGACGGCGAGGAAGCGGCCATCAAGGCGATATACGACAGGAAGATCAACGACGGCGACGTCGTCGTGATTCGGTACGAGGGCCCCTCAGGCGGCCCCGGCATGCGCGAAATGCTGAGCCCCACGTCCGCGCTTGCGGGCATGGGCATGGATAAAACCGTCGCGCTGATTACGGATGGGCGTTTCAGCGGCGCGACGCGAGGCGCGGCCATCGGCCATGTGTCTCCCGAAGCGCAGGCGGGCGGCGTGATCGCCGTGATTGAAGAGGGCGATACGATTGAAATCAATATACCGGAAAGAAAGCTGAATCTCAAAGTGGATCAGGATACAATCAACAAGCGGCTCAGCGCCCTTAAAAAACGCGAGCTCAGCGTGAAGAGCGGGTGGCTGTACCGGTACGCGCGGTTGGTGTCCTCGGCGGACAAAGGCGCGATTTTGGAATAAAGGGGGAGAGTTCATGCAATTAACAGGCGTTAAAATTATCATGGAGTGCCTTAAGCGTGAGGGCGTGGATACCGTTTTCGGTTATCCGGGCGGCAAGGTCATCAAGCTATACGACGCGCTGTACGACGAGCGCTCGACCATCACGCATATTGAAACGGCGCACGAGCAGGGCGCTTCACACGCGGCGGATGGGTATGCACGCGCGACGGGCAAGGTCGGCGTCTGCATCGCGACCTCGGGCCCCGGCTGTACGAATTTAGTAACGGGTCTCGCGACGGCGTATATGGATTCGATTCCGGTTGTGGCCATTACGGGCAATGTGCCCGCGTCGCTGCTTGGTACTGACAGTTTTCAGGAAGTAGACATCATGGGCGTCTCGATGCCCATCACCAAGCACAACTATCAGATCAAGGATATCACGCGCATATCAGATGTGTTCCGCGAGGCGTTCGCGTTCGCACGCTGCGGCCGGCCCGGCCCGGTGCTCATTGATATCACGAGCGATCTGTTTTCGCAGCTTTGCGAATACACAGCGCCGGAAGAGAATTATGTGATTTCGTGCAAGTACTCGGATATTCCCACGAAAGAGATCACAGAGCTTGTGGAAAAGGCACAGCGCCCGGTTATTCTTGCGGGGGGCGGCGTGGTGCTGTCGGGCGCGGGCGATGAGCTGTTTGAGCTGGCCGAGAAAATTGACGCGCCGGTGGCAAGCACACTGATGGGCGTCAGCGCGTTTCCGTCTAAGCATCCGCTGTACATGGGCCTTGTGGGCATGCACGGTACCAAGGCGAGCAACATGGCGTTTCAGAACTGCGATTTGCTGCTCGTGCTCGGCGCGCGCTTCAGCGACAGGGTGACGGGGGATGTGAGCAGGTTCGCGTCTCACGCGAAGATCATACAGATCGATATCGACGCGTCTGAGGTCAATAAGAACATTCCGACGCATCTGCACGTGATTCAGGATATCAAAACGGCGCTCAGTGAATTAAATCCGCACATGCCAAAAAAACAGCATCCCGAGTGGGTGAAGAGCGTCAACGAGTGGAAAGCGGAGAACGAAGCGTCGATTCCCGATGGTCATTTTCCAAAGCAGATCATGGAGATTATCAACGAAAGCCTCGGAGAAGACACGATCATCGTGACGGATGTGGGCCAGCACCAGATGTGGACGGCGCAGTACTATCCGTTTAAAAAGCACAACAAGTTTTTAACGTCGGGCGGCCTCGGCACAATGGGCTACGGCCTCGGCGCGGCGATCGGCGCGAAGGTGGCAAGTCCAGAAAAAACGGTGATCCACATCACAGGCGACGGGTGCCTGAGGATGAACCTCAATGAGATGGCAACGACGATGCGGTACAACATCCCGGTCATCACGGTGCTTTTTGACAACAACACGCTCGGTATGGTGCGCCAGTGGCAGACGCTGCTTTTTAACAAGCGGTATTCCGAAACCACGCTGCCGCCGATGGATTTCTGTGCGATTGCGCGCGGCTTCGGGTACTTCGCGCAGAAAGCGGACGATGCGGAAAGCTTTAAGCAGGCACTGCAGGCAGCGCTGAAGCACGACGGCCCGTCGCTGATTCAATGCGTGATTAATCAGGATGCGATGGTGCTGCCGATGGTTCCGCCGGGGGCTGCGATTGATAATATTCTGATGAATATCTCTTGAAAACTGAATAAAGATGAAAAGCTTCGCAGAGGCTGCCGGGGAATGAACCGGCAGTCTCTTTTCCTGTATTTTGAGTCATTGAACGAGCGAAGGATCTGTCATGTGGCAGAACGATATGAGGATCACATGAAATCACAAACACCTAAGGAAGCTGCCTATTAATTAACAAACGTTACATTTGCAACAGCCTTCCACTCTCAAATTTTTAGAAACTTTTCATCCATCCAACATATACAAAAACTAACAATCTGATTCTTAAGATAAAAGAAAATAATGTTTAATAAAGCATATGGATAGCTTGCATACCATTAAATGTGATATAATCTAATGAAAATATATAATGTTTATAGTTGGGGTATTTATGAAAAAAGTATGGGTGTCTGTTTTGCTTGCTCTTTTCGCATTTTGTTGTTTTGGGAATACAGCACATGCTGATGGCTCCTATGATATACTCAACTATGATATTTTTATCAATGTTTCGAAAGATAACATCATAGACGTTAAAGAAACCATTACGATTGATTATAAAGTAGATAGCCATGGGTTTTATTATGTTCTGCCCGTAAGGGGGGAAGTTCAACATAAAATTGACGGACAATGGTGCAAAGCAGGGTATTCGAATCTTGTCTATGATTTTCAAGTTGAGAACAAGGATTTTGAGCTGTCCAGTGAAGGAAATAATTTTATAGCAAAAATAGGCAATCCAAATTGGACGGTGCTTGGCAAAAAGACTTATGTGATTTCGTATAAGTGCAAGCTGGGGGACGATGGCATTGGTTCGTTTGATGAGTTCTATCGAAACCTTGTTTTCTGCCAAGAAGGTGATTCGATAGAAAACGCGAGTTTTACAATACAAATGCCGTCTGAATTTTCAGCCAGTTCCGTTTTGGTTGGATTAATCAGAAAGGAACCAAAAGAAGGCCTGTTTGCGCCGCAGTATCTTCCTGATTCGATGCCGACAATTGATCCTGAATTACGGGAAAGCATGAAAAACTACCACCTCAACATGGATGGTACATGGGAATATGAGGAAAGCGAAAATGAAAATGAAAACACCTATGGTTTCGGTCTGCAAAACAGACACAAATATATAGAAACGCCATTTGGCATGCTCAATGATTGTGATACGGAAAATGTTCACTGGGAGAAAAAAGGAATTACAATCACGGGATACACATTGAGACCCATCAGCGGCGGGGAGTGTTTGACGCTGAGGATAGAGCTGCCGCAAGGGTATTATCAATCATCCGGAGGCTTTGTGGCCTGGGAATCAACGGTGTTTAACATTATTGTGGCTTGCGTCATTGGGGGATATGCATTGTGGTTTTTGTTCGGACGTGATAAAAAGCAGTTTCAGACAGTGGAATTTTACCCGCCAAAAGGCATGACACCAGCGGAAATCGGATATGTGTTTGATGGCTGTGTGGACGACAGAGATGTGGTGTCCATGATCCTTTACTGGGCAGATAAAGGCTATATTAAGATTTCAGACAAGGATACGTCAGGCTATAAGATAACAAAATTGAAGCCTATAGAATCGGACAAGAACTATGAAAAAATTTTGTTTGACAGCCTTTTTGAAGATGCTGACACAGTCACATTATCCAGCCTCAACGAGGAATTTTACAATACGATGAAGCACGTCAAACAGCAGTTAAAATGTTATTTTGAGTTTTCTGACGAAAGAAAAATCTTTACATCGCTATCTAGATTTGTGCGTGGGCTGGTTTGTATACTGATGGTTGTTCCCATTACGGCCACATTGGTGACAAGCATCTACTTTTCAACATACAATCTTGGAATTAGTATTATCGCGGCAGCGGGTATGTGTGCGCTGCTCAGTATTCCCATGACAATTCTGGTGCGCGTCACAATGGACTGGCGAAATATTGGGACAAAAAAGCGGTGCAGAAAGCTTATCGGATCCTTTGTGCTGCTGGCTTTGGTTGCGGTTTGCTACTTTTTTGTGACACCAAATTTGTATAACGGTTCACTGAATACCGGCAGCTTAGTCATATTGGCCGCGATAATCATTGTAATGATGATTTTGGCCGGCAGTGTATTCAAAGCAAAAGAGGGGATGGAATTCAGAATCATTAACAAAACCTCAGCCCTCATATTGAGATTTTGTTTTATTATACCGGCAGTAATGGGATATGTGATAGGCGGGAACTCGACGCTGCTTATACTATCCATCACCGCAACCATTGTGATGCTGCCGCTCATCGTCATTACACCCAAGCGTACCAAATACGGCAGTGAGCTGCATGCCAAGTTATCCGGCTTCAGAGATTATATGATAAAAGCCGAAAAGGACAGGATCATCTTGTTGGCGGATGAAAACCCCAATCTTTTTGCGGAAATCTTGCCGTTTGCTTATGTGATGGGAGTAATAAACGAATGGGCAGAGAAGTTTGAAGGTGTGAAGATGAAACCGCCAAGCTGGTACAATGCATACAGCAACGAAACGGTTGTCAGCAGTATACTCCTTGGAAAAGCGATAGAAAGCTGTATGATGCAAATGAGCAAACAATTTACGTCTGTGCCAAATTCATCTGGATCGAGCGGCGTTGGAAGAGGTTTTGGCAGCGGCTTTGGCGGGAGCAGCGGTGGTTTTGGCGGCAGCGGAGGGGGCGGTATCGGCGGCAGATGGTAAACACATTTTGCATGATATCCGGACCCAATAGCTTTCCAGAAAGTAGACAATGCGAAACGCTATAATCAGGCGATACAGATGGCGCTGAAGCACGACGGCTCGTCGCTGATACAATGCACGGTTGATCAGGATGCGATGGTGCTGCCGATGGTTCCGCCGGGGGCCGCGATTGACAATATTGTGATGAATATCTCTTGAAAACTGAATAAAGATGAAAAGCTTCGCAGAGGCTGCCGGGGAATGAACCGGCAATCTCTTGCGGCAGAACGATATGAGGATTAAATTGAATCACATAAGCCTGATGAAGCTGCATATAAATTAACAAGTGTTCCATTCGCAGCAGCCTTTTAATCTCATTTTTTCAGACACTTTTAATCCATTAAATATATACGAAAACTAACAATCTAACCCTTAAGATAAAAGAAAATAATGCTTAATAAAGCATATGGATAGCTTGCATACCATTATATGTGATATAATCAAAAGAAAATATATAATGTTTATAGTTGGGGTATTTATGAAAAAAGTATGGGTGTCTGTTTTGCTTGCTCTTTTCGCTTTTTGTTGTTTTGGGAATACGGCGCTTGCTAATGAATCATTCGATATACTCAACTATGATATCCATATTCATTTAAAAGCCGACAACATCATCTATGTGGTAGAGAATATTACTGTTAATTTTAAAGAACAGCGCCATGGATTGGATTACCAGCTGCCCATCAGGGGAGAGATGCTTCATAAAGTAAATGGCAAATGGAAAGCAACACCTTATATCAATAAGATCAGGGATTTTAAAGTTAATAATGAACAATTCACGCTCACACAAAACGGCGACACTCTCAATGCAAAAATTGGAGAGGAAGATCGGTTGCTCAGCGGCAATAAAACATATACCGTTTCGTACACTTGCAGCCTAGGTGGCGATCATTTAACAGGATTCGATGAGTTCTTCAGAAATCTTCTTCATTGCAGCAGATGGGATACTATCGAAAATGCGAGCTTTGAAATTACTATGCCTGAAAATCTTAAAATGAACACGATAGAAATAGGAATCATCGATTTTGACGAAGGTTGGCAGGAAAGAAACAATGAGAAGACCATACCCACATTTTATGAAATGAATGGGTGGGATACAAGCGGATTGGATTCTGAACAGCAGAAAAATGCTGGTGAGTTTTTTGGAATCGTCGATTCCTGTGATACACAAAACGTTTCATGGAGTGTAGACGGCAATACAATTACAGGCCGCACCCTCAGGCCCATAGAAGGTGATGAATATTTAACGGCCAGAATAATCTTACCCGACGGATCGTTGGGTATGGCATATTCTCTGGATCCGTGGGAGGAGACAATTCTTAAAATTATCGGTGTATGTGTTGCTGCCGGGTATGTTTTATGGCTTTTATTCGGCGTCAACAAAAGACCCGGAAAGACAGCGCTCTATATACCAACCGAAGATATGACTGCAGCGGAAGCGGGGTATATTATGCAAGGCGATGTGGAGGATCGGCACATAATGTCTTTGATTCTGCAATGGGCAAAGAGCGGGTATATAGAGATCGCTGACACCGATACAGGCTATAAGCTTCTCAAACGAAAAAACCTTGTTTCTGATAAATACTACGAAAGAACATTGTTCGCCGGCCTTTTCGGTAATCGGGAAGATGCCGATATAAAAAATCTCGCAGGCGAGTTCAGCGAGACCATGAAAAGTGTTAAGCATGAATTGAATGCTTATTTCATTACCTCAAAACAAAGACGCTTGTTTACGATGGCATCGAGCAGCGCCCGGGACATGATAGGCCTTCTGATGATAATTCCCATAACGGCTGTGCTTTTAACCAGCATATTTATGTCCACACACAATGTGCTGATTAGTCTGCTGGCGGGCGCTGGTTTTGGCGTTTTGCTGCTGATTCCGCTTTATATGATGGCGGATATTATGAAAAAGAAGCATAAGCTAGATAAAAAAGCAAGAATAAAGAAAATGGCGGGAGCAATTTCATTGCTTGCAGTCATCTTGTTTTTTTACGAATGCGTCTTTCCGTATTTTTATTTTGAGAATTTAGTCATTGCCACATACGTGTTTTTATTAATCGTTATTATTATATACTTTTTTGTGGTTAAAAAGCTGCTCGATGCAAAAACATACCTTGATAACAAAATACTTACAACGGGTGCGCAGATTTTTGTATACTTTTGTTTCATTATTCCCGCTGTGATGGGTTATACAGTGAACGAGGCGTCTATCTTAATATTGATAGCGACAGCAGCAACAATATTATTAATGCCGTTGTTTGTCAACATACGAAAGCGTACAAAATTCGGAAAAGATATTTATGCCAAGATATCAGGTTTTTCAGAATTTTTAGTTGCGGTAGAAAAGCAAGATCTTATTACTCTCATGGAAGAATATCCGTCGCTTTTTGTAGATATGCTTCCGTACGCATACGCGCTGGGAGCCTCTAAAAGTTGGGCGGAGAAATTTGAGGGTATCGGGATGGATAAACCGGGCTGGTTTCATGCGTTTTCAGATGAAGAAGCGTTTAGCAGCGTTAAATTTGCTTCAGCAATCGCAAGCAGCCTGGGGTATATCGGCTGTCGGTTGTCATCCGAAAATATTAAAGACGATGCTGAGTACAAATATTGGAACGAGTATTATAGAACCGGGAGTTCGCACGGCGGCGGTACTGGCGGCATTGGCGGTGGGGGCAGCGGTTTAGGCGGCAGCGGCGGCGGTGGTATAAGTGGCAGCTGGTAATCTGATATTAGTATGAAATTATATACATCCAAATTAAAACTTGTGGTGAGCACGAACCCTAAAACGGTAAATGACTGGCCGTTTATTTCACTATCTTTGCGCTTTGGTCAACCACCTTTTTATTGAAGGGAATTAAATGCGCCTTATCCGTGTGACGCTTCATGAAAAAAACCGCGTTCTTGCGACTCCCTAACCACTATAGTCCCATTGTGATGATCCAGATATAAATGCAGCTTTTCGGCAGCATCAGCATCCCGATTGGCGGATACTTCTTTGACCAGATCACAACCGGCAGATAAAATGCAAAGCTCAAAAGAATAGCAAGCCACATATACTCAAAGCCCGCTGCGCTCCTGTTAAAAAAGAAAAGAGCGCAATCAACACCGCCCAGCATAACAAACGGTATATTGCGGTAAACAGCCCATGAAGCCGGCGAGCTGTCAGAGCTCCACCTGTTTTGCGGGAGAACAGATATGATAATGCGTAAAGCTGCAAGCGAGTACACGGCCAGCGTCCAGTGCCATATCCCCGTTAATGAAAACGCTGTAACGCCGATGTGCCATAAAATTACATAAAAAAGCGTCATGCTGACCGATGTGATCATTTTGCCAAAACCGAGTGATCGGGCAAAGCGCCGACGGTCGGAGGAAAAACCCGCGGCAATTCGCGGGATGAGATGACATGCATCCCCGCACACGAGAATGAGTGCCATAATGCCAAATAATGTTCTTTGAGCCGAGACACCACTAAGCAGCATACGGATTCCAAGGAAGACCGCTGTGCTCAAATAGAGAATATTAAAAAGGCTCTCCAAATAAACAGGCAATTTATGTGTTTTCATTGTTCTTTACCATTCTATTGTTTCTGGGTTTTGAGATCATGAGAATATGGACAGTGACGACGATGCCAATAATGCCAAGCAGCAGGGTGATCCAGACTGACATCGTCAGAATGCAGGAAACAAGAAGCGTCACCCACAAATACACAAGACTGACGATCACCGTTTTTTTGGGCAACCCCGTCCCATATTTGTAATTCTCAATATACTTGTTGAAAACAGGAATGCGCATTAACCAGGCCCTCAATTTGGGCGCGCAGCTAAAACATGCCGCTGCACCGATGACAAACGGTGTCGTCGGCAATACGGGGAAAAAGATGCCGATAGCACCGAGGCTTAATAGGATAAAGCCGAACAGGATAAGAATCACATTTTTAACGGTCATGTTGCACCATAGCTGCTGTCGTTTGCTGCATGAGAGAATCATACAGCCGCAGCCCAAAGGGCACAAGCGCCAATTCGTACCCTTTGGAATAACCGGCTGCCTAAGCCGATCAACGCTGCGGCTGGTTCATGTTTGTCGTTTTTATTGCCTGCAAATAGTTAAGAAGTCTGCACGGCGCTCTAAGCGGTTATATGGTCGCTGCAATAAGGCCATTATGATCCAGCTTTGAGAGCTCTTTAACCTTGGCAATATCAAGGCTGGCCGCTTCGGTAAAGCGTTCGCCATATTCCGTATCGGCGAGGTAACAGTGAACCGCGTGGCGGTATTTGATATTTTCCGTACACGGCGCAATGTCCCCGGCGGTGTTCTCAATCAATATCTGCTTTTTATCCTCGGTGAGCACGCGCCACAAATCGCCTCCGGCACGGAAACAGTCGTCGGTGGGATCGTCCTTCGGGTCGTAACGGTACATCGCGCCATTAAGATCCAGAGGCGGTTCCATCACCTCGGGCTGAGCTGTCCATGCGCCGTAGCTGTTGGGCGTGTAAGCGGGGGTGCCGCCATAGTTACCATCCACACGCATGGCACCGTCCCGATGGTAATCGCTGACCTCACATTTTGCCTGATTGACGGGGATCAGGTTGTGGTTCACACCCAATCGATACCGCTGAGCGTCTCCGTAAGCGAAGAGACGTCCCTGCAAAAAGCGATCCGGAGAAAACCCTATGCCCGGTACGACATGGGCGGGGGTAAAGGCAGACTGCTCCACCTCGGCAAAATAGTTCTCGGGATTGCGGTTGAGCTCCAGCACGCCGACCTCGATGAGCGGGTATTCCTTATGACGCCAAATTTTTGTGATGTCAAAAGGATTCTCATAGTGTTCCTTGGCCTGCTGCTCAGTCATAACCTGAATATACATGGTCCACTGCGGGTAATCGCCCCGCTCTATGGCTTCAAAAAGATCCTTGCCGTGGAACTCCCGGTCCATGCCATTGATTTGCGAGGCTTCTTCATTGGAAAGGTTTTTTATGCCTTGCTTTGTTTTGAAGTGAAATTTGCACCAAACGCGTTCATTTTTTGCATTGTATAGTGAAAACGTATGCTCTCCAAAGAAATGCATATTCCTGAAAGATGCGGGGATGCCTCTGTCGCTCATGACGACAGTAATCTGATGAAAACATTCGGGAAGCAGCGTCCAAAAATCCCAGTTATTTTGCGCCGAACGGCGACCCGTGCGGGGGTCACGCTTGACTGCGCGATTCAGATCGGAAAAATTGTGAACGTCCCTGATGAAAAAGGTGGGCGTATTGTTGCCGACGAGGTCCCAGTTTCCTTCTTCGGTATAAAACTTGACGGCAACCCCGCGTATATCCCGTTCGCAATCGGCTGCTCCGCGTTCGCCGGCGACGGTGGAGAAACGGATAAACAGTTCTGTTTCCTTGCCAGGCTGCAATACCTTCGCTTTCGTGTATTGCGAAATATCATGGGTAACTGTCAGCTTGCCGTAAGCGCCCCAGCCTTTGGCATGCATACGGCGTTCGGGAATAACCTCCCTGTTGAAGTGGGCCATTTTTTCCAAGAGCCACACATCCTGCATAACGACTGGTCCTCGGGGACCCGCAGTGATTGAGTTCTCATTGTCGGCAATCGGTGCGCCGACCTCGTTGGTGAGTCGTTTGTGTTCATCCATGTTCATTGCCTCCTGTTCTTTTTTAATGTTCGGTGATGATTATATGAAAATTGTTTTTATATTTTATCATTTAATAATCGATAATGCAAATGAATATTAATAAGGATTTAAATGTAAGATCAGTCTTCCATTACGGATTTGATAAGGGATGGTTATAAGAACTTGGAACCCTATATACTGAATGCTTTTGATGTTCCATATTCGAATGGTTTTACTGAAGGGATTAATAACACTATCAAAGTTTTAAAGAGAGTTGCCTATGGTTACCACAGTTTTAAAAACTTTCGAAGACGGATTCTAATTACCTTTAATGCAAACAGGGTTCCAATCACTTGTTGGTGATTGAAACCCTGTAATGTTTGCTTTTGTCTACTTGACCCCAACCATTGACATAGAGCCCTTATATGTTTTGCACGCGTTTCGCGCCTTCGTCAAACGCCTTTTCATTGACGGGGATCAAATGCGCCTTGCCTTTGCCGAGCACATATTCCACGGCCTCGATCACGCTCTTTTTGGAAACAGCGCCTGAGGACGCGATATAAGCCCCCAGCATCACGATGTTCGCGGTGCGCGCATTGCCAACTTCAGCCGCAATCTCGTTGACGGGAATGTAATGCACCTCAATGTCGTCGCGTGTGGCTTTCTTGTCAATCAACGAGGAATTGATAAACAGCACGCCGCCCGGCTTTAAAGCGCTCTCGTATTTATCCAGAGACGGCTTGTTCATCACAATCACCGCGTCCGCTTCGGTCACAACGGGGGAACCGACCGGCTCGTCCGATACGATCACACAGCAGTTCGCCGTGCCGCCGCGCATTTCGGGGCCGTAGGAGGGGAGCCATGAGACGTTCTTATCTTCGTACATGCCGGCATAGGCCAGCAGCTGGCCCATCAGCAGCACACCCTGACCGCCGAATCCTGCCATAATAATTTCGTTTGTCATGCTATTTTGCCTCCTTATACACGCCCAGCGGATAATAAGGAATCATGTTCTCCTTGAGCCAATTCAGCGCTTCCACAGGGGAGAGGCCCCAGTTGGTCGGGCAGGTCGAGAGTATCTCCACAAGTGAGAAGCCCTTGCCTTCCAGCTGCGTTTCAAACGCCTTGCGTATGGCTTTCTTCGCTTTGTTGATATTCGGCACGTCATGCAGTGACACGCGCTCAATATAGGCCGCGCCTTCGAGCGTCGAGAGCATTTCTGATACGCGCACAGGGAAGCCGCAGTGGTTCGCATCACGTCCGAACGGCGATGTGGTGGTCTTCTGTCCCACCAGTGTGGTCGGGGCCATCTGGCCGCCCGTCATGCCGTATATCGCATTGTTGATGAAAATCGTGGAGATTTTTTCACCGCGCGCCGCGGCATGCACAATTTCTGCCGCGCCGATGGAGGCGAGGTCGCCGTCACCCTGATATGTGAACACAAGGTTATCGGGGTGCACACGTTTCGCGCCTGTGGCCACAGCCGGCGCACGGCCGTGCGACGCTTGATAGGTGTCAATATTAAAGTAATTGTAAGCAAAAACCGCGCAGCCCACGGGCACCACGCCAATCGCCTTATCCTGCATGCCCAATTCTTCTATGCACTCGGCCACGAGACGGTGCGCAATCCCATGCGTACAGCCCGGGCAATAGTGAAAAGGAACATCGCATATCAGCGGCGTTTTTTTGAAAACCACAGCCATTGCTACATTCCCTCCTTTATCTCTTTTAATTTCTCAATGATCTGGTTCGGTGTCGGCACGATGCCGCCCGTTGTTCCGATAAAAGACACGGGGCAGGCGCCGTTGACGGCGAGACGCACGTCTTCCACCATCTGGCCTGTGCTCATTTCCACGGCAAGGAAGCCCTTAACCTTCTGAGCAGCCTTGGCAATCGGCGCGGAGGGGAATGGCCACACCGTGATCGGACGAATCAGACCGGCTTTGATGCCCAGTTCCTTGCGCGCTTTGGTAATCGCGTTGCGCACGATGCGTGCGGTGGTGCCGTAAGCCACAATGCCGATTTCCGCATCGTCCATCATGTATTCTTCGTACTGTGTTTCATTTTTCTCAATTTCACGGTAAACGCCCTGCAGCCGCGCGTTGACGGTGCTCATCTCTTCCGCCTCAATATAGAGCGAGTTGATAATGGCGCGCTTGCGTGAACCGTCATAGCCGGTGGCCGCCCATGTTTTTTGTTTCTGGTCACGCTTTTTGGGCTGCGTGAACTCCACGGGCTCCATCATTTGGCCGATCATGCCGTCGCCGAGCACGAGTGCCGGGACACGGTAGTAATCAGACGCCTCAAACGCTTCCATCACGCAGTCGGCCGCTTCCTGAACGGAAGCCGGAGCGTAGACGATCAGCCGGTAGTCGCCGTGACCGCCGCCCTTGACGGATTGAAAATAATCGCCCTGAGAGGGCAGTATGCCGCCGAGCCCGGGCCCGCTGCGCACCATGTTGACAATGACGCATGGCAGCTCCGCACAGGCGATATAGCTGATGCCTTCCTGCTTTAAGCTGATGCCGGGGGAGGAAGACGACGTCATCACGCGCGCTCCCGCGCCAGCCGCGCCGTACACCATGTTAATCGCGGAGACTTCGGATTCGGCCTGCAAAAATGTGCCGCCGACCTCCGGCATGCGCCGCGACATGTATTCGGGAATTTGATTCTGAGGCGTAATCGGATAACCAAAGAAGTAGCGGCATCCCGCTTGAATAGCCGCTTCCGCGATCGCCTCGTTGCCTTTCATTAAAACTCTTGCCATTTTTAAGCCACCTTATCTTATTGTTGAAGCCAAAGCAGGCTCTATTTTTCCACTGTCAGCACAAAATCGGGGCACATCTTTGCGCAGTTCGCGCATCCGATGCACAACGACATATCCGTAATCTCCACGGGGTTGTATCCTTTTGCGTTGATGCTGGATTTAGAAAGCACCACGATTTTCTTGGGGCATGCCGTTACGCACAGCCCGCAGCCTTTGCAGGCATCTTTGTCAATTGTCACTTTAGCCACAGCTTCATCACCTTCATGCATTAAAAATATCTTATACGATAACACAAAAAAGAGAATAAAGTCAACGATTCGGCTATTTTGTCACAGAAAATATGAATCATTGTTCACGAATGCTTCACACCTGAAACTGTTGAATAAGAGGGCCGCAAGTGGTAGAATGATACAGTATGTGCGCTGCGCTAATGCCGGATGCGCAAATGTCTGATCGGACGAAGAAGGGAATAATATGGGTCTTTTAAAAAATGTGATTGCCGGAAGCAACGATTCACGGCTGAAAAAAATCCGCAAAACCGCCGACGCTGTGGAAGCCCTCGAAGAGCAATTTAAGGCGCTCAGCGACAAAGAACTGGCCGCAAAAACCGAGGAGTTTAAAAAGCGCTATGCGGACGGCGAAACCCTTGACGAACTGCTGCCCGAGGTATTCGCTCAGGTCAGGGAAGCGTCCAGACGTGTGCTTGGCATGCGGCATTTTTACGTTCAGCTCATCGGCGGCATCGTGCTGCATCAGGGGCGAATCGCCGAAATGAAAACAGGCGAAGGCAAAACACTTGTGGCGACGCTGGCCGTGTGCCTCAACGCGCTCACGGGCAAGGGCGTTCATGTGGTGACCGTGAACGACTATCTTGCCAAGAGAGACTCCGAATGGATGGGCAAGCTCTACGCGTTCCTCGGGTTCACGGTCGGGCTCGTGATTCACGAGGTTTCACCGGAGGAACGGCGCGAAGCCTACCGCTGCGATATCGTATACGGCACCAACAACGAATTCGGTTTTGACTACTTAAGAGACAACATGGTGGTGCATAAAGACCGCATGGTGCAGCGTGATTTAAGCTTCGCCGTTGTCGACGAGGTGGACAGCATATTGATCGACGAGGCGAGAACACCGCTCATCATATCGGGTGCGGGCGAGAAAAGCACCGACATGTACACAACGGTGGACCGTTTTGTCCGCCAGCTCAAAGAGGAAGACGATTTTACAATCGACGAAAAGCTCAAAGCCATCAATCTGACCGAGCAGGGCGTTAGTAAATGCGAAAAAGCTTTCGGCGTCCAAAACCTCTCGGACATTGAAAATACGGAGCTTTATCATCATATCAATCAGGCACTGAAAGCGAACAACCTCATGAAGCGCGACATTGACTATGTCGTGAAAGACGGTCAGGTTGTGATCGTGGATGAATTTACGGGGCGTCTGATGGTGGGCCGACGCTACAGCGAGGGGCTCCATCAGGCCATCGAAGCCAAGGAAAGCGTCAAGGTGGAGCGCGAAACGCGCACGCTCGCGACGATCACGTTCCAAAACTATTTCCGTATGTACGATAAACTTTCGGGCATGACGGGCACGGCCAAAACCGAAGAGGATGAATTTCAGGGCATCTACAATCTTGATGTTGTGCAGATTCCCACGAACAAGCCGATGATCCGCGACGACATGAACGATATGATCTACGCGACTGAGGAAGGCAAGTTCCGCGCCGTGGTCGAAGAGATAAAGCGTGTTCATCAGACGGGCCGCCCCGTACTTGTGGGCACGGTATCGGTGGAAAAATCCGAAAGACTTTCGGGCATGCTCTTGCGCACGGGCGTCAAACACAATGTCCTTAACGCCAAACATCACGAAAAAGAAGCACTGATCATCGCGCAGGCGGGCAAAAAGAACGCGGTCACGATTGCAACGAATATGGCCGGCCGCGGTACCGATATCATACTCGGCGGCAACCCGGACTTCTCCGCGCGCGCCGATATGCGGCTTGAAGACTTTACGGAAGAGCTGATTGAACAGGCCATCGGCCACGCGCCGACGGACGATGAAGACATACTGCGTGCCCGTAAACGCTATGAGGAGCTGCTCGAAAAACACAAAAAATCAATGCAGCCCGAACATGACGAGGTGGTGTCCTTGGGCGGGCTGCACATCGTTGGTACCGAACGCCACGAATCGCGGCGTATTGACAACCAGCTGCGCGGCCGTGCCGGACGTCAGGGAGACCCCGGTTCATCCATTTTCTTTATTTCGATGTCGGACGATCTGATGAGGCTGTTCGGCGGGGAACGCGTTCAAGGGTTTCTCTCATCCGTCAGCAAGAATGACGATATTCCGATTGCGGCCGGATTACTGACGCGACAGATCGAGTCGGCGCAAAAACGCATTGAAGCGCGCAACTACGAAATAAGAAAGAGTGTGCTTCAGTACGACGATGTGATGAACAAGCAGCGCGAGCTGATCTATTCTCAGCGGCGCATGGTGCTGACCGGCGCGGATGTGCGCGAAAGCATCATGAACATGCTCACCGATCTGATTGGTGAGATGGTGGGCGTCTATTGTCCGGCAAATGTGTATCCCGAGGAATGGGATTTAACAGGACTGACCGACGCTCTGTCGAAGGTTTTCCTGCCAAAAGGCAGGGTTTACTTCAAACCGGAGGAAATTGAAGACTTATCGCCAGAGAAGGTTAAAGAACGCTTACTCGATATAGCACTCACCATATACAAGCTCAAGGAAGAGGAAATCGAACAGGGCGGGCAGAGTATGCGCGAGATTGAGCGCATTATCCTGCTGCGTGTCGTCGATGAGAAATGGATGGCGCATATCGACGCGATGGATCAGCTGCGTCAGGGCATCGGTCTGCGCGCATACGGTCAGCGCGATCCGATTATCGAGTACCGTAATGAAGGCTTCGATATGTTTGAGGAAATGGTACGCGACATCCAGCAGGATACGCTGACGATGCTGTTCCATGTGAAGCTCACATCAAAGCCTCAGCAACGCGAAGCGCCGCGTGAGGTGCCCAAGAAGGTGCACGATTCGAGCGGTAACAAGGTGGGGCGCAATTCACCGTGTCCGTGCGGCAGCGGCAAGAAATTTAAGAATTGCTGCGGACAGGAGCAGTAAGAGGAGACTATGCTGACAACAGATGAAGCCAAACAAGCATTGAATGAAATAAAGGCAATTGCAAAAGAGGCCGAAGCGGCTCTCGGCATTGAAGCCCTGAAGACAGAGCTATCCGATCTGCAGGGGCAGATGGAAGCCCCCGGCTTTTGGGACGATGTGAAGGAAGCCCATAAAGTCAATAAGAAGGCAAAACCCATTGAAGATAAGCTGCAGCAGTTTTCAAAGATCACACAAAGGCTCGATGACGCGGCGGTGATGATCGAACTTGTGGATGAGTCGGGTGACAGCGATATGGCCGACGAACTGATGGCGGAACTTGCATCGCTGCGCGGTGACGTATCCGAGCTGCGCCTCAAGGCGCTGCTGCGCGGCGAATATGATGCAAACGGCGCGATACTCTCTTTGCACGCGGGAGCGGGCGGCACCGAAGCGCAGGACTGGGTGGAGATGCTGTACCGCATGTACACACGCTGGGCGGAAAGAAAGAAATATACACTGCGTGTGCTCGATTATCTTGCGGGCGATGAGGCGGGCGTTAAAAGCGTCACCTTTGAGGTGATAGGATTAAACGCGTATGGCTATTTAAAGGCGGAAAAAGGCGTTCACAGGCTTGTGCGCATCTCTCCGTTTGATTCATCCGCACGGCGGCACACGTCGTTTGCGTCTCTTGACGTGATGCCTGATCTGGAAGACGACGATGCGGATATTGAAATCGATTCGGATGATTTGCGCGTGGACACGTACCGGTCTTCCGGTGCGGGCGGCCAGCACGTCAATAAAACAGAATCCGCCATTCGCATCACGCATCTGCCGACGGGTATCGTTGTGCAGTGCCAGAATGAGCGCTCGCAGATACAGAACAGAGAAACGGCGATGCGCATGCTCAAATCAAAGCTCATCGAAAAGCGCGAGAGCGAGAAGATGAGAGAGATACAGGAAATTAAGGGCGAAATGAAAAAGATCGAATGGGGCAGCCAGATCCGTTCGTATGTTTTTCATCCGTACAGCATGGTGAAGGATCACCGCACAGGCGAGGAAACGGGCAACGTGGCCGCGGTGATGGACGGGGAATTGGACGCCTTTATCAACGCTTATCTGGCCAGCTCATAAGCTTATGCATACGGCGGTTGTATTTTACTTCAGCGGCACAGGCAATACTTGGTGGGTGGCAGACAGAATCATCAGGCAGCTCGATGCAAGCAACATCAATGCGTCGGCTGTTTCGATGGATACGCTGTCGCCAAAAAAAGCGGATTGGTGGATTAAAACCGCCGATCTTGTTTTGTTGGGGTGGCCTGTAAACAGTTCTGATCTGCCGGAACCGGTTAAACGCTTCCTGGACTCGCTGCCGGTTAATGAAAAGGGCAAGCATGTCCATCTTTTCTGCACGCAGATGGGTTTTTCGGGAGATGGTGCATGGACGGCTCATAAGCGCCTCAAAGCCAAAGGCCTTATTGCGGATACCGCGGAGCATTTTACAATGCCGTCCAACATGAGCATGTTTAAAGGGTTTTTGGGCACGCCGGACGAAAAAAGCATTAGAAAGATTCTGGCCAAAGCGGAAGCGCAGGTAGAAGACTATGTTCAGCGGCTGCTGCTGAACAAGGCGCGTATCAAAGGGCGTTACAGCCTGCTGCTTGGTTTATTGCAGCGTGGGCCATACCGCTTGTATCAGAGAAAAGTGCAAAAAAAGGTCGGCGTCGATGTCGGCCGGTGTACGCACTGCGGCCTTTGTGAAAGCCTTTGTCCCGTTCATAATATTACCATACAAAATGAGCCGATATTTGCGGGGCATTGCGCGCAATGCCTGCGATGCTATTCATTCTGCCCCTCACAGGCCATCACGTTTTACGGGCGCGTGCGGGATATTCAAAGAGACGGCCTCCCTTACTCTGTGCCGGACAAACATTTCACCCCTTCACTGCTGGTCAAATAGACTTTTGTTGTGATAAGTATACATGGTATTGCGGCGGCATATATTTTTATATGCACGTTACGCAAAGGAGTATTGCCATGTATATCGAAGAACCACGGGAAAAGCCGGTCAATAACGCGCCCCACAAGGTTGTGATCGATTCACGCGAGAAAATTATCATAACCGCTGTGGAGGATGTGGATAGCTTTAATGAAGTCGAGATCATATTGCTGACCAATCACGGTTTTATTACAGTGACGGGGGAAGACCTGCACATCAACAAGCTGAACCTGGAAGACGGGCAGCTGGTGGTGGAAGGAAAAATACAAAGCATCGATTATGCGGATCATGAGGAGCAGAGGACAAAACGCGGCATGTTTTCCAAGATGTTCAGGTAGGTGGCATCATGGAAACGACGGTTCCTCAGATTTATATCTTTATGATCACGTTATACGGCGGCATGATTGCAGGGTTCGCGTATGATATTTACAGGGGAATCCGCAGATCGTTCAAAACCGGGCGATGGATGACGGCTCTGCTCGATACCATGTTTATTATCACGCTCGGTGCCATTGTGGTGGCCGTCATGTATGCGGCTAATGCGGGAGAACTGCGGCTGTACACGTTTATCGGCTTTGTGCTGGGCTTTGCGCTGTATATGGCTGGTATTTCGCCTTTTCTGTCTTTCCTTGCGAGAAAGATGAGCCAATGGTCGGCCAAAAGAAAAAAGCGCGATAAATGAAAGATTATGAACAGTCAGAGGAATTGAAGGCAAGGCGTCGAAATAGTGTAAAGATGTTTAACCGGAGTAATTTGGTTTACATATGAAACAGAGATGTTAAAACATCCGGGTCATTTTGTGAGGCTATATGAAAAAGAGAAAGGTCAAGCTTAAGTTCAAGCTGTTGCTTTTGTTTCTCTTTTTGGTTTACGCGGGCGTTTCATTCTTCCTGCAGCAAGCGGATATCAACGCCCTGCTTAAAGACCAAGAGAATTTGAACGAGAAATTTGAGCTGACGCAGACTGAGCTTCAAAGACTGGAACATAAAAAAGAATACATGGCGACGCAGGATTACATCGAAAACGAAGCGCGGGAGAAGTTCGGCTTTGTTTACGGGGATGAATATATATTAACGCCGTCGGCGCAGCCGTCAGCATCGCCCTCTGAGCAGCCATCCGAAACACCGTCGGAACAGCCGACAGAGGAGCCAACGCCGCAGCCATAAACACCATACATATATCAAAGCTCATTTGCATTGCGGATGGCTTTTTTTATTGCAGACGAGTTAAATGATAACCGCTTGTTAATATATGTATAAGAATGTATTATTGGTATGATAATACTATTGATGGAGGTATGATCATGACCGGAAAACTTGCGCGCATTCTCGGAATTGCAGGGGGCGGGCTGACGCTGCTGCCGAATCTGATTTCTATGGCCTCATACATTTATACATTAACTTTGCCGGATGAGGGGCTGCACTTTGAAGCAAAAGGCTATGCCTCAGGATTTTTGGTGATGACTATTCTGCCATGTATATTATCCGCAGTGGGATTCACCAGCAGTTTCTTTGTTCGCAGATAGCCATTGCTGACAGGTGTTCTGATGATCACATCCGGCATGCTGATGACCATATTGATACCGATATCTTATTTCGGTATTTCCGCGATGGCTGAACCAACTATTATCGTGAACGATACTTTGTTTCTCTGTCTCATTAGAATACCGCCGCTGATGCTGATGGCTGCGGGTATTTTATCGATTATCCACAGAGAAAGCGTTTTGCGCAGACAAGAGAATTCTGTTGAACAATCTATCGATAGCAATACCATAAACTAATCTATGAATAATGATTGAAGATAAGGGGGGGACGCTCGTGAGCGCCACTCTTTCCTTGCTGTGAAAAGCAATCGGCGTTATAATATCTTGATTTGAAAGACGAAATAATAAGACAGCAAAAGTGAGGACTTGGATGAAACGTTATGCCGTGGTGGATATTGGGACAAACTCCGCAAGACTGATGATCGCGCACATAAATGAAGGTCAAATTATCGCGGATTATAAAACGCTCAGGCTCATTCGCATGGGTGAGGGGATGGTCGGCAAACGGGAGATCGTGCCCGCGGCCATGCAGCGCGCCAAAGAGGCGCTGCTGGACTATTTGAATATCAGCCGCGATTACGGCGTTAACAAAGAGAACTTTTTCGCGTTCGGCACCAGCGCCATCCGCGACGCGGAAAACCGCAATACATTTGTAGACTATATCAAAAATGAATGCGGCGTTGACATCGATATCATATCGGGCGACAGGGAAGCGCTGCTTGGATTCGCAGGCAGCATCCGCGGTGACGGCTATATGTTTGATATCGGCGGGGGGAGCACCGAGGTGATGCAGGGGAGCCTTAACGATGTGCGCTTTAAAAACAGTTTTCAAATCGGCACGGTGCGCATGCTGCAGATGTTTCCGGGCGGCGATGACGCGGACCCGCAAGCGTTTTTGCAGGCGCATGCGTTCGCGGCAAAAACGTTCGTCGGCGTGCCGAATACAGGAGAATATGTCTGCACCGGCATCGGCGGTACGGCCACGGCGCTCGCCATGCTTGACCTTAATCTGACGCAATACGATGCCGCACAAGTGCAGGGGCATGTGATCACATTGAAACGGGCGGAAGAACTTTGCGGTATGCTTGAAAGCAAAACGACAGAGCAGCGCAAGCGGATAGGCGGTCTGCCTGAGAAAAAAGCGGATGTGATTGTGTTTGGCGCAATCCTCTTTCTCGAATTTATGAGAGCCGCCGGGGCGCAAACGGTGACCGTCAGCGACAGCGACAATCAGGAAGGCTATATCAAATTTAAGCTCGGCCTCATTTAGGCAGATTAGCGTTCAAGCCCGACTGATACAGAGCGACCTTTTCTTTATTCAGCGTATACTTGTTCACAAATATCAGCGCAAGCACAAAGCATATCAGAAACCCCACAGGCAGTATCAAACCGAGTTTTAAATAAACATCAGAGGCTTGATCGATGTGGGAGTTAATCTGTGCAATCTGCTCGTGGAGTTGATCGATTTGCGGGTTGGCCTGTCCGATTCCTAAAAGATGATTCAACTCTGTTTGCAATTGATCAATCTGTATTTTTAACTGCGGCAGGTCGACGCCTTTATTAAAGCCGATAATATCCAGCATCGTACCGGCAAAAACAGCCGCCAAAGACTGTGACAACTTGAACATAAACGTTGCACAGCCGTAAAAAACGCCTTCCTTGCGTGTTCCCGAATAGTAGGCGTCTTTGTCGATCGTGTCCGTGATCATTGAGTACGGCAGTGCAATGCTGCCGCCCATCGAAAAGCCGATCAGCATGGCAACCGGTATGATCGCGACATAATGAGCCGATACCCAAACGTTGGCCAGCACATACACAAAGAACAAAACGGTCACGCCGATATTGATGATCAGGCAGGCTTTGAGCGCGGTCTTCTTTTCATATTTATTGGCGATGAACAGCCACACGGGCTGCGCAACCAGCGCCATGATGAAAAGCGCGCCGAACACGATTGCGATCTGGCCCGATTTCAGGCCGAAGGTATACGTAAATATATGCATACCGATGGCACCCACAATGCTCATTGCCATGTTAACGAAAAGCAGGCTGAGGCTCACGTTGCGAAATTCGTTGCATTTCAGCGCTTCTGCGGTTTCCTTAAAAATTCCTATAATCGCGTTCTTCCTTTTAACGGGAGGCGTATAGGGCGGCTGATGGCGGAAGGTCAGTGCGATACAGACAGCGGCACTCACAAGTGTGATGGCAGCCGTGACCAGCGCGAGCGATTCGTAAGCCTGCGGGTTGAGCTGCCCGTCGGCGAATTCGGGCGTTGGTTTGAAAAAAACAGCCATGCCGAGAATGGTCGGGAACATAAATCCGAGAAAGAAAAACGCGGTACGGTATGACTGAACCGCGGTTCTTTCGTCATAATCGCTCGAAAGCTCGGCACCGAGGGCCATGTAAGGTGTGGCGTAAATGGTGGAGAAGGTCTTTAATAATATCAGCAGCGCGCCGAGAATCACCGCTTTGGTGACGTAAGGCAGTTTTGGGCTCACCTGCCACAGCAGTATGGTGCAAAGAGCAAGGCCCAGCGCGCCGATCAGCACATAAAATAAGCGGCGTCCGAGGAAAATCTTTTTATGGGTATGGTCGGAGATGTAGCCCATAACGGGGTCGGTCACCGCGTCCCAAATCGTGCTGGCGGAAACCAGCAGCCCGGTCAGCGTGCCCGATATACCAAGCACCATGGTGGCGTAAAAAACAAAGCAGGCGGAAACGAGCTGGAAAGGGATGCCGTATGAGAGCGTTCCGATTCCGTAGCCGATTTTAATTTTTGAACTGAGTTTATTCCTCGTCATAAATCCCCCACACGTGATGATATTATATCAACTTTTCAGCTTTTTGGTATACATCTTTTTACTGAGCCTGATGCCAAACAGGCAGACAGCGGAATAAACAACAAAAATGGCGAACGTCACAATATAAAGCCACGGCTTGTCGTCAACCCAGGCCGATACGGGAATGCTTAAAACCATCATGAGCGGAATACCGATAATCGCGCCGAATCCGCTGCCCAGCACAAGGCTTTCCGGCACGCTGGTCTTGCCGTCTGGGTCGATTTCTTTGAGCAGTGCCATCGCCGTGACCACGGTTCCCGTCCACATACCGTAAAGCGCCACCGCATGCTCCAGTTGTTCGTCCCTGTATATCCATTTGGCCATCTTTGCCGAGTAAATCATAGTAAAAATACCGCCGACCGTCGAGAGAATCAGGACGGGCACCAGATACTGTGAAAGCACAGTCAATGATACAGCACAGACGGATGCGACAATCATGATATCAAAAGCCATGGAGGAGATACGCTGCAGCAGATAGTTGTCGGCATAATCGGCATGAATTATGCCTTTTTTGTACAATTTATTAAACAACGCACGTGCCGCCATCGCGATCAGCGTACCAAAAAGGAACTGAAATCCCCAGAAGAGCTTCATCAGCGTGCTTTGAGAACCGAGCAGCGCTTCAAGGCCGAGCAGCAACAAATAGGTGAGCAGATAACAGACACCGATCAGCACCGCCTGTATGGTCAGATCGTCGAGATAAAGGGTGATGGGCACCCGGCTCGTATGCTCTTGTATATCAGGAGAAATGGACGAAGTGGTTTCCGCAGCGGAAACGACGGACGGTTTCTCCTTTTTGTATTTTTTACGAAGAATATACATAAACGGAATGCCGCCGATGATGGCCCACAGAAAGCCGAGATTGGCCATCGTGAGGCCGATGTTACCGCCGTTTGCAAGCGCTTTGGATGCGGGTTCGAGCATTTCAAAAGACTGTCCGGTGGAAAATGCCTGCCCGGGCCCCTGCGCATAGGATAAAGGCAGCAGCAGCCCGAAGTTCGGGAACAAGTCCGGCAATACCGTAAAGAACAGCAGCAGCGTAATGCCAAGCCCCAGAGCGGCCTGCCATATGTATGTGTTCACGATCGCAAATCCGGTATTCGTGATGTTCTCGCTGGATTTGCGGCTGCGTTTTTTTAATGCCATCGCGATAAAGCCGATGGCCATAAAATGATAAACCATGTTTTCGAGCATTTCACGGTCAAACGGTATCACACCGAGTATCTCCGGGCCCAAAATCAATCCGATAAAACCGCCGAACAATGCCGTGGGTACCAGATGGCGGCTGAAAAAGGGGATCACCGATTTAATAATCAGCGACACACCGAGCAACGCCAACAGACACCCGAATTGCAATACAAAATTCCAGCCACCTTCAGAACCCATAAGTTAAATCTCCATGTTTTTTTTAAGCGCGTCCAGCGCACAGTTCCATTTGTATGCCGATACATGTTTCTCTTTGAATCCAACACGGTAGTCCAGCCCGTCATAACGAAATTCGAGATGCGTTTTGAAATAGACGGCAACACCTTGAACGCGCGCTGTTTCAAAATTTCGGCCGCCAATACTCATGCTCTGTTTTGTTAAAGAGAGCGTGCCTTGAATGACGGGTTCAAAAGGGCTGTCTGTCGATTCTGCGCAGTAAAGGCAGGCATTTTCATCGACCAACAGTGTTGTTTCACTGTCGGCACCACAAAACCGTTCTGCGAGCAGGTTTAGCTGCCAATCGTTAATGTCAGGAATGCTTTCCGAAGGCAGCGAGCCGTTCACCTCACGTAAAAAACCGTAAACGTCGAGTATGAAAGAAGCCGCGCAACCATGGCATGTCAAACGATCGCCGGTGGAACTCATTGTGCCGATGCGTTTGCATACGGGGCAGGTATAAAGCAGACGCTCAAGCCCTTTAACCAGTGATTTCCCTTTGAACGGGATATGCTTAATATTTTGCCATACGGCTTCATTATGCGCCAGAACCGTTTTTATCGTTTCGCCGATGTCATCTAATGACGGTATTCGTCCATCCGCGAAATGGATTTGAAATTCAATCTCCACGATGCCGCGCCTTTTTGTGTCTGCCCAACGGGGCTCAGAAAGGTAGGAGCCTTTGATGCGGGCAGTGACCACAGGGATTCCCAGCAATTTTACCAAACGATAGGTGGCGGGGGAGATGTCGCTTGTTTTCCCGTCCCAGTTGCGTCCGCCTTCGGGAAAAATACCGATAATTTCGTTATTCTTGGCGGCTTGTATGATCTGCCGAATAGCGCTGCTGTCCGTGACGTTTTTGCGTTTGGGGATATAGCGCACGAAAGACATCAGCCTGCCGAGCGTTTTTTTCTTGAACATCGCATCCGTCACCACAAAGCTGATCGGTCTGCCAATATAATATTGTAGAAACAAGCCATCAAGGTTGTTGCAATGATTGGCTAGTAACAGATAAGGCCCTTTTCTCGGAATCACACCTTTATTATGGCAGCGAAGATTGTAACGGAACTTCAAATAAAGGCCAAAAGTGGCTTTAAACAAAACAAGTAGGCATATGATGACGAAATGCTGCACTGGGTTTTGTTTGTGTATACGCACGCTTAGCTCCTTACATTTACTATCATTATAGCATTGCCGCTTATAAAAGTATTGTTAAAACATTATAATAATCTTCTATGCGCGTTATTATAACAAAATGAAAGGGCTGGCGGTAGACTCAAAAGAAGAAATTGCTGCATGTCCTTTACGGTGCATTGATATGCCTTTGGAGCTGCTTCATTTGCGTTACGGCTGGCCCCGTGAACATGAATGACATAACAGAATTGCGGACTCCTGCATAACGGCCAACCGCGGGGCTGTTTCGGTGCGTAAAGGACGATACAGGCAATCATTGGAATCAATGTTAGAATCGCAAACATCACATAGCGGATTTAATAGCTGAATTTATTGTCTCTTTTTTATATTGCTTCAATCTAAAACACGATGGTTCTTTATTAAAGTTCAGACGGATTTGCATGGTTATTTATTCCTCTGCATGTGATGCTGCGGCATTAACGGGGGATTTCATAGACAACAAAAATAGCAGAGTGTGATACTCTGCTATTTTTTGAACATTTTTTATTTGCTTACCGCGTCTTTGAAAGCTTTGCCGGGTTTGAAAGCCGGTGCACTCGAAGCGGCGATATCGATCTGAGCGCCGGTAGCCGGATTGACACCCTTTCTGGCGGCTCTCTCCCTTAATTCAAAGGACCCGAAGCCTGTCCACTGGACTTTGTCTCCTTTGTTCAGAGCATCGGTAATGACGCCGATCAGAGCAGAAAGGCAAGCGTCCGTGTCTTTCTTTGTGAGGCTGGATTTTTGGGCAACGGCTTCAATTAATTCGGTTTTGTTCATGACTTAATCCTCCTGGTAAATTAATTTAAGGTTTATGTGTCCCTTTCAGATTGATGAGAAATCAATTCCCGCCAATCTGCAGTTTAGCTTTATCCCAAAGCTCATCGAGCTTTTTTATGCCGCAGCTGTGCATGTCCACATTTTCTTCAGCGGCGAGTTTTTCAACGACCTCAAAACGAGAAATAAATTTGTCTGTCGCCTTTTGGAGCGCCGTTTCCGGCTCAATGCCCAGCAGCCGCACCACGTTCACAGCGGAGAAGAGCAAATCGCCGCATTCATCCGCCAGTGCGCGGCCTTCGCTGCTTTGACGGACTTCTTCGATTTCTTCAAACAATTTGTCAAATGCCTGAGAAACATCGGTAAAATCAAACCCGACATGAGCGGCCTTATGCTGCACTTTGCCGCTTCGCATCAGAGCGGGCATGCTCTTTGGTACGCCTTGCAATACCTCGGTTTGCGTTTGCTGGCCCTTTTCGCCCTTTTTAATGACTTCCCAGTTATTAATAACCTCATCGGGCGATTTTGCAACAGCGTTTCCGAAAATATGTGTGTGACGGGAGATCATTTTTGCACAGATGGCCGTTGTCACATCGGCAATATCGAATTCGCCCTGCTGCTGCGCAATACGGGCATGAAACACCACCTGCAGCAGCACATCGCCAAGCTCATCGTACAAAGCGTCCATATCGTCGTCGTCAATGGCTTCGAGCACTTCGTAGCTCTCTTCCACAAGATAACGTTTGAGGCTTTGATGCGTCTGCTCCTTGTCCCAAGGGCAGCCATTGCGAGAGCGGAGCCGCTCCATCACCGACACAAGATCGGCGAACGTGTAGCGTTTCTTGTTCTGCAATGAGCAGGAAAGTACTGCCACGCTAGTATAATAACCGTATGAAGGCTCCGCGTCAAGCATACAAAGTGGAATTATTTTCCCAATTAGGCTTCTGATATCCGTAAGAAACACCTTGTGTTCATCATCATAAACACGTGATAACTGCAGTTTTATCTCCGAAGCCTTCAGCCTTGTATCAATTTCATCGATGATGACAACCGCATTTGTGTCCCAAACCTGAGTGAATGATGAGGCACTGAATGACAGAACGCCGTTTAAACCATCGGCGACGCCAGCCGCGAATGCCGCACAAAGTGCAGGGTTTCCGTCCGGAATCACGCTGACGGTGCCGCCGGCTTCTTTGGCGCGGTTCACGGCATTTGCCGCGATGGTATTGCGGCAGATATCGCCAAGCACGATGAAAAGCGTATGGCCGCGAAGCAGCTTGTCGCAGGCAAGCCCCGCGAGCTCATCAAAATCATCAGCCGTCTCATACAAATCGTCGAGCGTTTCAAAAGCAATTCCCGCATCGCCCAGAGTATGTCCAATTTTCGTTTGTAATATAACCTGATCCGCATGACGCGCTGCATCCAGCACATCCTCGTGGATATGCCCGAGCGCATTCATGCTGGCTATCGTCAGATGCATGTCAGTCCTCCCAAAACCCCAGTCTTTTCATAAAACGCGTAACGCGCACGCCGCCGGGGATAAATTCCATGTCTTCTTTTCTGATCGTCCGTGTTAAAAACAGCATCACCACATACACAATTACGGCGGCTGCGATACTGATCAGCGCGGCTTTTGTGCTGCCAAGCGAAGGGGCTGCCTCATTATACAACAGGAAAACCACCGCGCCCATCACGACCGTGGACAGCAAGGGCATCAATATGCCCGAAACCGGCTTGATTGACGGCCGTGTGTGCTTTAAAACAAAGCCCACGTTGAGCAGCGCGGCGATGCCGTAGCAGGCTGCAGTGCCGATCGCCGCTCCGTTAATATTAATCGAAGGAACGCGTATCAGCAAGATGCTGATAACAATTTTTACAATTGCGCCAAGGGCAAGACTGAAAAGAGGGATGCCGGGGTGCCCGGCACCCTGAAGCACGCCCGTCATCGATTGCAGCAACGTGAGAAACAACACGCCGACCGACAGTGTCTGCAGCAGCTGCGTGCCAACCATAAGTTCATCGGGCTCAAGACCCTTTGAATACAGCAGCGAAATGATGGGCCCGGCCAGGATGAACATACCGACTGCGCACGGGAGGCCGATAAGCAGGGAAAGCTTGAAGCCCATCGCCGAACGGGCGCTTACAAGCGCTGGGCTTTTTTGCGCACGCGCTTCCGAAATGGCGGGCACAAGGCTCATGCAGAGCGCGAGCGACAGCACGGCGGGCATGTTAATCAGCGGATTGACGGACCCGGTCAGCACACCGAAACTCGTTTTGGGTGTGAGCGGGTTAAACGCGGAATAATCGATATTGGCCATCGTGTTTGTGACGATAAGCGTATCAAGAAAATTGACAATAGGCATCAGACAGGCGCCAATCGTGACGGGAACAGCTGTGTAAAGCAGGTCTCGCATGGTCGAGCGTCCGGAAATGATAGCGAAGCCTCTTTCCGGGGTGCGATTCTGCTGGAAGCGTTTCTTTTTACGGCTGTACATCAAAATAATCAGCGCTAGGGCGCAGACTTCGGAAACCGTGACGCCGAGCAGTGCGCCTGCGGCACCAAAAGCTTCGCCTCTTGGAAACCAAAGCCATGCAAAATATAATCCGGCACCAAACTTAACGGCCTGTTCAATAACCTGTGTGACCGCCGTGGGCGACATCATTTGCAGCCCCTGAAAATAGCCCCTATAAGCCGAAAGTATGGAGACAAAGAAAAGCGACGGTGCGATCATGATGAGGGAAAGCCTCGCGGACGGGATTTGCGCGGCATTCGCGAGCACGCCGGACAGCGCGTACATCATTACGGTGGATATAACGCCGATAAACACGAGCAGCTTAAAGGCGGTTTGAAATACATGGTGCGCGCCGCGGTAATCGCCGAGCGTCACACGCTCGGAAACGAGCTTGGAGATGGCCGCAGGCAGACCTGCCGTGGATATAACGACCAGAGCTGCGTAGATCGGATAGGCGACCTGATAGTTCGCCATGCCGTCCGCGCCGACAATATTGGTCAGCGGGATGCGAAATGCGGCACCTAAAACCTTGACGATCAATCCTGCGAAGCCGAGTATAGCCGCGCCTTTTACAAAACTTTTCTGTCCTTCAGACATGGTATCTCCGTTCGATCATTTTTTTTCACAGGTCTTAGAAGATTTAAGCATTATATTATAAATAAAACGTATTGCCAATATGCACCTGTTTTTAAATGGTGCCGCAGAGCGTCATTAAACCTCTTGTCATGGCTTGCGCTGATGTCGGCTTTAGCTGTCACCGATAGGTAACCGGGAGAAAAACATTATAGAATCGATCATTTCTTCCGTTATTTTGAGCCGCATTCTCATTCCTGCAAGTCCATTAACGATACCCGAGTGGGGCAGACTGAGAAGCCCAATAGGTTTTCATTAAAAATGTCAGCTTGATGAAAAACCTCACCCTGTCTTGCATGCCACTCCGCAGCCCGATCGCTTGCGCTTCACTCCAAATCAATAAAGCGCTGGCGCATCACATGAAACGAAAAGATTAGCCGTCAAACTTATAACTGGCGCAGTCGTCACTTGACGCCTCACTATGAAATAGACTGTATGAGCGGATGAGTGACTATCAGATATCAATAACGGTAATTGACTTTGTCAGCAGCCTGATAGGTTTTTTACATGGGGCTGATCATTGCCTCTCACTCTGACATTATGTATAATATGACGGTATTATTATCAGCAGGAGCAAAGAATGCGTTTAAATATCGTATTGGTGGAACCAGAAATTCCGGCGAACACCGGAAATATCGCCCGGACATGCGCGGTGACGGGCGCACAGCTGCATCTTGTGGAGCAGCTCGGCTTTTGTATTGACGATAAGCAGCTCAAGCGCGCCGGGCTAGATTACTGGCCGCACCTGAATGTCATCGTGCATAAAAACTTGAATGACTTTTTTGCGGCCACGAACGGCGGTCTTTACTATTATTGCTCAACAAAGGCCAAACGCTGCTATCATGAGGTGAATTATGAAGACGGATGCTACTTGCTGTTCGGCAAGGAAACAAAAGGGCTGCCGGAGCCGCTGATATTTTCGAATCCGCAGCGGAGCATTCGTATTCCGATGAAAGAAGGCCTTCGGTCTCTCAATCTGTCGAACTCCGTGAGCATTGTGGTCTATGAAGCGCTGCGCCAGTGGGGCTTTCCTGATATGTTATAAAATACGGCCATTAACGCAACACATTCCGAATAGGCTTGTGAAAAAGATAACTTTTTCTTGCTTTTTGAAATCTTTTCGAATAAAATTATCCGAGATAATTATACTCTTTGAGTATCAGCATATTTGCATAAAAGGAGCCATATATGAACAAAAAAACAGTCAAAGACATTGATGTCCGCGGGAAAAGAGTTCTTGTCAGAGTGGATTTCAATGTGCCTCTCAATGAAAAAATGGAAGTCACCGATGATACAAGAATCGTGGCGGCACTCCCCACAATCGAGTACCTGATCGGCGAAAACGCGAAGGTGATTCTCTGTTCGCATCTGGGACGTCCCAAGGGCGAGTTCAAACCGGAATTCTCATTGGCCCCTGTTGCGCTGCGTCTCGAAAAGCTGTTGGGACGTAAAATCGTGTTTGCGGCTGATGTGATCGGGCGGGAAGCTCATGCGGCAGTCGAAAACATTCAGGAAGGCGAAGTTGTCCTTCTCGAAAACGTCCGGTTCCATAAAGAAGAAACGAAAAACGACCCTGAATTTGCAAAGCAGCTGGCTTCCTATGCCGATATCTTTGTCAGCGATGCGTTTGGCACATGCCACAGGGCGCACGCGTCCACGGCCGGCGTGGCGGCTTATATCCCCGCCGTGGCAGGCTTTTTAATCGGAAAAGAGCTGGATTTCCTCGGCAATGCGCTGGATAACCCGGTTCGCCCGTTTGTGGCTATTTTGGGCGGCGCAAAAGTTGCGGACAAAATCGGTGTCATCGACAACCTGATTAACAAGGTCGATGCCATTATCATCGGCGGCGGCATGGCTTATACATTTTTAAAGGCGAAGGGCTATGAAGTTGGCGATTCTCTCGTGGATGAGGAGAGCCTTGAGCTTTCTCTGAATCTGCTTAAAAAAGCGGAACAAAAAGGCGTGGATATGTTCCTGCCTGTGGACGCGATTGAGGCCGATAAGTTTGATGCCAATGCGAAAACACAGGTTGTTCCCGTTGAACAAATGTCAGCAGGATGGATGGGCCTTGATATCGGACCTGCCACACGCATGTTGTATGCCGATAAAATCCGCACCGCAAAAACTGTTGTTTGGAACGGCCCGATGGGTGTGTTCGAAATGGAAGCGTTTGCGGAGGGCACAAAAGCTGTGGCAAAAGCTATGGCTGAGTCTGAAGCAGTCACCATTATCGGCGGCGGCGACAGCGCGGCGGCTGTGAAGATTTTTGGCTACGCCGATGCGATGACGCACATCTCAACCGGCGGCGGCGCAAGCCTTGAGTTCCTTGAAGGCAAGGAACTGCCCGGCGTGGCGGCGCTCCAGGATAAATAAGAGAGTATAAACAAGTCATCATGAAGGGTTACTCTCTTTGGGGTAACCCTTTTTTAAAGATTAATAAATTGACTGGGAGGATTAACACATGAGAAAACCGATTATCGCCGGAAACTGGAAAATGAACAAGACAGCCGAGGAAACAAAAGCGCTTATAGAAGGGCTTAAGCCGTTGGTCGGCGATGTGAAGGATGTGGATATCGTCGTCTGCCCGACATTTGTGAATCTGGCGACGGCCGCGCAGGCGCTTGCGGGCTCCAACATTAAGCTGGGCGCTCAGAATATGCATTTTGAAAAAAGCGGTGCTTATACGGGTGAAATCTCGGCAGACATGCTGCTCGCGTTCGGTGTAAAATATGTTATTCTCGGCCATTCTGAGAGACGCCAGTATTTCGGAGAGACGGATGAAGGCGTTAATAAGAAAACAAAAGTGGCGCTTGAGGCGGGCCTCGTTCCAATCATATGCGTGGGTGAAACGCTTGAGGAAAGAGAAGCGGGTATCACATCCGAAATCGTGTGCAAGCAGACGAAGCTCGCTTTGCTCGGGCTCAGCGCAGAACAGGTTGCGGGTGTTGTGATTGCTTATGAACCCATATGGGCCATTGGCACAGGCAAAACAGCCACGGCTGACGATGCCAATGAGACGATCGGTGCGATTCGCGGCGCTGTGAAAGCGGTGTATGGCGAAAGCTGCGCACAGAGCGTGCGCATCCAGTACGGCGGCAGCATGAAGCCCTCCAACGCGTCTGAACTGATGGCGAAGCCCGAAATCGACGGCGGACTCATCGGCGGCGCTGCATTGAAGGCTGAGGATTTTGCCGGAATCGTTAAATTCTAAGTGAGAATAATATGAGCAAAAAACTGACAGCTTTAATGATATTGGACGGATTTGGCTATAGCGAATCCAGTAATGGCAACGCCATCAGAGTCGCTGGCATTCCGTTTGTAATGGGGTTAAAAAAAGAATATCCGCACACGCTGGTGGGCGCGTCAGGTATGGATGTTGGACTGCCGACCGGACAGATGGGTAATTCGGAAGTCGGGCATTTGAATATCGGCGCGGGGCGTATCGTCTATCAGGAGCTCACCCGCATCACAAAGGATATTGAAGACGGCGGTTTCTTTAAGAAGCCTGAGTTTATTGAGGCGATGGAAAACGCTAAGAAAGACGGGAAGAAGCTCCATGCATACGGCCTTGTTTCCGATGGCGGTGTCCACAGCCATAACGAGCATCTGTACGCGCTGCTTAAAATGGCCAAACAGCGTGGGCTCGACAACGTGTATATCCATTGCTTTATGGACGGGCGTGATGTGCCGCCGGACAGCGGGCTTGGCTTTATCGAGGAGCTTGAGGCAAAAATCAAAGAGATCGGTATCGGTCAGATTACGACGGTGATGGGCCGCTACTATGCGATGGATCGCGACAACCGCTTTGAACGCGTGCAAAAGGCCTATACTGCGATGGTAAACGGTGAAGGGCTGCATGCGGACTCGGCTGTGCAGGCGATGCGTCAAAGCTATGACAAAGGCGAAATGGATGAATTCGTGAAGCCCACGGTCATCATGAACGGCTCAGAACCTGTGGCCACAATCGGCGCGGGAGATTCCATTATATTTTTCAATTTCCGCCCGGACAGAGCGCGTGAAATCACACGGACGTTTATTGACAAAGATTTCAGCGGATTTGAAAGAGACTATTTTGACGTTCACTATGTTTGCCTGACACAGTATGACAAGACGTTCGAAAATGTGTCTGTGGCCTATAAGCCTCAGTCGCTTGAAAACACATTGGGCGAATACTTGGCGAAAAACGGAAAACGCCAGTTTCGAATCGCCGAAACGGAAAAATATGCCCATGTCACGTTTTTCTTCAACGGCGGGGTGGAAAAGCCCAATGAGGGAGAGGACCGTTTTCTGATACCGTCTCCCAAGGTGGCGACTTACGATTTAAAGCCGGAGATGAGCGCGTACGAAGTGGCGGACGAAGCTGTGAAACATATCGAATCGGGCGAATATGATGTGATGATATTGAACTTCGCCAACCCCGATATGGTTGGGCACACCGGCGTGCTGGAGGCAGCTGTGAAGGCTGTGACAGCTGTGGACGCATGTGCCAGCAAAGTTGTTGCCGCGATACTTAAAATGGGCGGAGACGTACTGATCACGGCTGATCATGGCAATTCCGAGAAGATGTATGACGAGAACGGCGGGCCTTTTACCGCTCATACCACAAACCCTGTTCCATTGATATTGGTGGGTGAACGGTATAAGAATTCCAAACTCAAGTCTGGTGGCCGTCTCGCGGATCTCGCGCCCACGCTGCTCGATATGATGGGTATTGAAAAGCCGTCAGAAATGACGGGCAGCTCTCTTATTGAAAAATAGCACAATTGAAGGGGAGCGCTCTCGCCACGCGCACGAGCGTTCCTTTTTGTGTTGTTTAGCATACCGCGGCACATGGTATAATTGCATTAATGGCTTGAGTTTTTCGTGCCTGTCAAGTAAAATGATATGCATGTGTGTGTTGATTATGGAGTTTATATATAAAAGGAGCTTTCAATGACAAAGATAAAAATGCCGGTTCCTCTTGTGGAAATGGATGGCGATGAGATGACGCGGATCATGTGGAAAATGATCAAAGATTATCTTATTGAACCTTACGTGGAGTTGAACACGGAGTATTACGACCTCGGGCTCATCGAACGTGATGCGACGCAAGACAGTGTGACGATGGAATCGGCACTGGCGATAAAAAAATATGGCGTCGGCGTCAAGTGCGCGACGATTACACCGAATGCGCAGCGCGTTGAGGAATACAACTTAAAGAAAATGTGGAAGAGCCCGAATGGGACCATTCGTGAGGTGCTGGACGGTACCGTATTCAGAACGCCCATTATCGTAAAAGGGATTTCACCGTCAGTCAAGACGTGGAACCAACCGATTACCATCGCAAGACATGCGTTCGGTGATATATACAACGCTCAGGAATGCGTGGTGGACGGGCCCGGAAAAGCCGAAGTGGTGATTACACGCGCGGACGGGTCGGAAGAAAGGCTTACGATCGCAGAGTTTAATGAATCGGGTGGTGTGGTGCGTGGTATGTACAACACATCCAGCTCGATTGAAAGCTTTGCTAAAAGCTGCTTTAACTATGCGCTTGATATAAAGCAGGATCTCTGGTTTGCCACAAAGGACACGATATCGAAAAAATACCATCACCGGTTCAAAGATATTTTCGCTGAGATTTATGAAACGGTATATAAAGATCAATTTGAAAAAGCGGGTATCGAATATTTCTATACGTTGATTGACGACGCTGTGGCGCGCGTGATCCGCAGCGAAGGCGGGTTTATCTGGGCATGCATGAATTATGACGGAGACGTGATGTCTGATATGGTCGCGACGGCATACGGCAGCCTTGCCATGATGACATCGGTGCTCGTTTCACCGCAGGGCTATTATGAGTATGAGGCGGCGCACGGTACGGTCACACGCCATTATTACAAACATCTTGAAGGAAAAGAGACCTCGACCAACTGCATGGCGACGCTGTTTGCATGGACAGGCGCGCTTAAAAAGCGCGGCGAGATTGACGGCAATGATGATCTTGTGACATTTGCTGAAAAGCTGGAGGCCGCATCCATCGCCACCATAGAACAGGGCGTTATGACGGGAGATCTTTACCTTTTGAGTGAGCTCGAGAATAAGGATAAGGTCAGCACCGAGGCGTTTATTAAACAGATCAAGCAAACGCTTGAACGTATGATGTAGGGGAGTATTTCATGAGCATATACAGTCAATGGCAGGGCATGGCCGAGGCGCAAAGAACACCTCAGGAAAATGAGGCATTCTGGCAGGAGTATTTTGATATTGAAACGCAAGCGTACAAGAAGATTCTCGCGCGCAAGGATGATTTTATAACCGGAAAACTTTCTGAAATTGCAGACGATTTTGGAATGTCGACCGTCGTTTTTGCGGGCTTCATGGATGGGATCAACACGAGCCTTGTGAAAGAATATGATCTTGAAAAGCTCAAAGAGAGTTCGGATATTGCTCTTGAGGTTGATTTTGAAAAGCTTTATTACAACATGCTCGAATGCAAAGCGAAATGGCTTTACACGCTATCGGGTTGGGATGATATATATACGGAGCAGCGCCGCCGTGAGATCAGGGATAAGTGGCGCCTTGACAGACAGGCCGTATCCGATAAGATCGGCAGAAATGAGCCATGCCCGTGCGGCAGCGGCAAAAAATATAAAAAGTGCTGCGGTGCGGGTGAGTAACCCGCTCTTTGCTTGACGATGTCTCGCTGACTGTCACGCTGCACAGGAGCGCAACATCGAAGTGGCTAGCTTTCTCTTCAAGCATATTAACATAATTATAAAGACAACGGAGCGTCTTTCCCGTTGCCTTTATTGTTGTATCTCAAAGGATGACAACACGAGTTGCTCTCATGCGAATGAGAGAGTTTAACAGCATAGTTTGTACTGCCGCAGAATAGTGATTTATAACAGCTGTGGAAGTATGTGATACTGTGAAAAAACAACGTATGACAGGGATCTATTTTTTCAAAAATTTTTGCGAAATAGGTTATTGACTAATAAAGAACGAGGTGTTAGAATACCAAAGTGCCTGAAAACAGGGGGTACTGAAAAAGGTTAAGACTGGCGGGCGTGGCGGAATTGGCAGACGCGCTAGACTTAGGATCTAGTGCCCTTGCGGCGTGGGAGTTCAAGTCTCTTCGCCCGCACCAGGTATACCGAGCGGGAGTGACTCAGTGGTAGAGTGCGACCTTGCCAAGGTCGAAGTCGCGGGTTCGAATCCCGTCTTCCGCTCCACTTTTTTCTGCGGGTGTAGCTCAACGGTAGAGCCCCAGCCTTCCAAGCTGGTTGCGTGGGTTCGATTCCCATCACCCGCTCCAAAGCTGCACTTGACACGGGCGATTAGCTCAGTTGGTAGAGCACCTGACTCTTAATCAGGGTGTCCGGGGTTCGAGCCCCCGATCGCCCACCAAAGGACCTCGACGGTAGTCGGGGTTTTTTATTTTTGAAATATTAGCTTTTTATAGCTTGACAGTTTTTCAATTTCCATTAATAGTCTAGTCATCGCCACGTTCGATGTCTTGCTCCCCAAGTCTCACAGCTTCGGCAAGTTTTGAATAGCATATGACATCGTGTGTATGCTTAGGTTGAGTTACGTTGAAATGATTGTTGGTAAATGAATTAATTTCGTAGTCAAGTCTTGCCCATGCTCTTCTATAAGCCATATATCGTTTGTTTGGTTTGACAGCAAAATTTACAATAGTGAAAGTTGCAGCAATAATTGAATAAAGGATATACTCTGTTTTTCCACCTATATTATCAGCAGTTAGATATAATACCATCATAGAGGCTAGAAAGGACATACCAGTCACATAGTATGAAAAAAAGGACCACCAAAGTAAAGCAAGCATCCAACCATCACTACGCATCCAATATGGTCGCAATCCATTAAATATATAGTCGACATTTTTGTTTTTCATTTTTAAAGCGTTATTTTTATAACAATCTGAAAAATGGGGCTTAAAACTTTTGCTTATTCTAGCCAATCTTTGCTTGTGATAATTCTTAAAAGATCTTGAAATATAGTAGTTTGAATATGCTTGCGAATATCCCTTTTTATATTTTCTTCTTGAACATGAAGTTGGAATTTGATAGACAGCATAAAAAATTATGAATAAAATTATAATTACACCTGATATTATTACCAAGATATAATTATGCATATAATTCCTCCTATGTTATAGATTAAACAACCATTTAAATAATAAACCTAATAACAAAAATAAAACATTTTAGTCGTTATACATCATGAAGCGATTTAGTCAATTTCTCTTTTCTTTGCGCATATATATCCGGTATATCGGCCAACGATCCATATAAATTCAAAAAGCGACAGGAAAGGTGAGGACGTTTTTATGGATATTTTCGTAGCGGTCACACTGCTGGCTTTGCTGATCGAAAGATTGGCGGAAGTGGTGAAAACGGCCATATCACCCGCCAAGCTTCCCGCATGGGGATGGTTTGCCATTACGTCAGGAATCGGCATGCTTCTCTGCGTGCTGTTCAATGTCGATATCTTTACCGATTTGGGTTTTACAGCACAGACCCCGGCGGCCATGGTGGTGGGGCAGCTGATCACAGGTATCGCGGCAGGCAGCGGCAGCGGCTTTGTACACGACTTGATTCACAGACTCAAAATAGATAAAACGCCGCCGTCGGGAGATTCAAACTGATGAGATTGATTTTATAAATGTAACGTAGAACGTTATTGTATATGAAAGCAAATTTCATTTGAGGTTTGCTATTAATGAGCGATACGAGAACTAAAAACTTGTCTGTCATGAACGAGATCCGTCAGATGGTATAGTGCGTTGAAGGTCGTCTTTATCTGACATGCCAACATATCCAATTTTCTTAAAGATAAGGAAGCCGCATGGTTTAAACGGTTATTGCCTGACTGTTAGTGGCAGAATCACATTACGTGCGTGAAACACTGGCTGAGCAGTGAGTAAAAGATATGTATTCACATGGCTGTCAAATAGGCTGTAAATAAAAAAGCGGCCTGATCTCAAAGAGAAGCCGCTTAACGAGCTATAGGATGATCAGTATTCGCCTCTTTCATGATGCGGTTTGTCTTTGACCATTTCAATGGCTTTCAATATTGCAGCCGTAATATTGGCCTGCATTTGATCGTCCATCGATTGAATCCGTGCCATAATATTGCCGCCCGCGCTGCTGACATATCGCGAGGGCAGTTTGTTGAGCGCAATCGCAATAATATCGGTACGGCATCTGTCACATTTGCAAACGCCGGTTGAATCAATCAAATCATCAAGCTTATATATAATCAAATCTTCAAGTATGTTTTTAGGTAAACTTTTCGCAGCCATTCACATTTGCTCCTTCTCGCAAAAGTATATGGAAATGATATATTTATTATAGCATATATAATCTTATCATGGAAACAATTATTATTTAAAGACTTTGGGAAGCTGCATTTTTAAAAGAATTAACAGCCACGTTATCCCTTGATTGTGAAAAATTTATAGCGAAAGAACATAGTTAATAAAAGGAAAACAGTTTTGAATAAAAAGGACTTTTCTTATGACGGATATGTTGTATAATACATGAATATTTATTAAATTGGGATGCAATTTTACGGCATATAAACCAAAAGTTTATATAGATTATTTTAATTTAGGGAGGCAATATGGATCTTATGATTCTCGCCCCTATTGGGGCGGTGGTGTCGTTGCTCTTTGCGGGATTCCTTGCGTTTCGCATCAAGAGCTATTCAACGGGCACCGAGTTGATGACAAAGATTTCCGCAGCGATCAAAAAGGGCGCAAAAGCCTATTTGAAACGCCAATACACGGGGGTCGGCATTTTTTTTGCAGTTATGTTTATCGTTCTGCTCGTTCTTTCATCTCTGGGTTTTGTGAACGTGTTTGTGCCTTTTGCCTTTATAACCGGCGGGTTTTTCTCCGGTATGTCAGGTTTTATCGGCATGAGTATTGCGACGTCATCCAATGCCCGCACGGCTTATGCGGCCAGCGAGAGCCTTAACAAAGGCCTTAGAGTTGCGTTTTCTTCGGGGGGTGTTATGGGTTTTACAGTGGTCGGGCTTGGCCTTCTCGACCTGTCCATCTGGTATTACCTGCTTGATCTCGTTTTCGGTCTTGACATTCAAGGCATTACATCGGCAATGCTGACGTTCGGAATGGGCGCTTCATCAATGGCGCTGTTCGCACGTGTCGGCGGCGGTATTTTTACAAAAGCCGCTGACGTCGGTGCTGACCTCGTAGGTAAAGTAGAAGCCGGTATTCCTGAAGATGATCCGAGAAACCCGGCGGTTATTGCAGACAACGTGGGTGACAACGTGGGCGACGTGGCCGGTATGGGCGCAGACCTTTATGAATCGTATGTCGGTTCCATTGTTTCGACAGCGTCATTGGCTGTGGCTGCGAGTCTTGGAATTCAGGGCGTATTGATTCCGATGGTGATGGCTGCCATCGGAATTTTGGCATCCATCATCGGTACATTCTTCGTTCGTTCAGGCGAAAAAGCAGAACAGAAGGTATTGCTGTCCGCATTACGCAGAGGCGTATACATCAGTTCCATCTTAATCGTTATTATTGCTTTTCTTCTTGTTTACTTTGTACTCGGGGCTGACAAAATCGGCGTATTTTTTGCGATACTGTCTGGGCTTGTTTCCGGTATTCTGATTGGCTTATTTACCGAATACTATACGTCGGATACGTATAAACCCACGCGCGGAGTGGCTGATTCGTCTAAGACTGGTCCGGCGACTGTGATTATCAGCGGTATCTCGCTTGGTATGAAATCCACGCTTATGCCCATCATCATCATCGGTGCATCTGTTCTTGTGTCATTCTTTGTTTCGGGTGGTACCGGAGACTTTAACATGGGCCTGTTCGGGATTGGCCTATCAGCTGTTGGTATGCTGTCCACACTCGGTATCACGCTTGCAACAGACGCATACGGCCCGGTGGCAGACAATGCTGGGGGAATCGCCGAAATGAGCCATATGGCTCCCGAAGTTCGCGAGCGCACAGACGCGCTTGACTCTCTTGGCAACACAACGGCCGCCACAGGCAAAGGCTTTGCAATCGGTTCTGCCGCGCTGACAGCGCTTGCACTTATTGCGTCCTTTATGAACGAAGTCAAGATTTTAAAACCTGATTTCGTTTTCGCGCTGGATATATTGAACCCCGTGACATTGACAGGCCTGTTTATTGGCGGCATGCTGCCGTTCCTGTTTTCCGCAATGACCATGAACGCGGTTGGACGCGCCGCACAGGGCATAGTGGTTGAGGTTCGGCGCCAGTTCCGTGAAATCGTTGGCCTGATGGAAGGCAAAGCGGAGCCGGATTATGCGCGTTGCGTGGATATCTGCACGAGAAGCGCACAGAAAGAAATGATACTGCCGGCATTGACAGCGATTATCTTCCCGATCGCTGTGGGGCTCATACTCGGGCCTTATGCCGTGGCTGCGATGCTGGCCGGTGCCACGGTCACAGGCTTCATCCTGGCGATCATGATGGCGAATTCCGGCGGCACCTGGGACAACGCAAAGAAGTATATCGAAGCGGGCAATTATGGCGGAAAGGGCAGCGACTCGCACAAAGCTGCGGTTGTCGGTGACACGGTGGGTGATCCGTTCAAAGATACGTCGGGCCCTTCCATCAACATACTGATCAAGCTGCTGTCGATGGTGTCCATCGTATTTGCCGGGGTGTTCATCAACGGGAATTTGTTAGAACTGTTCTTCTAAAGTAAAAGATAAGTTGGTCGAGAGACTGACCTGTATCGAGAATAAGCGTGTAAAGGCCATACGGCATGCCGTGTGGCCTTTTTTACCTGGCTTTAGCTTAAAGAATCTATGATTTCTCGATGAGAGTCTCTTGGTAAAAGTCAAGTTTGTATTTTCCTGTTGACAAAAACCTTGTCCGTCAATTATAATCACCTCAATAAAGGCTGTGATGGAGACCAGTAGTCGAAAACCTGCTTCTCAGAGAGCCGTCGGGTGGTGCAAGACGGCAGGCAGTATTTGGTGAACTCGCTCCGAAGCCGCTGTTCCGAAGCTTTTCAGTAGGCGCAGACGTCGTGACTCAACGTTACACGAGGACGGGCATCATGTTGTGCCCTGATGAGCTGGCGGTTTTTGATTAACCGCAAGCAGAGTGGTAACGCGAAGTCTTTCGTCTCTGTACGATGAAAGGCTTTTTTTAATTACAAAAACGCGTAACCGGTCGCAAAACAGCATGAAAAAATTAAAAGATGTTAGAAAAGGAGGCCAAGACATGACAACGATCAAGATTTTTGACACCACATTAAGAGACGGCGAACAGTCGCCCGGGTGCAGTATGAATCTGCAGGAAAAGATTGAGGTGGCGCGTCAGCTCGAGAAGCTCGGCGTTGATGTGATTGAGGCCGGTTTTGCGATCGCATCTCCGGGGGATTTTCAATCTGTTAAGACCATCGCCGAAACGGTAAAGAACGCGCGCGTGGCGAGCTTATCAAGGGCGCTGAAAAAGGACATTGACCGCGCCTATGAGGCGGTGAAGGGGGCGGTCAGCCCGCGGATTCACACATTTATTGCCACGTCGCCGATTCATATGGAGTATAAGCTCAAAATGAAGCCGGACGATGTGCTGGCACAAGCAGCAGAAATGGTCAAATACGCGAAATCCTTATGCTTCGATGTGGAGTTTTCGGCGGAGGATGCGTCGAGAAGCGACCCGGAATTCTTGTACCGTGTGTTTGAAGCGGTGATTGCGGCAGGGGCCACCTGCATCAATGTGCCGGATACGGTGGGGTATTCAATGCCCGAAGAGTTCGGGGCTTTGGTTAAAGGTGTGAAGGAAAACGTCAGAGGCATTGAGAAGGTCGATCTGTCGGTGCACTGTCACAACGATTTGGGTTTGGCGGTGGCAAACTCTCTCGCGGCGATCAGCGCGGGCGCGACGCAGGCCGAATGTACCATCAACGGTATCGGTGAGCGGGCCGGAAATGCAGCGCTTGAAGAGATCGTGATGGCGATAGCGACGAGACAGGATTTCTATGGTTTTACGACGAATATAAACACGAAGCAGATCTACAACGCGTCGCGCTTGATTTCCGCAATCACGGGTGTGCCGGTTCAGCCGAATAAAGCCATTGTGGGCAAAAACGCGTTCGCACACGAAGCGGGCATCCACCAGCACGGCGTGCTGGCAAACAAGAAGACCTATGAGATCATGACGCCCGAATCGATCGGGTTGCCCGAAAACGCGATTGTGCTCGGAAAGCACTCCGGCAAGCACGCGTTTTGTGAACGGCTCAAGGATCTCGGTTATATGGTGGATGAACAGCGCATTGATGAAAGCTTCGAGCGTTTCAAAGAGCTGGCGGACAGAAAAAAGGATGTGTCCGACCTCGATTTGAGAGCTTTGGTGGAGCTGGATCAGTTTGAGATTCCGGTTGATTACGAGTTTGATTCCTTCGTGATCAACAGCGGCAATAAAATGACGGCCACGGCCGTGGTGAAGCTGATTCACGACGGGCAGACGGTGGAGGAAGCCGCAACGGGTGACGGACCTGTGGATGCTGCGTTCAATGCGATTGAGAGGTGCATCGGCGAAAGCTTCACGCTGGAGGATTATATCGTCCGGTCGGTCACGGGCGGCAAAGACGCGCAGGGCGAAGTGGTTGTGAAGCTGAGCAAGGACGACAAGAATGTAAAGGGACGCGGCCTCAGTACGGATATCGTGGAAGCGAGCGTCAAGGCATATATTGATGCGATCAACAGATATTACTATCAAATGAAAGTGGAGGGCTGATGAAATTGGGCATGACAATGACGCAAAAAATACTGGCTGCCAAAGCGGGCTTAACAGAGGTGCACGCGGGGCAGTTTATCGAAGCGGCCATCGATCTCGCGCTGGGTAACGATATCACAACCCCTGTGGCCATCAAAGAGTTTAAAAAGACAGGGCGGAAAAATGTTTTTGATAAGGATAAGGTCGCGATTGTACCGGACCATTTTACGCCGAATAAGGACATTAAAGCGGCTGAACAGTGCAAAATGATTCGTGAGTTCGCTCACGAGCAAAACCTCACCAACTATTTTGAAGTGGGGGAGATGGGCATTGAGCACTGCCTGATTCCCGAAAAAGGCCTCGCGGTACCGGGTGACGCGATCATCGGCGCTGATTCTCACACCTGCACGTACGGTGCTCTCGGTGCCTTCTCGACGGGCGTGGGCAGCACCGACCTTGCGGCAACCATGGCGCGCGGCAAGTGCTGGTTCAAGGTGCCTTCGGCCATCAAGTTTAATTTAACGGGCAAGCTGCAAAAATGGGTATCAGGAAAAGACCTGATTCTGCACATCATCGGCATGATCGGTGTGGACGGCGCGCTCTATCAGTCGATGGAGTTTGCGGGCGAAGGCGTTTCCTCGCTGACAATGGATGACCGATTCACGATTGCCAACATGGCGATTGAGGCGGGCGCGAAGAACGGTATATTCCCGGTGGATGAGCAGACAATCGCTTATATCAAAGAGCATTCAATCAAGCCGTATCAGGTATTTGAAGCGGATGACGACGCGGAATACACGCGCGTGATCGATATCGATCTTAATGCGCTGCGTCCGACGGTCGCGTTCCCGCATCTGCCCGAAAACACCAAAACGATTGATGAGGTGGGCGACATTAAGATTGATCAGGTGGTCATCGGCTCGTGCACAAACGGGCGCATGACTGACCTTCGCATTGCGGCGGATATCCTGCGCGGACGCAAGGTGAAAAAAGGCGTGCGCGTTATCGTGTTCCCTGGCACGCAGGCCATCTATCTGCAGGCGGTGAAGGAAGGGCTTGTCACCGACATCGTGGAGGCGGGGGCCGCTTTCTCGACACCGACATGCGGGCCGTGCCTCGGCGGACATATGGGTGTCCTCGCGGCAGGTGAACGTTCGATCTCCACGACGAACCGCAACTTTGTGGGGCGTATGGGGCATGTGAAATCGGAAGTGTATCTGGCCAGCCCTGCTGTGGCCGCCGCGTCGGCGCTTACGGGACGTATTGAAGACCCGGCGAATATATAGGAAGGACGAGTGACACATGAGCAAGGTTTATAAATACGGCAATAACGTGGATACGGATGTTATCATACCCGCAAGGTATTTGAATACGTCGGATGAAAAGGAACTCGCTTCACACTGCATGGAGGATATCGACACCGAGTTTGCCAAAACGGTGCAGCCCGGCGATATCATCGTCGCGGAAGCGAATTTCGGATGCGGGTCGTCGCGCGAGCACGCGCCCATCGCGATCAAGGAATCGGGCGTGTACTGTGTCATCGCCAAGACGTTTGCGCGCATATTCTTCCGCAACGCCATCAACATTGGTCTGCCGATTCTCGAGTGCGAGGAAGCTGTGAACGGTACGCAGAGCGGGGACGAGCTGGACGTGGATTTGGGCACCGGCGTGATCAAAAATTTAACGCGCGGCACCACGTTTCAGGCCGAGCCGTTTCCGCCGTTTATGCGGGGCATCATTGATGCGGGCGGCCTCGTGAAGGCGATATCAAAGCCGGAATAAAAGCAATAGCATAATAAGGGTTCCAGACGCATCATCGCCGACGGAACTCTTTTTTATGTACGCTTAATGCCTAATGTCAGAGATATATGAAAAACTCGAAACATTCTCGAATGAGGATGTTGTGATGGCCCCACTGAACGGGTCTTCATATTATTAGATCATATCTCATTAATCCGCCTTCTTAACGGGAATAACAGTAAACAGAATGGAAAAATGACACACAGATAAGACAAGATGAGCGATTGTCAGGAAGCCCTTTGGATAAAGCATTCAACAGTAACATTTTCGCTGTCATGTCGCTTTGCTCCCAACCGCTTTGTTGACAGAATGCGACTTTATTGCAGAAAAGGGTTCCGAACACAAGTTCGGAACCCTTTATAATTTGAATATGTATTCTGTTTTTATTTCGCGGACAGCGACATAGGAACCCGTTTTAGAACAGCGATGCCGAGCGGAATGGCTGCCGCGAATTTGAGTATATCGAACAGTATGAACACGCCGTTATATGTGATGATGATCGTATCAAGCGCGACGCCTTTGCCCATGTAGGCATTCAATATCACAAACATATAGGCCACGCCGATCACATACATCACAGCGACACACAGCAGCGAGAATGCGGCAATCTTGATGATTTCACGCATTTTCGATTCGCCTTTTTTCTTACTGATTAGAATAAGAATATTGCGTCTGACAAGCAGACTGATCAGCATCGCCGTCACGCAAAAACCGATAATAAATCCGAATGACGGCTCAAAAACATATCCGGGACCGCCGCCGTTCATAAATACAGGAACGCCAACCAACCCAATTGCGGCATACACCGCCTGCGAAATAAGCGCATACTGTGGTTCGAGGAGCAGCCCGGCCAGAAATATAAAGAATGTCTGGAGCGTAAAGCTCATCAGTGTGCCGGGTATCGGTATCTTGATAAAAATTCCGGCGGCGGTGAGTGCGGCAAAAAGCGCGCAGAATATCATTTGTCTCGTTTTCATAAGCACCTCATCATGTAAACTAACTAACTAAAACAGAGTTTACAATCTGGCATGTCATTTGTCAATGACAATTTTGTCACAAAGAAGATGTGTGAAATGGCTTTGCAACCCATTTAAAATCATGTATAATTCGTGTATGATGTCATTTCTGTTATTGATTCAATCAGCCGTTCCAACTGATGAGAAGGAATTGAAGCTGATACAATACGCACAAAAGGGTGACCAGCATGCGCTGGAAACGCTGCTTTTGAAATACGAAAAAAAAGTCTACAATGTGGCGTTTCGTTTTATGGGCAATGAGGCCGATGCTTACGATATGGCGCAGGAGTCGTTGATTAAAATTTATAAAGGCGTTCGGGCCTTTCGTCTGGAAGCGTCTTTTTCTTCATGGGTATACAGAGTGACCGTCAACACATGTCTCGATGAGCTGCGCAAGCGCAAAAAAGCACCGCTGTCGCTGGATAACACCCTGGAAAACGGGTTGATTATTGAAGACAAAACGGGATTGACGCCTGAGATTTATGCGCTCAATATTGAAAGCAGGGAAGATATACAAAAAGCCATCAATACATTGTCCGCAGACCATCGTATCACGGTTGTGCTGCGTGATATACAGGGCCTCACATACGAAGAAATCGCCGAAACACTCAGCATTTCCATTGGCACGGTTAAGTCTCGCTTAAACCGCGGACGGCAGCGTTTGAAAGAAATATTGATTGAATGTTGATGATATTGGAACCTATGCCCAAACGCAAACGTCTAATCAGTGAGATCAGACGTTTTTTATTTAACTAAAACGATTGGTGGGAGGGTGTTATGAAAAAGTTACTGGTGACATTAACCATATCGGTGCTGATGGTGACGGCGTTAGCTGGATGCTCGGCACCGCGCGCGGATGAAGACAACGGCTACTACGCGCAAAGCGAGGTGGCCGGGGCACCCGCTGAGCAGGACAGCACGATAGAAGTGGAAGAAGCGCCTGCGGAATCGGCCGCACCTGCACCCGACGCGGGGCTCAATTATGACAATTCGATTTTATCTCCGAATTTGAACAGAAAGATCGTCTACCACGGCAGTTTCTCGATCCGTACAAAGAACTTCGACGCCGATTACGACAGTCTGCTATCATCGCTTGAGAAAATGGGCGGGTATATCGAATCGTCCTCTATATCCGGCAGCAAACCGGAAAAATGGAACGAAAACGGACGAAACGCAAGCCTGACGCTGCGCGTACCGAGCAATAAGTTCAGCGAATTCACAGGGCTGCTCGGAGATTTGGGAGAAACGATTTCGAGCTCGGTCAGCGGTGAAGATATTTCGCTGCAGTATTTTGATACCGAGACGAAGCTCAAAACGCTGCGCGCCCGCGAAACACGGCTGCTGGAGCTGCTCGGCAAAGCGACGACCATGGAAGATATCGTGAAGCTCGAAGAAGCGCTCGCCAATGTATCGTATGAGATTCAGATGTTGGAGACAAACCTCAGAGACTACGACAGCCTGATCGATTTTTCCACAGTGACGATTGAGATGCAGGAGGTCAATCAAGTGGCGGAAGTTTCTCCGCCGGACGAAAGCATCGGCACACGCATCTCGAACGCTTTCTATTCTGTGCTCAATGTGCTGGCCGACTTTGGTGAATTCCTGCTCGTGTTCTTCATTGGCGGCGCGCCGGTTATCGTGCCGCTGGCAGCGGTGGCCGTGCTCATCATCGTGCTTTTGAAACGCAGGAAAAAGAAAGCGATGAAAAGCGCGAATATGCCGGGCGAAATCAAATGAGGAGAGAGTGATATGAAAAGTAAGCGAATCATCCTTTTCGCTCTGATATCGGCCTTGTTGGTGGTCGCAATCGCGGGATGTGCGGTACGCGCTGACAAAGATGGTGCAAGCATTATCCCTGCCGGTGAGGACGCCAAGACCCCAAAAAGCATTACCGTTTCCGCGCAGGGCAAAGTGACGGCGCAGCCAGATGTGGCATACGTGACCGTGGGCGTTACGACGCAGAATAAAGACATGAAAGCCGCGCAGGACCAGAACGCAGAGATTATGAACACCATGACGCAAGCGCTGATAAGCGCGGGCCTGACGGAAGACGATATTAAAACCACACAGTATAACGCGTACCCGATCTATGATTATTCGAGCAGCACCAACAAGATTGTGAACTACGAGGTGAACAATCAGGTGGAACTGACAATAAAGGACATCGAGCGTGTCGGGGAATACATAGATATTGCGGTCAACAGCGGCGCGAATATGACAAACTCAATCAGCTTCGGGATACTCGATCAGCAGGCTGTTTATAATGAAGCGCTTAAGCTCGCGGTGGAAGCGGCAAAGGCGAAAGCCGATACGCTGGCAGCCGCAGGCGGCGTGAAGATTATCGGGGCTCTTCAGATGAACGAGAATTCAGCGGGCGGGAGCATCTTAAGAGAATATCCGCAGGCGGCGATGGACGAAAGTAATTCCGGTTCAACGCCGATTTCCTCAGGAGAGCTTGATATCAAAGCCAGTGTGACAGTGGTTTATGAAATTGAATAAATAACCGATCCCTCTTAGGGCTGGAGAATAGTATCTCCGGCTCTTTTTTTGTAAAATATGCCGTATATACCGTCGTTGATATACGGTCCATAAATCATTACGTTTACATTGAGAGCGGAATTGCATAGTAAAAATTCGGTCTTATTTAACAAACGTAATGAGATGCAGAGCAACGAGTGTATTGAGGACTGGGTTGTAAAACAGTATCTCGGCCCTCTATTTGATGATATTGCGAAGCTCCTTCAAGACAATTAAAAAGTATCATTGCCGAACGGTTCTGTTGGTTATGGCGCGTTGGCGATAAAAGAAACATCTCATTTACAGCCCGCATTATGAGTATTGCTTTTTATATGTCTGATCATAAAAAAGCTCATATGGCAGCAATCTGGGGACATACTATCTTTTGAAAGGCAGGCATCAGATGAAAACGTTCGTTCCGTCAAGGGTTTATGCGGAAAAAGGCTGCGCGAGCTATAGGCTCGGCAGAGAGCTGATTAAAAAATACACCGATATGGGCATTGAGATCATTGAGATTGATAACCATAACAAAATCCCGGAGCTCAGGGAACGGCCCAATGAGGATTTTTCAAAGATGAAAAACTATCTCGTGCTGGGTATCAGAAAGTCATTGACGCATCAGAAGAACAATAAAACCTCGGATTTTCTCGTACCGTATACGTCCTCCGGCTGTGCCGCCATGTGTCTTTACTGTTATCTTGTCTGCACGTATTACACGAGCGCTTATTTACGTGTTTTTGTGAACCGAGAAGAGATGATGAATAAGCTGAAGCGTGCCGCTGACAAGTATCCGGGCAGTGTTTTTGAAATCGGCAGCAATTCGGACTTGGTTCTCGAGAACACCGTGAGCGGCAACCTCGAATGGACGATTAAACAGTTTGCCGAGGTGGATAACGCGCGGATCACGCTGCCCACGAAATTCAGTATGGTGGACACGCTTTTGGATTTACCGCACGGCCACAATGTGACAATCCGCATGAGCCTGAATCCGCAGGAGATCATATCACATGTGGAATTTGGCACTTCCAGGCTATCAGACCGAATAGAAGCGCTCAATAAACTTTATACAGCCGGGTACGATACGGGCATACTCGTCGCGCCGATTATTATGGTGGATGGGTACAGGGAGATGTATGAAAAGCTGTTCGCCATCATGGCGGAAAAGCTGCTGCCCGGCATCAAAAGCACGGTGGCGTTGGAATTGATCTATATGACATACGGCATGGTCACAAAAACGATCAACGAAGAGGCGTTTCCGGGGGCGTGGAATCTTTATAATAAAGAATCGATGGCATTTTGCGGGCGCAGCCGATACGGCTATAAACGTGATACGAAGGAAGAGGCGTCCGAATTTTTCCGCGACCGCATCGCGCACTATCTGCCCGAGGCGAGCATCGCGTACATTGTATAAGAAATGCCGGAAAAATGCATCCCGCGCAGACGGTTGAACAAGTGACGATGGCTTATTCGCAAATGACCGGCGGCGTTGAATAAAATCGCATGTATTAAGGTTTTGGCAAGAAATCAAAAATCAATTTACGCTGCTGCTCTGGCAACGCTGCGCATTATAGATAGGTCACAGATAAGCGGCATGGGATGGTATAATGGACTTCGGTCACTGAACCAGCACTATGTATCCTATAACTCATTTCCAAATCCGGTTGATTTGGGCTTGAGGCTTTGCTGACTTTATCTAATCTGAATCCGCAAATGAGTCCGGCATTCAAACAGTGAAGGCAAAGCAGATGGTTCACTCCGAAGGGGCTGCCGCCGGCAGAAAACGTGGGGGAATCAAGCACACGGTTTCCACAGGCGGCAGCCTCTAAGGAGTCAATTGAGAGAAAACCAGAAGACTTTATTAGAAGGCCAGAAGCCGAACTTCGGGCCTTGCTCGCCAATCAGTTCAACGCGTTCAGCACCGTCATAAATTCGTCCGGAAGATCAACCTTAAGCGCTTCCATGTTCTCCAAATACTGCTCCTTGCGGCTGAAGCCGATGATCGGTATGATCTGCGGATCGTGCCTGAGCAGCCACGCCAGCACAAGCTGATTGCCTGTGATGCCGAGTTCCTGCGAAAGCTTATCAACGAGCGCGAGTTTTTCACGGCACTTTTCGTTATCGTATAAATGCTTGTTGTAATAGGTTTCGCGCTTATTTTTGTCGCCGTAGATGCCTTTGAGCAGAGGAGAGTAAGCGAGGAACGCCATACCCTGAGTTTCCATGCATTCAAACATCCGCGCATCGGCATGCTCAACGATGCCCGTATCAAGGCTTCTGTCTGGGTGCAGGTACGAATATTCCTGTTGCATGGCCATGTACGGTGAAAAATGCTTTTCTTTGCTGATGCGGTTGGCTTCTTCAATTTTCTGCGGGGTGATATTGCTGCAGCCGATATAGCGGACTTTGCCTTCCTTTATCAGGCTGTTGAACGCTTCCATCGTTTCCTCGAGCGGCGTGACGTCATCAAACACATGGGCGTAGTAAAGATCTATACACTCGGTTCTGAGCCGCTTTAAACTGCCTTCCACACCCTTTTTTATCACATCAGCGCGAAGACCTTCATATTCCGCACGCACACGGTGCCATTCAATTTCTCCGTTCGCATTGCGGATGCCGTGTACATCCTTGAGGCGTCCGCCGACCTTGGTGGCGAGAAAAACCTCGTCGCGGCATTGTCGGCTGCTCAGCCATTCACCGATCATATTTTCGCTTTCGTCTCCGACATATTCGCCGCTGCCCATCCACCACGCATAGCAGTTTGCGGTGTCAATAAAATTGCCGCCTTGTTCTCTGAAGTGATCCAGTACGTCAAATGCTGTTTTTTTGTCCATCGCCGTACCCATCAGCATGGCGCCAAGGCAGAATGAACTGACTTTATCGTCCGTTTTTGCGAAATTTATTTGTTTCATATTTCTTCCTCCATATTTAATAAGTTTACCATTGATACCATCTATAGGATATACTATAATTGGCTTAATTAAAGTGCCAATAATGGTCGATTTATAAAGAACCAATTTGGAGGGGAACATGTTTGGTTTGATCATAGACAGAACGCTTCCAACGCCCATCACGGTTCAGCTGACACAACAGCTCAGAGACGCCATTCTCTGCGGAAAAATCGCTGCCGGGCAGAAGATGCCGCCCACGCGCCAGCACGCAAAAGAACTCGGTATATCGCGAAATTCTGTGATTCTGGCGTATGAACAGCTCATTGCGGAGGGGTATTTAAACAGTGCGATGGGATCGGGCACGTATGCGGCATCTATCGACGCGAGCGCAAAATACCCCAAAAAAAGTGCCATAACGGGCAGATCATACCTGAACGAAAAAGAAAATAGAGACATGATCGTTTTCGATCCCGCCAATCCTGATCTGTCGGTTTTCCCAAAGGCGTTATGGGCCAAAACGCTCAAAGAGGCGTGCCTTGACGCCGTTGCGGATGATTTCGGGTATGTCAGTCCCGGCGGGCATCCGGTATTGATCAAAGCCATCGCAGAGTATCTCTACCGCGCCAAAGGTATTTATTGCGGTTTTGAACGCATATTTATTGTGCCCGGTACATCTGCGGGTATAGAGATGGTATCGAAGCTGCTGTATAAGCCGGTTGCAAATGCGTTGACAGAAGACCCGTGTCTTCATTTCGCGCGTCATGCAATTGAGAAAAGCGGGCTCAACGTGGTTCCCGTTGAATCGGATGCATCGGGCATCTGTACAGATTTGCTGCCGGAGATTGAGGATTTAAGGCTGATTTATGTCGCGTCATCTCATCAATTCCCGCTTGGCGGCGTGCTGCCCGCAAATCGGCGTATCGCCTTGCTCGACTATGCGCAAAGTCATGATGCTTATGTGATAGAGGACGATTACGACAGCGAATTCCGTTATTGCGGCGAGCCCATACAGTCGCTTTGGCATCTTGACAGCGAGCGAGTGATTCACCTGGGAAGTCTCAGCAATGTGTTTTCACCGTCATTGCGCATTGCTTATATGATTCTGCCTTCTGCACTCACCAAACAGGCCAGAGAGCATATCGATTCGCTCAACGTTTGGACAGGCGCGATTGAGCAGATTGCCATATCGCGTTTAATGGAAACAAAGCAGCTCGACCGCCATGTGTTCCAGATGAAAAAAAGATACGACGCAAAAAGAAAGCACTTAATCGCCTGTCTGAACGCCGCTTTTGGTTCAAGCATCACCATTTCGGGAGACAATGCGGGGCTATATCTGATGATTACACTGCCGCGCCGATTGTCTCCGGATGACTTTACGGCTTTTGAAAAGATCGGCATTGATGTTGATTATGTGGAAGACTATGTGCTGATAAAAGGCAGTCATGAGAATCAACTCGTGCTTGGTTTCGGAAATCTGAGCATGGAGAATATTGAAGAAGGTGTCAGGCGGCTCAAAGAAGCGCTTAATCTTTAAGTCTGTTCTGTAGGATCACCGGTATGCTATAATAGTCGGGCGGAGGATTTATGCTGAAGAAAAACGATGATGTGGAAATCAAAATAGATGATCTGACGGTGGAGGGTGCGGGCATCGGCCGGCATGAAGGGATGGCTGTTTTTGTGGCGCACGCGCTGCCCGGAGAAAAGATAAAAGCAAAAATTATCAAGCTTGCGAAGAGCTATGCGGTGGGCAAGCTGATAGAAATTATTGAGCCCTCACCGGAAAGGATTGAGCCGTTCTGCGGGGTATTTGAAGCCTGCGGCGGGTGTACGCTGCAGCATCTGCAGTATGAGCAGCAGCTGGCTTTCAAAGCACGCCACATCAAAGAGTGCTTCAAGCGCATCGGCGGCATCGAGATTGAGCTGCCCTTTGTGGTACCCGCTGAGAACAGTCGTGATTACCGCAACAAAGCCTCTTTTCCTGTGGCGCGGGTAGGTGGCCGGGCACAGTCCGGTTTTTTTGCGCCGCACAGCCACAGGCTGATTGCGGCCGACTGCCCGATACAAAAGCAAGCGATTAACGATGTGAAAAACAAAGTTATTCGGTGGGCGAACGACAATAAAATAACACCGTATGACGAAGAGAAGCATACGGGCATGCTGCGGCATATTGTTGCGCGTCAGTCTTCAGACGGAAAACTGATGGCCGGGGTGGTGCTGCGCGACTGGGCGGATACCAAGGCGCTGGAAAAGGCGCTGGGGGAAACAGTTGACGGCATTGTCATCAACAGAAACGAAAAGAGGCAGAACGCGATACTTGGCAGCCAAAACCGTACGGTGCGCGGGAGCGGCTATATCACAGAAACATATGACGGCATGCAGTTCCGTGCAGGGCTCACGAGCTTTTTGCAGGTGAATCACGAGCAGTCGGAGAAGCTGTACCGCATGGCGCTCGAATACGCGCAGATCAGAAAGGACGATACCGTTTTCGATTTGTTCTGTGGCATCGGGACGATTTCTCTGCTCGCGGCAAGGCAGGCAAGAATGGTGCTCGGCATTGAATATGTGGAAGAAGCAGTGAAAAACGCGGAGGAAAACGCGAAACTGAACGACATCAGCAACGCGCATTTTCTCGGTGGCGATGCGGGACAGATGATTGATGAGGGAATAAGGCAGTATGGCAGACCGGATATCGTGATACTCGATCCGCCGAGGAAAGGATGTGACGCGCCGCTGATCAAGAAGATCGTGGATGCCGCGCCGAGGCGCATTGTCTATGTCTCGTGCAATCCATCCACGCTCGCAAGAGATGCCGCATTGTTTGAGGGCTATGGCATTGAGAAGGTGATGGGGGTGGACATGTTCCCGCACACGACGCACGTTGAGAGCGTGGTATTGATGTCAAAGGTTGAGAAGTAGGCGTGAGTTGCCTTTGACAGCACACACTGTGAAAACATATTTTACGGTTAATCAGCAGGAGATTAATCAAAAGCAAACGAATCAGTAATTATTGAGGAGAAAGTCATCATGAAGAAATTAGTCTATACGATGCTATGTATATTACTTGTATTGTCAGCTGGCTGCGTAAAACAAAACGAATCGGGACAACAATCCGAAGAGGCTGCGCCTCAATCCAGCGAGTCCGTACAGCACGAGGTTGAGTCTGAATCCAGCGAACCCGTGCAGCAGTCTGATGAGGGTGTGATTCAATCCGTCGGAAAAGTTCATGTCGCCATAGATGTGAAAGACTACGGGACGATTACCGTCGAACTTGACGGCGATAATGCACCGATCAGTGTAACCAACTTTGTTAGCTTGGTTAAGGAAGGCTTCTACGATGGACTGACCTTTCACCGGATTATGACAGGATTCATGATACAAGGCGGTGATCCAGAAGGCACCGGAACAGGCGGCTCAGATAAAACGATTAAGGGCGAATTTTCTTTAAACGGGGTTGATAATCCATTGTCTCACACGAGGGGAGCGATCTCAATGGCGCGTTCTAAGGACTTTAACAGCGCCAGCTCTCAGTTTTTTATTGTTCATGAAGACAGCACATTTCTTGATGGCCAATATGCGGCCTTCGGCTATGTGACTGACGGAATGGATATTGTCGACAAGATATGCGCGGATACACCGGTAGTGGATAACAATGGGACGGTAGAGAAGGAACACCAACCTGTCATAAATTCCATTAAGGTCGTTGATTAACGAGCCATCTTGCAGCCCGGGTGCTGCCGATAATGAAAGATATTATTTTATCGCACTATAGGGACAATCCAGGAAGCGGATATTGAAGCGTAAAGAGTGGATGGGATGACATAGCCTTGAGACAGAGCAGATGAGATATGAGATGCCCGATTTGTGACCTTGAACAATAAAGATCGTAATGATGCGCCAAGGCGTCTCGTCAATGTGTCGTGCAATCCATCGACGCTCGCGAGGGATGCTGCGCTTTTTGAGAATTCACGGTAGAGAAGGTGGTGGGGTAGATATGTTCCCGCACCCGACGTATGGAGAGGGTAGTCTTGATTTCAAGGTAAAAGAAAAGAGTGACAAGGTCAAAAGCTCAGTAATACTGGGCTTTTTGAGAATTTAAGAGTAAAAATTCACTGTTTAAAAACCGTGATTATTTTACTTCTTGGAAACATGTCCAAAAGACCTATTTAACAAGAATAATTCTCAAGCAATCGCGATAGCATTGTTATGTACAGCAGCAACATTTGTGGCAATTCAAATAGACCATTATATAATAACGGGAAGAGAATTGTTGCAGAATATCACTAGAGAAAATTTAAATTTCCGAATTCAAATCTTCGTTTTGCTTAATAATACAATTATTCAAATGTTTCACCTAAACATAATCATAGAAAAAAAGAAAGAATATAAGAGGAAGATCGAGAAAATATACTCTTGGATTGTAAAGGGCTAACGGTACTTAATATCTGAGAAATTAAACAGAGAGGAAAGCTATGTGTACAGCAGCAACATATAAAACAAAGGATTTTTATTTCGGGCGAACACTGGATTACGAATTTTCCTATGGAGACGAGGTAGTGGTAATGCCGCGCAGCTACCCTTTGCATTTTCTTGAAAAGGATAGGCGGGAGAGCCACTACGCAATAATTGGCATGGCCTGCGTCATGGATGGATATCCGCTGCTTTACGATGCAGTCAACGAAGAAGGACTTTGTATAGCAGGCCTGAACTTTGTTGGAAACGCTTGCTACCATAAGCATACAGATGGGAAAGACAACATCGCTCAATTTGAGTTGATTCCTTGGATTGTCAGCCAATGCGCCACCGTGGACGAAGCAAAAGAACTCATCTCCAATATGAATATTTTGGATACTCCTTTTCAGCCTACTCTTCCCGTGGCACAGCTCCATTGGCTGATTGCAGATCGGAAGAAGGCCATCACATTGGAGTCGGTAGCATCGGGAAATATGATATATGACAATCCTGTTGGAGTTCTCACTAATAATCCCCCATACCCCATGCAGATGTTCAATCTCAATAATTACAGGAATATCTCTCCCTATACCACAGAAAGCAAATTTGCACCTGGACTGGAATTATATGAATATAGCCGTGGTCTTGGGGCACGGGGATTGCCCGGCGACCTTTCCTCGCAGTCCCGATTCGTCCGGGCGGCTTTCACAAAAATGAACTCCATTTCCGGGGATGGGGAAAAAGAAAGTGTCAGCCAGTTCTTTCACATTTTAAATTCTGTAGATCAACAGCGTGGTTGCTGCAATCTGGGAGATGGAAAGTACGAGATTACCATCTACACTTCCTGCTGCAACGCAGACAAAGGCATCTATTACTATACCACTTATGATAACCACCAGATAACCGCTGTAGATATGCACAGGGAAAAACTAAATGAGACCACCATAACCCGATATGCGATTGTTCAGGAAGAGCAAATTCGAATGCTAAACTGATTTCCGATTATATTTATTACGGTAAAATCTTGATCTCCAACCTAAGTGTTGATGTAAAATCGGTAGACATGTTTACATGGAGTCCAAGACGTATTCTTGTTTTTAAGTACGGGTTAAATGACAGAGTCAGTTTATTTGAGTATCGAAAGATGATTATAGACCGAGTGAGCTAGACATATCGCGGCGCTTGTTATTCATCCGCGCACAGATAGAAAAACATTATTAATATATGCAATATAGCATTAATTTGATACCTTCAAAAAAGGATAAATGAATAATATAGTTTTAGAATGTCAATATATTCTCAAATAATTATAAGGTAGTAGAAAATATTTAACACCTTTGCTGCTGTACAACATTTCCCTTCGCATTTCACCGGTGATATAATACATAAGATATAATACTATCGAAATTATTCATATTATCACCCGCAAAGCCTTGGCTTTGCGGCGCATAGGAGTTTTCATGGACAAAAGCAGCATAGTTCTGGTAACGGGTGCTAACTCGGGGATTGGTAAAGCAGCGGCAATCGCTCTTGGACGGTTGGGTGCAAACGTGGTAATGCTCTGCCGGGATAAGGGGCGCGGGGAAGAAGCACTGCATGATATCAAGAGGCAGACCAACAGCGATAAAATTGAACTTATGCTTTGCGATCTTTCATCTCTTAAAAGCATAAACTCATTCTGCGATGAATTCCTCAAGAAATATAAAAGGCTCGACGTTCTTATCAACAACGCGGGAACGCTTAAGCAGGTGCGCCGCGAGACAGAAGACGGCTATGAACTTTCATTCGGGGTTAACTATTTAGCTGTATTTCTTTTGACGAGCAGGCTGCTGCCGCTGCTAAAAGCAAGCGCGCCATCGAGGATAGTCAACGTATCGTCATTTGGTCACAGATGGGGGAAGATCCACTTTAACGATATCAATATAACCAAGCATTACACTGCGCTCAAGGCCTATTCACAAAGCAAGCTCGCTGAAGTTATGTTTACATACTCTCTCGCCGAAAGCTTAAAAGGAGCAGGCATTACGGTTAACGCCGCCGATCCCGGTATTGTAGGCACGAACATAGTCGTCAATCGGGAGACGGGCTTTGGAACACTCGCGTCTAAGCTGCAAAAGCTGTTTTTCAAATCTCCAGAGAAAGGCGCAGAAACCGCTGTTTGGCTTGCATCATCTCCTGATGTGGAGGGCGTTACAGGACAGTTCTTCGCACGCAAAAGAGCTATTCGTTCTTCGAGGCGCTCTTACGACAATAACGCAGCGAATAGACTATGGCAGATGAGCAGGATGATGGTGGGCTTAGAAAGCAAAGATCCGGACACAGACGCAATAAATAAGGAGCCGCAAGCTGTGGAGGGATGACGGCGGAAGAGTTGTCCGCTAAGCAGTTGGAAAAAAACAGGCAACTCAAAGATATAAGATACGCTCTGCTCTTGCTTATTCGCTAAGCAAGAGCTTTGTTATTTGGTATACTCGTTTTGGCTAAAAATAGCCCGGATGTTGCAGCTCTACCAGGCGCTCTCAATACCTCCATGGATTGGCTTTAAAAACTTGGTTCTGCAAAATTGGTTGCATATACACTCTTAAACGATATGGGAAGCCAGAAGAAGCCGCTGAACTCTTGGCTTTTTGGTAGTGGTAAGGCTAGCGGCCGCGTCATCCTAATTGACGGTAGTGGTATACAAAAATTATTCAGTCAAAGTGGCAGAGTTTTCGCATTGATTCCTTCACGCTGTCGGGGTCATTGGTTCCGGCGAGCATTAGAAGGTAATCGCCGGGGAGCACCTTCGTGCTTCCGTTTGGTATTATGTCCTTTGTTCCGCGACGTATTCCGACGATTAGACACCCCAAAGGCAGAGCGACATTCTTAATTAATTTGTTAGAGATACAACTCCCTATCTCAACGGGGAGCTCAAACAGCTTCCCTTTTTCTTCCTCAAAAAAAACATTGCCGCTTCCCATATATCGCTCTAACAACTCTTCATAAATGGGCTTTACTTTGAGCATATCCGAAAGAAGCATAGCAACATATACGCATATTCCAACAGGTAAAAGAAGAACCATAGAACCAGTCATCTCCGCAGTAAGTAGAATCCCGGTGACAGGGGCTTTAACAGAGGATGCAAAAGCACCTGCCATTCCGCATACAGCAAAGGTAGGTATATAATGAATGGGTAACCCGAAATTAGATGCAGCCATCCCAAAAAGACATCCCGAAAGCGCGCCAACGGCTAGAATAGGCATGAAAATGCCTCCTGGTACGCCACTACCAAAGCTCGTGCTAGTGAAAATGATTTTACATACGAAGAGCAGAATCATAAAACCAAATATATTCGTCGTACTTTCAGCAAGTTGTATTAAGTTTGAGCCTCCGCCGAGTACCTGCGGAAGGAAGAGGCCGAAGGGAAGTGCGATAAGTAGAGCGGCGGAGATGCGGAAGTACCATGGAAGCTTTTTGTAAAGCGACTGAACCCATAACAGCAATTTGTTCATCAGTGAACCGGAAAGGCCGAAAACAACAGCCGCGGGCAGCAGCCATATATAAAGGTTTACAGGCAGCTCGGGGATCTGAACGAAGTCTAGGACGGGCTTTAAACCGAAAATAATATTCGAAATAATATCCGCTGTAAGCGATGCAGAGGCAGCCACAAGCAGTATGTAGGGTGAAAAGCTTCTGTGAACTTCCTCAAGAGCAAAAACCATTCCGGATATTGGGGCGCTGAATGCAGCAGAAAGTCCTGCGGCTGCACCTCCCGTAATGATCATATTTTTTTCAAGCTTGCTTTTAACGCCGAATTTCGTTACCGCTTCACCTGCGGCTGCGCCAATCTGTATAGACGGGCCTTCGCGTCCAACAGATAAACCGAAAAGTGATCCGAGGGCCCCTCCTATAAATCTGATAGCGATAATTAGATAAGAACGCATCTTAAGACCGTAAATAAGAACGCCCTCGACCTGAGGGATACCGCTTCCAGAAGCCATAGGCTCTTTTCTAACCAACCAGCCAATGGCATAACCAACAAGGCCAATGGCTGCGATCCAAAGAAATATCATTATTGGATTTTCTATAAGAAATGCATAGAGTCCCTGAGAGGCATCTGAGCACGTTTCTATCATCATCCGATATAAAACTGATGTCAACCCGGCAACTGAGCCTGCTATTATTCCTTTAAGCGCAACATTCCATTTAAGATTATCTAGGCTATTAAGCGCCCTGTGTAATTTTGTATTAGGCCTATCCATTATCGTTACTCTTTTCTTCCTCGCACAAAAAAATATTCTAGTACGATGCAACGAAGATGTAAACCCAGATATGCATGTTTCAAATATTTATTTTGTCTTAAACGTAGAATTCGTTTAAATAGGTGAGCGATCATTATATACTAAAGTCAACTGTTTTTGAGGCCACCTTGGCGCAGATATATATTTGACAGCAAAAAAATAACACACGTGTAGAAAATATCGCTTTGCGAGTATAAGTAACTGGGCAGCTTTTGAACATGACAGAACAGGTCACAATGCCGGTCGTTTGGTACGAAGCAGACAAGATGTCATGTGCTTGGGAGACATTGATTAAGTTTTTTAAGGTTACCGGGGTTTATAGAACGGGATTGACATCACAATATAGATAGGCTGATATTATCGATAAAACTTTGCATAGAAATGTCGGATGAATATAAGCGTTCCCTGATACTATTGATGATGAAAGGAGGTAGTTTGATGGATTCTTTAAGTAGTATGAATCATGCAATGACATACATTGAAGAGCATTTAACTGAGGATATCGATTACAGTGAGATTTCTAAAATGGCTTTCTGTTCCGAGTACCATTTTAAGCGGATGTTTTCTTTTTTGTCAGGCATAAGCCTATCAGAATATATTCGGAGAAGAAGGCTGACACTGGCCGCATTTGATTTGAAGGATAGCGATTTGAGAATAATCGATGTCGCCGTCAAATATGGCTATAATTCAGCGGATTCATTTTCCCGCGCTTTTCATTCTCTACATGGTATTCTCCCTTCCGAAGCGAGAAGTGCAAACACACAATTAAAAGCTTATCCGCGAATGACCTTTCAATTGTCAATTAAAGGAGGATGCGAAATGAACTATCGTATTGTTGAAAAAGAAGCATTTAAATTAGTGGGATTTAAAAAGAGAGTGCCCGTTATTTTTAATGGAGTTAATCCGGAGATTGCATCAATGACTGAACTCTTAACGCCTGAGGTGATTCATAAATTAAAATCAATATCAGATGTAGAACCAACAGGCATTATTAGTGCATCAACGAATTTTTCGGAAGAAAGAATGCAAGAAGAGGGTGAGTTAGATCATTACATCGGGGTCGCAACCTTATGTGATGAAACGTCAGAATTTGATGTATTAAAAATTGATGCTTATACTTGGGCAGTGTTCGAATCAAAAGGGCCATTTCCCAAAACACTTCAAAATGTGTGGGGCAGAATATATTCGGAGTGGTTTTCTTCTTCTGGTTATGAGGCAGTCGAAGGGCCCGAGATTTTATGGAATGAGAGCCGAGATACGGGTGACCCGAATTATCGGAGTGAAATTTGGATTCCGGTGAGACAGAAAGACCGATAATGACAGAGCCATTTTTTTAAAGCAAGGCACTCATTGATTTTTGCAGAGTGCCTCTTTTGTTTTACCTATCATTTATTTAACCGCCAAAACGGGCTTTGTCCTCGCAGGTTGTGTTGTTTTCAATCAATACCGGACAAGCATCCAATATTCACGGTGACAGATGTGGGTTGGTCCTGCAGAAGTTTTAAAGCATGGCGTTCAGAAATATATATAGTGTCCATATGCCTACGATAGACTTGCCTCCGCCAACGGATAAAGCGGGTGGACTTATTCCAAAGTACGGGTATAATTAAAATTACCTAAAGACAGTAAAGCGAATGGTTGAGAACGTTGCGTGAATGTCTGGGGTAAACGAAAATCGGTTGGGTAAAGCCTAGAAAAACGTTATCCATGGCTTAAAAGTTAAAAGACGATGGGTGAAGTCGTGAGAATATCGGTTTGTGTATATAAACTAGAAACAGGGCTTTTGAATGCAGAGCACGATTAAATTTATAGTCTGGCGGGTTGTCAGTCATAGAAAAAATTTAGGGGTCGGAGCTGTATGGACGCAAGGGTCAGTAAAGCAATTTTAAATTTGCACCGGAATAACATGGCTGGGTATTTTGTTGAAAACAAAGAAGAGTTACTCCAACTAATGGCTTCATTCATGAAAAAAGGCGAGACGGTTGGATGCGGGGATTCTGTCACTTTGGAAGAATTAGGGGTGTTTGAATTTGTTCGAAGAGGAGACTTTGTTTTTTATGACAAACATCAGATTGGGCTCACACCGGAGGAAAAACGTGCAATCTATTTGAAGAATTTTGACACTGATACATTTTTAACTGGAACCAATGCGGTGACACTTGATGGAAAGCTTTTTAATATTGATGGAAATGGGAGCCGCGTTGCACCCATGTTGTATGGGCCAAAACAGGTAATCGTTGTGGTCGGCATTAACAAATTGACAGACACCATGGATGATGCCATGGAACGAACGCGACAGATTGCCGCACCTTTAGATGCGAAAAGGCTTAATAAGGATACTCCGTGTACAAAACTGGGCAGATGTATTGATTGCAGGCATGAACAAAGAATTTGCAATGACTTTGTTCTTATTGCGCGACAATTTATTAAGGACAGAATTAAAGTGATTATAGTCAATCAAGCATATGGGTTTTGACATTTAAACCACCATTATTTCCAGAAAAACAAAAAAGAGATGTTTGCTGCCCTGAGTACAATGATTGCGATTCATAGCCTAAGGGGTCAAGATATTTTTATTTAAAAAGCAAGAATAGAAGCGGGAGGTTAAGAATGAAAGTATTGGTCCTAAATGGAAGTCCTAAAGGTAAATATAGTATCACATTGCAAACGTCGTTGTATTTGGAACAAAAGATCCCGGAGCATAAATTTCAGTGTCTTAATGTGGGCCAGCACTTAAAAACCTATGAAAAAGATTTTTCAGATGCTGCCGATGCCATAACAAATGCGGATCTGATAATTTTTTCTTATCCTGTTTATACCTTTATTGCACCAAGTCAGCTGCATAGGTTTATTGAGCTTTTAAAAGCATCCGGACTCAATGTATCAGGAAAATTTGTGACTCAGATTACGACTTCCAAACATTTTTATGATGTGACTGCACATAAGTACATTCAGGAGAACTGTCAGGATTTAGGCATGAAATTTATTAAGGGCCTGTCTGCGGATATGGATGATCTTCTGACTGATAATGGACGAAAAGCCGCAAAAGATTTTTTTGAATATGTTTGCTGGAGCATGGAACACGATGCCTATGAAACAATTCCAAAGAGTCAAGGGGCTCCGGCGCATATCCCGGTTGATTCTTATACATCGGCCCGGGATGAAAAGAGCGGAGATGTCGTTATCGTTACGGATTGTACTAAGAACGATAAGCAGCTTAATGATATGATTAATAGATTCAGTGCCGTTCTTAAACATAAAAGCCGAATAGTCAATATTGCCGAATATCCTTTTCGCGGGGGATGTCTAGGCTGTTTTAATTGTGCGTCAACAGGAAAATGCATTTATACGGATGGCTTTGATGATTATTTGCGTAACAATATTCAGGCTGCAGACGCCATAATCTATGCATTTTCCATCAAGGATCATTCTATGGGGTCCGTTTTCAAAACTTATGAAGACAGGCAGTTCTGTAATGGCCACAGAACCGTGACTATGGGAATGCCGACGGGATACCTCATTAGTGGAAATTACCCATCAGAGCCTAATCTCCAGATAATAATAGAGGGCCGAAGTGAGGTCGGGGGGAATTTTCTCGCAGGGGTTGCTTGCGATGAAATAAATCCGAATGAAGAAATAGACAGACTTGCCCAAAGGCTAGATTATGCAATCGAGCATGAGTATAACCAGCCTAAGAATTTCTATGGTGTTGGCGGAATAAAAATTTTCAGGGATCTCATTTGGCTTATGCGTGGTATGATGAAAGCTGATCATCGGTTCTACAAAAAACATGGACTATACGACTTTCCTCAAAAGAAAAAAGGAACAGCATTAAAAATGTATCTTGTAGGTGCCCTTATATCCTCTCCAAAGCTGAAGGCTAAAATTGGAAACAAAATGAATGAAGGTATGATCGCACCGTACAAGAAGGTTTTGTAGCATTTAGTAAAGAGCGGAAAGTGTAAAAGTGTATGGTGTCGTTTCAAAAGCAGTTTATGACGGGACAGTATTTATTTTTGCCTCTTTTTGATTGTTTATATTATTGGCTCAAGAGTATTGAAAAAATGCGAGGCGTTAGAACTTTAAGATTAGAGTTAGCATTATGACAGAGCAGATTATATGTCAGCAATTCGCGAGTGGTCAATTTTTAGATGCTTTTGGTTTTATCGAGTTGCGTAGACACACTGGTCGTTAATGTGGGCCGTAAATTGAGATTTATACGATGGGTTGCCATGTCTGTAGCATACCCGGCTGAGGTGGAAAGTATGGGAAAATGGTCAAATCTATTTGGGAATCAAGAAAAAATATATAATCAGCTTTCATCCGATAACTGCAAGGCCATCGGCGATTATAACGAAAAGACGCTGTCCACACTACTGCCCATAGGGTGGGCGCTGTCGTTGCTGCCGCTGGCGGCTGTACCCTTCAGCAATACAAAGGCCGACGCCATCCCTGCTTACTTGCTGACATTTTCGGCTTTCTTCATACTGTTCATTCTGTTTAAGATTCCGGTTATAAAAAAGCATACGCTTGTTGGACTGTATGCCAGCTTTTCAGTTCTGTTCCTGTTTGCGATATATCTGAGTGTCATTCACTCGCCCAATATGCGCGCGACAATTCTGCTGGGAGGGTTCGGCATCATGCCGCTCAGCTTCATCGACCGTCCCCGCCGGGTAAGACTGTTCTTGGTCTTCTGGTTTGTGGTGCATACAACACTGGCATTTTATCTCAAACCTCAATATGCTCTTGATGATACAATTAATTGCCTGTGCGCCGCTGTTCTTGGGTGCTATCTAGGAAAAACGTTGATGCAGGTTCGTCTGGAAAGCTTCGAAGCGAGACGTCTGCTGATCCTCGAAAAAGAGACTGATATGCTGACAGGGCTGCCTAACCGTCGCAAGCTTTTTGAAATGCTGGCGTATCTGGAAACGCCGGATGCAGAAAAACCCTCCGGAATTCTGATGCTTGATATTGACAACTTCAAGGAGCTTAATGATAGCTACGGCCATGCCGCCGGCGATAGATGCCTAGGTTGTTTTGGCGAAGTGATAACAAAATACATGCAGAATTTCCGGCTGCACTTCTATCGATATGGCGGTGAAGAATTTGTAGCACTGGCCTATGGATACAGTGAAAAGGAAATTTATTCTGTTGCAGAAAGCTTGCGGATTGCCGTACAAAGCGCAGATATGGACGGACGTCGCATCACCGTCAGTATTGGAGCTGCCTACTGCGGTGAAGAGCAAGTTCACAACTATGAAAAGGTAATCGACCGGGCGGATGCGGCTGCATATGCTGCGAAACACGCGGGACGAAACAGAGTGCATATGGAGCAAAACGAAATTCTTGTTTAACAAGTGCTTCTTTGGTCTGCTTAACAGCAAGTTGCTCGATTTTTAGGAATTTAGCTCGATAGAGCATTTCAAGGCAAAAAATTAATAGATTACATTGACTACTACAACAATCGCCGTAATTAAAGCAAAATGAAACGGCTTACCACCCGCTTTTTATAGGCGGCAAGCTCTTTCGACTGCAAAGTAAAATATTTATCTAACTTTTTGGGGTCTTTTCAGAACAGCAACAACGCTAAAAATGCACCTTGCAGGTGCCTCATATTCTCTCCGAAGGTGAAATCTAAAATAGGAAACAAAATGAATGAAGGTATGATTGCATCGCACAAGAAGATTCTGGAACAGTAATGGCAATTTATTTTGGAAAGTGTATTCTCATTGTTCAGTACATTTGTTATAACAAAGATATAGTGACTGATGTGCCTTGATGTTGAATAAGTTAAAATGTCCAATATAGGGTTCTGGTCATTGACCGTCGAAGATGCCCTGGGCCCTGGCAGATCGGTCTGAAACATTTCTTTAATGTTGGCAAGCAATGAAAGGAGCATAATGGTATGAAGCTGGAAGGAAAGCGGATCGTTATTACCGGTGCATCCTCTGGTATTGGTTTGGAATTGCTGAAAATATTGCTGAAAATAGACTGCACAGTTGTAGCATCTGCAAGGCAAATCGAGAAGTTGAATCTATCAGACCCAAAACTATATCTCAGAAAATGCGACGTTTCCAAGCAGGAAGAACTGGACGGCCTATTTGCATTTTCACTGGAAAAGATGGGCGGCATAGATCTGTTTATAGCCAATGCTGGGTTTGCCTATTTTGAAAAGATAGATAAGCCGGATTGGGCGCATATTGAAGCCATTTTTGAAACAAACGTGATGGGCTTTATATATTGTGCGGAAAAAATGAAAGAACTTCATGGAAGCCAGCCATACAACTTTTTAGTCACAGCCAGTGGAATGAGCTTACTTTCGCTTCCCGGATACTCGCTGTACAGCGGTACAAAAGCTGCAATCAGGGGATTTGCGGATGCCTACCGTTTTGAGCTTGAGAAGGGACAGCATTTTCAGGTGGTTTATCCGATAGCAACCAAAACAAATTTCTTTTCCCGTGCAGGCCACAACATTCCGGTTGCGTGGCCGACTCAGACCGCTGATACGGTCGCGCGAAGGACTGTGGTTGGAATACAGAAGAACCGAAAACGGATTTATCCCTCAAAAGTTTTCTATGCGACAAATCTGCTTAACCGAATACTGCCGTTCATTAACGCGCTTTATGTCTGCATATATAACCGTAAATTCAAAAATTGGCTGCTAACAGGCCAGCGGAAGGGAGAACATTAATGATGGAATCTGTGGTGCCTTCATTTCCGGCTCCGTGGAGTTTACAGGGCAAAGGCTATATTCTGATCTATCGGTTTAAACCCGAATTCGTAGAAAAATGCGGCAATGTACCGGAATTCCTGCAGGGGCATTATATCGGCGGTTTCGGAAGTGTTATGCTTGTGGATTATATCCAATCTGATGCGGGACCTTACGGAGAGCTGCTGTTCATTCCGGGCAAATTCGATTTCAATGGAAGGAGGCTCGATACTATCAGTAAAATCTATGTATCTTCTAGAGAAAGCGTTGTGAACGGAAGAGCGAACTGGGGAATCCCCAAGCAGCAGGCGGAGTTTTGCTTTGAGAAACTCAACAGCCGCGAGGAGCATATCCGGGTTAGTTTTGGCGGAACTCTTGTGGCTGAGTTTGTCATTCGCTCTGGCAGGTTACCGTTTCCGGTTAATACAAAATTGCTTCCTTTTCCGCTTGTGCAGATGTATGAAGGAAAATATTATAATACAACTTTTTCGGGAAGTGGCATAGGTCGTTTTGCTAAAATTGAAGAATTGAATGTCAATTCAGAATTATTTCCTGACATTTCAGTTTGTAAGCCGATCGCGGCCATTAGGGTAGAGCCATTCGCCATCACTTTTCCAAAAGCCCTTATTGAAGACGCCTGAAGAATAGTACTCTGAAATGTTACTTAAATGAGTGAAATAATCCAACGATCTTATCCAAGTAAATGTAACAAGCTGTGCGCGTTTTATTAATTGCATTTATTTGAGTGAAGCAGAAAACTCGAGGTAAAATTTTTGAGGAGAATATATTATGATCACAATGCAATATAGAATAAACTTGCCAAATGATTATGACATGCAGATCATTAAAAAAAGAGTAGCAGATAATGGCGATAAGACAGATGGTTTTCAGGGATTGCTTTTTAAATGTTATTTAATTCAAGAACGTAATGCGGACAGTTTTGAAAATATTTATGCCCCCCTTTATATATGGAAAGATAGTAATGGAATGAATCAGTTCTTATTCGGAGGTTATTATGATAACATTATAAAGTCTTTCGGCTGGCAGAATATAAATATTGGTGTGCCACTTTTAATAGATCTGAAAAACGATTTTATGGATTCGAAATTTGTGACGGAAGATAAATACTACATTGTTCCCCGATTATCTTTATCATCCTTTCGGGAAAGCGTTTTAAAACCTAACCAAAGTGATAATGAATTTTCGGGACAGGTATGTATATACAATCCAGATAAATGGGAATACAGCCACTTCTATTTTTATAAGAAACGCCCGGATGGGTTATGTAATAGTAACTCTTATCAGATTTTACATATATCTAGAGGGATATAAACCTTAGAGATATAAAATCCAATCTGGGGATCGCGCCTGGTTGTATTTTAATTATTTTTGTTATTACCCAACGTTGAGGAACAGGCTGGATGTCGCTGCGAAATTGGCTGCTTTTCCAGAGACATACAGGAATTTATATGAGTTGTTTAAATTGCAGACTTTTTGTTTATATAGTGCAACGAAGTCAATATTCAGGAGGATTGTCATGAAATCAATTACAGTCAACAATCTATCCAAAAGCTACTCAGATGGCACAAAAGCTCTTGACAATGTTTGCTTTACGCTTGATGAAGGAGAAGTTTTCGGATTTCTGGGGCCAAACGGAGCCGGCAAAACAACTGCGGTTAAGGTTCTGACCGGAATGTTGTCGCCCACAGAGGGCTCAAGCCTTGTACTGGGAGTAGACCCCGCTGTTCATCCTGAGCAGGTTCATAAGATGGTTGGGGTGGTGACTGAACACGCTCAAATGTATGACAATCTATCAGGACTGCAAAATCTTATTTTCTATGGGACAGTATTTGGATTAACTCAAGAAGACAGCAAAAAGCGCGGGCAGGAAATGTTGGACATTCTGGGCTTGTTAGATGATAAAGATAAAAAGCTTTCAGCTTATTCGACTGGCATGCGACAGCGCCTGTCTTTGGCGAGAGCCATGCTTCACAGCCCCAAAATTCTCTTTCTAGATGAGCCGACATCTGGGCTGGATCCCGAAAGTGTGCAAAGCGTCAACAATTTAATTATGCATCTGTCAACCGATAAAGGCACCACCATTTTTCTTTGCACCCACCAACTGCGTTATGCACAGGAGATTTGCACCGGATATGGGCTGATTGATCAAGGGACAATGCTTGCAGTCGGCGATATCGATCATATTCGGTCGATGGTGTTTTCCGGCATGACCGCTACCATCAGAGCTGATAAATATCCAGACAATATGGCAGTAAAATTGGTTAATGATAAAAGCTGTGAGATTGACATCCAATCAGAAGAGGACCTGCCGTTAATTGTTAAAAGCATTGTTGACGCAGGCGGTAAGGTCTATCATGTAACGGCACGAAAACCCTCGCTGGAAGAGATATATTTTGCACTGATTAAACAGCGTGATGAAAAGAAAGGAGCGGCCAAATGATCAATTCTATGGAAAAGGCTATTATTAATAAGGATTTACGCAATATGACTGCGAACAAGCGGATGCTTTCTGTGATGCTCATTGTGCCGCTTGTGTTTACTGTTGTTCTGCCATCAATTTTTGTGTTTTTAATTGCACTGACACCGATCGATTCACCTGATTTTAAGCAGTTGCTGGATATATTGCCCCAAAGTATGCAAGCGGGTGACTTGCGAGAGTCATTAATAAGCTTGCTGCTTAATAATATTCTGCCAATCTTCTTTTTGATTATTCCCATCATGGCATCAACGGTGATGGCTGCCGGCTCATTCGTGGGGGAAAAGGAAAAACGTACGCTGGAAACCCTGCTTTACTGCCCGCTTTCACTTAAACAGATTTTTAATGCAAAGATTTTGGCGTCATTCATATTGAGTATGGTGGTATCTCTTTTGTCATTTGTCATTATGACTTTGGTTTTTGAGATCGAGCTAGTCGTCACAAAGGGCGGGATGATCTTGCCGAATATCAGTTGGCTTATTGTCATGCTGATCATAGCACCTGCAATATCAATGATTGCGATTACCGTTATTGTTCGGGGCTCTGCAAAGGCGCAGTCGTTCGAAGAATCGCAGCAACGCAGTGTGTTTCTGATTTTGCCGATCATTTTGCTTGCTGCCGGTCAATTTACGGGCATCTTGCTGGTTGGATTGTGGCTTCTTCTTGGAATCGGCATTGTATTGGGCGCGATAGCACTTTTGACCTTGCGAGGTGCTTATGGAAAGTTTAAATATGAGACACTGCTGTGAGATGACGCCTTAAGTACCAATGGATTCATGTGGGTTTGATTGATCATAGTTTAAGAAAAGCGCAATTGTCTGGAACGCAGGGGACACTGGATTACATAAAACTATGATTTGGGATTAAATACTGGAGAAATGGATATGTATTTAGATTCATTGAAAGAACAAAATAGCTGGAGCTAATACTGTTAGAAGGTAATCAACCATGTGAACTGTAAAATGATGAATAGACAATATCAAACGCTTTACGAGTAAGTCAATGTGAAAATTCACGGCTGACTTGGTGATTTGAACCGTGGCTGTGATCGCGTTATATTGAATATAACTTATCGAATGATATGAAAGAACAATAAGGTTTAAGGAGATCTAATGGATAAGGCTAAACGTCATGATACGCTCACATTGGTATTATTCATCATTTATGTATTGGTATTAATATGGATCATTTTGTTTAAACTTCACTTTACTTTTGATGAAATGGATCGTTTCAGAATAATCAATCTGGTTCCATTTCATAGTTCAGGGATTGGGGCAAACGAGATTTACAATGTGTTGTTTTTCATTCCATTGGGTACTTATCTCTGTATCCTAAGAAATAAATGGTCGTTTATAAAAAAAGTCATAATCATTCTTTGTGTGAGTATGATTTTTGAAATTCTTCAGTTTGTTTTTGCCATCGGGCGAACGGACATCACAGACTTGCTTTGTAATGCATTGGGCGGACTGGCCGGAATAGGCATTTATGAGCTATTATTTAAAATACTCAAAAGAAGAACCAATAAAGTTTTGAACATATTTTTTTTGATGTTAACGATATGTATCGTTCTGTTCTTCGTTTTGTTGGTCACTGATTCTTTACCTTTGAGAATTAATCTATAAACAGCATTCGCCACATTTCACCGATATCTGTTGAGTAGAATGCTGGTATAAGCTATAATAAATGCAGTAAACAGAAGAAACATAATAATGTCGGATATCACTTATTTAATATATCATTCACTATACAGCATAGCATTCATGACGAGGAACAAGCCCTATCAGATAAAAAGCTTGCGATAAAAAGAGGATCGCAGTCTTATCTGAAAATAGTTGCATGGATATTTGTATGAAATCAGCCTGTATAACAAGGCATCTTAAAGACATCTTCGAAAATGGTAACATGGTCGTGGGTAAACGGCAAAGTGTTAAGGTGGTTCCTATGATAAAGACGCAGTTCAAAGAAAAATATGGTCCGTACGCGTTGGTTGCCGGTGGCTCTGACGGATTAGGCTTTGCTTTTGCAGAGGCGATTGCGCGGCGGGGATTAAATCTTGTTCTTATCGCGCGTCAGGAAGATCGGCTCAAAACGGCGGCGGCCCGGCTGAAAGACGCTTATGAAATCGATGTCATTACTATCACAGCGGATATGGCCGATTTCGAAAACGTAAAAAAACTGATCAGCATTCTAAATGTATCAATTGGTTTACTTGTATACAATGCGGCCTTTGCGCCGATTGGTTTATTCGAAAATACGAGCGAAGATCAATTGGCTCTTGCCGCGGCTGTCAATGTCAAAGGCCCGCTGCTGCTCACAAAACTTTTATCTGCGCCGATGATACAGCGAAAACGCGGGGGCATAGTGCTGATGTCATCTTTGGCCGGAGCGCAAGGCAGCCCGAAACTTGCGGCTTATGCGGCAACAAAATCATTCAATGCCATTTTGGCCGAAGGCCTTTGGAAGGAATTCAAGCCCCACGGCATCGACGTGATTGCCTGCTGTGCGGGCGCCATACTCACGCCCGGTTATCAACAGGTTGAAAAATCAAAACCGGCACCCGGCACGATGGAAGCGACCAAAGTCGCAGAACAAACGTTGAATGCTTTAGGAAAGGGCCCGCTCATCATTCCCGGAATCATCAATAAATTCGGCCGATTTATTCTGACAAGAGTTTTGAGCAGAAAAGCGGCCATCAAAATGATGTCAAAAAACACCGGAGGTTTGTCATGAATTTGTTTTTAGGTTTGGTCACGCCGCTTATCGCTTACGCGATGATCACGCTTTTACACTTAATCATCCCGGTTAAAAGAATAAAAGGATACGTAAAAAACGAGAAAACCGGCGAAGCCATGAATTACAGAATCAATGGCAAATTTGTGCTGTTGGCAAGTATTCTCATTTGGTTTGGGCTTGGGTATTTTGATATTGTGCCATATGAATGGCTGTATGAAACCCGTTGGCTCGGCCTTATCGGCGCGGTGGCGATCGGACTCACCTATTCTTTTTACATCGTCCTCAAACATCCACCAACCGGCAAGTCTTTTTTGGCTGATTTTTGGTACGGCAGAGTTAAAGATGCGCAGCTCAAAGACGGCTTTATTGATGCAAAAATGTGGTTTTATTTAATCGGCGCCGTGATGCTTCAATTGAATGTTCTGTCTTTTGCGGCGTATCACATCATGAATGTACAAAATATTAACTATGGTTTTCTTCTCGGCTGCGCGATGCTCACATGGTTTTGCTTTGATTATCTGATATTCGAAAAGATACATTTATGGACATACGATTTCATTGCGGAACGTGTTGGGTTCAAATTGGGATTCGGCTGCCTTGCGTTTTATCCCTATTTTTATTCCGTCTCACTTTGGTTTACCGCTGATCTTCCCAGCCCCGGGCATTCTGCGTGGCTGACCATTCTCTTTGGTGCGCTCTTTCTCTGCGGCTGGGTATTTACGCGCGGCGCAAATATGCAAAAGTATGTCTTTAAAATTGCGCCTGACAAGAAGTTTCTTTGGATTGCCCCCGAAGTTCTCAGCGACGGGAAACTCAGCCTGCTTGCGAATGGCTACTGGGGTGCAAGCCGGCACATTAACTATCTCGGAGAAATAATTCAGGCTGTCGCCGTCGCACTTGCCTCCGGCTACGCCGGGATTTGGATGGTGTGGCTGTACCCGGCTTACTATATCTGCCTGATGTTTACCCGTCAAGCCGACGACGACAAGGTTTGCAGGGCAAAATACGGTGAGCTTTGGGATGAATACACCAAAAAAGTGAAATATAAGATTATTCCTTTTATATATTGAATGTGGGTAGGATAGTATATAATTCATAAAACGAGGAGACAGGGTATGAACGAAGAAAAGAAGAAAGAAGAATATAAGGTCAGCGGCGAGGAATTGATGGAAAAAATCAAAGCCATCATCCGCGAAGGCAACGCAAGAAAAGTGACAATAAAAGATAAGGATGACAAGGAAATACTCAGCTTTCCGTTAACCGTCGGCGTTGTTGGTATCGCTTTAGCGCCTATTTTTGCCGCTGTCGCTACAATCACCGCACTGGCCACAGAATGCACAATTGTGATTGAACGGTGAGATGTTTCCATAAATTATAAATGCGGTAACCTATGCGGGCTGACGGGGATAGGTTGTTCTTATCAGATAAGACCAGATCGGTTGCCATGAGTAAAACTTCAATATGTATTATTATCTTTGCTCATCAGTCGGTTTATTGACAAACGCGCTCATTTAAATTAGTATTTTGATGGGAATGAAGTTCTCCCTTGGGTATACCAAAAATGCTGTGAAGCTGATGACTTCTGAAATTCATTCAGAAGACATCGGCTTATTTTGTATAAAGGAGTTAAGACTATTGCGCAAGTTTATCTATATTGGAATCGGCGGCATCATTGGCGCAATCTTGAGATTTATTATTAAGAGTGTTTATCAAAGTCAGGGAAGCATCCCGTTCGATACGCTGATGATCAATACTTTGGGATGCTTCCTGCTCGCACTTGTGATGGGTGTGGCCTTGGAAGTGCTGAAACTGAACGCTCATTTGCGGCTCGGTATCACAACGGGCCTGCTTGGCGCATTGACGACATTTTCAACCATATGCAAAGAAGCATCGTCGCTGATATTTTCAGGCCACTATGAAGAAGCGTTACTATACATCGCCTTAACTCTTATTTTGGGTTTCATAGCCCTTTATCTCGGTTTTGCTGTCAGCAGAGAAATCATCAAAGCGAGAACAAAATGCAGTAAAAACCAATTGGTTCACAATTCCGATGATGAAAGCGAGGAACAGTAATGGATTTGCTTTTTGTGGGCGTGGGAGGAGCTCTGGGGAGCATAACGAGATACCATTTGGGAAAAGTTATTGCCCAAAAGCCCAAAAATGCATTGTTTCCTTTGGGAACCTTGGTTATCAATGTGTCGGGCGCATTGCTTTTGGGCTTCGTAACGGGGGTAAACTTAACGGGCAATTTATATTTACTGATTGCGGATGGCTTTCTTGGAGCCTATACAACTTTTTCAACTTTTATGTATGAGGGATTCAATCTGTTTCAAGATAACGAAAAGAAAAATGCGGCATACTACATTTTCGGCACATTGATATTGGGAATCATCGGGTATATGATAGGTTGTGGAATATGTAAAATATTGTTCGGATGAAGAGGTGAAGTAGCAAGTGGATATTAAGGGCAAGTGCAAGCTGCTGAAAATATATATCAGCGAAGATTCTATGTATAAGAAGCACAATCTGTATCATGCGTTGGTGATTAAATGTAAAGAGCTGGGCTTGGCCGGGGTCACGGTGACCCGCGGCATTGAGGGGTATGGCAAGAACAAAAGACTGCAATCTGCTCATATTCTGGACCTAAGCGCGAGTCTGCCGATCATTATTGAAGCCATAGACAAGCCCGAACGTATTGAAGCGGTTATTCCAGCGGTGCGGGATATGGTTAACGAAGGGCTTGTGATGGTCACAGATGTTGACGTCGTCAAATAGGCAAAGACTGATATTCTTTTATCGATGTTAAGATGTGAACTTCAGCCCGATGATACCCGTCAAAAGAAAGAGAGCGAATACGAGACGCGGTACGGAGATTGGTTCCTTTAAGAACAAGAAGCCGACGATTACGGCACCTAAGGCTCCTATTCCGGTCCAAACCGCATAGGCCGTCCCGAGAGGAAGAGTTTTTGTGGCTTGCGAAAGCAAATAGAAACTGGCGATCATGCCTATAAAGGTGATGATTGAATAGCCGAGCTTGCTGAAACCATCTGAAAGTTTCATAAATGTGGCCCAAACCACCTCAAGCAATCCCGCGAAAATTAAATAAAGCCATGCCATGATAATACCTCCTGATAAAAACAAAAATAAAAACACTTATCCGATTGCATCTTCTAAGGCCTAACGATGCAATCAACAAGTGCCCGATGCTTACCCGGCGGCAAGCGTTTGTTTTTTTGTATTTTAGCATAGATCTCGAAAAAATAAAACGTAAAAATACAAAAGTCATTTGATAAGGATTTGCCCTTATAAAGGCTGATCATCAGTGAGCATCCCCGGGTAACGATCCCGCAAGACGTACGGATACAGACATCTCAGTCAAAGGCGCCGCATAATGTTTGGGGAAACGTCACACTTGCATTCTTGAAAAAAGGCCAAATTACCTTTACTGAATATATCGTGTGTGATAGCATGATCAGCGCAGTATATAATTATGAGGGGTTTCATATGCCAAAAGCACGAAAGATGCTAAGCGACTGGGAGGCGCCATATATTCAATCGCTTATGAAATTGATAGAAACGCAAAGCAAAGCCACCCTTGTGAGTTGGGCCGTTGATTATGCTCAAAGCGTTATTCTCCCGTTGTGGAACAAAAGCTTTCCGGATGATGTGCGCCCGCAGAATGCACTTGAAGCCGCCCGCGCCTGGCTGTCAGGAGCCATCAAATTACCGCAAGCAAAAGCAGTCATCCTCGAGTGTCATGGCGCTGCCCGTGAAGCCGAGGGAAGCCCTGTTGCGCAAGCCGCTGCCAGAGCTATCGGGCAATCTGCGTTCACTATCCATTCCGCAAGGCACTGCATTGGCCTTGCGTTATACGGGGCGCTCGCGGTGGCGTATGATACGAGAGGGGCAGACGTGCCGTGGGAGCAGGTGCAGCAATGTGCCGCAGACGAGTGCGCACGCATGCTGGGCGCGCTTCGCGCCGCGGCTGTGGAGAACGAGCCAAACCCGGCCAAAATTGATTGGAAGTGCTGAGCGAGGCGCCATATTGATTTAAAGAAATTTCAGGATGTAATCTTCATGGGCACGATATGTCTTTGTTCCTGCTCGACGCACAAAAAAGCTGGTCAATGGGGGTGTTGCTTCGGGAATTGTTTTAGGCCAATCGGATAAGCGTCAGTGAGATTCACTTTTTATATTGGCTGCATGTATCTTGAAAAAAGGTCATAAGAAAATGCCTCTTCTCAACTTCATTATATCATATTGAAATAGTGATTATCAGTCTTATTTTTATGGATGGAAACGTGTATCCTAAGACTAATTTAAAAACTATAGTGATACATTCTGCAATTTTATTTGGAGGATTGTTTGTGATCGAGAATAAAGACGTTTGGGCTTGTGAAAAAGCGTATCTGGAAAGGGTGATCAATGAGATTAAAGATCAGCTTGATATCGGTATCAACGCGGCAGACAATTATAAAAGCGAAGCCATCAAACTCCAAAAAAGCATGTGGGAAGATATTCGAATAGCACCGTCCAGTCTGTTTGATTTGGAGGATGCCGCGCAGATCAACCAAATTCAAATGGATTTAAGAAATCAGGCCAGTTTATATCGCTTCTCGTCTGAAAAAGTCAACCACTTAAAAAGGATGATTCATAGCCCGTATTTTGGCAGGATTGACTTTCTGGAGATTGGAGAAACCGCATCGGAGTCTATTTACATAGGCATTCACAGCTTAAGTACGAATGAGTTCATGGATATCCTCGTTTACGATTGGAGAGCCCCGATTTGCAGCATGTTTTATGACTTTGAAATTGGTCCTTCTCATTATTCATGCCCGGCGGGCCTCATTGAAGGAGAGATGCGGCTCAAAAGACAGTACAAGATAGAGAATTCGGCAATCGTCTATATGTTTGACAGCAGCCTGAATATTAACGATGCCATGCTTCAGGATCTGCTCGGTAAGAGCACAGACAACAGAATGAAAACGATTGTCACAAGCATTCAGAAGGAGCAGAATACTGTCATCAGAAACAGCAGGGATAAAATACTTATTGTTCAGGGCCCGGCCGGAAGCGGCAAAACGTCCATCGCGCTCCATAGAGCCGCCTATGTGTTATACAGATTCCGGGATACGATGAAATCGGAAAACATACTCATATGTTCTCCGAATCATGTGTTTGAGGACTATATTTCCCATGTGCTTCCAGAACTGGGGGAAGAAAATATCCGCAGAAGCACATTCGCGGACTTTTTTGAAAATATCCTTTCCACAGGTATGCAAAAAGAGACCATGAGCCAGCAGTTAGAATACCTGCTCAATGCTGGTCAGTCGAATGATATCCGGCTTGAGTGTATCAGGTTCAAATCATCGCCGGTATTCCTTGATATCTTAAAAAAGTATGTGCAGCATTTTGAAAGCGGAGCGGCGCTGAATTTAAAAGACATCGTGTATCATAACAAACTTCTGATTGCCGCGAATGATATTCTTCTGCTGTATATAAATCAGGACAGCCGGCTGCCGTATGCCAATCGGCTGGGGAAAATACGCGAGCGGCTTTTCAAGCTCTTGGAGGAGTATGAAGATAAGAGGGTTAAGGATGCATTCGAAAAGGATCCCCATGCAAAAGATATAAGCCCGGCAGAAAAGCGAGAGCTCGAAGAAGAGTATGAGCTTATGAAAGAAGACATCATTCGGATGACGGCTTTTGAAACCGTCCCGTTGTATTTGAATTTATTCGAGAATTTCGGTAGATTTCTGCAAACGTTTGGTGTAAGCCATGGTGACGATTATCGGATGATTGCCGATTATACCGCCCGTACATTTCGCGAAGGGATGATATATTATGAGGATTTCGCGCCCTTGATATATCTGAGAACGGCTCTGGAACGAGATAATATCGCGGCATCGGTGAAACATGTGGTCATTGACGAGGCTCAAGACTACACGCCTCTTCAATATGAAATTTTCAAAACAGTGTTTAAAACCAGCAACATGACGATTCTCGGAGACGTCAATCAAACCGTCAACGGGTATATGAATATCGGCAATTTTGATGCGATCACCAATATTTTTGACGTCAGCACGAGAAAAATAACGCTGACAAAAAGCTATCGTTCTAGCAAAGAACTCGCGGACTTTTGTAAAGAGCTGCTTACGACCCCGATGCAATCAGAACAGCTCAACAGGCACGGGGATAAGCCCAAGGTGATTAAGGCTCATAGCAGCGGCTTATATAAGAGAATGGCTGAGGACATCAATGATTTAAAAAATAAGGGCTATAAGCTAATTGCTGTGATTTGCAAAACGGCAGCAAAGTGCAGGGCTGTTTATCAATCGCTGAGTCCGCTTCTCGATATCTGTTTGATCTCAAATCATAACGAAGTCTATTATGGTGATGTCATCGTTATCCCCTCGTACCTGGCCAAAGGACTTGAGTTCGATGCCGTTTTGGTCGAATCAATTGATGATAAGAATTATCAATTGCCGGAGGACAGGAAACTGCTTTATACGGTTTGCACAAGGGCTTTGCATGAACTGCACCTTTATTACTCAGATACGTTGTCCCGCTTCGTATCGAGCATTGATAAGCGGCTTTATATTTTTGACAACGCAACGAAATAATGCCGACTGATTTTTATTATTGGGGGAGAGTGACAAACCGGGATTTTGCCATATCAAATCGAAGCCAAAAGTTTTACCGGTGTTATGAATGAACCAATAAAGGACATATGACTGTCTGCGTTTTAAGACGTATTGAAAAGCAGCCATTTACATCATTTTCTCGGCAAATGCGAAAACCGTCGTCAAAACAAAAGAACTGACTTTTAAGAGGCTATTCCTTTGTCATTTGATCCGCTCATTGCATTATGATAAGGCTTTTTATTCACGACAGCATAATGGGTTGATTATAATAGTAAAGCACATTTATAATTCTTATTGCAAATGCCCGGTTGCACGGTATTCGCGATCGTTGAGGATGAATAGACATTGCTCATTGATAATTTAGGCTTTATAAAATTGATTTGATTCACTCAAATGCATGCATCGATTCAACCAGCTATGGTATACTGATAAAAAAAGCGGAGCAGTCAATGAAATATGAGCTTCTCGCACCGGCCGGAGACATGCTTTCTGTGGTTCAGGCGGTGCAAAACGGCGCGGACGCGGTTTACCTCGGCGGAAAAAGCTTCGGAGCCCGCGCGTTTGCCGGGAATTTTTCCAATGATGAACTGAGCGAAGCCATCGCCTACGCGCACGCATACGGCGTTAAAGTTTATGTGACGGTGAACACGCTGGTTTACGAAGATGAGACAGAAGCTTTTCTGAAGCACGCGGAAGCTGTTTTGCTGTGTGGTGCCGACGCGCTGATCATGCAGGACATCGGCATGATCGCGGCGGTTCACCGCCGTTTTCCGGATGCCGAACTGCATGCGAGCACACAAATGCACAACCACAGCGACGCGGCCCTTGAATTCGTGCAAAGCCTCGGGCTTTCCCGCGCCGTACTCGCGCGCGAAATGGCTATTGATCAGATCAAAAGCTTACAATGTTCCATTGAAAAAGAAGTGTTTGTGCATGGCGCGCTTTGCATCTGCTATTCGGGGCAATGCCTTTTCAGCGCTTTGACAAACGGACGCAGCGGCAACCGTGGTACCTGTGCGCAAAGCTGCCGCATGCGTTATAGGTTGCGGGATAACGCCGGGAAACTGTACGACACAAACGGCGAATATCTGCTGAGCCCCAAAGATATCGGTTTATTTGAAGATATATCAGCGCTGCTTGAAGCCGGGGTCAGCTGCTTTAAAATAGAGGGCCGCATGAAATCGCCCGAGTATGTCGCTCTGGTGACAAAGATTTATGCAAAGCTTCTTCGCGATTGCGCGGCAGGCCGGGAGCCAAAGCCAGATAAGCAGGACATGGGAAACCTGTTAAGCCTGTTTAACCGTGGCTATTCAAAAGCACATCTGTTTGGCGTGAGGGGAGAAGCACTCTTAAGCAAAGACCGCCCGAATCACCGCGGTACGCCGCTCGGCGAGGTTTTGGCCGTGAAAAACGGAAGAATCAAGCTGCGTTTATTGGCGATGCTCAATCAGGGCGACGGCATTAAGTTTGAACGCAGCGACGACGGCTTTATCTGTAATAAATTATATAAGAACGGTTTGCTCACGGCGTCGGCTGATGCCGGTGATATCATTGAGCTGGACGCGAAAGCAAAAGCGGCGGCAGGAGATACGGTGGTGAAAACAAGTGATGCCACGCTGTTAAAGTCGCTGCAGGCTTTGAACACAAAACGCATACCGGTTACCGGTGTTCTGAAGGCAAGAAAAGGAGCCCCTGTCCAGCTCGTTTTGAAGGACGAAGCCGGAAACGAAGCGGCTGCGCAGGGCCAGTTGGTTGAGCCAAGCAGAACCGCGCCCACCACCCGTGATGATCTTGCTGCCGGCATTTCCAAGCTCGGCGATACACCGTTTGAGCTTGATGATGTACATATCGATGCCGATGAAAACATCTTTATTGCCAAAAGCGCGATCAACGCGCTGCGCCGAGATGCCGCGCAGAAGCTGACGGGTCTGCGCACGGCGGTTGCGCCCGTTCGTATATGCGGCGAACCCATGCCGCCCGTCCGGTACGGCGGTGAGGGGATTGGCCCGGTGCTTCATGTTCTTGTGCGCAGTGCCGCGCAATTTGAAGCGGTGAAGGATATTGTAACGGGTGATATCTATACGGACGATGTCCGGCTCTGTTCTGAAAATAAAGCAACATATCCCCAATTACGGCTCAGGGCGGACAGGCTGGCGCAAACGCCAGAGCCTCTAAGCGGTGAGCGGCTGCTCGTGACCGATCACGGCGGCCTGCTCGCTTATTCTCAGGGCAACGATATCACCATCGACCATACCGTTTACGCGTTCAATGCCGCTGCGCTGTCTGTGCTCGTTTCATACGGTGCGAAGCGCGCGGCACTATCGCCCGAGCTTGACATCGTTCAGACAGCGCAGCTGATGGCCGCATACAAAGCCATCAACGGCCAAACCGCGCCCGTTGAAGCCATATTATACGCACGCCATGAGCTGATGGCTATGCGGCACTGTGTGCTCTCGGGTGCCCTTGGGAAAAACGCCTGCGGGTTGTGCAAAGAAAAACATTTTGGTCTTGAAGATATAAAGGGTAACGTTTATCCTGTTATGAGGGATGAAAACTGCCGGACGCACGTGTTTCACAGCTGCGTGGCCGAAATCGGTGCGGCGGAATATCTCGCGCTTGGCGTCAGACATTTTCGCATAGAGCTTTTTGATGAAGATGCAACGCAGAGCAGACAAATAGTGAAACGGTACTTAAGCCAACTGACCCCGCAGGATGAGCCATGAATACGATTTATTCTTTCGGACCGATTGCGGACGAGCAGAGCCGCATACTGATACTCGGTTCCATACCCGGAAAGGAATCGCTGCGCAAACAGCAGTATTACGGTCATACTCAGAACGCTTTTTGGCGGCTGATGAGCACGCTGCTGGATGAACCGTTTCATGAGGACTACGAAGACCGTATCGGCATGCTGCTGCGGCATCACATTGCGCTCTGGGATGTGATCAAAAGCTGTGAAAGGGAGTCCAGTCTCGACGCGCACATAAAGAACGCCGTCGTGAACGATTTTGCATCGTTATTCGCCGCTCATCCGAAAATCACGCATATATTCTTCAATGGCCAAAAAGCGTTTGATACATTTGCGCGGCATGTCGGTTTTGAGTTTCATGGCCTCTCTTTTGAACGGCTCGGATCCACCAGCCCGGCCCACGCTATTTCTTTCGAGAAGCGCTTGAAGGATTGGCAGCGAATACTACCATACATAAGGAGAACGGACGATGACCAGCTTTGATGAACTTTATATGAAGGCCGTGACATCTTCAGTCAAAAACACTATCGATTCTTTGACTAATGAAGACTGTGATATGCATTCACTCAATTGCCTGCTTAATCCGAAAACGTATCCGCCCGTGGTAAGGCTCGGTTCATGCGGCTGCGACGATGACAAATGCACGAACGTTTGCTTTTATGACGCACTCACAAGAGATGAAAACGGCAATGTGGTGATAGCGGACAGCTGCGTGGGATGCGGAGACTGCATTGCCGCCTGCGATGCGCACAATCTTGTGGAGATCAAAGAAGTGGTGCCGATTTTTGACCATATCAACAAAGGTGCCGCTGTATACGCATTGATTGCGCCCGCATATTTAAGCCAATTCGGCGCGGATATGACGCCGGGACGGCTGCGCACCGCGTTTAAAATGCTCGGGTTTACGGGGTTGATTGAGGTGGCGCTGTTTGCGGATATCCTGACCCTCAAGGAAGCGCTCGAATTCGATGCAGCGATAAAGAAGGAAGAAGACTTTGTGCTCACAAGCTGCTGCTGCCCGCTTTGGGTGGGGATGATAGAAAAGGTGTATGGCGAGCTGGTGCCGCATATGCCGCCGTCCGTCTCACCCATGGTGGCAAGCGGGCGTGCCGTGAAGCATTTGCACCCCGAGGCAATAACCGTGTTTATCGGGCCGTGTATCGCGAAAAAGGCTGAGGCGCGTCAGGCCGATATTGCGGATGCGGTGGATTATGTGCTCACGTTCCGGGAGATGGCCGATATTTTTAATGCGGCCGGTATTGAGCCCAATAATCTTGAGGAAGACCTGCGCGATCATTCATCGGCCGCGGGGCGTCTCTATGCGCGAACGGGCGGTGTCAGCACAGCCGTTGCCGAAACGGTGAAGCGCATAGCGCCGGGCAGACATCTGCAGGTGAAGGCACGGCAGGCAAACGGTGTGCCCGAATGCAAGACGATGCTGAAGGATGTGATGGAAGGCAAACTCGACGCCAACTTCTTAGAAGGCATGGGCTGCGTGGGCGGCTGCGTCGGTGGGCCGCGCATCATTATTGATAAGGAACAGGGTACGCGCAATGTCAATGAATACGCGGCACGGACTGAAGAAAAAACGCCGGTTGATAACCCGTTTGTTTTTGAAATGCTTAAAAGACTCGGCTTTGACAGCACGGAAAGCCTGATGAAAAAGAAAAACATGTTTATGCGTGATTTTGATAATAAAAGATAACGGTTTGCAACAGATCAATTGGCTTACCTATCTCATAGCGATTGACTGTAATATGAAAGCGGGTGATATGATCACCCGCGGTGTATCATCGATGTGTACCGCAATCCTCCGTCAGCGAAGCTGACTGAGGATTGATGATTAAACAAATTTTAATCCGCAGCTTTTTCACATCATCGCATGCAGCGGCAGGGTCAATAGTCTACGATCTTAACCATGTAAAAACGTTGTTTACATGGTTTTTTATTTTTGCGGCAAAATAAGGATAATACATGAAACGGAGATATAAACACGATGAAAAGACAATCTTTATGGATAGATACTGCGCAAAAACCGGTCTTTCCGGATATGCCATTGGCAAAGTCCTATGACACCGTTGTGATCGGCGGCGGCCTCACCGGCGTTACGACGGCGCTGCTCCTCGCGCGCGCGGGCGTGAAAACGGCGCTGGTTGAAGCGAATGAGGTGGGCAGCGGCACCAGCGGGCACACGACGGCAAAGATTACGGTGCAGCATGATATTCGGCTTTCGAAGCTGTCAGACGGGAAAGCACTCGCATATTATGTTGCGAACAATGCAGGGCTTGATCTGATCAAATCGCTCGTGGATGAGCTTCATATTGCATGCGATTTTGAAACGCAAAACGCTTACCTCTACGCGCTGACCGCAGCGGAAGAACATGATGTGATCAATGAAATGGCGGCCTATGAACGGCTCGGCATTGAAGCGCAGATCGTTAAGAAAACGCAGCTTCCGTACGAAATCCTCTGTGCACTCGAAATTAAAAATCAGGCGCAGTTTCATCCGCTCAAATACTTATACGCTCTCGCCAAAACCTTGAGCGACAAGGGTGTGCCTATTCAGGAAAGGACAAAAGCCATCGGTCTTGACCGGGACGAACACGGTATCACGGTTCATCTGGAAAACGGAACAGTTCACGCACAAAATGTGGTGCTTGCAACAGGGTATCCAATGTTTGAATTTCCCGGGATTTACTTTCTTAGAATTCATCAGCGGCGCTCTTACTTGATTGCCGCGCGCCAACAGGGGCCTTCCGGCATGTACATCAACGCGGGAGACCCGGTGCGTTCGGTCCGATCCCTCTCTCTAACCGGAGAACCATGGCTGCTTGTTGGCGGCTTTGGGCACAGAACGGCCAAGGAAGATCAGCAGGATACGGGGCTTGAACCGCTGAACGCATTTTTGGTGAGCTCATTTTCGGGTGCCGAAGCCGTTTACGGCTGGTCCGCACAGGATGGCAGGACGCTGGATCATATCCCATATGTGGGCAGCGTTTACGAACATGGCCCCCAAATCTATGTCGCGGCGGGCTATGACAAATGGGGTATGACCAACAGCGCAGCTGGTTCGATCATGATTACGGATGAAATCACGGATAATAACACACTTAATTCCGAAATCAGAGCCGTATTCAGTCCCAAACGTTTTTCGCCCGTCGCATCCGCGGGTGGATTTGTGAAGCAGGCTGGCGAAGCGGTTTATGAGTTTACGGCCGGCAACGCGTTAATTCCCAGCGGCACATTGGATGACGTGATACCGGGAGAAGGCGCTGTGCTGAGAATAAACGGACGTGCGCTGGCTGTTTATAAAGATGGAGATGGCCATACCGCCTGCTTTAAAGCGCATTGCACACATCTTGGATGCCCGCTGGAATACAATGCGGCAGAGCATTCGTTTGACTGCCCGTGTCACGGATCGCGCTTTTCTATGACCGGCGATGTGCTGGAAAACCCGGCGATAGAGCCACTTGAGCAAATTGACGAGGAGCTTTAACTGATGGGCCATCATCTGCTGCCGTTTTCACCTGAACAGTATCACGGCAAACATTCCAGCCGTCCTTATTTTGAAGGATGGTATTATAAACATGCCTGTGATAAAGGGGTTTTTGTGGTGATACCGGGCCTGTTTCGCGGCACCGACAGCAGCAAAGACCAAGCGTTTATACAGTTAATTGTGGGATTTCCGCCCAAGAGTTACTTTCTATCATATCCGGCGGGTGAGTTTACATGCCATCCGCGGTATTTTGAGCTGTGCATTGGCGGCAACTGCTTTTCCATACACGAGATAAACCTGAGCTTACCCGAAATCGGTCTCACGGCAAATCTGCGTTACAGCGGCCATGTACCATTGCGGACAACTCTTTTATCGCCGTCTATCATGGGGCCGTTTTCATATCTGCCCAAAATGCAGTGCAACCACGGGATATTAAGCCTCTGGCATAGCGTCAAGGGTGATGTGTGCTTTGAAGGAAACACGTTGAAGTTTGACGGCGCGGACGGGTATATTGAGAAAGACTGGGGAGAGGAATTCCCGTCAAGCTGGATATGGATGCAGTGCGGCAGCGGCAAAGACGCGCTGGTATGTGCGATTGCGCGCATTCCTGTTAAAAATATCCGGTTTAACGGGTTGATTGCCGTACTGAACGCGAAGGGCAGGCAGATGCGCTTTGCGACGTATAACGGGGGAAAGGTTGCCGGCATCAGCAGGGGGGATGGCTGCCTCACCGTTGAACTGAAGAAAGGCAAGCTAAGGCTTTGCATTATCGCCCGAAGCGATTCATTCGGGAACCTCATGGCACCATCCAAAGAGGGTATGAACCGCGTCATACGGGAGAGTGTGAACTGCATTTACGATATCTCCGTTTGCAGAGGAACCGAAACAATGTATTCGGCACATTTTGAGAACGGCGGGCTCGAAATGCTGGACGAGAAGCAGCTGCTTGACAGCAAAAAATTTAAGGATGCTGTTTTTGGGCCATAAACCGAATTATTTATTAAGTTCGCCTTTGGAGGGCGGCTTAATCTATTGGCGTCCTGCGGCATCAGCTAAGTTCTGCAATATTGCAGCAGAAGCCGTCCGTAAGCCTGTAAACCTACCTTGCAGAGGAACAAGCTGCGATCCGTCGTTGTTAGAAACACGATCACCCTTCGGGATATACCGGATGTGATCACTTTGTTTTCCTTATCCGATAAAAGACATCGTTGCAATGTGTAATATAAAATTTTTGAGCGTTGTTCACGGATTGGCAGCAGATGGCGTAAAAAGGTATGCGAGAACAATAACAGCATTTAGAGCTTTAGTGCTGTTGTTTTCCAGCTCACAAAATGTTTCATAATCATTTATCTGGCTGTACAACTGACAAGAGGCTTGTCAACGAATGCAATGTGAATTATAATCGATTCATTAGATGGATATCTAACAGTACGTATGCGAGGTGACTATTTTGCCCATTACCTGTTTTGACAAGCTTGATCCTCTTTTTGAAACCGCAGGTCTCATCTTTTCAAGCCGAAATGCGGATATCATTCGAAATGAAACGGTACTGGCCCTGAATGAGATGGGTGTGAACGGCGAAGACTTTTATTCCAAGAACATGCCCGTTTTTGATGAATACGTACAGTCGTTTAAATTGCAGTACCAACCGGGTGTCAGCGATGCTCTGTTTTTTGACGGTATCGAAACGGGGCTGCTGCTGCTGTTTCTAAGCCTGCTTGTGGAAAATCGAAGCCTCATTCATTCAATTGACACATTGACAGACAGCGAAATTAATGCGGAAATTATTCATTCAATCTGCGAAATGTATCAAATGAAGCCTGAGAAAGAGCTAAACTCTGAGCATATCTCTTTTATTGACAGCTGCCCGTTTTCCGATAATGAAAAGTGGAAGCTGCTGCAAATAATGAACAGCCCGAAGATGCGATTCCGGCAGCTTGTTGGCAGTATTGATGCCAATAAACCGGCATTTGAAGCGGCACATCACAAAATCAGTGCCACGCTTAACGAGCTGATTGATCAATACACCGCTGTTATGAAAGCAGAAAAAACGGAGTTGTTCGGTAAAATAAAGAAATTGCTTTCAAAAAAAGCGGATGTGTATCCGACTCTGGCATTCCCGATATCGCAAATGGTTTTTTCGAATAGCTGTTATTACGGCTTACTCAGTTCGTTGCTTACAAGTCAGGATGAATCTGACAACAACACGATGCTTCGGTGTTTAAAAGCATTCGGAGATGCCAGCCGCCTCGAGATACTAAGGCTGATAAAGAAAAAACCCATGTACAATTTGGAAATTGCCGAACAGCTTGGGCTCACTGCGGCGACCATGTCTCATCATATGAGTGTGCTGCTGACCTGCGGGTTTGTTGGCGTCACCAAGCACGAATCAAAAGTGTATTACCATATCGAAAGTGAAGCCGTTCGCCGTTTCATTAAATCGCTGGAAAAGACGTTCGTATAAGTAGAGTTTAAGTTGCCGCCCATTTTTTAATGAGCGGCTTTTATTTTTGTCTAACTATATTGACATAAATCTAACAATTAAATATAATGTTCATTAGAATTAGATATACATCTAATATATTAGGAGTGAATGCTATGAGAAGACTGATAAGAGAAAACAAGGTGTTGTTTACTGTGACCGTACTGCTGAGCGCAGCGGTTTCGGCGGCATACGTTTTTATTGCGCTGATTCTTCAGAACGTGACGGATACGGCTGTCAGCAAGGATATGGCTGGGTTCCAAAGAATTATCATCATTTCTGTGGCCTATCTTCTTGGCATGGGGGCTTTAAGCTTTTTGGCTTCAGTGCTCAGCAAGCTTTTGATAAGCAGAATCATAAGACAACTGAGAAGCCGCGTTTTCAGCGGCATACTGCGACGCAATACACCGGATTTCACCAGCGTCAATACAGCTGATTATTTGTCTGCCGTCACAAATGATATAAAGATTATCGAAGAAAACGGTATTCAGCCGCTGATCATCATCGTCGAAAACGCTGTGATGTTTATCACAGCAGTGGCCGTCCTTTTTTCCATCAATGTTGTTATCGGGCTTTGCCTGATTGGCTGCCTGCTATTGATGCTTATCGTCCCGATGCTTTTTGGCAAAGCTCTTCAGCGCAGACAGGAGACAGTGTCGAATAAGCTGGCCGCATTTACTGCAAAAGTTAAAGATATACTGTCCGGTTATGAAGTGATCAAGTCGTACGGCTTGGATCAGCTTGTTCAAACTGATTATAACAAACATAATGAAGACAGCACTGTGGCAAAATTCAAGGCCGATAAACTGACTGTGATGAACCAGAGCGTATCTGAAGTGCTGGCGTACATCACTGTATTTTCCGGGTTTTTTATCGGCGCTTACCTCATTTTAATCGGTGAAATTTCTGCCGGCGTATTGCTTGCGCTGATCCAGCTCAGCAGTTCATTTGTGAATCCGCTGATGCTAGTGATGGATGGCATGCCGAAGGTGCAGGGCATAAAGCCGGTGCTGAAGCGCCTTGATATGTTGTCGGATTATGAGGATACGACGTTTACAGGCAAGGAAAAACCTGTATTTGAGAAGGATATTCGTTTAGATAATGTGGCTTTTTCATATGATGACATCATGCCTGTTTTAAAAGGCCTGTCTCTGGAATTTAAAAAGAATGGTAAATATGCCATTGTGGGGCAAAGCGGTTCAGGTAAGTCCACACTGATCAAGCTGTTGACCGGCACATATGCAAATTATCACGGAAACATTCTTTTTGACGGAGCCGATATACAGTCACTCGATGTCCAAAAGCTTCGCCGCATGGTTTCTGTGATTCATCAGAACGTCTACATGTTCAGCGGCAGCATTAAGGATAACATTCTTTTGCAGCGTTCATGCTCAGACAATGAATTGCAAACGGCTTTGGAACAAAGCGGTGTCAGTCTGTTTCTTAAAGATATGCCTGACGGACTTAACACATTTGCAGGTGAAAACGGCAGTAATCTTTCAGGCGGACAGCGGCAGCGTGTGGCTGTGGCGCGGGCTTTGATTCAAAAAACACCTGTGTTGATTTTGGATGAGGGAACGGCTGCCATTGACAAACAGACTGCTTATACAATTGAAGACGGCTTGCTCAATCTTAACGATATGACGCTGATTACGATTACACACAATTTAAGACCTGAGCTTTTAAGCCGATATGACCAAATCATATTTATGCAGGATGGCCGAATAGCTGATTTGGGATCATTTGATGATTTGTTGAACCAAAGCAGCGATTTTCGCTCATTTTATTGCTTGCCCGAGCAGGAAGAAGAGATGACAGCATAAGCGACAGAAGGCATACACCCAGATTATATTTTGAATCATATCAACAGTATGAAAAAGCGTCCCCGATAGAGGACGCTTTGTGTTTTTTCTGGTGCTTTACGTCCTTTGTGCACACAAATTCACAGCAAAACGAGCAACCGATACCGGTATTCCATTGTTCGGGTATGCCGAGCTGATTCGTATCCGATTCATTTTATACTTTTCATTAATAATAAAGTATGTAAACTTGCCTTATTATGCCGATGTGTATTATAATCGTGCAAAGAAAGAGGTAGTGAGGAAATCATGCTAAATTTAAATGATATCTATCTGTCGGTCGGCGAAACGAAGATACTCAAGGGTGTCAGCCTGTCGATGGAGCAAAAAAAGATATACGTGATCACCGGCCCGAACGGCAGCGGTAAATCGTCGCTTGCACGTGTGATTATGGGCATACAGATGCCCGATTCCGGCTCCATCACGCTTGAGGATCGTGACATTACATCGCTGAGCATATCCGAAAGGGCGAGGCTCGGCATCGGCTACGCGTTCCAGCATCCGCCGCGGTTTAAAGGCATAAAAGTGAAAGAATTGATTGAGCTTGCCGGCGCACATCCCAAGAGCGTCTGCGATTTGCTTTACAGTGTGGGTCTTTGCTCAAAGGACTATCTTGAGCGCGATGTGGATGGTACGCTGTCGGGCGGTGAAATCAAGCGCATCGAAATTGCCTCGGTCTTGGCCCGAAATTTAAAGGTGGCTGTGTTTGACGAGCCCGAAGCGGGAATTGACCTTTGGAGCTTTCAGAAGCTTGCCGAAACGTTCCAAACCATGCACGAACAGCTGGATACCACGATTGTGATTATCTCACATCAGGAGCGGATACTTGAGCTCGCCGATGAAATTGTACTGATGTCTTCAGGTTCACTGCGCCGCCGAGTCTCCAGAGACGAAATTTTGGGGCGGGGCCTTGTAGACGGATGCGAATGCAGCGCGAGCTGCGGAAAGGTAGGTGTTGGCGATGTTGAGTGCATTGGATGAGCTTCTTCTTGAACAGATTGCCGACCTGCACGGTGTTCCGCAGGGTGCTTACAATATCCGCAAAAACGGAGAGAAGGCAGGCCGTGCCACCACGGTCAATATCGATATCACAAACAAGACCGATCGGCCGGGCATTGATATCACGGTCAAGCCGCACACCAAAAACGAAAGTGTGCATATTCCGGTGATCGTGACTGATTCGGGGCTTAACGATCTCGTATACAACACGTTTGAAATCGGAGAAGGGGCCGATGTGATGATCGTCGCCGGATGCGGTATTCACAATACCGGCAAAGACAAATCCCAGCACGACGGCATTCATGAATTTTTTGTCCGGCGCGGCGCGCGTATCCGTTATGTTGAAAAGCACTACGGCTCGGGCAACGGCCAAGGTGACAAGGTACTGAACCCCAAAACGATACTGCATGTGGAAGAAGACGCGACGGTGGAGCTGGAGCTTGTTCAAATCCGCGGGGTGGACAGCACGCGGCGTGATACCGAGGTGCACCTTGCTGACCGCGCCAAGCTCATTGTCACAGAAAGGCTGTTGACCGACGGCGAGGAAGAGGCGTATTCGAGCATCAGCATCGACATGCCGGGTGCCGATTCTTCTGCCCAGATCATCTCGCGTTCTGTCGCAAAAGGGCGCTCCAAACAGGATTTTTCATTCGATTTGATTGGGAAAAACGCCTGCCGCGGGCATATTCAGTGCGATGCCATCATAATGGATCAGGCCACGGTGATTTCCACACCGCGGATATCCGCGCACCATGAATACGCGCAGCTCATTCACGAAGCCGCCATCGGACGACTTGAATCTCAGCAGCTGCTTAAGCTTGAGTCTCTCGGGCTCTCCGAGCAGGAAGCCGAAGACACCATACTAAAAGGGTTCTTGAGATAACGCATTTAATGTGCCAAATATCTCGGCAGTCTGCTCCTATGCAGATTTCGGGATATTAAAAAGCGTCCTCCTCAGAAGACGACCCGATATGGGTTGATTTGGTAAGTGACTGGGAGTGAGAGTATAGCTTTAGACCGGCCACTCCCTTCGGAAATATATCAACTCCCAATCCATCTCTTCGAGGTTGTCAGATGAGAGATGATGAATAGGGTTTACAGACAGCCAACAGCCTGCACCATTGCAGGCTCTTTATCTGTTTTGATCGATAGACGGTGAACTTTTGGACAAAATAACGGCGAATAGGGAGATGGCGGTGGCTTGTATGAAACTCAGCAAGGAAGAACTCGACACGAGGCTGGAACGATTTTGCTTCGACATGAACAATATGTCCCCCGAATGGGACACGGCGCTGATATTAAGCAGAGTCAACCAGTATTACTTTACCGGGACGATGCAGGATGGTCTGCTGGTGATTAAGAATGACGGGCAGATTTATTATTTTATTCGCAGAAGTTATGAACGGGCGAAAGATGAGTCGCCTGTTGATGGGCTTTATCCGATGAACAGCTACCGCGATGCTGCCGCAGTGCTTGGCAGCGATCTCGGCCATACTTACGTTGAAAAAGAAATTATGACCATTTCGATTATGGAACGACTGACAAAAGCATTTCAAATGGAAACGGTCAGCGCGCTCGATAAGACGCTGATGATGGTCAGGGCGATCAAATCGCCGTATGAACTGTATTGGATGGAACAATCAGGGAAGGCACATTGTGAGTTTTTGGAGAACGTGGTGCCGTCGATGCTCAAGGAAGGGATCAGCGAAGCGGAGCTTGTCGGCGGCATGTTTAATGAGATGGTCAAGCGGGGCTATCACGGGGTTTCGCGCTTTTCTATGTTCCAGACGGAGATGGTGGTGGGCCAGGTGGCCTTCGGAGAAAACTCACTCTGCCCCACAAGCTTTGACGGGCCGGGCGGCGCAGTGGGCCTGTCGCCTGCGGTGCCGCTGCTTGGCAGCCGGGAACGAAAGCTTAAAAAAGGGGATCTCGTTTTTGTGGATATCGGTTTTGGCATGGAAGGATACCACAGTGACAAAACGCAGGTATACAGCTTTAAAAAACAACCCGACGATGAGGTGGTAACGGCGCACAGAGCCTGTATCAGTGTACAGCGCCGCCTAGCGGGTTTGCTGCAGCCGGGTGCTGTTCCGGAAGATATCTATAATACCGTGAACAATGAATTGGATACCGGCTTTAAACTGAATTTTATGGGCTATGGCAGCAGACAGGCAAAATTCTACGGCCATGGAATCGGTCTGTATGTGGATGAATGGCCCGTGATTGCAAACGGCTGCAAGGACCCGCTGATGGAAAATATGGTGCTTGCGATTGAACCCAAGAAGGGCATTCCCGGCGCGGGCATGGTCGGCGTTGAGGATACATTTGTGGTGACCGCTGACGGCGGGCGCTGCATCACCGGCGGCGGGCAAGATATCATCGTCGTCTGATTGGCAGGAAAACAAACATATAGTCAATAAAACAGTACAGAATAGAAAAACTATCCTTTGTCAAAAATGGGTTATGCCATAAATTTTTGATCCAGAGGAGGTTTTTTATGAAAAAGGTTCTGCACTTTGTTTTTATTCTTATCATTGCTTTAGCGATGATGACAGCTTGTGCGCCCGGTAACAACAACAATACAGAAAGCTCGACCGCGTCTGCGGTTGGAGCGATAAAGATCGGCATCAACATGGAACTTTCGGGCGATGTGGCGTCGTACGGAGAAAGCACCGTCAACGGTATTCAGATGGCGATCGACGAAATCAACGCAGCGGGCGGCATTAATGAAAAAAAGGTGGAAATCGTCAAGTACGACAACAAATCAGACGCGGCCGAAGCCACCACGCTGGCCACAAAGCTGATGACACAGGATAAGGTTTTGATTGTTCTCGGCCCTGCGACATCGGGTGCCTTTAAAGCCGAAATTCCTGTGGCCAATGACAACAAAATCCCCGTGATATCGGGCTCGGCCACGACCGACGACGTGACTGTGGACGCCAACGGCGTTAAGGAATACGCGTTTCGTATCTGCTACAATGACTCGTATCAGGGCACCGCAATGGCTGCTTTTGCGATTAATAACCTTTCCTCCAAAAACGTTGTCATCATTAAAGACAGCTCAAGCGATTACGGAAAAGGTCTTTCAGAAAGCTTCAAAACTAAATATACTGCAGACGGCGGCACCATTGTGACCGAAGAAGCCTATGTTAAAGGGGATACGGATTTCAAGGCCATCCTCACAAAAATCAAGGATATGAGCTTCGATGCCATTTTTATACCCGGGTATTACAACGAAGCGGGTCTTATCATCAAACAGGCGCGCGAACTTGGCATCAATGTGCCGATACTTGGGGCCGATGGCTTTGACTCGCCAAGTCTGCTCGAACTTGCGGGTGCTCAGGCACTCTCCAACGTCTATTTCTCAAACCACTATTCGTCGCTCGACCAAGACCCGGTGGTGGTGAACTTTATCAAATCGTTTAAAGAAAAATACGGTAAAGACCCGGATGCATTCAATGCCCTTGGATACGATCTGGCCAAGTTTGCATGCGACGCCATAGGCCGCGCGAAAGAGCTGAACGGTACCGCCGTTAAAGATGCGCTTGCAGCCACTGAGAGTTTCACGGGTGTAACCGGATCGTTCAGCATTGACGAGAACCATAATCCGGTGAAATCAATTGTCGTGATTGAAATGCAAAACGGCGTGCCCGCGGGCAGCGTAAAGGCCGGGCTCTAAACAAAAGAGTTATGACGTGCCGCAGACAATTTTAACACGGGATTGAAAATGGTGATGGGCAAGGAATGGTTATTGAAAATTAAAATCAATGCAGCTCTTTGCCCACCCGCGCTGCCTGCACCCGCATGACATAAGTGCCATGTGACTGACGGTAACGACGCGGCCTCAGGCTGTGATAAACGAAACAGATCATAGAGTGATAAAAAACTGCCGAGGGTTCTGTGCCTGGTTTAAAGTGAGAGCTTGAAGTCAAGTCTCTCACTTTTAAATTATACCAGACTGCTTATATTATACCGGTTGATTTTTTTGAGCGGTTACAGCCATAATGAATTCAAAAGACCATTTTATAAACGAAAAAACGCAAGATAACAGCGGGACTGAACGTTTAGTGTGGGAAATGAGGAGAGAATAGTGGAGCAGCTATTACAACAGATTATCAACGGCATCTCTCTCGGGAGCATATATGCCTTGATCGCGCTGGGATACACCATGGTATACGGCATCATCAAGCTTATCAATTTTGCCCATTGCGATGTGTACATGATCGGTGCGTATACGGGCTATTTTTGCATGACATCGCTCGGATTCGATTTGCTGCCCTCCATGTTGATTGCCATGCTGCTATGTTTGATACTCGGAACGCTGATTGAAAAAGTTGCCTACAAACCGCTGCGTCATGCATCCCGCATCACCGTGCTCATCACGGCCATCGGCGTTTCGTTATTTTTGGAATACGGCATGATGTTTCTCGTGGGCGCAAATGTACGCGCTTATCCTGCGGCCACGGGCATACTCGCCGAAAAGGTAAATATCGGGACATTCAGTATACCCGTTCAGAATTTTTTCATTGTGGGCGTCACCGTGATTTTAATGGTGCTTCTGCAGTTTATCGTGAAAAGAACCAAGCTCGGCAAAGCCATGCGCGCCGTCTCGCAGGATGCCGATGCCGCGCGGCTGATGGGCATCAATGTGGACAACACCATATCGTTTACATTTATGCTGGGAAGCGCTTTGGCGGGGGCGGCAGGCGTGCTGGTTGGAGTTTATTACACGTCAATCAATCCGCTTATGGGGTACCTGCCCGGTGTCAAGGCGTTTATCGCCGCGGTATTTGGCGGCATCGGCAGCATTCCGGGCGCAATGATCGGCGGCTATTTCATCGGAATGGTGGAGGTTATGGTGGCTGGATACGCGAGTTCACTGTTTAAGGATGCCGTGGTCTTTGCCATACTGATATTGATACTGATTGTGAAACCCGCAGGCCTGCTTGGCAAGTATGTCAGGGAGAAGGTGTGATATGAAGAAACTCAACTCCGCCCTGGTCAAGACAGTGCTTATCGTGCTCGTTTTTGTCATCGTTCAGGTGATGCTGCTGACCGGCATCCTCAACGATTATTATTTTACGACGCTGGTGACGATATGCATCAATATCATACTCGCCGTCAGTTTAAACCTCATCACAGGCTTCACAGGGCAGTTCTCACTCGGGCACGCCGGTTTTATGTCTATCGGCGCGTACACCTGCGCGATATTCACACTCAACATGTCGTCGTCTCTCGGGACGGGCGCGTTTTTGATCGGCATAGCGCTCGCCGCACTGGCTGCCGGGCTTGTGGGCGTGCTGGTCGGGCTCCCGACTTTGCGCCTTCGGGGCGATTATCTGGCCATTGCGACACTGGGCCTTGCAGAAATTATTCGAATCGTATTCGTCAACCTCAATATCACAAACGGCGCAGCGGGCCTCAGCGGCATTCCGCGCGATGTGAACTGGTTCTGGCTGTTCTTGTTTACGGCAGGTATCGTGGCATTGATCGCCAACTTCTTAAAATCCACACACGGACGGTCGTGTATCTCTATACGCGAAGATGAAATCGCAGCGGATTCGATGGGCATCAACACCACAAAATACAAGGTGATGGCGTTTGTGATCGGTGCGGTGTGCGCCGGTATCGCAGGCGCGCTCTATTCGGGCTTTTTCTATGTCATCAAGCCCGATAATTTCGGTTTTCTTAAATCGATCGATATTCTCGTGATCGTTGTGTTCGGCGGGCTCGGAAGCCTTTCGGGCTCCATATTAGCCGCCATACTGCTCGCGCTCATCTCCACGTTTTTACAGTCGTTTGCCGATATCCGTATGGTGCTTTATGCACTGCTGCTGGTTGTCATTATGATATTCAGGCCGCAGGGCTTGATGGGCTCAAAAGAGGTATCTCTGCAGCTGTTTAACAAGATCGGGCAGTCCGTCCGCAAGAAGAGAGTGTGACCATGTCGATATTAACAGTCAACAAATTAACGAAATCGTTCGGCGGCTTAACGGCCGTTTCCGGTGTGGATATAGAGCTCCATAAAGGTGAATTGGTTGGCCTGATCGGGCCGAACGGCGCGGGGAAGACTACTGTTTTCAATCTGCTTACGGGCATCTACGAGCCCACATCAGGTGAAATATTGCTGAGCAGAAACGGTGAATCCGTGAAGCTGAACAGAAAGAAGCCGTATATGATCAGCAAGGCAGGGCTTGCCAGAACATTTCAGAATATCCGGCTTTTCAAAGACCTCACGGTTCTTGATAACGTTCGCATTGCGATGAACCAGAACATCGGTTATGGTGTGCTTTCGGGCTTGCTGCATCTGCCGTCCTATCAGCGCGAAGAAAAGAAGATACGCAGCGAGTGTCTGCGGCTTCTGGAAATATTCAGTCTTGACGGTAAAGTGAATGAACTGGCCAAAAATCTGCCTTACGGTGAGCAGCGCCGCCTTGAGATTGTGCGCGCGCTGGCCACGAAACCTGTGCTGCTGCTGCTCGACGAACCTGCGGCAGGCATGAACCCCGCGGAATCCGCCCAGCTGACGGAGACCATTTTGCGTCTGCGCGGCGACTTCGACCTGACCATATTGCTCATTGAGCATGATATGTCGGTGGTGATGAAAATCTGTGAGCGTATTTATGTGATGGACTACGGTAAGGTGATTGCGCACGGGGTTCCCGATGAAATCAAAACAAACAAACGCGTGATTGAAGCGTATTTGGGAGAGGACGTGGCCAATGCTTGAAATTCGAGGCATCAACGTTCATTTTGGCGTGATACAGGCGCTCAAAGATGTTTCCATAGACGTGAACGACGGAGAAATCGTGACGCTGATCGGTGCGAACGGCGCCGGAAAAACGACCACGCTTCATACGGCATCAGGTTTAAAAAAACCCACAAACGGCACAATCTATCTGGACGGCAAGGACATCACGGGAGCGTCCCCGCAGGAGCGCGTCAAGCTCGGAATCTCACAGGTTCCGGAAGGACGGCGCATTTTTTCTGACTTGACCGTGCTTGAGAATCTTGAGCTGGGTGCTTTTTTAAGGCGCGGAAAAAGCGAGATCGCCAAGGATCTCGAACATGTTTTTATTCGTTTTCCGAGGCTGGCGGAGAGACGAAAGCAACTGGCCGGAACGCTCTCCGGCGGCGAGCAGCAAATGCTGGCCATCGGCCGTGCTCTCATGAGCCGCCCGAAGATTCTGTTTCTCGACGAGCCGTCGATGGGCTTATCGCCGTTGCTCGTGCTCGAGATATTCCGCATCATCGAGGATATCAACCAAAGCGGGACAACCGTGCTGCTGGTTGAGCAAAACGCCCGAATGGCTTTGCAGATTGCACACAGGGCCTATGTGCTGGAAACGGGCAGCATCGTGCTGACAGGCACCGGCGAAGAGCTGATGCATAGTGATTTGGTTAAAAAAGCTTATCTCGGAGGATAATGCGATGTTCGTAAGAAACAAGATGACGACGAATCCGTTCACAATATCGCCGGACTGCACGTTGCCCGAAGCGCATGAGGTGATGAGCCGTGCCAACGTGAAACGTTTGCCTGTTTTGAAGGACGGCAGGCTGGTTGGCGTTGTATCGAGAGAAGATATTGCGCAGGCATCACCCTCCAAGGCCACAAGCTTCAGCGTGGGAGAGCTGACCTATCTGCTGTCACAGACAAAGATCAGCAGCATCATGAAAAAAGACGTGATCACCATCGCGCCTGATGCGCTTCTTGAGGAAGCGGCGATTGTCATGCGCAGCAACGATATCAGCTTTCTGCCTGTTATCGAAAACGACAAACTCGTCGGCGTCATCACAGAACGCGATATTTTCGACGCGTTTGTCAGCCTGCTGGGATTCCGTGACCCCGGCACACGCCTCACGATAGAGGTGGCGGATATTCCGGGCATCATGGCGAGTATCAGCGGTATATTCGCGGAATTCGATGCGAATATTTCGCATATCGCTGTGTATACCGGGGAAAGCGGAAAAAGCGCCGTGGTGATCGGCACGCGCACGCTCAACACAGAACAGATTGAGAAATCGATTGAAGCCAAAGGCTACAAGATCATATATAAGCTGCAAAACAAGTAACCGTTCATCTTCGCAAAGACAATACCATAGTATTATTTTAGGCTGTAAAATAAGTAAATTTAGCCATTTTGTTTGAGCTTAAGCGATCAGTGAATACGTTTATAAGCGTTTATCCATGGGATGCTCGCGTCGCTGCGTTCCTCAGCATGACATAAGAAGGTTTTTCAACACTTTAAAAACAATACAATAGTATGCTTAAAATATCAGATCAGGCGTAAGCCAATTGGCGCGATACACTTTCTTTTCACCGCGTTTGCATATATACTCTCTATAAAGATATGGACAATAAAGTAGATTTGATTGGCTTGAAAATGAAACGCGGTTTACCGATTGGCGGGCAGGCTCTGCCCAATGGTGTGATGATGCGCACCCATGAAAAATGCGCCATCGCGCTGCGCCTGCGTTCCGGCAGAATTGTGAAAGGCTCTTGGCCGGTCAGCCAAAAATGCATCATCAAAAGGCCGCTGCTGCTCGGTATATATCAGCTGCTGACGTCATTCAAGACGTCTTTTCAAACCATTTTTCGTGCCGCTCAGCTTTCTAAAAGAGCGGGGGATCTGCACATTTCGCCGCTCTCAATCATCAGCGCCGCAGCCGCCTTTTTGATAGTGGGTCTCTATGCTTTTTCGACGGACTGGCTCTATAATCATCTTTGCCTATATTTTTCGGAATTCTGTCAGCACTATCTGTTCACTTTCGTTTACGGTCTGGCCGATTTGCTTATGTTAATTTTCACACTGGTGTTAATAACGCGCCTGCCCGCCGTTAAAAGGCTGCTTCGCTATCACGGCGCGGAGCACAAAGCGATTGCCTGCTATGAAAAAGGCCTTGTTTTATCGGTTGAAAATGTGGTGGCACAGAGCCGGTTCCACAAACGGTGCGGCACATCAATGGTGGTTTTCATTTCTCTGGCTATGCTTATCGCGTCTGTCCTCATTCCGCCGCAACTGCCTGAAACGATGCAGGAACTGATACTGTGCGCTGTGGTGTTGATGGCGGTGGGGTTCTCGTATGAAGCCATGCGTTCTAAAAAAGTGACGCCGATAACGCGCTTGGGGTTGTTTGCGCAGCGTTTCACCACGCGGGAGCCGGATGATGCCATGATTGAATGCGCCATTTGTGCTGTATCAGAAGCAACAATCATGGATCGATTGTAGTCTCTTAGTTTTCCAAGTTTAACACACCATTTTAAAAATTATAATCTATTCGTATTAATCTGAATTTTGTACACAGATTTGGTATTGCGTTTTTGGGCGAACTTATGCCAATGCACATGGATTATTTCAATGGCATATTTATATGGTGAATAGAGGTGATGATCATTGTATCATAGATCAAGAGAATTCTGTTTGCCTCAAACCGTAGACATTCCGGTTTCACTGTATAAATCTGTACAGGGGAAATACTTTACGGGCTATGCGGATAATCTGATATACACCGGTCCGAACATCAGCGCCTGGGCCAGCCTTTACAACCCGATAAATTCCGACGTGAATTTACATGTCAATGTATGGACTGTCACCAGCTTATACAGCGTTTTTCGCGCACAGATTTGGTTCAACGCATCACTTCCCGGCAAACCGATGCAGTCAGATTTTGTGACGACGTCTAATCTCGCCATTGAACCGACACCGAGGCCGCGGGTTAAGCTGCTTTATGCCGATAACGTCACCGGAGAACCGACGGGAATCAAAGCATTTGTTCGAAGAGGAGATGCGGAAAGCACAATCGTGGCTGAAGAAGACGGTAAATTTATTTTTGCTCCGGGAGGTTCGTTCACCGTATTTTTATCTCATCCGGAAAACCCCGATGCGAGAGCGGAGGGGCGCGTGGCCTTCGGTTGGTGGGAAGAACCCATTTGGCCCAAATATAAATAGCAAGGGGAGCTTTCGCTCCCTTTGCTGTGATGACCTATTATGTTCATTTTAGCACCTGCATTTATCTGTTGTCATATTTGTATGCAGCAAGATTCGATGGTTTAAGATGGTTCTGTTCAATCCCCGGGTATAAATATTTTGCAATCATACTGAGAATATATGGTGCATGGGATGACCATTGATGTGATATACTTATTAAAAATATCTCTATGGGAAGGTTGTTATGCAGGACGATAGATTGAACAGCTTTAAAACATATATGAAGGATATCGAGTACTTAAACAGTGCAATCAGCACGCTGTATTGGGATTCACGCGTCAGCATGCCCAAGAAAGGCGCGCCATACCGCGGAGAAATACTCGGTTATTTATCGACTGAGATGTACAAGCGTCAGACATCTTTTGAAATAAGGGATTTCATTGACTTTTTCAGTGAGAATCACGGTGCCGATGACGTTGTCAAAGCGATGGCCGATAGGGCGAAGAGAGAATACGACCGTTCGACACTGATCCCACAGGACAGATACCGCGAGTACGTGATCGCCTGTTCCGATTCCGAATCGGCATGGGAGACCGCTAAAGAGAAATCCGATTATTCGATATTCAAACCGCATCTTGAAAAGCTGATCGCGTTCAATCGGGAATTCATCAGCTATTGGGGGTTTCAAAACAGCCATTACGACAAGCTGCTCGATATTTATGAGCCGGGCATCACGGTGAAAACGCTTGACGTGATATTTGCAGAACTCAGAGACGCCATCATCAATCTGCTCGACCGTATCAAATCGAGGGGCAAAAAGACAGATAACGATTTTCTGCACAGCGATTATCCGCTGGGTGCGCAGCAAAAGCTGTGCCGCAGCGTGCTTGAAAAGATGGGCTACGACTTTGACGCGGGACGGCTCGACGTCAGTGTTCATCCGTTCACGGATACGCTTGGAAACCATGATGTGCGCATCACAACGCATTATTATGAGAAAGAATTTCAGAGCGCGCTGTTCAGCTGTATTCACGAGGGCGGCCACGCGGTCTATGAGCAAAACATCTCCGATGATTTGCTTGGTACGATGCTCAAAACCGGCACATCAATGGGCATACACGAATCGCAGTCTCGGCTCTATGAAAACATCATCGGCCGCAGCCGCGCTTTCTGGACATATTTTTATCCCGAAACGCAGGAATGCTTTCCGCAGTTTCAGCCTATACCGCTCGATACGTTCTATAGGGCGCTCAACCAGGTGAAACCGTCGCTGATACGCATCGAATCGGATGAGCTCACATACAGCCTGCACATCATCATTCGGTACGAGCTTGAAAAAGCGATATTTGACGGCGACGCAGGGCTCAACGAGCTGCCGATTCTCTGGAACAAGAAATACAGAGAGTACCTTGGCGTGGAGCCGAAGAACGATGCGGAAGGGATACTGCAGGATATGCACTGGTCGAGCGGCAACTTCGGTTATTTCCCGAGCTATGCGCTCGGCAACCTCTACGGTGCGCAGTTCATCCATAAGCTTAAAAGCGATATGCCGGACTTTGAGCAGCGTATTGAAGAGGGAGATCTTCTGTCTCTGAACGGATGGCTCAAGCAGCACATTCATCGGTATGGCGCGGTGTACCTGCCCGAAGTGCTGATCAGACGCGTGACGGGAGAGGAACTGACGGCGAAATACTATATCGATTATTTAAACAAGAAGTATAGCGACATTTATGTGCTGTGAAATCCTTTCACGGCACATAAAATGCGTCGGTCATTCAGAGGTCATACTACAAATGAATTTTAAGATGTCATTTGTGGATAATCAACTCTTTTGTCGTCATCCTTGTATAATGCCGAGGTCATGTTTTTTATAATGCACGTGCAAAAAACCCTATGATTGAGGCACTGCTTCGGCCCGATCATAGGGTTTTATTTCAAAATGTCAATGTCCGATCTTAACGGTATTCATGGCATAAGTATTATGAAAACTAGTTAAAATCAACAGGCAGTTCGTTCTTCACAAAGGGCTGATTGGCAGAACGCTTACCTGCATGGTCGCCGTAATCCACATGCCAGTACTTTTTCCATTCCTTTTCACTCTTTTTAATACCGAATTTTGCGCAAAGCTCCTGAATATCGAGCTGCAGCTGTTCAATATCATCCATACGCGAAAACTCTTCGTTTACTTTATTATACAACTGCCATTCTGCACAACCCGGAAGGTATCTCCTATAGCCATCGCTGGGTACCGGCGCAGGCTGAATCATCTCACCGGTTGCAGGGTCAGGCACCGGAACAAGCTCCGGATATGGCGGCAGCTGTGCATCGGCATCAAGCTTCGCTTTGATATCATCAAGCAGCGGGGGTGCCTGTCTGTTCATGATCTTGGCCTGCATTTTATGCCATAGATTTAACGCATATCTTTTTGTATAATGGTCGTATGAGGGAACTTTGATACCATACTTGGCTTCCAGCGCCTGAACATCCGCATCACTGCTAATGTCGAAGCCATACACGTCCTTTATAATTTTTACGCGATTATCCTGGTCAGTGATGACAAAATTCCAGTTGAAAAGGCCGAGATGCATCGGGCCGCCCATTGAATACATTTTTATGCATCTCGTATCAATTTGAGATGCGTATGCCGCCAAAGCGCCTGTGCTCGCCAGATCAACGTTCGTCTGAAGGTTGCCGTTGAACGCGCCGATGATATCGGGTATCTTAAAGATCAGCCCCGAGTCTTTCAGCTTCTGTACGATCGCAACAAGCATATTTTTCTGACGATTGACACGGTTTTTGTCTCCTGATTCTTCGCCAATATCTTTGCGTACGCGCAGATAATCGAGAACCGCCTGTCCGTCCATATGCTGAAGCCCTGTCTTATACTCGCGCCCTTGCATTTTAAAATCGACATCAATGTTAAAATCCACGCCGTCAATTGCGTTCACGAGCCCTTTCACGGCGGACATATCCACGGCGTAGTAATAATTGATGGGAATGCCGCCGATCATCCATGATGCGGCCTCACAAACCTTTGCGCAGCCCCCGGAAGGATTATCCTTCCATCCGCCGCCGCAATCCATCGATGCGTTCAGCTTGTATATGCCTTCAACGTTCGGTATTTCGGCGTATGTATCGCGAGGCAGAGAAATCAGATTGACGCTGCCGGTTTCTTTATTGATGGCCAATACGATCATGACATCAGAATGGTAATAATGTTTGCCGCCCCAATCGTCGCGCTCAGGCGCATAATCAACGCCGATCAGCAGAATATTGACTGTCTGTTCAAGGATACCGAAATCGCTTTTCGCGACCAGTTGATCGTATTCACTCAACGTGGGTATGGGCGTGGGAGACACGTCACTGTCAGGCGGCATGGAAGAGGCAAGCGGTGATGGTAACGGCGCGATGGCATCAAAATGGCTCATAGGGTCTATAAAGATCGACGCCGCGAATATTCCGATACCGATGACCAATACCCCCAAAACACTGGCAATGGTCACGATGACCTTTTTTTTAATGCTCCATGGTTTTTTTGTTCTAGACGATTTATGACTGCTTTGCGAATCTGAGACGGACGTTTTATCTGTCTCCTCATCAGTGGCCGTGCTGTCTATAAGAGCGCTGCCGGAGGCCGAAGAATCATTCAGTGGCGTTTCATCCGATTTGGAATGACTATCTCTAACGTCGTTTTCGTCTTTGGGCGAGCGTCCGATTTCCGTATCGTTTTTTCTTTTGATGAAGAATCGACTGAACCATTTTTTCATTATGCTTTCCATCCCTTAATTCCAAATGTAGTTACAGAACTATTGTATAACATAATACAGAAGAAGTCAGTAATTAATACCAATAAATCCTTTGATTTTACAATTTGTTTATAATTGCGACCTCGATCATGTATTCCATTATAGAAGCTGTATTATAAAATAAAAAGGTTTGAATTTATGATTCGATTAAAATAAGAGTTCGAAATTGCAACGCATAGAGGTGTTTGATGTATTTTGTCGAATGTAATCGACAAGATTTAATTGCTGATATGCAAAAAAGAGCAATTATATCAAAAAATAAAGAAACAAGGAGAAGTCTATGAAACTCAAAGTGCTTGTCGGCAACGGAAGAAAAATCGGTCTGCTTGTACTGCCGTTTTTAGCGGTTGGTTTGGCATTGAATATCCTGTTTCCGTCTGTATTCAGCATGGGCGGGCCATCATCAGTATTGTTCTGGATTTCTGTTATCTTGTTGATTCCCGGAGGGCTGGTCTGGGCATGGTCGGTCTTTTTGATTCTGACCAAAATACCCAAAAAGCAGCTCATCACGAATGGGCCTTATGCCATCATGAAGCATCCGCTGTATACGGGGGTTGCTTTGCTTGTGCTGCCGTGGGTTGGCTTTCTCTTAAACACATGGTTGGGTGCATTGATCGGCATCATCGTCTATATCGGCTCGAGGCTGTATTCGCCGGAAGAAGAGCAGATGCTTTCAAAAATATTCGGCTCGTCTTGGGATGACTACAGCAGCAAGGTCAAAATTCCGTGGCTATAGAGAAACATCCCAACCTCTCACTTTCTTTTCGGCGCTAATCAGGATTAAATCAGCCTTATATACTGGGGAGACAGAGCTTTTCATCAAAAAAAGGACGGCTTATGGCCGCCCTGCTGATTTTTGTATTGGTCCTCTTCAGGTAATCGATGCGTCGTAAATCGCCTTGATGGACGTCGCAAGCATGTCGTTAAAATCAGCGTCTGTCTGCTGTGCTGTGAGCCCTTGAGACAGCGCGCGAGAGAAGCTCGCAATCAGCCCGTGGTTGCGCGAGCCTTTCGTTGGCTTCGCTTTGCGAATAGCCGCCCGACAGCGCGACCACGCGTAACACATGCATATCGTCCATCAGATCGGTATAGAAATTGTCCTCGGACGGTAAGGAAAGCTTAAACATCACTTTCACACCTTTTTCGAGCGTGGCAAGTCTGTTTAATATCTCCAGCTTCAGTATTTTCTCCGATTCTTCTTTGTCGGCGCTGCGGATATCAACCTCCGGCTCCAAGATGGGGATCAAGCCCGCGTCAAATATCTGTTTGCCGATATCAAATTGCTGATCGACGATTTTTTTAATACCGGCGCCATTGGCTTCTTTAATCACCGAGCGCATTTTCGTGCCGAAGATATTTTTGGCCACAGCCTGTTTTAAAAGGCTGTTTAAATCGGGCATCGGCTTCATGAGCTGAACGCCGCCTTCAAGGCCCGAAAGTCCATCGTCTACCTTGAGAATAGGAACGATGCCTTTATTCTCCCAGAGATAATCGGCGGTGGCTATGCCATCTATCGTGCGGTTCATTGTGTTTTTAAACAGAATGGCACCCAGAATATAATCCGACGAAAATGCGGGGCTTTTAATGATGCGTGTTCTCATCTGATGGACGATTTCAAACATCTCGTCATCGTTCGAATAGCTGCCTTCGCTGATGCCGTAGAGAAGAAGCGCTTTGGGCGTGCTGCCGCCGCTTTGATCGAGCGCGGCGATAAAGCCCTTGCCGAATTGCATTTTGTTCATCTGTTCAATGTTCATAATACCCATCCTTTCATAAAGCATTTCTCTCTTTATTAATAAACGGAATAATTTTTTTTAACCGAAAAGTGTCGGCACTTATTGGTATATGATACAAATAAAGTGGTTGGCAGATTGCGCCGATAGCGAAGAAAGACAGTGTTTTTTAAAGAGCAGATACGAATGATGGCAGACTGGCTTTCAAACATATTCTTTGTGGGAATAAATGATGGCGGCGCAGCCGTTAAACCGGGCGAATTTCTCAAAGCGGCGATTTAATGCCGACTGAAGCTTTTTCGTGTGCTTCACGCCTTTTTCTAACCAGATATTTTTGATAACCAACTCATTAGTCTTATAGTCGGCAGAGGCTTCAACGCGGCCGATAAAAGTGTCGCCGTACAGCAGGGGCAGCACGTAATGCCCGTATTTGCGTTTCGCTACGGGGGTATAGACTTCCCATGTGTAATCGAATCCGAACAACGTTTTGATAAGATGTCTGTCCCAAATTAAATTATCGAGCGGGGCAATCAGCTCGCAGCGCGGCTTCAGCCCGGGGTTGCACAGCACCCGTTCAATAATCGGCATATCCTCCGAGCAAAAATATAGCCTATCCTTTACGCCGTCCACAGCCGCTTCGGCTATTTTTCCGTCTTTCAATAGATGCTCAAAGGCGTCGTTGCGCTGCTGTGCTTTGAGGCCCCAGATGTTGAGCCACGCGTCAGAGGGGCGGTTCCACAGCAGCCCGACCGCGCCGATACGGCGCAGCACGCGCCGAGCGAAATGCGCCGGATCGCTTGGCAGCGGGTCTGGCGCGTGCAGCAAGGCGCGGGGGATATGTTTCTCTGCGATATCGTAGTATTTGCGTGTTCCTTTTTTATGGTGGATGATGAGCTCGCCGGCAGAATACATTTGCTCGAGCACCGAGCGGGACAGATTGCTGCCACTGCTCCAATGGACGGCGGAGCGCCAAAAGAAATCGCCATGGAGCGCGATATCGTTGGAGCAGACGGCACCGTTTGCTTCGATATTTGCGTAAACCTGTTCTTTGAAAGCGAACATTTCTGGATAATTATCTTCCTCGCGGCGGGCGGCCTCTCGGTAGCGTTCAAAATACGGCCAGTCTTCAATGGGCAGTATGGCGAGGTTTTTATCGACGTAATCGATGAGCATCCTGTCTTCATACAGCAGCGAATACAACATCTCTTTGGTGAAGCCCTTGACGCGTGACTGGCAGACCAGCTCGGCGTTTTTACCGCAGATATCGAGTGGGTCGAACTGAATGCAGCCCGCCTGGCGGACAAAGTTGAGCACGCCTTGCTTACCTGTGAATTTGTAATCGTCAATCAGGCCGTGCTTTAACAGCAGAAATTGACGCGCCTGAAGATTGGTCAGTGTGATCATTGTTTATCACCGCAATTGTTAAAGTATTGTTTGTCATCTTAATAAATTTGATTTTAGCACAAACCGAGCGGATAGGGGAGTTATTTACGATTGAGTATTATAATGTATTTTATCTCCTGTAAGAACCTAGTCTAAATATTGACAATACACACTTTTGGCATTATTGTATTTTAAAAGTAACACTACAACTGCTCATAACTTTATATACGGTATTTCATCCATCAAATTGTCTGATCCCTTTTTCTTATTGGTGTGGTGCTGAACAAAGAAAGAAATGAGGGGGATCTCTATGAAAAACAGAACCAGCGATAAATTGACCGCGCTTGCGTTGGCGGTTGTGCTTGTAATCGTGTGTTTCTTGTCAGCCTGTCAGCCGACGCCTGAGATGCCCGTTGTTGTGGGCAAGGGAGACGGCCTAAGTGACCTCATTGAAGCAACGCCAAGCCCTTCAAGCGATGTTTCGCCAAGCAGCACACCCGTACCTAATAATGACGCATTATATGAAAAGCTTGGCGTACCGAAGCACTGGCGCTTTGAAGAAAGTGCGCTGGACGGCAAGCTCAACCTTACGTCAGATGTGGATATCACATTGCCGAATGTCACGCAGCTGCCGGCGGCGACGGCGAGACTCAGCGCGTTTACGCAAGAGGATCTTAAAAAAGTTGCAGCTTTATTCGGCGCGGGGGACGCCACATGGACGGAGATTAACCATACGATGACCAAGGAGCAAATTGAGCTAGAGATACTTGATCATCAGGCTCGTCGTGCAACGTATAAAGCCGAGGGCGACGACGAGATGGTTGAGAAAATGGACGAGGATTTAGCAGACTATGCGATAATGTATCAAGACGCGCCGTCTGAGATCCAGCTGAAAAACATCGCGTTTCAAATCGGCGTGCTATTTTCTGGTGAAGATCCAACAAACGGGGATAAGCAAACGATCATTGGGTTTGAAGGCACAACTCAGGTGAATGGTCAGCCGTTTTACTTTTACGCGTCAGGTGATTTCAATAGTGACAGTGTAAAATGGATCAGCGCGAATCTAGGAACGGGCCCGGCTTGTTTCGGACAGATAGATATTGATACGCCATATGGTGTCTCTCTGACAAAAGAGCAGGCCGCTGAGCAGGCCAGCGACATTGCGGCGCAGCTGACGGATGACCTATCGCTTTGCTATATCACACCAGCCGCAACAGGCCAAGAGGGACTATCGCGCAATTGGGGCTGGGCCTGTGTGTTTATGCGTGAGATAGGCGGGTGCCCGACAGCCTACGAGACAACGGAGGTCGGTTTTAGTCTGGATGCGGTTGATGTGCCGGTCAACTATGAAAAAATAATCATCGTCATGGACGACGCGGGGATGATCAGCTTGGAATGGAATGTCCCGATGGCAATCGAATCGATTGACAACCCCGATGTGTCGCTGTTGTCGTTTGATGAGATTTCGCAGCGCGCGAGAGAACAAATTGCTCAAAGATTTGCGGATACAGTGAGTGAGAGTAAAGACAGCAACGGAATGGACTGGGGTGACCCCGGATGCAGCGCAAACATCATTGATGTCAAGCTGGGATTGACGAGGGTGGCTAAGGCAAATAGCGAGGATTATTACTATCTGCCCGTATGGAAATTCTTCGTAGAAGTTAAGCATACTGATGAATACTATGAACGTACGGGATCAAAACCTTTTTCGCAGCTGCAGGACCGTGATCATTATGTAGACGAGGATGGGAAACCTTTGTTGCAGTTGTGTTTTGAATATGATTATGCGTGGGGGTGTGACGTGATTACAATAAACGCTCTTGACGGCAGTACCATCGATAGTGATTTGGGGTATTAGAAGCAATGTGATCAGCAGCCTCGGTGATTCAGAGGCATTTCATTTTTTGTCTAATGATGTAATATTATTGTATATTGTTAAACGATGGGTAGAGATGTGTTGGATATACAAAATGTATATAAACTACGGTAAGAGAAGATATCACTTGTGTTGAAGTTATGGAGAATAATTATGGAGATTAAATCGAATCAGAATACCAAAGATCAATTAAATATGTATGACTACTTTGGGTTTCCGGATCGCTCTCAAAGGAATGAGCTAAAACAAATTGTTGATATCAATAAGATTCGATTAATTAAAATCAAAGATAAAGATTTAATATTTGTAGATATAATATTAGAGCAGTTAAATGCTTGGATTACACATATTAATAATTTTAGTAGTCACTTAGGATTACATTTCTTATTATTGTATTATCATTATGCACAGGGACCGTCAGATACAATCGAAATAGAAAATTATCATAATTCAATAACTATACATAAGATTTATTTCGATACGTTTGCTGAAGATACGGCACTTTACTTAATATCATATTTTGATAAGCACCTCGAAATGTTTAATGATATATATAATTTACAACGACAGTCAGGGAAATCTCACAAACTTTCTCGTAAGCAAATAATAAACGAGATGAAGAAAGTAAAAATACTTGGAATTATTGCAGAAGAATATCAAAAGGTTTTGGAGCAAATTGAATTTGTGTATATAAAGGCTATTCGTGATAATTTCGTACACAATAAATCATCTTCGCACTTCGGTATGAATGTTGATAAAAAGGAAACAACATCAGGAATAGTATATGGTTGCTTTAATAGCAAAGGATTTTCAACCGAAGAAACTTATATTAAATTATGTAGCTTGCTAAAAATTTATAGTGAATTGTGTGAAAAAGTTAATATATTTATTGATAGCTTGATAAAGGATACATGTCAATCTTAATAATTAGCTAGGTTACCATATTGTTTTCATTTCGACACGCAGGGGAGAAGTGCATTTCATTGCATGAAAAAAGCCCGTTTGCACGGGCTTTTGACTTGGTGCGAGAAACAGGACTTGAACCTGCACGGGTGTGACCCCACTAGAACCTGAATCTAGCGCGTCTGCCAGTTCCGCCATTCTCGCACGCAAACTGGTCTTAATGGTGGAGGGAGGTGGATTCGAACCACCGAAGTCATTGACAACAGATTTACAGTCTGCTCCCTTTGGCCACTCGGGAATCCCTCCGCATGGAGCTGATGATGGGACTCGAACCCGCAACCTGCTGATTACAAATCAGCTGCTCTACCGATTGAGCTACATCAGCGAAAAATGGTGCCTCAGGACAGAATCGAACTGTCGACACAGGGATTTTCAGTCCCTTGCTCTACCGACTGAGCTACCGAGGCATATTGTTGGCGACCCGGAAGGGACTCGAACCCTCGACCTCTAGCGTGACAGGCTAGCGTTCTAACCAACTGAACTACCGGGCCAAATTTTTTGGTGGGGCCTCAGGGACTCGAACCCCGGACCGATCGGTTATGAGCCGACTGCTCTAACCAACTGAGCTAAGGCCCCACAACCTTTAAGCTTAGTAAATGGTGACCCCTAGGAGACTCGAACTCCTGTTACCGCCGTGAAAGGGCGGTGTCTTAACCGCTTGACCAAGGGGCCATGTTTGTCAAAGATCACTGGAGGATAAGTTGGTCGGGGTGGAGGGACTTGAACCCCCGGCCCCATGCTCCCAAAGCACGTGCGCTACCAAACTGCGCTACACCCCGTGTGATTTTCAGCGACGAAGTATAATATACAGTATTCTCAAACTAATGTCAACAGCTTTTAACCAATAATTTTGGCCCGATTTCCGCGGCAGCAAAACCGCATCAAATTGCCGCAAAACACGCGCTCATCTTAAAATTGAGCGGCTTTTGTTGATAAATGCCTGCCAAATGATTATAATGTTTTTAATCATAATTGTGCAACAGAGAAAGGCTAAAACGAAGCGTTGGAAGAGTTAAAAAGGTATATATCGGATCATCAGCTGACTTATTATATAGAAACATACGGCTGCCAAATGAATACACACGAGAGCGAGAAGATCGCAGGCGTCTTGGATTCGCTGGGCTATTGCCCGTCTGCCGAAAAAGCGGCCGCCAATCTCATTATTTTCAACACGTGCTGCGTGCGCCAACATGCGGAGGCGCGGCTTTACGGCAATCTTGGCGCGCTTAAAGACCATAAAGCAAGCGTGCCGGGCGCATTGATCGCCGTTTCCGGCTGTGTGATGCAGCAGGAGGGGGCCGCGAAAAAGTTGATGAAGCGGTTTCCGTTTGTGGATTTCGCTTTTGGAACGAACGGTATACACAGGCTGCAAAGCCTGCTTTATGATGCGCTGATCGAGGGGAAGCGCGCGATGGCCGTTGACGAGGACGAAACGATCATCGAGGATGTGCCGGTCAGCCGCGACAGCGCGCCGGGTGCTTTTGTCAACATTATATACGGCTGCAACAACTTTTGTACGTATTGCATTGTGCCGTATGTGCGCGGGCGCGAACGCAGCCGCCAGCCGGACGACATCATCAAAGAAATCATCGGCCTGTGTGAAAATGGCGTATCTGAAATCACATTGCTCGGGCAAAACGTCAATTCATACGGCAACGACTTACCGGAGGGCCTCTCGTTTGCGAGCCTCATCAAGCGGATCGATGCCGAAACGGGTATCAAACGGCTGCGTTTTATGACCTCACACCCAAAGGATATGTCGGAAGAGCTGATTGATTGCTACGGCAGCTTAAAAAGCCTCTGCGAGCATGTTCATCTGCCCGTGCAGTCGGGCAGCAGCCGCATCCTTGGGCTGATGAACCGGCGCTACACACGCGAGCATTACCTGAATCTGATTGCGCGCCTCAAGGCGCGCGTGCCGGATATCGCGATCACCACGGATATCATTGTCGGTTTCCCGGGCGAGACGGAGGAAGATTTCGAGCAGACGCTGTCGCTGGTTGAAGATGTTGGGTATGATGCGGCATATACGTTTGCTTATTCCAAAAGATCCGGCACGAAAGCCGCGGACATGGACGGCCATCTCGATAAAAAAATCGTCAGCGAGAGGCTTGCGCGTTTGAACGCGCTTGTGAAGCAATCAATGGCGAACAAAAACAGCGCCTACCTCGGGTGCACCGTTGAGGTGCTGGCGGAAACGCCTGACAAACGGGGCAGAGACGAGATCAGCGGCAAAACCAGAACGTCAAAAACGGTCAGCTTTGAAGGCGGCGTCGATGATATCGGAAAATATGTGCATGTGAAAATAGACAAGGTGATGGCGCATACGCTTCGCGGTGTGCGCACAGAAGAAAGGCAAAACCTGTGAACCGAACGGCTTTTGATAAAAAGAAGAATCATGTCGCGATACTATTCGGTATCCTGCTTATTATCGCAATCGGCGCGGGCGTCTATCTGTTCTTTATGCAGTCCTGGGCGAAATCGGGCATTGATGAGCTTGTCAATGCCGATTATACACCGGTCCATACCGAAAAAACTGTTAATCAAGATGCGCCGGGGCTGCCGATCACGCAAAAGTCCGATTATCCGTCTTCAGTGGCAATCTATGATACGCCCCTTGGTTTTCCGATCGTCAGCTATTCAAATGTCTGGACGGGCGACAAGCTCAAAGACATCTTTAACGAGCTGATTGCAAACAAGCATGGGACTGAAATCTACTCCGTCACCGAAGTGCTGCTTTACCCCGGAGAATCCGCACTCGATACGAGCACCGGCGTGGCGGGGACGCATGTGACTGAAAAGAAAGTGTTTTCTGTGTTTTTGAACCTGCCGGGTCTGGTTCCGGACACGCTCACATACGATATTGACTCCACGCAAAGCTCCATCGAGCTTTATAATATGGATAAATATGACGCCGTCACTCAGGTGGCGAGGACGATATCGCATGAATACGGCCATCATTACACGATGTACTACTTTATGCCTGATGACGATTCGGCGCGGAATTCTGATTATTTCCTTTTGAGGGGCATCGACAAATATGACCATGATGTTTTCTTCGACATTGAAAGTGACTATTACGAAAACCATATGTGGAGCGTTTACGAAATCGCCGCGGAGGATTACGTGCAGCTGATGGGCAGCCCCACGGCCAAGCAGCAAAGAGAATACCTTGATATATACGATGTTCTGGACAATTATAAAAAGAACAAGGATTACACAGCCTATGCCGATTCGTCCATATCCAATGTGTATCCGCAGGAAAACGTCTATATTCCTCTGGCGGATGAAATCGGCGGGCTTCGCGATTATTACCTTTCGTTTGTCGGCGAGACAAGCGGCATGCAGAACATTGAAAAAGCTGATTTTAATCTTCGCATGACGGAACATGAATCATACGGGTACAAATATTACGAAATCATGTGGGATAAGACGACAGAGGACGAGAACGCGCTTTACACGCTGGTGTGCTACAGTAAAAACGGAGACATATTCCTTCCGGTAAGAACGGTACATGGTGATGAATCGCCTGTGGCGCGCGTCGGCACAGCCGTGAAGCTCTCCGGCATCACGCTCACCACACTGAAGAACGGCGTGACAGATGAAGACAGACAGTTTAAGCTGTACGTGACATGGCCTGATGGAAGGATGCAGTCATCGGAAATGTTTGATGCGGACTTCTGAGGCGCGTTTGCGTTTCATTCTGCGGACGACTATCGACAGAACAATCATCAGTATGCAAAAGATAGCGGCTGAGGCAAATACAATAAGCAGCTTGGTGTTATCGGCCATAATGCCGGTCAATTTGTTGTAGTTCTGTACGGTTTGTGTGTTCTGCCTGTGTGTGTGCAGGCTCAGTGTTTTAATCTTCCCATACTCAAGAACCCAGGTGCAGACATTGCCGTCGCGGCTGTCTGCGTTGGTTTCTGTCACTTCGCCGGGGAGTGAGATGGATATCCGGTATATGCCTTGCTTGGCGGCCTGCTCAATCTTCGTGATTTGGTCAGAGGGTATGCTTTGAGCCTGTTGCTGACGTATAACATCCTTTAACGATACATCTGCCGAAAAATTGTAATCATCCACCGATAATGACGGTGTATATGTGAAAGACACGTTGCTGAACAGAGAATCTTTCGATGAAAAAACGTCTCCGAAAGTCTTTGCGGCCTCTTTAACGGTGTCTGACTTAATCGTTTTTTCGCCGGTCACGGTATTTTTAGCCTCATCCATGGTGATGGTCAACCCCTGATCCGCCCAGTATGAACCGATTTCATTTAAATATGGCGACACATCCTGCTGATCGGTCGTTTCAAATGAAACGTCATAGCGGACAGTCGTTTTGTTATCGTCAGATAACGTGTATGTCAAATCAGCGCTGGCACAAGCCGAGGATATAAACATGATTATAATCAGCAGATACACAAAAAATATTTTTTTCATTACAGTCTCCAATTTTGATTGAGAAAATTATAATCGAAATCGGGCCTTTTTTCAACAATATTGCGCTTTTATGATATAATGTGATCATTAAGCATGGAGGGAACACATGAGCGAACTGACACCCATGATGCGCCAGTATGTGGAGCTCAAGGAAAAATATAAAGACTGCATTGTGATGTACCGTCTCGGAGACTTTTATGAGATGTTTTTCGAGGATGCACTAACGGCATCACGAGAGCTGGAAATCGTGCTGACCGGGCGCGACTGCGGCCTCGCCGAAAGAGCGCCGATGTGCGGCGTGCCGCACCACAGCGTCCAAGGGTATATTGATAAGCTCATCAAAAAGGGCTATAAAGTGGCGATTTGCGAGCAATTGACCGACCCGGCTTTAAGCAAAGGCCTCGTGGAGCGTGATGTCATACGTGTCATCACTCCGGGCACCGTCACCGAAAACAGCAGCCTCAATGATGCCGACAACAACTTTATTCTATCAATCGTTCTCACCGGGAGCGCGGTCGGGCTGGCTTATGCGGACGTATCAACAGGTGCTTTTTTCATGGGGGAATGCGGCAGTGATGATGATTACGCTTCTGTCAAAAGTGAAATTGCGCGCGTCGCGCCCAGTGAAATCATATACAGGGAAGAAGACAAGGCGGCCATAGATCAATTGAGTGGCCTGATTAAAGAACAGAATATTTATGTGGGCGAGTACCCATCCTTTACTTTTGAAAAAAGCGCGGCGAGAGAAGCGCTGACGACGCATTTTGGTGTAACCGGCCTCGGCGGTTTCGGCATCGACGAAAACAGCGCCGCCGTCGGCGCGGCGGGTGCGCTTATTGACTACTTAAGAGAAACACAAAAAAACGCGCTGACACACTTGAGCCGCATCCAATTAATTGAGAAAAACGCATTTATGTCGCTCGATATGTTCACCCGCGCCAATTTAGAACTGACCAAAACGCTGCGTGACGGAAAGGTGAAAGGTTCTCTTTTCGGCGTGATCGACAAAACAAGAACCGCAATGGGAGCACGGCTGCTCAAACGCTGTATCAACGAGCCGCTTCAAAGCATTTTAGAAATCAACAGGCGCCTTGATGCCGTACAGGAAATGAAGGAGAGCCTGCCTTTAAGCGATAAAGTCGCTCTGGCTCTGGACGGGGTTTTTGACTTGGAACGCCTGATTTCACGAATCGCTTATTCCACACTCGACGCGCGTCACTGCCTTGCCATCAAAAAAACGCTGGCGCAGCTGCCCGTTCTTAAAAGCACGCTGGCGGATTGTTTATCCGGCCTGCTGAAAAGCATGCACAGCGGGCTGGATTGTATGGACGACATCTTTTCACTGCTCGATTCCGCCATCGACGAAGAACCGCCTGTGGGTATTGCCGATGGCGGCATTATCAAGCAGGGATACAACGCGGAGATTGACGCGCTCAAAGAAGCCGCTTTTAAGGGCAAGGAGTGGATCGCGTCGCTCGAAGCCAAGGAACGGCAGGAATCGGGCATCAAGAACCTAAAAGTCGGCTATAATAAGGTGTTTGGCTATTATCTGGAGGTGACCAATTCTTATAAAGATCTGGTGCCGCCGTATTATATCAGAAAACAGACGCTCGCCAATTGCGAGCGTTTCATCACACCCGAGCTTAAGGAAATGGAAGAGAAGCTGACCGGCGCGCAGGAAAAATGCATCGCGCTGGAACACGCATGCTTTTTGGAAATCAGAAAAGTATTGTCCGACAACATTGAGCGTTTTCTCAGCGCCGCGCAGGCAATTGCGCTTGTCGATATGCTGCGCAGCTTTGCAGCGGTTGCATACGAAAGGAACTATGCGCGTCCAGTCATGGTTCCCAGCGGGGATATCAAAATAACTGGCGGACGCCATCCCGTCGTGGAATCGTTTGTGAAATCATCCTTTGTTAAAAACGATTGCCTGCTTTCAGATGACGACAATATCATGATACTCACGGGCCCCAATATGGCCGGCAAAAGCACGTTCATGCGCCAGGTCGCGCTGATTGTGCTGCTCGCGCATATGGGCAGCTTTGTGCCCGCTGACAGCGCGCAAATCTGTATTGTGGATAAAATATTCACGCGTGTGGGGGCTTCCGATAATCTCGCTTCGGGCCAGAGCACGTTTATGGTGGAGATGAATGAGGTCGCCAACATTCTCAACAACGCCACGCCGAGGAGTCTGCTGATACTCGATGAGATCGGGCGCGGCACAAGCACGCTCGACGGGTTGTCCATTGCGTGGTCCGTCGTGGAATTCATCAGCAGCCGCATCAAAGCCAAAACGCTGTTCGCCACGCACTTTCATGAGCTTTCGGAGCTGGAGGGCGTTGTGGCTGGCGTCAGCAATTATTCCATTACCGTCAAGGAAATGGGCGATACCGTGATTTTTCTGCACAAGATTGTGCGCGGAGGCGCGGATAGAAGCTTTGGTATTGAGGTCGCGAAGCTCGCGGGTGTTCCGGCAGATGTGACCGAAAGAGCCAAGGTCATTATGCAGTCCCTCGTGGATAAAGACGAAAGCATTTTGGGGCCTCGCAGGCAGCAGGAAACGGCCTTAACGCGGGATGACCTGATGGATATGCTGCGGGAAATCAACCTAGATAACATTACGCCTCTCGATTCTTTAAAGCTTTTAAGCGAAATCAAGCACAGGCTGTAGCGGGGGAGACAACATGGGAGAAATCAGAAAACTGTCCAAAAGCGTATCGGACAAAATCGCTGCGGGCGAGGTGGTTGAGAGGCCGTTAAGCGTGGTTAAAGAGCTCATCGAAAACGCGATTGACGCAGGGGCCAGCGCTGTCAGCGTCAGCATTACGGACGGCGGCATTAAACAAATTGTGGTCACGGATAACGGCAAGGGCATTGCCGCCGAAGACGCGGAGCTCGTTTTCGAGAAGCACGCAACGAGTAAAATTGCCACCGAACACGATCTGCACTTTATCAGCACGCAGGGGTTTCGCGGTGAGGCGCTTTGCAGCATTGGAGCTGTATCCGTGGTCGATTTGAAGACAAAACGTCGCGACGACGAGCTCGGCACTCAAATTAAGATTTCCGGCGGACGCATCGACGGCATCACACCTGCGGGCCTGCCCGACGGCACATCGGTGACAGTCGGCAATCTGTTTTATAACGTTCCCGTCCGGCTGAAGTTTTTAAAATCAGGCCAGCAGGAAGCGGCATACGTTTCAGACCTCGTTTCAAGATACATACTCGCCTATCCTGAGATTTCGTTTCATTACACCTCTCATGATAAAACAGTATATCACAGCCCGGGCAACGGCGATCTTGCGGATGCGATCTATTGCGTATACGGCGAAGGCCTCATGGATAATATCGTATATGTTTCATTTGAAGCCAACGACATCAAAGCGGAAGGCTATGTGTCGCGCCCCGGAGCGGTGATGAAAAACAGACAAAACGGTTCATTGTTTGTTAACAGGCGCTTTGTGCGCAGCGCGGGGCTCAGCGACATGGTAAAGAGCGCGTATGGGCCGACGCTCGTCAAAGGGGAATCACCGTTTTTTGCTCTGAATATCACAATGCCGCCCGGAAACGTGGATGTGAATGTGCATCCCAACAAGCTGCAGGTACGCTTTCAGGATCCTGCCGCAGTGGATTATGTGATTAAAGAAGCCGTCTCACAGGGCTGCAGAGAAATCCGCGGCAGCGTCATGATCGATATGCCCGCACTGCCCGAAAAACCGCGCGGCAGCGTGGAAATGCAGGCTCCCAAGGAAGTGTTTCAAACCGCTTTGTTCTCCGGCTTTGGCAGCGCAAGCCTGCGCGAAACGGCGCAGCCGACTCGAACGAATTTTGAGCCGTATGTGTTTGGCGATGATGTGGGTAATGGAGACATTATCGAGGAAGAAAAGCCTGAGATCGTTGCGGCTGAGCCGCTATTGGCCGCCATCATCGAAGAACCGCAGAGCTTTCGCATCATCGGGAGCTTTGCCGATACGTATGTGCTGGTGGAGCAGGATGACAATCTGCTGATTATCGACCAGCACGCGGCGCATGAACGCTTGCTTTACGAAAGGTTTACAAGCGGCACGAACAGTGCGTCTCAACCGTTACTGATGCCCGCCGTAATTACCGTGTCGCATGCGCAGAAGCTGCTTATCGACGACAACATCGATACATTTGCGGCGCTCGGTTTCGATATCGAACCTTTTGGCGTTCTCGAATACAAGGTAGGTGCCGTGCCGGCCGTGGTTGCGGGCGTGCCCGTTGCGGGGCTCATCTTTGATGCGCTCAATGAAATTGAGGAGAACAGAGGCAAAACAATTCTGCAGCGCGAAAGTATTATACGCGCCGCGTGCCGCAGCGCCGTGAAAGCGGGCGACAAACTTTCCATGACCGAGCTGGAAAGCGTAGCCATGAGCTTTTTAACCACAAGCGTGATTCCGACATGCCCGCATGGCCGCCCGGTGATCACCGTGATTTCAAAAAAGCAGATTGAAAAAAGCTTTAAGAGAGTGCTATGAGACGTTTCATTATCATCACCGGTCCCACCGCGTCGGGAAAAACGAAAATATCCGTGGAAGTGGCCAAGGCGCTGCACTCGGGCGTGATTTCCGCCGACAGCATGCAGATTTATAAGGGTATGGATATCGGCACCGCAAAAGCCACAGTTGACGAGATGCAGGGTGTGCATCATGACCTGATCGACATCGTTGCCCCAAATGAAGACTATTCGGTGGCGCAATTTCAAAAAGACGCTTTTTCGCTTATTGAAGAGGCAAATAGTAAAGGTGAAGCTCCGGTGATTGCGGGCGGCACCGGGCTCTATGTGAACGCACTCGTTTATGATTTAAACTTCGGTGCAAGCCGCAAGGACGACACGATTCGACTTAAATTGTCACAACTTGCGGATGACAAAAGCAGTGAATACTTGTATAATATATTGGAAAATAAAGATCCTGAATATGCCAAAATAGTTGCCAAAAACGATAGGCGGCGCATATTGCGCCGTTTGGAGCTGATTGAAACGAATGGCACCAGTGCGTATGAGTTCCGAAAGCCCAACACGAGCGATGACTTTCTCATTATCGGTCTTAGTATACCGAGGCCGCTGCTTTATGAGAGGATCGAGGCGCGCGTGGACAACATGATTCAATGCGGGCTGGTTGAGGAAGCACGCCGGATTTACGATCTTTACGGTGAAACAGTCGCACTCAAAGCCATCGGATACAAAGAACTCGTTGATTATTTTAAAGGCGGGATCACCCTTGATGAAGCTGTACGGCTGATTAAACGCAACACACGCCGTTTTGCCAAGCGGCAGATGACATGGTTTAAACGCGATGAGCGTATTGAATGGTTTGATGTGAGACCATGTATAGAAGAAACGATTTGTGAAATAATGTTATATATAAAAAGAAAGGGGTTTTAATATGCAAAAGTCAGTCATCGTACTTCAGGATGTTTTTCTGAATCAGGTACGAAAAGAACATGTGGTTGTGACGATTCATTTAACAAACGGCTATCAAATTAAAGGAACAGTGAAAGGATTCGATAATTTTACAATTATACTCGACAGTGAAGGCAAGCAGTTGATGATCTATAAGCATGCCGTATCAACGATTTCGCCTGCGAGGGCCGTGTTCTTTACATTCTCCGACAAGCAGAAAGAGCAGCCGGAAGAATAATCTATGCAAATACTCGAAAATTTAGGCATCAGCAAGAGAACTCAAACGCTGTTAAGTGACGCGGAGAGATCTCTTTCGCATGTTTTCAAACCCATTGAAACGACCGCTGAAAACAATCAGTACAAAGTGATTGACGCGTTCAGACAGGAAAACATCAGTCAGCGTCATTTCGCGCCGACCACGGGCTACGGCTATGCCGATGAAGGCAGGCAGGCACTCTGTAACGTGTTCGCGCGAATTGTGAAAGCACAAAAAGCCGTATTGAGCCCGCACATTGCGTCAGGCACCCATGCGATTTCGCTCGCGCTATACGCGGTTTTGCGGCCGCTCGATACGCTGATCAGCGTGACGGGAAAGCCGTATGACACTCTCGAAAACGTCATCGGCAAGAAAGGCACGGCAAATACCGGCTCGCTTCTTGACTGGGCTGTGAATTATCAACAGGTCAATCTTCTGCCGGATGGCGGAATAGATCTGGCCCGCGTGGAGAGGGTGATTAAGACCTGCGAGCGCCCCAAGGCGCTTTTTATTCAACGCTCCAGGGGGTATGAATGGCGCAAAGCCATTTCAATGCTGGAGATGCGCGAATTTGTGCTCGCGATCAAACGCCAGTATCCCGATATCATTGTGATTGCGGATAACTGCTACGGCGAGTTCTGCGAGCTTGAAGAACCGACGGAGTGCGGTGTTGATCTGATGGCAGGCTCGCTGATTAAAAATCCGGGCGGCGGTATCGCACCCACGGGCGGCTACATTGCCGGACGTGCCGACCTGATTGAGCTTGTGGAAAACAGGCTGACCTGCCCGGGGCTCGGCATGGAAGTGGGATCATATGAAGCACCGTACCGCAGCTTCTTCCAAGGGCTGTTTATGGCACCCCATACTGTCGGGCAAGCGCTCAAAGGCAGCGTGCTTTTCGCCAAAGTGTTTGAAATGCTCGGCTACAAAGTATTTCCCACTCACGACGACAAAAGAAGCGACATCACGCAGTCGATCATGCTCAATGATGAGAAGCTGCTGCTTGCTTATACGCGCGGCATACAAAAAGCCGCGGCTGTCGACAGCCAGGCCGTGCCTGAGCCGTGGGATATGCCGGGCTATGATGATAAAATCGTGATGGCGGCCGGCACGTTTGTGCAGGGCGCTTCTATTGAGCTCAGTGCCGATGCCCCCGTCAAACCGCCATATATCGTGTATGCGCAAGGGGGCTTAACCTACGCGCATATGAAGCTGGGGCTGATGATGGCTCTGGAAGAGATGAAAATTATCTGAACATACGCAGCACGCCGATCACTTTGCCGAGGATATCAATATTCCTCGTATAGATCGGCTCGTAGCTGTCATTCTCGGGCTGAAGGCGGACGTGTCCGTTTTCTACAAAAAAGCGTTTAACGGTGGCCTCGTCCTCGAGCAGAGCGACGACGATGTCGCCGTTTTGTGCATAATCCTGTTTTTGTGCAATGATTTTGTCTTTATCGAATATGCCGGCGTTCACCATGCTGTCGCCGCAGACATTCAAAATAAACACGTCATCGCTGCCAAGCAGCGAATAGGGGAGTGAGAGGTATTCTTCGATATTCTCCACGGCTGTAATCGGTGTACCCGCCGCCACGCGCCCGAGCACCGGCACAGCCACCATGCGCGGCTTCATCGCGCTTCCGTCCAAAATCATGATCGTGCGCGGTTTTGCGGGGTCTCTGGAGATATAGCCTTTTTTCTCAAGCTTCGTGAGATGCGCATGGGCTGTCGAGGTGGATTTTAAGTCTAGAGCCAGGCAGATATCGCGTACGCAAGGCGCGTAGCCGTTATCGCCAATATAATCCTTTAAGTATTCGAGCACTTCGTTTTGCCGCCGTGTCAAATCTTCCATAGCAAACCTCACTTTTATTTATAAAAAAAATATAACAAATGGACACGGGAATGTCAACAAAAATGCAAACATTTGTTCTTGTTTGTATTGCACCCTGATAATAACGTATGGTATATTGTGATAATAAGGTTTATGTATTCCAGTTTTACAATCTGATATTTATATTTTCGGGTGGGTTATAATGTGCTCTGAAAATTTCAAACTTAATTTAATAAATGAAATAGAAAAAGTTTTATACGAGATTGGTTTTAGAAAAGTAACGATAAAGTTAGCAACCAAAACAAATAAAGGGCAAAAAGAATTAGAATGCTATAAATATATACAAACATATTGTTTAATAAGCTTTTTAAAGCACTCAACAATTTCTGGCATGCTGAAAGATTGGGTGTTAATTGAATATGCACATAACCAAAGCGATGCATCAAAATGGATGTTTGAAGATGGTGATTTAATTCCGTTGGATTTGCCAGTTGAGCAAATTGTCGATGAAATAAAAGTAGAAGTTCTCAAAGCAATCGGCCTAAATGATTATTAAGCTTGATCTTTGATGACATTATGCAACAGACTAGGATTTTTACGCTGTTGTGATTACTAATCATTCTCCATTATCCCGCTTAAACACCACGGCGTCCGAAGCAAGTTTACGGCGCGATTCATCGATAGCGGCATAATGCTTTTTCGTGGTGTTCACGTCTTTATGGCCAAGCACATCAGCCACGAGATAAATATCACCCGTTTGCTGATACAGCAGCGTGCCGTATGTGCTGCGCAGCTTATGCGGAGATATATTTTTAAGCGGCACAGCGAGCCGGGCGTACTTTTGCACGAGCATCTGCAAAGCGCGAACACTCATTCGCTTTTGCTGGAGTGAGAGAAACAGGGGAGAGGTCAAGCTGTAATTGGCTGTGTTTCTTCTTTCTTCCAAATATTGCTCGATCGCCTCGGCTGTCTGTTCGCTAAAATACAGCAGCGCTTCGTTACCGCCTTTGCGCAGCACTTTAAACGAGCGGCGCTGAAGGTCAACATCACTGACATCGAGCGCACAGAGCTCGCTGATACGGATGCCGGTGGTTAAAAACAGTGTGAATATAGCGAGATCACGCAGCCTTGTGCGTTGGTGAAAATCCAGCTGCTTGTCGGTCAGTCCGTCGCCGGTGTCAATCAGGTAAAGCAGCCGCATCGCTTCATCGTGTTCGAGACGCAATATTGGTTTGTCATGTATTTTCGGCGTTTTCAGGCGCGTTGTGACGTTGTTTTCAAGGATTTCCTTATTATAATAGTATTTAAATAAAGTGCGCAAAGTCGACAGCTTGCGCGCAACGCCTTTTTCGCCGTTTTCAACGGTGTTATCGTCTTTATAATAAAGACGCACATATTCAAGAAATCGTTCAATATCTGTTAGAGTAATTGCATTTAAATCGGAAGCCTGCATGGTGTTAATATCTTTGCCGAGTTCATTTTCGAGGAATGAGAAAAACAAACGCAGATCATACGCATAATTGATGCGTGTGAGCAACAATGTATTGGGTTCAATGCCGCGAAAGAATTCGAGCGTGAATGTAGGCAGCGTTTCAAGCACACGGCGCAGTTTTTCTGTTTTCTGAACGTTGATTTCTGTTTTGCTTTGTTTGGACATAGCGCAGCACCTGCATATAATAGATGCGTTCATTATAGTAGAAATGGCCTTAAAAAGCAACAACTATGCGCAAAACATGTCTTTTACGCATAGTTTGATGTATCCCCAATTAAGCCTTGTTGTCTTTAATTGCTTTTCTGGCGAGCTCATCGCAGATGTTGTTATACTTATCATCCGCGTGCCCTTTAACTTTTTTATATTTCACCTGATGGTCGCGCGCCGCCTGCAGTATGGCTTTCCAAATATCCTGGTTTTCTACAGGCTGTTTGGACGCGTTTTTCCATCCGTTCATAAGCCACTTATCGATCCAGCCTTTTTCAAACGCGTTATGGATATACGCGCTGTCCGTATGCACGGTAACGCTGCACGGCTCTTTAAGCGCTTTTAAAGCTTCCAGCACAGCGGTTAATTCCATACGGTTATTCGTTGTGTCCGGCTCAAAGCCGCTGATACGTTTTTCATTGCCCTTATAAAGGAGGACGGCTGCCCATCCCCCCGGCCCCGGGTTAAACGAGCACGCACCGTCTGTATATATGATAACCTCTTTCATCATAATATAGACATTTTCTGGGATTTTTGTGCGCATTTTTCTACGGCATTAATCACAGCGCCCCGGAAACCATCCTGCTCCAGAGACTTAACCGCTTCAATGGTGGTACCGCCCGGCGAGCAGACGGCGTCTTTGAGTGCCCCCGGATGGCTGCCCGTTTCAAGCACCATTTTGGCGCTTCCGAGCACCGTCTGTGCCGCAAGCTTTTGGGCCTGAGCACGCGGCAGGCCACACAGCACGCCCGCATCAGCGAGCGCCTCGATGAACATAAACACATAAGCCGGCCCGCTGCCCGATACGGCCGTCACCGCGTCCATCGCTTTGCACGGTGCATGGTCAATCTGCCCGAGCGCCGAAAACAGCTTTTCAACAAAGGCTTGTTCCTCACCGGTTAAACTGCCGGGTGCCTCAAAAACGGTCATTCCTTCGCCGGACATCAGCGGTGTGTTGGGCATCAGCCGCAGCACTTTCTTATCTTCGCCGATGACAGACTTTATCATAGCGGCGCTCCAGCCCGCAGCGATGGAAACCACAGCTTGATGGGTGATGAACGGATTGATATCTGTGAGCACCGCCGTCATCACATTGGGCTTCACGGCAATGATGATGATATCGCTATTATGGCAGAGCTTCGGTAAGCTCTCGGCGGCCATAATACCAAGCTCTTCTGACAATGCTTTTGTTTTTTTTGTATCCACATCATAAACGCTGACTGCCGAAGCGCGCACGACGTTTTTTGCAACAGCTCCTTTGATGATGGCGCTCGCCATGTTTCCGGCCCCCACAAACCCAAGCGTATATACTGACATCTGTTTATTCTCCTTAAATCATTCTGCTTTTCCGTCGCTGCCGAAAAGCTTTATTTTTTTAATGGTTTCTTCCTTCACTGCTTGCACAATATTATAGCACAAGCTCATATAAGGCAACCCCTTATCGACATCCTGCCGAATGCTGTTCATAGCCGCCAACGTTAAATCCGTAAATATATTTATTTTTGAAACGCCGCTTGAAATCGTCGCTCTGAAATCGTCATCCGAAAGCCCGGAGCCGCCATGAAGCACGATCGGGATTTGAGTCTGCTGTTTGATTTCATTGAGCCGCTGCAGGCTTAAAACAGGCTTTTTCTTATAAACGCCGTGAATCGTCCCAATTGCCACCGCAAGGGCATCTACGCCCGTTTCTTTGACAAATAAAGAGGCTTCGCTCACATCCGTATAGAGATAATCATCGTCATTGTCTGCAGCCTCTCCGCCGCTCACATGTCCAAGCTCCGCTTCCACGGAAACACCGGTTTTCCTGCACAGCTCAATCACTTTCTTTGTTGCCGCCACATTGTCGGCAAACGGCATCACCGAAGCATCAATCATCACAGAAGTGAAACCGTATGAAACGGCGCGGCTTAAGTATTCAAACGTCTCAGCATGATCGAGGTGAACCACGACAGGAACTGTAGCCTGATGCGCCATGCTCACCATGACGGGCGCGAGGTTTTTCAGTGCAACGGTATCCTCAAAGCTCTGGGCAAAAGCCAGTATCACAGGTGATCTGGTTTCCTCGGCTGCGGCGATCACGCCTTGCAGCATTTCCGTATTGATCACATCAAAACTTCCGACAGCATACTTTTCCTTTTCGGCTTTTTTGAGCACAGACTGTAAATTGACAAGCGGCATTTTTGTTTCTCCTTTGCTGTATTCTCTCTCCGCACGGCGTATGATTGAACCCAAACGGACAAAGCCGTATCTATATACAAAACATGTATAAACTGATTTCTTTTCTATTGACGTAACATACCAAATTGTTTATAATAACGATTGTCTGCTGAAGGGGAGTGGCTCAATTGGTAGAGCATCGGTCTCCAAAACCGACGGTTGCGTGTTCGAGTCGCGTCTCCCCTGCCACTTTGGAGCAAACTTAGCTCCACTCGAAATCCCTCATCGTTAACACGATTGAGGGATTTTTCGTTTACGCTCCGTTACTTCTCCTTTTCCCCACAAAACTATTGCCATTCTTCCAATAATATCGAATAGTATAGCTCGTCATGCCACTGGCCGTTCTTAAACCGTTTTTTTCTGAAAACGCCTTCTTTGAGCATGCCCGCTTTAACCATCACCTTTTCAGACTGTTTGTTAAACGCATGACAGCTGGCGCAAACCTTATGAAAATTTAAGGTTTCAAAACAGAAATTGATGAGTCTAGCGGCAATTTCCGTGGCGTAACCTTTACCCCAATAATCCTTAAGCAAAAAATAGCCGATTTCACCGTAGCCGCCGTATTCGTTTTTCATTTGCACATCAACATCCGCAGACCCAATATATTTGCCGCTTTGCTTTTCGAAAACAGCAAACTCACATGCATCTCTGTTATCAATCTGTTTGCTGTCCTGAATAATCTTATCAAAATAGTTCCTGATGGCTTCTTCAGATTGATAAACATCGACGTAAGCATATTTCATAATCTCAGGATCGGTATAGACTGATTTAAAAAGAAGATAATCATCTTCTGCATATTCTCTTAAAATCAGTCTTTCCGTGCTGATCATCATACGCGAACGTCGCCCTTAACACCTGTTCTGCCCGAATATTGCTCAAGTATCGGCTTCACCTGTTCATCCACAAAATCCTGCGTCTGTACGGCGGCGCAGCCTGTGAACTTAACCGGGTCCAGCAGACTGTCAATTTCCTGCGCTGTCATTTTAAATGCCGGATCACCTTTGATTAAATCGAGCAGGTTGTTGCTTTCGCCAAGCATTTTTACGCGCTCTGCGGCCGCCATCGAATGCGTTCGGATACGCTCGTGCAAGTCCTGCCTGTCTCCCCCGCGTTTCACCGCTTCCATCAAAATCGTCTCAGTGGCCATGAAAGGCAGCTCCTGACTGATATGCTTTGTAATGACTTTATCGTACACAACAAGCCCGTCGCTGATATTCAGATACAAATTGAGTATCGCGTCCACGGCAAGGAAGCTCTGCGGCACCACAATACGCTTGTTGGCCGAGTCGTCGAGCGTACGTTCGAACCACTGCGTGGAGGCCGTCACAGCGGCGTTGACGGGCATAGAGAGCACAAAACGGCATAATGCGCCCATACGCTCGCTGCGCATCGGGTTGCGCTTGTATGCCATTGCAGAGGACCCTATTTGCTGCTTTTCAAACGGTTCCTCCATCTCTTTTAAATTCTGAAGCAAGCGAAGATCGTTGCTGAATTTATAAGCGCTTTGCGCAATCAGCGAGAGCACATTGAGCACAATCGTATCAAATTTTCTCGGATAGGTCTGCCCGGTCACGGCAAAGGCTGATTCAAACCCGATTTTTTCACAGACCGCTTTATCGAGAGCCCTGACCTTTTGGGCATCGCCGTCAAAAAGCGATAAAAAGCTTGCGCCGGTGCCCGTGGTGCCTTTTACGCCGCGCAGCTTGTAATTATTTAGAATACCTTGAAGCTGCTCCAAATCCATGAGCAGGTCCTGCATCCAGAGCGTGGCACGCTTGCCCACAGTGGTTAATTGCGCAGGCTGAAAATGCGTGAAGCCAAGCGTGGGCATATTCTTATATTTGAGCGCAAATTTTGAAAGATTTTCAATCACACTCACGAGCTTGTCTTCAAGAAGCTTAAGCGCGCTGTGCATCACAATCAGATCGGTGTTGTCGCCCACATAACAGCTTGTCGCACCGAGGTGAATGATCGGCCGTGCCTTGGGGCACTGCTCGCCGTATGCGTGCACATGTGCCATCACATCGTGCCGCACAAGCTTTTCCTGCGCCTCGGCCACGTCGTAATTGATGTCATTCATATGGGTCTTCAGCTCAGCGATCTGCTCGTCCGTAATTCCAAGGCCAAAGTCTTTTTCGCATTCCGCAAGCGCGACCCACAACCTGCGCCACGTTTTAAATTTAACATCGTCGGAAAAAAGCTCGGCCATCTCTTTTGAGGCATACCGCGAAAGCAGCGGATTTTCATAAACGTTTTTCATTCGTACACACCTTGTTATTGTTTTAAAAATTTTAATATATATCGGGCAAAATTGCCATAACAAATTTTCGAAACGACGGCGTCGGTATAATTGCGCCTGAGCATGGCTTCGGGAAGCGCCTGAAAATCAGCCGCGGAATCAAGCCCTTTTGGCGTGGAATCAATACCGCAAAAATCACTGCCGAAGCCAACCGAGTATTCGCCGCCACAGTCGAGCACATAATCGATATGATCAACGATATCCTCGATATCCGCCTGACGCCCTGTTAAGAATTTTGTATAAAAGTTGATGCCGATAAAGCCATCTCGTGCTATGATCTCTTTTAACTGCCTGTCATTTAAATTGCGCGGATTTTCGTGCAAAGCCGAAACGCATGAATGCGTGGCGCACGGCGCGTGCTCATAAAGATTGAGCGCTTCCCAGAACCCTTTTTCGTTGATGTGCGACACATCCAGCGCGATGTTGTAATCATTAAGCAGCCTGATGGCGTTAATTCCTTTCGGTTTGAGCCCGCCATGCGCCAGGCAGCCGCATGCATAATCGTTCTCATCGTTCCAGGTGAGGCTCAAAATGCGAACGCCTTTGTCATACACAATTGGTATAAAATCATTCCGGCAGTCAATGCTGTCTCCGCTCTCAATGGACAGTACAGCAAATATGCGGTTATTCCTATTAAGATCGCTTTGGCAGGTGAGCTTAAACAAACCTCCCCCGCTATTTTCAATAAAGCGATGAAGATAAGCAATCTGTTGAAGCCCGAGATCCAACTTGTTTTCCTTTTCAGGCGGCACCCACACCGCAAAATTCTGCAGTGCAACGCCGCCCCGCCTCATTCGCGCCATATCAATATGATCATAAAGATGTGTATTATCTTCGTCTTTAAAAACTTGAAAGCCAAGATAATCGCAGTGAGCATCCGCTATTTTAAACATACGCTCGCCTCATGTTCAGAATTAATACCTATAATTGAAAGAAGAGCCGCAAATCTACGGCTCTTCTGTTCCTTACTTTGCAAATTCGATTGATCTTGTTTCTCTGATTACGTTGACCTTTATTTGGCCTGGATAATCAAGATCCTTTTCAATCTTCTTAACGATGTCTTTGGCCATTAAATGCATACCTGCATCGTCCACATCCTCGGGTTTCACCAATATGCGGACTTCACGGCCCGCTTGAATGGCGTAACACTTGTCGACACCCGAGAAAGAATTCGCGATTTCTTCCAAAGCTTCTAAGCGTTTTATGTAGTTTTCGAGAGTTTCTCTTCTTGCACCGGGACGAGCTGCCGAAATGGCATCCGCAGACTGAACAAGCACCGCTTCCACTGTCTGCGCCTCGATATCGCCGTGATGCGCCTGTATACAGTGAATCACGTCGTTGGCTTCCCGGTATTTCTTTGCCAGATCGGCACCGATCTGGATGTGAGGCCCTTCGACCTCATGGTCAACCGCTTTGCCGATATCGTGCAGAAGACCGCCGCGTTTGGCAAGCTTGACATTGGCTCCGAGTTCAGCCGCCATCACCGCTGCCAGATGCGCCACTTCGAGTGAGTGCTTGAGCACATTCTGTCCGTAGCTGGTGCGGTATTTGAGCCGACCCAAAAGCTTAATGATTTCGGGATGCAGATTGTGAATGCCGGTATCAAAAGCGGCTTGTTCGCCTGCATCTCTAATTTCTTTGTCCACTTCCTTGCGCGCCTTTTTCACCATTTCTTCAATGCGCGCGGGGTGGATTCTGCCGTCGATGATAAGCTTCTCCAGCGCGATCCTTGCAACTTCCCGTCTGATGGGATCAAAACCCGACAGTATGACAGCTTCCGGCGTATCATCGATAATTAAATCGATGCCCGTTGCCGTTTCAAGCGCACGTATATTGCGCCCTTCACGGCCAATGATCCTGCCCTTCATTTCATCGTTGGGCAGAGCTACAACCGAAACGGTATTTTCCGCTACATGGTCAGCCGCATATTTCTGAATGGCGTTGGCTATGATTTCACGGGATTTCTTGTCAGCCTCTTCTTTGGCCTTGCTCTCGATATCCCGAACATAAATCGCCATATCGCGTCTGGTTTCCTGCTCAACTTTTTCAAGCAGCAGCGACTTTGCGTCTTCGGTCGTCATGCCGGATATTTTCTCCAGCTGAACGATCTGGTCTGCAAACACCTGGTCAATTTCTTCCTTGCGTTTGCTGACTTCCTTTAGCTTTTTGTTGATCTGTTCGTCTTTAGACTCCACGCTTGTCATCTTCTTGTCAAGCGCTTCCTCTCTTTGGGCTAACCTTCTCTCGATTCTTTGGATCTCGCTTCGTCTTTCTTTGGACTCTCTATCGAATTCAGTTCTTAAGGTGTGGATCTCTTCTTTGGCTTCAAGAATCGTCTCCTTCTTGACGGCTTCAGCTTTTTTCTGCGCGTCGGCCACAAGCCTTTTAACGGATTCCTCTGCTCGGCCTATCTTTGATTCGGCTACATTTCTTCTGTAAATATAACCAGCAAATGCACCGATTACGATGGCAGCGATCAGCAGTAAGATTTGCCAAATCTCCACGTGAGTGTATCGCACCTCCTCTATTAAGTTTTAAAGCAAATATACGCTGTTTAACACTTTAATATATTTGCCGTTCGCTTTGCACCATCAATGATAATCTTATAAAACGTGTTATAAAAATATGCAGACAGCGCTATTAGATTGCTAATAAGGAATTATCTATAGATAAGAAAAAAATAGTAATTTCTCATATTAGAACCATGATTAATTGTATTATCAGCCAAGTCTTTTGTCAAGTCAGGATACCCCTGTGTCAGAACTTTCTTTGTCTTCTCTATGCTGTTTAACGGCGATTAAAGCCAGCAAAAAACAGACGGCGGCAATAAAAGGATAGTATATGCGAAAACCCGTGACAAGAGACCAAAGCAGTACAACAATTCCGCAAAGGATGTATCTTTTAATCTTTGTTTTCTGAAATGCTGTCTTCTTAATTTTATCAATTGTCAGAATAGTCTCTTTCATCTCATTTTCGGCCCGTTTCTGTGCCTCGTTTTCATCCGGCAGCATGTCCTTCTCTGAGGCGATTTTCAGAATGCGTATTCCATTAATCAGTGCCACGTTTTGATTCATGCTCTTGCATAAGCTTTTTACATCGTCGTGAAACTCCGACAGAGATACAAACACAATGGCCTCTTTGCAGCTGCGCAGAAAATCCAGAATATCCGACACATTTACTTTTGTCTGCGGGTGATTATGAAATACATAAAGCCGTTTCCCGTTTTTTCGGGCTGTGAACCCATTGGCCAAAGGCTGCACATCCTCAAGGCCGTCAAACAATGCATCCATAAATCCGATAAAATCTTGCGCGTTCATAAACGTCAGTGTTTCCAGCAGGCATTTCTCTTTAATGCGCTGCAAATCCGTTTTGATAAAGCGCTTGATCTTGTTATTGTTCACAATCAGCAGGGCAAGGCTAACGGCGGTCGTCAGCAGCAATGAGATGAGCAAAGACATCACAAAAGAATGGCTTAGCAGCAGCAGAAACGAAAACAGTATCATCACCATGAGCAGCCGGAAGAAAACATAATCGATGCCGCGTGCGACAATTGAGCGTCCGCCATGCATTTTTTTCTGATAATATCTTATCATTTGCGTGTTCATTAGCCGACCTCCTTTGTACACATTATCGCCAATTTCTTATGAATGCATACTTGCACAACTTGTTATAAATTTCGTGCTGTTGTATAATAATACAAGTGAAAGGGACATGTATGAGCCATTTAGCTGAATTTTCCCGTATTGATACGGAGTTTTTAAAACAAAACCGAATCGGCTTGCTGGGCGGTACGTTCAATCCGGTTCACAATGGCCATTTGAAAATGGCATACATCGCTTTGTATGAGTTTGGTATTGGAGAGGTTGTCTTTCTTCCCCTGGGCGACCCGCCGCATAAACGACAGGATTTTCTGGCGTCTGCTCAGCACAGGCTCGCCATGATCCGTCTGGCCATAACCGGTGAAACACGTTTTTCTGTCAGCACCGCTGAAACCAGCCGCGAAGGCTTAACATACACAGTCGATACGCTCGAGATTCTGACACGCGCACAGCCGCAGACATCTTTTTATTATATCATCGGTGCAGATACACTCTTTGAGCTTGAAAATTGGAAATGTTATGAACGGGTCTTTTTTCTGACAGATTTTATCTGTATCATGCGCCCGGGTAATGACTATAAAAAAGTGTTTGAATACGCGGAACGGTTGAACAGCCGTTTTGGACACAAAATATATATCGCTGAAGAGCGCGGGCCGGATATCTCCTCTTCTTATATCCGATCGCAGATATCTGACAACAAGTTGGCTGATAATCTCGTTCCGCCGGCGGTCGCCAGATACATCATACAACATAAGGTTTATAACCATGAGGATTGAATGCCTGAACACGAATTTTTTTTAAATTACTTAAAAGAGAACATCGATGATAAGCGGCTCAGTCATTCCATCGGAACCGCCAATGAGGCCGTAAAACTCGCCCATATATATGGCGCTGATGAAAAAAAAGCTTATACAGCCGGGCTGCTTCACGATGTGGCAAAGGGCCGATGCAAATATGGCTTTAGCAAGCTTGCTGCTGAGTACGGCATTGAGATTGATGAAATCGAATCAAAAAATATCGAGCTGATCCATGGCAGGCTCGGTGCCGCGATGATAGAAAAGCAGCTTGGTATCCACGACGAAGAAATACTTGCTGCCGTCAGATGGCATACAACGGGCCGCATGGGAATGTCGCTACTCGAAAAAATCATCTATCTCGCCGATTTGATCGAACCCGGGCGCCATTTTAAAGGCATTGATGCTATACGTGATTTGGCCTATCGGAATATTGATGAGGCGATGCGGGAAGCATTGAAACAAGTGATGGGATTTGTGCAAAGCGAAGGCTTTGCCTTGCATCCAAACAGCATAGAAGCTTATAATGATTATAAAAAGGAGGAAGAAAACGAATCTGATGCTTCAATTTAATGACGACGTACTGAATTTATCCAAACAACTGTTCCTGAAAAAAGCCGAGGATGTCAGAGTGCTGCACGTCTCTCATCTGACGATTATCGCGGATTATTTTATATTGGCCAGTGGTCGGTCGGATGTTCATGTCAGATCGCTCTGCGATGATGTGGAAAAATACATGATGGAAAAAGGCAAACAGCGCCTACGTATTGAAGGTTACCGCGAAGGCCGATGGATCGTGCTTGATTACGGTGATATTTTGATCCATCTGTTTCACAAGCAAGAACGCGAGTTTTACGGTCTCGAGCGTCTCTGGGTGGACGGCGATAACTGTATACAGATCACCGAAGAGGATGTTAAACCGAAAGAGTGATTACCATACCATGTCATATTAGTAATGATGCCCCGGCTGTGCCGGGGTTTTTCATTTGCGGGCTGCGCCGGATTTAAAGCGCATTTGGCTGATCAAAAGCAAAATATGATAGTGTGATAAGTATTTAATCCCGCGTACGGCAGTATCGCAGACAAGTCAATAAAACGCTGTATTGTTAGAAACAAATGACTGCACACAATTCCGGAGCTCATATTTTTGGCTATAAGGCTTAAACCATTGGCAAACTTAAGAACGGTGTCGCCGAGATGCAAGCGAAATTAACGAATAGCATATGATTGAATAGCCAACTCTTCTGAGGAGATGGTGGTTGCTAAGCTGTCGTAAAGAAATTATAGCCTTTGAGTACACCGTATCAGTTGTCCGTCGGCGACAGCTTCTCTTCGACAACAAGCTTTTAAATTAATTAATAGATTCAACGCATTTATCAAATATGACAGTGTCCATACAAAAAGGCACACAGTTTATCAGCCGTGTGCCTTTGAAAATTTACTTATGATCTTGATTTAAGCCTTCGTCTGAGCTAGAAGACGCGCCTCGCGCATATGAAGTTGCGCTTCCAGTAAGCAGATCCCATAATATTCGAGCATATGCGCACGCTGTCACTGCTCGATCCGGCGTCGATCATCTGTCCGTCGCCCAAATAAATGCCCACATGGCCTCTGAAGCAGATGATATCGCCCCTTTTCATGTCTCCCATGCTTGTCACTTTGGGCAGGCTGCTTTTAGACCAGCCGCTGGACGTCATATACTTTATTCTGTACCCGGCCGTATTGAGACAGTAATAAACGAAGCCGGAACAGTCAAATTCATTGGGCCCCTTGCCGGCGCGTGTGTATTCGCATCCCAGCTTGGATTTTGCAATTTCAATCAGCTTGTCCACGGAAGCCTGGTCGGGATCTCCCACCGCGATGGTGGTTCCGCCGCCGCTGCCGCCGCTGCTGCCACCGGAGCTGCCGCCGCCCGATGTTTTAGCCGCCCTGGCATCTTCGGAGAACAGAACCTCTCTGGTGTACTCGCCGACATTACCGTCTGCCGATAGACCGTTTCGCTTCTGGAAGTTCTTAACGGCTGTTTCGGTATCAGTGCCAAAATAACCTGTGTGGCCCGCTTTTAAATACTTAAGCTCCTGCAAACGCTCCTGCATCGCCACAACATCCGACCCTCTGTCACCAAGTTTCACGGTATAGGGCAGCGCTTCGTCTGCATACAATGCCGTCAGCGTATTTTCGCCGATCAGCCCGTCAACCTGCAGTCCGTTCTTTCTTTGAAAAAGCTGCAGCGCGTATTTTGTCCCGTTTCCATAATAATCAGTCGGCTCGTCCTCATCCATATAATCAAGATCCATGAGGCGCTGCTGGATATCTATCATCTGAGGATCATGAACACCCGGCACCAAGTCAGGCTTATCGTCGGGCGCTGTTGTGGGGATAGGCGTCGGTTCGGGAATGGCTGATACAGCCGGATCGCCGAGACTCTGCGCGCCCATCATATCGCCGGATACCAATGATGTCTGTTCCCCGTTTATCGACGCAGCCCCAACGTTTTGAGCATCTGCCGTACCCGTGTCGCCGCTGTTTTCAGCAACTGGTTCGTTGCTGTTGCCCAATCCGCCGCTGACGGATGCGAGCGCTTCGTTGGCAGGCGGAGGAATCACAAAAGCCAGCAGCATCGCGACCGCCACGATCACGCAGCTGCCCGCGATCACCACCCGTTTATCCTTCCACCACTTTTTTGGCTTTTTGCTGTAGCGGACTGTTGAGACAGGGGTATACTTTCTGTTTTGATAATCTGCCCGCTGTCTGGAACCGGAGGGTTTCACGAAAACAGCGCAAATTCGAAGAACAAACCGTTTAAGCAGCTGTCCAAACTGTGATATGCTTTTAAAGCAATATCCAAAAATATTGCCGAGAACATTCTTCATAGCAACCTCAAGCTTGTCATTTTATGTAATGATAATGTAATATTCCCGTAATGTTTCAATAATATTATACGCATAAAAACAATTAATGCAACCTTTTTCTACATTCTGAAACGACTGCTGAAAAAAGGGCTTAAATCGCTCGCCTATGAAAGGCTGCCGAAAAACGGCTAAATCTGGCCGCGGTACTTCTCCATGAGTGATTTGAATATTTCCGCCGTTGTGGGCGGCGTAAAGGTGATGGCATTGGCACCCGCTTCGATCGTTTTGATGATTGATTCTTCTGTGGGGCCTCCTGTCGCAATGATTGGCACCTCTGGATATTTGCTTCTGATAGCCTTCACGATGGCCGGGGAGTTTGCCGCGCCCGATACGTTGAGTATAGATGCGCCAGATTTGAGCCTCTCTCCCACGTCTTCCGCTTCGGAAACGACCGTCACAACGATGGGAATATCGATTCTATCCTTCAATTTCAAAAGAATTTCATTGGATGTGGGCGCATTGACAACGACACCGATAGCCCCCTGGAATTCTGCGTCCATTGCAAGGTTCACCACCCGTTTGCCTGTCGTTGTACCGCCGCCGACGCCGCAGAAGACCGGGATATCCGAAACGGTGATGATCGCATGCGTAATCAGAGGCTGCGGCGTAAAAGGATAAACGGCAATGACCGCATTGGCATTACAATTTTTAATAAGGGCCACATCTGTCGTGAAAACGAGTGATTTGATGACTTTGCCGAATATGCGTATTCCGCTCACCTGATTGATGATTTCCGGAACATGTACCATGTGCTTTCTCAAATTACCTTGTATTTCAGGGACAAATTGGCTCATAAATATCTCCTGTCGTATTCCTTTGACTGGGGTAAAAAACCGAATGCCATTAAACGATAACCGGTTTTAATTAGCATCTGCTATCGATTGGACTTAAATATAGAATTAATATGAATTATTAATTCTATATCTGATATTAATTCTATATTTGAAGAAATAAACCTTTTTGTTTGATGAATTAACAAAAAAATTTACAAGTTTTGATATTTTCTCTGTCTTACGCTTTCATTTTTGGGCTCCAAAACTATATTAACCTGTTATAAATATCCGCTGCTTCTTTAGAAAAACACACGAACAACGCTTTTTCAAAGAACTGATCCATCATAAACAGGCTTTTCACTGTATCAACCGCGATGACTGCGGCTTCTTTAAGAGGGTATCCGTAAACGCCTGTGCTGATGGCAGGAAATGCAATGGATTGAATACCATTTACCTTGGCCAAACGCAGTGAGTTCTCATAGCAGGCGCGGAGCAGTTCAGCTTCACCATGCCCGCCGCCGTGCCACACAGGCCCCACCGTATGAATCACATAACGGCATGGCAGACGATACGCCTTGGTGAGCTTTGCTTTCCCTGTCTCGCAGCCGCCCAAAGCTCTGCATTCCTTCAGCAGCTCAGGGCCCGCCGCGCGGTGTATGGCCCATCCACGCCGCCTCCGCCCAGCAGCGAGCTGTTTGCGGCGTTAACAATCGCATCGACGCTGATGGTGGTAATGTCCCCGCATATGACTTGTAAACGGCTCATTACGGTGCTCCTATCAAATTTAGTATTGCGGCACAGAAAGACCAAGTTTATAATGAAAAGTAACCTTTTTTGGGGAGGTTTGACAATGACCTGCAGCAACACTTTTCAATGCCCATGCACCTATCTATCCTGTTCGCATCACGGTAAATGCTGTGAGTGTATCGATTATCACCGGCGCCTTGGCGAAGTTCCGGGTTGTCTTTTTACTAAAGACACCGAAAAAACATATGACCGGAGCGTCGATATGCTCTTCAGAGACCGGCTGAAGGACAGACATTGAGGCCTCTCGCTTCCTGTCAGTACAGCATATCCGGTGAAAACCGCTCTGCAGTCAGCTCAAGCAGTTCCGATACCTCCTGCGTAAATTCCTTTTCTGCCTGATCATCCTTTTTCTTAAGCTCTTCAATCACCTCAAATGTGAATTCTTCTTTGCCCCAATCGTCGCGAAGCTTCGGATGCACACAACCGCCCGTTTGCAACGCAAAACCAAAGCGGTTCCGGCTGCCCGGCATATCCAGCGTACTGAGCAACAGCAATTTGCCGCTGACAGCATTTTTAATGGCGTAGACGCCGCCCACCACGGTACGTTCACTGTATTGCTGCTGCAATTTTTTTCTCTGTTCTTTATCCATTAGTATCCCAATTCCTTTAACAGTCTTGAAAGCGTGGCCAGACGCTCCCCTATCATTTCATCATCTTTGCTTAACACGTCTGCAAACAGCTTGATATCCTCATCGATCAAAGGGTTATCGGTGCAGACTGACACCGTCATGGCATCGCCCTGCAGGCCGATCCGGTCGATCTGTGTATTGTCCGGGTCGTAGAACTTCTCGAATCGGTATGCCTCTTTAAAATGCTGCCTGGCGCGGCAGACCAGTATCGCAAGGTCAATCACACGGTGCAGCGGCAGCTCTTCAGACTGGCGTGACCATTTTTCTCCCGTGTATCGCCACACCTTCGCGGATATCTCAACCTTGCCGCGGTCGTTCCATTGGGCAAGGCCAAGTGACAGCCCCTTCGTATCGGAATCATACGCCCGGCGTCCGTCGATATTCTCGTAATTTTCGGATACGATCACGGGCTTATGCTTCAGTGTCGTGGGTATTTTCATATTTATTCTCCATTACTTATTTACTAAATTACTAATTATATTATTAAATATACTCTCGTCTTTCACATCTGTCAACCTGATTCACTCATTTATAATGCGTCTCAAGCAGGTACACTTTTCTTAATAAAAAATCAAACATACTTTTGACAGACAAGCATAAAGTTTTGTTAAAGTAAGGAGAAAGAAGTGTTCAAGAGTCCACGAACAAACTCTAAATGGCTATCTCTTGAGTGCTTGAAGGAATGCCTACATTAATTGCAACGCTCATTCTGGAACCATATTATCCGGAATGGCTGAACTTCAAAACGTTTCTTCCTCATATGACTGTCGGCTGTTTTGACAATGATGAGGAATACAAAGCAGCGATTGAAGACACGAAAAATGTGACTGATGTTTTCACAACCATGATAGACGTATTGAGGGTTTTAGATTATAGACAAAAATGAAGACTCACAGATTGAACTCATGATTCCCTTTAATAGCGATCCTCAATGAGTTGAGTAGCTTGAAAAACAGCTGTGCTGCGATTCATCAAGGTGTTTTTTCAGGCAAGCCCTCTTTCACCAGCGTTTTGCTGAATATTAGCACAGCGCTGGCGATGGTCATCAGCACACCGGTGCCAATCAGCAGCCACTCGATGTCGATTCTGTCGGACAACGGGCCGAACACAAGCATGCCGATGGGCATCACCGCGCTCGCAATCATGCCGAACAAACCGAATACCCTGCCCAAGTACGACTCTTCAACCTTCTCCTGCAGCATCACAGTGGCTGGCGTGTGATACAAAGGTATGGCTATCCCGGTGAGGCCCATGATGATTAAGTATATCCAAAACACAGGGATGACGCCCATTGCGAATGTAAAAATGCCGAGCAAAATGCCAGCAAAGAACATCGTATGAATTCTGTTTTTAAAGCCGCCCCAAATTGTCATCAGCAGCCCGCCGAGCACCATGCCGAGTGAAAACGCAATTTCAATGGCACTGAGTTCCCATACCCCGCCGTTAAAACTGCGTGCCACCTGCAGCGGCGTTAAGAAAGCGGCGGGTGCCGCCAAAAAGAAAAAGACGGCACTGAAGCTTAAGAACCGTATGATAAATCCGTGGGTCCTTAAGTATTTAAGGCCGCTTAAAAAGTCGGCCAGGTAGCCTGTGGTTTGAGATTCTGCCGCTTTTTTATGGGGCGGCACATGCAGCATTGTGCCGAGTATGAAAATGGCGATCGCTGCGGTGACGACGTCGACGAAGAATATCACTTCGAGTTTGGCAAAAGCCATCAGCGCGCCGCTCAGCATAGGCGACAAAAGCGATATCACGCTTTGAATCGTGCTGTTAACGGCATTGACCTTTGTGAGCTTGGCTTCGGGCACAAACTGCGGCAGAAACGCGCCTACAGCGGGTATTTGAATGCCTGTGCCGAGAGACCGAATTGCCGATATCACAAACAGGAGCCATATTTCGTCGTAGCCCATCATAAATACGATTGCCAGCAGCAACGTGACGGCCGCAATGCCCGCGTCTGCCAATATAATTAATGTTTTTCGGTTGTATCTGTCGGCAAACACGCCCGCAAACGGTGAAAGGAAAAAACTCGGAAGAAATCCGCATATGATTGAGAGCGTCATCATCAGCCCGGACTGTGTGGAAAGCGTGATATGCCAAAGTATGGCGTACTGCACAAGTGACGACCCAAGCAGCGATACCGTTTGGCTCAGAATAAAAACAACCGTTTTCTTTTTCCAGCTTTGCTCCATGCATACCACCAAATTTCCAATATTGTTGTATGACTTTAGCATATGCCATTCGGAAACGTCAACCGCCATTTAATATAGAATGCCATACAAGAAATGATATTCAAAATCTAATATATTTTTGAGGGATAATCTATCGTCTTTGACGAAAAAATATGGCTATTGTAAAAAAATCAACCTGTCAAAGTAATGGTCCGTTCAGACGATTTCGGATTTTCATCAATTTGATTTCGTTTGATTTGATGCCACGCAGCCACAGTTATCAAAGAAGGTGAGGCCAAAGAATGTCCTTCTCATCATTTCAAGCAGGTCTGGTGTCAAATCAAGCTCGGAAAAAGGGAAGCATTTTGGTCTGCAGACTGCCGATTTCGCGTTTGAGAATTTTTAAATAATCTTCACTGATTGAGGTTAACTGGCTTAGTGCGGATAATTTTTTGGGCGTTGATACCACCTGTATCAGTGCCCCGATATTGTCAATTCCTCTGTCGGCAATCGCCGAAATGTTCGCGTCAATTGAATCGAGCAAAACGCGCCTTGAGGGCAGCAGATCTTTATTTAACAAATGATCTTTGTAAGCCTTTAGGGACAAACGGCTCAAATTGATCGAATACTCCTTCATGGCCTCCGTCGGTTAATCCGACAAAATTTCATTCTGCTTTTTCTTTGTGAGCGAATGCAGTATCAGGTTATAAGACTGATCGAGCATGTTTTTCAGCAGATCATCGGGCACGGCACCGTTTAAATCGACAGAGTTCCAATGAAGTTTGTTCATATAATAGCCGGGCCGGATGTCTTCAAACTGACTGCGCAGCATGTCGCCGAACGGCGGATCGAGCTTAACCGTGATGATACGGCGGCCTTGATTATCCTGACCCTGCATCACAAACATTTTACCGCCGACCAAGTAGAGCAAAGACCCCCACTCGGGCTTGTATTCTTGTACGGCGCCTTTTTTGCTGAGGCAGTATTCTTCGATCCACGGATAGCTCAATTTTATTTTTTCTCCTTCAGCAAGTCTCTGATCTGTGTGAGAAGCACTTCTTCCTTCGAAGGTTCGGGCGGCGCGGCGGGTTCTTTTTTCTTCCTTTTGAACATATTTAGAACCTTGATCACAGCAAAAATGCTGATGGCAATAATGAAAAAGTCAATCAAGCTTTGAATGAAGCTGCCATAAGCGATTGTCGCGTCACCCACCGTATAGCTCAACTCAGCAAAATTGAGCCCTCCGCTGATGATGCCAATGAGCGGCATAATCACATCATTTACGAGCGATGTGACAATTTTACCAAATGCGCCGCCGATGATGACGCCCACAGCGAGGTCGATAACATTTCCCCTGGATATAAATTCTTTAAACTCTTTAATCATACCTTCCTCCGGAAAACACAATTTATTGTCGCATTAAATAATTATGGCAATTGTTAATGATATTATACAATACAGTCGGACGAAAACAAGACCGTTTGTCAGCTGTGTTCAATATGACTGCTCATATGAAAAATAGATTCATACAACGCCGCCGCCGTTTCCTGGCTGTGGTGGCACAATTCAATTAAATCAATTAAGCTGCCGGTGAGCTTCTCAACAACAATTTTGCATAGCGATCCATCATCCGTCATAGACTTAAGGACGCTGATGATTTGGTTTTCGGGCATCCCTTTTCTGTAAGGCCTGTCTTCCGTGATCGATGTAAACACATCCGCAACGGCCATGATTCTTGAGCCAAGCGGTATGCGGTCTTTGCTTAATTGAAACGGATAGCCTTTTCCGTTGAGTTTTTCATGATGATAAGATGCCCAGGTATTGATGATCTCCATTCCCTTTATGTTGTTCAAAAGACGGTAGGTATGGAACGTATGCTCTCTGATGATGTTGAACTCAGTTTGATTAAGGGCTGATGGTTTTTCAAGAAGTTCATTGGGCACACAAAGTTTTCCGAGATCATGCAGATATCCGGCGATGAGCAGCATCTTGCATTCCATATCAGAAAAGCCAAGATACTTCCCGAGTCTGCTGGCTATCTGGGCCACCCCCGCTGAATGCGTGGCTGTAAAATGACTGCGAAAGTCGATGATCAAAGATATCATGCGTGTGATCTCAAGCAGCCCGTCAATGTCGATAAAATCTCCCGCATATATTTTTTTTGTCGGCAAATAGTCTAGCGGCTTGTTTTCCATCAACTCGAGCCAAATGTGGTCATTTCTTTTCAGCTTATACAATGCATTCACAACTTCGGGCTCAAAGATACGCCCCGTATCTTTTTCTATCCGCTCAAAAACACCCGGCACTTGTATCACGGCGCTGTTTTTTGGGTTGAATTTTACACAGACCCGGTCAGCAAGGTGAAGAATATGGCTGGTTAAGGGAACCGTTTGGCCAAGAAAAGTCTGCCCTTCTCCGTCTGCCCAGTTGATGTGATGAAAACGAACCGTTTGGGTTATTTCCGAGAAAATCGCGACCTGTTCCAGCAGCTTGGCACTGCGAAACGCGTGGTTGTTAACATCAAAGGGCTCTTCTTCTATCAGCATGAGCCTTTCTTTGCTGCTCAGCGCACCAATGTCATGAAGAAGCCCGGCTGTTATCAAATCTCCGCAAGCTCTGTTATCAAGCCCCAGCTTTTTACCGATATGATATGATAAAAATGCGACCTGTTGATGATGGCTGGTATATTCTGGTGAAATGAGATCCACAGAATTCCCGATACATAAGAGCAAATCAAAAAGGTGTACCTGCAATATTGATAATCCTCCGATGTCTTAAATCATTCGTCTCCTTAAATTTACCACAGTATCATTGAGGTCAATCAAAAATTTTTTAGATGAAAAAAAGTTCTTTGTCATTTCCAACAAAGAACTTTTTTTCATCTATTATCAGTCGAGAATCACCATTTTTGCTTTTACGTTTTTCATTTTGTTAAGCGCGTCTTCAAGCTTAAGCATTTCCTCCGTATCGCCCGTCAGCTGCAAAATAAGAATTCCCTCATCCGAACAGACAGACTCCGTTTCATGCAGCCCCAGCCGCACCTTGATCGAGCAGCCGAATTTGGCAAGCACCTCCTGCACTTCCGGTGAGCGGTCTCTTCTGTCACCGATTTTCACCACCATGATATCGCAAGCCATATTGATTATCCCCTTTCTCTTTTACCTATTCATACCCATAGTTGGTGCGCTTTAATCAATTATTATGATTCGCGTGTATTGATAACGAGAATCATCTCTTTGTCAGTCTCCTTTTTTTCAAAGCCGAATTTTTTATACAGCGGCGCTCCCGCCTCCGTGGCCGTCAGCTCAATATAAGATAAGCCAATACTTTTACCTTCATCAATTGCTTTGCTTAGCAGACTTCCGGCAACGCCTCTGCGCCGATAGTCGGGATATGTAAAGACATTCAGGAGCAAGCCTGTTCGTCCGCCTGGAAAACGAGGATTAGCAGGCTTCTCCTGCACGATGAGAAACAGACAACCGATTGTTCGGCTGTCTTCCTCCGCCAGAAAGGCGAAAAAATCCCGTGACAGATGCACTTCAAAATAACCTTTGAGCTGAGCACATATCTGTTCCCTCGTTTCACTGATATCTCTAAAATGCGCCGTCAGATAATCCAATCGCAGTTGAATCAGACTGTCAATATCTTCTGCTTTCGCGTGACGGATTAACATAACGACTTCCTTACGCCGCCGGCCATATCTGTTCGCTCATTTTCTCCGCGACCAGATAGATCAGCGGCGAATTCCAATAGATGGCCACTTCATTGCACGAAAAGCTCTGTGCGTTATCGGCGTAGCATTTTGCGGGCGGCGCTTCTGAGAGCACAGCCTTTGCATAAGGGTCTTCAAGATTGCTGTTGGGGCCGCCAACCAGCATGCCCGGCATCGCCGCGCCCGCTACCATGGACGGACGGTGATGCGGGTTTTTCGCCGGCATTGTGCCAAAGCCTGTCACATAGCATGTGCTCATTGGGTTAGCACCGAATATATAATCGAAATGGCTGCCGATCAGCGCCGAATTATCCTGATTTAGGATAACGCCCGCGTCATGCAAGTAAATTGCGTTGTTGCAGACCGACATATTGCTGCCCCACGGATAAACGAGACCGAGGGTGCTTGAGTAGCCGTCTGACTCCGCATTCGCCGTGAAGGTCTCGATCTTCTTTGTCATGGTTTCTTTAATTTTTGCAGTGGATTCGTCATCAATCATCGACGGATCCAGAGACAGATAAATTCTGTTTGCGTAGCCACCGACGTTGGCCCAGCCATATCCGTCCAGCACAAACGGAGACAGATTGAGATATTTTTTGAAAGCATCATTGTATTTGGCTTTGCCCGTTGCCTGATAGAGCGCCGCAGCGGCCCAGCTTCGTTCGTCGGAATTTTGGCCGTCGGGATATTCGCCCGTCAGCACATCCTCGGGGTTCGTAAAGCTGCCGCCGTTATTTTTCTCGAGGTAATCCCATGCCTTAACCGATGCGTTTAAACATGTTTTGGCGAAGGCTTTATCTAACGGCTCATAAACCTGTGAAGCCATCGCCATCACGGCACAGAAATCTCCGGTGGCTGTGATGGAAACCGGCAGCAGATAAAGCGGCTCCGTTTCCTCCGTCGGCATGACTGTTTCCGGGAAAGCCAGACCGGTGACCTTATGGTATACACCGCCGGTTTTATCCTGCATTTTCAGCATCCATTCCAGTTCATAACGCGCCTCATCAAGAACATCCGGCACGCTGTTGCCGCTTTCGGCAATGCCAAAGGCATCGCCTGCTTCACCGCCGAGCACGTTTTCAAAATCCTGATAAGCGATCATCAGATCGGCCACGGTTTTGGCGCCGGGCACCACATAGCGCCCGTAATCACCCGCATCATGCCAGCCGCCGGATACGTCCTTCTTCTCCTCCGTGCCGTAAATGACGGCTTCGCCGGTGTGGCAGGCTTCATGGGCATAATCTCCCGCTATTGCGCTGTCCACTTCGCATCCGCATCTTTGCAGATATAGCATTTGTATCGCGGATTTAAAGGCGTCTTTATAAATATCGCTGCCGATTTTAAATGCGTACGACTCTGTTGCGCTGCCGCTGACGATATGGTATTCGCCCGGTGTTTTGAGCCCGGAGAAATCACCCGTGAAATTCGTTTCACCGGCAGCTTCATTCTCAATCGGTCCTGTCAGCGGGCCTTCAAAAGCAACGCCGCCGTTTTTATCGAGCACCTGAAATGTATCCTCCAGACCTTCGCCTCGGAAAACCGCGATCTTACGATCATCCGGGGCATAACCGATCTGGTTGATATTGATTTGCGGACGCTCAGGCTCCGGCTCCGGCGCCAATATACCAGACGCATCAATCAAAGTGACCTCGACATTGTCAACGGACAGCACACATGGCCCTACTTCCGACCCATCCTGCGGCTTGCCGATGTTGAAGCACAGGCGGGGTGCCGGGTCCGTGCCGTCTTGCATATTGAGTTCAAATTCGTATCTCTTCATTTCGCCGGTGATGTCGACGAATTCTTCAATATATGGCGAATAGTCTCCGCCGTTGACCTGCAGACGCGCTGCGATATTGCGGTTCATGCTGCACGACATATCAAAAGCGAAGCGGTATACGCCGCCCGTTTCCAGCTTGAAACCATCGTAATAAAGCTGAACGGCATAATCGGCCATGCCTGGCGATTTGATATCGACGATGCCGATTTCGTTTTCGGATTTCAGCTCGGCTGCGCCGCTCTGAGTGAGGTACAGCGACCAGTTTGTCGTTCCGTCCGTGAAATCACCGTTCTGCACCATGTTTTCCATCGATTGAACCGGTGCAGCCGGGGCTTCTTGTGCGGAGGGTGTCTCCTCAGGCGATTCGGCTGCGGTCGGCTGAGAAACCGACGGCGCTTGCGCTGTTTGCGCACAGCCAAGCAGAGAGGTGAATAATAAAATTGCTAAGCAGACGCAAGCCATTTTTTTAAGAACAGGAGTCTTCTTTTGCATAACTGTACCTCCTCATTATTCAATTATTTTATTACAAGATGGATTCTTTTAATTTGGTAAAAACATAGCGGCCGCTCTCAGAGAGCTGCTCCGCCGTCCAGTTTCCAAGCGGTGCGCCGGGCAGCAGTGCGGCGCTTGTTTCATCCCTGTCGCCAAGGCTCCAGTTGCACCAGCTGATATCGTTCTGCGCGAGAAAATCGAGCCATATATCGCTTTCTTTAATAAAAACACCGCCGCTGCCGTCTGCGGCGCTGGTGCCCCATTCGCTCACAAACACGGGCGCGCTCATTTCAAGAGCCTTTAAGCATTTGTTTCGAAGTTCGTCGCCGTGTGTTCCCGCGTAAAAATGAAGCGTATACATGATGTTATCAAAATCAAGAGGATCGGCGGCGCAAATATCAACATCCTGGCTCCAAGTGGGGCATCCCACCAGTATCAGCGCATCGGGCGCGTTGTTTCGGATTACCGGGATGACCTGCTGCGCATATGGTTTGACGCTGCCGCCCCAAGTCACGTCGGCCCCGTTTGGTTCGTTGCATATTTCGTAGATCACGCCGGGTTCATCGCTGTATTTTTTGCTGATGTCATCGAAGAACGCTTTGGCCTGTTCAACATGCACCAGAGGATCGTTATCGAAAAGAATGTGCCAGTCGATAATCGCGTACATATCGAGCGCGAGCGTTTCATCAACAGCTTTGCAGACGTTTGTAACGACGCTATTATTCGAATAATAACCGCCCTCTTCGGTATACATCGCGACGCGAAACACATTGGCCCCCACCTGTTTGGTGGTGTGAATGGAAGCTGTCCGCGCAAACTGAGGATACCATTGCATGCCGTGGCTGCTCATGCCGTGCAGCACAGCTATTTCACCGGCTTCATTTTTAAGATGGGTTCCGTCAACGTGAAGATGCCCGTGATAGGCGATGCCATGCCTTTTATCATTCATTGTATCACCAACTTAATCGTTTTCGTAGTTTTACCTTATTCTACTATCAATGCATCATGTTTGCAAGATGAAAACCATCAGTGATGCAGCAACAGCATTGAATAACGAAGATGCGCCGTCTCGGCAAAGCTATGCTCTTTTATAGCTTATAACAGAAACGGTTATTGTATTTGTGCGTTTGTGCTCAGACAGTGCTCAGTGAGTTCGATTGACCTTTATCAGTTATGTTGGAACACATCACGACATTTGCAATAAACTGAGTGGTTAATATATTGCCCATATACAATAAAAAATGAACCGTATCACCAAGTGATATCAGCTCATTTCTACGCAATCAATAATGTTGGCAGTAAGGAAATAATTAATTCTGTTCAGCCGCTTGCGGCAGCGGCTCCTGTTCCTTATGGGCATACTTTTCGTTTTCTTTTCTGCCAAGTTCATTGGTATTGATGGAATGGCGGTAAACCACAAAACGCGTGAATAAAAACTCGGTGACGAAATTGATGACCATCGTTCCCACCAGAACGATATACTCGTTCCAGCCGATATTCGTTAAAGCGTCGCCCCACCATGTGGACAGCGGCGTAAATACGCAGTAATATGCAAACACCTTCAGCATAGCCAGCGGGTAATTGGCTGTTGATTTAAAAGTAAACCGCCTGTTGATAGTAAAATTGTAGATGACCGATAAAACCAGCGCAAACAGGTAGCAAGGCCAATATGGCAATCCGGCAAGTTCGTTGAGAAGCGTAAAGCTGCCGATCTGTATCAATCCCGCCGATGCGGAGAACAATGTGAACTTTATGAATTGAAAGGCGTTTTGTTTCTTGGATAATTTGATTGGCTGATTCTGCTCATGATTCATGGCAATCCCCCAATTTGTTGTCTTTTGTATCGCATTTATTATAGTTGATGTCTTTTCGCATGTAAACACCAATAAACGAAACCTGACGTATAATGGCGATAAATGGGCAATTCTCTTGCGTCTTTCTTATTAACAAACGGAGTTTTGCGGCTGCAATGGAGACAAATTTTAAATCAAATTATTGTCCATTACATCTGATTCCAGCCAGTTCGATAACAATGCTTATACGCAAACTAGTATAAAGACTGCTGATGAATTGCATGCGAATCATACAATAAAAGCAGGATCCCCGAGTGCATTCCGTATCCAATCACATGCGGGTTATTAAGTCTGTCCATGGCAGAATGAACGACCATATGATGAGGTTGTGTTGATGTCCGCTTGAACCTTTGCCTATTATGAGACCGATAAATTCCTGACAATCAGCATGTATAGTCACTTTTTAAATCAGTGCCTCTTTTTTATGGTCCGCATATTTTTTTCATGCCCGGCAAAAGATAAAAACATGATAAGCAATTGTACTGTGGGGATACCAAAAGGTCTGCTGTATTTCAATCACCATATTTTTACAGAGAGCTTTTTTTATGGTCTCGGTTTGAATGTGGTGGTGTCTCCGGACACCAATAAACAGATACTCGATGAAGGTGTAAAAAGTTGTGTGGATGATGCCTGTCTGCCCGTCAAGGTATTTCACGGGCATGTGAACTGGCTTAAAACCAGATGCGATTATCTGTTGATGCCTCATTATTTAAGTCTGGAAAAAGGGCGAAAGCTGTGCCCTATGTTATGCGGTCTCGTAGAAACGGTGAAAAGCAGCATCATAAATCTGCCTCAGCTCATCGATCCCCCGGTATTCTCATTCGAAGGGAAGAGTCTGCGCGAGTGGTCTTTTAGGGCGGGCCGCATTGTATCACGGAGTACAAAGGAAACAGACCAGGCCTTTGAGAGCGCATTCAAAAAGCAAACGGGTGTATCGCACGGCTTATGCGATGATGGCTTCAGCTACCGAATTGCGCTGATTGGTCACTCATATATCGTTCACGACACGTTCGTCAATATGAATATCATTGGCAAGCTGCGCGCTTTGGGCGTCGGCGTCGTGACATACGAAAGCGTAAGCAGCCAAGAAAGGGCTTTGGAATCAGCCAATCTCTTCAAACCGCCGTTTTGGTACTTTGCAAGGGAGTATTACGGATCGGCCGTCAGTCTGTTTAAGCGAGGCGCTGTTGATGGAATCATTTATTTGTCAACCTTTTCGTGCGGTGTTGATTCGGTGTTCACCGAGCTGATCAAGCACGATATTGGCACACTGCCCTATATGGTATTAAAGCTGGACGAGCACACCGGAGAAGCCGCGCTCGATACGAGGATTGAAGCATTTACGGACATGCTAAAAAGGAGGATGCAGCGTGGTCATCACTTTCCCGCGCATGGGCAACATCTGCCTTGCCGCCAAAGCGTTCTTTGAGGCTGTTCATATTCCTTATGTGATGCCGGAAAAGATCAATAAACAAACATTGCAAACCGGTGCCTGTTTATCGCCGGAAGAAATCTGTTTGCCGTTTAAAATATTCATGGGCAGCTATACGGAATGCATTCAAAAAGGTGCCGATACAATACTGATGACAGGCAGTTGCGGCCCGTGCCGTTTCGGTGAATATTGCGAACTGCAGATGAAGCTGCTTAAAAAAAGCGGATCTCAAATTCGCACAATCGTGATTGATGCACCCGCCGCAGTTGGCACAAGAGAGCTGATACGGCGTATCAGCATGATCTCCGGTGCCAGTTCACTGAGCGCACCCAATAAACTTCTGGCATTAAAACAGGCCATCAATGTTCTTTCTCTGGCGGATAGTCTGGATGAGAAAGCACACTGGCTCGCGGCATACGAAAAAAAAACTGGCCTTTGCAAAAGGCTGCTGATTCAATGCCATGAACAGCTCGATCATTGCCGCATGCCAAGCGACATGCACAAAACGCTTGTTGATTACCACCGTCAATTGGACGCGTTGCCTACAGATGAAGGAAGGCAACCGCTGAAAATCGCGCTCATTGGAGAGATTTATTCGATGATCGAACCGTTTGCAAATCTCTTTATTGAAGACAGGATGATGGACATGGGAGTGGCGACGAGTCGGCTGATAACACCCAGCTGGTGGCTTAAGGACCTTGCCGCAAAGCCTTTGCGATTTAACTCCCCCACCATAAACAGATATGCCAAAGCATACCTTCCGTACAATGCGGGTGGTCACGCGAGAGAGTCAATAGGCCATGCGCTGCTTTGCCAAAACCGAGGTTTCGACGGCGCTATACAGGTTTATCCGCTCGGTTGTATGCCCGAGATCGTTGTCAAGGCGGTGCTGCCGGCCATTAACAAGCATAATGATTTTCCGGTTTTAACATTGGTGGTGGATGAAATGACTGGCGAAGCAGGGTATGTCACACGCATTGAAGCTTTCATTGATATGCTGCAGATGCGGCGCAGAAAAGGAGTAAAGTCTGCATGAAAAACGAACTGTGTCTTGGCATTGATGTTGGTTCCGTCAGTACCAATCTTGTTCTGATCGATAGTGACGGAAAGGTGGTTGAAAAGCTTTATTTAAGAACAAACGGACGGCCGATTGAAGCGATTATTGCAGGTATGTCATCTCTGAAAAGCAAGATTGCCTCAGATGCTGTTGTTATAGGCGCGGGAACCACAGGCAGCGGCCGCCAACTCGCCGGAGCCATCGTCGGGGCGGATATTATGAAAAACGAGATCACCGCCCACGCAGCTGCTGCGTGCCATGTGGTCCCGGAGGTTAAAACCATACTGGAAATCGGCGGGCAGGATTCTAAAATTATATTGATGGAAAACGGTATCGTCTGTGATTTTTCAATGAATTCCGTTTGCGCGGCCGGAACGGGCTCTTTTCTCGATAGACAGGCATCCCGACTCGAAATACCTATAGAAGAATTCGGCGGTTTTGCGCTGCGTGCAAAATCCCCCGTGCGCATTGCGGGGCGCTGCGCCGTTTTTGCTGAGTCCGATATGATCAGTAAGCAGCAGGCGGGCCACAGCACCGAAGATATTATCGCAGGGCTGTGCGATGCGCTTGTCCGTAACTATCTGAACAACCTTGCGAAGGGCAAGGCGATCTGCGGTCCGATACTCTTTCAGGGCGGCGTAGCGGCCAACGTCGGCATACTTGCCGCGTTTGAAAAAGCGCTGAATAAAAAAATCATTATCCCGCAGCATTATGATGTGATGGGAGCCTATGGGGCGGCGCTGCTCGCTGATGATGAAATTCGGTTATCAGGACGGAAAACAAGCTTTATAGGGTTTGAAAATATGAGCCGCACATTTGCTGCCGAAAGCTTTGTATGCAGCGGCTGTGCCAATCAGTGTGAAGTGGTCCGCATCAAATCCGACGACAAATATATCGCCAATTGGGGTGACCGATGCGGCAAATGGAATATGGCATCTGAGAGCCTTTCAAGAATGAATGAACGTGCCGAAAAGGAAGCCTCCTTATCATAAGCCAACTCTTAAAAGAACCAAACAACAACGAAACTCATAGTATACATCAACAAGCAGTCTAGCTTGTGTGTTAAGCAGAAAGGAGTTTTTTTGATGCCAGATGGTATGAATACATCTAGCGGCATGCAGCAGATGGTGCAGCGCGGCCGCGGCGGTGGGCCTCGTGGCGGTTTCCCGGGTGGTGGGCCTCGTGGCGGTTTCCCGGGCAGACGCTTTCCAAGACCGTTCCCGGTCAGGCAGCGTTTTCCGAGATTCTTCTTCTTCCCGGTTAATTTTTTCGGTTTTCCGGCTGGCCGCTGTTATTTTATAGATCAGTTTGGCAGATGCTGTGACAGATTCGGCAGATGCTGCGACAGATTCGGCCGTTGCGGCTTTGGCGGTGGCTTTGGTGGCGGCTTCGATGGCTATGCGTCCTCTCAGAGTGCGATGGGCGACTGGTTCGGTATTCCTGGCGGTTGGGACACCATGCCTGATTATGATGATATGGCCGACTACGACATGGATATGGACGACATGGAGGATATTTGATTAAGTTTTTAATCGTTTAATCCGGTCAATTCAAAATAATGGCCACTGGTGATTATAATCCGGTGACCATTATTCTTATTCTTTATGAACGGCTTTAAAATGATTTTTGTGTATCAAACAATCCGTTTAAGTAGTCAACACATTGCGTCACAACGTTTTGATAATCCCTTGCCGCTTTCATATAAAGCTTAATTTCTGTGATTTCCAGAAATGCTTTGTTATCTTCATACAAGCTTTTCATATATGAGGCAACCTGGTTTTCCGGAAAATCATGACGCATGATGCGTGCGTGTTCTCTTTCAAAATTGATCATGACTCTGCTTAATCTTTGATTTTGCATGATCAGCCGTCTTTGCTTCATCATATCATTATATTCCGGTGTGGCTTTCAGCGCATTGGCCAGTGCAATCAACTCCGTTTTGGGCAGCATAGTATACCCCCCTTTGCATTTTATATGTTTTATATTATTGACAACACATTCAATATGTGCGCGCTTCGTTTTCATGGCTTGAAAACGTCTATGCGGCACCTTCTAAACATATTTATATTTGAGAACAAAAAGGAGACATCGTATGCGCCATAACAAACTTAATATGACCGTACTGGTCTTATCACTGGCCTTCTTAATCATCGCCGGTTTTGTTTTCATCATACCGTTTCAAAAAAATATCCAACCGATTTTCAGTTCCGAAGACAAAGATTGGGAAGGCATCATCGACGATTTATTCGGGCTGCGCAATCAGTGCATTTTAAACAAAGATTATGATACGCTCAAATCGCTGTTTCTCACCGAAGAAAAGAACGGAAGGTGGGCGTATGAATTTGAGCTGCAGAGATCGGATTATTTAAGCGATTGGGCGATAAAACAAGGGGTTTCATTCACGGATATCTCCAGTGATTTCATTATAAAAAGTGTTAAACAGGTCGGAAGAGGTTATTCTTTTTATATTCTGACATCAAGTGAATACACATATTCTTATCTGGACAGCCCCGAAACCGAAAACAAATTCCGTCTGGGCGCACACCATTCCATTGATCTGATTCCTTCCGAAGATAAAAACGAATGGGTCGTCAGCCGCGAATGGTATGATGACCCCCTGCTCGATTCAATCAATATGAACAGTGTCACAGACGAGATGACGGCATATATAACCGGGCATGCGCCCATCGATATATCTGGTATCAGCGAACAGCGCCTTGCCGCAGTTCAATATGCCGATACATACTGCGGCTCGGCTTCGGATGGGAGCAATAACTACGCGTACAACAGCGAATATTCCAATTACAACGCGCTGGGCGGAGACTGTGCAAACTTTGCGTCGCAGGTGCTGCTTGCGGGCGGATTTCAAAAGAACGGAACATGGAACTATACAGGCGGCAAAGGAAGCCGAGCGTGGGTGAATGCGCAGGCTCTTAAAAATTTTCTTGTTTACAGCGGCCGCGCATCGGTGCTTGCAAAAGGCAGCTACAAAGAAATATACCAATATGCTTACAGCCTTCGGCCCGGCGACATTGTGGCTTATGTCAAGAAAGGAAAAGTCACGCATGTCTCCGTGGTCACCGGGGCTGACACCAAGGGCTATCCGCTTGTCAGCTGTCATAACCTTGACCGAAACCGCGTCCCATGGGACATGGGATGGAGCGGTGACAATATCAATTTCGTGCTTCTTAATCTCAATTACTGAAGAAACAAAAAAGAATTGCTCTATTCTGCGATTCTTAGGCTGTCAGTAAAGCATGTAAAGCCTCTGAGCCCACCCTTTCGGGGAGCGTCAGATGACTATCCATAAAGTAATGGACCCAATGTGTCACAAAGTGCTGATGGGAAAACTGATTAAATCGTTTTCTCCTCTCCCCCAGTCGCCTGTGGGTGAAAGCTCTTCATACTCGGTATAGATTAGTGGTCGGAATGAACGACAATAAGTTTTAATAACACTCTGAGAATCGCTGTATACAATCATGTCAAAAACAAGATGCCAGTTCGGTTCAGAGCGCAGCTCTGTTACAGAATCTATTCTTTACGTTAAGCCCGTTTGCGACAGCTTTGCTCGTTAACGCTATGGACGTCATAAAGGAAACAGAGTTCTATATCAAAGCTGTATCATCAGTATTCCTTTACAGTGTTTCCATGAGCTTTTTGGCTTCTACGAGCGTGCCGACAAGATGATAATCACGCTTCGTCAATGCCTTGATTGCCGAAAACACCACTGTCTGCAGGCCGCTGAGACCCACCAAAACGCTTTCCTTCACATATTTTGTATTCGCCGACGCGTATTGCTTAAAGGCGTTTGAAATGTCGTTATTGAATTTGACGTTTGCGACAATGGTGATGATATAGACGGATTTTTCCGGCTGTTTGGCAACCAGCGCACTCGCTTCCTGGAGGTTCTGAACAATTTCCTGCGTTTGTTCGCTTTTCATGTTCTCAACATCAACGATGATGACGGATTTTGTGCCTATCTTTTCTGTTCTTACCATTTGGTCTTTCCTCCGCAATCATAATGATCATATAATACCAAGGGGCTTCTCGAACATTAAGTTTTAAATATATAGCCGACGCCCCAAACTGTTTCGACGTACCGGTGGTACGGTTTTATACTTTCTCTCAGTGTTTTGATATGTGTATCCACGGTTCGGTCCGTACCGAAGAAGTCTTCCCCCCAAACCTCCTTCAGTATCATTTCTCGCGAAAAGGCGCGATTGGGATTCTTGGCAAGGAATATAAGAAGTTTGTATTCCTTAGGCGTCAGGTCAATCCCTTCGCCGTCTATATACACCATGTGCGAAAAAACATCAATGCAGAGTCCGTCGTAGATAAGCCGTCTTGGCGAGTAATCCATATGAGTGGCACTGTGTCGGAGCAGCACATGAATTTTGGCCATCAGAACCTTAAAAGAGAATGGGCTGCTTAAAAAATCATCCACGCCAAGATCAAAGAAGAAGAGTTTTTGTTCGTCACTGCCGTCTCTTGACAATATAATAATCGGCGTCTGTGAGCTTTTTCGAATCTGTCTGCAAACATGCCATGAGTCGAGCTCCGGAAGGTTTGCATTTAAAATAATCGCATGATATTCATGACGCCTGAACATTTTTATGGCATCGATACCATCGGCGGCTTCGTCAACGAGAAAGTCTTCTATCGCTGCGTGTGTTTTTACCGTTGCTCTTAAATCGGCTGCCGGATCGACGATCAATAAGCGCATTTCACTCATTTCTCATCCCTCGAACAGTTCAGTGATTCACGTAGCTCATGAAATATCTTTTGTATTGGTAATAATTATATTCTATAACAATCTAATTTTAGAAGCAAGTGAAACATGGTTCTTTTGTAATTGTTATGATTTTGTGATAGAAAGTATAACTTTTGCCTCATTTTGAGACTAAAACATCGATATATATGGATGAATTGGGAAATCCCATCATATTTTCATCACATCACTTTGATATGATGATTTGTAATGAGAGCATCTATCAGCGAACGATGCGACAATACGAACTTGGAGGTGTCAAATGAGCACAAAGACGATTCAAGCCAAGTTTGGCTGCTGCAAAGAATGCGATGACGACAAATACGCAGCGATTGCAAATGTGATTGATATGTATCGTGACAAGGAAGGCAGCCTGATACAGATCCTGCACCTTGCTCAGCAGATTTATGGCTATCTGCCGCTCGAGTTGCAGGTCTATATCGCGGATTCTCTTGAAATTCCGCTTTCCGAGGTATCCGGAGTCATCACGTTCTATTCATTCTTTTCCACCCAGCCCAGAGGGCTTCACACCATCCGCGTCTGTCTCGGTACGGCCTGCTATGTGCGCGGCGGGAAAAAAATCGTCGAAAGCCTCAAAGAAAAGCTGAATGTGGAGATTGGCGGAACGACAGCAGACGGCAAATTTACATTCGAAGTCGCACGGTGTATCGGTGCCTGCGGGCTTGCTCCCGCTATGATGATTGACGATGTCGTCTATAAACAGGTCAACGTCAACAAGCTGAACGCCATACTCGCCAAATACGAAAACGAATAGGAGGTGAACGGTATGAAATCAGAAATAATCTGCACGGCTGAGCAATTGAGCGAGATTAAAGGCCGATATAACAACGAGCTCGAGAAATACAAATACATAATTTACGTATGCAGCGGCGCAGGATGTGTGTCTTCCGGCTGTTCGTCTGTGCGCGATGCCGTGATCAATGAAGTTCAAAATATGGGCATGAAAAGCGAAGTCAAAGTGCTTGAAACGGGCTGTATGGGCACCTGCGCGGTCGGCCCCGTGATGCTGGTGATGCCCGACAAAATATTCTACACGGATCTGAACGAAGAAAAAGCCCGGCAGATTGTGCGCAAACACATCAAAAACGGAAAAGTCATTGTCCCATACACATTCTACGACCATTCGCTCAGCCAGTATGTGCCGAATATCGATGACATCGGTTTCTTTAAAAAACAAGTGAAGATCGCTCTTCGCAATTGCGGATCAATCGAATATGCCGATATCGAAGCGTATATTGCCCGGGACGGATACGCGGCGGCTTGCAAAGCAATAAAGGATATGACGCCCGAAACGATTGTCCAGGAGATTAAAACATCAGGCATAAAAGGCCGCGGCGGCGCGGGGTTTCCCACAGGCGTCAAATGGGAAGCGGCTCAAAAACAAGCCGGTGATAGAAAATTCATTGTCTGCAACGCGGATGAAGGCGACCCGGGTGCGTTTATGGACCGAAGTATCATAGAGGGCGATCCGCATACAGTGATTGAAGGGATGCTGATCGGCGGTTATGCGATCGGGGCCTCCATGGGTTATATCTATGTGCGCGCGGAATACCCTATCGCGGTCGAACGTATGACGGCTGCACTTGAGGAGGCGCGAAAAAAAGGCTTGCTTGGCGCTAACATTTTCGGGAGTGGTTTCTCATTTGATATTGAACTTCGCATCGGCGCGGGCGCTTTTGTGTGCGGCGAAGAAACATCATTGATGGCATCGATTGAAGGTCATCGCGGAGAACCCAAGCAAAAGCCGCCGTTCCCGTTTCAGCGCGGCCTTTTCGGAAAACCGACCATCATCAACAACGTTGAAACCTTTGCGGGTATTCCGATGATTATACTAAACGGAGGAGAATGGTATACCCAATTCGGTACCGAAAAAAGCCGGGGCACCAAGGTGTTTGCCCTTGCAGGCGATGTGATGAACACGGGCATCGTGGAAGTGCCCATTGGCATACCGCTGGGCGACATTATATTTGAAATCGGCGGCGGCACGGTCAACAACAAAAAGTTCAAATCCGCACAGATCGGCGGGCCGTCAGGCGGCTGCATCACCACGGATAATCTCAATGTGCCCACCGACTATGAGCCGCTCAAGGAACTCGGTGCCATCATGGGCTCCGGCGGTCTCATTGTGATGAACGAGGACACCTGCATGGTGGACACGGCACGTTTCTTTATGGATTTTATCAAAGACGAGTCCTGCGGTAAATGCACAGCCTGCCGAATCGGCACAAAACGGATGCTTGAAATCCTTGAGCGCATTACGCGCGGTGAAGGCGAAGAAGGCGATGTGGAGCTACTGATTGAGCTCGGCGAGACGATACAGGAAACGGCAATGTGCGGCCTCGGGCAGACGGCACCCAACCCTGTATTGTCCACTATCAAATATTTTCGTGAGGAATACGACGAACACATCAAAAACAAATACTGCCGCGCAGGTGTCTGCAGCGAGCTGTTTATCTCCCCATGCGAAAACACATGCCCGGCCAACGTCAATGTTCCGGGGTATATGTCGCTAATCGCTGCGGGTCGCTTTGTTGACGCGTACAAACTGATCCGTCAGGAGAACCCCTTCCCCGCCGTTTGCGGGCGCATCTGCACACGTCCCTGCGAAAACAAATGCCGCAGGCGCACGGTGGATGAAGCGCTCGCAATCTGCGATTTGAAGCGGTTTGTGGCCGACTATGCGATGAACAGCGAAAAGGGATACTACCACACCGATATCGTGTTCCCCAAAAACGGAAAGAGCGTGGCCGTGATCGGTGCGGGTGCGTCGGGCCTCACGTGCGCCTATTATCTCGCACGCATTGGCTATGATGTAGACGTTTTTGAATCGCATGATACCGCAGGCGGTGTGCTGGCTTACGGCATACCCGAATACCGTCTGCCCAAGGATGTCCTTGCTTATGAAGTGGGGCTCATTGAGAAGACCGGTGTTAAGATTCATCTGAATACCGAGGTGGGCCGTGATATTTCTTTTAAAGAGCTCAAAGCCACATACGACGCGATTTATATCGCCACCGGCACACAATTGCCCCAAAAGATCAATGTGCCCGGAGAAAGCCTGCCCGGCGTTATCCATGGCATCAAATTTCTCAAAAAAGCCAACACACATCAGCCTATCGACATGGGTAAGAACGTGGTGGTCATCGGCGGCGGAAATACAGCAATCGACTCGGCAAGAACGGCGTTGCGTCTTGGAGCAGATAAAGTAACGATACTGTACAGACGAACTAAGGATTCGATGCCGGCTTACGAGCAGGAAATATGCGAGGCCATTGAAGAAGGTATCGAGGTCATCTGTCTCGCCGCTCCCCTTCGCTTTCTGCCCGGGCCGGACGGCCGTGTGGCTGAGATAGAATGTGTAAAGATGTGCCTCGGAGATTTTGATTCATCGTGCCGAAGACGCAGCGTATTTGTGGAGGATTCGAATTTCTTTATCGATGCCGACATGGTGATTCCCGCGGTGAGCCAGTTTGCTGACTTCCCGTTTATCGGTAAGGATGAAATCGGCCTGACTCCCTGGGGAACATTCGTGCTGCAAAGCGACACGCAAATGACCACGATGGAAGGCGTATTTGCAGGCGGAGATGTGACACGCGGACCTGATGAAGTCATCCGCGCAATTGCCGACGGAAAGAAAGCCGCTGTTTCAATTGATAAATATCTCGGCGGAAAGGGCCATCTCAACAAAGGAGAACAGATCGACATTCCTGAAATCAGTGACGATGACGATATCGTGGCGCACGGGCGTTTCAGCCTCGAGATCATGGATCCGGAAACACGCAAGAATTCGTTCGAAGAAGTCATTAAAGGTTACCATAAGCTCAATGCAATGGCAGAAGCGATGCGTTGCCTGCATTGCGAAAGGAGGTAGTCATTCATGGTCAATTTACAGATAAACGGCCGAGATGTCACTGTGCCCGACGATTATACCATTATGGAAGCAGCCAAAACCTTAGGCATCAAAATTCCGGGGCTTTGCCAGATGGAAGGCGTTCATCAGTTTGGCTCCTGCCGCATATGCGTTGTGGAGGTAAAGGGCGCGAAAACGCTTCAGGCCTCTTGCCTCGCGAAGGTTGCCGAAGGTATGGTTGTTCATACCAATACGCAAAAGGTGCGCAAAGCGCGGCGTGTTCTTTACGAGCTGTTGCTTTCAGATCACGATAAAGACTGTTTAAGCTGCACGCGCAACCAAAGCTGCGAGCTGCAGGAGCTCGGCAAAACGCTCGGTGTCAGTGAATCGCGTTTTAACGGAGAGCATTCGGAATTTAATCTGGATTCTTCCGTTTCAATCACGCGCAACATGAGCAAATGCGTGTTGTGCAGGCGCTGCGTGACCGTCTGCAACGAAATTCAGGGAACCGGCATACTCAATGCGCAAAACCGCGGGTTTCAAACGGTGATCAGCCCCGCGATGGATTTAAAGCTCGGGACCGTGGGCTGTGTGTTCTGCGGGCAATGCACCGTGGTCTGTCCTGTGGGCGCGCTCAAGGAAACGGACGCGATCAAGCCTGTCTGGAATGCGCTAAGCGACAAAAATAAGCGCTGCATCGTTCAGGTGGCCCCCGCAATCCGTGTGGCCATCGGCGAAGAATTCGGCTGTGAGCCGGGTGCCCGTGTGACCGGAAAGCTGGCGCAGGCTCTTGCCACAATGGGCTTCGACGACATTTTCGATACGAATTTCACGGCTGATCTCACGATTATGGAGGAAGGAACCGAGTTTCTGACACGCGTAAAAAAAGCGATGACAGGCAGCGAAGCGACATTGCCGATGATCACTTCGTGCAGCCCCGGTTGGATCAAGTATATCGAACATACATATCCGAAACAGCTACCCCATCTCTCAACCTGCAAATCCCCGCATACGATGCTGGGCGCGCTTGTCAAATCGTTCTATGCGGAAAAGACCGGCTGCGACCCGCAGGATATGTATGTGGTTTCGGTGATGCCGTGTACCGCAAAGAAATTTGAAATCAACCGTCATGAAATGCAGAATAACAGCGTTAAGAACGTGGATGCGGTGCTGACAACGAGAGAGCTCGGGCAAATGATACGCGAAGCCGGTATAGATTTTACGCTGCTGGATGACCGCGAATTCGATTCTCCGCTCGGTCTTTCAACGGGTGCGGCGGATATCTTCGGTGTGACCGGCGGTGTGATGGAGGCGGCTCTGCGCACCGTGTATGAGCTCGTGACGGGGCGTGAACTGCCTTTTGAAAGCCTGCATGTCACCCCCATCGTCGGTTTGGCGCAGGTGAAAACCGCTGATATCAAATTCGAAAACGTTTTGCCGGATTATCAGTTTCTCGAAGGTTTTGTTGTCAAGGTGGCGGTCACCAGCGGGCTTTCGGGTGCCAAAATCCTAATGGATCAAATCGCCGACGGCAGCTCCCCTTATCACTTCATTGAGGTGATGGGCTGCCCGGGCGGATGCATCATGGGCGGCGGGCAGCCGAGGTCTAAAGACCCGGAGGTGCGGCAGAAGCGCCTTCGCGGTATTTACGATGAGGATGAGTCGAAGGTGATGCGCAAATCGCACGAAAATCCTTCCGTTAACAAGCTCTACGAAGAATATCTCGAGTTTCCGGGCAGCCATGTCTCTCACGAACTGCTGCATACGCATTATGTCAAACGCGGGCGGTTCAATGAGTATTTGGACGATGATTATGTTTATAATGAGGTGATTCCGATGACGCAGAAGAACAGCGTTTACTCAAATCAACCGCAAAAAAAAACGGCTCAGGAACGCGCATCAAGACGGGTTCATGAAGATTTAGAATCGGTTAAGGTCATGGCTCTCGAAGCCGAAATTACCCGTTTAAAACAGGAACTGACCGATTCGCAGGAAACCGTTGAGATACTCAAGGACGTGATGAGCGATTACGCCAAAAAACCCAAACGCTGAATCAAAATATCCATATGCGGCCACGGGTGATACGTCACTCGTAACTGCAAAATAAAAAGCCGAAAAAAACGGCTTTTTATTTTTTGTTTCTTGGTGCGCGCGTCGGATCTTTATCTCGCAAAAAATGCGGCCTGAAAGGTGAATTGGCTTTGCTGTATATGATTGATTTTAAAAAATCTTTGAAATGAAATGGTGCTGCCGGCGCCATATAAGGAACACCGAATGTGTTAATGGATACGAGCTGAGACAGCACTAAGACGATGACTAACGTAAAACCGTGAAACCCAAATGTTCCCGACGCAATAATTAACAAGAATTTAAGCACGCGAAACGGATCGACTATCGTATAGTCCGCCGGTATGAAAGAGACAATCAGATTAAGTGAAATCACAATCAGCAGAAGCGGGCTGAACACGCCCGCAACGACTGCGGCCTGCCCGATGATGATTGCGCCGACAATACCGATAGCGGTACCGATCTTTGACGGGACACGAACCAATGATTCGCGTATAAGTTCTCCGATCAACTCTATAAGGATAACTTCCATCAGCGCGTCAAACGGTACCTTTGCCCTGCTTTGCGCGATTGCAATCATATAGCTTGCCGGCAGCACATCGTTATGAAATGAGACGATTGCGACGTATAACGAAGAAACAATAAACGATAAGCCGAGCGAAAGTACGCGCAGTACCCTCAAAAACATAGTTAAGTATTTGTTTAAGTATACATCATCGCTGGACCACAGGTATTCGCTGAATACTTTGGGCGCAACCAATGCCCATGGGCTGCCATCCATGATCACCACAACTTTTCCTTCAAGCAATGCACCGCATGCCATATCTGACCGTTCGATGATTCCCATGACCGGAAACAGATCTGATTGCTTATTCTGTAAAAATGCCTGCAGTTCTCCGGAAGATATCAAGCCATCAATATTTATAGCAGATATCCTTTTTATAATCTCTTTAACGCAGGTATCATTGGCCACATCCTCGATATATAGAACGGCTATGTTTGTTTTCGTTCTCTTCCCCACTTCCATTTTATTTATTTTCAAGGCCTCATCTTTAATCCGGTAGCGTATCAGCGACAGATTTGATTCAATATTTTCGATCAACGAATCTCTCGGGCCTCTCATCGAATAGGTGAATTCCGGCACCGGAATATCTCGTTTTTCGATTTTTTTCGTATCAACAACCAAATAATCTGCGTTAGTAGAAAACAGCACGACGGATTTTCCGTTGATAATATGATTGATGATATTTTTATCATCGGTTTCAAGCGTGCACTCATAAGCACAGATGATACTGAGCGCATCCGCAGCGGTTAGCGTCATTTCATCTTTCTGTGCAACGAGCGGCTTTAAAATATACTCCGAGATAGCGGCGACATCCGAAAGCTCTTTGATATAGATCACAGATATCGATTCCGATTTGATGGAAATTGATCTCTGCACCGCATCAATTTGCTTTTCTTTGATCATATTAATGATGTCATCATATCTGCTGCTTTGCCGCTGCATCATATTACTCATTGGCTCATACTTTCACTGGATATATTAAAATCCGTCATAGCGCCGAATTCCAGGGTAGACTCTACGGATATTCTGAAGTCAGCATTCTTATAGGTATCGTCCCAATCGATAGTTTTCATATTATTTGGGTATTTAATACGATAGCTTTCTTTAAACCCAAGATAATCGCACTGAAACTCTTTTGATTGTTTGATGCCCATGGCAATATCATTGGCTATTTGATTCTGCAATTTATCTTTTATCGTTTTTTGCAGTTCTCCATCAATTTTTACATTCTTGTTCAGGTTCATGAGTTTTGAATCCATTTTGAATTTCACATCATAAACAAGCTTTCCGTCCTCGTAATAAGGCCTGAATGACTTGTTTGATAATTTAACCTGAATTGTTGCGCTGCAATTATCAAATGGCACTGTGTATATTCGTATTATATTGTCACCCAGAATCCAAACAAGTCCTATTGATTCTTCAAAAGGTATAAACCCGACCATTTTGTTTTGTCGAATAATCGAATAACCGTTGTACGTTAAAAGTCCGTCCTCGACATCCATATTGATCAATACGAAGCTGGTATTGCTGGAGATGAAATCAAGAATATCGGAAATCGTATAGGAGACCACTTTACCAAGACTTTTTAGAGTTGTAATTGATTCTGAAATTGATTCCCCGACGGATATATTATTTGGGGGATAAACAGATAGGATTTCATTCGGTTCCGAAGATGATGTGATAATATTAAGCGCTTTTCTGTATTGATTATCTGATTCCATACGCAGTATGTACTCATCAATATCGAACCTTGCGAGTTCATCGGTAATGATAAGTGCTCTGACGGTACCGAGATATAACGGATTATCTGCTTTTGCATCCATATGCCGTCGCACATCCGCATATGACGATCCTTTTGCAGACATCGTAAAGTAATTCGAGCTTTCACCGCCGCTGCTTTGCTGATTCTGCTCCTTCTCCAGATTGGGCGCTTCGATATAATAATACAAGTCACCACCCTTCATATCTGTAATCACTGTGACAACAAGTATCTTGTTATTCACGTCTATTGCATCCCAGCATCCGCCCGCCTCGAATACAATACATATTGCCATCAATGCGAAAACAGCCTTTTTAAACAGCATCTTTTTTTCCTCTGATTTTTTTCCTTTTCTTCTTCGCTATAACCAATAAAACAGACGGAATTAAAATTGACGCCACGAGCCCTAAGTATGTGCCCACAGCCGTCACAAAGTCGTCATAATGTTCTATATCTTTGATAAAATAAAATTGTATAAATGCCAAAACACCGATGATGATCACAATAATCTGCCGCTTCATGTTTTTGAAAATTTTGCACAGATAATCGATGATAACAGACATGACAATTGATATGCCTACAAAAATACCGCCAACCCCAACTGTCAGAAAGAAAATATCAATTCTGGTGAATATATCCATATAGACTATGGCGGTATCGCGTATTGCCACGACCAGCGGGTCTTTATATTTTATAATGTTATTGAGCCCCACTTTCATTATGCAGCTCTGCACAATGAGGATATAGAACGCCCCAATAGAAAGCACTGCAAAGAATGCTGTTCGCTTGGTTTTTTTGCCGTTTGTTTTTGTAAGCGGAGCGGCCAGAAGTATTTCTATGCCTAGAAAGGGAAATATCGCGTCCTTTAATCCTTTCGTATAATTTCCAATTTCCGCACTGTTAAATAACGGCAATATTCTATTGATTTTTCCCTGAGTAATCATCAGAACATGGACCAAAATAGCCGTAATGGTATATACGATTCCAACAAGTTCTGCCAGCCTTGCGGCATTTGTTATGCCTTTATTAGCTATGAAACAAAATACGGGTATGCCGATAACCGGAAAAGCCCAAAGCGGCGTATTAGGAAAAAAATCTGTATTCAGCAATTTTGCTTTCATGGTAATCATGTACACAAGAATCATCATAAAGTAGACAACATAAAAAGAAACAATGATATATGTCAGCGTTTTACCGACAAGTGAAGGTGCATAATCAAACAACATCTGACCCCGAAACAGGGTGTTAAGGCTGACGACTACCACGGTGGCTAAGGAAAAGACAAGCGCCATAATGATCAGCACCAGCCAGTTTCCCGTTCCAGCGCTCTGTGCCATCACTTTTGGAAGCGTAATAACGTTATAGCAAGTCAGCGTCATGATTAAAAGCATGACCATTTGTCTATTGGTAATACTGTTCACTTGTTGCCTTCCGATAAAGATTCTTATGAATAGTATAGGCCGTATCTAGGTTTTCAATACCAAAATAATCTATTAATATCAATAAGTTGTAACGCATGGATGTCGCCATTTAGGCCTCATGTGACCAGCGACAGAGCTGACAGAATCATTAACAAAAAAAAGCATCTGTTTTAGTCAGATGCTTTTAACTTGCTAATTCTTTTCTTTTGGTCCAAACACGGCTCTTGCGCTTTCCGCCTGCGGGTCATGCTTGATTTTCTTAGACCTGAAAGTGCCGTCTTCCTTTTTGCCGTTTCGTGTGCTTTTCATTTTATTGCTCTTTCCCATTTTTTTCACCTTTTTGTGTTTGGCCCCTGTGCCTGCTTGACCGCATTGTGTCCCTGATTCTGATTTTGCTCAGAAATCCCGTCCTTATTGCTCTTCAGCTCAATCTTTACGGTTGAGATATCAAGCCTGTTCTTATTTTCGCGTTTCTGCAATATCATCACCTCGAGAATTAGTATGGCATCAGATATCAATCATATTCATTTACCAAGAGCAGGCGAACCGGTGATAAGCTTCAGTCACGAACAAAAGATCAGCTGAGATCTGTTGTTTTGTTTACCGGCTTTGCACGCAACTGTTCGGGCTTCTGTTAACGATTTTATTTTCATTTAATGTTTTGCGAATCGCTTTTGTCGAGAACGAATACACACCTCGTATACCATTAAAAGATAGAAACATGCTAGAACGGCCTTCCGCCTTCCAGCCATCCTTGGGCTTCCCAATGGCTGCGGTCTGTTAAATTCCATGTATTCTTCTTCATCATGCCCTTCATCAACCAGAACATGAAACGTATGAACAGATTTGGCTGCAAACGGTCAACTTTCTTCACTGATATGACAATGCTTTTTGCCATTTTTTCGCTTTTACGCTGAGCCTTTCGTTTTGTCTTATCCTTAACGTCTTCCCACTTCGCAGCCGCTACGAGCACTTTTAGCGAATAGATGCGGCGGGTTCCCCAGTACTGCAAACTGTATCGCATGGTTTTTGAAGCATGCCCAAGCCCGAAACCTGCCGTTGTGGCCACGGTCACACCGACTTTTTTAAACATTTTGGGATTGGGCCGATGGCTGACCCACATGAAACACAGATGATCGAGCAGCGATTTAAGCTGCCCGCTGACATCGAGCGCATAGATCGGTGATGTCAGCACAATGACATCGGCCTCCTCCATGGCGCTGACAAACGGCCTGACCGCACTTGCGTGCGGGCACTTGTCTTCGCCGCGCATGATGCAGGAAAAACATCCGAGGCATTGATGAGGCATATCCTTGGGCAGCACAAAATCCTTTACCTCAATGTCGTCATGTTTTCTTATTGCGTTTAAAAGCAGTTCCTTACTGTTCCATGTGCTGCCATGCCTGCTGTTGCCATTGATCACAACGATTTTCATAGTATTGCACCTCAGTAAAATAATATTTTTATTTTTTTACGCCATATTTTTCGTTAAAGAGGCTGACATGTTTTGTGATTAATTCTCTTGCCTTCGTTAATCCGTTTTCATCGCTGTCAAACTTATTGAGTATCAGATAGATAGGAGAAAAAAACTCCAACGCAAGCATATAAGGATCCATTTTTATGAAAAGGCCTTCGTCCATCAGAGCAGAAAAAAGCTGTGACTGAAAATCAAGGCTGAAATTAAATGAAATATCTCTATAAAGCTGTGTCAGCTCAGGGTTCCGAAATTGTTCAATCGTCAGCATTTTTCTGAACTTGACAATCGTATCATCGGTCAAATAATAGTCGAGTATTTTTAGGCTCATCGCTTCAAACTGAACGGGTGACATTTCTTTATACATGCGTATCGTTCTCTCGTCCACATCAAATGTTTTTCCCTCGTCAAGCATGTTAATGCTTTGAAAAAAAGAGTCTCCCTTTTTTGAGTATTCAGCAACGATGCTTTCAAAAATGTCCTGCTTGCTTTTGTAATGGTTATACAGTGAGCTTTCTTTTATGCCGACTGCCGCCGCGATATCTCTGACGGATACGGCGTCAAACCCCTTTGCTGAAAATAGTGTCAACGCTTCATTGCGTATTCTGTCTTTGGTATTCATTGTTCACCTCACATCATTATAATCGGTCTTGAAATCTCAACAGTGCACACCTAAATCAAAAACAATGCAAACAGCTTCATCAACATACCCTTTTTAATGTTTTGATTCTTAAAAAAAATACTCACAAGACCGATCAGTATAATCAAACCGCCCGCCACAGAACAAATCGTTGCCTGAAAGCTTGTTAAAGCAAATACCGCTTGAGGTGCCGCAAACTGATCGCGCATGGCGCTGACCGCGCTGATGGCGATGCCGGAAATGATAAAAGCGCCGTTAACCGGCCCCATTTTGTATTTTCTTGCGGTTTAGAATTATAAACATCATAAGCACCGTCGTACCGAGCAAAAGCCCCAGCGTTACTATTGAAAGCAGATCTTTAAAATAGAGTTCACACACGACTCTCGTTCTACTAACTATCGTTCGTTAGCATCATTTTAACTAACAAATGATAGTTTGTCAAGTGCTTGCTTTTTTTAAATCATGGATATAAGCCGCAATAATTGACTATACAGCATTTAATTACATGTGTATTTTCTTATGGCTACGGAAAAAATAATGATATAAAAAGGAGGTGAAAAACATGGCTAACAATTCGAATCAGACATTAGTTCCCCAGGGCAAACAGCTGCTCAACAACATGAAGTACGAAGTTGCGAACGAAGTGGGCGTCAGCCTCAAACAGGGGTATAACGGCGACATCGCTGCCCGTGATGCTGGCAGAGTCGGCGGCAATATGGTTAAAAAGATGATCCAGTACGCTGAAAGCAATATGTCTTAAAGCCTAAGATCATTAAAGAGTAATAAAAAAAGAAGGGTGAAACACTCTTCTTTTTTTTGCGGATTAACTTCGAGTATCAAAACAAATTTATTGAATGCCGAGTCACTAATATAAATTGTTAAGCTAGCGATGAAAATATCGCCAGCTGCTTCAACAGAGGTAGAAGAATACAGCACGGTATTAAGTCGAACCGCATATTTCGCCCGTATAACATTTAACTGATCCTTTTTCCGTTTGCGAAACATCATTTGTATGGTCTTCATGGGTCATTCATGTTATTTATGGCAAGAGATGGTCTTTCGTGCACATAAAAAATCCCCGGCGAACCGGGGACTATTAATTATCAATGAGTTATCTGAGGTTGAAGAAAGCGTCTTTACCCGGATAGATAGACATGAGCCCCAGTTCTTCTTCAATTCTTAGCAGCTGGTTATATTTTGCGACGCGGTCGGTTCTGGACGGCGCGCCCGTCTTGATCTGCCCCGCGTTCACGGCCACCGACAGGTCTGCGATTGTCACATCTTCCGTCTCCCCTGAGCGGTGGCTCACAATGGCCGTGAATCCCGCGCGGTTTGCCATTTCAATCGCCTCCAGCGTTTCCGTCAGCGTGCCAATCTGATTGACTTTAATGAGAATGCTGTTCGACACACCGCTGTGAATGCCTTTCGAAAGCCTCTTTGTATTGGTCACAAAAAGATCATCACCCACAAGCTGAATTTTGTTTCCGAGTTCCTTGGTGAGAATATTCCACCCCTGCCAGTCTTCCTCAGATAATCCGTCTTCGAGCGATATAATCGGGTACTGTCTGCAAAGCTTCTCCCAAAAGTCCACCATATCTTCGGCAGATTTTTTGATACCCGATTTCCAGAAAAGATAGCTGCCTTCCTCACCGTTCTCTTTAGCGGCTTCATACATTTCTGTAGCGGCTGCGTCAATGGCAATGAAAAAGTCGTTGCCGGGCTTGTATCCCGCGAGCGAAACCGCGTCAAGGATGACATCGATGGCTTCTTCGTTGGACTTGAGGTTCGGCGCATAACCGCCTTCGTCTCCGACGGACGTGGAATAGCCCTTGCCTTTAAGTACTTTCTTTAATGTATGAAACACTTCGGCGCTCATTTGCAGCGCTGAGCTGAAGCTTTTCGCCCCCACTGGCATAATCATGAATTCCTGAATATCCACGCTGTTGTCCGCATGTTTGCCGCCGTTGATGATATTCATCATTGGGACCGGCAGTTTTCTTGCGTTGCAGCCGCCGATATAGCGGTAGAGCGGCATCTCCGACTGTATAGCCGCCGCTTTTGCGACAGCCAGAGAAACGGCCAGCATCGCATTGGCCCCAAGGTTTGATTTGTTTGGCGTGTCGTCATGAGCGATCATCGCATAATCAATATCCGCTTGATTATGCGCATCGAGCCCGATGATCATATCGGCAATGATGTTATTGACATTCTCGACTGCTTTTTTTACTCCGCGCCCCAAATATCGATTTTCAATACCGTCGCGCAGCTCAACAGCTTCAAATTGCCCTGTTGAAGCCCCGGACGGAACTGACGCATGAGCACTAGCCCCCCCTGATAATTCCACCTGTGCCTCAACAGTCGGGTTTCCCCTGCTGTCCAGAATTTCACGTGCAAAAACATCAACGATGGTAAACATATATCTTCCTCTCTTTCATGAAATTGAACAATAACAGTATAGCCAGCCTTTTTGTTTTAATTCTAATATATTAATAATAAAAAAAACAGGGCAATCAGTAAAATTTAACAAAAGACTCCCAAACGGGAGCCCTTTGCTCGAAATGGAGGTTATGTCCGTGACCTCTCGGCCATCTCGATCGCCTCGCGAACAATATTACCACAATTTCTCGAAGATACGCCGCCCCATCCTTCACTGGCAACTATATCCTCAACGCCAAGACGTTTTGCAATATCTTGTTTAAGGCCTTCTGACATCACCTTGTGTCTAGACATTGTCTTACCTCCTATTCATTTTCGCGGCTATATGCCGCTCACATTAGTATGCCCAGCTTCGTCTGATAAAGATCATCGGAATGTCTTTTAACGAGCAACCATCTCTTCAATTCCGTAATGTCCGATCGTCTTCGGCGGACGCAACCGTTTCAAGTTATAAAAAGGTATGCAGCCGCTGCGGCAAAAAGCGATCCGATAATATCGAAAATCATATCAAAATCCGTATCCTTTAGATTTTTCTGCATTTTTGTATGTTTTATTTTATCCAACACGAACTCTATGATTTCAAAAATGACGCCGACCGTTATTCCCAGCGTAAACACGAAAATTGAAACAAATATCTTTGGACTCTCAGACGGGCTTAAAATGATATTCAAAAGTGAATAAAAGAAGAGCGCAAAAGAGAACGTTCCAAAGGCGTGAAGATAACGGTCAAAAACCTTTGAACGCATGAACAGATCCATATAATACCCAAAAAAAGACTGTATAAAAATCGATACCATCACAGACAGCAATATGAGTTTCGGTACGCCGATATCGAAAATAAGATCAGACAAAATATACACAAAGAGCAGTATGAACATTGTCAGGACTGCTTGAAGATAAAGTTGATTCTTCATCAAGGCAAAGCGAATCACAATCCAAATTTCCGCCAAAGAAAATGCAATAAAAATTATGATAAATAACAAAGAATTCATAAGTACCTCTCTATGTTATTATCATTATTTTTTGATTAAAATATAACCCGATTTTAATTACTGACCTGATGCCGCTAATTCTTCAACAGGTTAACGAAAACCTTATCCGGGTCCAGCCCAAGTTCTGTTTCAAGACGGTCTTTATAAAGCTGAAAGTAATTTGTCACGGATACAAAGTCGTTTTTCGCTTTAAAAATCTTTAAGAGCATCAGATTGATGCCTTTATCCAGCGGTGCAAATTTTACGCCATCCTTAAGAATGCCGACGGCTTTTTGACTGTTCCCGTTTTCTATATGGTATTTAGCCAGCATCAACGTCATCTGAATAAATTGATTGCGAGTATCCAATCTTTTTTGATAAGCCCATGCATAATCATTCTGTGCCAAATAGGCGTCTGTATACAGCGCAAGCGTATTTTCGCATTCTGAGGCATTATCCGCTGTGATGCTTTTCAGTTTTGCTGCATAACTCTCAAAGAGAACGGCATCACACTCAATACCGGCCATATCGAGTGAATAGGAACCGCGATGATGGATGACATTCAGTTTGAATCCATATTGCATAAACGCTTTTTTTAAATAATGCAGCGTTGTATTGAATAAAATAAGCGCCCGGTCACCGTCGTAATCATTCCAGAAGGCATCCATGATGTGGTTTCTGTGTATCGGCTGCCCATTGTTGTCAACCAGATATGCAAATAGCTCTTCCGCTTTTGAGGTGCGAAACTTCAGCATCTGCCCGTCAATGGTGACAATCAGACGTCCGAAGCAGTTCACGACAACTTTTTGAGGCAATGTTTCGGATATAGCGGGTATGCGGGATAGTCGGCTGACAGACATTTGAAGTCTTTCTTTTTCCACAGGCTTTAATAAATAATCCAGTGCATGGCATCGGAAAGCCTCGACGGCGTATTCACTGTATGCGGTAACAAAGACTATGTTGATATGGCTTTGAATATCCATCAGTCTGTCTGCCAGCTCAATGCCGCTGATTTTTGGCATCTCAATATCTAAAAAAGCGATATCGGCTTGATTTTTTTGGATAAAGTCCAATGCAGCCGCCGGATCAACAAAAGTCCCGCATATATCTATCTCCCCTGTTTCTTTGAGCATTTTCTCCAGCTTTCCAATGGCTGCCGGTTCGTCATCAACGATAATTGCCCGTTTCATGCAAATGCTCCTTCGGTATTCTGAATGAAATTTTTGTGCCCGTTCCTTGTCTGCTGAAAACGCTGAGCCCGGTGCCGAAGAATTTTTTTAGCCTGGTATCAATATTCCATAAACCAATCCCCTTCTTGTCGGATTTTAATAAAATATCGTCCAGTTTATCCTTCGGGATTCCGGGGCCGTCGTCTTCAACGGTTATCACAATGCCGTCACAATTTTCAATAATTCTAAGTGCAACCGATATCGTTTCATTTCTCTTCAAGCCATGGAGTATGGCGTTTTCAACAAGCGGCTGAATGCAAAGCGGCGGCAGATAAAAATGCTGTGTCGAATCATTTGAGACCTCATAATGTATTCTGTCTGTGAACCTCGCCTTTTGAATTTCAACAAACGAATTGACAAGCTGCATTTCCCGTTCTACGGGCACCGAAAGATCAGTGCTTTTGAAATCAAAGCTTTGTCTCAGATACCGCGCAAAATCATCTATCAAACAGCTTGCCCGCTCCGGATCCGTATCGCAAAATGAAGAAATTGTGTTAAGGGTATTGAATAGAAAATGCGGCTTGATCTGTGCCTGCAAAAAAGCAGTCTCCGTTGCCAAAGCCTGATCCATAGATTTTTTCATGATGATCAAATTCTCTATGCGGGCAATGAGTTCCTGCGGATTAAACGGCTTGCTGATATAGTCATTGGCGCCCATTTTCAGAGCTTTGACGCGGTTATCCATGCTGTCATCCGCTGTGATCATGATAACAGGCAAGTATTGCTTGTTTTTAATGCTGTTTATCTGATCAAGGATATCAAGTCCGTTAAAACGCGGCATTAATAGATCAAGCAGAATAATATCAGGCTGCCATTTCTTAAATTGATCAATCACTTCTCCCGAATCCGTAATCGGCAAAATATTCGTATAGCCATGCAGATTCAAAATACGGGTCAGCAGTGAAATGTTTGAAGGATTATCATCAACAATCATAATCCTCGGTCTAAATTCAATTTCGCTTTGATTTTCAGTCAATTCCAAAGCTCCTGCCTTCATTGTTGTTATATATTTTTTATCGTCACTATCACAGCGTCACATTAGCATAAGCTGTTAACAAAAAAAGGGGGCTTTGAAAGCCCTTTAAATAATAATGGTTATTTAGGAAGTTATTGAATACTGCCTAGATCGGGCAGTAACCGCTTTTCATTCTATTGAGCTGAGACAACACATCAGATTCTTTAAACGGCTTGATGATAAACCCTTTCGCACCCTTTTCTATAGCGTCTATCACAAAGGATTGCTGTCCCATTGCAGATATCATTATCACATTAGGTATTTCGTCCAGCTTGTTGATCTCCTCAAGGCACTCAATTCCATTCATTTGAGGCATGGTAATATCAAGAGTGATGACATCCGGCTTCAGGCAACGAATCAATTCCAGAGCTCTAAGTCCGTTATCTGCTTCTCCAACGACGTCAAAATCGTTTCTTTCAAGTATTCTTTTTAATTGCATTCTCATAAACGCCGCATCATCAACGATTAAGACTTTGGTCATAATGAAACTCCATCATTATAGACTTTTGCTTAAGTCGATTGTAAGCTTTGTGACTTAACCTCCGCTTAACAAAATAAAAAAACAGCCGATTAAGCTGTTTTAAATTATCTTTTCTTTTCATCCCGCATTTCGTTTCGCATTCCGCCAAGTGCTGCCCGTCTTCTCTCGTTTTTTTCCTCTAATGTTTTTTTCATTTTCATATCAGGCGTTTCGGCAATCATTTCATCAGCAGCTTCCATGTTTTGTATCGTATGGTTGATGTTCTCCTGAATTCGTTCGGCATTGTCCGCACGGTTATCGGGTTTGGGCTTGTTATTATGTCTCCTCATCAAACTGGCTCCTTTTTATTACTTCTCAAATAGTATGATGAAAAGTCAAAAATTTTATGTGACAAACTAATAAACTAATTAATTAATTATCGCATTACAGAACCTGATTCATGATGGATTCTGTCATAATAATATTGAAGAATATCTCTTCTTGTCACGATTCCGATAAACAGGCTTCTGTCATCGGTAACAGGAATGAAATTTTGATTCATGGCCATTAACAGAAGATCGTCTAGTTCGGCGTTGACGTTGACCGGGGCATTCTGCCGGCCTTTTAAAATATCTCTTACATAGAGCTGTTCTGTATGATGGGCATCACACGCTTCCTTTGATAAGATCGCCCATAATAAATCGCCTTCACTCAAAGTGCCGGCGTAACTTCCGTCTTTGTCAATAACGGGGATGGCCGCATAACGATGGCGTTTCATTTTTTCGAGTGCCTGCCGCAAGGTATAGTGGTCGTATATGTAAACAATATCGCTTTTCGGTTTTAACAGAAAGAGTATGTTCATGGTGGATGTCCTTAATGCGTATTTTCTATCAAAACATTTTACCGACTTTGTTATATCACATTTTGCGCTATCGCTTCAACCCGCAATTATGAATAAGCTAAAAAGTTCATTCTTTTTTCACATACAAAAACAGGCATGGCTGCTCTGTCGCCTGATATCTTCCCTTTCTTTAATAGAGTTCACAGCTGCTTATATGGCATACAGACAGTTTTACTTGTTAAGAAAATCATGCAGCTTATCAATTTCCTTATCAAAATCCTTTGGCTGTACAATATCCATTGACTTGTACGACCCGAATTCATACTCATCGGGATACCGGTACGTTTTAATCTCCTTGACATCAAGCCCAATAACGGATGTTGCGATATCAAGCATCTTATCAGCCGGTTTGATATCCGTACGAACACAGCTTGACAGAGCGGATATGAGCCCCGGCAGCTGACCCAATCCTAAACTTTTTGCCTGGGAAAAGAGCTCGGAAATCACATTTTGCTGGCGCTCAATTCTTTGCGTATCGGTTCCGACTTTTCTGATTCTCATATAAGCAACAGCCTGTCTGCCAGTCAAGTGCCGAACGCCGGCTCCCTTTACGAGAGGCGTTTTGTGGTCCGGATCAATTTCGTTGATTTCCTGAATAGACCCGTTCATGTGCAGCACCTCTTCGTTGCTCAATTTGATATCGACGCCGCCAAGCGCATCGATTAAATCTTCCATTCCGTAAAAATTAATGACCACATAATAATCAGGAGACAAGCCCAGGCTTGATTTTAGAGTCTTTTTAGTAAGATCTATACCACCATAATTAAAAGCCGTGTTGATTTTGTTGTATTTGTGTCCTTCTATTGGAACAAGCGTATCTCTCATGACGGATGCGAGCTTTAAAGACCCTTTCTTTTCATCGATCCTTAAAAACATAATTACATCAGAAAGCCCTGTAAATTTGGAAGGGTCTCTATTATCAATACCAATTAATAATATATCTGTTACATTTTCGGATTTTGTCACCTCTGATACATCGCCGCCGCTGTATGTCACTTCCGGGTAGTTGCCAGTCTCTTCGCTGCTTTCTTCTACTACGTGATCCGGATCAAAACCCAAATCACCAGTTATCTTTTGATAGTTTAACCATATATACACGCCGAAGCCAATAAGCAGCAGAAGCAGCACACAGAATATGATGATTAATGTTTTCAAAGCTTTACTTCTGCCCCGGTTTTCGTCGTTTCTCATTTGATCAGCATCCTTTTTTTGATAGGCTACCCGCTTGTTAGACATTCTATTCATTTAAATATATGGCATGATTTCTATGATAACGATCTCTTTGCTGCATATAAAGCAAACTTGTTCATTTTGGTTGCATCATTTCGCGAGTATGTGAGTGTTCGCAAAGCCATTCGTAAAAAATCTTACTGCAAAAAGATAGATGCGATTTTCATTCGAGTTTGGATGAGAACGTATCGCGGTGGGAACAATAAGCAAAAAACAACAGGAGAATAAGTTGTGAAAAGATTTCCCGAAGTTTTCAAGAAGCAGGAAGGCAGCTTTGAAGACAGTTATTCCTCGCTTGATGTCGCATCCCAAACGGATTGTACAGGGATGGTACCAACCCCGCCGCTTACCGAAGTCGAAGCAGAGAATTACGGTGATATTTATTCTATGCCTCAGCAAAACGCTTATAACGCACAGAATAACCAAAACCCATCAAAGCAGGAAAAAAAGAGTTCGGTGAAGGGCTGATAAGCCTCGCTTTGTCATAAGCAATGCTCAGACTATCGATAAGCCTATAGAGTCGGTTCATCTCTTCGGGTTCGTCAGATGACTATCCTGAATGGATGGGCCAGATGGTGGCAAAAGTACTGGTGGAATGCCCGATTTTAAGCCATTGTTTCTACCCCATTCACCTATCGGTGACAGCCCTCAATCCACCTTAATAAGGTTGTCGTCAGATAGGGCCGCGGCAAGAGGTTTTTTGACACCGTGAGCTTTGATACGTTATAAATAAGGCTCAACATCTTATCAACAAATGAACTCTTTTGGTCTAACATAGATGCGAGGGGAAAACAATAAAGCGGATGATAAGCTATTAAAAAGCCTCATCCGCTTACATCACGCTGCGTTATGCGTTGGCAGTCAGAAAATCATCTGTCCGCAGTTTAATCGGGTGACGTCGGCGAACACTTGAATCTGCGCGATTTAAGCTCGTCTCAGGATCGTTTTCCAAGTGATCGCCAAGCACTGCTGACTCGAAAGCTCGGCCAGCCTTTCGATCAGCGTCGTATGAATAACTTCTTACACGCTTTGTTTATTTTCGAAAGCCATTCGGATGGCCGGAATGCCATTTCCATGCCGATGCAATGATGACACCCAAATCTTCATTTTTCGGGTTCCATCCGAGCAGCCGCCTTGCTTTACCCGAATCAGCCACAAGCTTGGCAGGGTCCCCCTCGCGTCTGGGTGAAAACTCGACCTTGAAATTGGTGCCTGTGACCTCTTTGACTTTATTGATCAGTTCCATCACGGTATAACCGGTACCGCTTCCGAGATTAAAGCTGACGGATTCTCCGCCTCTTTTTAAGTAATCAAGGGCAAGAATATGCGCATCGGCAAGATCTGTCACATGGACGTAGTCACGTATGCAGGTTCCATCCGGCGTGTCATAATCGTCCCCGAAAACCTTCATGCATTCCCGTTTTCCCATAGCAGCCTGCAGAATGATGGGGGTCACATGCGTTTCGGGGTCATGGTCTTCACCGATCATGCCGGATTCGTGCGCGCCCGCCGCGTTAAAATATCGCGGCGCCGCCCATTTGATGCCATAGGCCTCATCGCACCATCGGAGCATTTTCTCCACCGCCAACTTGGTATCGCCGTATGGATTAACAGGGTTTTTCTCGCTGTCTTCCTTTATCGGCACATCTTTCGGATAACCGTATACCGCAGCCGTGGAAGAGAAGACGATATTTTTGACGCCATGCTTTTTCATTTGCTCCAGCATGCAGATAACCGTATACACATTGTTCCTGTAAAAAACCAACGGATCTTTCATGCTGAGACCCACTTCGATATCCGCCGCAAAATGAATCACCGAATCAATATCGTTTTTCGCAAAAACACTGTCCATAAACGCTTCGTCACGGATATCACCGATATAAAGCTTTCCGCCGAGAACGGCTTCTTTATGCCCCTTAATGAGGCTGTCAACCACAACAACCTCCTGCCCTCTTTGCAGCAGTTCCGCCACTGTGTGACTGCCGATGTATCCCGCGCCGCCCGCAACCATTACCGCCATGATGTGACCTCCGTTGCCCCATTTCCGGCATTCGACTGATAGAACGCCGGTTGATACCCAATTTTCTCTGTATACTTTTCTGTCATGATCTGTTTGAATTCTTCTGCTTTTTCTACTCTAACAATGCTGATATTGCATCCGCCAAAGCCGCCGCCTGTCATGCGCGACCCGATCACCCCTTCAATTCCCGTTGCGATATCAAATACCGCGTCCAGTTCGGGGCCCGTCGCTTCGTAATCATCCCTGATTGAGATATTGGCCTGATTAAGCAGCGCTCCGAAAGTTATGATATCTTTTTCTTTGAGTGATAGCAAGGATAATAATGTTCTTTTTTCTTCCGTTACACAATGCCTTGCGCGCCGGAAAAGAATATCGTCGTTGAACATCTTTTTGTATCTCACCAATTCATCCATACTGACTTCGCACAGATTTTGATAGTTTCCTCCGTTTGCGTTAATCACCGCAAGCGCCTGCTCACATTCGCTGCGTCGTTGGTTGTACTGCGATTCCGTGAGCTTATGCGGCGCGTTAGTATTCGTAATCACGATGGTATAAGCACCGAGCTCCAGCGGCACATACTGATAATCGAGCGTGCTGCAGTTTAAAAATATCGCGTGATCCTTTTTGCCCACGGCGGATATGAACTGATCCATAATGCCGCAATTCACTCCCACATAGTCATTTTCGGCTTTTTGACACAAAACAGCCAATTCTTCAGGCACAAGCTGTTCGGTCCCGCCGAGTTTCGCGAGGCAGATTGCGGTGGCCAGCTCGATGGACGCAGACGACGAAAGCCCCGCACCGTACGGCACAGTGCCATGATACAAAAGGTCACATCCGATAAGCGGAAAACCGCTTTTTATTAGCATATATGCAACTCCGCACTGATAGCTGCCCCATTTCAAATGCCTGTAGTTCGCCAAGCGGTTAAGCTCGGCAGACAGACGGTCCGGTAAATCTGTGGCCGCCATATTGATCACGTTTTCGCCGTTTGGTCGGGCAATGATGATATTTTTCAAGTCCAGCGCAGCGGGAAACACATGCCCGCCATTATAATCGATGTGTTCACCGATCAGGTTAATCCGCCCCGGCGCTTCAAATATTCGTATGCCTTCGTCAGAACCGCCATAGATACTGATAAATGCCTTCACAAGCGCCGCATAAGTCATATTTCGGCTCCCGAAATGTATTTCAGATACGCAGCCTTCAGTTCCAAGGCTTTTTCTTCGGGTATCGTCGGGTTGCAGTGGGCCCCGGCACCCGTCTCACTGGACGCGAGAAACTGCTGTTTTTCTTTGGAACGCATCGGCGGAAAGAACTCTATATGAAAGTGGAAGCCTTCAATATCAGGTGTGTTCACAGGCGCGTTAAACATACACATCATATAGGGGAACGGCATGTCAAAGAGGTTGTCGTACATGCCCACCGTATTTCTGACCGCTTTTGCGAGCGCCGTTTTTTCTTCATCGCTGAACTCAGTGATGAACTTTTTGTGAGACTTGGATATGATCTGCGTGCTGTATGCGAATTCGGCAAAAAAAGGAATAATTACGCCAAAATGCTCATTTTCAAATATCACGCGTTTCTCAGCATCCTGCTCGGCTTTAAGCCAATCACAAAAAAGGCACCGCCCTTTTTGTTTAAGGTAATTCTGAGCGCTTAAAAATTTCTGTTCAACTTTCTTTGGAATAAACGGGTAAGCGTAAATCTGGCCATGCGGATGCGGCATTGTCACTCCCACGACGTCGCCGCGGTTTTCAAAAATCATCACATATTTTACTTTATCATATTTTGACAACGCATCGAAACGTTCGCACCATAAATCGATAAGCTTTCTTACGTGTGAAACGGGTAGCTTTGGCAGTGTCATGGTGTGTTCGGGTGAATAGAGTATAACTTCACATTTCCCGTATGACTTTTCAGCCTTAAAAAAGTCTGTTGCAACATCGTCAGGTTCAGGTGGATTCATAGATAATGCCGGGAAATCATTATCATACTTAAGCACATCAAACTGTTCGGGGACCCTGCCCGATCCCGGGCAGAAAGGGCACCAGTCTTTCGGCATCTGGGGCCTGTCCTGACGCGTGGATGCCACCATAAGCCAATCGTTTTTAAACGGATTGTATCTCAGTTCTGCCATATATTCCTCGATTCTGTCATTGACCTTACTGATATACATTATCCTATCTGAAAACAGTAATAAAATCAATCCGGTAACGTCCCGTCACAGGAAAACTATTGTTCCAGCCGAATATCGCTGACAAGACCAAAAGAATACCCCTGCTCCTCCCATGCACTCAAAACGCTGTCCAGAATGCTCACATTCGTTTTCGACTGGCAATGCAGCAATACGATTTCTCCCGGATGCGTTTCACTTATAATGATGCGGTATGCACTGTCTTTAGACGGCTGATTATTGACATCCCAGTCCTGATAACGAAAAGACCAGAACACAGTTGTATAACCGAGCTCATCGGCATATTTAAGCGTTTGCTCTGAGAACAGGCCTTGCGGCGGCCGAAACAGCTTTCGCATATCCTCGCCAATAATCTCATAATAGGCATTTTCAACGCCCTTCAGCTCTACTTTAAAATGATCGTATGTGAGATGCGTGACACTCACATGCTTTGATGTATGATTGCCGACCAAACTGCCTTCACTGACGATCCTTTTAATCACGTCCGGGTGTTTCCTTATATACACTTCTGTCATAAAAAACGTTGCCACAGCCTGATGCTCTTTGAGTATATCTAAAATTTTCGGTATATTCTCGTTATCAGGGCAGTCGTCGAATGTCAGATAGATTTTGTTTTCATCGTCATTTCCGATATAAAGAACATGGTAATTATCGATATACGGCGCTTTTTCCATGGGCATGGGCTGCTGGTTCGCTTCGTGCGGTAGATAATACCACATATACTCATCCGCTGATGCCTGCTCATTGATACAAATTTGCGGCGGCTCAAATACCCCATTTGCGAGCAGCGCAAGCAGGGTGACCATGATCACCGTCAGAAACAGAAAATAGCGTGTTTTTATGCGGCCCATGCTTTCGCCTCCGCTGAAATAATGACTATAAATTCTATTCAGAAACGCAAATGAATATGGTATTGATTTTGAACTGTGTTTACTTAAAATAAATATGCCGAGCTTTGATCGTGTCATTCAGCTCAATAATGCCAAACGAAAAGTGGCTGCAGCGGCGTTTATCCGTGGGCGAGCCGGGATTAAACATCAAAATACAGCCATGGTATTGATGATATGGTATGTGGCTGTGCCCGAAAACAATGCAGTTGACGGTGTCATTTTGAAAGGCCGCGAACGCGCGGCTGACGGTGCTGCCGCCTTTTCCATGGCCATGAACCACACCGATTCGCAAAGCCCCAAAAGTCAGCATCGCTTTTTCGCCGAAACGGTCTTTTGTCTCCGGCGGATCAACATTGCCCGCAACAGCCGAGACAGGAGCCAGGCCTTCCAATTGCCTGATCACATCAAGGTTTAAAATATCACCCGCATGTATAATGTGATCAACCCCTTCGAATGCGCTCAGCAAAGCCGACGGAAGCGCTTTCGCTTTTGTGGGGATATGCGTATCGGAAAGCACACCGATGATCATATTGAGTCTCCGCCCTTATTCGCAGCGAGCTATCCGACCCATACCGCAATCGCACCCGGATATAACGGTATCAGCCGGATAGCTCAACATAAAATGTTTTTCTTTCAGTCTTATTATTAACCAATATAATCGTGGCCCAAGCCGTGCGAATCAACATCAGCACAACGGCCAGAATACCTGACTGCCGCGCAGATTCGGTAAGAAGATTTGTCCGGCAATTTCCCATCGGCATGATTCTCGCGGTATCGAATACAAAACGGATACGGTAAAATACGAGATGCATGCTTTAAACTGTCCGCTTATCTTCTCAGCCCAAAGCAGGTTGAAAAGCATGGCATCGGTGCGATGACGACAACAGCGTTTATATCGTGTATTAACTTTGTTTTCCAATCATGTTAATCAGGCTTTGTATCTCGTCTGGGCCAAAGCCGTATCGTTGTCCGCATTTTCCGCATCTGATCTCAATATCCTGATTGTCATCGATTGTCCATTCCAATTCTCTGACTCCAAGACCCATCAGCATGAAAAGCACCGTCTGCCTGTCGCAGGAGCACCTTAAACGGATGGCCCATTGTTCCGCAGCAGCCGCGTCAGTAAAGACAACCTCCGGCACTGTGTCGGCCGGCCTTTGACAATCGGCAATCACAGCCTTTTCTTTTTCCAGTCTGGCAGTCCATTGCGGTATCAGCGTGCTGTTTGCAAACGGCAATGCCTGTACAAAAACACCGCGGCTCATGCAGACGCCGGAGGCATCTCTTTTACAAAAATACCGGAAAACCGATTCCGTCTGTTCGCTTTGCAGAAAATATCGGGACAGGTTTTGTGCGATGTCATCTTCTTTAATCTCGACGATGCCGGTAAACACCGCGCCAGCCCCATTGTCGTAAACAATCTTAATGCAGCCGTTGTTCCCGGCCATCTCTTTTAAGCTGCTGTATGGCCGCCCGGCCAGTTCATCGGATACATATCCCTGTACGTCGCCGTTGGCGTCAGCGCCAATAACCATAAAGGCCGAAGGCTCGGACGTCTCCAGTCTTACGGATACTCTCTTCGCATTGGTGATGATCCCGTGAAGTATGCACGTAAATGTCAGCACTGTGCTGAAAACATCAAAAACAGCTCCTTGAAGCGACGAGCAAGCTTCATCAATAAGCCTTGTGTTGTCGATAAAAAATAGTCTTGCCTGTTTATCCCGCGTCAGCAGCTTATACAGAACAGTATCCAAGCAGTCTTCCCCCTGCGGCTTCACTTATTGTTCCTTATGAATTTAACGGCCTGAGTCCCCGCTTTTGCGCCCTCATAAACGGCCTTTGCGATCTGCATCATACCGCCCGTACAATCGCCAGCGGCATACAGCCCCGGCAAATTAGTGGCCATGTTTTCGTCAACGACAATCTTCATGCCTTCTGTTTCCGCACCGAGCTTTTTCGCAAGATCGCTGCTGCCCGCCACACCGATGGCCACAAAAACACCAGCCACAGACAGTTCTTTGCCATCTGCAAATTTTACTTTCTCCAGCGTTTCCTTGCCCTCTAACGCTGCAATTTCCGCTGTGATAACGGGTATGTCACGCGGTATGTCGGGTATCGGCGCCACGCCGTTTGTAAGCATTGTGACGGATTTCACAACAGGCAGCAATTCTCTTGCTTCGTGCAAAGCGTATTCGCAGCAGCCCAGCACGGCCACATCCTTGCCTCTGTAGAAGAACGCGTCGCAGACCGCGCAGTAGCTGATGCCCTGCCCTTCGAAGCGCGTGAAACCGTCGATTTTCGGTGCCGTCCGGTTTGATCCCGTCGCGAGAATGACTGTTTTACCTCTGTATTCCGCGCTTTTTGTTTTGATCGTATACTCTCCATCAAAGCCGATGCTCACAACCTGATCGTTTAAGATTTCGGCGCCCACATTTTCTGCCTGAGCAATTCCTTCGCTGAGCAGTTTTTCTCCGGTTATCGGGCTCGAAAACCCATAGTAATTTTCTATCTTTTCGGCTTTTGCAAGAGCACCGCTGCCGGAGCCGATAATCATTGTGCGCAGTTTTGCGCGCGCCGTGTATATGCCTGCCGAAATCCCCGCGGGTCCTGTTCCGATAATGATCACATCATGCATCCTTGTTGTCTCATCCTCTCTTTCATTCAATCGTCAGCTGAATCTGCCATATCCGCCAATAGATATGGTTTTTAATTATAGAGACAGCCTTTGAACATAAGTATATATTTCCTGCATGGCAGACGCAACATTGATTCAAATAAACAATTTGCCGCAGCAAAAAAAGCCGCAGTTCAGCGGCTTTCATGCGTATCACAATCTTATTATCACAGCTCTCTCTGACGACGGCTCCAAAGGAGTGAATTGGAGATTGTCACCGACAGATGATTGGAGTAGAAAAAATTGCTTGGGATCGGTCATTCTGTTCTGCATATCGTACCCATCTTTCGGTTCATCCCTTGGCGATTGCCTTCTGCCAGCAGTTTATACGGCAAGTCAGCATAACCGCAATTCAGGGCTTTTCTGATAAAATCATGACGGTACTTCTATTTCCCTTGTATGCGTTTTAAATTTGCCACGGCCATTTCGGCCGCATCTTTGAGTATTGTCTCTGCAAGGGCTGGATCAGCATTGCCGGCAGAAATGATAATGCAATATTCCCCCGACAGTATGCTGATGCTTTTGCCGGATATAAAGATATCATCGCCGATATGCCCGGTAACAGCGGCGTTCGCATCCATAAATATCTTCTTGAATCCTTCGTACAGATTCTTGGGCGACATCTCTTCACCGCCGCCGGACCCGCCGGATTCACTTTGCTGGCCGGAGGATTGACTTTGGCTGCTCGATGCGCTCGGCTGACTCGAACTCTCGGACCCGCCGGATTGGCCGCCTTGCTGCTCCTTCTTTTGCAGAATGCTTATCTGGAGATAATTCTTCGAGTCCTGATTCTCAGGCGCATAATAACAGGAACTCAATCCAAGCTGCGGATATTCATCATCCACACCCGCTTTTACGGCTTCGCCGATCAATTTGTTCGCGTCTTCCTTTGATATCAGCTGTTCGGGCTTTATTTTCGAGGCCTGAGAGCCTGAGCTTTCCGAAGCCTGTGCGCTGGTGGAGCTGCTGGCCTGAGGCTGCTGTGACCCCTCTCCTTTTACAGTGGTTGTCGCGCTTTGAGATTCGTTATTTGCGCAGCCCGGAAGCAACATAATCGCTATAATAAGTATCAACGATATGCAGAATATTTTTTTCATCATCTATGCCCTCTCTTTAAAGACAAGTCTTTTTTCAGTTTGAGCATAAAAAATGATTATTATTCGAGAACAGCATCTTTTTCATCACAATTTTGTCTTTGTATCCTCAGCCCTGTTGACAGGTTTCGCGTGTGCTTTATGCCTGTTTCATCTCACTGATGGCAGATAATACGATATTGCTGAAATCGGTTATCTTACCATCTGGCAGTTTTACCGGCTTTCGAATGCACCTTGACAGGATTCTTTATAAGTGGCCAAGGCTGGCTTTTACGTCATCATCGCAACCCACCCAATTACTGAACATCCTGCCGGCTGTGCCCCTTAAAACCGGCCCCTCAACAATGAATACGATCACAAAAAAACTTATCACAGCAAATAATACCGTGAGTCTTGTGCCCGTATCCTGTTTGGCCGCATCGTAAGGGACAGCATTTTTAACGCGATCGTCACGGTCAAAAAACATCAGTATTTCATCACCCTGGTTGACCTCGGCGGGATCTATTCCGAGTTCTTCAAGTGTTATATACCGTTCGGTATTTTGAATATACCTGACGTTGCCGTCTTCCATAACCTTTCCGTATCTTTTGTCTAAACCGGAAAATTCCGCACTGGAAAAGGCCCATGTAATCAGCACAATCATGGAGATCAGAAATATCAATACGGAGAGAAGAATGGTTCGCATTGTGGCTTTATAGCTTTTCACCACTCCTATTTCATGAGCGGCCTTGTACTGCTTTTTCGAAAGTTCCCTGCCGAGAGACATGGCCCGAAAACCTCTCCAGTATGCATACATTCCGTTACCTCCATTAAGCTTTTATCGCAACGCACCCTCGTCATGGGCGCGTATCACTCATCGCAACCCTTCTCCGCCCGTGATAGGGTTGTCGTGTTGCGATAGCCATATTAATACCTTCAGCCACAATTTCTAACCAACAATAAAGACACCGGTCGAACGCTGTCTCTGTTATCCCTTATAGGCCGCGCGGATAATATCATCTATCTTCGCTTCGTCAAGATGAATGTCCTTAACTTTCGCCTGATTGGAAATGTCTTCTATCAATTTAGACGCAGTGATGTTCGCTTTATCAAATCGAAAGACGACTCTCGGCCCTTCTTTTTCCACAATCTGCGCCTGCGGATGCGAGATGCCGCATTGTTCTTCGTAAAACTCGACGATAAGCTGACGATATGGAGCTATACGATCGATCAACTCTTTCAATGAGCCATCTTCAATGATGACACCTTGGTTGATAATAATTAAACGTGAGCACAGTTCCTCAATATCGCCAAGGTCATGCGTCGTCAGTATAATTGTCGTTTGCTTTGTGGCGTTAATATCTTTAATAAACTTGCGGATCGCATATTTTCCCTCAACATCAAGCCCGATAGTCGGCTCGTCTAAAAACAGTATCGGCGGAGAATGCAGCATAGCTGCCGCCAGATCGCCTCTCATTCGTTGCCCGAGCGAGAGTTGGCGCACGGGCGTATTGATGATCTTGTTGATTTCGAGAATGTCATTCATCATCGACAAATTGGCTTCGTATGCCGCATCGTCAATCTGATAGATTCTTTTAAGCAGCTCAAAAGTTTCGCCGAGGCGCAGATCCCAGTTCAACTGGCTGCGCTGTCCGAACACGACACCAAGATTTTTCACTACCTGCTTTCTGTTCTTCTGCGGCGATAGTCCGTCAATGACTATCTCACCCGAGGTCGGCGTCAGTATGCCCGAGAGCATTTTAACGGTGGTGCTCTTCCCTGCACCGTTCGGGCCGATATAGGCGACAATTTCCCCTTTATCAATTGAAAAGCTAATGTCATTTACCGCGCTGACGATTTTAGTTTTGCGGTGCACAATATTTTTAAGCGCGCCTTTTAACCCTTTTTCTTTTTCCGCGATTTTAAAGTTTTTTACCAGATGATTGACTTCTATCAATGCCAAGGCAGTATCCCCCTTTTTCTATCCTGTTATCAAGCAGCAACTGTTATGATCCGGCGCTCTCGTATCTCTTCAATCCTCTGTGAAACACCCTCGTTGTCAGCCAGAACACGAATAGCCCCACCAATGGCGTGGCCCAGGCAATGCCGCTAGAGAATCCAAAATTGCTGCTTTTATCAAGAAAATCGCTGGCCGGATAAAAACTGATGAACCCGAGCGGTATCAAAAACGTGAATATCATCTGCACCACTCTTGGATAGATGGATAACGGGTATTTCGTCGTCTGGTCGAACACCGTCAGATTCAGAAAAATGAAGCTGTTACGGCTTTTGGTCCAAAAAGCAAGCGACCCCGTCACCAGAAACAGCGCGCCGCGAATCAGTGTGGCACCAAAAAGCACCAATAACAGTATCACAATATTCATAAGCGACCAGACAAAGTGAACCTGTGTGCATCCGTATATGAAAATGATGCAGCCCGGGATCAGATCGGTAATCCCAATCATATTGAATGACATAAAGAAAAACTGAAACAGCACGTTCATCGGACGCAGCATAAACAGATCGAATTCGCCTTCGAGCAGCGTATACCCCATATACCATGTCTGCACAAATAGGATCACGGATAGTCCGTGGCTCAATACGGCCATACCGTATAAAAACGCGATCTCTCCGAACGTCCAGCCATTGAGCGTGCCGAATTCCGAAATAACAAACTGAATCGTTGCGATGCCCAATATAAATTGAAGGGGGTTGGCAAACAGCCACCCAATCAGATTAACCGGATACTCCATCTCTGTTTGAATCGACATTTTAATCAAATGGATGGCAACAGAAAAATGATGTTTTAAAGCGGATATCAACTTGCATCAGCCTCCTTGTATCAGGACATTGGACAACACTTTTCTTTTTATCATTTTATAAATTACATACAATATCAGCAGCCAAATGATCTGCAGCCCCATCTGCATTAAAATATCAGAAAGCTCCAGCTTGCCGATATAGATGCTGAGCGGCAATTGGTAGATGTACACGAAAGGCAGATACTTTAAGACTGCTTGAAGTCCTTCGGGGAAAAACCATAAAGGAATGATGCTGCCCGAGAGTATACGAATCAAAACATTTTTTGTCTGATGCAGCGGTCCCATACTTATGACAAAGAATGACAGCATCGCATAGCAGGCTGAGATCAGCCAGCAAATAAGAAAGCTGATGATCACGCTGAACAAGAAGAAAAGAAAATAAAGGGCCGATGATGGAGCCGGCACTTTTATGAGCACGCTGGCGATGATAAGCAGCGGCAATGCTTTTTGACATAGGGATATTGTGATAGCCCCCACGTCTTCAGCCAGATACATACCGAACATATCAACCGGCTTTAACATATCGAGCGCAACGCTGCCTTTTCTGACGCTGCGAATGATCCTGTCTTCCACGTTTACCGTAAGAAGACAGGACAAAACCGCTGACATGATCGAATAAGTCAGCATTTGTTCCAGCGATACGCCCATAGCGGATTGACGCTCACCATATGCCGCCATCCAGAAAAATGATGTGGCAATCACCACCAGACATTGAATGAGGATTTCAGAAATCACGTCAAAACGGTATGCCAGGGCAGATAAAACCTTTGTTTTTGCGATGTACAAATACGGTTTCACTGTTTTATCACTTTCCTATACTTGGGAATATAATTTCATATTAATGTTTGGTATTTTCCATGTCAAGATTAATATAACAATTAAACTATCCAATGATATTATGTTATGAGACTAATTTGGGTTCAAAAAAGAATGTACATCATAATTTCTAAAAATCTGAGAATTATGCTATCGCGATCCTTGTTGCTATAAAATTTTCTTTACTTGAAGGGTAAACCGTTGGTTCATAAGCTCTAAAATAACATATTACGGTAAAGCATCTTATGATGCATGGAAAAGTTCGACAATCGCATTACGATTACAAGCCGCCGCTTATTTGTATACCTTTAATTTTTGAGCTAAAGCCCACAAAAAAGCGGTTCCAATTGCTTAGAACCGCTTTAATGGCGGAGAGAGAGGGATTCGAACCCTCGGTTGGGTATTAGCCAACACACGATTTCCAGTCGTGCGCCTTAGACCAGCTCAGCCATCTCTCCAAATGTATAAATGAAATTTTGTGACGTTGATTCTTTAAGACATCAGTTCCTCAGCGTCACGCGAAGAGTATTTTAACATACGCATTGAAAAATAACAATAAAAAATATCACATATTTTGCGGTGCAACGCAAAAAATATTCAAAGAAGAAATTATGAAAGGTGGAGTATGATGCAACAGTTTAAATCGGGACAAAAAGCGCCGCAGAGCGGAGACTATAGGATCGTCAGCCAAAACGGTCAGGTTATCAGGCGTGGTGTAACGCTTGACAAGGGCGATTCATTTCCTCCGACTCCCGGAGCAAATCAGCATTTTGAAAAAGAGTAACGTCGAAAGATCGGCCAATGAGCCGGTCTTTTTTAATACTTAAATTTTCCGGCCAACAATGGCTATCCCGGGCGGAAAGCCCGTATTTTTTTATGTTTGCCCGCCAATTTTTTCTTCTTGTGCCTCATTTCTCGCAGAGCGGAATACAAAGCCGCATTTCCATGTTATACTATGATAAAAAACAATCGGATACATGGTATGGAATCAATTGTTAATTGCCTGCTGAAAACCAAGCTGTTTGATGGAATGCTGATTGAAGATGTGGAAACGCTTCTTCCGCTTCTTCATGTGCAGATCAAACGGTTAGATAAAGGCGCCGTGCTCGTCAGCATGTATGAAAAAATTGATTATATCGGTGCTGTCAGCAAAGGCGAGCTTAGCATTTTCAAAGAAGACATCTATGGCCATCCGAATCTGATACGCAAAGTGAAGGTGAATAGACTATATGGTATTGAAGTCGCCTGCACACCCTCACAGATGAGTCCGCTGGTGATCACAAGCGATACAGATTCTGAGGTTATCACGTTTCCTTACCATCTCATCAGCCAGCCCGGCACGATACCCGACAAAGCCCGCTGCCTGATACTCAAGAACATATTGGAGCTTTTGGCCAACGCGAATATGCGCCAACTTTATAAAATTGATATTCTCTCAAAGAAAAGTTTGAGAGACAGAATTCTGCTCTATCTTTCACTGCAATCCCGCCGTAAAAAAACGAACGAAATTCTGATTCCGTTCAACCGGGAAGAATTTGCGTCTTATCTGTGTGTGGACCGCAGCGCGCTCTCGCGTGAACTGAGCCGCATGCAAAAGGAAGGCTTGCTTGAATATGATAAGAACTCGTTTAAGCTGCTGACCCAATTTACTGACCGCGAGAATACCTAGCGCGCGCAGTCTCCCGATTCGCCGCGCAGCGTCTCAACCGCGTGGACCAGTACTCCTGAAATCACGTCAAAACACTCCTGCACCGCCTTTTTGCTGCCCGGCATGTTGATGATCAGCGTTTTGCCGCGTGTGACTGACACGCCTCTGCTCAGCATCGCTCTGTGCGTGACCGCCATGCTGAAAGCGCGTATTGCCTCGCTGATGCCCGGCACAAGCCTGTCTGCAACCGACATCGTTGCCTCAGGCGTCACATCGCGCGGCGAGAGACCCGTCCCCCCCGTTGTCAGTATCAGATCGCACAGGCCGCCGTCTGCGAGCCTTACCAATTCTGCGGCAATGGATTCCTTTTCATCAGGCAGCACGATATAGCTGACGACCTGCCAGCCCAGGCTCCCGAGACTTTCCGTCAGAAATCTTCCGCTGAGATCTTCGCGCTGCCCCGCGCAGCCTTTGTCACTCGCGGTGATGACCGCCGCACGGTATCCTTTATTCAACATGAAGCTCATCCCCCACCTTTATAATGCCGCCTGTGATCACCTTCGCGAAAACGCCTTCACGCGGCATGATGCAGTCGCCCACCTGATGAAATATCTCGCAGTGAGAATGGCATTGCTTGCCGATCTGCGTGATCTCCAGCACCACATCGTTGCATTTGAGGCGCGTGCCCACCGGCAGCGATTTGAAATCGATATCAGAGACGAGCAGGTTTTCTCCGAATGCACCGTCGTCCACATCGGCACCCCGGCTGCGAAATTCCTGCACGCGGTCATCACACAGCAGGCTGACCTGTCTGTGCCAGTCTCCCGCGTGCGCGTCGTTTGTGATGCCGAAATTCTCTACAAACTCGCCTGACGAGATATTGATTTTTTTCGTGCCGCGCCGTTCACTGATGCATACGGCCACGACTCTGCCTTTGTCAGCCACCGATCTGTACCATCTTTCTTGTTTCTTGCGCACTGCTTGCCGTTTTGCCAAGCATATGTTTCTCGGGTTTTCCTTCAATAACATCGGCCATCACACCGGTCAGTTTGTCGTCGGACACGCCGCTCCTTAAAAGCGGCTTTAACGCCAGTCCGTCTTGATAGCACAGGCAGGGCTTCAGTTCACCGTCGGCGGTGAGCCGGATTCTGTTGCAGCTGCCGCAAAAGGAATGCGAAAGCGCACTGATAAAGCCGATACTGCCTTGAAACCCCTGAAAATCATAATATACAGCGGGCCCGCTGCCGTGTGAAATTTTTGAGCGGACCGGCTGACCAAACGCGTCTGCGAGCTCCTTAAAAACATCATCATTGCTCATCGTTTCAAAATCGCATCCCAGCCCGATCGGCATCATTTCAATAAATCGCACATCAAGCGGGTTATCTCTCGCAAGCGCTGCAATGTTAATCCGATCGCTGCTAAGTTGCGTTTGCGTCGGTACACAGTTGAGCTTCGTCTTCAGGCCGAGCCGCAGCGCCAATCGAATCCCCTCAGCCACGCTTTCCAGCGCATCAAAACGGGTAAGCGATTCAAACGTTTGCCTGTCAAGCGAATCGAGGCTGAAATTCACGCCGTCCAGACCGGCCGCAGACAGTTCCTCTCCGTATTGCGGAAACAGCACGCCGTTCGTCGTTATCGTGACTGCCCGGATACCGGGTATCGCTTTGACCATGCGGACAAGCGACGCCACGCCTTTTCGCACGAGCGGCTCGCCGCCCGTGATCTTGATTTTTTCGATGCCGAGAGACGCAGCAGCACGCACCACGCGGACGATCTCTTCGTACGACAATATGTCATCGTGAGGAATGCTGTCCACACCCTGCTTTGGCATACAGTAAACGCAGCGCAGATTGCACCTGTCCGTCACCGAGACACGCATATAATCGATTTTTCTGCCAAAACGGTCCTGCATAGGTTACCTCATCAATATCAGTTGTTCGGCGGGGAGTTTAAGAAGCAGTTGTTTCGGCTCTCCCATCAAGCGCCAATTGTCTTTACCAAGCTCATACCGCAATAAAACATCGTGTGCAGCGTCGTCTATCCGCGCCAACACGATCACCGAAAACATATCCTCGATCACACGCGTGACGCTGCATGATACCACGTTTTCTTCCTCAGCGCTTTGCGCCGTTTCAAAATAATGCGCCCGAAACCCCACATATCGCAAATCATCCGGCACAGTCCTGTCCGATATGAGCGCGACATTCCAGTCCTCGGCAAACAGCGTATGGTCAGACAGCTTTCTTGCCTTGGATATGTTTTTACAGCCCGAGAGCAGCGCTGTGGACAGCGTTTGCGGCTTTGAGTACAGATCCCTTTTATCCAGCACTTCCTGCGTCACGCCGTCATCCATCACGGCAATGCGGTCGCAGAGCCGATAGACCTCGTCGCGGTTGTGAGAGACGAATAATATCGTTCCCGCAAAGCTCTCGCGCACCTTGATGAGCTCTAGCTCGAGCTGCCACTTTAAAAAGCTGTCAAGCGCCGAGAACGGCTCATCAAGCATCAGCAGCTGCGGTTCACTTGCGAGTATGCGTGCCAGCGCCACGCGCTGCTGCTGTCCGCCTGAAAGCTGAGACGGGTAATGCTTCTCCAACCCGTCAAGAAAAAAGGCATTAATTTTTTCGCGGACAACTTCACTTTTATCGTGCCCTTCCGGGATGCCGCAAGCGATGTTTTTCTCCACCGTCATGTTGGGAAAAAGCGCGTAGTCCTGAAACAAATACCCCGTTTTTCGGAGCCTTGCGGGCACATTGATTTTCTTTTCGCTGTCAAACAGCACTGCGTTATCCAACACGATGCGCCCTTTGTCCGGCGTCTCAATACCCGCAATGCATTTGAGCGTGAGGCTTTTTCCGCACCCCGACGCGCCCAATATCGCGAGCGTTTCGCTGCCTGATTCGAATTCGCTCCTCAAGTGAAAGCGGCCGATTTTCTTTTCGATGCAGACACTCAGCGCCATAGCTTCCTGCTTTCTTTTCTGAAGCGCGCGGCATGCTTCGTCCATACGTTCATTAAAAAAATTGTGATAAACGAGATACCGACAATAATAAACATCCATTTATACGCAATATCCCAGTTCCCCGCCTGCACCGCCGTATAGATCGCCACAGAGACTGTCTGAGTTTTGCCCGGAATATTGCCGGCCAGCATGATCGTCGCGCCGAACTCGCCGAGCGCCCGCGCAAATGCAAGCACGGCTCCCGCCATGATGCTCGGAATTGAATTTGGCAGCATGACCGCTGTAAACAGCTTCCACTCCGTCATGCCGAGCGTGCGCCCTGCGCTTAACAGGTTTTCATCAAGCTGTTCAAAGGCCCCGCGCGCGGTGCGGTACATCAGCGGGAACGCCACCACCGTGGACGCAATCACGGCACCGGCCCATGTGAAAACAACGGGCACGCCAATCTCGTTGAGTATTTGCCCGATGAAGCCGTTTTTTCCGAAAATGATAAGTAGAAAGAACCCCACAATTGTGGGCGGAAGCACCAACGGCAGCGTAAACAGACCATCCACGATGCCTTTGCCCCGCCGTAGTTTAACCGTCAGCCAGGCGGCAAGGATGCCGAGTATAAATGTGAAAACCGTTGCGATCAGCGCAACTTTGAGCGACAGCCAAAGAGGAAAAGTATCCATGCTGCTTAATACCACTATTCCGCCATGATAAAGCCGTATTTTTCAAACAATTTGATGCATTCGTCGGTCTTTAAAAAGTCTATAAAGTGCTGAGCCTGCTCCGCGTATGCTGAAGTCTTGAGTATGGCGACAGGATAGACGATTTTTTTCACGCTGCCTGACGGCGCTTCGCATACCACGGCGACTTTATCCGATGTGGCTGCATCCGTGGTGTACACGATGCCCGCGTCCACTTCTCCGCTTTCCACCCATGTCAGCACCTGACGGACATCCGTGCCGAGATTCGCTTTGGCTTTCACAACGTCTTTAATACCGAGTTTTGTCAGCAGTTCGTCCGCATACTGACCAGCCGGAACGCTGGCCGGGTCGCCGATTGCGACGGTTTTTACATCTTTCTTAGCAAGATCTTCGAAACTCTTGAGGCTGAGCGCAGTATCTTTCGGGACGATCAGTACAACTTTATTCTCCAGCAGATTGATACGCGATCCGTCGAGCAGCAGCGTTTGGTCTGCCAGCGCGTCCATCTGTTTCTGGGCGGCCGATATGAAGACATCCACCGGTGCTCCCCGCTCAATCTGAGTCTGCAAAGCGCCGGAGGCACCGTATGTCACCGTCAAGGTCACATTGGGCGCTTTGATTTTATAGCTTTGGGCAATTTCCGTCATGACATCGGTTAAGCTGGCTGCCGCCGCAATGGTCAGCTCAACCGGCGCTTCGGCGATTTCAGGTGCGGCTGTTTGCTGTGACGCCGATATTGATGCTTCGGGTACCGCGGATTCGGACGGCGAGACCGATTCAGCCGCGGGCGCGCTGCAGCCGACCAGCGAAAGCAGCATGCACAGGGTTAAAGCAATAACAAGTTTCTTCTTCATAATAAACTTTCTTACGTAATGAAACGCAATCGATTATTTGGGGTTCTCATAGCAGCCTGATTGGCCGCCGCTTTTACTAACCAGATGAATATCTGAGATTTCCATGCTTTTATCAATCGCCTTGCACATGTCGTAGATGGTGAGCAGCGTCACGCTGACGCCCGTCAACGCTTCCATCTCAACGCCTGTTTTTCCGCTCAGCTTGGCTGTGCAAACCGCTGTGACCGTGCAGGCCTCGCCATTGAGCTCAAAATCGATACCGACCTTTGATAGCATCAACGGATGACACAGAGGGATCAGCTCCGATGTCCGTTTGGCCCCCATAATGCCCGCCACCCGCGCGACGCCGAGCACATCGCCCTTGCCCGCTGTACCGCTCTGCAATGTGTCAAACGCATCACGGCTCATACGGATGCTGCCTCTGGCAACTGCAATGCGCAGTGTTTCTATCTTGTCAGACACATCCACCATTGCCGCATTGCCCATATTATCAAAGTGCGTCAGCCTGTTATCCATCGCATCCTCCTATTTGCCGAAACCGCAGTTTGGGAACGTACACACATCGCATTGCAAACAAAGCCCGCCGTGTCCCAGCACTGAGAAATCTTCCGCCGTGAGTGTGTCGCCCGCCATGATGCGCGGCAGCACAATATCGAATATCGTGCGTTTGGCATACATCACGCAGCCGGGCAGGCCGAGTATCGGTATGCTTTTTCCGTCCGTTTCATAATAAGCCAGCAGGAACATGGCACCGGGCAGCACCGGAGCGCCGTATGTCACGAGCCGTGCCGATGTGTTCTTGATTGCCGTCGGCGTCGTGTCGTCCGGATCCACGCTCATGCCGCCCGTGCATATAATCAGGTCGGCACCGCTGCGGATGGCTGCAAGAATCGTATCCGTGATTTTTGCCGTATCGTCGTTCACGATTGTTTTATTGAGGATATCCACGTCATACTCAGAAAGCTTCTCTGCGATGACGGGCCCGAACGCATCGTCGATGCGCCCGTGATAAACTTCATTGCCTGTCACCACGATGGCCGCTTTTTTATGCTGAAACGGCAAAACCCGCATAAGCGGTTCATTTCCCGCTTCAGTCAGCGCGCTGTCCATCTTCGTTTTTTCAATCAGCAGAGGAATCACACGTGTGCCCGCGAGCTTATCGCCTTGTTTAACAGGCGTATTGGTGTGCCGCGTCGCGATGATGATTTCCCCGAGTGCGTTGATACGGGTTAATCGCTCCACATCCACCTTGAATAAGCCATCTATTTCACTGAATAAATCGATCTTGCCTTCCCTTGGCTCAGAGACGGTCATATATTCGTTGATGCAAATCTTACGAAGAATGTCTGCCGCCTCATCCTCGTGCAGCATATCGTCAGTTTTCTCCCATACAAAAAGATGATCTTTACCCATGGATAGAAGAATGGGGATATCCGCTTCTGTCACAAGATGCCCCTTGCGAAAAGCGGCATCTTTGCTGATTCCCTTAATGATGCGGGTCATATCGTGGCACAGCACATGCCCCACAGCGTCCGTCGTTTTGATCTGTTTCATGTCGTCTCACCATACCGTCATTATTCTTTGCGGCTTGCGTTGTTACGAAGCTCAGCCTTATCCATGATTTTAAAAGAGTTGCTCATATATTGAGTATTGCCGATAGCGGCCACGCGTCTATTATCATTATAGTAGCATCAAAACAAATAAAAGTATGTTGCCATGGCAACATAAAGTGAACGACTTCCGTTCAATGCATTCTCGTCAGACAGAGTCGGGTTATGATTATAATTCCGATCCATGCTCATTGAAAACGGTATGTATGACAGAAGAAATTATTTGACCAGATCGAAAAGACGCACTAGATCTCATACCATTCCAAGAACTGACGCGTCCCTTTTTACATGGGTATCCATACAACGTTTTGCGCAAATAAAAATCCGCCCGATTAAGGACGGATACAAAGCGTTTTTTATGACAGTGGAAGTATTGCAGATCACACGTTTTCGCTCCTGTGGCACCTCGCTAAACGAGGAAGGCATGCGCGATACGCAAAGCAACTTATCATTCAATTGAGAACGAGTGTTATGGCTAACAAACTTAAGCTTCTCCGATCGTCTTATTGAATCAGCTTGCCCTTCACATATTTTTTTACGATATCTTTGTTTTCAGAAAGATGTACAATCCGCTCCAGACGCTGCTCTAATGTGAGCGGATTGAGACTATTGATACCCCTGTCGTCAATCACCACGGCATCCAGCTCATAGCCCGGCTCAAAGCTGCCCACTTTTCCGAAAAAGCTTCCGCCGCCCTTGGTGGCCATGTAGAACGCTTCCGCCAGTGACAACGGCGCGGCGTCCTTATCGACGAATACCGAGTACAGCTTGGAAGCCTGTATCGCATCGGATAGCGCACGAAACATGGATATCGAAAACCCGCCCGCGACGTCGGTGCCCAGCCCGATGTGCAGCCCCTTTTCCAGCATGCGGCGCACCGGCGCGATGCCGCTGCACAGATTGATGTTGGACTGCGGACAATGCGCCACAGTTACGCCGCTGTCGCGGATGAAATCCATCTCGCTGTCAGACAGGTGCACGCAGTGCGCCATAATGGTTGGCATCTGCCCAAACAGACCGTAGCGCCTGTACACGTGGGCATAGGTCTCATCCTCCGGATGAAGCATCTTCACCCAGCTGATCTCATACAGATTCTCCGACAGGTGCGACTGAACCGGAACTGAAAAGCGCTCCGCCAGTTCACCCAGCTGTGCCATCAATTCCGGCGTGCAGGTGGGCACAAAACGGGGCGTGATGACAGGCTTTGTGTTCTTGTATTCGCGCTGAGAATGCCGAATCCATTCTTCCGTATCATCGACAGACGATTGAGTCGTCTCTGCCAGCGCGGCCGCGCAGTTGCGGTCCATATTGACCTTGCCGACATATGTGGCAAGGCCCGAATCTTCAAGCATCCGCATCAGCATATCCGTCGCTGAAGCGTGCACCGTCGCATAGACGGACGCGCGCGTGGTGACACCGGATTTTAAGGCAGCACAAAAAGCGCTGTAAGCGGCTGCCGCGTATTCGGAATCGGCATACTTCGCTTCTTCCGGAAAAGCGTATTTGTTAAGCCATGGAATGAGCTCCAAATCCATGCCCATGCCGCGCACGGCGAACTGCGGCGCGTGCACGTGCAAATCCACCAAGCCTGGTATTATCACCTTGCCGCCGCAGTCTGTTACTGCGGCATTCCGGTATTTTTCAGGCAGTTGAGAAAATACACCCGTCACGATACCGTTTTCGCTGACAATATAGCCGCTTTCCACTGCTGCCAGTTCCTGCTGCGTTTGTGTGTATATGATATTCCCTTTAAGAATAAGCAAATTGTCTGTTGACACTTTATAATCACCTTCCGCCGTTTGATGTAACCGCGTCCGGCCAGCCGGACGCGGATCATCGTTTTTTAGAAAACCAATACTATTCAGCCGGCATTTCCTTGCCAAGGCGTTTGTACATCGTTTTCTTCACGGCACGTAATATGTTTTCATAGCCGGTGCAGCGGCAAAGATGCCCGCTCATCAGTTTACGCAGTTCGTCGTCGGTGTACTCTTTGCCGCTTTCGAGAATCTCGATGGCAGACATAATGAAGCCGGGTGTGCAAAAGCCGCATTGCACGGCAGATTCGTCAATAAACGCCTGTTGGATGTCAGAGAGCTCGCCGTTCGGGCCGAGCAGGCTTTCGAGCGTGCGTATCTTTTTGCCGCGCGCCCACACCGCAAGATAGATGCATGAGTTGTAGCACTCGCCGTCAATGATCACGTTGCACGCGCCGCACTCACCTACCTCGCAGCCCTTTTTGACAGAGGTCATGCGAAAATCGTTGCGCAGCAAATCCGTGAGCGACGCGCGGGCATCCGCCATGACGGCCACATCCTTGCCGTTGAGATTGAATTCTATCATCCGAAACTGATCTTTCATAATAGCTCACCTCCACAGCGTTTTACCGATTCGGCGAGCGCGCGTTTCGCCAGTTCCACGGCGATCTGCTGGCGCAGCGCCTTGGATGCGCGCCACGAATCACGCGGATTAATATCCTGCAATACCGCTTTGCCGAACGCCTTCATTGTGTCCTCAGACACAGGTTTCCCGTTCGCTGCGGCCTCCGCAGACGGCGCGCGCATAGGCACAGGCCCTGCCACGCCGTAGGCGATACGCACACGCTCGAACGTATTTTTATCCGGCGACAACCGGACATTGACGGAGCACCCCAGTGTCGCTATATCCATCGCGCCTCTCATGGCGTATTTGTTATAGCTGCCGTACGTATCCGCATAGCTTTCTTTCGGTATAATGAGCGCAGTCTGTATCTCGCCCGGTCGGATGTCCACCGTGCCCGCCTTGATGTAAAACTCCTTGATGGACATGCGCCGAACGCCTTCCGGCCCGGTCAACTCAACGATAGCGTCCCACGCGTGCAGCGTGGACGCGGAGTCCGCCGAGGTTACGCCGTTGCAGGTGTTGCCGCCGATGGTCGCAATGTTACGAATCTGAGGGCCGCCCACCTGATCCACCGCTTCACCAATCACATTGAAGTATTTCTGTATGATCGGGTCTTTGGTGATGTGCGAAAAGCTGGTGAGCGAACCGATGCGAATCGCATCGTCTTCATCGAGGGAGACGCCGCGCAGCTCGTCAATCATAAAGATGGAGATCAGTTCAACGCCCGCGCGTTTGCCCTCGCGCATCTGTATCAGCACATCGGAACCGCCCGCAATCACATGGGCATCCGGGTGCTCTACGCGCAGACGTACGGCATCCGCCACACTCTGCGCTTCGTACAATTCCTTCATATCAAACATAAGCGTCTATTCCTCCTCTTTTGAGGGATCCTCAATGAGGCCTTCCTCGGTAAACCGCTGGAACAATATATGCGGGTTCAGCGGCAGCTTGTCGACCGCAACGCCGGTAGCGTTCAAAATCGCGTTTCGTATCGCGGGCGCAACGGGTGTGGCCGGCGGCTCGCCCAGCGCCTTGGTGCCAAACGGGCTGGTGGGTTCCGGATTTTCCACGAACTGCGCCTCCAGGTGCGGGTGGTCGAGCATTGTGGACAGTTTGTAGTCCAGCAGATTGTTGTTGAGCGGCTTGCCTGTTTTGGGGTCAAACAGCAGCTGCTCGGAGAGGCCATAGCCGATACCCATCGACATGCCGCCGTGCACCTGCGCCTCGGCCAATGCCGGGTTGATCAGCGTGCCGCAGTCGTGCACGTTGACGATTTTTTTAAGTGTCGCCTTGCACAGCGGGATATCCACCTCCACCTCGGCAATGCAGCAGCCAAATGAATACGCGTTGTTGGTGATATGGTAGCTGGACTCGGCGGTGATATGGTCGCTCTTGTTCATGCTGTAGATCACCTCAGTCGCCAATTCAGCCAGTGACATCAGTATCCGCCCGTCCGTTTTTCGGACGATATTGCTGTCGATTATATCCAGATTGGATTCCGTCATGCGGGTCAGCTCACTCGCATGCTTTAATATCTTCTCCTTGAGTATTCGGCCTGTCTGTGTAATGGAAAAGCTGCACACATAAGTTTGACGCGAGGCATATGCCCCGAGACCATACGGGGAAACGTCCGTGTCCTGGCAGGATACAACGTGAACATCGCTGACATCCTTAAGACCCACCACATCTGCCGCCATCTGCGCGAACACCGTATCAGCCCCCTGACCGATCTCCGTTTCACCCACTTGCAGCTGTATTGAACCATCCTCATTCATCACCATGCGGCAGGAGGAATGTTCGAGCGCAATGGGCCAAACCGCCGTGTTGTACCAGAAGCAGGATATGCCGAGGCCGCGGCGAATGGGGCCGGTCTGGTTCTTGTATTCCTCTATTTTTTTATGATAATCCATGTACGCCATGGCCTTGTCGAGACACTGGTTGTAGGTATCATAGTAATTCTCGTTCTTCGAAAAGTTGTCCTTGTAGCCCTGCGGCATCAGGTTTTTGCGTCGGAAAACCTCGGGGTCCATTCCAAGCGCCTTGCACACATCATCCGTATGGCTCTCCACGGCGAACATGGCCTGCGGTATGCCATAGCCGCGCATCGCCCCGGCCGCGGATTTATTCGTATAGACCGTATAAGCGTCGCACTGCACGTTGGGACAGGGGTACATCTGCGGAAACGCGCCCATACCCTTGGCCACAATCGCATGCCCGTGTGACGCGTACGCGCCCTGATCCGAAAAAGCCTCGAGCTTGCGCGCCACATATGTGCCGTCCGGCCGCACCCACGATACAATGTGCGAGCGGATGGCATGGCGTGTACGGTTGCTGACGAACGTGTCCTCCCGGGGCACATCGATCTTCACGAGCCGTCCGCCCAGCTGCTGCGAAATATACGCCACGAGCGGTTCGTACAGCGTATCCTGCTTGTTGCCAAAGCCGCCTCCTATGTAAGGCTTGACGATGCGAACCTTGCCCCATGGGATGCCGAGCGCCTGCCCCACCGTGCGGCGAACGATGTGCGGAATCTGCGTGGATGCCACAACAACGATTCTGTCGCCCTCGCCGTATGCATACGCAATAAAGTTTTCGATATGGCAGTGCTGCACCACCTGCGTGTCGTACCATTTGTCCACACAGATGAGCCCCGGTTCCTTGATGGCTTCGTCATAGCTGCCGATGTTAATGGCTGTGTGTTTGAGGACATTGCCCGGGAATTCGTCGTGCAGCTGCGGCGCGCTCTCCTTCATCGCCTCCTGCGGATCCAGCACAAAGGGCAGTTCCTCGTATTCTACCTTCACAGCACGGGCTGCCTGCGCTGCGGCCACCTCATTCTCGGCCACCACCGCAGCCACATCGTCGCCGTAATAGCGCACGTGGCGGTTGAGAAGCAGCCTGTCGGCCACGTCCTGATGCCCGGGATCTGTGGACCACGGATGCCCTGCCGTGGGGAACTGGATATCCGGCACGTCAAAGCACGTGAATATCTTTACGACGCCGGGCACCTTTTCCGCCTCGGACACGTCGATGGACTTGACATACCCGTGTGCAATGGTGGACCGGACAACAACCGTAATCAGCGCGCTCTTGTCGCACAGATCGTCAGTGTACTTGGCGCGGCCGGTCGCTTTATCGAGCGCATCCACTCGTGTGACACTTTTTCCTACCTGACTCACAACGCATTCCTCCTTATCGCTTTGTCTTAAACATTTTCATCTATGTCTGACCAAATACTTTCGAACTTGAAACCTCTGACTGACATGCTTTTCTTTGCATTATGCTTTGGACTGGTTAGACTGGCAAGGCTGCATTTCATAGCAAGCCATCTGTCATCTTTTAAACGCGGATTCGTCTTTTTTCTGCAACGCCATGTCGTCATCTTCATCCGCTCTTTTATGCGGGTACTATCGATCGCGCTGCCTAAAAGAACGTTTTGAATACAAAAACCCCGGACCCGCAAAAGACACATCTTGAGAATCCGAGTTGTTATTCCGGTTTACCCGGTGTACAACACAATTTCTCAACATATATCTCTTGTAGCCTGGGGCAATTTACGGTCGCCTGTAGAGACGTCCATACCGATTAATGGACTTATACAAGAGTATCAAAAGCTGCGTTCTCGACACTCGCCAATCAACAGTCTTGATATGTTTTATTGTATAATAATTTTATCAATCCGTTCAACCAATGTCAAGTTGATTCAAAGAATGGACATGTCTGAAATGCCTTGTGAAGCAAATAATTATTAAAAAATTCATCATTCTGTCACAGCAGCTTGTTTAAAAAAAGGAGAACAACAGCAGATTAACGCCGACGACATTTAAGCAATCCTTTTCAATCCCACGTGATGTTGCAAAAATTCAAAGCCGACGTTTTTCTTAGATCGAAATACGGAATTTATTCACCCATTCCTCATTTTCTTCTTCAATTATTTTGACTGAGGCAGCGAGCGATTTTGCCATTTAAGACTATTGACAAATCGCACAATTTGCAGACTTTGCTTGGCAACATATGGATTGCGAATCCCTGTTTATTTGCCGTTCTCTTTCACGTCGATGTAATTGTACAGGGTGAACTTTGATATACCGAAATATTTCGATACCTTGTCACCCGATTTTGTGATCAGGAATGCACCTTTGTCCTGCAAAAATTTAATGGCTTTGATTTTGTCTTCCCTGTTCATCTGCGCCACCGGCTTGTTCACAAGCTTGACCGATTCTTCGATGAGTTCACTAAGCAGCCCGTTCACGCCCTTTGTGATCTTCTCGGGTTCTTCTTCGTCGTCTTTTGTGGCGATGAGGCTTTTTAAAGTGTAATCCACCATCATCAGGTTTGTAATGTCATAATTGATTGCGAATATACCCACAACCTTGCCGTTGTTGTCTCTGATATAAATCGTGCTCGATTTGAGAACACGTCCGCCCTCGGTCTGTGTGAGATAGTTGATTCTGTCCTCGAGCTCTTCGGGCTTTTTATTGCGTGCTTCAAATACAATACGTGACGATCCATCCCCCACTTTTCTTCCGGTAACGTGACCGTTCTCGATAAACACGATAGTATGCTCCTCATCTTCCGTCAGATCATGAATCACCACTTCGCAATTATCACCAAAATGGCCTGTAATTCCTTTTGCCAGCTGTACCCAAAAAGGCATCAAAAATGTTTTATCCATACCATGCCCCCTCCAAATATGAATTTACAAATGTTTTAAAATGATTGCAAATGATATCATATCATAATATGCATGAATATGCCATTTTAAATTGGGCGCTATTTGTCATAAATGTCAGCGGCGCACTGATGCATTCTTTGTTTGATATCCCTTGCCGTCGGCGATGCCGCCACACCGCCTTTGGCTGTTTCTTTGAGCTCATACGGCAGCGCCCTGCCAACTTCCTTCATTGCTTTTACAACCTCATCAAAAGGAATCACACTCGTGATTCCGCTGAGCGCCAAATCAGCCGATGCAAACGCATTCGCCACGCCCATGGCGTTGCGTTTGGAGCAAGGCACTTCCACAAGGCCTGCCACAGGGTCGCAGACGAGACCGAGAATGTTTTTCAGCGCCATAGCGGCCGCATTGAGGCAGGCCGACACGCCGCCGCCCGAAATCTCCGCAAGTGCGGAGGCGGCCATGGCCGACGCGGCACCGATTTCCGCCTGACACCCGCCTTCCGCGCCGCTGATCGTGGCATTATTCGCAATGATGATGCCGATGGCGGATGCGTTGAACAAACCCTTTAACAGAATATCATCGCTGAGGTTTCTTTTTTCTCCGACCGCAAATAAACACCCGGGCACTACACCGCAGGCGCCCGCGGTCGGGCAGGCGGTGATGCGTTTCATCCGCGCGTTTTCCTCCGTCACAGCGAGTGCATAGGCGATCGCGCTGCCGAGCACGCTGCCGCAAAGCGGCTCGCCGCTGACCGTATATTGATACATCTTAGCGGCATTCTGGCCGATCAGCCCGCCTATCGACGGTTCAGCCGATGCGATTCCTGCCTGTATATTGACCTTCATCACATCCATGGTATTTTTCATCTGAGCGATAACAGTGTCTTTATCTGTTTCCTGCCGCTCGGCTTCGTGAAGAATGGCGACATCCGAAATGCCGAGAGAAAACTTTTTTGTGATCGTTTCTAAATCTCTTTGGCTCGAGTACTGGTACTGATACATATGCGGCTCCTTAATAGAGCTGAGGAATGTATATCACATACATGTCCATTAGGCTCCTGATACGCTTAACGATATCCGGCTTGAGTGTCTGGTCCGTCTCAATGATCATATAGGCGCGCCCGTGTTTGCCCTGTCGGTACATATTCATGCTCGCAATATTGATACTTTCATCAGCCAGAATTTTTGCCACACTGAGCACGGCGCCGGGCTTATCCAAATGATCGACGATCAGCGTATTGTATTTGAGGCTGATTTCAAGATCAGTCTGGTTGATGCGCGTGATAGCGATATTGCCCCCGCCTATCGACACGCCGCTGACGGTCATTTCCTCGCCCTGCGTGCCAAGCAGCTCGAACATCACAAGATTTGCATTCGTGCCTGTTTCCTGTTCGAGCACAAAACGGTATATGAACCCCGTTTGTTCGGCAATATCCAAAGCAGAATTGAGCCGTTCATCGTCGGGCAGTATACCGTTCAGGCCGCCCACGAGCGCCTTATCGGTGCCGTGGCCGTATAATGTGGCCGCAAAGGAACCGTAGACGTGTATAATGGCCCGCTGAATCGGCTTGTTGAAAATGGCCCTTGCGGCGTTTGCAAGACGGCAGGCTCCTGCCGTATGCGAACTTGAAGGCCCGATAATGATCGGCCCGACAATATCAAAAACGCCATAGTTGCTCTTCATGATATTTTTCCTCCGTTTGTTATTCTTAACACATCGGGGTATAATAACAAAAAAACAAAGGACTTCTGCTGATGGAAACCGGCTGTATATTGCTGGCCGCAGGCGCGGGCTCGCGCTTTGGCGGCAGCAAGTTAAACGCATACTTAGAAGGCAAACCGATCATCGAGTATATCTTAGCCAATTTGCCCGTTCGTTATTTTCATAAACGCATCATCGTGGCAGCCAACACCGAACTGCTTGAAATCGGCCGGCGGTACGGCTTTGAAGGCATCATCAACGATCGCCCTGAAATGGGCGCGTCGCTGAGCATTCGCATGGGGCTTACCGCGCTTGGAAAAGCCGATGTGTGCATGTTCTGCGTGGCCGATCAGCCTCTGCTGAGAAAAGAAACGCTCGAAAACATGCTCAAAGCTTATGAGCCGGGCACCATACTGTCGCTTTCAAGCGGCGGTGTCACCGGCAACCCCAATATATTTCCCTCTTCGCTCTTTTCGGAGCTGTCCGGCTTAACCGGCGACGAGGCCGGCAAAACGGTGATCAGCCGCCATCCCGATATGGTGCGTCTGCATACCGTCTTCGATACGTCTCAGCTGCGCGACATCGACACGCAGGAGCACCTGCGTGAGGTGGCCGCGCTGCTGGACGCCGAACCGAATCGCTTATCTTAATTTACAGGGTCGAGAATTTGCCGTACCACACGATATCACGGTAATTCTTGGTATCTGTGTCGCCTTCCGTGCTGAACACAAGTACGCGCGAGGAGCCATCAAGGCCGATCTGCGCAGCAAGCTCAGGCTGTCTTTTCATGATCTCGTCCAAAAAGCCCGTTCCGATTGCGCCCGACTCTCCCGCAATCACGCGCGCGTCACCGTCCAGCGGATTGCCGAGTATGCGCATGCCGTTCGCGGTCAGCACATCGTCGCACGAGAAGAACCCGTCCGCGAAATTGCGAATAATCTCCCAGGATATCGGGTTCGGCACACCGCACGACAGCCCCGCCATGATGCTGTCCATATCTCCGTCCACACTGCATGCGGTGCCGTCGTTTTTGAGGCCGGACTCATAATAACAGGCTGCCTGATGCGGCTCGAGTATATAGATTTTCGGGCATTTATCGCCGTAATGATTCGCAAACACAGCTGTCATCGCTGCCGCCATCGAGCCGACGCCCGCCTGCAAAAACATATGCGTCGGTATAATGTCGCCTAGCTGCATGATGGCTTCGTGCCCCATTGTGGCATAGCCCTGCATCACCCACGTGGCCACCTGAGCGTCGCCTTCGCTTGCAGTGTCGAGCACCACTTCCCATCCTTTTTCCGCAGCCAGCCGGTTCACCTCGCGCACACACCAGTCGTAGTTGTCATCCGAGACCACGACCGTGCCCCCATAGCGCACGATCGCGTCGATTCTGTCCTGCACGGTGCCTTTGGGCATGTACACGATCGACTTCTGGTTAAACTCATGTGCCGCCCACGCGACGGATTTACCATGATTGCCGTCCGAGGCGGCTGCGAAAACGAGATCACCGAGCTGTCGCTTAACTTCGGCAGATTTGAGATAATTAAAATCCACCTCTGAGATATCCTTGCCGAGCTTTTTGCAAATGCTGCTGCCCACGGCATAAGCGCCGCCGAGCAGCTTAAACGCTTTTAAGCTGCCGCGCTGCGATTCGTCCTTCACGTACATGCCCGCAAGCCCCGCCGAGGCGGCGAAGCTTTGCAGGCTCACGAGCGGCGTTTGGTTGTAAGCGCTGCCCATCGATTTATGAAAACGGTAAACCTTTTCGACTTCGCTGCTTGAAAACAGCTCCGTCTCTTTTGTAAACGCGCGCGTTTTTTTCGCATTCGGCGCGTACTTCATTACTTCCATAGCACTTACGCCTCGGCCACTTTCTTGTTGAACGCCTTAATGAGCTCGTCAAGCGCCTGTGTATGCTTCGGAATATCCGTCCAGTAGCTGTCATCCTCCCACTGAGTGAGTATCTCGTCGTATGTTTTGCCCTGCTGCTCTACCCATGTGTAGTACTTTAAGTTGTGCACGGCTTTTCTGTCGTAGTAATTGAGTTCCTTCAAGTAATCGATGCCGATGCCGTCAAAGTAACGCGCGTTCGTTTCATGCGCCGCGAAAGCGTCGAATGCACCGTGTTCGTTATTAAGCTCCTGAAGACGGCTCCCGTACATCTCGATGGAATCGGTCAGAATCGTGACAATGACATCGTCCTCTTTCAGCTCGAAGTACTTTGCGTACTTGATCGCTGCGACGATGTTCGCCGCGCCCGAAATGCCAACCCAGCTTAACTTATCAATCACGTCACTGCTGACGCCCTTTTCTTTAAGCAGCTTGAGGCCTTCGGGTTCGTTGAACATTCTGATCCACTGCATCGGGATCTCATCGTCAACCGCAACCGCCACATCCGTGTTCTTCACGTTGTGAATCCACGGAATATGCTTGTCGCCGATACCCTCAATACGGTGCGCGCCGAAGCCGTTCATATAGATTGTGGGGCACTGCAGCGCCTCGGAGGCCGCGATGCGGCTCTTCGGGAAAATCTTCTTTAAGTAATCGCCCGCCGCGATTGTGCCCGCCGAGCCTGTGCAGCTGATATAGCCGTGCAGATTGCCGCCCACCTTTTTGAGCACCTCTTCAATCGCACTGCCCGTCACTTCATAATGCCACAGATAATTGCCGAACTCCTCAAACTGGTTGAATATCATGAGGTCCTGCCCTGAGTGGCGCAGCTCCCAGCATTTATCAAATATTTCCTTGACATTGCTCTCGGTGCCCGGCGTTTTGATTGTCTCGCCCGCGACGGTCTTGAGCCATTCAAAGCGTTCCTTGCTCATGCCCTCCGGCAGTATCGCTATGGAATCGCACGCGAGCAGCGCCGAATCGTACGCGCCGCCGCGGCAGTAGTTGCCGGTAGACGGCCAGACCGCTTTCTGCGTGGTCGGGTCAAACTGGCCTGTGACGAGCCGCGGCACAAGGCAAGAAAACGCCGCGCCCACCTTGTGAGCGCCCGTCGGGAACCATTTGCCGCTGATGGCCACGATTTTGGCCTTCACGCCGGTTATGGCCTCGGGCAGCTCAACATAATTGACGCCGCCGAAAGCGCCGCCCTTTTCCACGGGATCGTTGTGCCATGAGATGCGATAAAGGTTTAATGGATTCACATCCCAAAGGCCGACATCTTTGAGCTGTTTTTTAATGCCGTCATCTATCAGATCGGGGTTCTTCATTTCCGCAAAGGTCGGAATCACGATGTTGCGCTCCTTCGCGCGCTTAACCGCTCTTTGCTGCCGTTTCTCGTCAATTTTTAAATCAATCAGTTCATATTTACTCATGGATGTTCTCCTTTTCTGTATTTACAAATTTTTATTTTACGCTGAGCATCGGTTTTCCGCGCTTGATAAACTGTCCTCTGGCCTGCGCGCCGATATAGCTGTTGTTTTTGACAATGACCTCCCCGCGCGAGATCACACAGCCGATACCGCAATCCAGCCGCATGCCTTCGAAAGGTGTGTAATCCACATTTTCATGCAATGCGTTATGAGACACAACGTATCCACGCTCCGTGTCCATGATCACGATATCGGCATCGCTGCCTTCTTTAATCACGCCTTTTTTCGGATACAGACCGAAAAGTTTTGCGGGATTGGTGGCGCACAGTTTCGCAAAGGTATTTACCGAAATGCGCCCTTTTACAACGCCCTCCGAAAATATAAGCGGAAATCTCAGTTCCACGCCCGGTATGCCGTTCGGGCATTTTGTAAAGTCGTCTTTGCCGAGCTTCGTTTTGAGCGCATAGTCAAACGGGCAATGGTCCGTCGCGACCGTGTCGATATCACCGCTGATGATATCCTCCCAGAGCAGCGCGTTGTTCGCTTTGCTGCGCAGCGGCGGGCTTAACACATATTTGAGCCCGTCCTCATGCTCATAGTATGAATCATCAAGCAGCAGGTATTGCGGGCATGTCTCCGTAAATATATTTTTTAGCCCGTTCGTTTTGGCCATATTCACGGCCTGCATTCCGAGATGATTGGACAGATGCACTATATAAAGAGGCGCATCGCCCGCGACCGAGGAAATTTGAGAGATGCGGTAAATCGCTTCGGCTTCGCAGGGCTCCGGACGGCTGATTTCATGAAACTTCGGTGCCGTGCAGCCCGCTTCCACAAGTTCACGCCGCCGCGTGTTCACAATCCCGTCGTTTTCGGGATGTACGGCGACGATCACACCGAGCTCTCTCGCACGCTTCAATACGGCATAAGCATCCTCGTCAGTCGTTTTAAAGCCGTAGGTCATGTATATCTTATGGCTTGTGATGCCCTGATCAATGAGCATTTCCATCATAGTAAGCACGCTGTCGTCCACATGCTGAATCACGCTGTGAAAGCTGTAGTCGATCACAGCTTTGCCGTCAGCGTATTCATGATAGCGGTTGATTTGATGATCAAGGCTGCAACCCGCGGGTCCGAAGCCGGGATGGTCAACAATCGTTGTGGTGCCGCCGCATGCCGCTGCCACGGTGCCCGTATAAAAATCGTCCTGTGCCACCGCGATACCGACATCAAGGCACATATGCGTGTGCACGTCAATCCCCCCGGGCAGCACGTAATTTCCGGCCGCGTCGATCGTCTCACTGTCCGAAAGCCCGTTGCCGATTTCGGTGATGCGCCCGCCTTTTATTCGTATGTCCGCCTCGATGACGCTCTCTTCCGTCACGACGCGTCCGTTTTTTATAACCATCTTACTTTTCCTGCTTTCTGTAAGCGGTATTTTCGAGCGGCAGGCGCGTCCTGTGAACACCATCCAGCTTAAAATACGCACCGGCTACAGCGGGAGCCGTCGGTATCGTCGCAATCTCACCGATCCCCTTCGCGCCGTATGCCACGTCGGATTTATAGTCCTTGCTGACGAATATAACATCCATATCGGGCACCGCATTGGCCCGTAGCAGACCCAGCTTGGCGTATGTCGCCTGCGGCACGCCATCTTTAAGCGGGTAATCCTCCGTCAGCGCATATCCGAGGCCCATGACGATACCGCCTTCTACTTGTCCTTCAGCGCTTTTTTGATTGATGACCTGACCCGCATCGTATACTGCCGTCACCTTTTTAACCTTGCCGTCTTCAGAAAGCGACACGACCTGAACGCCGTATGTATACGCCGCATGGCTGTACGGGTGCTCCTTATCTGACGTAATCGGGTCCGTCACGCAGGTGAACTCACCGTAATACTCGCTGCCTTCAAGGTCGCCGAGCGTTTTGCCGCTCTCGAACTCTTCTTTGAGCTTGAAGCACGCGTCTTTCACCGCCTGACCCGTAAACATCGTCTGCCTCGACGCCGTTGTCGTGCCCGAATTCGGCGTGCGCCGCGTATCAGGCGGCTCGACAACGAACATATCCGGTATGAGACCAAGCGTCTGGCATGCCATTTGCAGTACAACGGTATCGAGCCCCTGCCCGATGCGCGCCGCGCCCGTGCGCAGATGGATTTTGCCCTGCTCCACAGACACGATGCACCGCCCTGTATCCGGCACGCCCACACCGAGCCCCGTATTTTTAATGGCACCCGCGATACCGGCGATACCGGCGCTTTCATAAGCGTCCTTCACCGCGAGCAGGCACTCCTTATAGGCTGTTGTCTTGTCCGCAATCTGCCCGTTCGGCAGTATGCCGTCCGGTTCAATCGCGTTGCGCCAGCGGATTTCCCAAGGTGAAATCCCTGCCATCTGCGCAAGCAGATTGAGATTTGATTCCGTCGCGAAGATGCTCTGCGTGACACCGAAGCCGCGGAAAGCGCCGCCCGGTGGATTGTTCGTATAAACCGCTTTGCCTTCAATATCCACACTCGGATAGTAATACGGCCCCGCCGCGTGTGTGCAGGCCCGCTGCACCACCGGCCCGCCGAGAGAGGCATAAGCGCCCGTATCCGAGAGGATGCGGGCTTTCATGCCCGTGAGCATGCCGTTTTCGTCGCACGCGGTCGTCATCTCAATCTCCATCGCGTGGCGTTTGGGATGCACAACGATGCTTTCCTGCCGTGAAAGCTTCACTTTGACGGTGCGCTTGGTTAAATATGACGCGAGCGCCGCGTGGTGCTGCACGCTCATGTCTTCCTTGCCGCCGAAGCCGCCGCCCACCAGTTTGCTGATGATGTGAACCTTCTCAGGCGGCAGACCAAGGATGTGGCATATCTCTCGCTGTTCATCGAATATGTTCTGGCTCGCGGTATATAAGGTCAGGCTGTCGCCGTCGCAGCGGCAAATCGCACACTCGGGCTCCATAAACGCATGCTCGGTGAACGGTGTGTGATACACATGGCTCACCACATATTTTGATTTCGCAAAGACCTCGTCGATATTTTCGCCGCGCTTCACGCGGTCATGCCGCAGTACGTTTCCCGATTCGTGAATATTCGGCGCGTCCGCTTCGAGCGCCATACGCGGCGATGTGACAGGTGTGAGCGGCGTATATGTGACTTTTACGAGTTTTTTGGCTTTCTCAAGCGCTTCTTTCGATTCGGCGACGACAAGCGCCACCGAATCGCCGACATAGTGTGTGGTATCGCCCTTGGCGATCAGTGCGTCCCAGTCCTTCACGATATGGCCCGACTTGTTGCTGCCCGGAATGTCGGCAGCGGTGATCACCGCAATCACGCCCGGCGACGTCAGCGCTTCGGACACATCAATATCTTCCACGACGGCTCTCGGGTAATCACTCCGAACCGCGCTTGCATATGCCATATCCGGCAGGTCAATGTCGTCCACATATTCACCGGTGCCAAGCGTTTTGGCATAGGCATCAAGCCGGAACACGTCTTCAAGTATTTTGCCCGTGGAATGATGTTCGGGAACGGGTGTGTTTTCTCTGAAAAAAGCCGCTGCCATCATAATGGCTTCGGCAATCTTTTTATAGCCGGTGCAGCGGCAGATATTGCCCACCAGCGCTTTGCCGATTTCCTGCACTGTCGGCGAGGGGTTCTTGTCGAGCAGCGCCTTCGCACCGATGACCATACCCGTAATGCAGAAGCCGCACTGCACAGCGCCCGCTTTGGCAAAGCAATACGCGTACACCTGCTTTTCATAATCCGTCAGGCCTTCTACTGTGACGATGCGCCTGCCGTCCAGCTTTTGAACCGACTGTGTGCACGCCCGTTTTGACACGCCGTCAATCAGCACGCTGCAGGTGCCGCAAGCGCCCTCGCTGCAGCCATCCTTAACGGATTTGATCTTCATATCGTCCCTTAAGAAGGACAGCAGATTTTTATCGGCGTCCGTGCGAATAAGCGTACCGTTGATTTCAAATGTAACCATCACGCCCTCCTGACGGAAACTCTCTCCTATTTGTCTTTTTGATCAATGAGATAACCATGGTTCTTCATGATCGCAGCTGTCACGGCTTTGTAACTTTCAGACAGTCTCTCATCGTTTTCGGGGCAGGTGAACACCTCACCGCATTCGTCCCTGACGAGCCATTGACCGTTCTCCTTAAACAGCACGCCCTTGTTCGTGCTGTCCTCAAAGCCTTCTTCGTTCCAAAAGACCGTGAATTTGTCCTTATACGGCAGCCCTGTGTGCGGGCAGAATATACCGCAGTTGCCGCACTCGTTGCACATGCCGTCGATATGGATTATCTGCGGCTTGTCAGCCACCATGATGCTGACGTTAGCCCGGTTGGGGCATACCTCACAGCACACCTCGCACACAACGTCGCACGCAAGGCATCTGGCTGCGTCCTTCTGGTTGTCGTGTTTATCTTCCAGCACCGCTCTGTATTCTCTGATTTCCTGCTCGTTCGTTTCTCTGTCAACGCGTTTAAAATCGTCCGCGATGCCGAGCTTACCAAGAATATCGATTGCGATGCATTTGGAATCTGCCATGGCCTGCACAATCGTGGCAGCGCCGCTTCGGCAGTCTCCCGCCACATACACGCCGCTGATGCTCGTTTCGTTGCTGTCGCTGACCTCGGCATATCCGTGTTTACCTTGCTTCATTCCGAGCTTTTCGAACACGGCTGTATCCACCCGCGCGCCCACTGCGCTGATCACCGTATCAAATGCGAGCGTCTTCGTTTTCCCGGTCGGCACAACACCGCGCCGCCCGTCCGCGTCTCTGTCTCCGAGCTGCATCACATCCACCGTGAGCTCACCGTTTTCATAGGAGACAGGCGCGAGCAGCTCAAGGAAGTTGATGCCGTCTGCCATCGCAAGGTGCTTTTCCTCCGCTTCGGCGGGCATATAATCCTTGGTACGCCGGTACACGATGCTGACTTTGGGCGAGCCTGCCGCGCGCTTCGCGGCCCGCGCGCAATCCATCGCGACATCGCCGCCGCCGATAACCGCAACAGTTTTGCCAAGGTCAACGGCGCAGCCGACCGCTTTCGAACGCTCGAGAAATTCGAGCGCGTCTGTCAGGTTCTCACCGCCGGTTTTCACGGGATTTGCGCCTTCTTTCCAGGCCCCCGTCGCGATGATGATATAATCATAGCTCTCTTTGAGCGCTTCAATGTCTATGTTGTCGTCGGCACCGAAAACGAACTCAACGCCGGTTTTCACGGCCATATTATAGTCCGCGTCAATGGCCTGCTGCGGTATGCGGAAAGCCGGAATCACGTATTCAACAATGCCCATTGGTTTCTCGCGTTTTTCAAATACCGTCACCGCCACGCCGTTGCGCCTCAAGTATAGCCCTGCCGCAATGCCTGCCGGCCCCGCGCCGATCACCGCTACCTTTTTATCGGTTTTGAGCGGTACGGGAACAATGGCATCAATGTATTTCTGCTGAGCGTTCTGCACGGCGAGCTTTTTTGCCTGACGCACCTGCAGCGGCTGGTCATAATCGATGCGCGTGCACTTGCTTTGGCATACATGGCTGCAAATTTCGGCCGTCACGGCAGGGGCCGCGTTGTCAATCGCGATGATATCAAACGCCTTTTCATAGTCTCCCCGCGCCACCAACTGCAAATATTCGGGGATCTGCTGTTCAATCGGGCAGCCGCCCTGCTTGCACGGCGCTTTAAAGCAGCCGAACAGCGGCAGCTTAGACGCCGTTTTTCTCGATTTGACTGGCCTAAAGTCTTTTTGGATATGCTGATCCGTCAGCACGCTCTGCGCGAGTTCGTTGAGCGCGTCCACGTCGATTTGATCGCCCTTATAGACGGCTGTTTCCGCCTTCGTGCTGAGCTGCTTCGTGCGCGAATAACCACCCGGCTTTAATATCGTCGTTGCGAACGTGACGGGCTTGATACCCGTTTTGAGTATACGTTCGATGTTGAAAGAGTCCGCACCGCCCGAATACGATATGGGCAGCGTGCCGGCAAAATGGCTGCTCAGTTTCGCGGCCACATTGATGCTGAGCGGGAACAGCGCGCGTCCGGACATATACATGAACTCACCGGGCAGCTCGCCGTCTTTGATCATCACCGGAAACGTGTTCGAAACCTTGACGCCGAACGCCAATCCTTGACTTTTCGCCGTCTCCATGAGCCGTCCTATCAGTTTCACGGCATCGTCAAACTTTAAATCCTGCTCGAAATGCCGGTTGTCAAACGTGATATAGCCGTATCCGAGCTTATCAAGTATATTACGAACGAAATCGTACCCGAGCAGCGTCGGGTTGACCTTGATGTAGGTGTCCATCTTCTTGACCGTCAGGAAATAATGCGCAATCTTTTCGATCTCCTGCGGCGGGCAGCCGTGCAGCGTTGACAGCGTGATCGACGATGATACATGCGGCGAAATGTTATCGATGTCCTCCGCCGTGACGTTGCTAAACATAATTATGTTGTCTTTGAGCCAGGCTTTGCACTGCGCCCAGATTTGTGTATTCTGCGCGTCGGCCATGTTGTTGATATACGAATCGATCTTTTCGGAGGTGATGCCCTCATAATCGTATCCGACGCTCATATTGAAAAGAAAATCGGCTTTGTCTGAAAGGGCGTATTCCTTCATCGCCACATGCAACGCAATCCAGCCCTTCACGTATTCCTCATATGCCTGCTGAACCGTGAGTTCTGTCGACCATTCACAGTTGTAGCCTTCATCCTGCGCGTTGATGCACGGGCGCGGAATGCATTTTCGCAGCTCTTCGCCATCCATCGTCTGCACGGTTTTGAGCTCGAAAAAACGGAAGCCCGCCACGTAAGATGCGACGAGGTTTTGCGCAAGCTGGGTGTTCGGCCCGGCCGCAGGCCCGAGCGGGCTGCCCAGTTCCTTGCCAAGCACATGGACCGGCTGCCCGGATTTATAGAATTTGTTTTTATGCACGCCAAACACGCTGCCATGGATGCGATATTCGTTAAGCATCCATTTGATTAATTGTGAAAACGGCATCGGCGTCATGATCTCACTCATAAGCGGGCTCCCTTTTTTCGTTATACGCGTTTCCAGAAATCGCTTGCGGTCTCGCGCGCTTTGGCCATTACCTCACGCTCGTCCGCCGTTTGCAGCACGCGGTCCTTCATCACAAACTCACCGTTGATCATGGTGGAAACCACACTGCGGCCTGACATGCCAAAAAGGATATGCGAAGCGATGTTGTCAGCGCTTATCGGCGTCGGCGCTTCATAATCCACCACGATCACGTCGGCCAGTGCGCCTTTGTCAATAATGCCGAGTGGCTTATCAAAATGCCGCGCGCAGATTTTCGGATTGTTTCTCAGCAGCATCTGTGCCGTTTCGCCCCAGGCCACGCTCGGGTCTCCCATGTTGTGCTTATGCAGAATATTGGCCACCTTGAACGATTCGAGCATGTCGGTGGTGTAGCCGTCGGTGCCGAGCCCTAAGAGTATGCCTTTGTCCATCATCTGCAGCACCGCCGAGCATCCGACCGCATTGCCCATGTTGCTTTCGGGGTTGTGCACCACCATGGTATCGGTGTGCCGCAAAATATCCATTTCACGTGCGTTGATGTGAATGGCATGAATCGCGAGCGTTTGCGGCCCGAGTATTTTCGCGTCAAAGAGACGTTCCACCACGCGCTTGCCGTATTTCTTCAGATTGTCGTAAAGGTCGTCTATGCCTTCCGCCGCGTGTACGTGGAACCCCGCACCGTTGGCAGCCGCTACGCATTTCTCCAGCGTTTCATCGCTCAGCGTAAACGACGCGTGCAGGCCAAAAAGCCCCTTGACCATGTCGCTTTTTTGCGCGTTCGCGTATTTGATAAAGTTCGCGTTTTCTTTGATGCCCTGATCGGCGATTTCCTGACCGTCACGGTCAGACACCTCGTAGCAGAGTGACGTACGTACACCGAGCTTCTTCGCGACCCCGGCGATCGTCATCAGACTGTCCGGCACATGCCCGGCGCTCGCGTGATGATCGTACACCGTGGTGACACCGTTTTTAATGCCGTCGATATACGTGGCATACGCGCTGTATTCAATCTCCGGCAGATCAAGTGCCCTGTCGAGCCGCCACCAGAGGTTTTCGAGTATCTGTGTGAAGTTCTTCGAGACTTTGCTGTCTTCTAATATCATGCCGCGCGCAAACGCGCTGTAGATATGGCCGTGCGTATTGATCAGTCCCGGCATGATCACGCGCCCGGCTGCGTCGTAAAACGAAGAGGATGAATATTTTTGCTTCATATCCTGTGTGGTGCCGAAATCAGCAATCTCGCTGCCGTCCACCGCCACGCATCCGTCCGCGACCAGCGGGCATGCGTCATTTTGCGTGATGAGCAAACCATTTCCAATCAATATCATAGCTTTTCCTCTCTCGCATTGATTAACAATGACTGTAAACAGTGTCGGTACGCGCTGTAGCCGTGTTTTGCATGAACAAAATGGAGGTATGCCGCACTGTTTCTAACGACATCAGCACTGCAAAGCGCGCCATCGGCTTTCTGCCCAACGTACCGATATACTTACGTTTAAGGCAATATCACGGTGCCGGTTTTGCCGTTAATCCCGTCAATCAGCCCTTCAAGCGACGTAATCAGCGCTTTGCACGACGGTTTGTCCGCAACAACGCGCATGGCCGCTTTCACCTTGGGCAGCATCGAGCCTTTGCCGAACTGCCCTTCTTCGATATACTTTTGCGCATCCGTGCAGGTTAAGCTGTCGAGCCACTGCTCGTTTTCCTTGCCGAAGTTCAGCGCGACTTTTTCCACCGCTGTCAGTATAACAAAATAATCGGCATCGATCAATTTGGCGAGCTTGGCGCTCGTGTAATCCTTATCGATGATCGCTTCAACACCTTTGAGCCTGTTGCCGATTTCCTTCACGGGAATGCCGCCGCCGCCGCACGCGATCACCACCTGTCCCGCATCGAGCAGCGTATGAATCGTTTCGTATTCCACAATGTGCTGCGGCTCGGGCGACGCGACCACCTGTCGGTAGCCTTGCGGAAACTCCGCGATTGTCTCCCCCATGCTGCGGCGCTTTTCGGCCTGTTCTTCCGTGAGATACAGGCCGATCGGCTTGGTCGGCTCCTGAAATGCCGGGTCATCCGGGTTCACAATCACCTGAGTGATCACTGTGGAAACAGGAATGGAAAGCCCCTGATTGAGCAGCTCCTCGCGCAGCATATTCTGCAGATCATACCCGATGTACCCCTGAGTGATGCTGACGCAGACGGACATGGTAAAATCATCGATGTCGTGATCGATTTTGTAGGTATCGAAACAGTCGGTCACGAGGCCCACCTGCGGGCCATTGCCGTGTGTGATGACCACCTGATAGCCTTCCTTGACGAGCTCGACAATTTTCTTGCTCGTATTTCTCACGGCGACCATCTGTTCCGATAGGTTTTGTCCGAGCGCGTTGCCGCCAAGGGCAATGACAATTCTTTTATTCACGTTAAAATCATCCTATCCATCTCGGTGCTTTTCTATCGATCAAGCCTTTGAGCACGGCAGCCGGATCCTTTACCTTGCTCAAAAGGATCATCGCTGCAATGATATACGGCTTGTTGCCCGCTTCCTTATATAACGGCTCTCTGTACCTGTCGAAAACGCTTGCAGCCACCTCGCCCTCTGCACACGAAACACCGGTGATATCGGCAGGAAGACAGTGCAGATAGAGCGCCTTTTTATCTTTTGTAAGGCTCATCATCTCTTCAGTGCATTCCCAGTCCTTATGCTGTGCGTTCTGTGCAAGCAGCTCTTTCTCGAGCGTCTTGATGCCGTCGAAATCGTTGTTGCCGTACATCACGGTTCTCTTCTCCATGGCCGCATACGGGGCCCAGCTCTTCGGATACACGATATCGGCATCCTTGAACGCTTCTTTCATGCTGTTTGTTTTTGTGAAGCTGCCGCCGCTGGCCGCCGCGTTTTTCTTCGCAACCTCTTCCACCTCGCTCATCACTTCATAGCCTTCCGGATGTGCGAGAGTTACGTCCATGCCAAAGCGCGTCATGAGGCCGATCACACCCTGCGGCACCGACAGCGGCTTGCCGTAAGACGGAGAATAAGCCCATGTCATCGCAATCTTCTTGCCTTTGAGGTTCTCCACACCGCCGAACTCCTTGATGATGTGCAGCATATCCGCCATCGACTGTGTCGGGTGGTCGATATCGCACTGAAGGTTCACAAGCGTGGGGCGCTGCTCAAGCACGCCGTCGTCATAGCCCTGTTTCACAAAGCCCGATACCTCGCGCATATACGTGTTGCCTTTGCCGATATACATATCGTCACGTATGCCAATCACGTCTGCCATGAACGAAATCATGTTGGCTGTTTCTCTCACCGTTTCGCCGTGAGCAATCTGCGATTTGCCTTCGTCCAGATCCTGAACGGTGAGTCCCAAAAGGTTGCAGGCGCTCGCGAAGCTGAAGCGTGTGCGTGTGGAATTATCCCTGAACAGCGAAATTCCCAGGCCGCTGTCAAATATCTTGGAAGAAATGTTGTTTTCGCGCATTTTACGAAGCAGCTCAGCCACCTGAAAAACGCCCTGAATTTCGTCGTCCGTCTTTTCCCAAGTCAGGAAAAAGTCGTTCAAGTACATGTCTTTTAAATTCAGTGTTGCCAGTTTCTCCAGCATTTTGTTCATATCGCTCATATATCTATATTCCTCTCAAATTATTTATTTGTCTCTTTTACGGTAGCACTCGGGCAGCGCCGCGTACACAGCGGCACACTTCACGAGATCGGCCTTCCATGTTTTCTCGTTGGGCGCATGAGCCTGCGCTTCTTTTCCGGGCCCAAAGCCGATGCACGGAATGCCGTAACGGCCCATGATGGATACGCCGTTTGTGGAGAATGTCCATTTGTCCACCTTGGGTGTACCGAACATGCCTTCGTACGCTTCCACTATCGACTGTGTGGTGATGTGATCCTCCGGAGACACCCATGTCGGGAAGAAGCAGTCGGTTGGATACACAAGGCCCGTGTAGGCCGGCCTGTCGTATTTATACATGGAAACGACGGCGTTGTGCTTCTTCACAGCGGGCAGCGCTCTGATTTCTTCGAGAGCCGAGTCATACGTCTCTCCGTCCGTCAGCCGCCTGTCAATCGATATCGCGCAGCTGTCAGCCACAGCGCACCGCGACGGCGACGTGAAGAAGATTTCAGACACAGCCAGCGTGCCCTTGCCGAGAAACTTGTCATCGCGAAGGCGGTTATTAAGCTCCTTCACTTCCGAGATGATCTCCGCCATTTTATAGATCGCATTGTCACCGCGCTCGGGCGCGCTGCCGTGGCATGAGATGCCCTTCACGTCAACGCGAATTTCCATGCGGCCGCGCTGGCCTCTGTAGATGTTGCCGTCTGTCGGTTCGGTGATCACCACAAATTCGGGGCGAACCTTATCCTCATTGATGATGTACTGCCAGCAGAGTCCGTCGCAGTCTTCCTCCTGCACCGTACCCGTGACGAGCACTTTGTAGCCCGCAAGCAGCCCCAGATCCTTCATGATTTTCGCGCCGTAAACCGCGCTCACAATGCCGCCAAGCTGGTCAGAAGCGCCTCTGCCGCCGATTTCCTCATCGGTTTCGTAGCCGGCATAAGGGTCGAACTGCCAGTTATCGATATTGCCGATGCCAACCGTATCGATATGCGCGTCGTAGGCAATGATCTTGTCCCCGTCGCCCATCGTTCCGAGTATGTTGCCCATCGGGTCAATCTCGACTTTGTCAAAGCCGACTTCCGTCATCTCCTGTTTGATGCGCTGAACGACTTTTTCTTCGCCTGCGCTTTCTCCGGGAATCGCAATCAAATCCCTCAAAAACTTTGTCATTTGCTGTTCGTAATCAGCCGCCTTTTGTTTAATCAACGAAAAATCCATGTTTCCACTCCTCACGTTCATACAATTTTAAAAAGGCAATGAGAACACATTGCCTTATCTCCTGCATTTGAATAGTATCTCCGCATTTCATTCTTTTCTACAGTTTTGTAAAAAATGATCATAATACAAAAATATTTTTAATACCTAATTAATTTTTTATACTTAAAATGTAGCATGTCATGATGCCTTTGTCAACATATTAAATGACATACTTTTACCAAAAGATCAGACAAACGTCTTTATTGTCATTTATCCTTGTATGGTCTACAATAAAAAAAACACGAACCAAGGGCGGCAATGGTTTATGATCATCGCTTTAACCGGGGCAGGCGGCAAAACCACAGTGGGCCGGAAAATAACATATGAGCTTTCACGCTTGGGACGACGGGTTTTATTTACAACCACCACAAAATTCTATCCTCCCGAAGACGGAAGCGTTTATATCGGTCCTGCGTCAGGCATTCCGGCAAACGGACTATTTGTCACGGCGGCAAAAACCGCTCTAAACAATTGTAAGCTGCAAGGCTATACGCCTGACGACATTGCACAGATACCTCCCTTTTTCGATCACATTATTGTGGAAGCGGACGGCGCTGCCGGTAAACCGGCCAAAGCCCCTAACGATACAGAGCCTGTCTACCCGCTTCATACCGATATCGTCATCGGCGTGATCGGGCTCGATTGCCTTGGGAAACCCCTCGGCGATGAATGGGTGCACCGCGCACCGCTTTTCGCCGATATTACTGCTTCGCAGCTTGGCGATATCATCACAACGCAGCATCTGATACGTTTGATCGTTCATACCAACGGCCTTTTTAAGGGGGCGCCGGTGCATTCAAAAAGAATTGTCTTTCTCAATAAATCCGATTTCATCGGCAGAGCCGACATCGATGAAATCAAGGCCATGACTCAAAACGTGCCGGTGACGATATTAACGACCAGCCGTGAAACAAACTGGTTCCCCGTATTCGCGGATTATATGGAAGGAAACCTATGAAAGGGAAATTCGTCGTCGTCCGGGGCGCGGGCGATTTGGCCACCGGTGTGATATATATACTCAAGCACTTTGGGTTTTCGGTGATTGCGACGGAAATCGAAAAACCGACGGCCATCCGGCGAACGGTGGCACTGAGCGAAGCGGTTTACGACGGCATAGCCACGGTTGAAGACATCACGGCAGCCCGCTGCGACAATGAAGCCGATATCGTCAAAGCATTCAATCTGGGCTATGTTCCGGTTCTTGTTGACCCCAAAAGCGATATTATAAATGAAATAAAGCCGAATATCGTTGTGGACGCGATTATCGCCAAAAAAAATCTCGGGACAACCAAGACGATGGCCCCCATCGTGATCGGGCTCGGACCGGGTTTTTGTGCCGGAGGGGATGTCCAAGCGGTGGTGGAAACCGCACGCGGGCATGAATTGGGGCGCATGATATTGAACGGCTGCGCCAAGCCCAATACCGGCGTCCCGGGCATGATCGGCGGCTACTCACACGAACGCGTGATTTATGCGCCCAAAGCCGGCATCATAAGCTGTCATAAACAAATCGGCGATCATGTGCAGGCCGATGAGATCATCGCCGATGTGGACGGCGCGCCCGTGAAATCAAAAATAGCCGGTATACTGCGCGGCATGATCCGCGACGGCTATGAGGTGACGCAAGGCTTTAAAACCGCGGATGTTGATCCGCGTGATGTTTACGATCATTGCTTTTCGATTTCCGACAAAGCGCGCATGATCGGCTTCGGCACGCTTTTTGCCATCAACCATTTATTAAAAGGAGACAGATCATGCTAATTGAACGCATACCCGAACTGATTAAGCAAAACAAAACAGTCGCTCTCGTAACGGTCACAGCCGCCTGCGGTTCCACACCTGCGGAAGTCGGTAAGGATATGCTTGTGGATGCGTCGGGAAGCATCGGCGGGACAGTCGGCGGCGGTAATCTTGAATATGTCTCCATCGAAAAAGCCAAGGAAAGCATCAGCCGCGGCTTAAGCCAGTCCGTTTCGTTCGATCTAAAAAAAGATCTCGGCATGGAATGCGGCGGCCAGGTGGAGATATTCATCAAGGTTTACACCCCGCCCACCCTGATCGTGCTTATCGGTGCGGGGCATGTCGGGCATGCCGTTTATCAGTATGCCCGCATTTTGGGTTATGACGTGGTGACGATTGACGATAGGGCCGATGTGGCTGCGCCTCAGCATTATCCGGAAGCCAAAGCCGTGATCGTCGGCGATATCGGCGACGAATGCGAAAAGCTTGCGTTTGCGCCCGAATCCACGTATGTCGTGATTGCGACGCGCGGGCATAAATGCGATGAAATCGCTCTCTATCATCTCATACAAAAAATGCCGCGCTACATCGGCGTGATCGGCAGCCGCAACAAGGTGAAGGTGATGATGAGCAATCTGCTCGAAAAGGGCATTTCACAGGAGCTGCTCGACTCCGTCTATTCCCCCATCGGGCTCGCGCTGGGCGGCGGACAGCCCGCTGAGGTGGCACTCAGCATCATCAGCGAAATACTGCTCGTGAAAAACGACGGCACGCTCGCGCACATGAAATCTCGTTGATAAACAACGATGGCTTTCATGGCTATGGGTCATACCCGGATTAATCATACAATCCTCTGCGCCGCCGCATTGCAATGTTCGTTCACGACGACGGTGAAAAAGCATGAAATCAGCCGTCAATCCACGTTGGCTTATAACATGCTGAGGAGCGCAGTAACGTATGCATCCCATGGTAAAACGCTTTAAATATGAAATCCAGTATACTGCGTCGTCAATCGCTTATCGATACAACGGAATCATCATAGGTTAGCCGTCATTCTTTCCACTTCCAGTTAACGAGTGTAGCAAAGTAACTCCATAGTAGACTGGATGACCGAAAAAGCTATTTTCCATAGCAATAACACAAGAAACTTTTTTGCATTCTGCAGCCGTCAATCTCGATTGACGATTTTTGTTTTTTTACATGTTGGTTATCTTGGCGACAAAATTGTTTTAATTCGGAATGAATCCGGGTTTATTAGCCGGCGCGTTTATAATTATTGCCATCTTGAATGAAATAAGTCATCACTGGCACAAAGAAGAGCATTAGGAAACAAACTAAAAAATCCACTATCTTCTTACGCATGAATCTTGAGATAATTGAGATTGTTTTCACATTTCTGCGCAGTTTTTAACAATGGCAAAATAATCAGCATACAAACGTTTCTTTTTGAAGACACTAAAAATTGAATCAATAAAACGGAGGATATTTCATGTTCAAACACGAAAAACAGATGCTTTTCCCCGTCAAGGTGGATGCGCCGAATCCGAATTACGCGGCGATGATGCAGGAACAGCTTGGCGGCGCTCACGGCGAGCTCAAAGCCGCGATGCAGTATATGTCCCAAAGCTTTCGCATTAACGACCCGCAGATCAAAGATCTGTTTCTTGACGTCGCTTCGGAAGAACTCAGTCATATGGAGATGGTGGCAACAACCGTTAACCTGCTTAACGGACATACGATAGACGCGGCCAATGCGGATATCGGTAATATTCAGGCTCATGTACAAACCGGCTTGGTTCCTGGGCTGACCAATGCATCTGGATATCCATGGACGGGCGCGTATATTGAATCCACAGGTGATCTCGCAGCAGACATTTTGTCTGATATTGCCGCAGAAGAACGTGCCAAAGTTGTTTATCAATATCTGTATCGGCAGATTAACGATAAAGGTGTGCGGGAAACCATCGATTTTCTGCTGAACCGTGAAGAAGCGCATAATACGATGTTCCGTGAAGCGTTTAACCGCGTTAAAGACACCGGTTCGCTTAAAGACTGGGGTGTCACGGGGGATTCGAAGCTCTATTTTGACCTGTCATCACCAGGCGGGCAGTATTTTGCGCCGAGCAATCCTCAGCCTCCGCAGTTTACCAACCCCAATTAAAACAGCGGGATGTTGCGTGTTGCAACATCCCAAAAATTTGCATTGAAAATTGCTGTTTTAACGGTCGTTCTGGCGATTATTCTGGTTGTTTCTCTGGTCATTCTGCCGGTTTTTCTGATTATTTCTCTGGTCGTTCTGCCTGTTGTTCTGGTTGTTCCTCTGATCGTTCTGCCTGTTGTTCTGATTGTTCCTGCAGTTTTGGTTGTCTTGCATGTTGTCCATTATCGCTTCTCCTTTACTCATTTCTTAAGTTTATTATTTTCTTTTCAAGGGCACGCTATGCAAAGAATGTTTTGTAATAATCTCAAAGGGAGTGAATTTAATGCTTATAAAAAACGGTAAAATTTTCACAATGAACGGGATTAACTATGATAACGGATGTGTTTTGGTTAACGGAAATATCATCGCCGACGTGAGCGAAACGATTGATGCATCTAAAAATACTGACGGAAAAGAAATAGACGCGCGTGGGTGCTGGGTACTGCCGGGGCTCATTGAAGCCCACTGCCACATGGGCGTTTCTGAAGAAAAGGTTGGAATGGACGGTGATGACAGCAATGAGGTGACCATGCCTGTCACACCTTATATCAAAGCAATCGACGCGATCAACCCGATGGATGCCGCATTTCACAGCGCCATCAAAGCGGGTATTACGTCTGCCATGATCGGCCCCGGCAGTTCCAACGTTGTGGGCGGACAGTTTGCGTTCATCAAAACAGACGGGCGCAAACTCGATGATATGATCGTCATGGAACCGGCCGCTATGAAGATTGCATTCGGAGAAAATCCGAAAAAGAACTATGGCGGCAATAACTTAATGCCGTCTACCCGCATGTCGATCGGGGCCATGCTGCGTGAAGAGCTGTTTTACGCCAAGGCGTATTATGAGCAAAAGGAATCTGCGAAAGCAAATAACGAACCGTTTGAAGAAAATCCGCGGCGGGAATGCTGGCTGCCCGTATTTCGCAAGGAAATCCCGCTAAAAGCTCATGTTCACCGTGCGTATGATATTTTAACGGCCATCCGTATCGCAAAACTGTTTGACCTTCGTTTGACGCTTGACCACTGTACCGAGGGCCATCTCATTGATTCGGCTATTAAAGAATCCGGTTATCCTGCCATTGTCGGCCCGAGCCTTGCCTCCAGAAACAAAATCGAGGTTCAGTATGCCGATTTTAAAACAGCCGGCGTTTTGCATCGTGCCGGTGTGAAAGTCGCAATCACCACGGATCATCCCGTTTCTCTCATACAGTATTTGCCTCTATGTGCCGGATTGGCGGCCAAAGAAGGGCTGGGAATAGACGAAGGGCTCAAGTCCATCACGGTCAACGCCGCGCAAATATGCAACGTCGCTCACCGGGTCGGCATCCTTGCGCCCGGAAAAGATGCGGATATCGCCATTTTTGACGGCAACCCCATGGATACGTTTACCAACTGTCTCTACACGATCATCAACGGCCAAATCGTCTATCAATCCGACAAGGTATAAAAAAAGCCTATAACGGTATCTGTCATAGGCTTTTATGGCTATCGGCTGATTGTGACAAATTTGATTGAAAACAAATCGCACATGAGCAGATCATCCGTGCCGAACGGCTGCAGGACGATATAATTTTCACCCACTTCAACGAGCCTGCCCGTTCTGTCAATCAAAGCACCTTCCGAACCGATTAGGAATTCGACGCGTACGTTTTGACCGATATGTTCTATTAAATATCCTTGAGAAAATTTTGGGCTTATGTTTGCTGTTGGCTGCGGCCCGGTGGCCGGTACGAGAGGAACCAGAAGTGAATCTGACGGCATCACGCTCTCCCCCGTAAATTGATCGATTGGCGGGATATCCATCGGTCTGTCTATCGGTTTGTCCGCCGCTCTTCCGGGCGTTCTTGTGAGGTTCCCGTTATTTTTAACTCCATCATTTTCGTATGTTCGATTCCGGTTATTCGTCATTGTACTATTGATCATTGTATCACCACCTTCCATTGATTAATGGATCAATCAGCATCGTTTCCGAAAGCTTATGTATCTTTTTATATTACGCAAAAGGCATTATTTGTTGATTGTTTTGCAAAGAAAAAAAGGATGCAGCATTGTGCATCCTTAAAACTGTTGATACAGCTAAAAGCCGCCCGTCAGATTTTTATCTCACCTTGAATGAACGACATTTGCCATTCCAAGTGTCAAATAGATTGCATTCACTGCAGACAGTTTTAAGTCATTTTCTCTCCCCCAGTCACCTATCGGTGACAGCCCCCTCGTCAGAGGGGGCCACGCTATGAGATCTTTTTTTTTACGCTCTGATGATGCACTTTGTACACCCTTAAAGTTTATATCTATTTCATCTTCCCCATATTGCCCATGCTGAATCTCTTTTTGTTTGCAAGGTAATCCTGAACGAGCCGCAGCGATTCGCCGAAACGCTGGAAATGCACAATCTCTCTTTCGCGCAGAAATCTTAACGGCTCGATCACATCCGGGTCATCCGCCTGAGTCAACAAATATTCATATGTGGAGCGTGCTTTCTGTTCCGCCGCCAAATCCTCAGTCAGGTCAGTAATGGGATCTCCCTTGGATTGAATATAGGCCGCTGTGAACGGCACACCCGCCGCACTCGCCGGGTAAATGGCCTTATCGTGATCCGTAAAATAAGCAGCCATTCCCGCTTCTTCGATTTCTTTGATTGTTGCGTTCTGCGTCAGCTGCTTCACCATGGTGCCGACCATCTCCAAATGCGCGAGTTCTTCCGTGCCGATATCGTTAAGCGTTGCTTTGGCTTCCGGAGTGACCATAGAAAAACGCTGACTTAAATAGCGAAGTGACGCAGCCAACTCTCCGTCGGGACCTCCGTATTGAGACATAATAACCTTTGCCATTTTCGGATCCGGCTTTTTTATCTTTATTGGATATTCAAGTTTCTTATCGTACATCCACATTATTTATCATCTCCCGACAAATCAAAATTAAATTTATACTGCCACGGCCACGGGTTATCAATCCACTGCCACGGGGTTCTGCTTTGCGCGCTTCCAACCATCAGCATACCGAATTGCTCCTGATAATCCTGCCGCAGGGCGCTCGCTTCTTTCACCATAGCATTATATTTCATCACTGCTTCCTTGTCTTCCGGATGCGTATTCAGGTACAACCCGAGATCAATGATATAAAAATCCAGTGCACTGATTTTTTTAAGCATGTCATCCCTAGTCATACATATCATCCCCCATCCCTTTGTTATGCCACCCATAAATACCGACGAGCGGCGGGAAGATGGTCCCCTGCCTTAATCCTTCAAGAGGCATATACGTCGCACACATTTTTTGAAACGGAACATAAGCGTGTGCCAGCTTAACATCTGAAATCACTGTTTCCTGCGGAACGCAATTGCCTGCACCGGGCATGTTCATGTCCATTTGGAAATCTGAAATCATACTCTTTCCTCTCTTCCTTCACATTCATGCCTTATATGGCTTAATATTATAGTATGTGCGGTAACACATTGTGTGCGGTCACATAGACCGTCAAGCCTTTGTCCCGGAGGCATAATCGGCTTATGGCGCGCATGGCCAACCGTCAGCAACCTCATATTATATTGATGTGAAAAAAGTCTAAGGGTATCGAATTGACTCTGACGCGAATGATATCTCAACAGAGGCTTTTTCTCTATGCGGTTAAACGCGATGCTTTATCTTTCACCAGCAGAAAGGCCGACAGTTTCGGTGATTCTTCTATATGTTTCAGACGTGAGAATTTTGAGCAGAGCCTCGGCAGTCGGTTGTGGTCTGTGCTGTTTTCCGAGCGTTCAATAAGCAAGGAGTATTCTATGTTTAATGGGCGAATTAGTATGATGATTCTCTTGGAACAGAAAGTATATAATGCATGGAAGAACTATGACACCATCCGGCCAGATAGGATTGTTTCTGTATTTATTCCGTATACGTCAACGTTTTCATCATCAGGTCGTGTCCGGTGTGTGCATTGGGATAAATGCTTCTGACTCGGTCAATAAACACATCGGGATCCTTAAGCGACGGGCTGTAATGCGTGAGCCATAGTTCGGTCGAGCCAGAGGCTTTGGCCAGCGCTGCGGCTTCCGAAAATACCATATGCATCTTCTCAACCGCACTGGTGAGCATGTTATCATCGCCGTACATGCCCTCGCAGATGAGAAGGTCGGATTCGCAGCAGAACGCGACAAGTGCTTCTGCGGGCCTTGTATCGGTACAGTATGTCACACTGATGCCTTTTCGCGGCGGCCCGAGCACCATGTCCGGCTCGTAGTGCCTGCCGTCAATATCAACGGGCTCGCCGTTTTGCAGCCTGTGCCAATAAATCTGCGGAATACCGAGTTCGCTTGCGCGGTCGGCAAGAAAACGTCCCGGCCTTTTGATATCCAAGCGGTAAGCGAAGCACGGAACCGAGTGATGAGCGGGTTGGGTGCTGACCCGTACGCTTCCGATATTGAATTCGCAGGCTTGTGATTCAGGCAATTCAATGATGTTGATATCATATGGCAAATTCGGGCATATAACGGTAAGCCCTTTCATCACATGCGTTAGCCCTGGCGGGCCGATCAGCGCCAGCGGCTGTGTCCGTCCGGCATTGCCAAGTGTGAGCAGCAAGCCCGGCAAGCCCGCAATATGGTCGGCATGGTAATGCGTGAAGCAAACCGCATCAATCGGTTTGAACCCCCACCCCGCCTGCTTCACAGAAACCTGAGTTCCCTCGCCGCAGTCGATCAATATCATTCTGCCATTGAACCTGACCAACAGCGCCGTGAGCCGCCTCTGTGGCAGCGGCATCATGCCGCCGCATCCCAGCAGACACACTTCAACCATAGCGCCCTCCTTATCCGCCCAGCGTCACATCCTGTTCCTGATACCAATCGAGCGCCTCGTAAAGATGCTTCGGTCTAAAATCCGGCCAGTACGCATCAATCACATAAAAATCGGCGTATATGGATTGTATCGGAAGGAATCCACTGAGCCTTCTCCGTCCGCCCCATCTGATGATTAAGTCTATCCTGGATATATCAGCCGACGCAATCCTTTTTGTGAAACTATCTTTATTTTTTCTTTCCTCTGCCCCGCGTGATTGGCTGAGGTCCCAGTCCCATCCGTAATTGACTAGGAAGTTGACATTCATGAGGCCCTTGCCGAATTTCACCCTTTTTGTATACGGCAGCAGCTCCTTGGGAAAAAGCGCCGATTCGGTATTACCCACAATCAGGAGGTTGGCGTCGTACCGTGAGATCTGCATGACGGCATCCACGCATGCCTTTCGAAACGCCTGCGTCTGCGCGGATGGGCGTTTGGTGTTGTCCACCGTGAATCCGTAAAACGTCATTTCCTTGATGCCGAGCTCGATGCATTCTTTATACAGTTCAAACCCCGGGTTTATTCCAAAGCCGTAACCAGCTTCCTTTTTAAAGCCTTTTCCCTCAGCCCATCTTCTGTTTCCGTCCGGTATAATGCCAATGTGTTTAGGAAGTCTTCTGTATGGCTGCAATACCCATCCCTCCATTATTGCGTTTTGTTTATAATTTGATTATTCATACGTGATTATTCAAGAAATCCCCATCTCTTGCCCTGCCGCATGATTGACAGATACATCAAAGCCATTTAATGAGGCGCATAAACGATATCGGCAGCGGCAAACTATTTTTATACTGCGGCAAAAAAAGGGGGTCATCATTTGCCTTCGATTATTGATTTGACATTGGAGCTGGTTTTCGGATTTATCGCACTGATGGTGGCTGTTAAAATCATCGGCAGACGTCATGTTCAGCAGATTTCGCCTTTCGATTTTATTTCCGCGATCGTGATGGGTGAACTGCTCGGCAACACCATCTATGATGAAACAAACATATTATATGTCATTTATGCGATTGCCGTTTGGGCGTTACTTTTGTATGTGATCGAAAAAATCACACAGAAGTCACACAGATTCAGAAATATCATCGAAGGGTCCCCCGTCCTTGTTATAAAAAAAGGCAAAGTGGATTTCGACGTGCTTAAAAAAGAGAAGCTCGATTTCACCGAACTGCTCAGCCTATTACGCAATAAAGAGATCTTTTCGGTGAGAGAAGTGGAATATGCGATCGTTGAGCCAAGCGGTATCATCACCGTCATTAAAAAAGCGCCATATGAAGCGGTGCTAAGGAGTGATCTTCATATTGAATCGCCGCCATCATCACTGAATCTGGCTGTGATTCTTGACGGAAGGCCGGATTTATACAATTTAAAACTGCTAGGGTTTGATGAAACATGGCTTAAGCAAAAGCTGAGCGAGCAAAATATTTTTAACTATTCCGATGTGATGTATGCGGAATGGAATCCCTCGGACGGGCTGTATCTGCAGAATAAGAACGAAGCCATGCCCAAAAATGCGGATTAATCTGCCTTTGGAATTAGTAGAGTCAGTCTATTACCATTCAACGCTAACCAGCGAATATCCCCCGTCTTTCATTTGACAGTATAATCCCGCCCTTGTATAGGGTACTCACAGAAGGGTGATAGACCAATTAAAGCTCAGAACTAATCCTTTAATCCAAAGCTGTCGCGGCGGGCAACTGATGAGGTGTTCGATTTGTCAGCCTTTTTTGACACCTCATCCGATGCTTCGCACCACCGTCTCGATGAGGAGAAGGTTTTCTGCCTGACTAGATTTATTCTCTTACTAGATTTTATGGGCTTCATTCCTTATTAAAGCCATTTGAAATACCCGGTACGCATTATGTTTTCCAAGAAAAAGGCTCCAAAAGCTTTTGCTGTGGAGCCTCTCTTATCTGAATCCTTTAATGCTTTTTAATTATTTCATTTTCTCTACCCAGCCATATATAACCGGGATTTTAAACATATCATTCTGTAAGGCCTTTAATATGCAGATAATGCTAAGTACCAGCCACCCCAATCCCAACAACCAATCAATAATGCTAAAAATAATGTATATCGGGGACATTCCATAAAGCGCAAGACCCCATATTGTTGCCGGGGCGGCAATCGAGAGAATTATTCCAAGAACAATGAAAGCGGCTGTCATAACACAGCCAAGAAAAAGTGATTGCCATGCATGCTGCCTGACGATTTTGTTGTCCTTTTCCGTAGCCAGAATAATTATCGCGCTTAGCCAACTCAACACATAAGAGAACCAGCTCGCCGTTTTTTGATCCATACCAAGGGAATTCTTATTATCTGTCATAAAATGCCCTCCCAAATCATATTTATATATGCATAGTATATATATATACCCAGGCAATTGCAAACAGATTATTTTCCTATTTTAAACCCATTCGCCACTTTTTGCAGAACATTGGAGTCGAATGCAAACTCAGCCTTTTTCTTCTCTCTCATCTGATGCTCGGCGATCGCCACCAGATTATCAACCAGCGCACCAAACGGCACTTCCGCCGGTTCCCAGAGATAAAAAGCGAAGGATCCCGGGATGGTATTGACTTCATTGACATAGAGCGTGTCTGTGGATTGATCAATGATATAGTCGATTCTTACCACGCCTTTTAAATCGAGTGATTTAAATATATCAAGCGACAGCTGACGCACACGCTCCGCCATCGCCTCGGAGATGTCGGCGGGAATTTTGCGTCCCAGCGATTTCATGCCTTTGGATTTACCGCCGCTCATGTATTTTTCTTCAAATCCAAGAAAACGGCTGGACGTCACGGGCTGCTCAATCACGCTCGCTTTCGCGTCTGTCGTCCAGCCCATCACAGAGCAGTTAACTTCTTTAATGTCCGTGACGGCTTTTTCCACGAGTATGCGCCTGTCGTATTTGGCGGCCACCTCCATGGCGTATACAAACGTATCTTTATTATCCGCGCGGTTCACGCCAATGCTGGACCCTAAGTTGGCGGGTTTAATAAATACGGGATAACCGAGCTTATCTTCAACTCTTTGAGCGGCTGCGTCGCTGTCCGCATAGAATTCGTCCCGCTCAAAAAACAGAGAATCAAGAACGGGAAAGCCAAAGCCGATAAACGCCGCTTTCATCACTATTTTATCCATACATACGGCTGAACCTGTGACACCGGCGCTGGAATAAGGAATATCAGAGAGTTCGAACAGTCCCTGCATGGTGCCGTCTTCGCCATGCAGGCCGTGCATGGCGGGAATGGCCACGTCGATTTGGCAAACGGGCTTTTGCTTCCTCCCGTATTCATAGAGCGTCGCATCGGCCGATGCCGAAAGGAACACACGTTTCACGCCTTTTTGATTCGGATCAAACTTTTTGAACACTGCCATATCTAGCAGCTTTTCTCCCGTATACCATTTGCCGTCACGGTCTATATAAATGGGGATTATGTTGTATTTGCTTTTGTCCGCGCTGTTCATCAGCTGATTAGCCGTGATAATGCTGATATCATGCTCAACCGTCCTTCCGCCGAAAGTCACCGCAAGGTTCTTTTTCATCGTCATATCCTTCCTTACTCGTTATAATTATCGGGCAGATCGTTTTCGAATATCACAACGTCGCCGGGATTCACCTGTGTCCACAAAACCTTGGCTGCATCATCAAGCGATCTGTAAACCTGTATGTTTTCTTTGCGAAAGCCACCTTCCAGCAAGCCTTCGTAAATCGGGCGCGTATGCTTCGGGCCGATCAGCATCACCAGATCGGCGGCAGATGCCATCACGCGGCCAAATGCGCGGTTTTCTTCCTCCTCACGGTCCCCCAGCTCTACCATGCCGGGCGTCACCACCACCTTGCGTCCGCTGAACCCGCGCAGCACCTCCATCGCGGCGCGTACGCCGGATGGGTTTGCGTTGAACGCGTCATCAATCACGGTGATGCCGTTGGCTGTCGGCAGCATTTGCAGCCGGTGCTCCACGGGCTGAATCTTTCGTATGCCGAGGCGTATCTGCGCTGTGCTCAGCCCGAGTTTGTGCGCCACTGCCGCACAGCCGATGATGTTTGATATGTTGTGTTTGCCGAGCAGTTTGGTTTCGCATATCACGCGTTCGCCGCTTAGAACCAGCTCGAACCGGCTGCCGAAGCTGCCTGTTTTGATGTTCTCTGCGCGGACATCCGAGTCACCCGTATCATCGACGGAAAAGAGTTTCTTTTCTATCGCGGTCTTTTCATACAACCCGCGGCAGATGTCGTTGTCTCCCGGGAAGAAAGCGCAGCCGTTTTGCGGCAGGCTTTCGATTAGTTCGTATTTCGTTTTCGCAATCGTCTCAATGCTGCCGAACGTTTCCAGATGCTGCGGCCCCACCGATGTGATTAAGCCGTATGTCGGATGAACAAGCTCGCAGAGCTCCTTGATATCGCCTTGATGCCGCGCGCCCATTTCCGCGATAAAAACCTCATGAGACGGCTTCATCTGCTCTCTGACGACGCGCGTGAGCCCCATCGGTGTGTTGAAGCTCGAAGGCGGCACGAGCACGTTATACTTTTCAGATAAAATCGTACCGAGTATGAACTTGCAGCTCGTTTTGCCATAGCTGCCGGTGATGCCGATGCGAATCAAATCGTCCCGCTGTGCCAGCTTCTTTTTCGCGTCGTTAAAATACCAGCGCTGCACCGATTTTTCCACCGGGCTTGCAAGCAGGTTGGCGCACAGAACGCCGAAACCGATCAGAGAGAACATCGCAAAGAACGACAGATACGCAGCCGCTGTTTCACTGAGCACCAGCCGGTCAAGCAGCAGCAGCACCGTGCTAATCAGCAAATAAACAACCGACAGAAAAGCAAACAGCCTTTTCACGCGGCTTGTGTATACAAGCGGTTTCTTTGCTTTTTCCACACGAATTTTTTTGGCGTAAGCCGCAATGAGCAGCAGATAAACAACGGCCAGAAACAAGAAGATATAAAGGCTGATAGACGGGAAAACAGCGTTTGCCGTCACCGTAAGCATAATGGCCAATACAGAAACAACAAGCGGCACTTTATATATCTTCGCCTTGTTTTCACTGAGCCAGTGTATTAAATTTTTGTTCTTGTACCCTTCCAACTGCAGCATATGCACGAGCCCTGCCGAGGCATAAACCATGGCGGCCGCACCCAGCGCATAAATTGCAATAAGAACATAAAGCGTCATCCGTTATCCTCCGAAAAATGTGGTGACAATGCCGATATACCGGCTAAAGCAATCCAGAAAAGAATAATGACCCGCTCCCTCAAACACCACGAGGCCGGCATCGGGTATCATTTTCTCCATCGTCTTTCCGAATTCAAGCGGCGTATCCATATCGTTTTCGCCCCAAATCAGCAGAGACGGGCTTTTGATCTGCGGCAGGTAACCGATCAGATCCTGATTGACGACGCGCACGAACACTTTTCTCATGTGATCATTCAGGGCGCGGTAGTCGGCGGAGCCTGCGTTTTTAACCCGCTCGTCAACATCGATGCCCAGCGCTTTGAGAACATGTTTCATGATGCGGCCTTTGCTTATGCGTTTGGCCGTTTTAAACGAATAGACCTTTATTGTTTGCTGGAATGTGCGGCGTTTGCGAAGTCCCGCGGCATCTGTGAATACGATTTTGTCCACAGCCTCGGGATGCTGCGCCGCGAGTATGATAGTGACGCGGCCGCCGAACGAATGGCAGATGATGTGCGCTTTTTCTATGCCGGCTTCCTGCATAAACCGGTAGGTCAGGTCGGTATACTCCTGAACCCCGTACGTATCGGGCGGTGCGTCGCTGCCGCCGAAGCCCGGAAAATCCAGCGCTGTCACGCGGTACCGGCTTGTGAGTGCATCAATAACAGGGCGCATCGTCTGTATGCTCGCGCCCCAGCCGTGGAGCACAAGCACATCGGCCCCCTGCCCATGCTGCTCGTAATTTATTTTAATACCGTTAATTTCTATAATCATAACCCAACTATTTTTTATTATTTTAATATTATATTATTTTCTTTGAGCTCTCATATGTATTTTATTCTGTTTAGTAATGAACAAATGCTCTTTAGTTGAAGCAGCATCAGCCAGTGTTTCGCTCATAAAACAAGCCTCGTCATTTAAACTCACTCAATTCGCTTCACACAGCGCTCACTTTCATCATCTGCTCTGTGATTAAGCATACATTTTTCTATTTCTGATGCCTTGTATTATTACTATTTAATTGTTAACAGTTCCGATTATACATTCTGCATGACGAAGTATCAAGTCAACAATCATTAATTGAGAAATGGCGGATCGACAAGACGTTTTCTTAATCTGCATGAGGCACAATCGGAAAATGACAGGGCTGTTTTGATGACAGTGAAACGGCATAATTCTAAATCTGACGCAAGTGCGATGAGCAGAACGTTTCAGCGTTGACTCATAGACGCGTTTTTCCTTTCCACATGATCAACGCGTCTTCGTCTCCATAGTATTTGGGCCGCTTGCCGAACGTTTTGAAGCCCATGCTCTGATACAGCCGGATGGCTGCTTCGTTGGATTCACGAACTTCAAGTGTGTAATAATCAAGGCCGGTTTGCGTCATCATCGTCTCAAGCAATTCCCTGCCGATTCCGCGCTTTCTGTACTCCGGCAATACCGCGACATTTGTAATATGCCCCTCGTCAAAGATGCTATGGACACCGCAGTAACCGGCAATAACGCCGTCCGCTTCCGCGACGATATAATGGGATAAATCGTTCTCCAAAATATCCGTATAAATAGATTCCAAAGACCATGGCTGTTTAAAGCATGCTGTCTCAACCTTATAAATATCGCCGATATCGCCCGCTGCCGCCCGCCTTAAAATCACATTCATTGGCTTTTTTCCGCGCGTACGCGCTCGGCCTGTGTCTCACGAAGGTAAAACGGCTCCAGTGTATATGCGTCCTGAGAGATACCTGCTTGAAATGAGGCGTATGCGGCGAGCCCCACCGAGCCGGCACGCTGCAGCACAATGCCTTCGTGCGCAATGCGGAAAGCTGCGTCCGCGCTCAATATCTTTTCTCTGTGCAGCACGGCGGCGTCTCCCACGAACAAAGCAGGCTGCCCTTTGAGCTCCTCCAGCACACTGTCGAAAAGCACCGCGCGGTAATCTGTGATTCTTTCGCCGTTCCGGTACGATGCCGTATACACTTCCCCGCGCCGGGCATCAATCACGGCGCAAACCGTCGCGTCGGTTCCCGACGCGTTCTGCGCAAGCGCGTCCAGCGTGTTGACGCCGATTGCAGGCTTTTTAGACGCGTGTGCAAACGCCTTCATCATGCCGATACCGATACGCAAGCCGGTGAAAGAACCGGGGCCTGCCGCGCATGCAAACAAATCCACGTCTTTGATATCGATATCCGCACATGACAGACAAAAATCTATCATCGGACCGATCGTTTCCGAATGGGTCTTCTTATTGTTCATATAGGCTTCGGATAGTATTTTTTGATTTTGCAAAACAGCCGCCGAGCAAACGCCGCCCGACGTATCAGCCGCAAGTATGATCATTGCGCCCTCTTTTCTTCTATCTCTATATAACGCGGCTCGCTTCCTGAGCCTTCAATTCGGACAACGATATTGGCATCTAATTCCGAAACGTTCTCCGGCCATTCGATCACGCATACATTTTCTGCACCAAGGAAATCGTAAAAACCGATATGTTCAAGCTCCTGCTCGTCTTCAATGCGGTAAAGGTCGAAATGACACAGTGTGACCCGACCTTTGTATTGCCTCAGCAGCGTAAACGTCGGGCTCATTACGTCTTCGCAGACACCCAGCCCGCTGGCATACCCTTTGGCAAATACCGTTTTTCCGGCTCCCAGCCCGCCGTACAGCGCGATCACATCGCCCTGCTTTGCCGACCGCCCCATTTTTTCACCGATTTCGTATGTCTCTTGCGCCGTGTTGGCCGTATATGTCTTCATGAAATCAACTGCCGTTCTTATTTTACTTTTTAGAAGTATACAAGAAAAGGGCGTGAAAAGCAACGGCGCGGCATTTCTGCCGCGCTCAGTTTGATGACCCCCCCCACCTGTCATGCTGAGGAGCGTAGCGACGTGAGCATCCCATGTTAAAATGCTTTAAACATGGGATTTCACTCCACTTCGTAGTCGATCGCTTATGCTCGCTCGAAATGACATCTGTTACATTGTGAGCAGCCTGGGCGCAGCATTTTAGCCGCGCCGTTGTTCTTTGATATTACTTCTTTATAAGCAATTTCCTGAGCGGTTTGTAAATGATGAAAGTCACAGCACCGTTTATTGCCGCTTTAATCAAGTTAAATGGAATAATTACCGGCAGCAGCATAGGTGTGACAACCTCGACAGGCACGCCGTAAAACGCAGGCTGAATGATCAGGTTTGTGGGCACCATGATGGCCGCCATGGCAACCGTACCGGCTACCAACCCGATAATCGCTCCCAGCATGCTATGATTTCTGCGATAAATCAGCGACGCCACAGTCACATAGGTTCCCGTTGCGATAAAATGCATGAGTATACCAACCCATCCGTCCGCGGAAAACAATAACCCCTGCAGCACGCAAGAAACAACGGTGACCAACAGGCCGGACAACGGTCCGTACACAAAAGCAGCGATCAATATAGGCACATCCATCGGTTCGTAAACAAGATAAGGCGCCGCGGGAAAAATCGGAAACCGTATCAAGAACATAAGGACAATGGACAGGGCCGTCATGACCGACAGTGTGGTCAATTTTTTTGTGTTTTGACTCAATTGCATAGAAAAACTCCCTTCTCAGAGCTAAAAAGGCTCTGAAGCATTCTTCAGAGCCTTGGCATATCAAAAATCAGATACGCTTTCTTCTCTCATCCAGACTATACTGTCGGTTACGGAATTACACCGTATCAGCTTTCGCTCGCGGACTTTCACCGCCGGTAAGGGAATTTCACCCTCCCCCGAAGACATGCTTAAATTTAATTTTCTTTATTTTACATCTAATCTATAACAAAGTCAATTCAATTTGTACGATTTAATTTTTCCACATATATCTGTAAATCGTTGATGTCGCTGAATATCCTCCCGTCTTCCAGCTGTTCCTGCTGCGGCTTGCTGAGCTTTGAAAAGTCGATATCCACATCAATATAAACATCCTGCTTATCCGTCCCGGCTGCCGTGCGGTAAACGGAGAGCTTATCCGCGTTTCTCTTCAGCAGAAAATGTTCCGGGCAATAGCACTCCAGTCTCTTTTTCAGAACCACCTCATCGGAGGAAAAAGACACGATGACGATATCAGGATATTTGTTTTGCAGCTTTGTGAACGTCAGCCCGATGATATCAGGATCCGGCTCCGTATCGATATACAAATGATGTCTGCACATTTCGTATTCATAATCCCACGTGATCATGGTATCAGCGTCAATGCGGTCATTATCTGTATCGGCCTGTACAAACTCATCATCATCGTCCGCCTTTTCAGCCACCACACGCGGTTCGCTGTCGGCAATCAAATAACCGATGAGCCCCGAAACCGCGATCACCATCAGCATAATTAAAAATATGATGAGCTTTTTGTGCTTTCGAAAGAACATTAAAAATACCCCCGTGAAGCTTCCTTCTTCGGGGGTATTTTTTGTTGGGGTCAACGCTTTTATTCGTCCATTTCCGCATTGTGATAGACGTTTTGCACATCGTCATTGTCTTCAAGCATATCGAGCATCTTTTGGACGCCCTGTTCGGTATCTTCCGTAACCGCCACCGTATTGGATGGCACGAGCTGTATTTCGGCCATCGCAAATTCAAATCCCGCCTTTTCCAGCGCGTCATAAACCTGCGAAAAAGCCGCCACGTCCGTGGTGATTTCCATTGCGTCTCCGTCGTCTTCCACATCTTGAGCGCCCGCGTCAAGTGCCGCCATCATAAGCTCGTCCTCATCAAGGCTGTCCGTTTTTTCAATGACGATCACGCCTTTTCTCTCAAACATCCATGCCACACAGCCCGTTGCACCGAGCGAGCCGCCGTTTTTATCAAAGCTGTGGCGTACCTCTCCCGCGGTTCTGTTTCGGTTGTCCGTGAGCGCCTCAACGATCACGGCGACGCCTCCGGGGCCGTATCCCTCGTAGACGATCGATTCATAATTGATATTGCCGAGCTCGCCCGCTGCCTTTTTAATGGAGCGCATGATGGTATCATTCGGCATGTTGTTTGCTTTTGCCTTCGCCACCACATCTTTAAGCTTTGAATTGCCTTCCGGGTCAGCGCCGCCTTCCTTCACGGCAACAGCAATCTCTCTGCCGATTTTTGTGAAAATCTTACCGCGTTTTGAGTCGGTACGCTCTTTCTTATGCTTGATATTTGCCCATTTGGAATGTCCGGACATATGTCACCTCTTAAAAAAATCTCTTGGTATCATAACACAAAACGCTTATGGGTGACAATGCCGTATTTGAGCCGGATTATGGCGTATCGACCATGCTATCGGGCAGAAGGTTGAGCATATCATCGGTATTCGCCACATCCACATAGCTCTGCGGTACATCGCCGATGATAATGGTTTCTGAGATGAGCACCTGTGTGGATATCTCCACGGTTTGAGCCGTATTGCCGACGAGTATCCGTACCGTTGCATTGAGGACGATGAATATCTTTTGCCGCGTCTGATTAATACCCGCGGCTTCAAATTCTGTTTTGAAATCTGTCGTGACGGAACCGACGGGTTCCACGCGCACTTCAACGGCGGGGCCCCTTCCAGTGAGCATCTGCCCGCCGAGCACCGTGCCGAGCGGGATGCTGATTCCCTGTTCTCCGATATTCAAAATTTTATCCTGTGCCGCAATGGCTGTGCTGGCGGCGAGATTATTCATGAGAACGGTATTCGCGCTGACAAGTGTGATTTTTCCCTGGTCGTCTTTTTGAATATTGATCAAATCCGAATATGATATATCGTTTCCTATTGTTTCGCGGACAGCTTCGTTCATGGCTTTCACCGCGATAGCGCGCAGCCGTGCTTCAGACAAACTCAATATGGTTGGCCTTATCGAATTGTCAACCAATATATATCCCACCGCTGCCAAAGCAACGACGAAAATCAAAATCCATATTTTAAAATGCCGCCTGCGCTTCTTCATTTTATCACCTTGTTTACATTATGCTGACTGCCGCATTCTTAAGCACTTAAACTGAAAATGTAAATAAATCGCGATAGTGGTGTCGCATCGGTGCAATTATGGTATAATCGATAGGAATAAAACGATTAAAGGTGTCATTGCATGATTAACGATAAATATAAGCATCGTCAGAACAAAGGGGCCGTTAATAAAGCCGGAGCTTTCTTTGCGGCAGCTTGGCGTACTATAAAGCGATATTTTTCGGCTTTGATCCTCTGGCTGCGCGGAGAAAAACCGGACAGCGCAAGGCATTCTTCGCCCGCTTCATACGAAACCGTTGTGTTTGATTGTGTTAAAGACTCGGATATTCACGTGCGTTCGCAGAAGGTTCATTCCCCACACACGGTTCCCCACATATCCAAGGAGCATTTATCCGGAGAAGGCAAAGAACATATCACGATGTTCCGCGCCCGCAAAAGACGGGACGGTGTGGTGATCAACGTGGCTCTGACATCTTTTAAGCTGATTCTTATTGTCATATTCATGTTCGGTGCCGCCGGTTTCGGGACAGTGATTGGCATTGCCAAAGCTTATATGGAAACAACGCCGACGCTCAATACAGAGAAAATTGAAGAACAGGCAGAGACATCATATCTTTACGACTGCAACGGCAACGTGATGACCGCGTATTCGGGTACGGAAAACAGAGACTGGGCCAACCTCGATGAAATCCCCGTCACGCTGCAGCATGCGGTTGTCGCTATCGAAGACGTCCGTTTTTATTACCATAACGGCGTCGATTTTAAAAGACTGTTCGGCGCTTTCATCAGCAATTTGATGAATAACAATGTTCAGGGCGGCAGCACGATCACACAGCAGTTGATTAAAAACAGAATGCTGACCACCGAACGCACCTATAAGCGCAAGATTCAGGAAGCGTATTTGGCGATGCAGCTTGAGGAAACGTACGATAAAGAAGAGATTCTCGAAGCCTACATGAATACGATATTCCTTGGCGAATCCAATTACGGCGTGAAAGCGGCCGCGAAAGATTATTTCGGGAAAAGTCTTGATCAGCTGACCCTCAGAGAAAGCGCTATGCTGGCCGGTATCACACAGTACCCGTACTCATATAACCCGCGCCGCTGTTATTATGTTAAAAAAGACCCGACACCCGTGGAAAAACGCACCGACAAAGTGCTTACAGCCATGTACAAGGCGGGTTATATCAACAAAGACGAGTATGAATATGCCCTGCACGATACGGTAACCGTTCAGGAGCATTCCGAAGTGACCGGTATGTATGAGCACCCGTATTTTGTGGAGTATGCGATCTATGATGTCATTACGCATTTTCTCAAACAGCGCGGACTGCAGGATACAAAGGAAAACCGTGCCGCGATTGAAACTGAGATTCGCACAAGCGGCTATCAGATTTTCACAACGATGGATCCCGCTGTTCAATCGGCGGTTGAAGACAGCCTCAGAACCTGGGAAAAGTACCCCAAACTCGAGGATGAAAGCGCGTCGGTGAAACGCACGCAAAATGCCGACGGCAGCATTACCGAAACGAAGGAGCCTCAGGCGGCGGCTGTGGTTGTTGACCACATAACGGGCCAGCTGAAAGCGGTTGTGGGCGGCAGAGACAAGCCGGAAGCGAAAAAAACGCTGAACCGTACTTATCAAACCACGATGCCGGTTGGTTCTTCAATCAAACCCATCGCTGTGTATGCGCCCGCGATTGACAAAGGCAATTCCGACGGCTTTGTCGTCCCCAACATGCCGGTTAAAATTGAAGGTTGGGATGACGGCGGCGGCAAGGGTTATCCGGCAGGCGGCTCATCCAAATACGGCCCCATTACGCTGCACAATGCGCTTGTCAATTCATTGAACAGCGCCACGGCCTTTACGCTGCTTAACAAGGTCGGCATTGATGATTCTTTTAATTATCTTGTCAATATGGGCATCAACCCGAAACACATCCAGAAAACGGCCGCCGGTCTCTCTCTGGGCACATCAGGCATCACCCCCATCGAGATGGCGGGTGCCTACGCGACGATTGCCAACGGCGGCGAATATCTGGAACCACTCTCATTCACAGTTGTTAAAGACAAGGACGGCAACGTGATTCTAAACGCGGATGAAATCCGTGAAGAACGCCGCGTGTTCAAGGAGTCCACAGCGTTCATCGTTTCACAGATGCTTGTTGATGCGGTGGATCACGGCACGGGTACCAAAGCCAAAATCAGCGGCATGACGATCGGAGGCAAAACGGGCACGAACCAGGATGCCAAAGGCGTCTTCTTTGCGGGCATTTCGCCCTACTACACGGCCACGCTCTGGATCGGGCATGACGATTACAAACCGCTCGACAGTCAGGTGTATGCGTCCAGCTCCGCTGCGCCGCTCTGGCGGGATTTTATGTCCAAAATTCTTGAAGGGAAGCAGGATGCTCCTATTATCAATAAATCGCTTGATGAACTGGGCCTTGAAAAAGTTGATATATGCTCTGTTTCGGGTTTGCGGGCTACCCCTGCCTGCGCGGCCGATCCCAATCATGGCGCTGAAGGGGCATACTTCCTTAAAGGAACCGCGCCGATTGAAGAATGCAATGTGCATTATCTGTTGAAAACATGCCCGGAAACCGGAAAGCTCGCCACACCGTACTGCGAGGACGCTCAAGGGCCGCTTGAAGCGAAATCATATATCATGCTCCCGCCGGATTCGATTTACTGGCAGTTTACCTCGGCAGACCAGAGGCTGAAATATATGCCGAACCTTATTGCCACGCCCGCCAGCGGAACGCCTCTCAGCGACATTATGAACGACCCGAGCGCACCGGAATACTACCAGTTCTTCTGCGATAAGCATACGCTCGGATGGTGGCAGGAACAGACAAGCAGAACCAATGCGGTCAATGCGGCGAACGCGCAGATCAATGTGTCGAACGGCGTTCTCTCAAATCCCGCGTATGTCATGTCATACGAAGACAAAACCAGCCTCTCCGGAAAAATCAGCGAGCTCCAACAGCTCATTGCCGACAGCACCTCAACATCCGGCGCTATCGAGCAGAAAACGTATGAGCTTGAATCGCTGACCAGCAGACTCGTGACACTTTACACGCCGGCGACACCGCCGGCCACATCGCCTTGAATCAGGGCATATAATTGTCTTCTGTCAGCGTCGTAATTTTTACACTTCCGGAGGGCGGCCCGCAAAGCCGCTCTCCTTCTATTTTTATATCGGGATGAACCGGAATCACATAGTATTCGTATGAGCAGCCATATTCCGCTGAAAAATCGATAACGGATATTTGCGACGACGCACCCGAGGATTCGCTGATCGTCTCGACGCTTCTGTCTGCAAGGTTTTTGCGCATAATCCGGTATATGATAAAGCTTTCTTTTGGGGTGAAGCTGATGCTGGGCATACCCCCGTCCCCAATGGTAACACTTAAGTCATCCGGCGGAGACGGTACAGTCCAGTAAGACGTGTATTGAGATGGTGCGCTGTCTTTTGTGAAATATTCAAGCATCGTTTGATCATCCGGTGTAAAAGCGCTGGCCAGCATGGGCTGGCTGCCTTCCTTAAGCGATTGAATATCGATTTTGGCCGCAATAATATTGTCTGGCTGTGAAAAGCCGGGCGCTTTGCTGCCTTTGTAACGATTCGCGAACAGCTGTTGTAGCAGTTTTGCCGGATACGTACCGCCCGTCACATCAGACGGCAGACAATGAGATTCATCGGTACTGTCAAATCCCATCCAGCAGCACATCGTGTAATCGGGGTTGTAGGCCACTGTCCACGCATCCTTGTTATCATCTCCCGCCCCTGCGGTTCCTGTTTTTGCCGCAATGGGGACGCCTTTCACAGCCACCCTCTTGGCTGTCCCCGAGGTGACTGCGCTTTCGAGCATTGAGGTCATCAGATAGGCTGTTTCGGGTGCCAGCACACTCTTCTTTGTTTTTGGTCTCTCGTAAACAACGTCGCCTCTCCCGTCTTCAATTTTTGTGATGCACGACGGCAGCGAATAATACCCGCCATTCGCGAACGGCGTAAACGAATTGGCAAGGCTCAGCGGCGATATTCCCGTTGTAAAGCCGCCCAGCGCCAGCGTCAGCCCTTTATCCTTCTTGTCGAACGAAATACCGACCTGAGACGCATAAAGCTTACCTGTTTCTACACCAAGCGTATTGAGCACCCGTACAGCCGGCAAATTGAGCGAATTGGCGAGTGCCTCCCTGAGTGTGACCCAGCCTTCGTAATTATCCGAAAAATTCTTGGGAATATATCCGTTGAAATCTTCTTTTTCGTCAAGCACGAGCGTGGCGGGTGTATAACCGAGTTTTTCTATCGCAGGTGCGTAAACCATGACGGGTTTGATGGCGGAACCGGGCTGACGCTTGATGTCAATGGCACGGTTGATACCGCGTCGCGTTTCATAACTGCGTCCGCCCATCACGGCTCTGATTTCTCCTGTTTTGCTGTCCAGAATGCATACGGCAGCCTGGCACGGCTCGCCATCAGCCGCGTTTGGCGGAAAGTTAGCCGATTTTTCAAAAATTGATTCCAGGTTTCCCTGCATGCCCTGATCAAGCGTTGTATAAATACGGAATCCGTTGGACAGCAGTTCTTCACTGTCCATAGAAAGAATACTTTCGGCTTCGGCAAGCACCATATCCGTAAAAAATCCGTATTCAACCTCTTCTTTTTCAGCGAGTATCACCGCTTCGGATTCAGCCTCTTTCTCCTGACTGTCTGAAATCATCCCCTGGTCACGCATGCAGGAGAGCACAAGATTTCGCCTCTGAATAGATTTTTGCATATCAATATGCGGTGCATAGTGCGAAGGCCCCTTGATGACACCCGCCAGCAGCGCCGCCTGAGACAACGTCAGCGATTTGGCGCTGACGCCGAAATATGTTTTGGCAGCCGCTTCAATACCGTAAGCGCCGTGGCCAAAATAGATATAATTCAAATACATCTCCAAAATTTGGTCTTTCGTATAAACCTGCTCAAGCTTATAGGCCATCACGGCTTCCTGCAGCTTTCTTGACATTGTTTTTACGCCCGTCAAGCTCGTATTCTTCACAAGCTGCTGCGATATGGTGCTGGCCCCTTGTTTTAAGCTGCCGCTTTTTAAATCTTCAATAATTGAACCGATAATGCGAACGATATCCACACCGTCATGCTCATAAAACCGCGTGTCCTCAATCGCAATAAAGGCGTTTTTCACATGTTCAGGAATTTCCTTCACAGGAATGTAGACGCGATTTTGTTTGTTGTAAAGCGCCGCTGTCTCCGCACCGTTTTTGTCATAAATCAGCAGCGTCTGCTGCATCTCGGCAATCTTGTACGGATCAAATTCCTTCCATTCCTCCAGCCCCATCAGATACGAAACGACAAATGCCGTTCCCGAAAGCCCCAGCGTAAGAATAACCAGCGCCATGTATTTGACTACCGTGAGTGTTCTGTGAATAATACGTGAAAATAGTCTCTGGCTGTGGCTGTGTTTTCCCATTGCTGCGGTACCTTCTTTTATATCATGGCATACGGTTTTATGCTCTCCGAAAACAATAAGAATATGTTGTTTCGACAAGAACCATATTGTGTCATCAAAACTAGATTTTTTTCGTCAAAAACTCCTAAAGGAAAAACAATACCATAAAAGAATACGTTAGGGATCACATGAAAGGACAACCGTTTATGCACATTAGAGTGACACAGCAAAGCGACTCTGCCACCGCACATTTATTTGGCGAGCTCGATCATCACAGTGCCGAACAGGTCAAAGACGAACTTGATACGCTGATCCGCCGTTTTAACGACATCAATTTGATACTTGATCTTAAAAACTTGAGCTTCATGGACAGTTCCGGGCTGGGGGTCATACTCGGCAGATACAAGAAGCTTAAAGCAAAGGGCGGTAAGATGTATATCAAGAATGCGAATCCGCAAATTGAAAAAGTGTTTACAGTCAGCGGAATCTATCAAATCATTAAAAAAATTAAGTAACGGGGGCTCATATGGAATTTAAAAACACCATGGAATTAAGGCTGCCCAGCCTATCCGTCAACGAAGGCTTCGCACGCAGCGTTGTGGGTGCGTTCGCCACTCAGCTCGATCCGACGCTGGAAGAAATCGCCGATATCAAAACCGCCGTATCCGAAGCCGTGACCAACGCCATCGTTCATGCTTATCCGGATAAGCTCGGAGAAATCCGTTTGTTTGCTTCGCTGGAAAACCGTTTGATCAAAGTGGTCATTGAAGACATGGGCGTCGGCATACGCGATATTGAGCAGGCCCGGCAGCCATTCTTCAGCACGGCCGGAGACGAGTCGCGCTCGGGCATGGGTTTTACGGTTATGGAAACGTTCATGGATGAGGTCAATATTGTATCCACACCCGGAAGAGGCACCACGGTGGAGATGAAGAAAACGATCGGAGCCGCGGAATAGCAGATGGACGAAAAAGGTGTACTCTCCCACGAAGAGAGCTTGCGGCTGATCAAAGCCGCACAGCGCGGAGACGACAGCGCCAAAGAAAAGCTGATCGTCCGCAATACGGCGCTGGTTAAAAGCATTGTCAGAAAATTTCTAAACCGCGGCGTGGAATTTGAAGACCTCATGCAAATCGGAAGTCTCGGGCTCGTTAAAGCCGTGCTTGGCTACGACCCGAAATTTGAAGTCCGGTTTTCTACGTATGCCGTGCCCATGATCGCAGGAGAAATCAAACGGTTTCTGCGCGACGATGGCATTATTAAAGTCAGCCGGTCATTACGCGAAAAATCGTTCGAAATTTTCAGCGTTAAGGAAAGAATGAAAGCGGAATTAAAACGTGAACCAACAATCGAAGAACTCGCCGCGCGTTTGGAGATGTCGGCTGAAGATATCGTTTTCGCCATAGAAGCCGTACGAACACCCGTCTCTATCTATGAACCGGCATTCGATGACGACAACTCAAAAACGCTACTGATTGATACGATGTCGGAAAATACCGACAACGACATGATCGATACCATCCTTTTAAAAGAACTCATACAGCGATTGGACCCCAAAGAGCGGCGGCTGATTATGCTGCGTTTTTACAGCGATAAAACGCAAATGGAAATCGCCGAGATTCTTGGGGTTTCTCAGGTTCAGGTGTCACGGCTTATTTCCAAAACTCTCGAAAAATTAAGAAAATCTGCCCTGTAACTTTCATTATATTTTTGTTTCCCGCGAGAGATAATATCAATAACGCTTGCGGATGAGCAAGCACATGACGGCTTAAATAAGGAGTGTTTTTTGAGGTGCGTAGAAGGTGGTTGGTTGCTTTGATTATCTGCGTTTGTATCGGTGTTGTTGCGATAGCCGCCGCGCTTTTGCTCCGTCCTCATCTGAACACTTATGTGGATGCGTGGTTTGTGTAAGCCGTTCCAGCCGACGCGCGGAAAGGAAAAACATGAATGATTTTGTGAAAATGCCCGAGAATAACACGGGCACTTTAAAAAACGTAGAGGAAACCGAAGCGTATGACAAAGCCGTGCCCGAGCGGCAAAAAAAGATTTAGGGCGGCTATATGGATATAAAAAAGAATGTGGACCAAACGAACTATCAGGAATATGTGAAAAAAAACATGCCCAAAAGTCATCTGTTTAAGGAATGTGTGATGGCTTTTATTATCGGCGGATTGATTTGTGTATTTGGAGAAGCAATCAATGATTTTGCAAAGAATGTAATAAAGCTCGATGAGGAGGGCGTCAATGCCTTCCGTTCGGCTGTATTGATATTTCTGGGCGCTTTGTTTACGGGCATCGGCATCTACGACGTGCTCGGGCGCTATGCCGGTGCTGGTTCGATCGTACCGATAACAGGTTTTGCGAATTCGATCGTCTCTCCGGCGCTTGAATACAAATGGGAAGGCTATATTCTCGGCGTCGGTGCGAAGCTGTTTACAATAGCGGGCCCAGTGCTCGTTTACGGTATCAGTTCCTCCGTACTAGTCGGCGTCATCTATTTCTTAATTGGAGGCCGATGATATGGGACTCAGATTAGGGCCAAGAACCGTTCAATTCAGCTCACCCCCCAATATATTGTCGTCAATATCCGTTGCAGGCAAAGCCGAAAAAAAAGGCCCATACGGACTGTCTTTCGATATCACGTTTGACGACGACCTCTGGGGAGAAAAAACATATGAGCTCGCCGAAAGAAAAATGCTTCAAAAGGCGGTGGAAACGGCGATAGAAAAAGCGTCGCTCAAACCCAACGACATTCAGTATTTGTTCGGCGGGGATCTGCTGAATCAGATCATCTCATCGGGGTTTGCCGCGAGAGAACTCGCCATACCGTTCATCGGCCTTTATGGCGCCTGCTCAACCATGGCCGAATCGCTGATGCTCGGCGCGATGGCGGTGGACGGCGGATTCGCACAATACGCCATATGCGCCACGAGCAGCCATTTCGCGACGGCGGAAAGGCAATTCCGTTACCCGCTGGAGCTCGGCACGCCAAAAACGCCCACATCGCAAAATACGGTGTCTGCGTCGGGTGCGGCGCTGCTCACCTCGCTGCGCGGGAATTATCCCGCTGTGACGCATGCGACAACAGGACGAGTGGTGGACATGGGCATCAACGACGTAAACAACATGGGCGCGGCAATGGCGCCGGCGGCCGCCGAAACAATCATCTGTCATTTGGATGAAACACAGCGAAAGGACGATTATTACGACGCAGTCATCACCGGCGATCTTGGCACCTTCGGCAGCGAGTTGTTGATGAAGCTCACAAAAGATGCAGGCCATGATTTAACAGCGGTTCATAAGGATTGCGGAGCGATGATTTATGAAGGTGATCCGCAGGCGCACTGCGGCGGCAGCGGATGCGGATGCGGCGCGTCGATGCTTAACGGTTACTTTCTCAATGAAATGCGGGGCGGACGACTGAATAAGATTCTCTTTGTGGCAACGGGCGCGCTGCACAGCCCCACCAGCGCACTGCAGGGGGAAAGCATTCCCTCCATTGCGCACGCAGTTTCAATCGAAATGGGGTACGGACAATGAATTATTTATCTGCATTTTTAGTCGGCGGCTTGATTTGTTTGGTAGGACAGATACTGCTCTCAAAAACAAACCTGACGCCGGGACGTATTCTCGTCATATTCGTCACCGCGGGCGTGCTTCTCACAGCTGTGGGCTTGTATGAACCGCTCGTTAAATTCGGTGGAGCGGGTGCGCAGGTGCCTCTCACGGGCTTTGGCTACGCACTTGCGAAAGGCGCTTTTAAAGGTGTGGAGGAATCAGGGCTTCTTGGTGCGCTGTCCGGCGGTGTGGTGGCGACGGCGGCCGGCATCGCTTCTGCCGTGCTGTTCGGTTACCTTGTAGCTCTGATATTTAAACCCAAGACAAAAAAATAAGCGCCGATGGCGCTTTTATCACCGTATCCCCCTACCCGACCCACTCTCATGTGAATTCGGGCTGTTATCGAGAACAGACCGGGGATGATATTATAAACCGATTGCACTCTCCGGCACTTAGTGGCGCCTCTCTCATGAAGAAATGCAGACGCTCATCTTCAATTTCTCTAGCTGATCTAAAGCGAAGCATAAGCAACTGAATACAATCAGAAACGCTATTCAGCGCTTTTTATATGCTTTACTTTTTCAATGATCTCCTTAAGCGGGCTTTCATCGAGTACATTGTTGCGCTGCGCCCCCCGAAAACAGAGCACAAGCGAACCGGGCCCCGCATGCAGCCCGAGTACGGGCGTCAAGAAATCCAGACGGACTTCCTTGAGCTTCGGAAAAATCTCAAGCAGCTTATTCTTCAGCGTCAATGCGAGCGAGACGTTTCCGCCGTGCGCAATGTAAGCGCTCTGTGTAAAATCTGAAGAATTCTTCCTCATCTTATCAGCCATCATTGCTACAGCCTGCCGTGTACCGCGCGCGTTCATCATAAAGGTGAGCTTTCCCTCGCTATTGACAAATAGAATGGGTTTTAAATGCAGCAGACCACCCACCAGCGCTTTGATGTGGCTGATGCGCCCACCGCGGAAAAGAAATTTTATATCGCCGACAGTAAAAATCAGATTGTATTCATCTTTAATGCGCTCAATATACTCACAGGTTTGTTCGAGCGTGGCGTCTGCACAGTTTTCCATAATATTGTAGACCATCAGCGTCACAGCAAAGCACCCTGTCCTCGTATCAACCACCTTAACCTTGGCTTCGTATTTCTCGTTGAGCTCATCGGCTGCGATGCATGCGCTCTCATAGGAACCGCTGACATTGCTCGACAGTGCCAAATGCAGAATATCCGTCCCCTGTGCCAAAACAGGCTCCCAGGCCTTTTTGCAGCTTTCAGGGTTGGCTTTTGACGACTGAGCGAGATGCCCCGTGCTCAGCATATCGTAAAGCGCCTGCCGCTGCTCGTCGTTATCAAATTTATCTTCATGCTCAACGCCGTCGAGCGTGTATGAAAGATAGACCATAAGAATTTGATACGTGTTTAATTCTTCCGCTGTGAAGCATGCTGATGAATCGACACTGATGGCAAAGTTTTTCAATAGTATTGACTCCCCTCCATTTGTTCATGTGATATGCTTGTTCATACTATCTGTTTCATAACCTGTTCGCAAGGCTAAATACAATACTTTAACGAAAGTTTAAATTTTATTCATATTATTAACGTTAATGAGAGATTTATTCAGCTTGTTATTCAATGTATATTTCTATATGATGGGATAAAAGGTGCGTTCAGATCATATGCGGCCGCAACCGGTCAGAACGGGAATAATTCAAATGATTTACTACAAGCCTATAAAAGAAGCCCAAATCAATATTGAGATGTTTCGTTGTTTCAACCGGTATCAAAAAGTGAGCAAATGCTGGCGAAAAGATAATAAAGGCTGGACTTTAAAACACATCCCCTTCATTGAAAACTGGAACGCAGATGATTTAAGCCATCTGGTCTCTTGTCTAAAACAGACGGCGGCTGCAGGCGGTGCTGTGATCGGCGCTTTCGCCGACGATGATCTTGTCGGCTTTTCCTCAATCGAAAGCGGCTTTTTTGGTGACCAGCAGCAATATCTGCAGCTCTCTAATCTTCACGTCTCCCATGAGTATAGATCTCTCGGCATCGGGAAAACGCTGTTTTTGCTGTCTGCTGTTAAGGCAAGAGAAATGGGAGCCAAAAAGCTGTATATCTCCGGGCATTCGTCGGAAGAAACGCAGGCATTTTATAAAGCGATGCATTGCATCGAAGCACAGGAATACAATCAAAAGCTTGCCGAAGCAGAGCCTTGTGACTGTCAGCTCGAATACAAGTTGTAATACTTGTTATGACTTTTTGTTTCAGAAGCCTTGTAAATCGTCTGCCTGTCATATTAACGTCAGATTAATAATTGGGTTCAGTTCAAGAATGGTTTGGGCCGAGGTGCCGAATCGCCTTGCGATTCTTGTGATCGTGGCACCACTTACAACTGTGTAGCGGACGTATCTATCGCCGGTGCCGCCGTTGACGTCTTCAAGCTGGTTTAGATTCTTTCGGCATCAATGATATCCTCCATTATTGATTATATTGAATTTATCTATAATATATATCGTCAATGGATATGGTGTGATTAAGCTTTATATATGCATAGCATTAATCAAAACTCATTATTCTATAACAGTATAGCTTTTAAGTCCGACAGATACAAAAAAGCTCCATCATCGCATTGACATGGAGCTTTCTGGTGCCGAAGACCGGACTTGAACCGGTACGGTGTTGCCACCGCGGGATTTTAAGTCCCGTGCGTCTGCCGATTCCGCCACTTCGGCAAAAAGTTTCGGACTTCTTAAATAAGAAGCCCGTTTAAATAGGGGTCCCTTTTAAGGGATCATTGGAGGCGCCACCCAGATTTGAACTGGGGCATAAAGGTTTTGCAGACCTTGGCCTTACCACTTGGCTATGGCGCCATGCTTTATAAAAACGCGGCATACATCACTATATGCCGTTTTATCAAGTTTTATATCCCTTCGCATTTTGCGAGAAGGGATATTTAAACTTTGGAGCGGAAGACGGGATTCGAACCCGCGACTTCGACCTTGGCAAGGTCGCACTCTACCACTGAGTCACTCCCGCAAGTTTAGAGGGCTTTTTTGGCGACCCGGAAGGGACTCGAACCCTCGACCTCTAGCGTGACAGGCTAGCGTTCTAACCATCTGAACTACCGGGCCATATGGTGGGAACAACAGGGCTCGAACCTGTGACCCTCTGCTTGTAAGGCAGATGCTCTCCCAGCTGAGCTATGCTCCCCCATGTCGGCCAAGAACCATCTTGGTCACCTCTTAAAAGAGCCCTGCGCTCAACGAAGAACGCTGTGATAGTGTATAATAGTCATGGCCGCGTGTCAAAATGTGAATTCCGCAATTAATCGAATATTTTTAAGCCTTGCTCACTGTTGATCACTATTTCGCCTAATTACGGGCATTATTGCTATCTTCGCTTCCGGAGCTCCGCAAAAACTTCGCCCGGGTTAAGGCCGCGTTCACAAAGCAGCACGAGCAGATGATAGAGGAAATCGGCGCTTTCATAGCGGATCTCATCAGGCGCGGCGTTCTTGGCCGCAATGATGATCTCGGCGGCTTCCTCACCGATTTTTTTGCATATCTTATCGATGCCTTTGTCAAAAAGGTAGTTCGTGTACGATCCTTCCTTGGGATGATCCCGCCGGTCTTCAATCACTGCGAACAGTTCGTCTATAATGCCGTATCCGCCTGAATAAGCGCTGCTGCCGTACAAAGACTCGAAGAAGCACGAATACGCGCCCGTATGGCACGCTGGGCCATCCTGAGCCACAAGGGCAAGCAGTGTGTCCCCGTCGCAGTCGAGCTTCATTTCTTTAAGCGTCTGGTAATGCCCGGATGTTTCCCCCTTGCGCCATAGTTTCTGCCTGCTGCGCGAGTAATACGTCATATTCCCTGTTTCTAGTGTGATTTTCAAAGACTCCGCGTTCATGTACGCAAGCATCAGCACCGAGTTGGTTTTATAGTCCTGCACCACCACAGGCACAAGGCCTTTTTCATCGAATTTGACGTTGTCAGTATTCATAAGCATCCTCCGCTATAATCTCACCGGGATATTTTCATTCTTTAAATAATCTTTGACGTCCCCAACTGTGTAGACGCCGTAATGGAACAATGACGCCACAAGCACTGCGTCGGCACTGGCCTGCATAATCGCATCCCTAAAGTGCTCTAAGCGGCCCGCGCCGCCCGACGCGATCACAGGGATCCTCACAGCCTCGGATATCGCTTTGGTGAGCGGAATATCATAGCCGTCCTTGGTTCCGTCCGCATCCATGCTCGTGAGCAGTATTTCTCCCGCACCGAGCCTTTCGGCTTCCAACGCCCACTCCACCGCGTCGCGCCCAGTGCCGACACGCCCGCCGTTGAGAAATACCTCCCAGCCTTCACTGCCTGCTCGTTTCTTGGCATCAATCGCGCAGACCACGCACTGGCTGCCGAATTTCTCCGCCGCCTCGCTGATCAGCGCCGGGGTTTTGAGTGCCGCCGAGTTGACGGATATCTTATCCGCACCGCGCCGCAGCAGCTCCCGGAAGTCCGCCACCGTACGGATGCCGCCGCCCACGGTGAGCGGTATGAAAACCTGTTCCGCGGTGCGTGCCACCACATCACTCATTATCGCACGGCCGTCAGACGATGCCGTGATATCCAGAAACACGAGCTCGTCGGCCCCTTGCTTGTTAAACATCTTCGCCATCTCAACGGGATCACCCGCATCACGTATATCCACAAAGTTGACGCCCTTGACCACGCGCCCGGCATCCACATCGAGGCAGGGTATAATTCGTTTTGTCAGCATGCGTTAAGCCCCCAGTCTGATCGCTTCATCAATCGTGATGCCGCCCGTATACAGCGCCTTGCCGATGATGACGCCCTGCGCCCCCGCGTCTTTCACAGCCGTCACGTCGCCCGGTACGCTCATGCCGCCAGATGCGATGATTTCCATGCCCGTTTGCTCAACCATGGCTTTCACCGCGTCCACATTCGGTCCGGTCAGCATGCCGTCACGCGCAATATCGGTATAGATGATTGTATCGATTCCGCGCTTCTTCATCTCGTTCGCGAGATTGACTGGGTTTTCACCCGTGTCGGATGCCCAGCCGCGTGTGGCCACACGTCCGTCTTTGGCGTCAATACCCACAACGATGCGCCCCGGATATTTGGCCGCGGCCTGTTTCACCAGTTCCGGGTTCTCGATGGCGGCCGTGCCGATAATCACGCGCTTGATATCAAGGCTGCCCAGCCTGTCATCGATATCCTTCATGCAGCGGATACCGCCGCCGAGCTGCACGGGTATTGATACGGCTCTAAGTATCTTCGCAACCGTATCGCGGTTGGAGAACGCACCCGCGAATGCCGCGTCCAAATCCACCACGTGCAGGTACGGCGCGCCAAGCTGCTGCCATTTGAGCGCCACCTCGGCGGGATCGCCATATTCGGTCGCCTGCTCCATATCGCCCATCTTCAAGCGCACACAAACGCCGTTCTTCAAGTCAATTGCCGGATAAATGATCATTTTAGCCCTCCGAAGCGGCGAAGCATATCGAGCCCTGTATCGCCGCTCTTCTCAGGATGAAACTGCAGCCCGAATATATTGTCCTTTTGCACGGCGGCCGTAAAGCGATCGCCGTAATCGGCCTCGGCGATGATGCAGCAATCGGGAACACCCGCCGCATGGTATGAGTGGACAAAATAAACAAACTTGCCGTCGATGTCATCAAACAGCGCATTATCCCGCGCTATGAGGCTGTTCCAGCCCATATGCGGCACTTTAAGGCCTTGCACCTTGAACGGCACCACCTCGCCCGATATGAGCCCGAGGCCCTTATGCTCGCCGTTCTCATGGCTCGCATCAAACAGCAGCTGCATGCCAAGGCAAATGCCAAGAAACGGCTTTCCTTTTTTAATCTCTTCAAGCATGGTGCGCTGCATGCCCGACTGATCAAGGCACGCGGCCGCGTCGGCAAAGGCACCGACGCCGGGCAGCACAATGTGCGACGCGTCTTTCAAATCGTTTTGGCTGTCGGTGATGCGCGCGTCGAGACCCAAATACTCAAACGCCTTCTGCACGCTGCGCAGATTGCCCATGCCGTAATCGATGATCGCTATCATAGCCTATAAGACTCCTTTTGTGGACGGTATGCCGCTGTTTCTGGGATCGTCCTCGAGCGCAAACCGTATGGCGCGTGCGACGGCTTTGAACACCGCTTCAATCATGTGATGTGTGTTGCTGCCGTACAGCACGCCGATGTGCAGCGTGATCTTCGCGGCTGTCGCAAAAGCGCGGAAGAATTCTTCGAATATCTGACTGCTGATGCCGCCCACCATTCTGTCCGGGCAGTCCACGCTGTATTGCAGAAACGCACGTCCCGAAAAATCCACGCTGACAAACGCGAGCGCTTCATCCATCGGCACAAACTGAGTGGCATATCGGCAGATGCCCGCTTTATCTCCTACAGCCTGCGCAAACGCTTCGCCGAGCACAATGCCCGCATCCTCCACAGTGTGGTGCTCGTCCACGTGCAGATCGCCGCTTACGCTCAGGTCAATATCAAACAGGCCGTGCTTCGCAAACAGATCGAGCATGTGATCAAAAAAGCCGATACCCGTGCTGATTCGGCGCGATCCGTCTCCGTCGATCTCGAGCGACAAGCCGATTCTGGTTTCGTTGGTATTCCTCTGGATTTCCGCGCTTCTCATCGTGTCCCCTCCTTTTCAAACGGTTCGTCCTTAAATCGTATCGCAGCGCTTCTCGCATGCGCGGTCAGCCCTTCCGCACGCGCAAAGCGGTCTATATCTCGGTAACAGGCTTCAAGGCTTTGCCTGTCGTATTCGATATAATTGATCATTTTCATGAACGCGTCCACGGAAAGCGGCGACGAGAACCTTGCTGTCCCCGATGTGGGCAGCACATGATTCGGGCCCGCAAAATAATCGCCGAGCGGTTCCGGCGAATACGCCCCGAGGAACACAGCCCCCGCGTTTTTCACTCTTGCAAGGCCGTCTCTCGGGTTCTCCGTGAGAATCTCGAGGTGTTCGGGCGCCATTCTGTTCGCGATATCAAACGCCTCATCAAGCGATGTCGTCACAACGATCGTGCCGTAATCCGCAAGCGACTGGGCCGCGATATCACGCCGGGGCAGCAGCGCGAGCTGCCGTTCGATCTCTGCCGCCGCCCTATCTGCGAGTTCCCCGCTCGGTGTCAGCAGTATGCTGGCCGCTTTTTCGTCATGCTCGGCCTGCGAGAGAAAATCTGCCGCCACATACGCGGGACTCGCTGTCTCATCGGCCACAATCAGCACCTCTGACGGACCCGCAATCATATCGATGCCCACCATCCCGTAAACCTCACGCTTGGCCGCCGCCACATATGCGTTGCCGGGCCCTGTGATGATATCCGCTTTCGGGACACTTTGTGTGCCGTAAGCCAGTGCCGCAACCGCCTGCGCGCCGCCGATTTTGAGTATGAGGTTCGCACCGGCCACGTCCGCCGCAACCAGCGTCAGCGGTTCAATCACACCCGTTTTTCCGGGAGGTGTCACCATGATGATCTGTTCCACCCCCGCAATTTTGGCGGGAATGATGTTCATCAGCACGCTCGAAGGGTACGCCGCCTTGCCGCCGGGCACATAAACGCCTGCCCGCTGCATCGGCCTCACGATACGCCCCGTGATTGCGCCATTCAACCGTCTTTCAAAGCCTTCTCTTCTTTGCAGCTCATGAAATGCGGTAATATGAGCCGCGCTTGTTTTGAGCGTCTCCAGCAAATCGGCAGACACTACGGCGTACGCGTTATCAATCTCCTGCCGGGTCACACGCATGTTATCCGCGCTCAGCGCAAAGCCGTCAAATCTTTTTGTATATTCAAATAGCGCTTCGTCGCCGCGGTCCGCCACATCCCTGACGACGCTCCGGACGGTATTGATCACGTTTTCATCCGCTTCCGCTTTGCGGCTCAAGCGCGCCATCACCGTTTCGATGTCACCCGAATCATAAATCCGGATCATGCTTCCTCCACCGCCTTTTCGATCTTTTCAATCAAAGGCTTTAATACCGACGCCTTAATTTTAAGGCTGGCCCGGTTCACCGCGAGGCGCGCGGATACGCCGCAGACCTCATCGATGATCACAAGGCCGTTCTCCACGAGCGTTCTCCCGCTTTCCACAATGTCGAGAATCACGTCGGACAGCCCGAGTATCGGCCCGAGCTCCACGCTGCCATGCAGCTTGATACATTCTATTGAAACGCCTTTTGATGCGTAAAAGCGCTTGGCAATTTCGGGATACTTGGTGGCAACGCGCAGCACGGACGACGTCAGTGAGTTGTCCTGCCTTTTGGGATAGCCCGCAACAGCCAGACGGCATTTGCCGAGTTTCATATCCACCATTTCATAGAGCGGCAGGTTTGCCTCGAGCAGCGTATCCTTGCCGACGATGCCCATATCCGCAACGCCGTGATCCACATAAGTCGGGACATCGATGGGCTTCACCAATATAAAGCGCACGTCGTTTTTCTTATCGTAAAAAATCAGCTTGCGTGAATCCTCTTTGAGCTCGCTGCAGTCAATGCCGCACTTTTCGAGTATCACCATCGCTTTTTCGGCGAGACGGCCCTTGGCCAACGCTATCGTAATCTGCATATTTACTCCTTATAACGTCTGAAGGTAGCCGCTTGCGTCAAAAAAAACAGCTTCCTTTGCACCCATTCGTTCCTTTTCGCTAAGCAGGCTGCCGATGCTGAGCCCCGAGATAAACACCGTCCGCTTGCCCTGCTTTCTCATGGCCTCTGCAAACGCGTAGGCCGCGCCGCACGCGCCCGTATCGCACGAAACGATGGCGTCCGTTTCATAATAGCCGCCGAGCAGCCCCTGCCTCTCCATCGCGATCATCACGCGCTTGATGCCCAGCGCAAAGCCGGTTGCGGGAGCCGCTTTACCGAATTTGCCGAGCAGCTCATCGTAGCGACCGCCCGAAACCACCGGAAAACCGATGCCCGTTGCGAGGCCTCTGAATATGATTCCCGAATAATAAGCGATATCGTGCAGCATCCCGAGGTCAATCGTGATGTATTCACTGAGCCCGAATGCGTTGAGCAGCGAATAGACCTTGCGCAGATTTTCCACAGCATCCACGCATTCCTGGCGTTGCGACACCCGCAGCGCCTTTTCAAAAACCTCGTTGCCGCCGAACAGGTCGGTCAGTGCCGTAATCTGTTCACTGAGCTCTTCATTGAGGCCAAACTGCTTGGAGAGCGCTTCGATTGCCATTTTGTCCTTGGCGTCCACCGCGTGCCTGAGTTGGTCGATTTCCGCGTCTTTGAGGTTTGCTTCACCGATCAGCGCTTTAAAAAATGAGACCTGACCGATGTCCACCGTGAAGCTATTAAGCCCTGCCGTTTTAAGCGCTTTGACGGCGAGCGCAATCACTTCCGCATCGGCATAGTCGCTTTCGTCTCCGATCAGCTCAATACCAGCCTGTGTAAACTCACCCGCTTTGCCAATGGCCGGTTCCGCGGCCGCATACGAATTCTGTATGTAAAACAGCCGCTGTGCTTTTCCGTCAAACTTTGTGGCCGCCACACGCGCAATCGGCACCGTGAGGTCAGGACGCAGCACGAGGATACGTCCGTTGGTATCCACAAACTTGATCATACTCTCCTGAATATACGACCCGACACCGCTTTGGAACACATCGATATGCTCATAGGTCGGCGTTTCAATTTCATCAAAACCAGAAAGCGTGAACACCTTCCTCAATGCGCCTTCGATATTCTTTTTGATATAGCATTCCGCGGGCAGACAGTCTTCCACGCCATCGGGCACATGCTTTTTATATTTATCCATATTCGCCTCAATATTTCATCGTTTTACTATGCTAAATTATTAATATAATAAACAATATACAAGAGCGCGGTATATATGTCAACCCATCTTTTTCAAGATAAACAACAAAATCGAATCAAATTAAAAAGAGGTGATAGCAGCTTTAAGAAATATCGCAATTTCCATTCACTGCACAGGTGTTCTGAAGAGCCAGCTGCGATAACGCATTGTGTTCCGCCATCGCAATCAACAAAACATAATACCGATATCTTAATCCACCCTCGTCCTGATATTGCTCCTCATCAAACATAATTAGATGATCAAACGTCCTCTTTGGATTGTGAGCTCTAAGATAGATTTATACAATTCGTTCCAATCGATACAAAAAAAGCGCCGGTTTCCCAGCGCTTTTGATCATTCTTGTTTACTTGCCGGCCATCTGGCGCTCCACCTGTTCGATCATTCTCTTCACCATATACCCGCCGACATAGCCCGCTTCTTTGGCGGTCAGGTCGCCGTTGTAACCTTGTTTTAGGTTAACGCCCAGTTCATTCGCAATTTCGTACTTCATGCTGTCAAGATTTTGATTCTGTCTGTTCCTATTTGACATAAACTGATGTCCTCCATTTCTGTCTTAATCTTCTTTATGAATAGGTATTACTTTGTTTTCTCCGCCTGCTTGATCATCCTCTTGACCATCTCACCGCCCACCGAGCCGTTCTGCTTGGATGTGAGATCGCCGTTGTAACCCTCTTTCAAACTGACACCAAGGTCATTTGCCACTTCATACTTCATTTTGTTAAGGGCGCTTTTTGCTTCCGGCACCAAGGTTTTGTTTCTTGCCATCGCTTTTCACCTCCTTTATTGCTTTGTATATTTAATTTGCCCAAAAAAAAATAAAGTACGCTGGCAATAAATTAAGCGAAATGAAATTAATTGATCGTGGTTTTTTCTAATTTTTGTGAAAATCGCGCGTTTGCAGCCGCAAGCAATTGTGCATATAGCTCAGCGTCTTGTGCTTTCACACAGTTTGCAAGCTCTCTCGTCTGTGTGAGCAGTGCCATATCCTTGATAAGGTTGGCCATATAAAGATCGGACATACCACTTTGCTTGGCACCCAGAAACTGCCCGGGCCCGCGAAGCCGCAAATCCTCCTCGGCTATTTTAAAACCATCGTTCGTTTTGCAGAGTATACTCAGGCGCTCATTATCGGCCTGCTCTGACATCAAAAAGCAATAGGACGCTTTTTGCCCGCGCCCCACGCGCCCGCGCAGCTGGTGCAGCTGCGCAAGCCCGAATCGCTCCGCGTTTTCAATCACCATCACCGTGGCTTCCGGCACATCCACGCCCACCTCGATCACGGTTGTCGAAACAAGAATTGAAAACTCCTTGGCTTTAAAGCGCGCCATGATGTCGTTTTTCTCCTGCGGCTTCAGCCGTCCGTGCAGCAGCGCGGCACAGGAAAACCGTGCACTGATTTCCTCGAACACCTGCTCGGAGGAGCGCACATTAACGGCGTCGCTGTCTTCCACAAGCGGACAGACCACATACACCTGCGACCCTTTTTTGATTTCGTTTTCTATAAAACCGTACATATCTCGCCGCTTGGCTTCGGAAACGCAAAACGTTTTAACCGGACGACGGCCCGGCGGCAGCTCGTCGAGTATCGAGATGTCTGTTTTCCCGTAAAGGATTAAGGCGAGCGTGCGCGGAATCGGCGTGGCCGACATAATCAGCGTATGCGGCGCACGCCCCTTCGTCTCGAGCATCGCGCGCTGACCCACGCCGAATCGGTGCTGCTCATCGGTAATCACAAGCCCTAGGTTCGCGAACTGAACGTTGTCATACAGCACCGCGTGTGTGCCGATCACGATATCCGTCTGTCCGCACGCGATGTTTTCATAAATCGCGCGCCGCTGGGCGGCTGGTGTGCTGCCCGTCAGCAGCTCCATGTTGATGCCCACATCGCAGAATACTCGCTGCGCATTGGCGAAATGCTGAGCCGCGAGCACTTCAGTGGGGGCCATCAGCACACACTGGCAGCCGCTTTTGATGCAGATGTGCATGGCATAAAACGCGGGCGTGGTTTTACCGCTGCCCACATCGCCCTGCAGCAGCCGGTTCATCGGCTTTTCTTTTCGCAGATCCTCTTCGATTTCCTTCATCACGCGCCGCTGCGCGTTCGTCGGTTCATACCCCAAACGATCAAAGAATATAGTTAATTCTTCGCCGCATGCGAACATCGGCTTCGCGCCGGAGCATGCAGCGGCATCGCGCTGAGACAGTGCAACATTGAAAAGCAACAGCTCTTCAAATATCAGCCGCCGTTTTGCGTGTGCCAGCGCGTCCTCGTTTTCCGGGAAATGAATGTTGTCAATCGAATAATTAATTTCTGCGAGCTTATGCGCTGCTCTGAATTCGTTTGTAAAAATGTCTTTGAGCTGCCCGCGCACCGCGTTGAGTCCCGCCTTGACGGCAAGACGCATCGTTTTTTGGGTGAGACCTGCCGTGAGCGGATACACGGGGTTAATCCCGTTATGTTCGCCGCCCTGCTTTTCCATATGCGGATTGGTAAACTGAAAACGTTTGCCGACTCTCTTAACGCGGCCGGATACATAAACCCGGTCGCCATCCTTGTACATTTTTCGTATATACGGTTGGTTGAAAAAAACAGCCTCAACCCAGCCGGTTTCGTCATGCAACGAAAACTTGGCAAGATTAAGACCGCTTTTGATCCTTCGAAACGACGGTTCTCCGCTGATGACGGCTGTGATGTTAAAGACTTCACCGTCTTTCAATCCGCTGATTGTAACGCTCTGCCCCTGCGACTCGTATCCGCGCGGCATATAGTAAACCAAATCGGCAATGGTGACGATGCCAAGTTTCTCAAAGAGCTTGGCTTTCTTTTCGCCGATACCCTTCACCTTTGCCGCGGGATCGCTCAGCGTCATTATTCCACCGCAAACACGAACGGATAAACAGGCTGTCCGCCGAACTGCAGCTCCACATCAAAATCGTCATATTCGTCTGTGATCATATCTGCAATATTTTTCGCGAGCTCTTCGGTGACACCCTCACCATAGAAAATCGTGATCACGCTGTCTTCATCGGTGACCATGTTTTTGAGCAGTGCGCGGCAGGTTTCAAACATATCGCCCGTATGGCAGACGATATCACCGTCAAGTATGCCGATCAGTTCACCCTTCTTTATCGTTTGTCCGTTGATCTTAGATTCACGCACCGCGCTTGTCACCTGGCCTGTTTTTACTGTGGTGATGGCCTTTTTCATGCGCTCTGTATTCTCTTCAAAATCAAGATCGGGATTGAATGCCAGTACACCCGTAATCCCCTGCGGAAAAGAATATGACGGAATCACATGCACATTCTTGTTCGAGAATTGTGCGGCCTGCTCGGCGGCCAGTATGATATTTTTATTATTCGGGAACACGAACACGTTGTTGGACGGCGCTTTTTCAATCGCCTTGGAAATCGTCTCGGTCGAGGGATTCATCGTCTGGCCGCCTTCCACGATTTCGTCCACCATGAATTCTTTGAAAATGTTGACAATACCCGAACCGGCCGCCACCGTGACCACAGCCATTTCCTTTGTTTGTTTGGGCGTTTCGGGTTCGTCATCGTGCTCAAAAAGCTCCGTGTGCTGTTCTCTCATGTTGTCGATCTTAATGCGCGACAATTCACCGAAGCGCAGTGCAAACTGCAGGGCTTTGCCGGGCACATTGGTATGAACATGTGTTTTAACCAGTTGAAGATCGCCCACCACGAGTACGCAGTCGCCGATTTTCATAAGCTTTTCGCGGTAACGGTCTATATCATCCTGCGTGACGGATTCATGTATATTTTTTATAAAAAATTCTGTACAATAGCCGAATTCGATATCTTCCGAGCCGGGTGTGTTCGCAAAATCAACAGTCGTCTCGGGTTCGATTTCAAGAGTATCCGTAATTGTTTCGCCGTCCAGCGCCATTTTAAAGCCGCGGTAGATGACAATCAAGCCTTTGCCGCCGGCGTCCACAACGCCCGCTTCCTTGAGAACAGGGAGCATTTCCGGCGTTTTGCGCAGTGTATCGGTGCCCTGCTCAATCACCGTATCCATCATTTTATAAATGTTTTCGCCTTTGCCCGCACTGCGCAGCGCGGCTTTGGCCATTTCTTTTGCGACGGTTAATATTGTGCCTTCTTTTGGCTTCATCACAGCTTTGTAAGCCGCGTCGACGCCCTCCTGCATGGCTTTCGCAAAGTCGTTCGGGCCGGCAGTCTCCAAACCCGCAAGGCTCTTGGAAAGGCCGCGGAACAGTTGAGACAGAATAACACCTGAGTTGCCTCTCGCGCCTTTAAGTGCACCGAGTGACAACGCATCGCCCACGGTACAAATCTTTGACGTATCGGCATTGCGAACTTCCTTCACGGCCGACATCAGTGTGAGTGACATGTTGGTTCCCGTATCGCCGTCAGGCACGGGAAACACGTTAAGCGCATTGAGCCCTTTTTTGTTTTTGTCAAGCAACGCGGCGGCCGATAACACCATATCTTTGAACAGCTCGCCGTTTAACCTCTCTTGCATAGCTTATCCCCCTAAACCCTTATGCCATTGACTGTCACATCAACTTTTTCGACATTCAGGCCTGTGATAGACTCGACCTTGTATTTGACAGTATCAATGACATTTGATGCAACGGCGGATATCGATACGCCGTATTCGACGATAACGAAGAGCTGTATACGAATAGACTCGTTTTCTGTCGTGATTTTGACACCCTTGTTTAAATTTTCGCCTTTAAGCAGTTCGACAATACCATCCATCGCCTTTTGAGAAGCCATTCCCACGATTCCGTAGCAATCCATAGAAGCGAGTCCGGCAAGATTTGAAATAAATTCGTCGGAATATACGATCTTCCCAAGCGATTTTTGCTGTGTTACAGCCATCGAAAAGCCTCCTTGCACTCATTACCGTTTTTAGACCGGTGAGTTAAATCTATCGCGTTTTTTAAAAAGCGTCAAGACGTTTCAAAAAATTGAAATGAAAATTTAAGAATTCGACTTGCAAAACCGCATCTTCAATGATAAAATATTTTTCGTGCTATTTTCGGGTTAAGAAGAGAGGTGTTAAGCTATGGCAAAGTACTGCGAGGTTTGCAATAAAGGTATCGTTTCGGGTAATACGGTGAGCCATTCCAACAGAAAAGCGAGAAGAACCTGGTCTCCCAACGTTCAGCGTGTCCGTGCAATGGTGGACGGTTCTCCCAAAAGACTGTATGTGTGCACAAGATGCCTGCGCTCCGGCAAGGTTACCCGCGGATAATCTTCATAGACCATTATGGGCTGCCTATGGCAGCTCTTTTACTTTATCCGTTGCATGATGTCTGTCTCAAAATAAGCTTCACCGCAATGGGCTGCGCTTATTTTGAGACATTCTTTATGTATGCTTTACTTAAAAAGCCTTCGTAATATACCGCGAAAAATACGCGGCGCTTTGAAACAGTAGATTCTCAATACGTCCACCTCCAATTATGTATCACAAGATTTTCTTTGCAATGACAAAGCACCCCACAACGATAAGCGTCACTCCCAGCAGCGCCAGCCACATCCAATACGGCATGAAGCATATGAGTAATATGACGCCGATGCAGATAATGAAAGCCGCAATGATCCTTCGCATAAGACAGTTCGCGCACAACAAGGGACCCACCTCCATGATGATACTGCTTTAATTCCTGCTATATCATACGGCGGGCATTGAAAAAGTGTGACGTTTCGTTTCTGATCTTCACAATAAGCGCGTAACCGCCCGAGATGGACAAATGGGCAGGGCTGCGCAGTATAACGTTGCTGATGCCTCTTGACGCATCCACGCCGAGCTTTAAGTTTTTAAGCGGATACTCAAGATTCGTGGCCGTCACGATCAAATCACCTGTAAGCGGAATAATCGAAACGGTCTGTCCGGGGTGTCCGCAGACATCGTGCTCACCCGCAGCCACCCACATCTCATTGGTCTTGTCTAATATCCGGCAGCGCGCGCCGGCGCGCACCGCACGCACCAGCATGGCCACATTGCCCATCGCATGGTCAAAACGGCCGCCTGTTGCGCCCAGCATCACAATTTCGTCCGCGCCGGATTTCAGCGCAAAGTCTACCGCCGCCTGCGTATCGGTCTCATTTTTTTCTCTCGGCAGCTTCACCGCAGCGGCTCCGCTTTCATACAGCCGGTCGAGGCTGCTGTCAGCCGCTGTGTCCATGTCTCCGATGATATAATGCGGCACAACGCCCCACCGATCCAACAGGTCGGCAGCTCCATCCACCGCAATCAGTAAAGCCGCATCTTTGAGTTGTTTTTTAAAATCGTTTTTTCCCGGCGCATTACCGCCGGATACGATCACGCATTTCATTTTTCTAGCTTCAAACGGCTGATCATGTCCTTCGGATCTTCCGATTTAAAAATCGTATTGCCCGACACAATCACATTCACGCCGGCCTCCACAACACAGCGCACATTTTTTGCATCAATACCGCCGTCCATTTCTATATCGATTTCAAGGCCGCGTGTTTCAATCATCTTTTTTAAATTCTGTGCTTTGCGTATGGAATACGGTATAAAGCTCTGGGCGCCGAAGCCCGGATTTACCGACATCAGCAGCACCATATCCACCTTATCGAGCACATATTCAAGTACATCCAGCGATGTATGCGGATTCAGTGACACGCCGCATTTTTTGCCGGTCTTTTTCACAAGCTGAACGGCTCTGTCGAGGTGCATCGTCGCTTCGGCGTGCACGGTGATGATATCGGCCCCTGCGTCGGCGAATTCCTCTATATACCGTTCCGGCTCAACGATCATCAAATGCACATCAAGCGGAAGCATCGTATGTGCTCTTAAGTCCCGCACCATTTTCTGCCCGAAGGTTAAATTGGGCACAAATACACCGTCCATCACATCACAGTGTATGTAGTCCGCACCCGCGCTTTCAAGCATTTTGACAGCGTCATAAATTTTTGTGAAATCTGCCGAGAGTATTGACGGTGCCACTTTAATCATATTCGCGTAACCTCTTTTCCTGCAATTCTTTTAAAATCGTCAGATATCTTTGATATCGTCCTTCGCTGATTCCGCCTTCGGCCAAGGCGTCTTTCACGCCGCATTGCGGTTCTTTATCGTGCAGACATGACGAAAAACGGCAGCCTTCAAAAAACGGTCGCATGTCGTCATAGTAATGGCTGAGCTGCTCCGGTATCACATTCGTGTTTTCCAAAAATGAAAACCCGGGCGTATCCACAACCATGCCGGAAATATCGGCCATCACAAGCAGCTCGGTATGGCGTGTGGTGTGGCGGCCCCTGTCGGTTTTCTTTGAAAGGCTCCCTGTTTCCAGCGAAAGCTCCGGAAATAACGCATTGAGAATAGACGACTTCCCCACCGCTGACTGTCCCGCGAGGCAAGTGGTTTTGCCCTGCAAATGCTTTTTCAAGCCATCAAGCCCGTCACCTGTGGCAGCCGATACGCAGATATAGGGACATACATTGCTGTATTCGCCTTTCAGTGATTGAACCGCATCTTCATCCGCTGCATCACATTTATTAAAAACAAGCAAAGGAAAAATGCCGGCTTGTTTGCTCTGAACAATCAATTTATCACAAAGCAAAAGATCTGCCTTGGGCTTGTGAACGGAAACAACGATGGCGGCTTGGTCTATATTCGCCACACGCGGCCTTATCAGCTCGTTTCGGCGTTCAAATATCTCTTCTATCAAGCCGCCTGCGCTCTCGCTTATACCGCACCGCACATGGTCACCGGGAAGCGGAACGGTATTGTCGTTTCGAAAGCTTCCCTTCGCTTTGCATTCAATCATGTTACCTTCATCATCACGGACATAGTAAAATCCGCCGATTCCTTTGATGATGGTTCCCGTTTTACTCTGAGTCACGTTCAACAAACTCCAATTCAACCGAATACGCTTCCGCATTGTTGACAAAAACTTTGACCGTTTTCTTTCCGCTGCTGAAGCTGGGAATATCATAGTCTATGGACATCGTCCCGCTGACGGTGGCGTCATATGTTTTGACCACGAGATTAATCGGCACATCGTTGTATTCTGTTTGCAGCACAACTTTGATTGTTGAATCTTTATCTGCCACATCGATCACCGCAGATAACGGTGCATGATAGTTCTTTTGCTTAAACGCACTGATCCAAAGATCAATTTCTTCTTCGAATGAGGCCGGGATTCCTTCTTCCGGAGACTGACCGATTACCGTTCCCTCTGCCAATTCACTATCAGTTTCATAGATAAAGCAGCTGTTAAATCCGGCGCCCGCGAGCTGCGCAGCGGCCATATCCACCATGGTGCCTTTTACCGGCAGCATGGGCACATCCATCTGCTGTTCACTTGTTGATACCACCACGCTGATGGGATTATCGGCATTCACTTCGCTGTCAACTTCCGGCGTCTGTGATATAACCGTATCGGCGGGCAAATTACTGCTGTATTCATAAGTAATGCTTTCTATCGCAAGGCCCATGCTTGCAATAAGATCCTTTGCCTCGTCCAGCGTCATTCCGGTCACATCAGGCATCGAGAGACCTGCCGGCCCGTTGGCAATGGTTAATGTGACCACAGTGCCCTTAAGCACGGCGCTGCCAGGTGCCGGCGTCTGAGAAATGACTGTGCCGACATTGATCGTCTCGCTCTGTTCGAATTCCAGTTTTACACCCATTTGAAGATTGGTCAATGTTTTTGACGCATCCGAAACGGCTTGTCCGGTAAAATCGGGCATCTTGATTGTCTGGGCATTTGTGTTTTCAATGATCGAGAAAACCGTGATGACTGAAGCCGCCAAGAAAGCGATTATCGAAAACAATACAATAATTCGCCAAACCTTGAATTTTTTTATGATGACAGGCGCATCCACTGTCTGGTGCTCATATGGCAAATCAATGTACTCTCCGCTTTTGTCCACAATGGCTCGTACAAGATCTTCTTTAAAAGCATCCATTGATCTGTATCTGTCTTTTTTATTCTTGCTTGTGGCTTTCAGAACAATGTTGTTAATGGATTTGCTCAGATTCGTATTGATTTTTTCAGGTGCCGTTATTTTTTCGTTGATATGTTTGAGCGCCACCGAAACGGTCTGATCACCCTTGTATGGCAGTTCCCCCGTCAACATTTCATACAACATAATGCCCATAGAGTAGATATCCGTGCGTGCGTCCACGATATCCCCGCGCGCTTGTTCGGGAGACACATAATAAACCGACCCGATGACTTCTTTTTCTTCTTCATCCGTGGCCGATAAGCTTTTTGCAATGCCGAAGTCCGTGACTTTGGCCGTCTGTTCCTTATCTATCAGCACATTCTGAGGCTTGATATCCCTGTGAATAATGCCGCGCTTATGAGCTGCCGACAAAGCGCCGCAGATTTGGATTGCAAAAAGAATGGCCTCTCTTTCAGGTATCAGCCCGTTTTCATCAATCAAGGTTTTCAGCGTTGAGCCGTCCACATACTCCATGACCATGTAATAGATGCCGTCTTCGAAGCCGATATCGCTGACATGGATGATATTTTCATGTTCTAAAGAAAACGCGGCCTGCGCTTCTTTTTTAAACCGCTTGATATAATCGGCATTGCCGGAAAACTTCTCTTTGAGTATCTTCACGGCCACCGTGCTGTTTGTTTTACGGCATAATGCCTTATAAACGGATGCCATACCGCCAGAATCAATGTCTTCGAGTATTTCATATCTGCCGCCGAGAACACGCCCGATCATTTTGCACCTCCGCTCTGGACGGCGATGACAGCGCTGACATTATCCGTTCCGCCGTTATCAAGAGCAGCCTGGATCAGACCTTCTGCCGCAGCTGATAAATCACCGGACAATATACCGGCTATTTGCTCGTCCGACACAGCATTGGACAAACCATCCGAGCAAAGCAGTATCACATCGTCCGGCTGCAATTCGACGCTGAACAGATCCACATCCACATCCTTCTCCGTCCCCACAGCGCGTGTGATGATGTTTTTATGCGGATGGCTGGCTGCTTCTTCCGGATTGATCAAGCCCTTGTCGAGCAGCATCTGAACATATGAATGATCCGTCGTAATCTGTTTGAGCGCGCCGTCACGAAAAAGATACGCACGTGAATCGCCCACTTGGCCGATAAATGCTTTGCCGTCTGTAAAAACAGCCACAGTCGCCGTTGATCCCATGCCTTTTCTGTTCAAATTGGCACGCGACTCATTCCAAATGAGCGTATTGGCGCGGCAGAGCGCGTCTTTTAATTGGTCTTGGGTCACCGAGGCCGCATCCATATCGCAAAAATAGGTACAGACGGTGCTCACAATCAAACTGCTGGCCACATCGCCTGCGCTGTGTCCGCCCATGCCGTCGGCAAGTACGGCAAAAAAGCCGCTTTCATCTTCGGGGATATAAACAGCATCTTCGTTGAGCTTTCTGACATTGCCTTTATGTGTCTTCGCGTAATAAATCATAGCTGCCCCGTTCTTCGTTTAAGTTGGCCGCATGCCCCTTCGATATCGCTGCCCAGCGCGCGCCTCACCGTGGCACCGAGGCCGGCACGTTCGAGCGCCGCCGCAAACGCGTAGCTTTCGCTTTTTGATGGCGGAGCAAATTCGCCCGCCGCATGGTTGATGGGAATCACATTGATATGGCAATTGAGACCGGCGAGAACATGTTTAAGCGCCTCTATATCTTCCTCGCCGTTGTTGAAGCCCCGAATCAATGTGTATTCTATTATAATGCGCCTGCCCGTTTTTTTAAAGTAGACATTTGCCGCATTCATGACCTCGCTGATGGTATACGCTCTCGCGACGGGCATGAGCTTCTTTCTCTTCTCATCGATCGCTGCGTGCAGCGAGATACAAAGCGTCAACGACAGTTTTTCCTCGGAGAGCTTTAAAATGCCGGGCACCAAGCCGCAAGTGGAGAGCGATATATGGCGCTGGCCGATTCCGAGCTCCGACTGAAGCGCATTTAAAAATTCAATCACATTATCATAGTTATCAAGCGGTTCCCCGCTTCCCATCAGCACCACATTGCTGATTCCCCCCGATTCTCGCGCCGCAATCACTTCAGAGAGCATTTCCCCCGCCGTCAATTGGCGAACAAGCCCTTCAAGACCCGAGGCGCAGAAGGCGCAGCCCATGCGGCAGCCTACTTGAGTGGACACGCAAAGCGTCCGTCCGTGGTGATAGTCCATCACCACGCATTCGATTAGATTGCCATCCGTCATTTCGAGCAGGTATTTGACGGTTCCGTCTTTTGACGTCAGCTTTTTTTGAATGCGCGCATAACCTTCGCTGTAGCGTTCTTTGAGCTTTTCCCGAAGCGGCTTCGAAAGATTTGTCATGTCATCAAACAAAGCCCCTTTCACAAGCCATGCGCGGAGCTGCCTGGCGGCAAACTTCTTTTCACCCAGATCGGTGATGATTTTTTCGAGTTCCGATACAGTCAGTGAAAGCAATCCGTTCATTGTCTCTCCATAACGGCCGTGTAAAAGCCGTCAGACCCGCAAAGATGCGGATAAAGCGTTTGCGGCGGCTGCCGATAGGCAAAACCGTCCGCGCGGCTTAAAAATGCGTCTGTGACGGTTTCATTCTCATCCCTGTTAATGGAGCAGGTCATATACACGAGCGTTCCGCCTTTTTTTACATAGCGTGCGCATACCGACAGTATGTCCTTCTGCACATCGGTTAAACTTAATATATCCTCCGGTTTTCTTGAATAGCGGATATCCGGCTGATGCGCCATAAGCCCCATCGCGCTGCACGGCGCATCAATCAGCACCATGTCAAAACGTCCATCATACTGCGGCAGATGCTGTCTTGCGTCACAAACGGCTATTTTAGCGTTGCGGACGCCCAGCCTTTCGAAGTTCTTTCGTGTCATGTCTACCCGATGTTCGTGGACGTCCCACGCCGTGATATCGATACCGTTTTGCGTGAGCGCGGCCGCGTATGCGCTCTTGCCGCCCGGCGCGGTGCAGCAGTCCAGCAGACGATCGCCTTTTTTGATGCCCGCCGCAAGCACTGCGTTCATTGCGCTTTGAGACTGCACAGCCATCGATCCGTTTTTAAACAGATCAAGGTTCTCAATGTCATGAAAGCCGCTGACGGCGTAGGCGTTCGGAATGGAGCTTTCACGCCATTCAACGCCGAGCGCACCAAGCGCCGACTCAAACGTCTGTTGATCGGTTTTCAGCGGGTTCATGCGCACAGAAACAAATTCCGGCGCTTTATAAAGCAGCAAATCTTTAGCGAAATCCCAACCGAAATCCTTGATGTACTTGTCGCATATCCATTCGGGATAGCTTGCCATCACGCTCAAAGACTTTGCGTTTGTAATCTCAGGAAATACAATGCCGTTTTTCCCTTTTTCCATGGCGCGCAGCACCGCGTTGACAAATCCGCTTGTCTGCGGTTTGACGCGCTTGGCGAGCGCCACACTCTCGCTGACGGCGGCATACCCTTGGGTATCCATAAAAAGAAGCTGGCAAGCGCCCAGCCTCAAAATGTTTCTGATGCTTCCGTGCACGCGCGACGAGGTGATAAACCCCTGCAGCGCATAATCAATGCGCTGCAGGTTTTCGAGCGTTGTTCTTAGCAGCAGCGACGTGAAATGCCGATCTTCCGCGGAAAAGGAAGCGGGAATATGCTTTTTAAGCGCGAGGGATGTATAAGCGCCTTCTTTGAGAACGGCATTCAGCGCTAGATAAGCGGCATGTCTGGCGTTCATTTCAGCCCCTCGGTATTGGCAGCATCGAATCGGCTTTCCGGCAGACACTTGCCCCTTAGAAAATCACACGGATTCATGCGTTTGCAGCACGGTGCCTGCATTTCCTGAATGCGCAGCAGACCGGCCCCCGTGCCGACTAAAAGCCCATTTCTGGCATCACATGTCACAAGCTTTCCCGGTTCGGCGCTGCCCGGCTCGATTGATGTGAGCCATATTTTAAAGACGTCTCCGCCCATATGCGCAGCAGCACCCATAACGGGATTGAGCGCCCTCACGAGGTTATGAATCTCCGCTGCGGGTTTCATCCAATCGATCTCTGCGAGCTCTTTTGAGAGCGGCGGATAGTAGCTGGACTGTGATTCATCCTGAACGGTACGTTTTGCCGTGTCGTTTTGAATCATGCCGATTGTATCAATAAGAAGCGCCGCGCCAAGCATGGACAGCGCTTCGTAGAGCTCACCGCCCGTCATATCACTGCCGATTTCAACAGACGACGACGTGATGATATCGCCCGTATCGAGCCCTTCGTTCATATACATGATGGTCACGCCGGTTTGCTTTTCGCCGTTGATAATGGCCCATTGAATGGGGGCCGCGCCGCGGTACTTCGGCAGCAGTGACGCATGGACATTGAGGCACCCCAGCGGCGGAATGTCCAATATCTGCTTCGAAAGAATCTGCCCGAAAGCCGCTGTCACAATCATATCGGGCGCGAGCGCCTCAAGCGCCGCCACCCCTTCGGGGGATTTTATCTTTTCAAACTGCAGCACAGGAATGCCATGCGCTTGCGCCAGCATTTTGACAGGCGGCGGCACTGTTTTGTGCCCCCGTCCGCTCTTTCTGTCCGGCTGCGTCACCACGGCAGCAATGTCATAGCCGCCAAGAATCAGCTTTTCCAGGCAAGGCACCGCAAACTGCGGGGTTCCCATAAAGACGAGCTTCATTCGATCTCCTCGGTCATTTTATCGACGAAAAGAATGCCGTCCAAGTGGTCAATCTCGTGACAGAATATTCTCGCCAGCATCCCGGAAATTTCGATTTCATTCATTTGGGCAGATCTGTCCATGTATGATACTTTTATTTTTTCGGGCCGCGGCACTAGCCCCCAGACACCGGGAACCGACAGGCAGCCCTCTTCACCGCTGACCTCCCCGGATTCTTTGAGAATCTTCGGGTTGATAAGCTCATAGTACTTGTCCTCATACGACACCACCGCAATGCGGCGCAGCACGCCCACCTGCGGCGCAGCCAACCCGCCGCCGTCCTCAATAAGCAACGTTTCCTTCATATCGTCGAGCAGCGTTAATATATGCGGGGTGATTTCTTTCACCTCGCGAGAAATCCTTCTGAGGTCTTCGTTGTCCTCTCCCTTTACCACATCTCTGATAGCCAAATTAATCTCCTTTTTTATCGGGTTCGTTCTCTTTTATCATTCTATCCACGAACAATATGCCGTCCAGATGATCGATCTCATGACAAAAAATTCTTGCCGTTATGCCCGTGATCTCTTGCTTTACTTTTTTCCCGTGCCTGTCGATATAAGTGACCGTTATTTTATCCGGACGCTTCACTCTGCCTCTCTGTCCGACAACGGAAAGACAGCCTTCTTCTTCGATGGCTTCTCCTGTACCGCTTAAGATTCTCGGATTGATGAGCTCATACAACTGATCGTTGTAGTTCACGATCGCAATGCGGCGCAGCACGCCCACCTGCGGCGCAGCCAAGCCGACGCCGTCTTCCACTGCCAGCGTTTCTTTCATGTCGTCAAGCAGGGTTAAGATATGCTTATTGATGCCGCTCACTTCTCGCGATTTTTTCCGCAGTGCCGGATTATCTGTGCCCTTTACGATATCCCTGATCGCCATACCGTCCTCTCCCTATATCATACTCTGCGGATTGATTTCCATGCCATAGGTGCAATCCTTATATTGTTTCGTGTCCGTATAAATATATAATCTTTTTCGAAACTGCGCAAGACTTGCGTCGTTAAGCACCTTGATAAGCACCTGCCAGCGCGTGCGCCCCTGTATCTTCTTAACGGGCGCTTCGCCGCTGTCAAACAGCAGCAGCTTGTCAAACTCATCCGAAAATACGTCCTTAAAACCTTTCACAAAATCCTGACATGCGCTTATCACAGCGTCTTCGCTTTTCCCGGTAAATACAAAACGGAAAAATACCGAATAGGGCGGCAGCAACGCCGAACGGCGCACATTCATTTCCTCCTCGAAAAAGCCCTCAAAGTCGTGCCGCCGCGCATAGTCAATCGCGTAATGATCCGGCGAATACGTCTGAACAACCACCTTACCGGGATCTTTGCGCCCCGCGCGGCCCGCCACCTGCTCCAAAAGCTCAAACGTTTTTTCCGGGCTGCGGAAGTCGGGAATGTAAAGCGAGTTATCCGCCGCAACCACACCCACGAGCGTCACGCGCTCGAAATCGAGCCCCTTGGCGATCATCTGCGTGCCGATCAGGATATCGGCGTCGCCGCGTTTGAACTGCTCGTAGATATTAAGGTGCGCGTCCTTCCCCCGCGTGGTATCAAGATCCATACGCAGCACGCGCGCCTCCGGAAAGTGCGCTTTGGTCTGTTCCTCTACCTGCTGCGTGCCGATGCCGTAATGCTTCAGATACGGCTTGCCGCATTCGGGGCAGACATCTCTCAATCGACGCGTGCGCCCGCAGTAATGGCACATCAGCACACCCTTGCTCGCGTGGTACGTCATCGTGACCTCGCAGTTGTCGCAGTATTCCACATAGCCGCAGCCGCGGCACATCACAAACGTCGAGTAGCCGCGACGGTTGATAAACAGCATGACCTGCTTTTTATGATATAAGGCGTTGCTGATCTCCTGATGCAGCAAACCCGAAAACAGCGTTTTATTGCCGTTTACCACTTCGTCGCGCATATCAACGATATCCACGGCAGGCAGCTGCAAGCCGAACAGACGGTTGGGCATACGGATGAGTTTGTAAATACCGTTTTTGGCTTTGATATAGCTTTCCACCGAGGGCGTTGCGGAAGCGAGCACGAGTGATGCGCCTTCAATGTTCGCGCGCATACGCGCGACCTCGTGGGCGGTGTATTTGGGGTGCATATCCGATTTGTAGCTCGATTCATGCTCCTCGTCGATGATGATCACGCCGACATCTCTGAGCGGGGCAAACACCGCCGAGCGCGCGCCGATGACGACCTTTGCCCGGCCCGTCGCCATGCGTTTCCATTCGTCATATCGTTCGCCGGCCGTTAACGTGGAGTGATACACCGCAATCTCTTGCCCGATGCGCCGTTCAAACATCGAAACAAGCTGCGGTGTCAGCGATATCTCGGGCACGAGCACAATCGCGCTCCTGCCGCGTTTCAAGCAATCACGCACGATGTGGATATAAACCTCGGTTTTCCCGCTGCCCGTCACGCCATGCAGCAAGTACTTGCCCGTTTCTGATAATATGGTATTTGCCGCGCTGAGCTGGTCTTCCGTCAGATCAAAATCGTCCTCGCGCAGCGCTGTTTTGCGCGGATGGCGCAGTGTTTCTACCGTCCGGCTCAAAAGTAGCCCTTTTTTAACGAGTGCGTCTCTCGCGGACGCGCTGCCCGGAACCACATCCTCCAGCGCTGATGCTTTGAGTGTGCGGTAAGTACGCATGGCACTCAGCACATCGAGCTGTTTGGGTGCTTTTGGCTTGCCATCCGCACTCATTAACGAGCGGATGGCTTCGTTAAACTGCTCTTCGGTCAAAGAAAAAACAAGCTCGCGTTCCAGCTTGTCTCCTATGCGTCCGCCTCGCATTTCGGCGGGAAACATCAGTCGGAGCGCCACCGCAAGCGTGGTATGATAATATCGGCGCATGACGCCCGCAAGGCTGATTTGCCCCGGCGTCAGCGCCGCAAAATCGGAAAGAACATTCTTAATGCTTTTGATGCCCTCTCCCTGAAACTCACACGATTCCGAGAGACCGATCACGTAGCCCTCGCGCAGCGTATTGGCGCGCCCGAAAGGCACATGCACGCGAAAACCGATTTCGAGCGTCATGTCATTAGGAACAAGGTATTCAAACACCCTGTCCACATCTGAATGGATGATATCGATAATGACTTTTGCATACATGCGGGGTTACCTCGCGATTATCTGTTGATAATGCGCTGCCAGCACATCGATAATGCGCCGGGACAGGTTCTTTTTGCTGTCGCTTCCGAGGTTTTGAGATGTGCCGTCTTTAAAATATAATATAATATTGTTGCTGTCCGATTCAAAGCCTTCACCGTTGCGGGATACATCGTTGAGGGCGATCACATCGAGATTCTTTTTGTTCATCTTGCCGATGGCGTTGGCTTCATAATCCTGCGTTTCGGCCGCGAATCCCATCAGCAGCTGGTTGCTGCCTTTTTTGTCTCCGAGGGACGATAATATATCCTGCGTGCGAACAAGCTCAACCGTCATGTCGCCGCCCTTTTTGATCTTCTGATCGCTCACCGTTTTGGGTGTGTAATCCGCCACAGCCGCCGCCATCACGATGATATCGGCTTCGCTTCCGAGCTCGCCCATTTTCTGCGCCATTTCGGCGGCAGAGACGACAAGGATTGTTTTCACCTTGAGCGGCGGCTCAATTGAGACAGGCCCCGAAACCAGCGTCACGTTTGCGCCACGGTTCACGGCAGCCTGAGCGATGGCGTAGCCCATTTTCCCCGAAGACCGGTTGGATAGATACCTGACAGGATCAATCATTTCGCGCGTCGGCCCAGCAGATACCAGCACACGCACGCCCAAAAGATCGTAACGTGACACGAGCACATCCGACGCGAATGCAATGATATCGTCGGGCTCCCGCATGCGCCCCTGCCCCACATCACCGCAGGCCAGCAACCCTTCTCCGGTGTCCATCACGAAATAACCGCGTTTTTTGAGCAGCGAGATGTTGTTTTGTGTCGCCGCGTCCTTGTACATCACGTCGTTCATCGCGGGCGCGAAAACAACGGGACATTCGCAAGCCAGCAGCGTTGTCGTCAGCATGTCGTCTGCGATGCCCGCCGCCGCTTTGGCCATGATATCAGCCGTTGCGGGCGCAATAATAAGCATGTCCGCTTTTTTTGCGAGCGAGACATGCTTCACATCAAATTCATTTGTCCTGTCAAACGCATCGGTCAAAACGGCGTTGTTTGAGATCGTCTCAAACGTGATCGCGCCGATAAAATTGAGCGCGTTTTGCGTCATCAGCACATGAACATCATAGCCCTTTTTTTTGAGCGCGCTGACGAGGTAAGCCGACTTGTAGGCGGCTATGCCGCCCGATACGCCGACGATAACCGTCAAAGGCATCGTTTAAGCCTCTTCCGGTGTGATATATGTAATTTTGTCGCTGTAAATCTCTTTTGCCGCCTGAGAAACAGGGTTCGACTCCGGCGCTGTCGTCAGCGGCTCGGCACCGTCCACCAGCTGGCGGGCGCGCTTAGCCGACTCCACAACGAGGGTATAGCGGCAGTCTACCTTGTCTTTGAGTTCACTGACTCCGGGATACATCATATTAATTCACTCCTTTGTTTGTTCTTGATAGCGGAAAACCCTGAGCCTTTCCGCCGTCATGATGGCCTCAATGCGGCTCACCACGTCGTTTACCTGATCGTTGACGATTCTGTAATCGTATTCATGCATGAGGTTCATCTCAGCGGCGGCCTTGCCCAGCCGCGCTTCAATCTGCGCCGTCGTTTCTGTGCCCCGGCTGCAGATACGGTTCTTTAATTCTTCCATTGTGGGCGGAACCAGAAACATATATACGCCGTGCGGATAAGATTTTTTTACTTTGAGCGCACCCTGCACATCAATTTCCAGCAACACATCTTTGCCCTCATTGATGGCGGCATCCACAAAGCTTTTGGGCGTTCCGTAATAATTCGAGAACACATTCGCATACTCCAAAAATGCGTCCTGTTCGATAAGGCTTTCAAATTCCTCGTGCGTTTTAAAAAAATAGCTTTTTCCGTCGGTCTCTCCCGGACGCGGTGCGCGTGTGGTGCAGGAAACCGACAATGAAATGTCCTTGCGCTTGTTAAGCAGCGCTTTACACACAGTCCCTTTTCCGGTACCCGAAGGGCCGGAAAGGACAAGCAACAGCCCTTTCTCCATGCGCTATTCCTCGGCGTCGTCGTCTTTATCGGTCAGACGGTGTGCGACCGTTTCAGGCTGGACAGCCGACAGGATCACATGATCGCTGTCCGTGATAATCACGGCGCGTGTGCGTCTTCCGTATGTGGCGTCTATTAAATTTCCCTTTTGCCTTGCTTCCTGAATGATACGCTTAATCGGCGCAGACTCGGGGCTGACAATCGCAATCAGCCTGTTGGCTGATACGATATTGCCAAAACCAATGTTGATAAGCTTGATGGCCATATGCTGCCCTCCAAATTTTATTCAATATTCTGAACTTGTTCACGTATTTTTTCGATAACGCTTTTGCCCTCGATGACCGCAGACGTGATATCGTAATCCTGTGATTTTGAACCGATGGTATTCATTTCACGGTTCATTTCCTGCACCATGAAATCAAGTTTTCGGCCCACCGCGTCTGAATCGTTGACGGCCTTTTTAAACTCACTGATATGTGTACCGAGCCGGACGATTTCCTCTGTCACATCGGCCCTGTCAGCCATCAGCGCCACTTCTGTATTAAACCTTGCTTCATCAATCTCCGTATTCGCAATCATTTCGGCGATGCGCTGTTTGAGTTTGACCGCGTATTCAGACACAACGGCATCTTTCCTTTGGTTCACACGTTGACGAATCGTCTCGAGGGTATCCAGACATTCAACAATATTCAGTTTAAGCGATTCTCCTTCCCGGAGACGCATCCCCTCCAGCGCTTCAATCGCCTGAACGGATGCGGCCTGAACAAGACGAGACAGGCGCTCTTCATCTTCGCCCTCTTCCTGAATCACAATGATATCCGGAATACGGATCATATCCGATAGCTGCAGATTGTCGAGCACGCCCGCTTCCCCGGCCGCATGCCGGGCCGCTTTCAGATACGAACGCATCAGCCCGATATCCGCCGTGACTGTTTTGGCATCGCCTGACAGCGCGCTGTAATTCACAAACACATCCACGCGTCCGCGGGACAATCTGTCTTTGATTGTCTTTCTGATGAGCTCTTCGGTAAAACCAAGTGTTCTCGGAATACGGATATTGATATCCAAAAACCGGTGATTTACCGTTTTGAGTTCAACCGTCAGTTTTCTGCCTTCTTCTTCAACTTCGGCACGGCCGAAGCCTGTCATGCTTTTCAATATACTCGCCGCCCCTTATTCAATCTATTGATTACCGATTATAGCACAATACATAGAAAATAATAAGCGTTTTCTTCAATTTGCTTATTATTTTAGTCTTTTTCGCACGTTTGTATCTATAAAAAGACAGCGCGGCTGCTTTTGTATACCTGTCTGTTGCAACGCGCTGCCTCTTTTGGTCCTTATCGGTTACGCTTTGTCCAGTTCCTCAAGCGCAATGGTGTTGACAACCTGCGGATTGGCCTGGCCTTTTGTCAGTTTCATCACCTGACCCACAAAGAACGTGAGCGCCTTGGCTTTTCCACCCTTATAATCGGCCACCGGGCCCGGGTTGTTTGCGATGATGTCGCGGATCATGGTTCTTATTTCATCCGTATCGCTGATCTGCGCAAGGCCTTTTCTTTCCACAATGGCTGCCGGCGATTCACCCGTGCGGAAGCATTCTTCAAACACGGCTTTGGCCACCGTAATATTGACCTGACCCTTATCGATCAGCGCAAGCGTTTCCGCAAGATGTTCCGGCTTCACCGGGTTGTTCTCGGGCAGCACGCCGTTTTCCTTAAACAGGCGCAGCAAATCGATCATGATCAGGTTGCAAACTTTCTTTGGCTCATTATATTCGGCAAGACAGGCATCAAAGAACATGGCGATGTCACGGTCGGCGGTGAGTACGCCCGCGTCGTATTCCGAAAGTCCGAGCTGAGCAATATAGCGGTTCTTTTTCGCTTCGGGCAGCTCCGGCAAACTGTCTTTCAGCTCGCTGATGCGTTCGTCCGTCAGTGTGATCGGCACCAGATCGGGATCAGGGAAATAACGATAATCGTGTGCTTCTTCCTTGCCGCGCATGGCATAGCTTTTGCCCTTCACGTCATCAAACCGGCGCGTTTCCTGCTGAACGCTGCCGCCTTCCTCAATCAGAGCAATCTGCCGTGCACTCTCGGCTTCAATCGCGCGGTACACGGCCGAAAAGCTGTTTAAATTCTTCATTTCTGTACGCGTGCCGAGCATGCTGCTGCCTTCCTCACGCACGGACACATTCACATCACAGCGAAGCGAGCCCTCCTGCATTTTGCAGTCAGATACGCCCGTATACTGCATGATGCTTTTAAGCGTTTCGAGAAACACTTTTGTTTCTTCGGCACTGCGAAGATCCGGCTCGGTGACGATTTCGATCAGCGGCACGCCGCAGCGGTTGTAATCCACCGCTGTGCCCGCGCAGGCCTCATGAAGCAGCTTGCCCGCGTCTTCCTCCATATGGATGCGCGTGATGCGGATGCGTTTTTCCTCTCCATTCACCTTAATATCAACATAACCCTCTTTACAGATCGGCAGATCGAACTGCGAAATCTGGTACGCCTTGGGCAAATCGGGATAATAGTAACCCTTTCGGTCCATCTTCGAAAAGTTCGCGATTTTGCAGTTGGTCGCAAGGCCTGCTCTGGCTGCAAACTCCACCACCTTCTCGTTGAGCACCGGCAGCACGCCCGGCATACCGATACAAACGGGGCAGCAATGTGTGTTGGGCTCTCCGCCGAATTTATTCTCACAACCGCAGAATATTTTTGTGTTTGTTGCCAGCTCCACATGAACCTCAAGCCCAATAACGGTTTCGAATTTCATCACTGCTCACCCCCCTTGAATGACGGACTTCCGATAGGTTCGATAGCCTGTTCGAGCGCATACGCCATGCGCAGCATCTCGGGCTCGCCGAGCGGCTTTGCGATGAGCTGAACGCCGATAGGCAGGCCGCTGCCGCTCAGGCCATATGGTAAAGAAACTGCCGTCAGCCCCGCGATATTCACGGGAACCGTGAATATATCCGTCATGTACATCTGCAGCGGATCGGTTTTTTCACCCGCCACAAACGCGGGTGTCGGTGCGGTCGGCGACAGAATGCAGTCGAATTTTTCGAATAATGCATCAAAATCGCGTTTGACCAGCGTTCTGACCTTAAGTGCTTTCAAGTAATAAGCGTCGTAATACCCCGAACTTAATACGTAGTTGCCGAGCATCATGCGTCGTTTAACCTCCGGCCCGAAGCCTTCGTTTCGCGTCTGCACGTACATATCCACAATGCCATCATATTGCGGCGCGCGGTGGCCGTATTTCACGCCGTCGTAACGAGACAGGTTCGAGGTGGCCTCCGCGGAAGAGATGATGTAATAAACACTGAGCGCATAATCAAATGTGGGCAGTGTGGTTTCTTCGACGATGGCGCCAAGCGATTCGTATGTCTTCATAGCGCTCAGCAAAGCGGCTTTGGCGTCTTCGCCAAGGCCTTCCGCGAAGTATTCCTTCGGCACGCCGATTCTCATGCCTTTCACGCCCTCTTTGATTCCGGCTGTATAATCGGGATAGTTCATATCAATCGACGTGGAATCGCGCCTGTCGTGGCTACACAGCGTATTGAGCGCCAGCGCCGCATCTTCGATGGTGCGCGTAAACGGACCGATCTGATCGAGAGAGGACGCAAAAGCCACAAGGCCGTAACGCGATACAACGCCGTAAGTGGGCTTTAACCCCACAACACCGCAATACGACGCAGGCTGCCTTATGCTGCCGCCCGTATCCGACCCCAGCGCAAGCGGCGCATAACCGGCCGAAACGGCTGCCGCGCTGCCGCCCGATGAACCACCCGGCACACACCGCAGATCCCACGGGTTTGCCGACGTTTTAAAGGCACTGTTTTCGGTGGACGAGCCCATCGCGAACTCATCGAGATTTGATTTGGCAAGTGTGATGATGCCGAGCGACTTGAACCGCTCAATGACATGCGCGTCATACGGCGGCACAAAGCTCTGCAGCATCTTCGACGAACACGTGGTGGCGATGCCTTCGGTACAGATATTATCTTTAATAATAGCGGGAATTCCGTCAAATGCGCTGCGCTGCTCACCCTTGGCGCGGCGGTCGTCCGCTTTTTTTGCATCGTCAAGCGCCTGCTCTTCACAAACGCAGTTTAAGGCACGCAGCTGCGGTTCTTTTTCTTTAATTCTTTCAAGCAGGCCTGTCACAAGCTCCGAAGCGCTGATTTCCTTCGATGCGAGCTTGTCCATCGCCTGCTTTATGCTCAATTCATATGCTTTCAATTTGCCACCTCATTCAACAACCTTAGGCACAATGAAACACCCATTTTCACGTTCGGGTGCATTGGCCGTCAGTTTATCATTATCCATGCTCTTCGCTACCGCATCGCGTCTGAGCACATTTTCCACGCCCTGAATGTGCGCCGTCGGCGCCACACCGTTTGTATCGAGCTCATCAAGCCGCTGTGCGGACTTGAGTATGGCTTCAAGATGATGCTGATATTGTTTCTTCTCATCATCACTGAAGCTTAAACGCGAAAGCACCGCTATTTTTTCCACCTCGGAAATTGGAACCTGCATGCCGTCCTCCTCAAGTATTATTTAACTCAAATTGTATGTAAACGTCGCATAAAAGCCGTTTTCCACTTCTCCAAGATAATCGATAAAGTATAACACACCCGAATCGGATGTGGCAAATTCATCTGTACCACAAACCGCGATTTCCTGCAAGGTACCGCCCGCAATATCATAGACAAAAAGGCCATATGGAAAGCCTTCGGCAGCGTCGGCGATTTTGGCATCCAGGAAGTAGACTTTTCCGCCCGGCATAAAGCCGAAATCAACGATATCGGTACCGTTGGTGATCATGACCGTCTCTCCCGTATCGAGATTAAATAGCTTAAGACTCGTCGGAACCTGTTCATCGGCGGAGGGCTGTGTTTCAAGCACAAGCAGCTGATTCGAATCGGAACGAGCGCAGATGTCCACGCCGCCGGTCAGATCGCGGCGTGTCTCACCGATTTCGTACACGCGGCCTGTCGTTTTGTCTGCGAAATAAACGAGCCCATTTCGAACGGCGACGCTGCCCTCGGCGCCTTCCAGCTCTTCCACCGCCTGAATTTGAATACTGCCGTCTGCACCAAAAGTACAGGAACGCATCTGCTTGGTATCGCTGTTCCCCGTCATTGCATAGAGCGTGCTGCCCACATCCGACCACGCAAAATCTGTCGTCTGACTTCCAAAACCCTCTTCACCGAGATTGATCAATACGGTATTTGTGAAATCATAAACGTACAGGACACTGTTCTCTATCGACGAATCGAGAATTGCCAGATACCGTCCGTCCGGTGAGAATTTTGCCTTGGTAATCAGAAAAAATTCGGATACGTCAATAATGTTCGCACGACCGTCGGCCCCTTGAATCCACAGCCTCTCGGACATCAGATAATTGTCTTGCTGCATCGAGGGTTCTTCGGGCTTGTATGCGCGTGAGAACACAACACGACCGTCCGAAGCCGTATCCAGATACCTTCCGTTGTCCAGCAGTACAGAGGTGTTTAAGAAGCTGCCGTCCTTCATCAGCACACCCCGGTTTTCTAAGAATGAATAATCAATGTCCGATGAGAAATCGGGAAGCGCGTTTTTCCCGATGCCGACCACCGTCAGCGCGACTTCCGGCAGCGCATCCTTAACCGGTTTCTCGATGCTCTGCATAAAGGCCTGCGCTTCTTCCTTGGTGTCAAACGGGTGTGATATCAGCAGTTTGTTTTGCAGGTCGCTGCAAAGCACGGGCTGCATATCCACCGCTTCGGGCCATCTGCCCTCCTGATGCTCATAAAACGCATTGGCTGTACAGTAATACTTCGTATCGGTATTTTCGTTCCCCGGTTTGATTGTCAGCACCAGGTTGCCCTCATCTTCCTTCACATCAAACGATGCTGATCTTGTTAACTGAATAAAGATGATCAGTGAGCTGTTGTTCGCCGGAACTTCGCGGAAAAGCCCTTGAATAGTATCCGACTCCATCCAGGAGTCTTTCGGTTCATAATCCCAGAAGCTGATATTATCAAACTTTATTTTAAGGCGCTGAGGCTGGTCAAGCATTTCAATTTGATAAGCCGGCAGCTGCGTTAATTTCGATTCGGCATATCCGGCTTTGCGGCTGCCGCTGAGCAGTGAAAACGTAACCACCGTATTTTCGTCTTGCTTTAAAATGTCAATATCTTTTATATTGATGTTTTTCGCGTCCGTCGCGGTGCCGCCCTGCGTGGTTTGAGGCGCGCCGCTTTGATCCTGCTGCGGCGCACAGCCGGCAGCCAGGCTCGCAATCAATATCAAACATAAGGCCCAAAAGCACAGGCGTTTCAATAGGAACCCCCTTTATTTCACAAAAAGCTTTGCGGCATGCATTGATGCCTTCTCTTTAATTTCTTCAAAGTCCCCGAAAGTAATTTGACCGTCTTCATACAGGATTTTACCGTTGACCATTGTCAAGGCCACGTCAGCATCGCTGCCGCTGTAAACCATATGATGCAGCAGGTTCGTTTTCGGGCAATACCGCAGCCCAGATGTATCAATAACCACGAGATCCGCTTGTTTGCCCGCTTCAATGCTGCCCGTTAACTGATCGAGCCCCAATGCTTTCGCCCCGTTGATTGTGGCGATTCGCACGGCGGTTTTGGCAGGTATCAGCGTCGGCTCCAAATTCACGCCCTTTTGCAACAGCGAAATAAGCGTCATTTCCTCCATCATCGAGAGATTGTTATTGCTCGCAGCGCCGTCTGTGGCACAGCTCACGTTCACGCCCGCTTCAAGCATCTTGGCCACCCGCGCAATGCCGCTTCCGAGCTTTAAATTGCTGCCCGGACACGACATGACATGGGCTCCCTTTTCCGCCATAAGGGCGATATCCTCATCGCTGAGCCACACGCAGTGTGCGGCCATCAGCGGCATATCCAAAAGGCCGAGGCTGTGAAGCAGCCCAATCGGCGTTTTTCCGTGCCGCTTGATGCAGTCTTCATGCTCACCCTGCGTTTCGGAGACATGCACATGGATGCGCGCGCGATGCTCGGCGGCAAAGCGGCCGACTTTTTCGAATAGGGCGGGGCTGACGGTATATTCCGCGTGAGGCCCTATCGCCGCATTGACAAGCTTGTAATCCTTGACAATATCGAAAAGTTCAGCGGCATTGGCAAGGCGCTTTTTGTCCTGCCCGTCGATATCAAGCACGGCCGTCGCAATCAGCGCGCGCATCCCTGAATCGTCTGCCGCTTTCGCTATCTGCTTTGTGAAATTATACATATCCGAAAAGCATATCACGCCGCCTGCCGCCATTTCGGCAATCGCGAGCATGGTGCCCCAATAAACGGCATCCTCATCGAGCTTGTCTTCCGCGGGCCATATGCTGTTTTGCAGCCAATCCATCAGTGTCCTGTCGTCTGCATAGCCGCGCAGCAGATTCATCGCCACGTGCGTATGCGTGTTGACGAATCCGGGGGCAATGATGCCGCCTTTCGCGTCGATCGTGCGGCTGACAGCGATTTTCGGCGCATCAGCCTCCGCTCCCGCGTAGGCGATTACACCGTCTTTTACAATCACGCAGCCTTCCATACAGGAATCCTGCGCATCGGCTGTGATGATAAAACCGTTATTGATGCGAATGCTCATGTTTACTCTCCGTACATATAGGCGCGCTGCGCATCGTTGAGCGCGTCAATTTGAATATTCATCGCCTTGAGCTTGAGCTGAGCAACTTGGATATCAATTTCCCGCGGTACGCTGAAGACGCTGTTTTTCAGCTTCCCTTTGTTCTGCAATAGATATCTGAGTGACAGCGCCTGAATCGCGAAGCTTAAATCCATGATCTCCGCCGGATGACCGTCTCCCGCCGCCAGATTGACAAGACGCCCCTCCGCAAGCAGATACAGCGTTTTGCCGCCAAGATCGTAAGCCATGATATTGTGCCGTGCTTCATATGACGATTTTGATAACGACTCGAGTTCGGGGATATTGACCTCCACATTGAAATGCCCCGCGTTCGAAAGTATGGCACCGTCCTTCATCTTTTTGAAATGTTCTTTTGTTATTACATCGCTGCAGCCCGTTACCGTGACGAATATGTCGCCAAGGCCTGCCGCATCGTTCATCGGCATCACGTCATAGCCGTCCATCGCCGCTTCCATCGCACGGATCGGATCGATTTCGGTCACGATGACACGCGCACCGAGGCCTTTCGCCCGCATCGCAATGCCCTTGCCGCACCAGCCGTAACCGGCCACCACCACCGCTTTACCCGCGACCACGAGGTTTGTTGTACGCATGATACCGTCCCAAACCGACTGGCCTGTGCCGTAGCGGTTGTCGAAAAGATGTTTGCAGTCCGCATCGTTAACGGCCACCACAGGAAACTTGAGCGAGCCGTCACGCTCTCTCGCGCGGTAACGCAGCAGCCCGGTGGTCGTTTCTTCGCACGCGCCAATCACGTTCACCGCTTTTTGAGCATCTCTCGTATGCAGTGCTTCGGATAAATCCGCGCCGTCGTCAATCACGGCAGCTGGGCCGTGATCGAGCGCCATTGAAATGTGCCTTTCATATTCGTTCGCCGTGGCCGCATGCCATGCAAAAACATCAATGCCGCCGCGAACAAGAGCCGCCGCCACGTCATCCTGTGTGGACAGCGGGTTGGAGCCCGTCACCGACATGACAGCCCCTCCGCTTTGAAGCACGCGGCATAGATAAGCTGTTTTCGCCTCCAAATGAACGCTAAGCGATACTTTAACGCCGTCGAACGGTAGTTCTTCAGCAAATAGCTTTTCAAGATGCGACAGCACGGGCATATGGCTCTTGACCCATGAAATCTTCATCTCACCCGATGGGGCGAGATTGATATCTCTGATTTCGCTCATTTTATATTTCCTTTACAATATTTTTAAGGTACTCCCCGAACTGATGGCTTAAATCATCTCTGTTCAGAGCAATCTCAACCGTGGCCTTCAAAAAGCCCAGCTTATCCCCCACGTCATAGCGTTTGCCTTCAAACTCATAAGCATACATTTCCTGTTTACTCATCAGCGTATTGAGCGCGTCGGTAAGCTGAATCTCTCCGCCCTTGCCGGGCTGCTGAACCTTGAGAATATCAAATATCTCTGGCGTAATGATATATCTGCCGAGTATCGCGAGGTTGGACGGTGCTTCGTTGATATGCGGCTTTTCCACAAGGTCTTTCACGCCATGGAGTCTGCCGCCGCCAATTCCATTGGACGGGTCAATGATACCGTATTTATCCACAACGACGCTGTCCACACGCTGCACGCCAAGCACCGAAACGCCGTGCTGCTCGTAAACCTCCATGAGCTGCCCGATTGCGGGCTTTTCCGATACCACGACATCGTCGCCGAGCAGCACTGCGAACGGCTCGTTCCCCACAAAATCGCGGGCGCAGCTGATGGCATGCCCCAGGCCCTTGGCTTCTTTCTGTCTCACGTAAAACACGTTGACCAGCTGAGAAATGTCCTCAATCATGCTCAGCATCGACGTGTTTCCTTTTCTTTTCAATTCAGATTCGAGCTCGTAGGATTTATCAAAATGATCTTCAATATTGCGCTTTCCGCGGCCGGTGATAATGAGTATGCTCTCAATTCCGGCCTTTATGGCTTCCTCGACGATATACTGAATCGTGGGTTTGTCAACAATAGGCAGCATCTCTTTGGGCTGCGCCTTTGTGGCAGGCAGAAAACGCGTGCCAAGGCCGGCCGCCGGAATGACTGCTTTTTTGATTTTCATTTAAGATCCTCCAAATTTTTCCCCATATCGAGTTTATTATACTATATAGAGTGGATGCGGTCATTACCATTCTGTAAACAATCAACGCGCCGTTTATAGACAGCGTTTATTATTTTGAGATGATTATAAGTCAAATAAACAGGCGCAACGATACAGTGCCTGCCGGTTTGCTTTTTTAACTTTCAGCCCGGAGGCCAGCCCATGGCGCGCCCGCCAAGCAAATGGAAATGAAGGTGATTCACCGACTGTCCGCCGTCTTTGCCCGTATTGGTGACGATGCGAAAGCCATCTTTCAAGCCGTATTCATCGGCCAGCTTCTGCGCAACGCGGTAGATATGCGCGACGGTATCATAATCTGCCGCCTCCAGCGCCGCCACAGATTCGACATGTTTTTTTGGAATGATCAGGATGTGAACGGGAGCTTTTTTGTCGATATCGTGAAACGCGAGCACTTTATCGTCCTCATACACCTTGTTTGACGGAATCTCTCCCTCAATAATTTTACAGAACAAACAGTCTTTCATTTGCAACCTCCTTATTCAGCCCACACGGTTTTACCGTGAACTTTCTTAAGTGTCACCGTTTTGAGTTCATTTCTTTGTGCCTTAGCCGCCACGCGCACATAACGCTCGGAGTACCCTTCCATACAGCCGTTAAACTGCGTCGACGGTTCCTCAAAAAGCACCTGAGCCTGCCTGCCGTAGAGGCTGCGAATGTACCGGTCTTCCAGCATTTCACCGAGCCTGATCAGCTCGGCGGCACGTTCTCTTGATAACATTTTCGCGACGCGGGGCTTCATCGCAAACGCGCGCGTGCCTTCGCGGGCCGAATACGGAAAAACGTGAACGCGCGCAAATCCCGCGGCCTCGACAAAAGCCATCGTTTCCCTGTGCTCTTCATCCGTCTCCGCCGGAAACCCCGTAATCACATCCGTCGTGATGGCCGGATTGTCGAACCTGCGCCGCAGCAGCGTCACAAAGTCCATATATTCTCCCGGCGTGTACGGTCTGTTCATGCGCTGCAGTACCGATGCCGAGCCGCTCTGCAAAGACAGATGAAAATGCGGGCAGAGATTGTTTGCCGACACGGCTTTGTCGATAAAATCCTCGCCGAGCACACCCGGCTCGATGGATCCGAGACGCAGCCGCGCCCCGCAGTGATCGAGCGCCTGGATCAGCTCACCGAGGCCGCGCGCTTCGTCGCGGTAAGACGCGATATGAATGCCCGTCAGCACAATTTCTTTAACGCCGCTTTGCGCCATCGTTTCCGCTTCCGCGAGGATGTCGTCAAACCCGCGGCTTCGCGACCGCCCGCGCACGTACGGAATGATGCAGTAGCTGCAAAAGCAATCGCAGCCCTCTTGAATTTTAAGCACGCCGCGTGTCCGGTCTCCCGCGGTATGAAGCTGCATCGGTTCAAAACCGCAGCCTTTGAGATCGTGCGTCAAATCGATGGCCGTTTCGCCGCTCAGCAGCTTTTGCGCCACCTCCACAATACGCCCGCGGTCGTCCGTGCCCACCACCGCGCTGACCCCTTCTATGGCCAGCAGCTCATCGGCCGCGCGCTGTGCGAGGCATCCCACAACGATCACATGACCGGTTCTTGCCGCACGTCTTATGGCCGCACGAGATTTTTTATCGGCCACCGCCGTGACCGTACACGTATTGACCACAACGATATCGGCATCCTGCTCAAACGCCACCGTTTCAAAACCGTTCTGCTCAAACAGCGACTGCATATAAGCGGAATCGTAGGCGTTTACCTTGCAGCCCAGCGTATAAAACGAAACTTTTCTCACAGCTGCATCTGCCCCTTATCGTAAAATACAGCCGCCAATACCGCAATGCCCGCCGTCTCTGTGCGCATGATACGCGGCCCCAACGTAACGGAAATGCCCCCGGCTTCGCGCATTCGCTTGACTTCGGCGTCTTCAAGCCCACCCTCCGGGCCAATCACGATGCCAATATCTGCGGCCTCACCAGCGAGCGCGGCTTTCAACGGTGTCTCGCGTTCTTCCTCCCAGCACACAATCAGCTTATCATGCGTTTTCATGAGCTTGAGCGCGTCGTCGAACCGCAACACGTCTGCCACGGCCGGCAGCACGCTCCGGCCGCATTGCTTGACGGCCGACAGCACGACCCGGCGCAGCCGCGAGGACTCCTCCGGGCGCTTCACGCAGCGATGCGATATGAACGGGACGATGCCAAAAGCACCGAGCTCAACGGCCTTTTGAACGATCTCCTCCATTTTGGCTGATTTCGGATAGGCCTGATAGAGCGTGACTTTGATGCCCGGCTCCGTCTTGTTCAGTTCTTTTCGCAGCACCTGTGCGTCGATCTGCGCGCCGATACCCGTGATGCGGCAGACGTAATCGTAACCCGTTCCGTCAAATGCGATAAACTCATCACCCGCCTGCATGCGCAGCACGTTTTTGATATGCTTGGCTTCGTCGCCCAAAATGGACAGGCCGTTTTCATGAACAAGTTCGGGTTCGGTATGAAAGCGATGCATCAGCGTTTCCTCGCGGCGATGGCGCGCCAGTCCGCCATCTGCAGTGTCTCAATCACGTCGAAGCCGTTTTGTTCAAGCGATTTGATCACGTCGCTTTCTCTTTCGTCAATAATACCCGACATGATATAGACGCCGTTTTCCTCAAGATAGTTCCCCGCGTTTTCGTTGAGCCGCAACACAATATCCGCAATGATATTGGCGAGTATGATATCATATTTGGCTTTCGGCGCGTTCTGCAGCAGATCGGACCGTTGCACCTCCATTACATGCGCGCCATTCGCCTGAGCGTTTTCTTTTGCTACCGTAACGCTGACGCTGTCATAGTCGAGAGCGAGCACGTCCCGTGCGCCGAGTTTGGCCGCGGCGATGCCGAGTATACCCGATCCGCAGCCGACATCCAGCACAGCGGCTTTGGGGGGCATGTACTTTTGCAGCAGTTCCATGCACATGCGCGTTGTCTCGTGCGTGCCGGATCCAAAAGCCATCCCGGGGTCAATCTCTATCACGATGTCGCCGAAGTCGCTTTGATAATCCTCCCACGTCGGCTTCACCACAAAGCAGCCGGCCGCGCGAAAGGTTGTAAAATGCTTCTTGAAGTTTTCATTCCAATCGGTATCGGCCACAGTGTTGACCGTAAGGTTCAGCGAGCCCACGCCCGACTCGTCTTTCAGAGCGTTCAGCCTGTTTTGAACGTAATCGAGCGTATCCGAAAAACCGTCTTCGCCGAAATAGGCTTTGACGGTCATGCCGGCACTGTGATCGTCCGGCTGAGCGAGGTATTCGTCGGGGTGAGCATTGGGTACGCTGCCGCCTTCCATTTCCACGCCGGTGGCTCCGGCGTCCATCAGCACCGACGAAATCAGATCGGCGGCATCCTCAGTGGTTTCTATACAAATTTGTTTCCAGTTCATTCTCCCTTAACTCTTTCAAAAAAACTTTTGTGTTTCGTTCCCAGCTTATCGAATTCCCGGAGCAGAGATTTTTGCTTGTCGTTCAGTTTCTTAGGCACTTCGATGTTGACTTTTACATACAAGCTGCCTTTTCTCGATGAGTGAAGATGGGTGATACCTTTGTCCTTTAGCCGGAACACGGTGCCCGTCTGCGTGCCTTCCCCCATTTTAAGCTTGGCTTTGCCATCCAGCGTGGGAATCGTCAGCTCCGCTCCCAGCGCCGCGTCAACAAAAGATATGGGCATATCCAAATAAAGGTCGTACCCTTCTCGCGTGAACAGTTCGTGAGGCTGCACATAAATATAAATCTGAAGATCACCTGCCGGACCGCCTCGCTGCCCCGCCGCGCCCATGCCGCGCATCGTTAAAATCTGTCCGTTATCAATGCCGGCGGGAATATCCACGCTGATGGTTTTGATCTTTGTCAGGCTACCGCGTCCGCCGCAATCCGTGCAGGGTTCTTTAATAATGCTGCCGCGTCCGCCGCAGTCAGGGCAATCCACCACATTCACGAAGTTGCCGAAAGCCGTGCTGCGCTGCTGGCGTATCTGACCTGTGCCGCCGCAGGATGCGCAGGTTTGCGGCGATGTGCCGCGCTTCGCGCCTGTGCCGCCGCAGGCTTCACAGGTTTCATCTTTATTCAGCCGCACTTCTCTTTTGACGCCGAAAGCAGCTTCTTCAAATGTGATACGAAGCTCCATGCGAAGATCGGAGCCGCGAACTGGACCGTTGCGGCGCGTAGACCGCCCGCCGCCGAAAAACGACTCGAAAATATCGCCGAAACCACCCATAAAATCGTCAAAACCGCCGAATCCGCCTCTGCCGCCAGCCGTTTGGTCAAATGCCGCATGACCGAAGGAATCGTATTGCCGACGTTTCTGATCATCGCTCAGCACGCTGTACGCTTCGCTGGCTTCTTTAAATTTCTCGCTTGCGCTGTCCTTGTCCTCATTGACGTCCGGATGGTATTGCTTGGCCAGTTTTCTGTATGCCTTTTTTATTTCTTCTCCGGTGGCGTTTTTTTCAACGCCCAACACGTCATAATAGTCTCTTTTATCCGCCAAAATTAAGCACCGCCTAGAATTAAAGTATAAGACACCCGAAAAGCCAAAGCGCTTCGGCGCTCTGGCTTTTTTAGGCTATATAATATGTATATGTTTCACAGTATCGAAAAACCTTTCGGTTTTTCGACATTCTCCGGTTTTTAATGCTTCCGCTATCTTGCGATAAGCACCCTGCCCGATTTGAACATATCCTATTGTATTTTATTTATCTTTCTTCTCGTCGTCAACGACTTCGTAATCGGCATCGACCACATTATCATCCGGCGGAGCCTGCTGGGAATCTGCCTGATAGCCCGCACCGGCCGCACCGGCCGCGTTGGCCTGTGCGTTGGCCTGCTGATAAATCTTACCGAACACGTCATAGCTGACCTGTGAGAGTTTTTCCGTCGCTGCTTTGATCGCGTCCGTATCAGTACCCGCAAGTGCGCTCTTCACGCTGGAAACCTCGGCTTCGATTTTGGCTTTGTCTTCGCTGCTTACCTTGTCTCCCAGATCCTTAATCGTCTTTTCCGTCTGGAACACGAGGCTGTCGGCGTTGTTTCTGATTTCGACCTTTTCTTTTTCCTTCTTGTCGGCTTCGGCAAACTGCTCGGCATCCTTCACCGCTTTGTCAATGTCGTCTTTAGACATGTTCGTGGAAGCGGTAATCGTCACCTTCTGCTCGTTGCCCGTCCCGAGATCCTTCGCGGACACGTGCACGATGCCGTTCGCGTCAATATCAAATGTGACCTCAATCTGCGGTACGCCTCTTGGTGCCGGCGGAATGCCCGTCAGATTGAAACGTCCGAGCGTCTTGTTGTGTGCGGCCATCTCTCTTTCGCCCTGAAGAACGTGAATTTCCACGCTCGTTTGTCCGTCTGCCGCTGTGGAGAATACCTGACTCTTCTTTGCCGGAATCGTCGTGTTTCTGTCGATCAGCCGCGTGGATACGCCACCCAAAGTTTCAATACCGAGCGAGAGCGGCGTCACGTCGAGCAGCACAATGTCGTTGACCTCGCCGCCGATCACACCCCCCTGAATGGCCGCGCCCACCGCGACGCATTCGTCCGGATTGATGCCCTTATACGGGTCTTTGCCCGTGATTTCCTTCACCTTATCCTGCACCGCCGGTATACGCGAGGAACCGCCGACGAGGATGACCTTGCTGAGTGCCGACGCGGGAATACCCGCATCCTGCAGCGCCTTGCGCGTGGGAATTGCTGTCTGCTCCACGAGGTCGGCCGTGAGTTCGTTGAACTTTGCGCGCGTCAGCGACATATCAAGATGCTTGGGGCCGGATGCATCCGCCGTAATGAACGGCAGATTAATGCTGGCCTGAAGCACGCCCGAAAGCTCAACCTTCGCTTTTTCGGCGGCTTCCTTGATGCGCTGCATAGCCATTTTATCCTTCGACAGGTCAATGCCCTGCGTCTTCTTAAATTCAGCAACGATGTAATCCATCACCTTCTGGTCGAAGTCATCGCCGCCGAGTCGGTTGTTGCCGTTGGTCGCGAGCACTTCAAACACGCCGTCGCCGATTTCAAGTATTGATACGTCGAATGTACCGCCGCCAAGGTCGAACACGAGAATCTTCTGCTCTTCCTCTTTATCGACGCCGTAGGCAAGCGAAGCGGCTGTCGGTTCATTAATGATGCGCTGAACATTCAGGCCTGCGATCTTTCCCGCGTCCTTTGTGGCCTGGCGCTGGCTGTCCGTGAAGTATGCGGGCACCGTGATAACGGCGTCTGTCACCGTTTCTCCAAGATATGCTTCCGCATCGCTTTTCAGCTTTTGCAGTATCATCGCACTGATTTCCTGCGGCGAATAGCTCTTGCCGTCTATATTGACCTTTCTGTCCGTGCCCATGTCTCTTTTGATTGAGCTGATCGTTCTGTCCGGATTTGTGATTGCCTGATTCTTGGCCACTTTTCCGACCAGTCTTTCACCTGTATTGGAAAACGCCACGACAGACGGGGTTGTTCTGCTTCCTTCCGCGTTCACAATGACTGTCGGCTCGCCGCCTTCCATCACCGCCACGCAAGAATTTGTTGTTCCTAAGTCGATACCTATGATTTTAGCCATATCCTGTTTCCCTCCTTGTATAAAAAATATATATTACTTGTTAACCATAACCATGCAGTGCCGGATGACCCTGTCTTCCATCTTGTAACCCTTCTGAACCACCCCAGCCACTGTGCCGGATTTTTCATCCTCTGGGGTATCCACCATTTGAATGGCTTGATGCAGATTCGGGTCAAACTCATCTCCCGGTGCGCCCATCTCGGTGATGCCCATCTGCTCCACCGCAAGAATAAGCTGTTTGTAAACCATTTTAAACCCCTGAGCCAGCGCGCTCTCTTCCCCGTCTTCAATGTGTTCAAGCGCTCTCTCAAAGCTATCGAGCACAGGCAGTATTTTCGCGACAGCATCGCACTGTCCATCTTTAATAGCCTCGGCTCTTGTTGATGCCATGCGCTTTTTGTAATTATTGAATTCGCTGAACGTGCGCTGGTATTTGTCTTTAAAATCGTCACGCTCCGCAAGTGCCTCAGCCAGTTTTTTATCGGCCTTTGAGCTTTTTTTATGATCGCTTTTCTCAGCTTCTTTCATAGCGTCGTCAAAGCTTTTCGCGTCCGATGTGTCGTTTTGCTCGGCCTGATTGGCTGCTTCTGTTTCAATTGTGTCGTTCTTTTCCATGTCACTCATCTTTCTCGCTCCCCCTTTAATCATCCGATTCTATAAAACTTGAAAGTATGCTGTTTAAGCTGTTACTCACATACCCAAGAATGGAAATCACTTTCGCGTAGTCCATGCGCGTCGGCCCGATCACACCGAAGGACCCGAGCGATCGTCCACCGATTTTGTAAGTCGCAGTGACCACACTCATGTCGTGAAGCTCCTTGACTTCGTTCTCCTGACCGATTGTGACCGAAAATTCGAGCTGCGTCGCTTTTTTCATCATGTCATAGAGCATATCTTTTGTTTCAAGCACAGAAATAAAGTTCTTCGCCTTTTCAATGCTCATATAATCGGGATAGTCAATGATGTTCTGCGTCCCTCCGAGCACGATGCCCTTTTCGCCGATCGGCTCCACACTCGTTTCTATGGCCGAAATCACATCCGTCACAAATTCGCTGCCGTTCCTCACAGTGTCACTCATGAAGCCGCGCAAATCGTTTTCCGCTTCTTCAAGCGTTTTTGCTTCCATCTTCTCGGTCAGCATGTTGGAAATCATCTCAAGGTAATCCGGTGTAATGCCCTCGGGCACAACGATCACCGTATCGGTCACAAGCCCCGCGTCTGTCACCACGAGCAGAATTGCCTTTCTCTCCGTGATCTTGACAATCTGTATCCGCTTGATGACAGATTTCTTGAGCTGCGGCTTTAAGACCATCGAGATATGATGCGTGGTGTCCGACAACACCTTGGCTGCCTTCTCCATCACCTGCCCGACCTCGCTCATCCTGTCCTGAAAATAGCCCTTAATGCGTTCGGCTTCCGACGCGTTTAATTTGACAACCTTCATGAGACGATCCACATAATACCGGTATGCCTGTTGTGACGGTATACGCCCGGCTGATGTATGCGGCTGCTCTAAGAAACCGAGTTCCTCAAGATCCGCCATTTCATTTCTGATTGTGGCGGAGCTCAGCTCAAACCCGTTTTTTTTGGATATCGTTCGCGAACCGATCGGAAGACCCGTCATGATGTAATCATCAATCACGGCTTTGAGTATGCCAATTTTGCGCTCACTTAAATCCATGGGTCTCCCTCCTGTCCATTTTTTATTAGCACTCATTTAAGTCGAGTGCTAACACCATGGTATAAAAATAGCACTTATTGTCTGCAAAGTCAAGTGCCCGAATTCATGTTCACAGTTTTTTTATATATTCCCCGATCAGCGCATTTTGCAGGTCAAAACCCTTGAGAGTGGGCCGAATTCCCGCTTTATCAACGGTGATTAAACCCGCTTTTTGCGTCTTGGAAACGGCCTCCTCAAAGCGGCTTAAAAATGCGCTTCCGAAGCGTTTTTTAAAATCCTCGAATTCAATTCCCTTTCTGAGCCGCAGGCGCAGCATGATATACTCGACGATAATATCGGCTTCGCTTAATATCTCTTCGTCGGCAATCGGCCTGATATTTGCCTCAACTGTTTTTAAATAATCATCGAAATCAGAAATGTTGCCAAATCGCTTATGCCCATCACCGATAATATACGAATAAGCAGCGGCACCCAGCCCCAGGTATTCTTCGCCCGTCCAGTATTTTAAGTTGTGACGGCATTCACAGCCCGCTTTGGCGAAATTGGATGTTTCATAATGAGAATAACCCGAATTATGAAGCCGTTCCGCCGCCAGATGATACATGTCTCTGTCCGTGTCCTCATCCGCGCCGTCAAACCGCGCCGCCAGCGGCGTGCCCGCTTCAAGCTTAAGCGCATACGCGGATATATGTGCCGGCGATAGCGCAATCAAATGACTCAGCGTGTCATCAAAGCTCTTAACTGTCTGCCCCGGCAAGCCAAATATGATGTCGGCATTGATGTAACGAAAATACCGCGAGGCCGCAAGAAAGGCATTTTCAAACGTCTCCCACGTATGCCCGCGGCCGATAGCGCGCAGAATGTCATCGTCATGCGTCTGAAGCCCGATGCTGAGCCGGCTGACACCGAGCGCCGCATAGGCTTCAAGCTTGCGTGCATCCAGCGTTTCGGGATTGGCTTCCATAGTGATTTCTGGGCTTTCCCAAGAGCTGACCGCGCGCAGGCCGTTTAACAGCTTTTCTGCCTGCGCCGGCGAGAGCAGCGACGGTGTGCCGCCGCCGATAAACACCGTATCAATCACCCGGCAGCGCAGCACATCGTTATACAGCCCTGCCTCGCTGATAACCGCATCTATATACCTGTCGATTTGATCCGCCCTGTCCGGGTACGACACAAAATTGCAGTACGCGCATTTGCGAAGACAGAACGGAATGTGGATATAAAGGCCGAGCGTCTTCATCAGTCCATCTTGAGTACGGACATAAAAGCTTCGGACGGCACCTCCACGCTGCCCACCTGTCGCATGCGCTTTTTGCCTTCCTTCTGTTTCTCAAGCAGCTTCTTCTTGCGCGTGATGTCGCCGCCGTAGCACTTGGCCAGCACGTCTTTACGCATCGCCTTCACCGTTTCACGCGCAATGATCTTACCGCCGATGGCCGCCTGTATCGGTATCTCGAAAAGCTGCCGCGGTATCGCGTCCTTGAGCTTTTCGGCGATGCTGCGTCCGCGCGCGTAGGCCTTGTCCCGGTGTACGATAATCGAGAGCGCGTCGCACATATCGCCGTTTAAGAGCATATCGAGACGCACGAGGTCACTCTTTTTATAGCCGCTTAATTCGTAATCGAGAGACGCGTAGCCGCGTGTACGCGATTTTAAAATATCAAAAAAGTCGTAGATAATTTCATTGAGAGGCATCTCATAATGAATCATCACGCGCGTTGCTTCAATGTATTCCATGTTTTTAAAAACACCGCGCTTTTCCTGGCAGATGTCCATCACCGCGCCCACGTATTCGTCGGGCATCATAATCGTCGCGTTTGTGATCGGTTCTTCCATATAGTCGATCGATGTGGCCGGCGGCAGGTTTGTGGGATTTTCCACCACGAGCAGCTCGCCCTTTACCGTCATCACGTGGTAGCTCACGCTCGGCGCCGTGGTGACAAGATTCAGGTCGAATTCGCGTTCCAGCCGTTCCTGTATGATTTCCATATGCAGCAGCCCAAGGAAGCCGCAGCGGAAGCCAAACCCGAGCGCGATGGATGTTTCCGGTTCATAGATCAGCGACGCGTCATTGAGCGCGAGCTTTGCGAGTGCGTCCTTTAAGTCCTCATAGTCCGCGCCATCCGCAGGATAGATACCGCAGAATACCATCGGCGTCACTTCCTTGTAGCCCGGCAGCGGCTCAGACGCACCGTCCTTGGCGTTCGTGATCGTATCGCCCACGCGCGTGTCCGATACGTTTTTGACGCTCGCCGCAATATACCCGACCTCACCCGCCGACAATGAACTGGTTTTTAGCGGGCTCGGCAGAAACACACCCGTTTCCGTCACATCGAAGCGTTTACCCGCCGCCATGAACAAAATTTTATCACCCTCCGCCACACGGCCCTGTTTCACGCGCACATAGCTGATGGCACCCTTGTAGTTATCATAATATGAATCGAATATCAACGCCTGCAGCGGCGCGTCCGCATCGCCCTTGGGCGCGGGCAGGTACTGAACGATCGCTTTTAGCACATCTTCAATGCCGACGCCTTCTTTTGCGCTGATACGTGGCGCGTAGGACGTATCAAGGCCTATCACATCCTCAATCTCCTTGCACACCTCGTCAACGCGTGCCGACGGCAAATCAATCTTATTGATCACGGGCAATATCTCCAGCCCATTGTCGAGCGCGAGGTACACGTTAGCAAGCGTCTGTGCCTCAATGCCCTGGCTCGCGTCCACCACGAGTATGGCCCCTTCGCAGGCTGCCATGCTGCGCGACACCTCATAGGTAAAGTCCACATGGCCCGGCGTATCAATGAGGTTCAGCGTGTACTCGGTGCCCTCATGTTCGTAGAACATGCGCACCGCCTGCGCCTTAATCGTAATGCCGCGCTCCTGTTCGAGCTCCATCGTATCCAGAATCTGAGCGTGCATATCCCTTTTGGATATTGTATTTGTCGCTTCTATCAGCCTGTCGGCCAGTGTTGATTTTCCGTGGTCAATATGCGCGATGATGCAGAAATTTCTGAAATTTTCAGATGCCATAAAAAAGCCATATCCTCCGTTTTTATCTCGCAAACTATATTATATAAAAGTGCAAAGAAAAGCAATCCACAATATTGGCTGGAAATAAACTGCGTGTTATGATAGTGAGAGTATATAAAGGAGCAAGCAAATGAACGATATTGAAAAAACGATAGACGCTCTCAACAAGAAAGGCTTTAAAGCCGTTTATGCCAAAGATGCAGAGGCAGCCCTTGATTACGTGCTAAGGACTGTCGGTGAAAATGATACGGTGGGCTGCGGGGGCAGTCAGACGCTGTTTGAAACGGGCATCGTTGACGCACTTGTAAACCGCGGAAACACGGTGTATTCGAGTGACCTTGCCGCACGCACCGGCGGCGACAAGAACGAGCCCAAACGTCTGGGTATGTCCGCTGATGTTTACCTGACCTCCACCAACGCGCTGACGCTCGACGGCGATTTGATCAACATCGACGGCATTGGCAACCGCGTCGCGGCGATGTTTTACGGGCCGCAAAAGGTGATTTTTGTGGCGGGCCGCAATAAGCTGACAGCCAACCCGCATACGGCGATTGCGCGCATAAAAAAGGTGGCGTGCCCGCTCAACGCGCGCCGTTTGGGGCTTTCCACTCCGTGCGCCATTGAAGGCCATTGCACCGATTGCGATGCCCCCCGGCGCATGTGCAATGTCACCGTACGGCTGCAGCGCCCCACGCGCGACAAAGAGATGCATGTGGTGATTATCGACGGCGACTTTGGGTATTGATTTAATATCCAAAAACGGGGAGCTCCCAGAGCTCCCCTTATTGTATCCCGACAACGAAATTATCAAAGTAAAGTTAGTATGTCGCCGCCTCATTGAACAACAAAAGCAGCTACTGTAAAAGGCTCCTTTGGAGAGGAACTGTCAACTTTGCTGACTAAGAAGTGATAAAACACATGTATTTGTGCAAGACCATGGGATGCTATTCCACTTCGTAGTCACTTCACTACGTTTCGTTCAGCATGACATAAAAAAACAAAAAGCAAATAATAGCATCAACGCGGACAGCAATCCTCCGTCGCGCTGCGCCGCGACCTCCTTTCAAAAGGAGGCTTTTTTTTCATTAATGGAGCTGTCAGCTTTGCTGACTGAGAATTGATAAAACCCATGGATTTATGCAAGAACATATGGGATGCTTCACTCCACTCACGTTCCGTTCAGCATGACAGACCTGACTTTTTTTCATCTCGAGATATTAAACAACCGTACTATCCGCGTGCTTCACGATCATGTTGATGCCCGTGGGCGTCTGCAGTTCTCTCGATTAAGCGGCGCAAAGCACCGGATGGAGATTATTTCTCATCTGCCCATCATGCCCACTCATGGCCATAACACTTATTCAGATGGTGTTTCAATTCATTTGATCTATCCCCGGAATCACATAAGCCCCTTCTTCTATTTTAAAACGGTAGATATTATAGCTCCCCCATTCAGTCAAAGCGTTTTGAGGCGGCTTGAACCCCTGCGGACGGTACTGCGAAGGTACGACGGATTCTTTTATTCCCATTGATTGCGCAAAAACATAAGCGATTGTTCCCGTTTCATCATCAATCAAGGCATATTCAAAAGAGTTCTGATCGTTAAAAATAGTTACAACAGCTGGGTATTTGAAACCCGTATCGGTTATAATCGGTTTTTGATCTTTATTGTTAAATATCAATTCAATGGATTCCAAACGTTCTTTTTCGATGTTGAAGTCTTCTTTATTGTAAGAACACAGCAAGTAAAGCTGATAAGAATTATCCAATAGACCATTGTTGCAGAAATAATAATAGTCTTTAACCGTTACAGATGGTGGCAATTCTTTCGGAAATATTTCAAGCAAGCTGAAAAAGCCTGTCTGCTCGCTTTCAATATGCCCCGAATAGTTTCCATATTCATCAATGTTCTTTGTTTCATATGAGGCTCCTGCCAATTCCTTGCCGAGTTGTGCTGTGATCAGGCTGGTTCCTATCACTAGGAAGGCTGCAAGCAGCACAGTTAATAAAATGATTATTTTTCTGCGCTTTTTAATGCGATTTTTATAACTCGACACTTTGGTGATTTCTATACTTGAGCTTTCGTTCATTGACGGCCATGTCATCTGCGTGTCTGTGTTGTATATGTCTCTGCATACCGCGCAGTCTTTAATGTGCAGTGCCACGGCGATTCCGCTTTTTTCGCTCGCTATGCCGTCTTTGACGAGTGGAATCAAATCCTGAATCATCTCACATTCAAATTTCATATCCGTACCTGCTTTCAAGAATGTGTTTTAGTTTTATTCTGCCTCTGTGATAAATAACTTTCGCGGAGCTTTCCGTAATTCCAAGTATACTGGCTATTTCAAGGTAGGGTACATCATGAAATAGCCGATATGACAATACTTTTGCCGTCATAGCTGGAAACTGCCCTAAAACCACCACAACATCATGCTCAAGATAATGTTCTTCCTGAGTAAAATACATTTTGTCAAGTCTCATTGCTTCAAACTGCCTACGCTTCTTTTCCTTTCTCAAGAAGGCGTAAAAAACATTTTGGGCTATTGAGCAGAGCCAAATTTCTATGCGGCATTTTCCTTCGAATCGGCCAATGCTCTTATAGGCTTGAAAGAATGTCTCCTGTGTTAAATCGGCGGCCGTATACTCATTGCCGTTGCATAATCGCAGAAGGAATCTGTGAACGTATGGGAAATACGTCTCGTAAATTTCAACAAACGTCCTCGTTGCACTTCCTCCCTTCGCATACCATCTGTACCTATTAGTGTCGTTACCCCCGCAAAAGGTTACAACAGGTTCTAAAAAATGACGGCACGGCGTTTTCGGCACGATCGTAGCAGCGGGAATTAATCAGCTGCGAAGAACTATCTATGCACCAATCTCATCATGACACCTCTATTCTTTGTGCGTTTGAGATTGAATAATAGGGAGATAATTCTGAAAAGAAATGAGTAAAGAAAATAAAAAAAGCTGCACAGTATCAGAGTTTGTATTACCTGTTATCTGTTTATCATCTCGACATATTCAATAATCGTGCCGTCCGCGTGTCTCACGGTCATGTTCACGCCCGTGGGCACCTGCTTTAAATCTCTGATGATCACTGCGCCGTTATTCATCAGATGGTCTTTGAATTCGGCGATGGCATCAACCACAAACGTGGCCTTCGTTTCACAAAAAGGCGTCAAAGCCTCATCGGAACCCGCCAGTATGAGGATATCCGCAACCTGCGCGAGCTCCAAACCCGCTTCAGCATAGCAAAACCGCACTGTGCACTTTTGATTGAGCAGCTCCTCATAAAACGCGAGCGCCGCATCCATGTCATTCACGTAAAAACGGTTCAGCTTCTGTAATACTTTCATAAGCATGCCTCACAAAAACATTTATATACCGTCATGCATTCGTTCATCTACCGAATCGATTACTACTTTAATTATCGCTGTCAACTGAGAACGCAGCGAAAGTTCAGGAATAGTCTCGTCGGGTCCATGATGATCGTTCGCTGCATGAGTGGACGGATTAACTGGGATTGAGGTTTTCGATTAAATTATATACGATATCGTAAGCATAAGCCGATAGACAAAAGTCCGCTGAAAATGGTTTTGGAACTTACAGGCTCTCAATATCGCGCTGAATCTGCGCTTTGAGTTCTTCAATGCTGCCGAATTTCTGTTCGCCGCGGATGCGCTTTTCGAAGCGAATTGTAATCTTCTCGTTATACAAATCATCCGATAATCCGATGATGTGCGTTTCAATGGTTTCGCGTGCGCCGCTCGATACGGTCGGGTTCACGCCGATATTGCATACGCCTTGAAACTCGCCGCCCTTGGCCGTCACCGACACGCCGTATACACCGCGCAAAGGAATAATCTTTTCCGGCGGCACAGTTAAATTGGCGGTTGGATAACCAAGTTTGTCGGTGCCGATATGCTTTCCGGGGCCCACAGTACCCGAAAGCGGATAACTGTATCCGAGCAGCTGTGCGGCACGCTCCACATGCCCCGCCTCGATGCATTCACGTATACGTGTTGCGCTGACAGGCTCACCTTCGGATATCACAGGCGGTATCACAAGCACCTCAAAGCCGTACTTTTTTCCGTCCTCCGCCAGCGAATCCGCATCGCCCTTGGCGTCGCGCCCGTAGGTATAGTTATACCCTGCCACAAGCGCCACAGGGTGAAATGTTTCGTGCAGCATGGCAGTGAACCGATCCTTGCTGATCCCCGCAAATTTTTTATCAAAATGTGCAAGACACAAATAGTCGATACCCGATTTCTCGAGTGCCTGCGTTTTTTCTTCCAGCGTCATCAGCCGCATCGGCCGATGTTCGCCGTAAAAGAAATCCACAGGCAGCGAATCGAACGTCAATACGGCGCTCTGCCCGCCTTTGCTTTTGACGGCGTCTATCAGAGCCATATGGCCGATATGCAAACCGTCAAATGTGCCAAGAGCAAGCGACAGGTTTTGCAAAGACAGCTGCTTGGCCTGTTGTAATGTGATGACTTTCATTTATCTGTCCACCAGTAATACGTTGATTTTTAAACGTCCATCGAGGCGTCGGCCGATACCCAGAAAGCGCCCCTGCAAATACACGCGCGCTTCATCCACATTTTCACCCGCGTTTTCCACGTCACCGCCGTTGATTAACAATGTGCCGGATTCTTCGGACGCATGGATTTCCGGCAGCCGTTTCAAAAAGCTGTCCATTGGCAGCAGCACGTCTTTAATGCCTTCGCCCATGTTTTTTAATTCATCGGCAGTATAAGCCGCAGATATATCAAGCCCCGCGCATCGTGTGCGCACCAGAAACGACATATAGGCGGGCAGGCCGAGTGAATGCCCAATGTCCTCGCAGAGCTGCCTCACATAGGTGCCTTTGCCGCACACAATGCGGAGCAGATGCGCGTCGTCGCGTGTCTGTTTTAAATATTCCGCTTCGTGTATCTCGATCTCACGCATTTTCGGCGCAACAGCAATACCGCGCCGCGCCAGCTGATAAAGCTTGGCACCCTGGTGTTTCACGGCGCTGTAGGCGGGTGTTTGCTGTGTGATCGATCCAACGAAGTGTTTGAGTGACGCCTTTACCGTTTCTTCATCAGGCAAAAACGCATCCGATTGGCTTATGACTTTTCCGTAGCTGTCACCCGTATCGGTGCATTTTCCGAACGCCACCTCGGCAATGTATTCCTTGCTGCCGCCCATCATGTATGAAGAAATACGCGTCGCCTTCCCGACGCAAATGGGAAGCACACCACAGGCACCCGGATCGAGCGTCCCCGCATGGCCCGTCTTTTTAACGCCGGTTAAGCCCCGCAAAAAAACAACCGCTCCGTTTGAAGACATGCCGGGCGGCTTTAAAAAGTTAATCACGCCGTTCATTGTATCAGCCCGATCAGCGTGTCAATCACTGTTTTTTTCACATCGGGGAGCTTGCCGCCCGTATTGCATCCCGATGCACCCGCATGCCCGCCTCCGCCGTACATGGCGGCCACGGTGCCCACATCGATTTTACCTTTGGAACGGAAGCTGATTTTCACACCGGCGGGCAGCTCCCGAAAGAACACAGCCGCCTCCGTCTGCTCGATTTCCCGCACAAAGTCCACAATGCTTTCGCAGTCGGCGCTGGTTGCTCCGAATTCCTTCATATCGCTTTCAAGAAGCGTCACGCACGCGATTTTACCGTCTTCAAACAGCTCAAGACGCGACAACGCGCGGCCGATCATCTGTGTGGTCACGAGAGACCGCCGACGAAAGAGGATATCTGCTGTGGCTCTCAAATCAAAGAGATCCACGATTTCCGCCGTGTATTGAAGGCATTTGCGGTTTGTATTTGAATAGGTGAAATTGCCCGTATCCGTCGCCATCGCAATATATAAATAACGCGCCGACTGTTCATCCGGACTGATGCCGCAAAGCTGCATCAGCTCAAAGATGACTTCACCGACGGAGGATGACGCAGCGATATGGTTTAATTGCGCATAGCTGTCATTCGTCACATGATGGTCGATATTTGCTGTTATTGCCGCTTCTTTAAAAATTTTCAGGCATTTGCCAAGCCGGGCGGCATCCGCACAGTCCACAGCAATCGCGAGATCTATGCTGTCGCTGACTGTTGCGGGATTGAATATCTCGTCTGCGGGAAAAAGCTCTTTATAGCGCGGCGGCATCTCCCCGTCACAGCAAATAAAAACTTTCTTCCCCATCTTTTCAATCATCGCTTTCAATGCGAAGCCAGACCCCAATGTGTCGCCGTCCGGTTGGATATGCGCCACAAGCATAATATTGCGCGCCTTTTTAATCGCGTCTGATATCTCAGTTAAACCCATTGACCTTTATACTTTCTTCAGCATCTCAGTAATTTTGCTGCTGTATTCGATTGATGTATCCAGCAGAAATGTGATTTCGGGCAGCCGCCGCATTCTCATCCGGTGCCCGATTTCATTTTTGATGTAATGCTCTGCATGCGTGAGCGTTTCGATCGTGGATTTTTTCATTTTCTCCGTGTCATAAACGCTGATGTAGGCTTTTGCGTATTTCAGATCGCGCGATAACTCCACGTGCGTCACGCTTGCCATCTCTGACACACGCGGGTCCTTAATCTCGGACTTGATGATATCGCTGAGCGTTCGTTTAAACTCTGTCTGTATTCCTGTTAACCGGTCTTTCACTATCGTTTTATCTCCTGCATTTCGAAGGCCTCAATCACATCGCCCTCTTTTATGTCATTATAGTTTTTGATCGTTATGCCGCATTCATACCCAGAGTTCACTTCTTTGACGTCGTCCTTGAAGCGTTTGAGCGACGCGAGCACACCCTCGTGCACCACAATGTTATCACGCAGCAAACGAATCTGCGAATTTTTCGTGATTTTCCCATCTGTCACGTAACTGCCCGCAATGGTGCCAATGCTCGATACACTGAACGTCGTGCGGACCTCGGCGTGACCAAGCACCACTTCCTTGAACTCGGGCGCGAGCATACCCTTGATGGCAAGCTGCAGCTCCTCTATGGCCTTATAGATCACGCGGTAGAGCCGTATCTCCACTTTTTCTTTATCGGCTTCGGCGCGCGCCATAGAATCGGGGCGAACATTAAAGCCGATGATAATCGCGTTGGAAGCCGACGCGAGCATAACGTCCATCGCCTTGATGGCGCCGACACCCGCATGAATCACCTTCACGCGCACTTCACTGTTGCTGAGCTTCTCAAATGCCTGGCGTACAGCTTCCACTGATCCCTGTACATCGGCTTTGATCACAATGTTAAGATCCTGCACCTTGCCCTGCTCCACCTGGCTGAACAAGTCTTCAAACGATACCTTCGAGAGGTTTTTGAGCATGTCGGCTTTCTGCTTATCTTTTCTTTCCTCAGCCACCTGCCTTGTGAGCTTATCCTGCTCCACAGCGTGCATAATATCGCCCGCCACCGGTACTTCGGAGAAGCCCACCACCTCCACGGGCTGAGACGGATACGCCTCATCCACACGGTTTCCAAGATCGTCCACCATCGCGCGCACACGTCCGTATGCCACACCGGCAACAATCATATCCTGTACGCGCAGCGTGCCGTTCTGAACCAGCACAGTTGCCACGGGGCCGCGCCCTTTATCGAGCTTGGCTTCAATAATGGTGCCTTTGGCCAGTCGGTTCGGGTTTGCCTTCAAATCCTGAACATCGGCCACCAGCTGTATCATTTCAAGCAGTTGGTCTATGCCTTCCTTTGTATGAGCGGAAACCGGCACCATCACAGTGTCGCCGCCCCATTCTTCGGCCACGAGACCATGTTCGGTCAGTTCCTGCTTCACGCGTTCTGGATTTGCGTTCTGTCTGTCAATTTTGTTAATTGCCACGATAATCGGAACGCCTGCCGCTTTTGAGTGGTTGATCGCTTCCACCGTCTGTGGCATCACGCCGTCGTCCGCCGCAACCACGAGTATCGCAATATCCGTCACCTGAGCGCCTCTGGCACGCATGGCGGTAAACGCTTCGTGTCCCGGTGTATCAAGGAACGTGATGCTGCGTTTGTTATGAGTGATCGTGTAAGCGCCGATATGCTGTGTAATGCCGCCGGCTTCATGCTCTGTTACGCGTGTTTTGCGGATGGCGTCGAGAAGTGATGTCTTGCCATGGTCAACATGGCCCATCACCGTCACGATCGGCGGACGGGCTTTGAGATCGGCAGCTGCGTCTTCCTGATCGCCTTCGCCGAGCACGTCTTCTGCCGTCTGCGCGGGTTTGTATTCGAGCTCAATTTTAAACTCAGAGCAGACAAGCTGCGCCGTATCATAATCGATTTCCGAGTTAATTGTGCACATCATACCGAGCAGCAACAGCTTCTTTAAAAGATCCGCAACCGGTTTGCCTGTTTTTTCAGCAAGCGTCTTCACAGATATTGTTTCCGTTGTCATCACAGCCTTTTCAATGATCACAGGCATCGGCGTCACCGCGAGCTTTGATTTGATACGCCTCTTGCCTCTGTATCTGTCGTCTCCGTCATCAAGACCGATTTTTTCTTTCATCAATGCTTTTTTCGATTTTTTACCCTTTTCATCTTTGACAAAAGCACTGTTGCCATGCGCCGTCTTTTTGGCAGGTTGCTGTGTCCGTCTTTCCACAGAAATAAAGCCTTCCGTCTCAGCACCGGCCGGTTTGGCCTTTTTCGCAAAATCACCACCGGATGCACCCGGTCTTGCGTTCATATCGCTGCGCGGACGCTGATCCTGCCCTTGACGCGGTGGATATGGCGAGCGTTGATCCTGCCCTTGACGCGGCGGATATTGAGAACGCTGATCCTGCCCCTGTCGCGGCGGATACTGGGTGCGCTGATCCTGTCCTTGACGCGGCGGATACTGGGTGCGCTGATCCTGCCCCTGCCGAGGCGGATACTGGGTGCGCTGATCCTGTCCTTGCCGCGGCGGATACTGGGTGCGTTGTTCCTGCCCCTGTCGCGGAGGATATTGGGAACGCTGTTCCTGTCCCTGTCGCGGCGGATACTGGGTGCGCTGATCCTGTCCCTGCCGCGGCGCGTTCTGCATGCGCTGATCCTGTCCCTGCTGGGGGATATCCGTATTCTTTGGCTGGGTTTCGCGTTTTTCCTGCTCAGGGTGTTTCTCCTGTTCAGGTCGTTTCTCCTGTTCCATGGGTTTTTCCTGCACGATTTCCTGCGGCTTATTTTCCTGCTGAGCCGCAGGAGCAGCTTCTTCGGCCTGCTGCGTCTTGGGTTCGGCTTTTTTGGTTTCCTCAACAACGTCAGGCTTCTGGTCTTTTTCTGCAGACGTTTCTTTGATTTCCGGCTTCTTGGCTTCTGCGGCGGCTTTTTCCTGCTGCAAAGCTTCCTGCTGCTGCTTGATGACGCGCTGTTCTTCGGCTTCGGCGCGCGCAATGCGCATCAATTCCGCCTCTATACGTTTAAGAGTGGCCAAATGGTTCTGCACGCTTGTCTGAAGCGTTTCCATTCGTCCGACTGTTTGCTTTGATCTGTCGATCAGTTGTTTATTCATATCGATAATTTTCAATTTACTCATTCTAAGCCACTCCCACCGTCTAATTTGTTTATTATCGCATCTGCAAAGTTTTTATCCGTAATGCCCAGTACCATGATACCCGGTCGGCCTATCGCATCCCCCATCGGATCATCAGGGCCGATGATTATCACTCTGGTACGCGTCTTCTCACATAAATCCGTAAATGTCTGTTTGCTTGAGGGCGAAAGCCCGTCCTGCAGCAGCAGCAGCACAATACGCCTTTGTTTAAGACCCTTCTCGCACGCTGCGGATCCCGCAAGCGTTTTTCCTGCCCGAAAAGCGAGCCCGATCATCGAAAGTTTATTTAATCCCACGCCGCAGTATCACCCTTTTTATTGCGTTATACGCTTCTTCATCAAGCGGCGCTTCCAGCGCTCTTTCAAAAGCCTTCACTTTTCTGGCCTTATCAAGGCACGCCACATCGGGGCATATGTAAGCGCCGCGTCCGTGCGCTTTGCCCGTTTCGTCGGGGACAATGCCGGTCTCCGATGCGACAACGCGAATGAGCTCCTTCTTCGGCTTGCCTTCACGGCATGCGATACACATGCGTACCGGTACTTTCTTCGTCTTCAATAAGGATGTCACTCCTCCGTGTCATTGTTGTCTTCCGGCATTTCCATATCAACCGGCTCCGCGGCGATATCCATGTCATCATCAATAAAGGAATCATACTCGATATCGTCGGAGTCATCTTCGTCCTGAGAGCTGTCGCTGAAAAGCGCCTGCTCAATTTGAGACTGGCTCTTAATATCAATTTTCCATCCGGTCAGTTTGGCGGCAAGCCTTGCGTTTTGTCCTTCACGCCCGATGGCCAATGACAGCTGATAGTCGGGAACGACGACTTTCGCGGCTTTTTCCGATTCGTTGATCTGCACCATCAGCACCTTTGCGGGCCGCAGAGAATTCGCGATAAATTCAATGGGATCGGCGCTCCATGGGATCACATCAATCTTCTCGTTGCCAAGCTCCGCCACAATTCTGTCAATGCGTGATCCCTTCTGACCAACGCAGGACCCCACCGGGTCGACATTGGAGTCGTCTGAATGCACAGCAATTTTCGTACGGGAGCCGGCTTCTCGCGCAATGCTCTTGATATGCACAATATTCTGCATAATTTCGGGCACTTCTATTTCAAACAGGCGCTTTAACAGACCGGGATGCGTACGCGATACCACGATCTGCGGTCCCTTTGTGGTTTTCCGGACTTCCGTCACATAAACTTTTATATGGTCGTTGACATTGTAGCGTTCTCCGGGAATCGTCTCACCGATGCCCATCATTCCTTCCACGCCGTCAATTTCAAGCAGTATGCTGTTTTTATCCACGCGGTGAATCGTCGCGTTCATCACTTCGCCTTCACGTTCGATGAACTTTTCATAGACAATACCGCGCTCGGCCTCTCTCAAACGATGCACGACAACCTGCTTGGCCGTCTGGGCCGCAATACGTCCGAAAGAACCGGGGGTCACTTCCATCTCAATCACATCGCCGGGCTCATAAGCAATATTAATCTTATGCGCGTCCGCAAGCGAAATCTCCGCTTCTTCGTCCTCTACCTTTTCGGCAACGGTCTTCTTTGCAAAAACACGGTATGCGCCCGTCGTTTCGTCCACTTCCACGCGCACATCCTGAACAGTTCCGTAGTTTTTCTTGTATGCGGAAACAAGCGCATTCTCAATTGCATCAATCAGAACGCTTTTGTCAATGCCCTTTTCTTTTTCCAGTGCCGCAAGCGCACTTAAAAACTCTGTGCTCATACATATCCTCCGATATTATAGATCAACATGCAGCCTGATGATGGCCACATCTTTGTATGCAAATGTCTTCTCGCCGTCTATCGTAAAACCGTTTTCGTCAAACGATGTCAATTCGCCTGTGAGTTCCTTTTGCCCGTCTATCGGACGGTAAAACTTAAAATCTACCCTTCTGCCTATGCTGCGTTTAAAATCCCGCTCGGTTTTGAGCGGTCTGTCAAGGCCCGGCGACGAGACACAAAGATAATACGATTCTTCAATCGGGTCATGCTCATCGATAACAGGGTCTATAAGCCGGCTGATCTTTTCGCAGTCGTCCAGCTGCAGGCCGCCCGGCTTGTCGGCATAAACAATCAGTTCGGTTTCCGCGCCGATTTTATTGATTTCCGTACCCACGTATTCGTATCCGTTTTGCGTAATCAACGGTTCCACGATTGACTCAATGAGCATCTCTGTTTTTTTTGAAATATTGAACACCTTCCAGCAATATGATAAGAAGCTTTAACTCACATACAGCCGGATATGGCGGCTCATTTTCCTGTCTTGATCAGCTATTTTCATATAGCTGAAATTTCAGGGCTAAACAATTGAAAAGAGTGGGTTTTTCCCACTCTCCTGTAAATCAAGCTTGCTTTCGAAAACAATCGTATCATATTTCACAAAAATGTGCAAGCATGGGATAATTATTTTTAACCGAGTTCCGCATTTCTGTCCAGCGGCAGCGACACGGTAAAGATGCTGCCTTTGCCCACTTCGCTGCTGACAGTGATGTGCCCTTCGAAGAGCTTCACGATGTGCTTTACAATCGCAAGCCCAAGGCCGGTGCCGCCAAGCGCCCGCGAGCGGCTTTTGTCAACGCGGTAAAAACGCTCGAACAGCCGCGGAATGTTCCCCTGCGGTATGCCGATACCCGTGTCTTCCACGCGCAGTATGCCAAAGCCGTCTTCGCTCGATACCGTGACGGTGACCTTGCCGCCTGACGGCGTATATTTGATGGCGTTGTCAATCAAATTGATCGCCATTTGTTTGACCCTGTCCTTTTCTGCCGCAGCCATCACGGCCTTTTTGTCCATACTGACAATCATGTCGATCTGCTTTCCCTTTGCCTTCGCATCGAGCAGCGTCAGCGCTTCGCCGACACCGTCACGAAGATCAGAAACCGCGGAAGGTACATACGACGAATTCTCAATATCCGACAGCAGCAATATATCATCGATTAACCGGGAAAGCCGCTCGGATTCTATGGATATAATGTCGATAAACCGATCAGCGTCGTCGCGCGATATGGTTGTGTCTTTGAGCGTATCGGTAAAACCACGGATGACAGTCAGCGGTGTTTTCAGCTCATGAGAAACATTGGCCGCGAAATCACTGCGCAGCGTCTCAAGCTTTCGCAGTCTCGTGATGTCCTGAACAAGAAGGATCACACCATAGGCATGGCCTTCGCTGAAAACACAGACGGCAAAAACCTGCAGCGTGATGTCTTCCAAGCCCTTGACAAGCGTCATTTCTCTCTCGATCACGCCTTGAGACTTTGCCGCTTCACGTATCACCGATTCGAGCTGGGTATGCTGCGTCACTTCAAGGAAATGTCTGCCTTCGGGCGCCGCCGCCATTGAAAACATGCCGCGTGCCGCCGGATTCGCCATGATCACATGCATATCGTTGTCCACAGCCATAATACCGCCCGGCACAGCGCGAAAAACAGCTTCAAGCCGAGAGTTGTTTTCTGTGATCTTATAAAAATTGCGTTTCAGCGTATTCGCCATATCATAAAGCGATTCTGACAATTCTTCGATTTCATCACCGGACTTAATGATTTTCAGATCGTTGTACTCGCCCTGTGCAATGCGTGCCATGTCTTCCTGAAGCTGAACAATCGGCTTCGTAATACGCCGCGAAAAGAAAAGCGCTATGCCGAGGCAAAGCAAAAACGTAATGACAAGCACCGCGATCAGCGGAATCCACAGTTCCTCCGAATAAGCCGATACCCCTTCCAGCATCAATGCCACACGCACGACCATATTAAGACCGTCCGACCGTATCGCTAAATACATCATGTTCTGGCCGAGTGTGCTGCTGTACCTGACGTTTGAACCGGAGCCGTCCTTCATCGCCTCGACAAATTCCGGCCTGTTTGAATGGTTTTCAAGCGACCCTGTATCCGCGCGCGTATCAAAAACAACTGCACCGTCAAAACCGATCAGTGTGATACGCATATCCCTGATCTGATCAATGCTTTTGAGCATGTCAGGATATTGTTCCGATTTGCCGATGATGGCTTCGACTTCCAAAGCGTTTTGCAGCAACGCCTCACGCGTATCTTTTTTATAGGTATCGTCGAGGTGAATGGCTGTGAACACGCTAGCAGCGGTGATGACAATCAGAAAAAGCGCCGTTAATCTCAGCGCGACTTTTTTAAACAATCGGTTCATTTTGTGTGTTAAACCTGTATCCCACGCCTCTCACGGTTTCAATCAAATCACCGTATTCGTTGAGCTTTCTCCGTAAATTTGTGATATGAACGTCAACGGTACGTGTTTCTCCGAAATAGTCGTAACCCCAGACCTTATTCAGTATCGCATCGCGTGTAAACACCTGCGAAGGGCTTGACATCAGCAAAATCAGCAGATCAAATTCTTTGAGCGTGAGCAACAGCTTTTTATCGTCAATGCTTGCGGTATAGCCTGCCGTGTCAACTTTGAGCTTGCTGAAGATCAATACGGACGGCAGCGGCGTATCGGGCCGTTTTGTGCGCCTGAGCAGCGCCTTCACGCGCGCGAGCAGCTCGCGCATGCTGAACGGTTTTGTGATGTAGTCGTCCGCACCGATCTCGAGACCGATAATTTTATCGATCTCTTCGGAACGTGCCGTGACCATGATAACAGGGATATCCGCCATCGTCTCGTTTGCGCGTATAGCTTTGAGAACGCCGAGGCCGTCCAGCCCCGGCAGCATCTGGTCCAGCAGCACAATATCGGGGCGTATCTGTTCGAGCAGCGACACAGCCTTTTCCCCCGTATCGGCACGCACCACATTGTATCCCTCTTTTTTCAGATTGAAATCGAGAAGTTCCAATATATTGAGTTCGTCATCAACAATCAATACTTTCTCGTTCATATCATTTTTCCTTTATCACAACCACGGCGGCCATTGCGCCCGTTCTCCCTTTGTCTCTGCGGTGCGAGTAAAACAATCTTTCATCATCGTATGTGCAAAGCCCTGCATCCGTCACCTGCGAAGGGCTGAGGCCTGCGTCTGTCATATCCTTCAGGCACGCTTTATTAAGGTCAACGTAATGCCTGCCGCCGCGCTCCGCCACCACCGAGCCGCCAAACGTGTTGACGAAAATTTCACGGACTTCTTCACCGACCTCAAAGTTTTTCACGCTGATACAAGGCCCGATTGCCGCAAGAATATTCTCCTTTTTGCAGCCAAGGCCCGCAAGCGCTTCCACAGCGTTGGCAGCCATATGCGCGACAATACCGCGCCAGCCCGCATGGCATACAGCCGCGGCACGCCTGATCGGATCATAAAAAAACAGCGGCGTACAATCCGCATGAAACGAGAGTATCGGGATACCGGGCTCATCGGTATAAAGCCCGTCGCAGAAGGATGGCAATGCCTCTTTGAAAATACCGCGACCTGCATCTTCACGCCCAACACGGTAAATCTCTGCACCGTGCGCATAATTGATGCCCGCAGCGGCATCCGCATCGAACCCCACGGCATCGGCGAAACGCCTGAAGTTTTCTTCAAAGTTTTCGTCGCTCTCTTCTCGCTTGCGGCTGAAGTTGAGTGTGTCAAACGGCTTTGGGCTCACGCCGCCGATGCGCGTAGAGAATCCGCATATCACACCCCCCGCCTGCTCAAAAGACGGTATCGTCAAGAATTTTACGCCTTTATTTTCCTTCAGTATCATGCTTTTTACCAGGTGCTCCGTTCGTTATTTTTCTTCCAGCAAGCGCTGCAATTCTTGCATAAACGTATCCACGTCCTTAAACTCCTTATAGACGGACGCGAACCGCACATAGGCCACGTCGTCGAGATCCTTAAGGGCTCGCATCACAAGCCCGCCGATCTCTTTTGAGGATATCTCCTGCCGCAGTGAGTTGAATATGCTCTTTTCGACATTGGACACGAGTTCTTCGATGGCCTGCATGGGAACAGGACGTTTCTCGCAGGCTTTGATAATGCCGATTTTAATTTTATCGGAATCGAACGGCACTCTTTCACCGTTCTTTTTCACAACGAGCAATGGGAGACTGTCAATTTTTTCATAAGTGGTAAAACGCTTTTTGCAGGAAAGACACTCGCGGCGGCGCCTGATGGAGCTGCCCTCCTCTGTGGGTCTTGAATCCACGACCTTGCTCTCCGGATATCCGCAGAAAACGCATTTCATACCACAACCCCCCAAGCTTTTTGCCATTATTATAACATAATCTTGGATAATTACAATTGCGGCTTATATGCGCGGCACGTCTCAGCCCTGAAAGCTCGGCATTGAATTGATATCGACCTCCACCAAAATGACGTCTTCGCCGAATTTGCGTATGTTCTGCCACGGGATCACGCTGTCCTTCTGGCCTCTGAACAAAAACGAGAGCCGGGACGGGCCGGGCACAACAATGCCCATCACCTTGCCGCAGCTCATATCGATCACAAGATCGCAAAGGTATCCTAGCCGCGCGCCGTCTAAAATGTTGACCACTTCCATCTGCCGGAGCTTTGTATACCGAGTCATAAATATCACCTCTATTCATCCTATGACCGGCAGAATAAAAAAAGACCGCTGCGCAGATTGTTTCGCAAACGGTCCTCTATAGAAAAATGATTTATATGCTTCGTCTCATACTTTTGAGAGCGTTCTTCTCCAGCCGCGAAACCTGTGCCTGGCTGATGCCGATCTCGTCGGCCACTTCCATCTGCGTTTTGCCCTGATAAAACCGCATGGTGATGATGTTCTTCTCCCTCTCGGAGAGCTTATCAATGGCCTCTTTGAGCGCGATGCCCTCGAGCCAGTTTTCGTCAGCGCAGCTTTTGTCCTGCAGCTGATCCATCACATAAATCGCGTCTGCGCCGTCATGATACACGGGCTCATAGAGCGACACCGGGTCTTGAATCGCGTCGAGCGCGAAAACCACATCCTCCACGTTCACGCCGAGCTCCTCGGCGATCTTCTCAACGCTTGGCTCTGTGCTGTCTTTCTTGGAAAGCGTATTTCTCACCTGCAGCGCTTTATAGGCGATATCGCGCAGAGACCGCGAGACGCGGATGGAATTGTTATCGCGAAGGTAGCGGCGCAGTTCTCCCGTAATCATGGGGACAGCGTATGTTGAGAACCTCACACCGAGTTCCACATTAAAATTATCAATGGCTTTTATGAGTCCGATGCACCCCACCTGAAAAAGGTCGTCCATATTTTCGCGTCGTCCGGTAAAACGTTGAATCACACTGAGAACGAGCCGTAAATTTCCGCGAATGAATTCCTCTCTCGCGCGAATATCTCCGGCTTTGATCCGAATCATCATCTCCTTCATCTGCTTTGGTTTCATAACAGGCAGTTTAGACGTGTCAACGCCGCATATTTCCACTTTATTTATCAGCATGTCATATCTCCTCGGTCGGCTTTGATATGACTAGCTTTGCCATGCCCAAATTCTTTTATACTGGCAAAAAGGGCGGCATTTCGGCCTGATACTTTGCGTATTGTGTCATAGAAATCACGCTGAAAACAGGCCTGATGCGCTGTGAAGCAACCGTTAAAAACTGTGTGACATTAATGATTGCGATAACGTATCTGAAAAAAAATAAAGCCGCCTCACCGCAGCATAAAAAAGAGGGGCTTCTATCATTTTAAAAGCAGATGTCTACCTGTCGCGCTTGAGCATAGCCTGCGCGAGCGAGGCAAGACCATTGGCGCGATCCCCGAACCGCTGAAGTGCGTTCACCGCATCGTCCGTTTTCCGCTTTGCAATCCGCTTGGATTCACCGATTCCGTAAACGCGCGCAAATGTCATCTTTTCGGAATCCTTATCTTTGCCCGTTGATTTTCCGAGCGCGCCCGCGTCGCCTTCCTCATCGAGAATGTCATCGACAATCTGGAACACCAGCCCAAGGCAGTTTCCGTATGTGTTGAGCGCACGCAAATCATCGTCGTCCGCATGCATCAGCGCCGCGCCCGCCGTGACAGACGCTCTGATGAGTGCCGCTGTTTTTCGTTCATGGATGTAATGCAGCACCTGCTCATTAACATCCCTGCCTTCGAAATCCAGATCGGCCGACTGCCCCGCGATCATGCCTTTCACGCCTGCGGCACCCGCGATGATATCCATTGCGCTCACAACATCTAATTGTTTTTCGTTTAAAGCGACCTGCAGCATCACTTCAAAAGCGCCGTTTAAGAGGCCGTCTCCTGCCAGCAGCGCCTGCGCTTCGCCGAACACCACATGGTTGGTGGGCTTGCCGCGGCGCAGCACATCGTTATCCATGCAGGGCAGGTCGTCATGAATCAGCGAGTAGGTATGTATCATCTCTATGGCGCATGCGATGTCGAGCGCGTGACCCATGTCGCCGAACATACCCGCTGACAGCATGCACAGCACAGGGCGCAGCCTTTTGCCGCCCGCTTTTAAACTGTAGCTCATCGCGTCTTTGAGCAAGCCCGGCTCACACCGTTCATCCAGCAGTGCATTCAATCGTCTGTCGACGAGGCGGGCAATGGCATTGATGTCCGACGCTATTTCCGGCATGACGCGTCCACCTCGGCATCCAATATGTCAATTTTGGTCTTGTATTCCTTGAGCTTCTTTTGCAGCGCGTCAGCCAGCTTCACGCCCTCGGCGTAAAGCGCCATGCTTTTTTCAATGCCTTCCTCTCCCGATTGAAGCCGCTGCGTAATTTCTTCGAGTTTCTCGAGATCCTTTTCAAACTCAGCCATTCATATCCCTCTTTCTTGATACAGCCACACGTCCGTCGGCGAACTCGATCTCCATATCGTTCTGCACATTGCTGACGGATGTCACAACGCCATCCCGCCCGTGAACAATCGCATAGCCGCGCTCCAGCACACGCATCGGGCTTAAATCTTCCAGACGGTCCCGATGCCGTTCGAGCCGTGTTTCATACCGCTCAAAGGCAGATGCCGTGCTGCGTTTCATCAACTTTAAATCCGCAGTGAGCGCTTCTTCTGCGCGGGCCAGCATCAGCCACAGCGCATGCGGGCTGACGGCGCTGCTCAAACGATTCAATTTGGCTTCTCTCGTTTGTATCACATTGACCAGCGCATCGAGCAGTGTCTTTTTCTGCCGTTCGAGCGCGTCTATCAGCACTTTCTTCTCTCGGATGACGATCTCTGCCGCCGCCGACGGTGTGGGCGCTCGCAGGTCTGCAGCCAAATCGCAGAGTGTGAAGTCGGTTTCATGGCCGACGGCGGACACCACGGGAATATCAGACGCGTAGACAGCACGCGCAACGCTTTCCTCGTTAAACGGCGCGAGGTCTTCAAACGAACCGCCGCCCCGCGCAATGATAATGACATCCACATCCGCTTTGCTGTTAAAATAAGCGAGTCCGCAGCAGATACGCGGCGCGGCATCCTGCCCTTGAACGGGGACGGGATACACCGTGATACGGATGCCGTCGAACCGTCTTGTGGACACGTTGATGATATCGTGCAGCACCGCTCCCGAAGGCGACGTCACCACGCCGATTCTGAGTGCGAATTCGGGCAGCGGCTTTTTATGCAGCTCGCTAAATATGCCTTCTTTGACGAGCTTTTGCTTGGTGCGTTCGAATCGCGCGTATAGATCGCCGACGCCGCCGAGCACGGCCGATTCGACAATCAGCTGCACCGACGCATTCTTGCGGTAAAACGATATACGCCCGCTGATTTCGAGCAGCGCACCGTCCGCAATCACATCCATATCCGGATGGTTTTTATAATCGTACACGATGCAGTCAAGCATCGCGTTTTCGTCTTTGAGTGAAAAATAGGCATGGCCCACGGATGAAAAGCTGAAGTTCGTCACCTCGCCCACCACCTTGACCATGCTCAAAAACGGATCGCTGAACATTTTCCGGCTGATATATTCGGTGATCTGCGTCACGCTGAACGCAATGACCACCGCAGCTAGATTCCTTGAGGAATCGACCGGATTCTCAGCCATACAGCCGCGCCGCCTCCAATGTATTCGCGAGCAGCATGGTGATCGTCATCGGGCCAACGCCACCCGGAACCGGCGTGATAAAGGCGGCCTTTTTCGCGGCTTCTTCAAACAGCACGTCGCCTTTGAGCTTGCCGTCCACCTTTGTCGTGCCGACGTCAATCACCACGGCACCCGGCTTGATGAAATCGCCCGTGATCATCTCGGGCCGGCCGACAGCCGCCACGAGAATATCTGCATTTGCGCAGATTTTATCCAGATCACGCGTACGCGAATGGCAGATGGTCACCGTCGCGTTCTCGCCCATCAGCAGATGCGCAACCGGCTTCCCGACCATGTTGCTGCGCCCCACCACGACGGCGTTCTTTCCGCAGATTTGGGTGCCCGTGCTCTTAATCAGATGCATAATGCCCTTGGGCGTGCACGGGATAAAGCCTTGTTCTCCCACGAATAAACGTCCTGCCGTCACCACATGCAGACCGTCTACATCTTTATCGGGATTCACAGTGCGCAGCACAGCCAGCGCATCGAGCGGCTTGGGCAGAGGCAGCTGAACGAGTATGCCATGAATCGCATGATCCGCATTAAGGCTCTGTATCAGCGCGATCAGGCTCTCTTGAGTTGTCTGAGCGCTGAGCCGGTGCACCGCCGAACGGATACCGATCTCCTCGCACGCTTTTTCCTTATTATTCACGTAAACAGCCGAAGCGGGGTCGTCACCGACCAATATCACCGCGAGCCCGGGCATCGTGCCCTGAACCTTGAGCGCGGCAACCTCTTTTTTTAGCTGCTCTCTTATTTCTGCCGAAATGGCTTTTCCATCAATAATACTCAATCTATTCTCCTGTTCCGTGCAGGCGCTGCGCCGCGAGCGCTAAGCCGCAGGCATTGTCGCTGCACAATTGTTTTTTTGCAAAAACAGCTGCCAGGCCGTTTTTATCACATGTATTTTCTATATTTTCTCTGATTATGGTATTACAGATCACGCCGCCTGTAAACAAAAAGCTTTTAAAACCACAGCAATTCGCCGCATTCACGAGCAGCTTCGTCAGCGTTTCCGCTGCGCAGTCAATCGCGCTGCTGCAAACAAGTGCCGCATCTTCACCGTTTTTCAGCCGCTGCTGCGCCTGCGTCTCTGCGCCTGACAGATTTGCGGTAAGCCCGTTCACATGGACAGAGAGCCTCTTCGCCCCCGGCGTATAGAGCTTTTCCATTTGGGCGCCTGAAGGAAAGCCCAGACCCGCAGCCACACCCACCCTGTCAATCAACTGGCCGCATGTCAAATCGAGGCTGCCGCCCAGCGGCTCAATCTCATGAACGATACCGTTGCGAATGGATATGCGAAGCAAATCGAGCGTTCCGCCCGATACATGAAAAGCGCCGTAAATGCCGTCAGTGATGGTGTTGCCAAAAAAGCAGGCGTAGATATGCCCGTGCTGATGTGTGAGCGGATAAAGGGGCGCATGTGCTGCCGCGCCAAACGCGGCCGCGTGCGACGCGCCGACGCAAAACACAGGCATATAAGACCCGTCAGCCGGACATGGTTTTTCGCTGTATGCCACAGCTTTGATGTTGGCATACCCAATACTAAGATTGTTAAAAATTTCGGGGAAATTCTTAATATGCGCAAAAACGGCATCCGATTGCCGAAGGCCTCTTGATCCCTGCGGCACAGCCAGCATCTTTCTTTTATCAATCAGTATGTCACTGCCGGATACGATGGCAACCGAGGTGGTATAGGCGCTCGTGTCGATGCCGACAAAAACGTCAGACCGGCTCATCGGCAGGCTCTTTTTCTCCGATCACGGCAGCGAGCACGCCGTTGACGAAGCTCGATGACTTGTCTGAAGCGTACCGCTTCGCGAGTTCCACGCACTCGTTGACGGTGATGCTTTCGTGAATCTCCTCACAGTATTTGAGTTCGCAGACGCCAAGCCGCAATATGGAAAGCTCCACCTTGGCCATATGTGTTAAGTTCCACTTTTTCGAATTTGCCTGTATCATGTCGTCAACGTCTTTTTCGTGTGTTTTGAAAATTTCAATAAGGCGTTTTACGTAATCCCAGGCGTTTTCATTCATGCCCTTATCAAAACAATCCCGCATCACATCCATTGTGGCGGGATTGAACTCTCCGTTAATTGAATATTCGTAAAACAGCCGAAACGCTGTATCTCGTGCCGATCTTCTGCTCAAACCATTCCTCCGTCTGTCTATCTGAATAAGTCCGGTAATATCTTGTCCAATATTTCAAAAAGCCTTTTGCGCAATTTGTTTTTCGTGCCGAAAAAAGCGCCGATACCGACGCAAATCGCCAAAAACAACGTTTTGAAAAAGCCGATTGCGAGTATCAGAACACCGACTAAAAAACCGAGTGCGATGCCCATGATAATGCCCCGGTGTGTTTTTATGAATTCAATGAAGCTTGTTCGTTCATCCACTATTCCACACGCGCCTTTACAACCTGCGCCGTTTTATCGACGTACAGTGTGATTTTATCCACCGCGATGCCCGACAGCGTCTCGATGTGTTCTTTTAGGCTCTTTTGAAGCCCGCTCAGCACGTCCGGGATGCAGGTGCCTTCCACCACGGTCATTCTTGCCATAAAGCGGGCTTTCCCGTCTCTGACCGCAACGCGGACATTGACGCTTCTAACGGCTCCGTGTGACGCGATGTGCCGCGTTGCCATGTCTTCAAGCGCGTTTAATGTGACAAAAACGGCGCCGCCTTCCGATGCAGCGATTCTGGCAGTTTTGGGCTTGCGCTTACGGATTCCCGAAAACATCAGCATGAAACTGACGATGGCCACAACGATGCCTATCACCGATACAATCCACTTTACCGCGATGTCTTCATACAGCAGCGACAGCCAGTATTTCGGAAATGCGACATCGATCAGATTCCACGCACATCCGAGAGTGATGACCACCACAAAAAGCACCATCAATATGTAAAGTGTCAGCAATAACCTAGTTAAAAACCGCATTATCTTTTGTTTCCCCCAATTCAGTGCACGCGTTTAATATCCTCCGGCGCGTCCTTTTCTACCCTTACGCCTTGAATATGCACATTAATTTCAACGGCACGCAAACCCGTCATCGTTTCAACTGCTTTTTTTACGTTTGCCTGAATCTTCTCACACATTGTAGGAATCTCTATGCCGTAGTTGACAACCACAAACAGGTCGATTGCGCACTCTTCCCGGCCAACTTCCACTTTAACGCCCTTGGTTAAGTTCTTGATGCCCAGAAGCTCGGCAAGGCCGCCCGAAAACCCTCCGCTCATACCGGCCACGCCCTCAATTTCAATCGTCGCAAGCCCGGCGATTGTCGCCACCACGTCGTTAGCAAAAGAAATGCTGCCGTTCTGTTCTTCCCGCATGTTGATATCGTTCGTGCCCAAATATCTCACCTCTTCAAATAATGCTTAAATTATAACAGATAGGGCAGCGCAATTCAATCTGCTTAAAAAAGACTTTAACACTTTTCTACAGTTTTGTTATTCCTGCAAGATAACCTTAATATTCTGCGCTGATTCGCCCGTTTCCTGACGCACTATTTCCAAAACTTTAGCCGCGTCTTCCTTGGATATCTGATCAGCCTTCAATACCACATTGACCGAGCCCTCCTGCACCGTGACAATGGCGTCATCAAAGCCTGCCGCCATCACCAGGCCCTCAATCGTCAGTTCAGACTCCATGCGCTGCACGATCTGTATTTTTTGGTCCTGGGCATCCTTCACTGTCTCCGCGTCGCTGTTATCGCTTGAGATAATGCTGTCCAGATATGCCACCTCGGTATCCCGCACGCTCTCTCTGTTCGCCTTGTAATCCTCAAAATAATTATCAGATGACATCACGGCGAGATCATCCGCGCTCAGCGCGCCCTCAACCTCCTGGCCCGGAGAGGCCGCTGCCGACGCATCCACCACGGTATCTCCTCCCGCCGGATTGCCGAGCGCATAGTTTAAATACCCCACACCCGCCAGCAGCACAATCAGTCCTGCCAGCAGCAGATACCTGCCTGTCTTCTTGTTTTTCATTATACCACTTCCCTTACTCATTATACTGATTCACTTCCTATTCATTTTCCATTTTATATACATCAACCTGATCCGGGCTGATGTTTAAAATCGTTTCCACTGCGCTCAAAAGGCTTAACTTCACGCGGATATCATCCGCGCCTTGTGCCACCACAATCACGCCTTTCACCGGCGGGCTTTTCTCCTTAAGCACAAGAGCACTGCCGCCTTCGCTTCCATTCACCGTAACAATCTCGCTCTGTGTATTCTCCGTATTCGTCTTGCTGGTTCCGTCTTCACCTTCATCTGTCGTGGTGGAAGTTTGCGTATCCACACTGACGGCGGGCACAATTTCGGCGCTGGATTCGTAAGTGATCATCACCTGTACCTGCCCCGCGCCCTCAATCTTCGACAGCGTTTCCTGCAGTTTCTCTTCGATGCTGCTGGATACGGCTTCACTCACAGGTTTTGCTCCTGAGCCCGCAGGCTCTTTATTTGCCGGAGCTCCGGCGTTAGCAAAATAGATGGCAAGTATCACAATCACAACCAGCAAAACCGCAAGATACTGCAGTTTCTTTTTAAAATCCAGCTTGATGAATCTGGCGATGATCCCCGGCTTTTTCTCATGTATTTCGTCATTGACATGCGTCATATGTCTTATCTTCCTTTCATTACTCATTTTTATTTTCATCATTCACCATATATACCTGATAAAGATCGTAAATATAATCTTTGTACTGCTCACCGTTCACTTCAAAAACCTTCTCACTGTCCGCCTCCTGAAACGCGTTTTTCATTTCGGTTTGAACATCTTTGCCGCTGAAAAGTGACACAACAGGTGCCAATATGATGATCGTCACCACGATACCCATCACAACCGATACATACTTTTTTATGCCGCTTTCCGGCAGCAGCATAGAAACGACGGAGCTGAACAAAATGGCTACAGCCACGGAAACGGCCCAATTTGTTAAAAAGCTTTCCATACACTTACCTCAGCATCACGTTGGCATTACCCGCACCGATGATCACAGCGGTTGTTACAAAAAACATGATGGCCGCAGCCATTACGGCAGCAAAAAGCAACAGCAGCACATCCGCCGCTTCCTGCGCAAATTTGCCCATTTCACTGCCTGCGATAGGTTCCAGCACCGCGCCGGCGAGTTTAAACAAATAATAGTGCGCCAATATCGCAAAGACGGGTGTAATTACAATGCCCACAATGATGATTATGCCTGCAATGCCCACCGCATTCTTAATCAGCAGTGAACACGAAAGCAGCACATCCACGGAATCCGAAAACATACCGCCGATAATCGGAACAAATTTGTCGATGGTGTATTTGGCCGTTTTGATAGACAGCCCGTCGAATGTGGACCCAAGCAGGCCCTGTATCGCGATGATTCCTAAGAATATTGTAAAGCTAATGCCGATGCCCCATTTGATCACGCTTTTGATCAGTGAACAAAAACCTGTCAGTTTGACCGACGATGAAAAATGATTAATAACGGTAAATACAGTCAACACAATAATCAGCGGCAATATAAAGCTTTTAAAGAATATGGATACGCCCGATGTTAAAAACACGGTGGCGGGGCTCAATATCGCGGAAGAGGTGATACCGCCCAGAGCCGTCAGCAGCGTAAACATGAGCGGAAAAAAATCGGCCGTAAAAGCGGTCATATCCGCGATGGTTTTTGTGCCGATTGAAAAAGCGGAGATGAGAACGCCGATGGTCATCGTACCGATGATCACATACTGCGCCGTTTGTGCCGCTTTGGACACGCCGGACGACCCGAACGACGGTTTAAAATGCGTAATGACCGAGAATACGAGCGCCACAACGATGATTTGCACAATCACAGGAATGCTGCTTTTCACACCGGCGAACAACGCACTCGTCACCATTGACAGCACATTCGAAAAATTAAGGTTCGCGCCGCCTTCCACAAGCATGGCCATAAAGCTGCGAATATCGGTTCCGCCCGTTACAGGCAGCAGCGTCTGAGCGTAATCGTTATAAAACGACTCGATCTCATGCAGATCAGCCGTATCAAGAGCACGCTCGATGTTATCCGCAATTTCGTCCTCTATGGCCTGTTCCACATCGTCATCCGCCAATGCCGTGCGCGGTATCAGCAGAAAGACAAGCAGCGCAGCCATAACAATAATTATCTTCTTCATATGTTATTCCAGCATCCCGAGCACCATGGTCATAAACGAGCTTAATATGGGCAGCGACAGCACCACGATAAATACGCGCCCTGCAATTTCGACCTTGCCTGCCAGGGAATTTTCTCCCGTATCTTTTAGCACCTGCACGCCGAACTCACAGATATAAGCGATGCCGATGATTTTGAGCACCACCGTAATGCTCTCATAAGGAATGTTGTACGTGTTCACAATATCCTTGACATAATCAATCGCAATGACGATGTAATCAAGCACATAGATGAATATGATAAGGCCGGCGATGATACTGACCTGAAGCGCAATTTCAGGCTGTTTTTGTTTGATGGTGATGACCAGCACGCCCGCCACGATACCGATCAGCGCAATTCGAACAATCTCCATAGCTAATACAAGTTGAATATGCGTTTCACATTTTCAAACAGATTGCTGACAAGGTCCACCACCATCAGCAATACGAGGATAAGCCCTGCTATGGTGACCATCGTGGCGATTTCCTCACGCCCTGCCTTGTTGAGCAATTGATTGAGCACGGCGATCAATATGCCGATTGCCGCAATTCTGAAAATAAGGTCAATATCCATACTCTTCATCCTCCCTTATATCACCAGCAGCGCGATCATGAGCCCCGCCAGCACACCGGTTGTGTTATAAAGCTTGCACTTTTTGATTTTCTCGGTTTCGAGCTCCGCCGTGTAGCCGGAGAGCCTTTTTAAATAAATTCCCGCTTGTTTTTCACTGGGATTCATGCAAAGCGCTTCGATGGCTGCGCCCCCCTCAGCCAACATTTTCCAGTCATCCTTCAACAGGCTGTTATACTCCGGCTTAACGCGGTCCAAATTCATTTGCCATATCTGCTGGAAGGATGCCTGAGGCATCCTTTTCAAATCGGATGCACAACTATGGAACAGGCTCTTCAGGCGTTCTCCCTGGCTTGACCTGAGTGCCTGATACAGCTCCAGATTGATACCGACCATCCGGTCTGTCAGCTGCGTAAAAGAGAGCTGATATTCTCTGAAAAAAGAAAGCCGGTCCGTCATGCGTCCTGCGAGTATTCGCCCGATCGCGGTGCACACGCCAACAATCATCACGCACAAAATCAAATTCATACAGCCTCCGATTCCCGGAGCCGAATAGGCTCGACCAAGCATTCTTGTCCCAAACCATCATGAATCTGGGAGACCGTGATGCGCCCGAGAGACGCGGACAGCACCACATAAGAATCAAACATTCTTTCATCACATATCTGCTTAAAGAAAAGCTTGGTCTTAAGCCCGTTAAAATCGGGCGCGTGGGCTGTGGCCACCATCACGACGCCGCTGTTGGCCACTTCCCTCAGCGCCTCCAGATCGGCACTTTTGCCGATTTCATCCGTGACAACCACATCGGGCGAGAGACTGCGCAGCGCCATAAAAACGCCTTCGGCCTTGGGTACGCCCGAAATCACATCCGTTTCACGCCCCACATCAAACAGCGGCCTGCCGTAAACGCTTGCGGCAATTTCCTGTCTTTCGTCCACCACGGTGACGCGTGACGGATCCATACCGATACCGCTGCCCGCACACCGGGCAATATCCCGCGCGAGCGTGGTTTTCCCAAGCCGCGGCGGCGAAATCACGAGCGTGCTTTGCAGTTTGTTCTTCCGCGTAATCAGTGGAAGAAGCCCCTGTGCAACGCCTTTGGCCTCGCGCGGTATGCGAAAATTGATGCCACTTACCGTTTTATAGGTGCGCACACTGCCGCCCGAGAGCAGCGCGGTGCCCGAGAGCCCCGCCCGAATGCCGCTTTCCAGTGTCAGATACCCCTGCCTGATATCGTCCTCAAACGCATAGGGCGATTGACCGGTAAGCGCAAGAAAGGTATGACTGACATCGTCTTCCGACACAAAAAGGCCGCTTTCGGGCGAAAGGCCGCCGTGGGCGTCCACACAGTAACCGCTGCCACAGGTATACACCATTAAAGGCCGCGCGGTTCTGAGCCGAATTTCTTCAATTTCGGGTGCGATTTCTTGATTGATTGATGCCAATGCCGTAAACAGGTGTGTTGGCAGATACTTTTTTAACGCACTGTTCCATGCTATCTTTCGTTCCATGGTTCATGTATATGTGGCAGTGAATGTGAACATGTGTGTTGTTTTTATGATCATAGAAATTTAAAAATTGAATTACGGAATACGATCCCGCAGAGAAACTGGGGAGCTCATGACAATGTTATGCTTAAATCAGCATAAGTCGATTAATTTTACTGGATGATCTGCAGCCTACTAATAAGATGCCGTTGCCAATTGGCGCCTATAATATGATTGTTGGGCGCTCGCGAGCTTTCCCCAAAAAGGGCTTTGCAACCCAACGAACCGAAAGCGACGGCAGCTGTCATTCTGAGCCCGCAACGCGGTAACTACGCAGTGGATAAGAATCTGTTTCAGATCCTTCCTCGCTTCGCTCATCAAGGATGACCGGAAATGTATTTGATCCGTTTTGTTGCGGCTGCAAGGACATGCTTTACCATTTCGTCGAGGGAAGGATGAAGTCAGTTTTTTAACTGCGTTCCTATGTATTTTCCGTTTCTCGTTAAAAACAAAAGAAGCGGCATTGCCCGTAAAGACAATCGCCGCTTCCCTTGGCTGTCAACCGAAGCCAATTAATTTTTTTAAATTGCTTAGCATCTTTTCATATACGATACGTATATGAAAAGAACCCATCTGTCCAACTATCTTGATTAAGTTTAACTTTACTGATTGTAAAACAGTTGACGGGAAGATCTTTAAAGCCTTCTTTATCCTTTAACCTATTTATCGTTTTTTGTGTTGTTTCCTTTTTATGTTTATTTGCCTATAAATTTATATTCTTCATGGTCTCTCAACTCATAACAATGTTCTAATAAATAAACACAATCCATTTCCGAGCTACCTATCTTAGTGATTTTTTCTATGTATTCTGCATAACAACACTATTATAAAAGCATGTTAATTGCTATTCTTTTGCCCATCCGAAAGACCGCTCTACGGCTTTCTTCCAACCTGCGTATAGTGACTCTCTCTGATCTTCCCCCATTTGCGGCTCAAACACGCGCGCCACCTTCCACTGCGCCGCGATCTCGCTTTCGCTTTTCCAAAAGCCCACACCGAGCCCCGCGAGGTACGCCGCGCCAAGCGCCGTCATCTCTGTGATCGACGGCTTTTGAAGCGGAATACCGAGTATGTCCGCCTGAAACTGCATCAAAAAATCGCTTGCGGTCGCGCCGCCGTCCACGCGCAGCGTGAGCGTTTTTTGGCCCGCGTCCTTTTCCATGCATTCGAGCAAATCGCGCGTTTGATACGCGATGCTTTCCAGAGCGCTGCGCGCAATATGCTCTGCGCTTGAACCACGCGTGAGCCCCACAATGGTGCCGCGCGCATACATATCCCAGTATGGCGCGCCGAGCCCGGTAAACGCGGGCACAAGATACACACCGCCCGCATCGGGCACCTGCGCAGCGAGGTCGTTGACCTCCGCGGATGAATTGATAATCTTGAGCCCGTCGCGCAGCCATTGTATGGTGGCTCCGCCCATATAAACAAGGCCTTCAAACGCGTAGCGGCGGCATTCCGGCAGCACCCACGCCAAATCCGTCATGAGCCCGGTGTGGCTCATCTTATACGTATCGCCGATGTTCATCATCACAGCCAGCGCTGTGCCGTATGTGTTTTTTGCCATGCCCGGCTCAAAGCACGCCTGACCGAACGTGGCCGCCTGCTGATCTCCGGCGTCGCCCGAAATCGGAACCTCCTGTCCAAAAAACGCGGCTTTGCACGTCATCGCGAGTATGCCGCTCGAGGGCTTGAGTTCGGGCAGTATATGCGCCGGAATCTCCAGCGCATTCATGATTTTTTCGTCCCACTCAAGTGTATGGATATCAAGCAGCATCGTCCTTGATGCGTTGGAGTAGTCTTCCACATGGGCCGCGCCCCCCGAAAGCTTGTAAATCAGCCACGAATCGATGTTGCCGAACATGACTTTCTTCGCGTCAAGCTTTTCCCTGACGCCCGGCACATTATCGATAATCCATTTGATTTTTGATCCCGAGAAATAGGCGTCGATCGGAAGGCCTGTTTTCTCTCTGATATAGCTCCAAAGGCGCTGTTCCTTGAGCTGCTCGCAAATGGCCGCGGACTGCCGTGATTGCCAGACGACCGCGCGATAAAGCGGCTCTCCTGTGTCTCTGTCCCAGAGTATGGTGGTTTCACGCTGGCACGAAATACCGATCCCCGCGATTTCATCCGCGCCGACACCGCCCTTTTGCATCGCTTCGGCGGCACAGACCATTGCCGTATCGATGTATTCGTTCGCGTCATGCTCCACCCACCCGGGGTGAGCATAGATCTGCGTGATTTCTCTGTAGGCCGACGAATGCACTTGCCCTTTTTCATCGAACAAAAAAACGCGCGTCCCCGTGGTTCCCTGGTCAATGCCCATGATAAAGCGTTTCTCCATAGTGCCCCTCCCGCGCTATATCGTTATATAAATGATACTAATATGTTCTATTTACGAGCTGAAATTCCTGCATCCGAAAGTCAAAAGACACCAAAACAACGATATGATTCTTAATAAAAGCCCATCACCTGTTGATTCGAGCGAGTGTGCTTCGTTCCCTTTTTCAATAAGACTGTCATTCAACAATAACGACTTCATTCCCATCCGGATCTTTTAGCCTGAGTTCATATGTTCCCCACGCGAATCTGACTGGCGGCTCTATATCAAGGCCTTTCATTTTTAATTCTTCAAACGTGGCATCGAGATTATTGCTTGAAAAAACAAACGATGTCTTGCCGTTTACAGGGCTCCCCCATTTGCATGCATCCCAAATACAGATTGTCGGAGCGTTTTCATCAAACCCAAAATTGATGCCATCCGCATTATCCACAATCTCATTCACGACAGGGATACCCAATATGTTTTTGTAAAAGTCTACGAGACCTGACGCATTGTTTGAAAAAACGTTTGTGCATATAAAGCTGTTAATCATTTTTCACTCCTCAGCAAAACTCAGCTCGCAAGACGGCTGAAAAACTCAAGTATCACAGCGTTGGCATCGAATCCGGATGTGCTTTGCTGCGGCCATGAATGGTCGCCCCCTTCGATTTCGACATACCAAACCAGATTGTCGTTGTTCTTGCTTGAATAGCGATACGCGGTTGCTTTATCCGATAGTTTGACTACTTCGGACTCATCTAGGCCGTCCGCCGTTTTCCAGTAATCAATCACGCCGCCGATCGCGGGCGCGTCGCCGTAGACGCCGTCTTTGTCTATCGGCACCACGCTGTCGTTCGTGCCGCTAATCTGCAGTATGCCGACCGACGCCGCCTCTGGGCGTTCCTCCCAAGCGCCTCCGCTCATCATGCCCGACACACTCGCCACCGCCCGAAACGTATCGGGCGCTTCGACGGCGAGCTTATACATCATGAACGCGCCGTTGCTGAACCCGGCGGCAAACGTGGCGCTGCGGTTAAAGCCGTATGTTTGCTGCAGATACTGTGCCAGCGCCGTCAGAAAGCCCGTGTCGTCGTTGACTGAATCGGTCAGTCCCGAATTCCAGCACGCGCCGCCTGTTGTGTTGGCCGGGTCACGCAGCCCTTGAGGGTAAACCACGGCAAACCCGTATTGATCCGCCGCGCTGTTCATGCCCGTGTTATCCATAAAGCCCTTGGCGCTGCCGGCATAGCCGTGCAGCATAAACAAAAGCGGCGCGTTCTCTCCGAATCCTTTGGGAACATAGAGCATGTATTTTCTCTCAATGCCGTTGTAATCACATTGATAATACCCGCTGTCATCCGGCTCCGTTGCACTCGTAAAAACACCGATTGTTTTTACCGGCTCAGGTGTGCTCGACATAGCGCTGACAGTTTCTTCGGTCTCGGGAGCGCTGACAGTTTGCGAAACCCCCGCGGCACTGCATCCGAAAAGCAAACACAGCATAACTGCTGACAGAATAAATGAAACGAATCTTCTCATTATTTCTTTCTCCTTCGGGGATATAACCCGAAAGTAAATTGATTTTTTCAAATAATAGATCATTATGTGAATATTTAATTTGATAAATTATAGCATATTGCAGACAGCATGTGTAGTGTGGCTGGTTTATTGCACCATTATAATTCCATATAGATACATATTAAATTTATAGCAAAAAACATCCCTTTCACAGCGCTATGCCAAGAAAGGGATGCTCGTTTGTTTCACGATATGGTTTTGGTTAATGCTAATTTATTTCGCGTCAACCTTCGCCATGTGCTCAATCAGGCTGAGCACCTTGTTGGAATAACCCCACTCATTGTCGTACCAGCTAACCAGCTTGACAAAGTTCGGGTTGAGCATGATGCCCGCGCCCGCATCGAAGATGCTGGTTCTCGCATCGCCAATGAAGTCGGACGAAACAACGCTGTCTTCGGTGTAACCGAGAATGCCTGCGAGCGGGCCTTCGGCAGCAGCCTTCATAGCAGCCTTGATCTCATCGTATGTGGCAGCCTGCTCAAGACGGACGGTCAGGTCAACAACCGACACGTCAGCCGTGGGAACGCGGAAAGCCATACCTGTGAGCTTGCCGTTGAGCTTCGGAATGACCTTGCCAACCGCTTTCGCAGCGCCTGTGGACGACGGAATGATGTTGAACGCAGCGCCTCTGCCGCCTCTCCAGTCTTTCTTGGAGGGGCCGTCAACGGTTTTCTGTGTGGCCGTTGTGGCGTGAACTGTGGTCATCAGGCCTTCGATAATACCGAAGTTGTCGTCAATCACCTTCGCCAAAGGAGCGAGGCAGTTTGTTGTGCACGACGCGTTGGAAACAACCTTCATGTCGGACGTATAAGCATCCTGGTTAACGCCCATGACGAACATCGGCGCATCCGCAGAAGGAGCCGAAATTACAACCTTCTTTGCACCGCCCGTAAAGTGAGCGCTGGCCTTTTCTGTGGTGGTGAACACGCCTGTGGACTCAACAACATAGTCCGCACCGCATGCGCTCCACGGAATCTCTGTGGGGTTCATCGCCGCATACACAGCGATCTTTTTGCCGTTGACGATGATCGCGTTTTCTGTGTGATCAACAGTCCCATTGAAACGGCCGTGGACCGTATCGTATTTGAGCATGTAGACCATGTACTCGGGATCGATGAAAGGATCGTTAATGCCGACAACCTCGATGTTCGGATTGCTGACAGACGCACGGAAAACGAGTCTTCCGATACGCCCAAAACCATTAATACCAACTTTAATTGCCATAAAAAATTGTCCTCCTAATAGATTTTACTAATCTTTTTATCTCGGTATATCATAATCCATCATTCCGGAAAATTCAATATTTTTTCCGGCTTCAAAGACCATTATAACCAGATAATTCCCTGCGTTTTCAGCCGCTGATTAAGCGGGATGAATCATGTTGGTTTTGTCCATTGTCGACGAATCAACACCGTACTTCTGACCCTGACGGAACTCGAAGAATTTCTGAGCCACCTGCGGGAACAGTGCGTAAGAAAGAACATCCTCTTCCTGTTCCATCCACGGCTTCACTTCTTCTCTGAGCTTATCAAGTTCAGGGGCCAAATCATCCGCAGGACGGTGTGTGATCACTTCGTCGTCGCCGATGCACTTCTTGCGGACATCCGGGTCTACCTCGGCGGGCAAACGGCCATACTCACCGCGCAGCAGCGCTTTGCTCTCTTTTGTGACCATTTTATAGCGTTCACCCGCAATCACGTTGAACACAGCCTGTGTGCCGACAATCTGGCTGGTGGGTGTTACAAGCGGCGGATAACCGAACTCTTCTCGAACGCGCGGGACTTCTCTTAAAACGTCGTCCAGCTGATCAAGCTTACCGGCTTTTTCAAGCTGGTCAAGCAGATTGCTGAACATGCCGCCCGGAACCTGATACAGCAGCGTATTCACATCCACACCGAGCACGCCGGGCTTGATGATGCCTTCGGCTTTCATTCTTGCGGCCACCTTCTTAAAGTGCTCCGCGATTTGGCTCAGCAGCTTGATATCGATACCTGTATCATACGGCGTGCCCTGCAATGTGGCCACAAGCGCTTCCGTGCACGGCTGAGATGTGCCGTTGGCAAGCGGAGAAAGCGCGCAATCCACAATGTCCGCACCCGCTTCGATCGCCTTTAAGTAAACCATGTCACCCGTACCCGTCGCGTTGTGCGTATGGACATGAATCGGTACTTTGACGGCTTTCTTAAGCTCTTTAACGAGGTCGTACGCTTCGTAAGGAAGCAGCAGATTCGCCATATCCTTGATGCAGATTGTGTGTGCACCCATCTTCTCCAGTTCCTGCGCCAGCTTCACGAAATAGGCGCGTGTGTGTACCGGGCTGATCGTGTAAGAAATCGCTGCTTCGCAGTGGCCGCCGAATTTTATTGTGGCTTCCATGGCACGTTTCATATTTCTGGTATCATTGAGTGCATCAAATATTCTGATGACATCAATGCCGTTTTCAATCGCTTTTTGTACAAACAGGTCCACCACATCATCGGAATAATGACGGTAGCCGAGTATGTTCTGGCCGCGAAGAAGCATCTGCATTTTTGTGTCGGGCATGGCTTTTTTAAGGACGCGCAGTCTTTCCCACGGGTCTTCATTTAGAAAACGCAGGCAGGAGTCGAATGTGGCACCGCCCCACGTTTCAAGCGACCAGTAACCCACTTCGTTGAGCATCTTGGCCGCGGGCAGCATATCGGCAGTTTTCATACGCGTTGCCGCATGGGACTGATGTGCGTCTCTTAATATCGTATCTGTTATATTCACTTTTCCCATCTATAGAAACCTCCAATTCTTCATATTGTCTGCCATGTGAAAATTTAATTATTTCACAACAGCTTCGCGATACTGGCATCCGTTTCGATAACGCAGGCCATATCGTATCAAACTATTTCTCCGCGAGTGCCAAAGCCTTTGCCCAAATACCGGTCATCTAAAGGCACACAGAATCTGCATTTAAATATTCCTGCATTGCAATGTGCTTTGCGCTTCGGAGAAATTCAGATAAAAACAGTTTACGCGATGACTGCCAGCAAGTCTCCGGCATTGACGCTTGATCCTTTGGAAGCCTGCACCGCAGCCACTTTGCCGCTCTGAGGCGCAAGAATGTCATTTTCCATCTTCATAGCTTCGAGAATCATCAACACATCGCCTTCTTTTACCGTATCGCCCACGCTGACCTTGACATCAAGAATAGCACCCGGCATCGGCGCTTTCACCTGTGCTCCGCCGGCTACAGGAGCCGCCGCAGGGGCTGCGGGTGCAGGAGCTGCCACGGGCGCAGAAGCTGCCACGGGTGCAGGAGCTGCTACGGGTGCTGGAGCTGCCACGGGCGCAGAAACCATTGCGGGCGCAGAGAACCCACCGAGTTCTTCCACTTCGACGTCGTAGCTTGTGCCGTTCACGTTGATTTTAAATTTACGCATAATTCATTGCCTCCACAAAATTGTTAGAATCTGTTAGAAATCTGTTCCAAACGGCCTCGTGCGCCCCACTCAGGGACATTGCGGCCGGTACGCTTGATTGATCTGATGACGATGCCGTTTGCCGAAGTGCCAAGAGCCGCGGCTATTGCCGCTGCAATCACCGCGATCAAGGCTGGATCATCAGCGGGCTTCATGGCCGGAGCAGCTGCGGCAACAGCTTGATCTGCGGCAATCATTTCCGCTTTTTTCTTTTTTGATCCAAACATATTTCAGATCCTCCTTTTACAGCCTGGTGCCGTGCTTCTTAGGCAGTTTACTGTCACGTTTGCCAAGAGCCAGCTCTAAAGCACCCACCAATCGCTGGCGGGTTTCTGAAGGATAAATCACTTCATCCACGTAACCCATTTTTGCCGCTTCCCACGGAGATGCAAATGTTTTGGCATAGGAATCGGCCGCTTCTTCTCTCGATCCGTCGGAGCCCTTCAGGCTGTCCTGCAGAATGATGGCGGCAGCTTCGGCGGAGACGCATGAAATCTGCGCATTCGGCCATGCGAAAACCATATCCGCGCCCAGAGCTTTTGGCCCCATAGCGACATAACCCGCACCGATGGCCTTGCCTGTGATCACCGTCAGCATCGGTACCGTGGCTTCCGCATAGGCTCTTATCAGACGTCCTCCCGATGGTATCAGGCAGCACTGCTCCTGCGCTTTGTTTTTAACAAAACCGGGCGTATCGGTAAACGTAACAACAGGAAGACCGAACGCATCGCAAAAGCTCACAAAGCCCGCGGCTTTTTCAGCGCCTTTTGCATCAATTTCCGCTCCCGAAGCATTGGCCACTGCGCCGACTGTGCGCCCGTTGATGCGGCCAAAGCCGGTCAGCATTGTTGGCGCAAACGACTCCTGAACTTCAAATAAGACACCGTTATCCAGCACGGAACCGACCATCTCTCGCGCATCGTAAGCGCCTTCATAGTTTTGAATCATACGGTTCAAATCATCCGTACAGTCAACCATCGATGCGTCCACAAGGTTATTATCAGGAAGATACGACAAAAGCTGCTGTACTTTTATAAATGTATCGCTTTCGCTTGCACACTTGAAGTGGGCCATCCCTGTTTTTTCGGCATGCACGGCAGCGCCGCCAAGTGCATTCGCGTCCGAATCGATGCCCATTTCATTAAAAGCACCCGGTGCGGATGTGTAGATACCGCCGATGCCTTCCGTCATAAATACAAAATCGCTCAAAGGTGCAAAGAATGCCGCCGTCCCCGCGCATTGGCCGCAAATCACCGTAATCATAGGCACAACACCCGACAACTCGGCCATTTTCGATAGTATGCTGCCGAAGCCCTCCAGAGTCCCTGCACCTTCGCCAATTCTTGCCCCCATCGAATCAAGAAGTCCCACCACAGGCAGTCCTGTCTTGCCGGCGAGCTCCATCAGCTTGCAGATTTTGCGTGCATGCATGGTACCAATCGCTCCGCCCATCACCGTGTAATCCTGAGAGAACACATAAACACCGCGTCCGCCGACCGTGCCGTAGCCCGTGACAACACCTTCGCCCGGAGCGCTGACTTCTTTGAGCCCTTCCAAGGCGTTCGAGTGCTGAACAAACGCGTATGTCTCAACAAAGCTTTGAGCATCCAGCAGCTTTTCAATGCGTTCTCTTGCGGTCAACTTTGACTTTGAATGCTGGGCGTCAGTCAGCTCTTTTCCGCCGCTCATGGATGCGGCAAGTCTTTTTTGAGCCAGTAAGTCAAACCCGTTTAGTTCGCTCATGTAGTAAAACCTCCATATGAATTCTATAAAAAACTGTCTATATAAAAAAACAGTATTGAATACTAACAACTTACCCCATATTCGTATTTCTACATCTATCCCCTATAATCCTTTATTTTTATTAGATTTGTTTATTTATTCACAAATAATTATATCAATTTGTAGAGCTTTTTGAAAACATAACAATACCGAGAAGAGAAAAATCCTTCCCGGTTAAATGCCGCCATTGACCCAGGGGCAAATTCCCCAAACCCAATTGGCCTATCGCCGTTCTTTTCAGGTAATACACAGGGCAGCCGACTGCTTCTAGCATTTTTCTTACCTGTCTGTTTCTGCCTTCGTGAATGGTGATTGAGAGCGAGGATACACTGCCGGTGTGTTCCAATACAGTGACTTTTGCTTCCGAGGTCATCCTGCCGTCTATGTCAATTCCCCTCTCAAGCTTACTTATTGTTTGCGCCGTCAGTTCGCCTTTCACCTTCGCAAAGTAAGTTTTGTTTTGCTCATGGCTTGGGTGTGTACACCGAAACGCGAAGTCACCGTCGTTGGTCATCAGCAGCAGCCCTTCCGTGTTGTAATCGAGCCGGCCGACCGGAAATAGCCTCTCATCCACGTCTTTCACAATATCGAGCACTGTCTTTCTGCCACGGTCATCATGACAGGTGCATAAAACACCGGCCGGCTTATTCAGCATGATATAAATCTTTTCCGATTCCGGCTGCAGCTTTGCGCCGTCCACACAGACCGTGTCCGACTTTTCGTCAATATCCATGCCGTGGCTTTTTACCACGCTGCCGTTCACGCTGACCCGGCCTGCCTCAACAAGCGCGTCGGCTCCTCGCCTTGAAGCGGCACCACACGATGCGATGAATTTGTTTAACCTCACAAAACCCTCCTTTTTATGTTTACATATCGGGTATCCATGCCTTTGTCCAATATTTGAGCAACCTATTCAAATTGTACGGATACGAGTTTTCTCCGATTTGGCATGCGGATTTGAGTTCAACCGAGCAGAGCCTCTGTTCCCCAAGCCAAAGATCAACCGTTCCCACAACCAGCCCTTTGCTGACCGGCGCTTCTACCTTTTCTTCCAAATGGACTGTCTTTTGAATCTGCCCGTATTCCTCGTCGGTCAGCGGGTAAGAGATATCCGTGTCCGTGTATACGGGGAAGCTATCCTGCATGCCCTCAACCACAGCCACATCACCGATGAGCTCGCCTTGCTGTACGATGACTTTGTTTTGATAATTTTCAAAACCATAATCCATCAGCGCCATGCAATCTTCAAACATATTCGGCGCGCTGAGCACCACCGAAACCAGCTGCATATTTTCGCGCTGAGCCGCGGCTGTCAGGCACCGCCCGGCTTCTTTTGTAAAACCTGTTTTAATACCGTTGCCGCCTTCGTAGTTCCAAAGTATCTTGTTCTTATTCTTGACAACCCTGTCCCACTCATGGCCTTCCCACGGCAGCGTTTTATACTGTGTTTTCACGATTTCGCAAAAAGCCGGATTGCGCATCGCATAGGCACTGATCAGCGCGAGATCGAAGGCCGTCGTATAATGCCCTTCCACAGGCAGCCCGTTGGGATTCATAAAATGCGTATCATACGCACCAATCTCCTGGGCTTTTTTGTTCATCATTTCCACAAACGCATCCACACTGCCGCCCACATGTTCGGCAATGGCCACGGCTGCATCGTTGCCCGATGCGAGCATCAGCCCATAAAGCATATCCGACAGCGACATCTTTTCACCGACCGACAGCCATATTGACGAACCTTCGACGCCGCTCGCGTTTTTGCTGACGGTCACAATATCGTTTAAATTGCCGTATTCAAGCGCAACAAGCGCCGTCATCACCTTTGTGGTCGAAGCCATCGGCATCTTCTCATGTGCGTTCTTCTCATAGAGCACACGGCCCGTAGTGGCTTCCATCACAACAGCGGCGTTTGCGGATACGTCCACGCCTTCCGCTCTCGCATTATGTGTATTATAAGCAAAGACGGCTGAAAAGAGAAGCAAAACCGCTGTGATTCTTGCAACATAATGCTTCAATTGACTATTCCACTCCTTCTTCATCACGGCAACAATGAATCGCATCCTTGATCTCCGAAATCACGCGCGGTACCGTTTCCATCATCTGATCCATCAGCGTTCTTCCCGACACAGGCAACAGCTTCACGTCACCCTCACTCACCACAAGAAATCCGACCGGCGTGATACAAACACCCGAACCAGCGCCCCCCGAAAACGGATACTTTGATTCATCCTCCGAGTTCTCTTTGGCATTGCCGTATTCACCGCCACCCGAAACAAAACCGAACGACACCTTGGATATCGGAATAATTGTGGAGCCGTCGGTGGAAATCACCGGATCACCGACCACCGTATTGACATCGACCATTTCCTTAATTTCACTCATGGCCGTTTGCATGATATTCTCAATTGGATGCATAACATTTACCGCCTTATTGTTTTTTTGTAGATTAAATACCCAATCATAATATGAACCGGAGATGCCTTGATTATGCAGTCGCCGTCAAAGCAAAGCGCCTGTTTTGAAAACTCGGGGACAACGGCTGATTGCAACTTAATTTTTTTATTCTCACGCGTTGCGAAAAGTGTGCCGATAACGATCTGCATCAGTCCGCATGAGAACGCTGTCAGCATCGCATCACCGGTACCGATGACAAATTTTATTCTCAGATCGTACGAAGCTTTGGAATGCAAGTAGTTAAGCGCTTCTTTGGTATTGCTTTTTTTTTCTTTTTTTGGTGCGGATAAACGGATCAGTTCGTCAAGCGAAAACGTCAGCTTCTTGCCCTTTTTCTGAATCGCATACAGCGTCAACAATTCTTTTTCGTCACGCCGGAACACATATTCTCTTTTAAATAAAGGAACAGCGAACCAGGTCACAGCCGCCTTGAAGCGGTTGTGATGAAAGCTCAGCTTCGCTTTTACTTTTACAGCCAATAAAGCAATCAATATGATTACGGCTGCCGCTATGGCAATAATAAAAACAACGCCTCCTTAAAAAGAACCGACGTTGTTATTATTATCTAATTCATGAATTAAATTCAGGACTCGGCTTCTACAATGGGCGGCAGGTCGTCGAGCGAACGGAGCTGAAAATGCCTCAGAAATTCATCACTCGTGGTGTACAGCACGGGATTCCCCAACGTCTTTTTTTTGCCTGCCCGGAGTATGAGCCCCTTTTCAATCAAAGCGGCAACGGAATAGTTGCTTTTGACTCCGCGAATCTGCTCGATCTCATAGCGCGTGATGGGCTGCTTATAGGCGATAATCGCGAGTGTCTCCACCATCGACTGGGACAGGCGCGATTTCTTAACCGGCTGCAGCACGCTTTCGATATACGGCGCATAAGCCATGTTGGAACTGAGCTGAAGCTTGTTGTCCACAAGTGTAATCAGTATGCCGGCGTTTTGCCGCTGTCTGCGCACGATCTCCGCATCAACAGCCGCTTTTACCGTGTCCGTCTCAATTTCCAGCGCAGCCGCGAGCTCCGTTAAATCCACGGCGTCTCCCGAAACGAAGAGTATACTATCGATAATGCTGATGATTTCCTGTTCGCTCAAACTGCGGCAACCTCTTCTTTCCTTGTGATGATGATATCCTGATAGCACGCTTCCTGACTGATTGACACCATGTTCTTATGAATCAGCTCAAGCAGCGCCAAAAAAGTCACCGCGACCTCGAGACGCGTACGGCTCTGGGCAAAGAGCGAAAAGAACGAGGCGCTGCCCATACGTCCGAGCGCCTTTAATATATAACGGGTGCGCTCCCTCACGGTGAACATATCCTTTTGTATCTGAACCTCTTCGACGCGTTCATAGTTCGCGTCAGGCAGCCTTAGCAGCACTTCTCTGTATGCATCGCAGAGGCTGTCCATCGTCATCTGCTCGATCTCCCATTTTTCTTCGCCGAATGAGATTTCCTCCGGCAGCTTGTAATACACATCCAGCCCGGCGGCTTCGCGCTCTTTAAGCGCCAACGCGGCGTCCTTGTAAACCTTGTAAGCCTTCAGACGGTCGATTAGTTCCTGTTCGGGGTCTTCCTCTTCTTCCTCCTGCACCGGTTCACACGGCAGTATCATACGCGATTTGATATAAACAAGTGTGGCGGCCATCTCGATGAATTCGCTCGCGCGGTCCATCGAGAGCGTGGGCATGTCGGCCACATAATCAAGATACTGCCCGGTGACTTCGGACACGAAAATCTGCTCGATATCAATACGTGCGCGGCCGATTAAATGCAGCAGCAGATCGAGCGGGCCTTCGAATTGTTGAATTTGAACTCTGTAATCAGCTTCCATCATAGGAACAATCCAAAAAACAGATTGTACAGCGATAACACACTTCCTGAAAGGAAGTTAAGCGCGTACTGAATCACGTCTGTAAAAAACAGCAGCGCAAGCAACACGAAATAGCCGTACTGCTTGTAATACATAAAAAACCGCGGGCTTTTTCTTGCGATAAAGCCGCTGATCAAATAATGTCCGTCCAGAGGCGGTATGGGAATAAGATTGAAAAAACACAGCACGATGTTCATAATCACAATGTAAAGTATTATCGTATTGAGAATTGCTATATGAACACCCGCGACATTAATAATAAAAAAGATCGTATAAAAAACGAACGACAATATCAAATTGACCGTCACGCCCGAAAGCGCCACAAGGATGTTTGCCTTTTTATAATTATAGTAATTACGCGGGTTGGTCGGGCACGGCTTGCCCCACCCGAAACCGATCAATATAAAGCACAGGAATCCGAACAAGTCAAGATGTTTTGTCGGGTCAAGTGTTACGCGGCCCAAATTCTTCGCCGTCGGATCGCCCATTCTGTTTGCCATCCAAGCGTGAGCCGCTTCATGAAACGAAAGCGCGATAACCAAAGCCGGCAGCAAATAAAGCACCTGCATCGCGAATGCTTCAAACTGCCCCGACATCAGCAGGCTAATAGGCGTGTTTCTAAGGAAATCTCCCATTCTCACTCTCCATAAATAAGATATGTCCAGTATATCTTTTGCGCACCGCCATTTCAACGTTACAATGTGTCGAAACTGTAAACATCGTTTCCGGCTAAAAAATAAGCGCACCAAACAGGTACGCTTATCCGTCTTGCTTAAAAGTTATTTGTACCCGTCAAACAGCTGGCTCTTATCCTTTTTGATCGCCGACACATTGGACCGATGATCCTTATCGATCGTCGCGCCGATCTTGAGCCTTTTCAGCTCCTCGCTCATCTCGGCATAGTCCTTGCTGAGTGCGTCGAACTGCTCCTGCAGCTTTAAAAGATCGTCCGCAACATTGATAGCCGTCAGCACCGCAAGCGTATTGGGATTCAAATTGATGTACTGGTTTTTGAGTTCAGACATTTTTCGGTCCACATAAATGGCGACGCGGTGGATATACTCCTCGCTCTCAAACCCGGCCATCACATATTCTTTGCCGCAGATTTTTACCATTGTCCGTGTTTTTTCCATAAAACCCAACACCCCAATATCTATTATGCCGACATTATATACCAAGATAATGATAATTTCAATAACACATGGTACAAAATGTAGTGTTATTTATTCTTGATGCGGTGTTTAATCGCGCAGCTTCGCGCCCAGCTCACGCGCGGCAGCCGTCACAACGGCGTCTCTCGCCGCGTTTACCTCTTCGTCCATCAGTGTGCGGTCCTTCGCGCGGAAGACAATATTGTAAGCAAGGCTCTTTTTGCCCGCGCCGAGTTTTTCTCCCGTATAGATATCAAACAGCGACGCGCTCTCGAAATAGTCGCCCGCGTTATTGCGGATGCACTCGAGCAGGCTGCCCGACGTCACATCGGTGTTCACAATCAGCGCAATGTCCCTTTCCACCGCCGGATATTTGGGCAGCGGCTCATATTTCACCGTATCGTCGGCAGCTTCGCAAAGCGCCTTCAGGCTGATCTCCGCGACATACACGCGTTTGCTGATGCCAAAGGCATCAGCCACGTCGGGATAGACTTCGCCGAACTCGCCAAGCTTGCTGCCTCCCGCATAAACAGATGCTTTCCGGCCCGGATGATAATAATCCGCCGCATCGTTCATGTAGCGCAGGCTTTTGATGCCGAACGCGTCAAATAGATTTTCGAGCACACCCTTGAGTGAGAAGAAATCTTCATTACCACTCAGAGCAATGCAGATGTATTTGCGTTCCTCGGGCAGTACCTTTTCGTCTGAAGACGGCAAATAGATGCGCCCCGATTCGAAAAGCCGGATATCCGGCACTTTTTTGTTGATGTTGTTTGCCACCACTTTGAGCATATCCGGCAGCGGCGACGTGCGCATATACGCCTGATCGTCTCCAAGCGGATTGAGGATCTTCACGGCATTTCGCAGTTCTTTCACACCGAGCTTTTCAATATCGGTCATGGAGCCGAAAGAATACGTCACGCATTCATAGCATCCGAGGCTGCGCAGCATCACACGCGCCTTGTCAATCGTTTTTTCCTCCTCCGAGAAAACGCCGCGTGTCACTTCCCCCACCATTTCGGCAAGCGGAATGTTGTCGTAGCCGTATATGCGCGCGACCTCCTCGGCGATGTCCTCACCCAGCGATACGTCTCCGCGAAAGCTCGGTATATCGCAAACAAGCGTCTGGCCGTTCAGCTTTGCGGGGATAAAGGCGCGGTTCAGCAGATCCGCCATGGTCTGCGGCGCGATATCCGTGCCGAGCTTCGTATTGATCTTATCCGCGCTGACAACAACCTGTCTTGGCGATAAATCCGCGGAGAGGATATCGATCTCACCCGAAACGATTTCACCGCAACCAAGCTGCTGCACCAGATGAAGCGCCCTGTCCATTGCCGTTTTGCAGCCCGCGGCATCAATGCCCTTGGAAAAGCGCATGGCCGATTCCGTCTGCAATCCAAGAGAACGCGCCGTGCGGCGCACGTTGCTGTGCATAAATTTCGCGGACTCAAATATGACGGTTGCCGTATCGTTTTTGATTTCGGAGTTCTCACCGCCCATGACGCCCGCAATGCCAATGGGCCCCTGCGCGTCGCAGATCATCAGCATTTCGCCCGACAGCGCGCGCTCTTTTCCATCGAGCGTCATAATCTTTTCACCGTTTTCGGCACGTCTGACCACAATCTGTCCGCCGCGAATGTCCTTGTAATCAAACGCGTGCATCGGCTGGCCGGTTTCAAGCATCACAAAATTCGTGATGTCCACGATATTGTTGATGGATCTGACGCCTGCCGTGGTCAGACGATCCTTCAGCCATTTGGGCGACGGGCCGATTTTCACGTTTTTCACGGCTCTCGCGATATACCGCGGGCAAAGGTCCGTGTCTTTTACATCCACCTTCACATAATCGCCGATATGACCGCCGGCCTCCGAATAGCTCACGTCGGGCATCGTCATGCTCTTGCCGAGCGAAACGGCGCACTCGCGCGCCACACCGATCACAGACAGGCAGTCGGGACGGTTTGCGCCCACTTCAATATCCAGTATCGTGTCGTTTAGGCCGAGCAGCTCGCGCAGCGGCGTGCCGAGTTCCGCCTCGTCCTTGATCAGCATGATGCCGTCCACATCCGCACCCGGATAATCAGCCGCACCCAGACCAAGCTCCTGCCCGGAGCAGAGCATGCCAAACGAGAACACGCCGCGCAGCTTGCTCTTGGCAATCGTGATGCCATTGGGCAGGCTGGCACCGATCATCGCGACCGGCACGAGCGCACCTTCGTATATATTTCGTGCGCCGCAGACGATCTGCAGCGTTTCGGTTCCCACATTCACCTCGCACACATGAAGCTTATCCGCGTCGGGGTGCTTTTTTATCGTCTCGATACGCCCGATCACAACGTTGTTTAATCCCGCGCCGAGCTCCTTGCAGCCGTCCACGGCGCTGCCCGTCATAATGAGCTTTTGCGCGAGAGCCTCAGGTGCCATATCGATATCCACATAATCACACAGCCATTTGTATGGTGCTATCATTTTTCATTCCTCCTATTTGAACTGGGACAGAAAACGGATGTCGTTCTCGAAGAGCAGCCGGATATCCGTAATGCCGTATTTGATCGTCGCGAGTCTGTCCAGCCCCATGCCGAACGCAAACCCCGAATACACCTCAGGATCGATACCGCAGTTTCTCAGCACGTTCGGGTGCACCATGCCGCAGCCCAGCACCTCGATCATCCCTGTACCTTTGCAAACGCCGCAGCCCTGTCCCTGGCACTTGGCGCATGTCGCGTCCACCTCCGCGCTCGGTTCCGTAAACGGGAAGTGTCCCGGCCGGAACTTCGTTTTGGTGTTTTCGCCGTAGAATTCTTTGAGCACCACGTCCAGCGTCCATTTGAGATGGGACAGGCTGATGTCTTGCCCGACCACAAGTCCTTCGATCTGGTTAAACACGGGCGAATGCGTGGCATCCACATCATCGCTGCGGTACACGCGCCCGGGGCATACCATGCGGATCGGCGGTTTCTGGTTCAGCATTGTTCGAATCTGCACCGGCGATGTATGCGGACGCAGCACAATATCCTCCGTCACATAGAATGTATCCTGCATATCGCGTGCGGGATGTTCCTTGGGGATGTTGAGCATCTCGAAGCTGTATTTGTCGTATTCCACCTCGGGGCCGTCCATCACGGAAAAGCCCATGCTCACGAATATATCGCGCAATTCGTAATAAATGCGTGTGAGCGGATGCAAGCCACCGATGCTGCGCTTGCTGCCCGGCAGTGTGATATCCACGGCTTCCGCCTGCAGGCGCTCTTCTTTTTCCACTCGTTTGAGTTCACTCGCCTTGTCGTCAATTGCCTGTGTCAGGACGTCTCTGACTTCGTTGACGTGCTTTCCGAAAAGCGGTCGCTGGTCTTCCGGCAGGTCTTTCATGCTGCGAAGCGATGCGGTGAGCTCGCCCTTTTTTCCGAGCAGCCTTAAGCGCACGGCTTCGATATCCGCCGCTGTGGCACAGCCTTTAATCTGTTCGAGCGCGCTTTCCTGCAGCGCTTTGAGTTCGTTCTCCATGCTATCTCCTTCATACCGCCTGAGCGGTGTACTTTATATTTCTTTACTGACAAGGTATCCGGGCTGGCCGATAATGCCGAATCGTACCAACCGACACAATGCTGTACTCATCTGCTAATATAGGCTTCCCCTCGAGGAAAAGCTGTCGCCTGCAGGCGACTGATGAGGTATGGAGCAGCCGGTATTAAGCCGTTTTCTTTCCGCCAGTCACCAATCATGGCAGCCCCCGATTCACAGACGTATTATCTTGGAAAACAAAAAAGACTGTCGCCTTGGGGCGAAAGTCCGCGGTACCACCCAAATTCGTCTTTGCAATAAGCAAAAGCCTTAAAGCGCCTTTAACGAAGCGACCCGACCCTTATTATGGGCAGCTCAGCCTGTGAATATCCTCCATGAGCGCAAGCGGGCACTTTCAGCCGGGGCGTCCGTCTCTTTTTCATGCGGTATGCATGGGTCTTATCAGGCTTCATAGCATTTAATGCTCGCATTATAGCACAGCATAGCCAAACTTTTCAAGACCGGATTGTTAGCAAACTTTCAGCGTTCTTGCTTCACAAGCGTATTTTGTATATTAATATGCCCGCCGCGACGGCCGCGTTCAGGCTTTCCGCCTGCCCGTACATCGGGATGCGGATGCGGTCTGTACAGATGTCAAGCATCTCTTCCGACATGCCGCGCGCCTCGTTCCCGATGACGAGGCATGTCCGGTCAGCGTCGAAGGAAAACTCCTCCGTGCCCTCAATATCGGCGCAGGCGATTCTGTATCCGCGCGTCAGCAATTTGGAAGAATACATCACGAGGTCTTCATAAAGCACGGGGATATGGAACAGGCTGCCCATCGAGGCACGCACGGCTTTCGGTGAAAAGCAGTCCGCACTTTCTTCGCTGAGCACCACGCAAGAACACCCCGCCGCATCGGCGGTGCGGATGATCGTGCCCACGTTCTGAGGGTCCTGTACGCCATCCAGTGCCACGATGAAACCGCCGCTGACATCCGCATGCAGCGGCTTTAATGCGACAGCGGCAATATCCTGCGGAGTTTTGCAGTCACTGATGGCTTCCATCACATGCGCTTCCACGGCATAAACGCGGCGCCCCATATTGGCGGCGCGCTGCTCCAAATCTTTGTGCTGCGTGCTGCTGACGATCAGGCTGCTCAATATATCCGGCATATGCATGATCATTTCACGCACACATTTTTCCCCCTCAACCAAAAATGCGCCATGGGTCATGCGTCCCTTCTTGGTTTTGAGCGATTTTGCCATTTTCACAAATTCGTTTTGTGTACTGGAGATTCGCGCTTCCACTTATGCCTCCGGTTCTTCAAGGTAAATATACCACTGCGGTATTGTCGAAAACAGATTCCGTTCGCAGACGGTATCCGAAATGTTCAGCGACGCATCATGGAGCAGAGCGTTTGTCCTGAAATAAAGCGCAATCTGCGGCATCTGCGCAAGAAACTCATCCTCCATGCTTGCATAAGCCTTCTTAATTTCATCTTCCTTCAATGCCGAGTTGCAGTTGCCGAGCAGGCTGTCCAGCAGCGGGTCGGAGAATTTGCCGTAATTGCAGCGTCCGCCCGTGCCGACAAGGAATGAAATGTCGGGATTCTCATCCATATAAAACGTGCAGAGCGCCAAATCAAAGTTCCCACTTTCCAAGGCTAACTTGTAGGCTTCCGGTTCCTGCTGAACGATCTCCACCGAGATGCCGCATTGCGCAAGCTGCGCCATCACGTTCTGTGCCACATCGATGCGATACGTATCCTCATTGTCAACGGATATCAGCAGCTTTATATTGAGCTTGCTGACAACGTCGCCCTCCACCTTGTCGAGTATGGGGTCTTCGTCTTTGTTTGTCCATCCCGAAAGCTCCAGCAGTTCTCTGGCTTTTTGCTGGTTAAACTCGTAGATATTTGATGAACCGCCCGAGAGATATGATTTCGGCAAAATGGGATAGTCTACCGCCACCGCATGCCCGAGAAGCGCTTTGGAAACAACGCTGCGTTTATCAAGCGCATAGGCAATCGCCTGGCGGATGTTAACATCACCGAGCAGTCCGGCTGTATTGGGCACGAGGCAATCATAGTAATGCGTCATATAGTCGTAATACTCGATTTCCTCGAATTTCTGATATGTGTCCACCGTCAGCGACGATGTGGTCACGATATCGAGCATATTCTGCTCAAACTGCGACATTTCCGCGTCATGATCCGGTATGCAGACCGCCGTCAGCTTTTGAATGTACGGGGCTTTCTTCCACCAGGCCGGATTAACCTCAAACGAGACGTGATCTTCCATGTCGATTTCCGTGACCATGTAAGGGCCCGTTCCCACAGGCTTCGCCGTATCGATTTCATTCGATGCGCAATAAGCCTTGCAGAGTACCGGGAAAGTCATAAAATAGACGGCGGCGTAACCGGGTGTGCTTTGAGTGATCTGCACCGTGTAATCGTCCACCTTCGTGCTGCCCGATATAGCCCCGATGTTATACACATAATTGGAATCCGCGCCTGTCAGCGTCCTTAACTGATCAATGGTGAATATCACGTCGTCAGCCGTCATTTCGCCGTTGTCACCCTGCCATTTCACGCCTTTCCTCAAATGAAAAGTCCACACCGTTCCCGTTTCGTCCACTTCCCACGTTTCCGCAAGTTCAGGATAGGCCCTGCCGTCTGCACCGATGCGTATCGGCTGCTCATAGATTAAGGAGAGCATGTTGTAAAGCTCAACATTTTTTGTTTTGAGCGGGTTAAGTGCCGCCGGCTGCTGCTGCGGCGCAGGAAAAACGATCTCTCCGCCCACCGCGGGCTCCGCTTCTTTGATGACAGGCGGCAGCGTATACTGCGGAATTGTTTCCTGCGGTGTATCAATATCGGCGCTCTGACCGCACGCGCTGAATATCAGCGATAACAGCATGGCTGTCATCACAGTTATTTTTTTAAAATTCATCATATAAACCCTTATAGATTTGGAGATTTCTCGTGACCTTTTTAAGATAATCTTCGGTTTCACCGAATGGAATATCTGTGAGTTTGCCGTCGCCCGCCCATTCGGTCACGTTGCCGGGGCCCGCATTGTACGCGGCCATCACCTTATCCATATCACCGCCGAACATGTCATCCAAATAATTCAAATACCAGCATCCGATACGGATGTTCACATCCGCGTTGTTCAGCATCTCCTGAGAATAATCAGTGATGTCGATTTTCTCGGCAGCCCACGCGCCTGTGTCGGGCATAATCTGCATCAGCCCCATGGCGCCGCGTCTGGATACCGCCGTTTCATCAAAGCGGCTTTCCGTGCATATCACCGCGCTCACAAAGTATGGGTCCTGAGTGTATTCGGCACTGTACTTTTTAATCTCGTCGACAAACTTTAACGGATAGATTTGATAGACGATGACGCCGCGCAGCAGCAGCGCGATGGCACAGACCAAAACAACGCAGATGATCGTCCACATTCGGCTGCGGCTTGTATAATCCTCTTTTCTTCTTCTCTGACCGGCCATTTGTTACCTCACAATTTCAAGTTGCTTGAGCAGTCCATCCACATGCGCTTTGAGCGCGGACAAGCTGCCGTCGTTGCGGATGATCTCATCGGCGAACGCCGCCATCTCTTCGTCGCTGATCTGGCTTTTGATTCTTCGTTCTACCTCAGCTGCCGACAGACCATCCCTTTTGACCACGCGCGATATCCGCGTGCTTAAATCGGCCACCACCAGCCAAATCATATCCACCGTTTTGTGCATGCCTGTCTGTATGAGCAGTGCCGCGTCGATAAACACGCGGCCCTCTCTTTGCTTCGCAAGCTCCTCTATGCGTTTGAGTATCAGCGGATGCAGAATGTTGTTAAGCACCATCAGCTTTTTCTCATCGCTGAAAACTTCATCCGCAAGCTTCTTTCTGTTGAGCGTTCCGTCCTCAAGAAAAATGCCGGCGCCGAACTCCCGACGCAGCGCGTCAGCGCCCTCTTCGCCCGGCATGACGATCTGCCTTGATACTTCATCCGCGCAGATCACGTATTCGCTGAGGCTGCGGAGATATTTCGTGACCTCGGATTTTCCCGACCCGATGCCGCCCGTGATCCCGATTCTCATTTTGCGTCCAGCCAATTTTGACCGGCGCTGACCTGCGCCTGAAGCGGGACATCCATCGGGTAAGCGTTTTCCATACATTCTTTTAGCAGTGCTTTCACGGCGCTCACCTCGTTCGGTGCGGTGTCAATCACGAGTTCGTCGTGCACCTGTAATATCAGTTTGGACGCGTAGCCGCCCTCTTTGAGCTTGCTCCACACGTCAATCATCGCGAGCTTGATGATATCGGCTGCCGTACCTTGAATCGGTGTGTTGAGCGCGGCCCGTTCGCCGAAAGAACGCACGTTATAATTGCTCGATCGCAGCTCCGGCAGGTAACGCCGCCGTCCGAGCAGCGTGGTCACATACCCATCCGTTTTGGCTTTTGCAATGATGCCGTCCATATAGGCACGCACGGCAGAAAACCGTGCAAAATACCGTTCAATATATCCCGCTGCTTTTTTAACCGGAATGTTCAGGTTGCGGGCGAGCCCGAAATCGCTGATGCCGTACACGATACCGAAGTTAACCGCCTTGGCGCTGCGTCTCATTTCATCCGACACGTCCTCCACCGGCACGCCGAACACCTCGGATGCGGTGCGCGTGTGGATATCGATGCCCGATGCAAACGCATCCTTCATCACCTCGTCGCCCGAAATCGCGGCAAGAATGCGCAGCTCAATCTGCGAGTAATCCGCCGACACAAGGCAGCGGTCGTTCGAGGACGGCAGAAACAGCCGTCGTATCTCCCGGCCTTCCTGCGTGCGTATCGGAATGTTCTGCAGATTGGGTTCTTTGCTCGAAATACGCCCCGTTACTGTGGATATCTGCACAAACGTTGTGTGGACAAATCCGTCGCTGTCGGCAATTTTCTTAAGGCCGTCGAGATATGTGCTTTTGAGCTTGGTAAGCCGCCTGTATTCAATGATTTTATCAATCACGGGATGCTTGCCCGATAGCTTTTCGAGCACCTCAATATCCGTGGAATAGCCTGTTTTGCTCTTTTTGCCCGAAGGCAGACCGAGCCTTTCAAACAGCACCTGCCCCAGCTGTTTGGTCGAGTTGATGTTAAAATCAGAAAAGCCGCAGATATCGTATATGGACGCCGTCAGCGTATCAATCTCGCCGGTCAGCTTATCGTCATAAACGGCGAGTTCACCCAAGTCAATCCGAAAGCCGGTTTGCTCCATATCGAGCAGCACGCGCATCAGCGGCAGCTCAAGATCGTGGTACACGGACCAAACGCCATCCTCCTTCATCTTGGCCGTTTGTTCGCTGTGCATTCCGTAAATGGCCGCGGCACTTCCTCCTAAGCGGTATTTCTCGGCGAGCTTGCTCAAAGACAGTCCTGCCGATGCCGGGTCAATCGCGTATTCAGCCAGCTTCACATCAAACAGATCATCCTTAACGGCCACACCGTAATCCGCGAGCATGGGAATCACATTTTTTGCATCATAAAGCAGCTTTTTGATGCCTTTATCTTCGAGCAGCGGCTGCAGCGCATGAAGCACCGCTTCACGTGAAAAGTCGAGATTGAGCAGCGAATGCTCCGATACAATGTCGTACTGTTTGTCTTTGGAAAACGCGACAGCTATATTGTCGCCGAAATCAATGGCCAGCCAATCCTGTTTCCAAGCCTCTTCGATCAGGGCTTCTAACGCTTCGGTGTTGTTCACAATCACTTGTTCGGTTTTCTCAGCTTCTTCGGGCTTTTCTACCGTCGCGCCGATGCGTTTGAGCAGCGACGTGAATGAGAGCCGTTTAAATGCCTCTCCTGCGTTGCTTTCCGTCAGACCGGGAAAAGCGAGCATCGGTAGATCGACAGCAATCGGCGCAAACACATCGATCGTGGCCAGCTTACGGCTGAGTTCGGCCAGTTCTCTGTTTTCGGCGAGTTTGTCTTTGAGCTTACCTTTGATGTCATCAATATGCGCGTAAACGCCGTCCATATCCTTGTATTCATAGAGCAGATTCAGCGCCGTTTTTTCGCCCACGCCCGGTACGCCCGGTATATTATCGGATTTGTCGCCCATAAACCCCTTGAGATCAATAATCTGCACGGGAGCCAGCTGGTAAACCTCGTATAATTTCTGCTTATCATAAACCTCAAGCTCACTGACGCCTTTTCTGGTGAGCATCACGCGGCACGAATCCGAAACAAGCTGCAGCGCGTCCTTGTCGCCCGTTAACAGCACGGATTCCATACCATTCTCATCGGCCAGCCTTGAAAGGACACCGAGTATGTCGTCGGCCTCAAAGCCTTCCTTCTCAAGAACGGCAATACCGATGTCTTTGAGCGCGTTTTTGAGCGTGCCGAACTGCGGAATCAGCTCCTCCGGCGTTTCCTTGCGCGTTCCCTTGTATTCGGCGAACGATTCATGCCGAAATGTCTTGCCCTTCATATCAAACGCAATGGCAAGGTAATCCGGCGAAAGTGCGGCCAGTGCATTGATCAGCATGGAAAAAAAGCCGTAAACGGCGTTGGTGTATTCGCCGGTTGAACTTGTCATCACTGTTTGAAGCGCATAGAAGGCACGGTGCATCAGGCTGTTGCCGTCAACGGCCATCAGTGTTTTTTTCATCCATTCTCCATCATCTTTTCGTTTTGCTCTAGTATATCATTATTTTGATCACAGCAAAAGTGACTTTTGAGTAAACATTGATGAAATGAGAAATGATGGATTGACATGCAGCGGTCAGCCTTTGTTGTTTCAGCCATCAATTAAGCTGGGCTATTGATGCAGTCAAAAGCGCAAAGACTGCATCTTAAAATGACTCGGCTTTTTCCCAGCCGCCTGTGAGCTTGCGATTGATATAACAAATGAGCGGTCTTCTTTCATGAGCCGTTTATATTGTATACAACATAATTTGATTGGTTGCCATAACCACCCCCGCAATCTTATTTTCGGAATCTCCATAACAATTTCGGATCTCCGTCCAATTGAGAGTGCGAAATTTAGCATGACGGCAGATCAAAACGAACAATTGTTTCCATTTGAGACAAGAAGGCAAAAAAAGAGTCGCGATTTGCATCACGACCAATGTAAAGGGGGTCTTAATATATTTTGTGAGGTCATTAATCATTATTACCAGATTAGTCACAAATATTCAAGTCTTATTCATCTTTTTTTGGAAAAAAGTCTGCCAGAGACACCGTTGACTCCTGTACAGGCGGAATTTCATAGTGGAAATCGTCTTCTCTCTCCACTTGTTCCTGTTTTTCAACGGGCTTTTCAACAACCGGCAGCAAGGCCTTTATTGAAAGGCTGATCTTGCGCTTATCCGGATTGACTTCGAGCACTTTCGCTTCCACCTCGTCGCCGACGCGAAGCGCATCTTCCACCTTCTCAAGGCGGTGTGCGGAAATCTGGGAGATATGCACAAGGCCGTCAATGCCTGATTCAAGCTGAACGAACGCACCAAACGGGACGATACGCACCACTTTGCCGGTGATTACATCGCCGACAGCGTATTTCTCAGTAACCAGATCCCAGGGTTTGGGCATCAACTGCTTGTAACCCAACGCGATCTTTTTCTTCGCGGCGTCCACGTTTAATACCACAAGCTCAAGCTCTTGTCCTTCGGACACAACGTCCGACGGCTGCTTGACGCGGTTCCATGCGAGATCAGAAATATGCAGCAGTCCATCCACGCCGCCGATATCCACAAACGCTCCAAAATCTGTAAGCCTTTTCACAACGCCCGTCACATGCTGGCCCTTTGTGAAGTTCTCCCACAGTTTCTTTTCGTTTTCTTTTTTCTCTTTGAGCAGCACGCCCTTATAGGAAGCCACAAGGCGCTCCTGCTTTTTATCGGCATCAATCAGTGTGACTTCAAGCTCTTTGCCTTCAAACTGCTTTAAGTCTTCCACATATTTGAGCGAAAGATGCGAAGCGGGAATGAACGCGCTGTAGCCCTCGATCTTGGTGGTCACGCCGCCTTTAACGGCTTTCTTCACGACACACTTGTACAATTTGTCCGTGCCGACAAATTCCTGAATCTTCTGCCAGTTCAGCTTCTTTTCAATACGCTTTCTGGAGAGAAGCACATTGCCTTCACCGTCGTTTAAACTGATGACTTCCGCTTCAATTTCGTCGCCGATATGGAATGCATCTTTGGGATTGACATCATCTAGGGATAACTCATTACGCAATATAATGCCGTCTGATTTATATCCTATATTGACACATACATCATCATCCGTGACCTGTACGATGTTGCCAGTTATGATTTGACCCTTCTTCAGACGAACAACCTTCTCCAAACCTTCGAGAAACTCATCCTTTTCTGTTGCCGGAGCCTGTGGTGCTTTTGCTTCTGTTGCTTCCTGGGATGGGGCTGCTTCGTCCGCGGTAGACCCGGTGTCACTTTCTGCGTCTACCATGTCGTTGGCTGCGGTCTCTTCAGGGATAACCTGTTCTCCCTCGGTGGCCGGCAGCACTTTCTCATTTTCAATCATGTAGTCAAAAACCTCCCTAATCATCGTATCCGGTGTTGATGCACCGGCGACAATGCCTATTATATCACCAAAACGCATTTTTTCAAGTGATAGTTCACTTTTATGCTCAATATGATAAACATTTTTACAGTACGTTTGGCATAGCTCAAAAAGTTTCCTCGTATTTGAGCTTTGCCTGCCCCCAACCACGATCATGACATCGGCTTGCTGAGCAATTTGCTTGGCTTCATCCTGACGCTGCTGCGTCGCGGAGCAGATGCTCATAAAGGGCGTGATGCTGCGCACTTTTTTTTCAAGCGCTGATAGTATCCGCTGCCATTTGTCATGTGTGATCGTGGTCTGTGCCACCACCACGCAGTCGCTGATATCAGGCAGTGCCGCGAGATCCTCTTCCTTATAAACAACGTATGCGCGCTCACCCGCCCATCCGAGTATGCCGTCAACTTCAGGATGTCCCGCTTCACCCACAATCACAACGGCTTTGCCCTCTTCTCTGGCTTTGATCACACGCTCATGAATGCGTTTCACAAAAGGGCAGGTGGCGTCGATATAGCCGATGTCTTTGCTTTTCAGTTCACTGTATACCTCGGGTGTGGCGCCGTGCGATCGTATCACCACGGTTTCGCCCGGCTTGACGTCACCTAAACTTTCGACGCAGCACACGCCCTTGTTCTCAAGCGATTGCACCACGTCTTTGTTGTGAATCAGCGGCCCCAGCGTCACAATGCGGTTGTCTTTATTCTTTTCCGCGGCTTCAACGGCGCGTTTCACACCGAAACAGAAGCCTGCGTTTTTTGCGAGTATGACCACTGTGCCACCTAAAATTTTGTATTTTTCAGATCTTTGATCTTGCTTTCCAGAAAACGTGTGGCGGCTTCCACAGCTGCCGTATCCGTTTTCGGGCCCACATAATCGGCAAGACGAACGGGCTCTCCAATGATCACCTTCATCCTCCTGAACGGCTTATACTTCCCTTTCAAGAAAATCGGCACCACAGGCGCGTCGTTCTTCAGCGCTATCATCGATGTGCCCGGCTCAAATTTAGAAATCTCGCCGCCTTTTATGCGCGTTCCCTCCGGAAAGATGCCAAACAGCTTGCCGTCTCTCAATACGCGAAACGCGTGGCGGATTGCCGCGAGGTCTCCCTCACCGCGCCGAACAGGAAACGCTTTGACCATTTTAAAGAAAATCCTTGCGAGTTTGCTTTTAAAAAGCTCCGCCTTGCCCATCCAGAATATCTGCCGTCTGAATATCACGGCAATCAAAAGCGGATCCCAGTTGCTGATATGGTTAGAAATAACGACGGCTCTGCCTTTAATTCTGCTGTTCTTCTTCCCTATTATTTTCGGAAAGTACAGCAAATAAACAATAGGTTTCCCGATCCATCTGAGTATTTGATAAAGCATGGTTTACTCCTGTCTGAGTTTCGACAGCACCAGTTTTAGAACCGCGTCGATATCCATTGATGTGGTATCTATAAGTATGGCATCATCCGCTTTTTTAAGCGGGGCCATACGTCTTGAAGAATCATTTTTGTCGCGCTGGCGCATATCGCTCAGCACTTTTTCCATTTCGCCCTCCATGCCGCTTTGCTTCATCTCTTTATAGCGGCGGCGCGCACGCTCCTCTACATCCGCCGTTACGAAAAATTTATACTCTGCGTCCGGCAGCACGAACGTGCCGATATCGCGGCCGTCCAGCACCACATCGTATTGCTTTGCCACCTCGCGCTGCATGGCCACGAGCTTTAAGCGCACGCAGGGATGGGCGGAAATATCCGAAGCCCCTTTCGAGACCTCGGGGGTGCGAATATACGGCATCACATTTTCGCCGTTGACGAGCACCTGTTGCTCATCGTGATGATAGACTGTTTGTATATCCAGATTGTCAAGAAAGGCTTCCACCTTGGCCGCATCCATGATATCCACACCGGCCTGCAGCGCGGCATATGCCACACCGCGATACATGGCACCCGTATCAAGATAATGAATATGTAAAGCCTTGGCGATGGCTTTGGCGAGTGTGCTTTTCCCTGCGCCCGAAGGCCCGTCGATTGCTATATTGATCATATCACTCTATGCCCCAGCCCTATGGCCACTTCGTTTAAATGCAGCAGGCCGATGCCGAAGAAAATGCCCACCGCCAGATGTTCGTCGCAGCGCGCAATGCCGATTTTACCGCCGACATTGAGCCCGATAGCCTTGGAGGTAATTTGGGAAATGGCTTCTCTTGCCGCACCGGCTACGGCACCTTCTTCATGGTGCGTCTCGCCGATGATCTTTTCGCGTTTTGCGGCCACCACGCAGCACTCCACGATTCTCATCACCGACGCTAAGTACTCGCCTCCGAAATCGACGGCGGCAACCTTAATTCCCTTTGCTGCGTATCGTTCTTTGAGCGTATTTTCATCTTCCCGCGATGACGACAGCGCAAGGCGTATGGCCGCTTTGGCGATTTCTTTGCTTCCCGGTGCCATTATTGAACCTCCCAAATGATGACTTTGAGATTATTATATATAATATCCCGCTGTTTCACAATGACCAAAATCTTTGTACTGTTTCGTTTTCGCCCGCCATCCTTTTGCGCGGCAGCCCGCCGGAGCACCGACGGCGGCAAGCTCTTCTTCCCAATCATATTTATTAATCTGCCTATCTTATATATGCCCCGACACGTCTCTTGTGAAACCATACGAATTATGGTATTTATTATGTATGATTTTATTGGCTTGATCCTTTATAAAGCAGGCCTTCATATTCGAGTCTTTTGAAAGGGGTAACACGGTGAGCAATAGCATACAGAAAAACGAAGGGTTTAACTGTCCTTCCTGCGGGCACGCGATGACGCACGATCCCGCATCCGGCTCTCTGGCCTGCCCGAATTGCGGCCACGCTTTAAACGCCTGCACGCAAAATGCCGACCATGTCGATTTTGATTTTGATGCCATTGAGAACGACACTGCCCTGCATGATTGGGGTGTTCCCGTAAAAGCCTACGCGTGCGCGGGCTGCAGCGGCAAAATGGTGGCTGCCGCGATGGATTCGGTGACAGACTGCGTATTCTGTTCAAGCCCTGTTTCGCCTATTGCCGAATCACCGGGGCTTCATCCCGATGCAATGATCCCTTTTAAAGTTGACGAAGCTTCAGCGCGTGAAAAAGTGTCGCAGTGGCTTGGCAAACGATATCTGGCGCCTTTTCCGTTTAAAGCGGAATACGCCGCAGGCCCGCTGAGCGGTGTGTTTTTGCCCTATTGGTCTTTTAATGCACGCGTCAATGCCTCATACACCGGACAAGCCGCCGACAGCTATACGGATACCGAAATCAATACCGTAACGGGCAGCGATCACACCGAGACAAAAACAAAAAAAGTAAAGAAACTGCGCTGGCGTTTTGTTTCGGGCAAGCTTGAGAAAAAATTCAGCAATGTGATATTTAATGATGTCGGGCTGCTTGATGCGAAGACACTTGAAAAGCTCGAGCCGTATAAGCTCAACGAGCTTGTGAGTTACGCCCCCAAACACCTGACGGGCTATATGGCCGCGCGAGCCAAAAGCGGTGTCGCTGCCGTTTGGCACCACGCGCTTGACTATATGGGTTCTGAGGTTCGTGATGAAATAACAGGCATCGTGAAACGCGGTGCTGACGCGGTTGGGGCTGTCAACACCTGCGCGGAATACACCGATATATCTTACAAGCAGCTGCTGCTTCCCGTATGGATCGGGCGGTATCAGTATAAAAAGAAGGTCTATCACGTTTACATCAACGGACAAACCGGCGTGATTTTTGGGAGTTCTCCCAAAAGCGTGCTGAAAATAGGGTTGATTGCGCTGGCATGCGCCGCTGTGATTGCCGCGCTAATATTCTTTGTCCGGTAATTGTATAGGAAAAACAAAGAGAACTTCGTTCAAAAAACGACAGTTCTCTTTTCATTGTACACTTTAGTGTGGTTTTGGGAGCGAAAGCGGACAAAACCAAATAAACCACCGGTCTCTGCCGGTGGAGGGAGTTAGCTTTAGCTTTAAGAAAAAAACCTCCGATGTTAAAATGATGAAGGTT
>JAEXTV010000004.1 GCA_023406895.1 Bacillota bacterium | reverse complement strand
TTCCGGTGGCGATAGCTAAGGGGATCCACCTGTTCCCATCTCGAACACAGAAGTTAAGCCCTTATACGCCGATAGTACTTGGCTGGAAACGGCCTGGGAGGGTAGGTAGCTGCCGGATTCAATTTTCCTCAGTAGCTCAGCGGTAGAGCATCCGGCTGTTAACCGGAGGGTCGTTGGTTCAAACCCAACCTGGGGAGCCAAAAGCTCAAGATATATGTCTTGGGCTTTTTACTTTACTATTTTTCTTTCCGTATATGCGGCAAATTGACCGTCTTTGAAAAAGTGTGAAGAGAAATGATTGCAGACAGAATGTTAAGAGCAGAAATTCGGACAATGCATTTTCTCTCTATAAACTGATAAGACCATTCGATTCTGATCAAGAAAAAACCGCGAAAATCAGTGAAAATTCGCCACGCATTCCTCTTGACAACAGGAGCGAATCATATATAATAATAAATCGTTGACCGTTCCTCAGTAGCTCAGCGGTAGAGCATCCGGCTGTTAACCGGAGGGTCGTTGGTTCAAACCCAACCTGGGGAGCCAACCGTGTTCAAGTCGCCGACGCAGTGAATTATGATCTGATCGTCGGCGACTTGTATTTTTGTAATGTACTTATGCAAAATTTCTTTCATGCACGTTTCATCTTCGACAACGCGCTTTGCATCAACGGAAAGCTGCTTAATCAAGGCGTCACGGCTCACCACGGGCGCAGATGCGCTCATTTCTTTTATGCGGTCTTTAAGTATGCCACGTCTGCTTTCAAGCTCTGCGAGACGGTCGCGTACAGCCTGAGAATCAATGCCGGTTTCGAGCGAACGCATCAGATTTCCTATCTTAACATTAGTGTCTGTTAAATCTTTTTTGTACTCATCTATGCTGTTATCTGTATTGTCGCTGACAACTGACATGATCGCGTCTGCTGTGCGTTCTATCATATCTCCGTTTAAAAGATCGCGCTTTACAAGCTGGACGACCAGCGGCTCAATCTCATTGGCCGCTATGTTCTTGGCATCGCAGATATGCGCCCGCTTTTTACCGATACATGTATAAAATTTATATTCGTACTCGTCTTTTATCGTGGTTGACCCGACGAAAGCGCTGCCGCACTTTGAGCACACCATAAGCCCGGATAAAATGTACTCGCGCCCGACGCGGCTTTTATTTGTCTTATTCTTTTTGTTCTCAAGCATTCTTTTTCTCACCAACTCCCATGTTTCAATATCTATGATTGCCGGAATACCGTTTTCAATTTCAACAGCATTCGGATTCGGTTTCCGCCCGACCCATTTGTTCATATAGCGCATGTGCTTACGGTTCCATGAATACATGCCTATGTACCTGTCGTTTTTAAGTATGCTGTGCAGCGCCGTTTTGCTTATCTTAGCGCCGCGCTTTCCAGTTAGTCCGTACTTGTCTATTTCGTCAATAATACGCGAATAGCTTGAGCCTGACGCGTACATTTTGAAAATTAGCCTAACCGCTTCGGCTTCTCGGGAGTTTATAACATAATCGCCATCAACAATATCATATCCAAGCGGAGGAATGCCGCCGCAAAATTTTCCACGTTCAACCACGACGGCGCGGGCGGCAATGGATTTTTGCCGCGATTGCAGCACTTGGTGTTGACCTATACCGACGGTAATCAGTTCAGTTATAAAAGCGTTTGGGTCTGATATGTCGCCGAGCTTTTCAGTTGTAGAAAAAACCTTAACACCGAGCGTCTGCATTTCTTTTCTAAACGAAAACCAATCCACAACATCACGACTGCCGCGTGATATATCATAAATTATTACCGCGTCAAAACGTTGTAATTTTGCAGCTGCGACAAGGCGCGTGAACGCTTCCCTGTCGGTGTTCGTGCCGCTCTGCGCTTCATCGATAAAAGTATCAACAATGTCTATGTCGTTCTTGTCACAATATAAAGCGATCTCCTTAAGCTGAGATGCTATCGAGGTTTCTTTTTGAAAAGTTGTTGAGTATCGCGCGTATGCTGCGGCTTTCATTTGCTATTCGCCCTTCTTTTTTCGTTTCGGCAAGAAATATAATAACAGCATAAAACAAATCGTACCGATCAGCCCGCCCAAAACGTCCATACGCAGATTCGCCAGAGGAACCAAGACAAAGATAACGAGCGGCGCAATGGATGCCAGCAAGCACGCCCATAGCGGTATCGGTTTGCGTACAGCAAGACCAACAATAACAGCAATAACAATAATCAATCCCGCTTGAACTGCAGCGCTGGTAAAATCGTATAGCACTTGATCTAACATTTTTTTAACCCCACCTCTTTTTTATCTTGATTTGCCATTGATTAGAGTTATAATGAAATTGTTACTATTTTGCGCGATATTGTCCGAATATTTGTACACCTATTACGCTACGATGAGAACAATAGTTCTACTACGGAGGAAATCGCAATGGTTAAATTTAGGAAGATGCCGCTTAAAGTAATTACATTAAAAACGCGTGACGCACTCATAATCAACCTATCATTTTTTAATCCCTTGAATCACATCCACAAGCCGAGAAATCTCGTCAGCCGTAAGTCGTGAATCCATAAGCTTTTTCGCCAATTGTAAGTACTCCACGTCAATATCGCGCAGTTCTTGCGGGAGGGCATCGCCATATATACGGTTTTTGTCCTCCCAACCCATAAGATCACCGGGATGCATACGCAACGCCTTTGCAAGTTTAACAATCCTACTATATCGTAAATTAGTAATAACCCCGGCCTCCCAACGCTGAACCGTTGCTTCTGAAACTCCGACTTGATCGGCTATCTGCTTTAATGTAATCCCAAGCTCAGAACGCCTGTTTTTTATTTGTTGAGAAATACTCATTTTATATGCCCCCAAAAGTTTATTTACTACATTTTAACATATCGAACGAAAAACGCAAGCGCTTTAGCATAAAACGCAATATTTCGACAAAAAAACTCAAAAAGTTGCGTTTTTCGTATTGACTTCTGACAAAATTCGTGATAATTTGGTTACGCACTCGTAAGAATTGGAGGAAAAAAACAAATGTTCACAATAGATACCGCAAAAATAGAAGAACTTATTTTTTCGAAATTCAGAAAGAAAAGGCTGTTTTGCATCAAAGCCGGCATATCCGAAAACACACTCAGAGCATTCCTTAAAAACCCCAATGGCACACTCAGCGATACACTCGACAAGATCGCAAATGCGCTAGATTTGTCGCTTGAAGAAAGGCGCAATATTTTCTTTTGTGAAAAACTTACGAACGCGCAAGTTAAACAATGCGTTCCCGTATCAGATGGTAACGCATCATGAAGCGCAAAATTGTTATCATCAAAACCGAATCAACCGCGAACCGCGCTGCCGTTGCAGAACTGTTGGCGCGGCACATCACAAAAGGCGAGTACTCAAAGTACTGCAAGAGTGCGAAAGAGTAAACAAAGCGGAGCCCTTGCGGACATGCGAAAACTCGGCATGTGGCTATAAACGCCCTCCGCTTTCAATTTCAAAAAAACAATGGAGGTAAAACAAATTGGCGATTAAAGGTATGAAAAAAGACATGACGTGTACTGCGTCGGGAAACACAAAACAGTATGCAATTGGAGAGATTGCGGAATGTGATGCAAGCCCTGTGCGTTGCACTGAAAACGGGTTACATTACGTTGAAGCACCGCATCACGTTTTCAGTTACTATTCGCCCGGTACAAGCAGATTTTTCGAGGTAGAACCGCTCGGAGAAATAGACCGAAAGCCAGATGATGATAGCAAGTGCGCGACAAACAAATTGCGCATAGGCGCGGAGATAAGTATACCCGCCATTTGCAAAATTGCTGTTGAAGGATTTTTCGAATGGTTCAAATTTCGCGACAAGATCAGGTCTGCTGATACAAACAATGCGGGCGACTGCGGCGCTGCCAATGCGGGCAACTGCGGCGCTGCCAATGCGGGCAACTACGGCGCTGCCAATGCGGGCGACTGCGGCGCTGCCAATGCGGGCAACTACGGCGCTGCCAATGCGGGCAACTGCGGCGCTGCCAATGCGGGCTACAAAGGCGCTGCCAATGCGGGCAACTACGGCGCTGCCAATGCGGGCGACTGCGGCGCTGCCAATGCGGGCAACTACGGCGCTGCCAATGCGGGCGACTGCGGCGCTGCCAATGCGGGCGACTACGGCGCTGCCATAGTAGGCACAGAAGGTGCAGCATCAGTAGGAGAAAACGGAATCGCTGTATGCCGCGATAACAATTCTCGCGCAAAAGGCGGTATTGGCGCAGTGCTCGTATTTACGCTGCGTGACGACGACGGAAACACGATTGACGCTAAAACTGCAATTGTCGGAAAAGACGGAATCAATCCAGATACATGGTATACGGTTTGCGACGGCAACATTATCGAAGCGACAGAATAACCGCATGGCGCATAACGCGCCATCATGGGGAAGTCAGCCAATTGGTAGGCGCTACGCAAAGCCTTTGTGACCGCTACGTAAGGGGAGTGCGTAACCGGGAGCAACGAGCAGTGCTAATGCAAGCTGAGCGTAAAATGCGGGTTTGAATCCCGCCTTCCTCTCCATTTTATTCAAAGGAGCCATACCATGAGCGAAACCACAAAGAAACTGTTTGCCATCAGAGAAGTACTGGACATGCTTGCTGAAAAGAAACAGACCGCGAAAGTGATTAAAACTCGCGCTGTTCTTATGAGCATTGCCAACGAATTGATTGCGGAGGAATGCGGCGATGCTGAATTATGAAAACCCGCTTCTACAATACGGTGAAGCATTGGAGCCGCCTGCCGCATTTCGGTGCGATAACTGGCCATGCAAAAACAAGATTGCTCTCGGCGAGGAGTACGTCGAGAAGAACGAACGCCGCATGTGCATGGACTGCGGGCGGCTGTACGGCAGAGACGGCAAGATCAAGATAGCGGAGGAAGTGGAGATATGAAGCTGCTTGATAAAGTCAGACAATGCGGTGAATATGACCGTTCGGGTATTTGCGATACGTGCGGCAACCTTGTTCAGGTAACGCAAACGGCGATAGGTTGCGAATCTCATGACAAACTGATAATGCCGATGTTTCCGCCGTATAGTAACCCAAATCAAAAATGCCCCGACTGGGTAAAACGGGAGGACAACCATGATTCAGGTTGATTTTTTGCAGGAAATAAGCGTCACAAACCTTGTAACAGGCAAGCCGGAAATGAAGCCTTTTCCTCGCACATACCACGCGAACGACTTCTCGGTGATGCCCGCCGAATGGCAGGACAACAAGGAAAATGAGGAGCTGAGCGAGTTCAACCGTAACAAAGTCACGCGCGTCACGTACTGGATTTATGCTGATGTCGAGTCAAACGGTATGAAATGTGCTGTTCCGATCAAGGAGTATCCGACGCTGTCCGATGCGCTTGAGGTCTATGACGATGTGATCAAAGCTGCAGAACGCGGCGACAAAATATATTCTTTTAGGAGGTAAAGAGAGTGAAGGTTACTGGAATTGTGAGGAAGGTTGACCAATTGGGGCGGGTGTGCTTGCCGAAAGAACTGCGGTGCGTGTACGACATGATGGACGGCGACACTGTGGAATTTGTCGGCACAGACGATGGTATTCTGATTCGTCCGTACAACCCGAACTGCGTACTGTGCAAGGGCAAAGGCGCAAAGCCGCATAAGTTCGGGGATAACGAAGCGTTGGTGTGCGATACGTGCATGGCGCAGATCAAGCAGCTTGGAGGTGCGAAGTGAGCGAAGAACTTGCCATTATCGAATCGACCGACAACCTCATGGTGATTGAGCAATTGCCGAAGATCAAGCAAAACCTCATCACGCTCAAGCCGAAGATCGAAGCCGCCGTTGCCGAAGCGCTGGCACTCGACGTCAACGAAGAAACCGTAAAGACCGTCAAAAAGGTCAAGGCCAATCTCAACAACATGGAAAAGGCGCTTGACGCTGAGCGCATCAAGCTGAAAACCGCATACATGACATCATATGATTCGTTCTCGCAGGTTTTCGCTGATTGCGTAACAAAGCTGATTCGAGACGCGGACGGAAAGCTCAAGGCCAAGATCAACGAGGTCGAGCAGAAATTGAAGGACAAGACAGCCGCGAAAGTGATTCGGTATTTCGACGAATATGCGCTGTCAAAAAACCTGCAATGGCTGACATTCGAGCAAAGCGGTATCAAGGTCGGCCTGTCGGATACGGAAACGGGGCTGAAAAAGCAATGCGCGTCTTTCGTGGACAAGGTTGCCGACGACATCGAAATGATCACGCCGTATGAGAACGCCGACGAGATCATGGTCGAGTACAAGACCAACGGTCTAAGCGCGATTAAGGCGATCACGACGGTTCGGCAGCGGAACGAAGCGAAGGAGCTTGAGCGGCAGCGCATTGAAGCGGCAGCACAGGCCAAGGCACAGCAAGCGCAGACGGTTCAGAAGGTCGAGCGCGTTATCGCAACGGTCGCGCCGGTTGTCGAAGTCACGCCGGTTGTAGAGAAAGACCCGGACGAAGTCTTGACGGCGACATTCACGATTACGGACACGCGGGCGCGTATGCAAGCGCTCAAGCGATTTTTAGAAAGCGGAGGGTACAAATACGATGGTTGAAAAGTCGATAAAAAAGGCCCTGAATGCCAAGCTGAAAAAATGGATTGAGTCGATTGACGACGTTGACATCAAGCGCATTGTGAAAGAAAACTCGATCATAACTGGCGGTGCGCTCGTTTCGATGCTTACAGGCGAAGAAGTCAACGACTACGATGTGTATTTCAGAACGAAATTTGCTTGCAGAACTGTCGCTGAATACTATGTCAAGAAGTTCAAAGAACAGCACGAAACTCGCCGCTCAATCACCGTTGAAGAAGATAATGACGGAAGAATAAAAGTGTTTGTCAGGTCTGATGGTGTTGCTGGCGACGAAGATGCAATGATTTCTGACGAAACGGAGCCGAACGTTGCATACGAAGATGTCGAAGCAGCGACCTCTGACGATGCACCGACAGACAAGCCGAAATATCGTCCTTTGTGGCTTTCAACAAACGCGATAACGCTTTCTGACAAAATTCAGATTGTTGTGCGATTTTACGGTGAGCCCGATCAGATTCACGAGAACTATGATTTTGTTCATTGCACATGCTATTGGACAAGCTGGGACGATAATCTCGTTCTGCCTGCGCGGGCTCTTACGGCCATTCTCAACAAAGAACTTTACTATATGGGCTCAAAATATCCGCTTTGCTCAATCATCCGTTCGCGCAAATTTATAAAGCGCGGTTGGAACATCAATGCCGGCCAATATCTGAAAATGTGCCTGCAGCTTAACGAACTCGATCTCAAAGACATTAAAGTTTTTGAAGATCAGCTCGTCGGTGTTGACAGCGCATATTTCAGCGCGGCAATCGCTAAGATCAAAGAAAAGCAGGAGCAAGACCCGACGTATCAGATAGACAATACCTATCTTTTCGAGATTATCAACAAGATTTTTTAATCGGAGGATATCAATATGAGTGAAAACAATCAGGTTGCCACACAACCTCAAAAGCTGTCGTTCGGGCAGATGCTCACAACGACCGGCACGAAAAATCTTATCAACAGGACGCTTAACGACGAGAAGCACGCACAGCGGTTCACAGCAAGCATTCTCGCGGCGGTATCGGTGAATCCGGCGTTGCAGGAGTGCGACCCGAAGACAATTCTTGCGGGCGCGTTTCTCGGTGATTCGCTTGGCTGGACACCTTCGCCGCAGCTCGGACAATTTTACCTTGTGCCGTTCAACGACAAAAACAACATGTACGGCAAGGTTGCCGTGTTCGTGCCGGGGTACAAGGGCTATATCCAGCTTGCGGTGCGCTCGGGCGCATATCGGCGCATCGTGCCTATCGCGGTGAAAGAGGGCGAGTTCGAGTCTTGGAATCCGTTCACCGAAACGCTCAAGATCAAGGCCGTACAGAACGTTGACCGCGACGATCTGCCGACAATAGGGTATTACATCGAGTTTGAGACGGTCAACGGGTTCCGCAAAGCGATGTACTGGACGAAAGACAAGATGCTGAATCACGCTGACCGCTACAGCCCCGCGTTCCGCAAGGACAACTATCGGCTTATGCAGGAAGGGAAGATACCGAAAACCGATCTCTGGAAGTACAGCAGCTTTTGGTATAAGGATTTCGACGAAATGGCGCTCAAGACGATGGTGCGCCAGTGCTTGCCGAAATGGGGCCCGATGTCCATCGACATGCAGACCGCGTTCGATGCGGACGAAAAGATCGTTGACGCTGGCGGCGGGTATGTTGACCCGATGCCCGAGCTGCCGCCTGCTGTCACCGAAACGCCGACAGAACCGCCCGCACCCGATACGCCCGCAGACACGCCGAAGAAGGGCAAGCAGACCAGCATGAAAGATATTTAAGGGGCACACCATGAAGTATGACATTCTCGCAACGGGCAGTAGTGGAAACTGCACGATAATCGAAGAGTGTATCGCGATTGACCTCGGAGTCAGTTTTAAGAAGCTGGCTCCGTACTACCGCGATTTGAAACTCGTCCTGCTCACACACCAGCATTCCGATCATTTCAACAAGCGCACGATTGCGCGGCTTGCGAAAGAACGCCCAATGTTGTTTTGGGGCTGTTGCGAATGGTTGGTTGCTCCGCTGGTGGAGTGCGGGGTACAGAAACAGAATATTCATGTTTATGAGTTTGACAAGCTGTATGGCTACACGCTGAGCAACGGCAACGATTACAGCGAGATAACGATGATATCGTCATTTCCGCTTTTTCACGATGTGCCGAACTGTGGTTACAAGATCGCAATTTCAAGAGACGAGATCGGAGCGGTCGCAACCCTGCTCTACGCCACGGACACGAACAAGATTCTGACCGAAGCGAAAAACTACGATTTGTACCTGATCGAAGCGAATTACGACGACGACGAAATACAGGAACGCATCGACAGGCAGATTCTTGAGAGCGACAAAGTGGATCCGTTTATTCACGAGTACAAAGCCCGCGAGAACCATCTTTCATATCAATCGGCAATGGATTTTATCGCGGCGAACCAAGGGCCGAAAAGCCGGTATCAGTTGCTTCATCAGCACAAGGAGGAATGACCCATGTTTGCAGAATGGTTTATGATCGTGTTTATTGGCGTTCTTGCGCTTGGAATCGTCGCGCAAGTGATCGCCGGAATACGCGAGAAACGCGCCGAGAAGCTTGCGGAGGACATTGAAGACATTGAACCAGGCGACAAGGTGCTGATCAAGAAGAAGTTCACGTTTGAGGACACCAAGCCTTACGGCATTACCGATTGGATGGAGTCGGTGCGCGGCAAGGTGGTAACGGTGCTGATCGACGTTCCCGGCAACAAAGGATATTTTGAGTGCGAGGGCATGACGTTCGGCAGCGATGTTGTCACAAAGGGCATGATCGCCAAAGTGATAAAGGCGGGTGGTCGCAAATGAGCCCCCTTGCGTTAGGGCTGGTGTTTATCGGGTTCTGCATCGGCGTGCTGCTTTCGACAATCATATTCACATGCTTCTTTTGGAGGTCGAAGTAATGGACATTCAGCAATTTGCAGAACAAAACAACATCAAGGACAAGGACATGGTCGGAGTGATACAGACAGAGTTCCCGAAGTACAGCAAGCAGATTCACTCGCATGTCAAGAACCAGCAGACGGGCATCACGCTTGTTGAAAAGGCGGCGATGCTGTTGGCCCGCACATTCTCTATTAGTGCGCCAGAAGCCTTACGCGCCCGCAAGAGCGACAGACACAAACTTACGGATAAAGTATCGTGTCGGCTTAAACCGGGGCGCAAAGGGGTGTTGCAACAGCGATTTCGGGAAGATGGATTTGAGACAGACCAAGAGGGCATGGCATTTTTGATAAATCAGTATTTGGGAGCGGAGAAATGATTCATCTTGGCGATATAACAAAAATTAACGGCGCCGAAATAGAGCCGGTTGACGTAATTGTAGGCGGCTCTCCGTGTCAAGATTTATCGGTTGCAGGAAAGCGCGCAGGACTTGAAGGTCAGAGAAGCGGCCTGTTTATGGAACAAATACGAGTGATAAAGGAGATGCGCAATGCAACAGCTCGAAGGTCAACTGGACATGTTCAACCTCGATACATGGTGTGGGAAAACGTCCCCGGCGCATTCAGCAGCAACAAAGCCGAAGATTTCCGAATCGTGCTCGAAGAAACAGCGCGAATCGCGAACAGTAACGCCGTTATTCCTAGACCTCCGGGCGGAAAATGGACTACTGCCGGGTGCATCATGGGCAACGGGTGGAGCATTGCTTGGCGAGTACAAGACGCACAGTTTTGGGGAGTCCCCCAGCGTCGTCGTCGAATCGCGCTTGTCGCAGATTTTGGAGGGCTCACCGCACCCGAAATATTATTTGAGCGCGAAGGCGTGTCTGGGGATATTGAGGAGATCAGAGCGGAGAGGGAAGGAACTGCCGGAAATGTTGAGAGTGGCTTTGGAGAAACAGGCGCAGGATATTGGCAGCCCGGAATCCAGACATTAAGAGCGGAAGGCGAAAACAGGCCGAGTAGGCCGAGCAACGTTGTAGTCGGCTTTTCTTACAAAGCATCCGCGCACGCTGGAACAATAGGTGTAGCTGATGAATGCGCACCGTCATTGTTGGGAGCGAGACAAGACGCGGCGATACTTGAACCCGTCACATATCCCGGCGTTGGTATCACATCAAAAGAAAACGCATCAAAAGGAACGCCCGGAGTATGCCACACGCTCAACCAGGACAGCAGGAATTATGTTGTGCCGACATACTGCATCCAAGGCGACATAGCGCGTGGAGCGCATGAAGGACAAAACGGTAGCGACTTGACGGAAGATGTATCGTATACGCTCAATACGATTGATGTGCCGGCAGTGTGCGCTTGGCCCGACGTAGCAATGCCCGTAATGGAGCGCTACTATAAAGGACCGAGAAATTATTATAACGGCGGATTGCAAGGCTCAACCGTACAAAACATGTCCGTCCGCCGCCTAACTCCGCTCGAATGCGAACGACTTCAGGGATATCCTGATGGATGGACTGACATAATCTTTCGCGGCAAACCAGCATCGGATTCAGCGCGATACAAAGCGCTCGGAAACTCTATCGCGCTGCCACCGTGGCGGTTCGTTCTCAGTAGAATCTATCAGCATGGTGCGCGGTCGCTCGGTAGCTTGTTTGACGGTATCGGAGGATTCCTGCTGATATGGTCTGAACTGCAAGGAACATCAACGCCGTGGGCGAGTGAGATTGAACCGTTCCCGATTGCGGTGACGGAATACAAATTTAATAAACAGGAGGTCAATCATGAAACTCATTAAAACCATTATCACCATCATCAAGGCAATCATCACGAATTTTATCACCGCGCAGAGAAACAAGCTGCGCATCAGCCCGATCACTCAGCGGCATTGCGACAAGAAGCTGCTTGCTGCCGCGAACAGAACCGCTATCTATGGATTGGCGAAGAAAGCGACGGAGATATTCAATGTCGGGCACAATCCGATTGATGACCCGATCGAACGCGCTTACAGGCAAATTGAGCCGCAACACATCGGCGGAGAAGCGACTTTCATGAACACGCCCGCAGGATTCGGTTATTTGTTTCCGTGGCCTGACCCGTTTGTTCGCTACATTGCAGAGTGCCACGCACGAAACATCGAAGCGAACCTCGACAGCGCGATTGTGCAGCAGATTGCCGATAAATCGCTTGCGGCTGACCGGGTATTTTTCAAAAAGTGCATGACGCGGGACGTGCTTGAGAAAGCGCTTTTGCCCATAAATGGCGAAGCGTTCTCGGATTGCGACGGTCTATATTACATCTGCGTCACATCAACCGACCGCATCAGAAAAAGCGAGCTGTTCAAGATCGACGGCGGCGATTTCGAGACGAGCGAGGAATACCAAGACTATATCGACAGGCCGCTTTATGTGGGCGAGTACGGACGGTACAAGCTCGACGACGGGTTTTACATCGTGTTCCTGACCACGCTTGACGACCGCATGATGCACTCGCTGTTGTTCGGGCCCGACGCAATCACCATGATACCGCTTGAAAACAACCTCAAGGCGATATTCCGATTCACGCCCGCAGGCGAAGCGGGCAGACAGCCGCGCGGGTACGATGTGGGGTATTACATGAAACTTGGCGCTGAGATCGACAAAAACCGCTGTGTCGTGCTTGAAGCGGCAAAGAGATTGGAGTAGCGGCGATGAAATACGACAATCAGATCATCACATGCTCAGATCAGAAAGAGCTTGACGATAAACGGAACTCGTTTAAAGCATTGGCGAAGCGCGAAGGTCAATTCCTGCGAGTCGAGCAAAACACCGTCGTTCTCAAAGGCGGCAAAGCGGTCACGTTCGTTCTGGACGAATCGCTGGACTTAGACGACGAGACAATGGAGGGCTGACATCATGGCAAGACCGAAGCCAGAGCCGCTTGAGCCGCGCCCGTGCCGACGTGAAGTGTGCAAGAAAATTTTTGTGCCAAAATACGTCGGTCAAGAGTATTGCTGCAAAAAGTGCAGCGACTCGGACACCGCAGCGTATCGCATGTCAAGCCAAGCTAAGCCTGTTTATCATGGTGGCGAATTTACGTTCTCGCAAGATATGATTACGTGTCTTGTGGCGGACGATATGCGCGACAGAGTTATCCGCACGGCGCAAGCTTATGGGATACCGCTTGAGCTCTGCCAGCAGGAGATTGCGCGGCTCAAGGAAACGGGCGAATACGCGGTTGTGGCTGACCGCATCAAGAACCGATGGGGCGACCCTGACAAAGCAGAGCACCACGGAATCAACGTGTCCGGGCACATTCTCAGGGGCGCTCACAATTATAAAAAATCTGGAGGTAATTTGTAAAATGGCAAAAACAGAAATTGATGTGACAATGGAGCTTTGGAAGAAAGCTCACGATCTCGAATCTAAGGCAATGGATGCGGGCGACAGCAAAGGCGTGAAACAGGCACAGACGTTCAAGGAATTGCTGGCGGGCGATATCTTGACGGATAGCGAACCAAAACAGGCAGCTGCGGTTGTAACATCGGATGCTATTCATGATGGGCACACAACGGAAGGCTATGCGCCGCAACCATCAAACCCGCTCGGTAAGATCATGAACAAAGGCGGTGAGCAATCGTGAGTTTTCTTCTTCGGCTGAAAGAATGGTTTTCGCCCGCTGCTGAACGTCGGCAGCGGCTAAGCTGGAAAATTGACGATGCGTGCGAAGTGCTTCAAAAGTACGCAACACCGCTTCAAACGGCGGTTGTGCTTGAATCCGTGGCAAGCAAGGCGCTACGGATGTCTGAGCAGGACATGAGGGTTTTGGAGAAAAACCCTTCGTTGCTCAAGTACTATCGTGCCGTGTTCGACGAATCGGTGCGAATTGCCAACGAGTTTAAAAAGCTGCAACAGGACGCTATTGATCTTGCCGAAGCCGTGAAGCAGATCGAGAGCGAAGAACGTTCTGCGATCAATCAGCTTGAGAGCGACGATGTTGAGGGCGTTTACACAAACGTGATGGAGGACAGAGACGAATGAACAGCGTGATCTTGGACGGCCTTGTATCGTCAAACCCGAAGCGGCTGAAAATTGACGGCCCGATAGCGCAGACTGAGTTTTTCTTCGATGCGCCGTTCGAGCACCCGTATGTCCATTTCTCGCCGAACTACCGCGCCAAGGTGCGCGTGATCGCCAAGGGGAATGACGCTGATTGGGTGTACGACAACATCAACGAGGGCGATCACCTGACGATCAGCAAGGGGTTTATCCAGACGTTCGTCAAAGGCCCCGGCAAAGAGTTTTACCGCATTATCGCCACGAGCATTGACCAGATCATGAGCAATGCGGTGCGCGATGTTGAGCATAAGAACATGGGCTATTTCAGCGGGTTTTTCAAAAAGCAGTTTTCGAGCAGCACCATTAAGGTGCGTAAGGATGCCGATACAGACGAAAAGATCAGCATTCGTCGCGTCGGCATTGAGATTGAAGCCACGCCCGACATTCGGTACGGCGAAACCAAGATCACTGATAATCTGTCGATCATGCTTTACGGTGATTTGGCAGACAAGGTTGACGGCAAGCTGCGATACAAACAGCCGATTCAGCTTTGTAAAGGAGTGCTGCAGCCGTGGCGCGGCAACGACTTGAAAGATTACCGGCTGTACATCGTTGCGACAGAGTTTGATTTTTAAGGAGGGCAAGGTAAGTGAAACAAAAAGGCAATAACATAGGATGGTGCGATAAAACAGCAAATCCAGTATGCGGTTGTGATAACGGATGCACGTACTGTTACGCTAGAAGTATGAATAATCGCTTTCACTGGGTGCCCGATTTTTCAAAACCACAATTCTTTCCGAACCGGCTCAAAGAGTTTCGGACAAAGGAGCCGATGATTATTTTCATAGATAGCATGAGCGATATCGGATGGTGGGAATGGGAATGGTTTATGCATACGGCTAAGCAGATGTTTAACTACCCGCGTAATGTCTATCTTGCGCTGACAAAACAATATGCGGCTATTCAGAAAATACAAGACTGGTTCAGCGATATTGACGACATGATGGGGTGGGAAAAAGAATACATGCCGCGTTTCTTCATAGGAGCAACCATCACCAACAACGCACAGGCGCAGGCTGTGATCGAGGCCGGAGGTGCTGACTTCATAAGCTTCGAGCCGCTGCTCGAGCAGATTAAACCCGAGCTGCTTGACCAACTTCGCTGTATGTGGTGGATTGTTGGCGATCTCACAAAGAACGGTAAGCCGCAGGGCGTGACGCAGTATGAATGGGTTTGCAACATGGAATATCTGTCGGATAAATACGATATTCCGATGTTCACAAAAGATAGCTTGTGCAATGGGCTGAACAAGTCTTTTTTACGGGCGTTTCCGAAAGGATGGAAGGAGTGATTTTATGACTGATTTACAATCTGTATTATTTGGCGGCGCATGTTTTGTTCTCGGATTCATCGCCTGCGCTTTGCTGGTGAAGCTGCGGAGAGCGCAGAGAAAAGGATTCTACAAGCCGATACCCAAGGCGGCGCGGAGGTACATGGTATGATTCAATTCACCGTGCCCGGGGAACCGAAGGGCAAGGGCAGGCCGCGCATGACAAAACAAGGCCATGCGTTTACGCCGAAAGACACGGTCAATTACGAGAACTGGGTAAAAACATGTTTTTTGTCGTCGCAGCAGCCAAGGTTTACAGACCCTGACCAGCCGCTTTGCGCAGACATAACGGCGTACATGGCAATACCGGCCAGCGCAACAAAAAAGAAGCGCGAAGCTATGCTGAGCGGCTTGATTCGCCCGACGAAGAAGCCTGACCGCGACAACATCGAAAAGATCGTGCTCGATTCGCTGAACGGCATTGCGTACCCGGACGACAAGCAGGTCACGGACGGCGAATTTAAGAAGCGGTATTCGGACAACCCAAGGGTTGAAATCACGATTAAAAGCGCCGTGTAATGCGGCGCACAGTTTCTATAAAAACAAAGGAGGAAAACACTATGCCCGAATTTCCTGTACTGGACACAGATTTCTTTGCTGGCGAGATTAAAAACCGTGCGAACTTATTGCTTGCACAGGTCGCAGACTCGTTTATGCAGAAAGGGGACAAGGGAGCCATTGTTATCACGATCAAGCTTGAACAGTCTGACGACAAAGGGCACCTCAGTTCTCAGGTTGAAGTCGCCAGCAAGAACGCGAAGTATACCAGCAATAAGTACACCGGGTATCTTTCGCAAGGCAAGGTTCTTTCCGGTCAGATGAAAATGACCGACGAAGAACTGGGCGGCAATCCGCCCGACGATGAAAAGAAAGACAAAAAGAGTGGTAAGGCGGCTTAACGCCGTGATCAGTTTTGCCGGGCGCGGCGGGGGAGGTATACCACATTGACACCAATATCCAAAAAACAATTAAACAATCGTAACCGTCTCGCCCGGCAATTTCTTCTTTCGGAGCTGCGGCTTTATCGCCAATATCTCGACAGGCCGGACGAGTACCGAAAGCGCGTAATCGAATCCGTGCTGCAGCTTAAAGAGTACGCGGCGAATTGTTCGCCGTCTCATGCGCTTTTCTTGCAGCTTTTGATTGACGGCAAGAGCCAAGACGCGATATGCAAAACCGTCGCGATTCAGCCGTCAACGTATTATTCGTGGCGAAATAAGATGATTGACGTGTTCGCACAGCACATGGACATTTTGATATAAGCGGAGGATTAACATATATGGCAAGGAGAAATCAGCCGTATTTACCACTGTATGTGCACGACTTTCTCGTTGATGAAAAGTTGTGCGAGTGCAGCGCCGAAAGCACTGGCGTATATATTCGTCTAATGTGCCTTATGCACAAAAGCGAAGAATACGGAACAATTTTGCTAAAGCAAAATGACAAGCAAAATGACAAGCAAATTTTAAATTTTGCTTGCAAGCTTGCTAGACATATGCCGTATCAAATTGATGTTATCGAACGGTCGCTTTCTGATCTCTTAGAAAACGGTGTTATCCAGCTTAACGGTGACAAACTCATGCAAAAGCGCATGATAAAGGACAATTACGTCAGTTCTGTTCGCGCAAGCGCAGGAAAGAAGGGCGGGGATAATACTCGTTTTGCTAAAGCAAGAGTGATAGCAAAACATATAGCAAACACTGAAAATGAAAATGAAAATAAACCTGTAATTATACCTAAGAAAAAAGAAGTAACGGGAGAGAAAGAAACAAAGAAGTTTATTCCTCCAACGGTAGAAGAAATATCGGCATACTGCAAGTTTCGGAAAAACAGTGTCGACCCTCAGAAGTTTTTTGATTATTTTGATACTTCAGGATGGATAGACAGCGAAGGAAAACCAGTTCGAAGTTGGAAGCAGAAAGTCATAACGTGGGAGGGCGGCAGGGCTTCAAAGCCTGGCAGTTTTACGTCAAGCAAAAACGAAAATCCATTCTTCGCAGAAGCGGCCCGATTGCGTGGTGAGTCACAATGACGCGTGACGATGTCGCAATCATGCTTGGCACGATGCGCGAGATATACGGCACCAAGGGTGACGGCTCAGACCCGAAAATTATGATAGAGCTTTGGTATCGTTATCTATGCGACGAGCCGCGAGAGATTGTGCAGATGGCGTTTGACGAGCATGTGGCGACGAACAAGTTTGCACCGAAGCCGGCCGAAATTCTTGAGCTCGTTGAAAAAGCGAAATGGTCGGTATACGAAAAGACTCTGTATCTGGACCCGTTCGGGCAAGACGGAGAAAAAAAGCTGAAAGAAGTGCCGCCCGAGTACATCCCGCGCGCGGTATCTCGAAAGCAAAAACAGTTTCAGGCCGCACATGACCAGCGGTTAGCCAAGAACGTAATGCAGCTTGCGGACAAGCTGCGGCTCGAATAGACCCAAAACGAAACATGAGATTATGAAAGGAGATAAAGACTTTGAAACACATTGTATGCTTTGGCGGCGGACATTCATCGGCGCTTGCGGCAATCGAAACGGTACGCCGATACGGGCGCAAAGATGTGATACTGCTGAATCATGACATATCCAGCAAAGTTGAACACAAGGATATTAAGAGATTCAAGCAAGAAGTATCAGACGTTTTGGAGATTCCAATAGTTTACGCAAATGCTGACGATTACGAGAATATGACACCATGCGCTGTATCTGTAAAAAACGGTATGTTTAACGCTGGTTTTCAAGGAACACAGATTTGCACCAATAGACTCAAGACGGCGCCATTTATGGATTACTTAAAAGGCATGACTGGTGACTATGACATAATATACGGATTTGATATGAACGAACCGCACCGCATACAACGCCGAGCACAGATGCTTTTTGCTCAAGGCGGTTACAAAACTGATTTCCCGTTAGCATATTGGGAACGCACAACTGAAAACACAGAAGATATTGGAATTAAACGCCCGATCACTTACAAAATATACAAACATGCAAACTGTGAAGCGTGTCTCAAAGCGGGAAAGCGACAATGGTATGTTGTGTACTGTTTAAGGCCTGATCTATACGAAGAAGCAATATGGGCAGAAGAAAAAATAGGGTACAGCATTTTAAAAGAATCGTTTATGAAAGAATTGGTTTCCGAGTTTGAAGAAATAAAATCAAAAGGAATATGCCCAAACCAAAAAGGAAGCAATGCGGAATTTTGGGCGAGAGTAAATGCAACGTTGCCGGGACAGGAAAGCTTTCTGCCTTGCGACTGCGCGATTTGAAAGGAGCGGCAATGAGCAGAACGATTGAAGCCATTCGAGCTGATTTAGAACGCGCAAGACAATCGGGCGATCCTGCGTGGATTACGTTTTGGGAAGGCGAAGAAAGGCTTGCAATAATGCGCGATATTCCAACACCAGACCTCGAAACGCTATGCAGTGCGTGGCGTGATGGGCGGTGCGCAGTGCTGCCGTGCAAGGTGGGTGATACGGTTTGGCAAGTTGGGCACGAAACATACACGGATTCAGACGGTGCAACATGGAGTAAACTTAGAGCCGACTTTGCATATCCGAAATCGTTAGTGTTTTCATTATGCCATATAGGAAGTATTGGAACACTCTATTGGCTTACAAAAAAAGAATGTCAAGACAAGATTGACGCAGACGGAATTCGTTTCTTTGGTGAACAAAAATGGAATGAAATAAAAGCACAGCGCGAAGCCGAAGCCGCTTTGAATGGTGGTGAGCGGGGATGAAGTTTCAAAAGTGCAATCATTACGACGGTAAGTGTCCGTGCCTAAAATGTGAAAACACAGGCGTGTGCATGGCTTGTAACGACACGGAAGTTCATAAGGCTGGCTTTGCAGTTGAAACCGAAAACCTATGCGAAGCAGCGCGAAAATATTGCGAGAGCGGAAGAAAGCTAAGCGACGAAATCAAACCGCACCAGCCGTTGACACTGGAAGAACTCAAAGAGCGCGTGGGTAAGCCGGTGTGGCTTGAGAGCAAAACGGAATTTCTGAAAAAGGAATGGGTGCTGCTAAGAAAAGTAACCGAAGACAAGGTTCTTTACACTGATAAAGAAGGAACGATGGCGTTTTTGTTTACAGTTTCGGACTTTGGAAAGATGGTTGACTTTTTCGAACACGAACCAAAGGAGAGTGAGAAGTGATGAAGTACGAAACGATATTTGACAAAACGTATTCAGATGAAAAACAGGCAGAAGGATTAGGGGTTGCATTTGCCTTAATGACAGGCGCGTGTAACGGCTGTGAAAGCTTGAAGCAATGTGAAACAGATGACACGTTTATCTTTCCAGAGAATGCGCCATGCATGAAAAGAAAGCGCGAAATAATCGCTGAGCAAAGAGCCAAGGAGGAACACCAATGATAAATGATATAAAAGCACGGCTGGCGGCTGCAAGAGATTTTATCTATGACAACTTCGGTTCGTCGATGCAACAAGATGTCGGCTATTTCAGTACACGAAAAGTGATTAGAAAGCTGTATGCTGACTGCCAGTCGTTGCTTTCAGAAATTGACCGATTAAAAAAATACGAAAGAGGAATCGGCGCACCGACGAGAAGACTTTTAGATGAGATCGACCGTCTCACATCAGAAAACGAAAGCCTGCGCACGGAGAGGGACGCGGCGGTGGACGGATTGCGCGGAAACTGCTTGCATTGTAAAAATGACGAGATTTGCGTAACCCGTAAAGGCAGCCATCAGAATTGTTGGAAATGGCGCGGCCCGCAACCAAAGCAGGAGGGATAATGAAGCCACAGAAGCCAATCTAAGACGCTTTACCCCGCAAACGATAAAATACACGTCTTACGGATTACGTAAGCGCAAATCAATGTTGCAACATCAAAATACGCGAAAAGAAAAAGGCTGCTCATCTTGCAGCCTTTGTTTTATCCTTCGGGTACTCTTTGCGATACCTTGCAATCTGATTCTTGAGTCCATCCTCAAGTGCCTTGGTCAGTGTGATCTTGCCTTTTGATTGTATATAGAGATCGTCGATCTCGTCAAGCAATTCCGTGTCGATGCGGCGCGTGGTCAGTTTCTTCATCGTTGCGGCTCCTTTCGTATTTTCTTGATCGCTTTTTCAAACAGGGCACACAGGGCAGCCAGAGCGATCAATGCGGCTGATGTGCCGAGGATGGCGAGAATAACTTTCATGACTCACCGCCGAACATCTTTTCGTAATCATCTATTGTGATTAGCGTCTTGCGCGGGTTGTCGTGGTTCACAATGCCACGCGCTGTTAGATCGGTCAAAACTTCGAGTGCTTTGCTGTGCGGCAGCATCAGCTTTCTTTGCAGCAGCGACACGGACACCAGATCGTATTCAATGGCGATGGCCGCAGCCTGTTTTATTAATTCGTCCATGGTTATCCTCTCTCTGCGTAACCATGCGCAGCCCGGTTTGGTTGGTTAGTTGTTTGTTGGGCGTTCATCTATTCTGTAATTTGCAGAACATTGAGACGGAATCAATTTTACAAGCTCGTCCTTATCGTCTGATAATGCAATGTCTCTCCATCTATGAGTGTGGACGGGAAACGAGCGGTTTCCAAGAATGTTAGGCATTGCATACGCTTCTTTGCGTTGGAGTGCAAATTTATACATTCTCATATCCTCCTTATTATACCACACTGGGGATAATGGGCCATGGCTTTACGATAACCCCGGGAAACGGCCCCGCATTAATCCCGGCTAGGCCGGGTCAGTCTGCGTGTTATTGATTAATAAGACGGCGGTATTCTTCAATGCTTATGCCTGATGGCCTCCAATGGGTCACGATACCATCTACCATTCGCCAGTCGCCGTAATACCAGAATGCACTGCTCTCACGGCCATCAACATACTTAACATCTACCGTCATATTCGGAACGGGCATTTCTACTTCTACACAGATCCATTCGTCCATTTATGCGTCCTCTCTCCCTGCCTATTATGCGCCGGGCAGGGGCGGCAACGTGGGGTTATTTGCCAAGAATCAATTGGCGTTTATGCGGCGCGTATCTGATGGCATCGCGCAGGCTTTCGATAAACCCATAAAGCGCCCGGTCTGCCGATTTCGGGAAACCGTCGAGCGGGTTTTTAATACTCTTGGCATCGTCGTCATACATGAGCATGTAATTTATTGCATACGTTCCGTTTAAAATGCGGTTGATGTGTTCGCGCTCGATAACATAGCTTGCGCGGCTATTTGTGAGGAATAGCGCGTTAAGCTCTCCATCGTTGGTGTAGCTCAACACCGCGTCATATGTGCCGACGGCTCCGGGCTTTGTTGCCGTCTTTGCAGCGGCATTCCACTTGTAACCAAGCTCTTTCCACTGGCCGTCAATGGGCAATTCCATAAAATACGCTCCGTATCCGTTCGGGTATTTGAGGAAATATGTATTTTGTGGTGTGAAATATTCGGGTTTGTGGTTGCGGTGCTCGAACTTATTGCAGCCAGACCAACGGCATTTTTTGCCGTAAATATACTTCGTTGTGTGCGTCTCGATCTTGTTTCCTTCGTCGTCAATTTCCGTCGTTGTCTCGCGCTTGACTTCTGATATGCCTTTTACATAATCGCGGCAATTCTCGCAATCATGCGCGGCGTTTTCCTCTGCCAGATAGTGCGCGTTGAGATCGTCGGTGTTTGTAAACTGCTTGCCACAATACCCGCATTTGACCATGCCGGCGCGAACGTCGTCTTGTATCGCGTCTATATCTTTGTCAAATATGCGAATATCATAGTCTTTCAGATTATACTGATTGTTGAATAAGTATGTCGTGTCGATCTCTACCCACTGGCCGCGCAAACTGCGCAGCGTGTCGTTGAATTTGTCGTGCGTATACTCCGCACCTGCCGTCATGTTAATTTTCGCTTTCATTGGATTCCCTTTCCGGGCGGCATATGCTATACTTACATAGCCGCCCTGGTTCGTAGTGGTTCTGGTGTGGCTGGCCGTCTGCGTGGTGTGCGGGCGGCCTATTCTTATCCTTCGATAACAAGCGTGAAGTAATTGTCCATGACCACTTTGTCGCCAACCTTGACTTGGCTTGTCGGCTTTGTCTCATATCCTCTTACGCTGTTATCCTTGACGCTCCATGTGCTGATGCCTTTATCGGACAGGCGCTTCAATTCGCTGATCGTGATTGTTCTCATTGTTCAAACCCTCCATTTGTTTTGATGTGAAAACAATACCATGCGAAAAACGTAATAACAACATTCGTTTACGAACATTACAAAACGTAATAACAAATTACGAATAACTCAAGTATCAAAAGCTCGCTATATCGCCCGTTTTCATCGTTTTTCACACTGTTTGGATGTAATAACAAAAATGGGTTCAATATTATATATAATAGCAATTCAAAATGAAAAAATATTTTGAGTCATATTGTTATGACAATGGACAGGGCACAGGATGAACGATAACCGGCAGCCAGAGCGAAATGCAATTGAATCTATTCAGAGCCAAAATGAATTGAAATCGTGTTTTTCGTATTCTTGTATTGATTCGTGCCTTAAAGCAGATACTTATATGCTCTTATCTCTGTATCTAGTTTCTGAGTAGTATCTAGAATAGATTATTATTATATATATTATATATTATATTATTATTATTAAATAACAGGGTAAAGATAGATGAGATAGAGAATAGGATAGAGGGGGTATGGGGGAGGAAGGGAAGGAGGAAGAGAAGGAAGGAACCCGTGGAAAATGAGGATATATTGATTTCGATATATGGAAAGAGGTGGAAAAATAGATAGGATGGCTGTTTGAGGTTGATGGATGTCGTATACTATACCAATCGCTGAATTGGTATAGTCTCGAAGATGTAAACCATTAATCAAGTATATGGTTTACAATATGCTCATAGATAAGGGCAATATCAGCACAATGCAGCCTATTCTATGCATGTATAAGTATGCGCATAAACAGCCATATTCGTGAATACAATGCATAATATCAAGATATAGAGGGGTAATGACTATAAAAACACAACATGTAGACAGGTATCTATGCGCATAACTTACATTTTACGCATAGTTGATACAGAGCCGGATTTTATTTTCTCCCAGCAGCAGAAAAACAGGGGAATAGACCCCTCCCCCCCGGGCCGAAGCTGTGACTCCGATTCTCGCTGGACCTTTACCCAATATCCCGACACCCACATAGAAACAACATCCCTTCACTTCCTCCCAACACTTGACAATCTTACGCAAGACGTATAGACTTATTGCGGAGGTGAGAGATCATGTACAGAGGCACACGACTAATAGCTGGCGATTTCAAGGAAGAAGGCAAAGTTGATTTTGTTCTGCGTGTCAGAGAAGGCGACACAATGACTGGGTGGGAAATCATTGCGGGGTTGACGTTGGAAGAGCAGCAGGGCATAAATCTTGACTGTTGTCCCGGAGTCTTTAAGCTTGTAGATGGGATAGGCGGTTGTGCGATTCCGAAAACACAAGAATGCCTTGAATGCTGGATGAAATCACTAACGGCCCTATACAGATGGAACGGAAAAGAGTGGGAGGCTGTGAAAAACGGAAAGTGGTGGAGCATCGACCCGATCATCAAGGGCGAATAGCCCTTTTTCTTTTTCTCCATGAACATTTTCATTGACAACCGCCTTGCATATGCCGTAAGATACACACGGCATTGAGTCACTACCTTTCGCTGATATGTTTTACCTCAAGAATTGACCGCTGATCGCTATACGGCGGTCTTTTTTTACCCAAAACACGGCTATTTACCAAATCTTATGTAAAAAACGTAGAGTTTTTGGGGGTACCGCTATGCATACATGTTGTGTTATAATTCAGCCGTTTATACGAGAACTTGCGTAAACGAAAGATCAGGCAGGCGGAAAGAGAGAAAGAGAATGATTATTAAGTACTGGGACTGTGGGAAAAAAGAGTGGATTTTCATTGACGAGTGCCGTGAGGTATCTGTGAAAATCCTTGACGAAAAAGACCTCGAAAAGCAATACAACGGGCTATACCCTGACTCAAGCGGGTATGACCCGGCAAGCGAAGGGATAGTGGAAAATTCGAGCGTACTTTTCGCAAACAAGATATTTTGGCTCGCGGCACAAAGCGAGCATTCAGTCTGTGCCATAGAGCCGAATCAAATCGGTCTAAACGCTACGAAGCGTATCGGATTTATGTACAACGGCAGGTTGGAGTCAATTATCACAAACATGGCGGCATACCTGCTTAACGGCGATGGAAGAACCATTGAAAAATTAAACTAAGAAAGAGCCTGCCTGCTCTTTCACTTAACGAGGTGATCACGATGGACGGTAACGACAAGCTGATGGCAGCGAAAAAAGGCTGCAAAGGCGGCAGAGGGGGCAAGTAGCGGTGAACATGTCCGAAATGACCGAGACGATGATTGCATACTTCACAAAGTCCATCAAGCAGGCCCGCGGCGAATACATCGACCCGTTGACCAACAGGCTGACGCAGAAAACCAAGCGGCAAGTCGCTTCTCCTGCGGGGTTGTGCATCGAGCTCGGAATCAGCAAAGACAAGCTGTTTGAAATGCGCGGCGGCACGGAAGAAGAACAGAAATTCTTCTCGGATTTCCTGCTTTGGTACGAAGAAGCGGGCGGCGCGATGCTGGCGGGCGGCGTGATCGACAACGGCACATTCCGCCAGATCAAAGAGACATGCAAAGAAAAAAGCGTCGAAGCGGAAAACATGGTTCAGGTGATATTCCCGAACTGGAACGCCCCGGACGATTGGGAGCAATACAAAGAACTCAAGGCGCTGTGCGATAAATACGAGATTTCGTGGGCTTACGCAGCGCAGATCATAGACGACATGATGAAGGGAATGAGCAATAATGCCGCAAGTGATCATTGATTATCACCCGTCAAGACCGCAAAGGCTGTTTCATAACACGACAGCCGATGAAGTCATGTACGGCGGCGAAATCGGCGGCGGCAAAACGGCGGCGTTAGTCATGGATGCGCTGCTAACGGCTCTCAAGTACCCGAAAGTCACGATGTATATATTTCGAGCAACGTATCAGCAAGGCGGCGATACTCTGCTTGAAGAAATTGAACGGCGATATCCGAAAGAAATCGGGAAATACGTGGAAAAAGATACAACGTTTTTCTACTGCAACGGGTCAAAGCTCAAAATTCGTCAATGCAAGACGCTTGACGATGCCATGAAGAACGACGGTAAAGAGTTTTCCAAGTTATACATCGACGAAGCACAGCATTTGACATTTGACGCGTTTGACTACCTCTGCACAAGACCCCGCGCAAACAAGGCGCTCGGAGTACAGCCGCAAGTCAAGTTTACGGCAATGCAGGGCGGCAAAGGCCATACATGGATAAACCGCACTTTTGTAAAACCGATGCTGTCGGATGAACCAAAGCTGTATGTCGTGAAAAATGAAAAAACAGGCGTTGAAGAACGAATGTACCGGCAGTTTATACGTGCATCTCTCAGCGACAACATGCACGTTGATAGCAAATATTCCGGGCGACTCGGAATGAGAAGCGAAAAGCTTCAGCGCAAGGTCAGATACAATGACTGGAACGCACTCGAAGGGCAAGCGTTCAAAGAATGGCGCGACGCGCCGCTCGACGAAAACGGGAACCCGACGGATAAGTTTACACATGTAATCAAACCGTTCCCGATTCCTGAGAACTGGCCGATATTCCGGGGTTACGACTACGGGCGGTCAAAGCCGTATTCGTTCGTATGGCTCACCAAAGGCGATGAGCGGTACAAGGGCAGGCTGTTCATGATATGCGAATGCTACGGCGGAACCGACGAAGACGAAGGACTTGACGAACCGGCGGCGGTGCAGGCAGAAAAAGCAATGAAGATTGAGCTGCCGCTGCTGCAAAGACACGGCGATATCGAGGGCGTGGCCGACCCGTCAATATTCTCGAAAACGGCATATGAAAATCAAAGTATCGCTGACATGATGGGACCGCAAGAAGTGTACGACGAGCGCGGGAATTTTTTAGGATTTAAGCCTGGCTTGACATTTTGCGATCCGCGCTGGGACCCGAGAGTCGCAAACAACGTTATAAACAACAGGCTAATAGGCAAGGAGCTCATCCATAACGCATTGATATTCGATGCAGAGGGATATCCGGGATTTCAAGTGTTCGACACATGCACGAAGTTCAGAAAGCACTTCCCGGAGCTTGTCACAAGCCCGAAAAACCCGGACGATGTTGATTCTGATAACACAAACGACCACGATTACGACGCGTTCCGCTATGTGATCGTGCTGACAAAGCCGAAAGTGCAGACGGTTAAGGAAAAACCGATAGGGTACAGGCCGAACCCGCTCGGATTTGAGCGCAGACAAGAAGATTACGGCAAGGTTGTGCAGATGCCCGGTATTCCGCAAATCGTAATCGGAGGATGAAATGACATACGAGAAGCCCGAAAAGCTCTCTGAGCTGCTTAAAAAAGACGAAAAAGCGTTCGCTGAAAAGGTGAGCGCTTTAGTCACTGAAAATTACAAACCGTTCGCGCCGTATCGTGATAAATGCTGGCGTAACGAGCGCGTATGGCGCAACCGGCATTGGGATGAAAAATTGAAGCGCGAAGAAGAAGACTTGACCAAGGCCAAGCCGAACGCGCCGACACTGCACAGCACCGTTGAAAACATCGTGGCGGACGTGGTTGACAACATGCCCGATCAGATCATTCGCGGGGTCAACTACGACGACGATATGCGCTCGATCATCGCTACGGAGCTCGTGCGCTTTGTACTCCAAAGAGCCAAATATGCGGACAAATTCGAGAAAAAAGCCCGCAAGAGCATAAAAACGGGCGTCGGTACGCTGCAAGCGTTCTGGAACCCTGACATTGCAAACGGCATGGGCGACATTGACTTCCGCGTGCTGCACATTGACAACATCACATGGGATAAATCGGTCGATAACGTGAACGATGGCAAGTTTTTCGCTGTCGATTTCATGCTTTCGCCCGAAGCCGTATACGACATGTTCCCAGACATCGACCTAAACGAAGCAATGCCGGAAGACCAGAACTCAAAGGACGCGCATCAAAACGAAACCGAAGATATTCGGCAATCTGCCAAGGACGACCTTGTGCGCGTGACGCTGTTCCAGTGGAAAGAGAAAGAACCGCGCAAAATCAAAGTCGCAGATGCGGAAGATACGCTAGGCAACAGAACATGGATAAATTCGTGCTTCATCATCGGCAACAAAGTGCTGGACGAGAAAATTCACCAGTACGAATACGACCGCTTCATGGTCGGTATGCTGCCGCACATCGAGATAGACGGCGAGCCGGTGGGGCTTTCTGCGATTGATATTTTCCAAGACGACGCGGACGTGATCAATTTTATCGAACAGCAGTATTTAAGCAATCTGCAAGCATCGGCAAAAGAGCGGTTCCTTGTCAACCGGCAGGCTGGCATCGACGAGCGCGAACTGCTTGACTACGGAAAACCGATTGTGCACGGAAACCAGATTCATGCCGGGGCGGTTACTCCGTTCAAGCCCACGCCGTTCACAGGCCAAGCATTGAACTACCGCAACGGTAAAATGGCCGAGATCAAAGAACAGTCCGGGCAGACGGATTTCAACATCGGGCAGACGGCGGGCGGTGTCACATCGGGTTACGGCATCGAACAGCTCAAAGCGTCGGGCGCGAAACGGTCGCGTATGCACACGCGACATTTTTACTCAGATCACGCGGACACTGTTAAAGATGTCCTAAAACTTGCGCAAACGCATTATTCTGCCGAACGGGTAATACGTTTAACGCGAGAAACGCAAGATCAGATCGAATCGCTTAAAAAGAAAGCCGCCGAAGCCATGCAAGCTGCAGCACAGCAAGGCGTGAAAGTGACGGACGCGGACGTGATGAAGCAGATTCTTCCCGAAGGTGTGATTTACACCGGGCGCGAGCTCAAAGTGGATTTCTCTATTTTCAGCCTTGATTACATTGACCTCGATTTCGACATCGAGATCATCCCGCAGCGCAAGAACAGCGCGACATCGGCAGCCATGAACGAGTTTTTGATGATGCTGATTAACTCCAAAGCCATTGACGGCGAACTGGCGATTGAGCTTTGGGAGATGGAAGGGAAAGACAAGATTATCCGCAAGATACGCGAACGCGCCGATTTGAACGCTCGGCTGGCTGAGACACAGCAGCAGGCGGAGCAGATGGCGGAACAGCTCGGGCAGTATCAGCAGTACATAGACAAGCTTTCCAAGGAAAATACGAAGCTGCAGGAAGACGTGTGGGATGAACGCTTTAAGAATCTTGAGCAGCGGTTATTGTCACAAGGCGGCGGCGAAGAACAGCTGGACGGCGAACAGCCGCCCGAATCTGCGGAAGAAGCAATTGCGCGTTTAAAAGCCGAGATTGCACAAGGACTTAACGGTCAGCAATCGGCTTGAAATAAAAACGGAGGACTAAACAAGAATGTCACAGTTTGATACAGGCGTTGAAGATGCCCCGCTCGCCACGGGGAGCAATGGCGTTGAAGGTGCCCAACTCGCCACTGGGGACGGATCAGATGAAAGTTTCGATGAATCCACGCTATTCACCGATACGGACGCTGGGCCGGGGGATATAAGCCTTGATGAGTTGCTTGGGAACGGGAGTTCGGAAAAGGTCGTAGAGGGTGACGACAACCCCGCGGACAACCAGAACGCAAGCAATGACCAAGCAGCAAATAACGAGCCCGCACAGCAGCAGACCGTTGACGTTTCAAAGATCGTCGCGGCGCGGCTGAAACAGGACAGGCCAAAAATGAGGGCTGAAATCGAAGCGGAAGTTCGGCAGGAGTACGAAAAAAAGTACGCCGAAACGCTCGATCAGCGCGTCGAAGGGTTGGCGCATCAGCTTATGGCGCAGTACCCGAAAGACATTCAGAGCCTTGAGTTTGCAAAGAAGCTCGCTCGTCAGGAGCTTACGCAGAACACGGCGCAGCCGGTTCAGCAGCAGGCGGCCGACGACAGCGAAGCGGGAAATGAACAGGCGTGGAACGAGAGATTAGACAACGAAGAACCATTGCTTAAAATCGCACTGGGCGATCCGAATATCTCATGGCGTGAACACGCACAGAAAGACCCGATTTTTGCAGAAATGCTGAGAACGGGCGATACGCTTTTGATGGCGCTTCATCGGTCAAAAATTGTGCGCGAATACATGCAAAAAGAAGTTGCCGCCGCGAAAACCGCAGGGGCACAGGAAGTCGTACAGCAGATAAAGAGCGGAAACGCTCGGGCAACGGCTCCTGTCTCACCGACAAACGGCACGGGGCAGCGGACGAAAAACGCATCGGATATGACCGCCGACGAAATTGAAGCGGCCATAGACGAAGCGGCAAGACGCGGGTATAGCGGGGTACGCATCGGATAAAAAGCAACGGCTCTTCGGAAACCAAAAATTTAAAAAATCCGAAGGGAGATTAAGATCATGGGTTACAACGTACAGAAAACCACAACCTCTGCATTATCTCCGGGTATGCAGACGGCTTGTGACAAAATCATGCTGAAATACGCAGAACCGAACCTTGTTCATCAGCAGGGAGCGGTCAAGAAAAACATTCCGGCCAACAGCGGCAAAGTCGCTCAGTGGCGCAGATGGACACCGCTTGCGGTTATCACAACGGCATTGACCGAAGGTGAGATTCCTGACGGTCAGAACCTTGCCGAGGAACAGGTGCTTGCTACTGTTTATCAGTACGGCGGGTACACAACCAAGTCCGACCTGTTCGACCTCACGCACATGGACGCGAATCTGCGCGACGTGATCAAGCTTATGGCGAATCAGGGCTCGCGTTCTCAAGACGCGATTATTCGTGACGTGATGGCGGGCACAACCACTACGCAGTATGCGGGCGGCAAAACATCGATCTACACGCTGAAAACGACAGACGAACTGACCATTGACGAAATTCGCAAGATGGTCAGAACGCTCAAGAAGAACCTCGCGCCGACCTTCAAAGAAGGTGGACAGGCGTACTACATGGCGATCATCGGCCCGGACACCGCTTACGACATTCAGAACGATGCGAAGTGGCTTGACCCGGCGAAGTACAAAGACACCATGAAGATTTACAACAACGAGATTGGCAAAATGTACGGTGTTCGGTTCCTTGAAACGACCGAGGGTAAAAAGTACGAAAATGCCGAGCTCATTGCCGATTCACTGTCTTTGACCGTGGCAAGTCTTTCGAGCGCAACAATCACAGTCGATGAAGCGATTAGCGCCGCTGAAGCCACGGCGCTTGTGAACCGATACGTCAACATCATTGACGCGACGGATGCGACGGGCGCAACGGGTGAACGTCAGAAAATTGTTTCCGCAGCTGCTGGTGCTGCTGGTGCTGCGACGATCACACTTGACGCTGCGCCGTCCGCTTTTACAGCTGCTGACGGCGACAAGATTTACGCCAATGAGTACGGCTGGAACGGCAACACAGTTTACGGAACGTTTGTGTTCGGTGACGATGCTTACGCCGTGGCCGACATCAACGGCAGCGGAAAGATGCGGACGATTGTTAAGTCGGCGAAAGAGATCGGCGGGCCGCTCGAACAGTTCGGAACCGTGGGCTGGAAGATCGAAGCGTTCGCATGTGCGATTCTGCAAACGCTGTGGATTGGCCAGATTTACTCTGGCGCAAGTGAATAATCGACTTGGGGAGAGCCTAAGCCCTCCCCATAAACTTATAACTTTGGAGGTATAAGACAATGGCAGAAAGACCCGAACTATTGGCACAAGCCAAGGCTCTTGGCATAAAGTCGGCCAATACGATGAAAAACGTTGACCTTGAAGCCGCGATTGAAGCGGCGAAAATCACGGGCGCAAGCCTGTCTGAGAAATCGGTCACAGACGCGCCGGTTTACGACAAACCCGATTATGCGGAATCAGACAAAGCGCCCGAACCGCCGCAGGACGATTTCGGAACCGAACCTGAACAGCCCGCGCCGAAAGCACAGCCGCAGCAGCAGCCGACAACTCAAGCGGTTGACCCTGCCGCTGTGTACGCCGTTCTCTCGAAGGAGATCAACGACAAATTCAACGCGCTGCAGCAGGCAAACCCGCAGATAAAGCCGTCCACGCCCGATGCTGAAATTGCAAAACGGCGCGACAGCGACAGAAAAGCAATCGCTCAGCAGGAAAAAGTTCCGTTTTTGCTGAGCGGCGGTATTGGAATTGGCGAACCCGATTACATCGTATCGTGCGTCAACGGACATGTGAAAAAGGTTTATATCGGGAAAGAAGAAAACATTCCGCTTGCGCACAGAGAGAACATCATAAGATCGCTTGAGCTTCGGCGCACAGCAGCGAAAAACATGCAGCAGCGCGAAAACGAAGCGCTGAAAGCACTGGGAGTTTAACAATTTTGCGCGGGGTTAAAAGGCTATACCTCCGGCCTGCCGCGCAGTAAGCCGCCAGCACTGCACTCGCCCCGCGCAATTCTATTTTTAAGGAGATCGTGAAAATGAACATTTACGAACTGATAACCGAAGTTCTCGCGCAGATACGGATAAACGAGCCTGACGCATCGGACAGAAGCGAGTACGCCACCCGCATTAAAACGGCTTTGAACGAAGGGTATCGCAAGATATGCCGCGAAAAATGGCATCCGTGGAAATGCGAAGCGATTACGCTTGACGCTAACAAATGCTTTGACTTTGACAATCTCATCGAAAAATTCGTCGGGATTTTGAAAATATCGCTTTACGAAGATTTTTCGTCAAGCGCAAGCGGAAACGAAGCCGCGGCGATTCCGTGGGCTTTGACCGACAACGAGGGCGGCATATACGTGCCGAACGCGACGGAAAACGGCACGGTATACGTCAAATACGAGTTCATGCCGAAGCCGCTTGAAACGACATACAAAGTCAAGGGCGCGAACACTGCAAAGGTGATACCTGTGAGCGAAGCGATCTCGGCTGATGAAGCGGCGGCGCTCGTGGGCAAGAAACTGTATCTCATCGATGTGAGCGAGGGCACGTACACGGAGTACACGATTGCATCGGCAGCAGCGGGCGCGGCAGGAGCGGCGACAATCACCGTCAATGAAACGATCAGCACAGCAACGGCGGCGCTCGACGAAATCTATATCGGGGACAACTGGGTACCGATATTCCACGAAGATTATCACATGATTTTGACGTACTGGGCTGCGCACAAGCTGTACATGTCAAAGGGGCCGAACTACATCAGCGTTGCTGAATACTTCAAGACGAAGTTCGACGAAGAAGCGGGATATATCACGCCGAACGTCGGTGAATCGCAGAGCATACAGAACGCTTATTATCCGCTCAACAGTTCTGGCTCAAAAGTCATTAACCCGCTTGCGTAAAGGAGAAAAACGATGGCTATCAAAACAATCACGGCAAAAATGGGCGTTATCAAGGGATTGAATCAAACGATTGACGAAAACTTGATGTCTCTTTCGTATTCTCCAGATTGCCAGAATATCGACGTAAGCGAAGGGATTTTATCAACGCGCGGCGGCTCAATAGAAGCTGCGCCCACAAATGCTGCTTTTGGATATGCGAAGCCCGCTTCGCTTCATGTGTTCAATCACCGCACTTATGGCATGATTTTAATCGTCGGGTTTATTGGCACCACAATGGAAACGGGCGATTACACCGAGTGGTACGCATATCACAAGAATGCATCGTTTGGTACGACTTATAGCTGGCATAGGATTTATTTGGCTGATGGAACAACCGCTGCTTTAACGGCATTATGGCCTAACGCAACACCGAAGCCAAAATCGGTCATAATGGACATCAGCGATGTTCAGTATATGATAATCGACAACTACAAGCTGTGGGTTTATAAGGACGGCAGCAATAACCTTTTTGTTAGAGCGGCAGCGCTTGGCGGCACGCCTACGGGAAAAAACTTTAACACCGTTCATAAAGACCGACTTTGGAAAACAATATTCGGCACGAATACGGTGTATTACTCAAACGCATACGCTCCGGAAGACTGGACGACAGCGGGCGCTGCGGGCAACATAATTATTCAAACGGACGATGGCGATTCAATCGTTGGTATGGCTAACATATTTGACGATGTTGTCATTTTCAAACAAAACTCAATAAAAAAGATTGCTGGGGATACTCCGAGCGAATATTCCGTTGAAACCGTATACGCATCAAAAGGTGCTATTTATTATGACAGCATTTGCACAGACGGTACAAACTGCTTCTTTGCAGGTGCCGATGGTATATACCGGTATACAGGCACAGAAGTATTGCCTTTGCTTACGGACGAAATCAAAGACATATATCCGAACATGAAAGACGTAAGGTGCGAACTGTCAGACAATATACTGTATGTTTTCAGTCGCGTACCATTCAGTGGCCCAAATCCTGTACTGACGGGATATGTCGGGAAGTATATAAAATACGACCTAAGAAAAAAAACAATCGAAGTGCATGTTGAGACAAGCCCGTATATTTACGATTCGTGTACGAGCGGAGAAACAATATATCGACTTGCATATGACAGGGTCTTTAAATACTCGTCCGCATTGGAACCGTTGTCATGCTACTGGCTGACACCGCGCACAGACTTTGGATACCCAAACGCAGACAAAACGCTCACAGACCTCTACTTCACCGGGTGGGGTACGAAGTCGGACGGCACGCCGGGCGGTCAAGTCAAGATCACCGTTTATTACAACAAAAACGGCGTGGAGAAAACCAAAGAGAAAACCGTGACGTTGCAGACGACGCGCAAACTGCATAATTTGCAGTTCAGCGTTACCGGGCGCATATTCGCTTTCAAATTCGAGAACGTGAGCGGTTCCGCGATCAATCTTTCGGGAATTGATTTTAAATTCGAGTTAGACGAGGATTAAAGCTATGGCATTGAATTGGAATTTTTTACGCGAGCTGACTTCGCCAAAAGCAATAAAAGACCTGAACGATTTCATGAGCAAAGCGGCGAAGATGATAAACCGTATGGAATTGCCTATCGGGTTTATTGTTAGCATTAAAGACGACTCGCGCAACCCGTCTGAAATTCTTGGGTATGGGACATGGGAACGCATTACAGACAAGTTTTTGTATGCCTGTACAGACAGTGGCGATTACTCTGCCGGAAAAACTGGCGGCGGTAAAACATCAGCAATTTCAAAAACTCATTTGCCGAATATTCGGTTGAACGTCGGATATCAAGGCGGCAATAATATATCACTTAATACGGGTGGCGGACAAAATTATAACATACCTTATGGATCAAACGGTGTTGGTGGTGAGTTGAGGACAGAAATATTGGGCGATGGAACAGGATTGCCCATAATGCCGCCATTTATATCGGTATATGTATGGGAAAGAACAGCTTAATTGAGCCATTGGCGGCGCGGCTTGATATAAAACAAAAGAAAGAAGGATTAGAAAATGCCTTATGTACCTGTAGACCAGTCAAGCAGATTCGCTAATATGAGTTGGCCTAGAATCGACGACGATATGACAAATTTCAACGAAGACTATGCCGCCAATCAGGTTGCGGTTCGGGAAATGCACAGCGTTCTCGAACTCGCGTCCGTGGGCGCTCGGCATCGTTTTGCTGTTGCGGAGCTTCCGATTGTCGCCGAAACAACAGCGCAGGACACAAGCATTGTGCTGCCCGCTGGAAGGCTGGTTCTTAGAACATTGCTAAAAGTCGTGACAGCCGAAGCAACCGGGACGACAAAAACCGTGGACTTGGGCATTAAGAGCGGCGACGAGGACGGTTTTCTCGACGGCGTTTCTGTTGCGGCAACCGGAATTAAACAAGGGTCTCTTGCTTACAACGCGGTTACGCTTGGCGCTCTTATGAGAGAGAACACGGGCAACGCCGTGAACCCTGTTCCGATACCGTACCTAACGACGGCAAGCACCACGTTTGTTTACACGCTCGGCAGCAACGATTTTGCCGAATTGAAAGCATACGCGATTGTGGAGTATCTCGAATTTGCATCGGATTTTACCGTGTTTGATGAACCCGAAGCAGAAGAATAAACGAACGATTTAAGGAGGGAAGATCATGTTTTTTGCAAAAGCAAGCCAGATCGTGGCTTATGTGAAAAAAGCGGCTGCGGAAGGATGGGGCTATGTCCTCGGCGCAAACGGCGAACCGTATAACGAGCCAAAAGCGCAGCTATGGGCAAAAACGCGCAATAAACCGTCCTCGTGGGCTGGTACAAAGTTCTCGTATTTTGTAACGGCATGTGCGCGGTGGTTTGGCAAGATCGTCGCGGATTGCTCGGGGCTTATCGTCGGCGCGATACGGTCCATATCGCCGAGCTACGGCGACAGGACAGCCAACACATTCAAAGCGCAGTTTATCGAAAGCGGCAGCATTAAAACGATACCCGAAATACCGGGCCTTGCCGTATGGAAAAGCGGGCACATCGGTATTTACATCGGCGGCGGCCTTGTGGTTGAAGCCAGAGGGTACAAATACGGCGTTGTGATCACGAAGCTTTCCTCGCGTCCGTGGACGCATTGGGGAAAGATCAAAGACGTTGAATACGATACCGTTACCGTGGACAAGCCCGCGCTGATTATCTCGAAGCTGCTCAAGTACACCAGCCGCAAGACGTGTGACCCGCAGGTTATCGCGCTGCAGGAACGGTTGAAAGAGCTTGGGTATTATGACGGCAAGATCGACGGATGGTTCGGATCGGGAACACGCAATGCCGTGTGGAGCTTTCAAGATGATGTTCACATCGGCGTTGACGGCAAGGTCGGGCCTGAAACCACGAAAGCGCTCGGCGGCGTGTGGCAGGGAAAATAAAACGAAGGACGGATAGGACGATGGACAACAATGCTCGTGATAAATGGCAGCTTGAGGTTAGCAGACAGCTTGGCGAAATTCAATCAGATATAAAAACTTTGAAAGAACAGGCTTGCGAATCAAAAAGCAACCGAAAAAGCATATTTGGCGCTGTATGGGGCGCAGTATGCGGGGCCTGCGCGAGCCTTGGCGTTTGGCTATTAACAAAACAATGAGGAGGATAAGGAACATGAAAAAGTGGTTAGCTTGCGCACTGGTCGCAACAATCTTATTGGTTCTGCTGATGCCTGTTTTGGCACTGGCTGATGATGGAACCGGAACGGAACTGCCGTTTGACTTTTGGGCGTATATCACTCAGGAGTCTTTGGTGGTTATCCCCGTGCTGTACATCATCGGAACGCTTCTTAAAAAGATACCGGGCATACCCGATTGGTTGATACCGTTTGGACTTTTGATTATTGGCATACCCGTTGCTATGGCGCTTTCTGGTTGGACGGTGCAGGGGGCTATACAGGGCGTGCTTGTGACAGGCGTAACGGTATTTGCAAATCAGCTTTACAAACAGGGCGTAAAACGTTTTTAGCATCATGCGCGGCGGGCACTCGCGAAAGCGCCTGCCCCGGATGATTAAGCTAGAAAGGGGCTATTGATATGGCTACTTATACGATACAAAAAGGCGACACGCTCAGCAAGATCGCAAAGGCAAACAATACGACGGTTGACGCGCTGGCGCAGCTGAACGGCATCAAAAACGTGGACAGCATCAAAGCGGGCGCGACGCTTAAACTGTCTGCCGATGCTGCGCCTGCCGCTTCTTCTCCTTCCGCAGACCCCGCGGCTGCGAATACAGCGCCGGGAGCTCCGACAGACGCGCAGATTCGAGCCGAAGCTGAAGCCGCCGTAAATCCAGGATATCAGCAGAGCCTTGATATTTTGAATCAGCAGGCCGGGAACCTGACAACGCGGTACGGACGTGCAAAAGAAGATTTCAGCAAATACGTTGACAACGCGCTCAAGACGACACAAAAGAATATCGAAGATTCGATGCTCAAGCGCGGAATGGGTCGGTCGTCTCAGGCGACGTATGAGCTCACGGAAGGGCTTGCCGATGTCAACGCGAAAGCTCAAGAGACATACGACGAAATGGCTTCGGACTACGCAACGAACATGGGGAGTATTGACACTCAGAGATTGACGCTTGCTAACACAAAAGAGCAGAACATTCAAAAAGCGATACAGGATAGGATGCAGTATTACGAGCAGATCAGGCAGTTCAACGAACAGCTTGCGGAACAGCGGCGGCAGTTTGACACTACGCTTGCCGGGAAGTCAAGCGGCGGCGGTAGCGGCGGCGGTGGCGGGCTTACAATGAATGAAGTTCTCGCGCAAATATTGGCTGGCAGCAGCGGCGGCGGTTCAAACGACAACCTTTCCGCGCGCGGGTACTCAAGCTCTCAGAGCGGCGGCGGGCAGCCCGTGAAAAAGACTGCATTTCAACAGAAACAAGATTATTATAAAAAGACATACGGAAAATAAGCGTCATGCTGGAAGGTGGACAATATGGCAAAAGATATTCAGAAAGTTGACTACTCGAAGCTGGACTCTAAAACGCTATACGATTTCGTCACACAAAACGAACCTTTACTGAGAACTCAGATGCGAAGCGTGTCTGAGTTCAATGTATTAAAGGATTATGCGACGCTGCGGTATCAGTCGGATTCGCTCGGCGGACAGTTTGCCAAAGACAACATGACGGTAATTGATACCATGTTCTCAAACTACGACAAGATGAACAAAACGGAGTTTAAGAACTATTGGAACGCCTATACGAACGATACGGCGAAGCAGTTCAATTACGCATCGAACGCGCTCAGCGTGACCGATACCGGGCTTATGGAATCGTGGAACGGAATTGACGAAAACAGCGCACTCAAGCGCACATATCAGTATGATCTTGCCGACGAAGAAGATGTATGGCGGCAGGCATACGGATTCGCGCCCAAAGCGATTGACAGCGATATAAAGCGGTTGTCTCAGAACGGTTTTGCCGCATCGAAGTTTTATACCAATGACGACAACGGCGCGATATTGAACAACCTCTATTCATACGACATGGAAGACCCGGAGGACGAGCTTAACTATCTGCTCGGGCGCACACCGAAGTCTTTCAAATACGATAGCACCGACGAGGACAAGGCCCGGCAGCGCGACGGCCTTATTCCTATTGCTGCCGAATCGTACATCAACAACACCAAGCAGTTTGCGGCTGAGTACGAAGAATACTCGGCAAAGATGCAGGACTATGCCAACAAGAAATATGAATACGATAAACTGCCGTGGCTGACGAAGCTTTTCACATCAGCGCCAACAGACCCGTATGCTGACGAAGCGCCCGCCACGATAGCCGCCATAAAGCAGTACAAACAACTTCAACAGGCTGAACAAGACCTTGCGGCGGTGACAACGAACGATTTCACAAGACCGAAAGCGACGGACAACAAAAGCGACGCGCCGTTTTTCGCGTTCGATGAAGCGATGCCGATCAACGCGGAAGACTTCACCGCAGACGAAGACACGATAAACGGCAAAAACAAAGCTGCAGAGCGGGAGCTCAGCGCTTCGATGGTCAAGAATATTGCAAGCATAACGGGCACGTCTGGGCTTGTAAATTCGATGATCGATAATGCCACGACAAAAGCGGAGCAGGAAGATATCATCGCGCAGCTTAAAGCATCGGGCGAGTACGACGATATTATCGCGGAGCAAAACGAGATCACCGCTCGCGTCAACGATCTTATATCGTCCGGGTACTCTGCCGAAAACATCGCTTATCTGCGGCAGAATGTTGATTTTGTGAACGAGCTCGGAATAACGGGCGGAGAAGATCAGATCAAAAGTCTTACCGTTGATGCTTTGAGAAACGCCGCATTGGACGAAGAAGCGCTCAAGCGCGGCGCGTCAGACAGCGGGCTTTCGGGCGCAGATTACGAAGAACGGCTTTTTGGCGAAAACATGCTCGGGAGCGCTATCGGCATCGGATTTGACACAAGCAAATACAGCTTTGCAATGGACGATGATATTAAGGCCATAAAAGCCAAGCTCGACGAGCTCGGATGGAATGGCGAAACTCAAAGCGACAACCCGGGAATTCAGTCTTTGCTTGACCAAGCGGAATATAAGGTGATTCAAAAACAAAAAGGCGAGATTGGCGCATATAGAGCGGTTTTGCAAAATACGCCGTCGTGGGTCGTTTCTCTTGCCAGCGGCATGAAGGAAGGGGTAAGCGGATTTTCGGATAGCATTGGAACGGTCACTTTGGAACTCGCAAAGCTCAACAGCTTTGATAAAACGTATAAAGAACTGCTCGATAAAAAAGTAGGCGAGATCGCGCAAAGCTCTATGAACCGTGACATTCTTGCTCGAAAGAACGTATCTCTCGGGGCCAATGCGTCCGGAACAACAGATTTTATTTATGGTGTCACAAAAGTATCAACAGAAATGGGACTTAACATTGCCATTGGTAACGCTGTCGGTGGCGCAGTTTCTGCGGGAACAACGGCTGCGGCAGAAAGCGCAACAGCGTTGACAGGGTGGAAAGCGCTGGCATCAAGAATTTTTTCTGTTCGCCCTCAATCTGCATCGCTGCTTGTTTCTTCACTCGGCCACAACCTCATGCAGGGCGAGCTTGAAGGACGCACCGACGCTGAAAAGTGGCTGCAAGCAATTCCGGCAGCATATTTCGAAACAATCATCGAACAAGGAACCGGCTTCTTTTCGGGCCGGTCAGCGCCGATTATGACGCTTATCAAAAACGGAACAGCTGGCGCGGCAAAGAAAACGCTGGCGAACGTGTCTGTGTCGCTGCTTGAGAATACCTTGGGCGAAGCAATCGAAGAAAATTTGCAGGATATTACGAGCGAGTTTTTCCGTGATGTCATGTGGTCGGACGATTACAAAGCCAATTATCTTGATTGGAACCAGATTGGGCAGACAACGAAAACGACAATCGCCGTGGGACTTCTCATGTCTTTGGTCGGCCTGCCGGGTGGAATGGGCGAGATAAACACAGCGCGGAAAGCAGAGAACAGTTTTAACGCCGTTGTTGATGCGTACAAGTCCGGCGATGCTGCGGCGTTTGAATCCGCAATGGGGGATCTCAAAACGAACTTTGCTGCGGGCATTGAGATGATGCGGCAGCAGGCCGACAACGGAACGCTGAATCAGATTATCGAATCGTATGCCATGGACGCGGACACGGGCGCGGCTCTTTCTGAAATGAAAACCGCGATTCAGTCCTCGCTTGATATTCGTGCTCAGAAAGAAGCCGGCATTGATATTTCGCAGAGCGTGGTTGACATTGCCGACGCTCGGGCAAACCAAGCGATTCAGCGCGTTCAAGTCGGAACGCTGGGGCGCTCAATGGCCCCGGCCACGCTGTATGATCAGATCGCCACAAGCGAAGAACTCACGAAAATGGCATACGGCGGCGGCATTGTCTCGCGGCTGATTCAGCAAAACAAGGCCGTGCTCACAGACGCGCAGATCGAAACGCTCAGAAGCATCAAAACGCTGGCTCAAACAAATCCGTATGTGAACGTGAAATTTGATGCCAATACGACAGTCGAAGAAATCGGGTCAGATATAAGCAAGGCAGAGGAAAAGTATACCCTGTCAGAAGCGAAATGGTTCAGATTCATCGAACTCTCAAAAGCGGAATTAAAACACGCTTTCCGCAGAAGCGTAAAAGACGGGCAGCGCATGGACGCGGCTATTCGTGCAGAGCTTGAGGATTACCGCAATGATGTTTTGAAGCAATACAACAAACTTACTGATGCGAGATCAAAGCGAGACGGTTATATTGCCCAACAGCAGTTTATTGCCGCGTTTGACGGAACACCCGCACAAAGCCCTGTGATCCAATCTACGGCGCTTACGCCCACGGAAGTACAAACGCAAGGCTTGCGCGATACGCAAGCGGAAAACGATGTTGCAACTATGCCAGATCGCGCCGTAGCGATGAACGGGAGCGTTGACGCGATTATCGGCTCTGCAAACTCGATTTCTGAACTGGCACAGACCGCGCAGACCAAGGCAGACGACGGCAAGATCGCGGAAGTGCTGACGAGCGTTGAGCGGAACAAGCCGACGCTGGGCGAGCAGATCAAAGCAACGTATGATTTTGCAAAACGTAAGTTTGTTGACTCTGGCGCGGCAATCGGCAGCATCGCAAAGAAGCTCGGGGATAACTTGATGTACCCGCTTTACAATAACGCGAAGCAAGCTAAACACGCGGCACAGTACATGATCGGCGGTCAGCAGATCGACATGAATTATAATGTGGTCGGTAAAAGCCTGATCGACGTTTTCGCATACGCGAGAGCGCAGGGCGATGAATACACGAACCGGTTCTTTTCGTACCTATATCACATGCACAATATCGACCGCATGGCACAGGGCAAGCCTGTGTTCGGTGAATCCGTGTCGGCCGACATGAGCATAGAGACGGCCGCGAAACTCGAACAGGAGAATCCAGAGTTTGCGACGATGGCACAGGACGTTTACAAATACAATGACAATCTCCTGCAATGGCGCGTTGACAGCAAGCGCATCACGCAGGAGCAGGCGGACGAAATGAGAGCCATGTACCCGCATTACGTTCCGACATACCGCATGATGCCAAAAACGTCGGGCGCAACGGCGGTTGGCGGTTCCTTGTCTGTGGCTAATACGCTCAAAGAAGCAAAGGGCAGCAATCTTGATTTGATGCCGATTGACGAATCCATGGCGCGTATGACGATGCAAGTCGTTGAAATGGCAAAGGCGAATGTGCTCGGGAACAGGCTGCTCGAACAAGTGCTTGCGAATCAAGACAAGACAGGCGAGTTTGTCGGCAGCGTGGCAGTAGACGGCGACAGGTACGATATTGATACGGAAGAAGGGCATACGAGCGAATCGGCAAAGAACACCGTGCGGATTTATCGCGGTGGAGAGGTGGCAACGCTCAATGTATCTCCAAGCATGTACGAAGCGTTTAAGGATTTGTCCGTCACGTCGGAAGAAGCTAACTTGATTATGAGAGCCGCACAGGGCATCAACTCGACATTTAAGAAGCTCGTCACCGGGTACAATCCGATATTCTCGGCGCGGAACTTTTTGCGCGATTTGCAGGACGCGGGGCTGAACACGAAAGACATGCCCGGTTTTATGGCTAACTTTCCGCAGGCATACAAAGAGATTGCAACCAACGGCGAGTACTGGCGCATGTACCAAGCTGCGGGCGGTCTCGGTTCCAGTTTCTTCGATTACGACAAAGGGCTGAAACTCGAAAAGGACTCGGCGGTTAGACGGTACACGCTGGGCGTGGTTGAAACCGTCAATATGGCAATTGAGCAGGCCCCGCGCTTGGCTGAATTTATGGCGACGGTCAAAAAAGGCGGTACGTCATACGAGAACATCACGCAGGCTATGTATAACGCTGCCGAAGTGACGGTCAATTTCGGGCGCAGCGGGTCATGGGGCCGCGTGATCAACAGAACATTCGTGCCGTTCTTCAATCCGTCCGTGCAGGGCGCAAGCAAGTTCATTCGCCGCTTTACCGAAAATAAAGGCGTCGCGGAATGGTCGGTGCTTGTGGTTCGTGCGGTCGCGCTCGGCATACTGCCGTCGCTCATAAACAATCTGCTTTACTCTGACGACGACGAGTACAAAAACATCAATAACCGCGACAAGGACAAGAATTATCTGTTCAAGATGGGGGGCGGTGTTTGGGCGAAGGTTCCAAAAGGCCGAGTGTTGTCTCTGATAAGCGGTATCACAAACCGCGTGACAGGAGAGTACGGCGAAGATGATTTCGCCGGGTTCATTGAACTTGCCAAGGAGCAGATCGCGCCGATAAGTCCGTTCGAGTCAAACATACTCGCGCCGTTCAATGCGATTGCAAATAATAAAACGTGGTACGGCTCGGACATTGAAAGCGATTACCTGGCTGAAAACTATGCGCCCGGTCAGCGGTACGACGAAAGCACCGATGCGTTCAGCAAAGCGCTTGGTGAGCTTACAAATTTCAGCCCGAAGAAAATCAATTATCTGCTTGATGCGTACACGGGCGTTATCGGTGATGTGGTGTTGCCCATGACTTCGCCGAAAGCAGAATCGGGCGGCGTGCTGGCTCCGTTGGTATCGGCCTTTACGCTGGACGTGAACGCATCGAACAAATTGTCAACCAAATTTTACGACAAGGTTGACAACATCACATGGGATATGAAATCAGAAGATGCTGCAAAAGCTTCTAAGGCCAAGGCTGATAACAAGATAATTCAGAAGTATTCTGATGATATTTCAGAACTGAGTAAGCTGATAAGACAGGCGCAGAACAGCGATAAATCGAACGATGAAAAGCTGGCAATCGTGCGTGATCTCAAGGCCACGATTGCGGGATTGCAGAAGTCGGCGCTGGAGGTTTTAAAATAACGCGGTCGCTTTTTCTTTGGGCAAAAAATTTAAACACGGAGTGCATCGCACCTGGGGAGCCACCAAGCTCAAGGCCTATGCCTTGGGCTTTTTTCATGTGCTTTAGACTTAATCATATTGAGTTTTTAATATACTCCATTGACAAAAAATACAGTTTATTATAAAATACATATGACCAAAAATGAAAAAACAGTCACAGGAGCGTAAAGCCATGTCTCCTAAAGCATTTACCGAAGACGAAAAGAAAATAGTACGCAGTAAACTCATCGAAGCCGCAATGAAGTTTCTCGCATCAACAGGCATAAAAAAGACAACGGTTGAAGAGCTCGCGAAAGCCGCCGGTATATCAAAAGGCGCGTTTTACATTTTCTATGAGAGCAAAGAACTCCTGTTTCTTGATGCGCTTGAAGAAGAGCAGGCAAAGATCCACAAAGCCATCATCACGAACATGCAAAAGTATGAAGATAAGAAAGAAGGCTTCGTCGCTGTTGTATTGGAGATGTACCGTCATTTTTCAACCAACACATGGATGTTCTCACTGATGAATGACGAATACGAGGTGCTGCTGAGGCGCGTACCGCAGGAGCGTATAGCGGCTCATATTGCGCTCGATGATGCATCGACAAAACGTATGACTGAGGTAATTGCCGGAATGAACATAAACTCTGAACTGGTATCCGCGATCATGCGCATGCTTTTCATGAGTACGCTTCACCGAAATGAAGTGGGCCCGCTCGCGGATGATGCTTTTTTGTTTATGCTCAAAGCCGTTGCAGATAAAATATTCTCGGAGGAACAGCCATGATCAGCGTCGATAATCTTCACTTTACATATCCGAACGCGCCGCAGGAAACGCTCAAAAGCATGAGATTTTCTGCGGAAAGGGGAGAGATTCTCGGGTTTTTAGGCCCTTCGGGAGCGGGCAAGAGTACCGCACAGAAGATATTGACAGGCATACTGAAAGGGTATGCGGGCAGCGTGAAGGTGCTTGGCGGAGAAGTCCGTCAAAAAAAGCGCGATTACTACGAACACATCGGTGTGGCGATGGAAGTGCCGAATTTGTACGGCAAATTCACGGCCATGGAAAACCTGCGGTTCTTCGCATCGCTGTATCAGGCGGATTGCGAGAACGCAGATACGCTTTTAGAACGCCTTGAGCTTGCGGGGGACAGAGATACGCGCGTTTCCGGGTATTCAAAAGGAATGAAGATGCGGCTCAATTTCATTCGCGCCATCATGCACAGGCCGGATGTTTTGTTCCTTGACGAACCGACGGCTGGGCTCGACCCCGCGCGTTCGCGCACAATCAAAGAGATGGTGACTGAACAAAAGCAGCAAGGCCGAACCGTGATACTGACCACGCACGATATGCACCTCGCCGAAGAGCTGTGCGACCGGGTTGCGTTTATCGTGGACGGATCAATCAAGCTCTTAGATACGCCAATGAATCTGCGCCTGCGCGCGGGAGACCGCCGCGTACGCTACACCTGGCAGGACGGCCAGCGCCGTGAAGCCGAGATGCCGCTCAAAAGCCTCAAGGACGACGACCGGTTCATGGCGCTGCTTCAGCAAGACAAAATTGAAACGCTGCATACGCTTGAGACATCCCTCGAAGACCTGTTCATTGACGTGACAGGGAGGAGCCTGACATGAAAAGGCTGCCCCATGCTTTTTTATCGGATGTGCGCTACCAATGGCGGTATGGATTTTATTTCATCTATGGCTTTTTGACAGTATGCTTTATCGTCGTACTGCGTCTGCTCCCGGAAGACTGGCGGCAGACGGCGCTCGTGGCAACGCTGCTGGCCGACCCAGCATTGCTTGGTTTGCTCTTTATCGGCGGGCTCATGCAGCTTGAACGCGGCGAGGGTATACTCGATGCGCTGTTTTCTTCACCGCTGCGCCCGGCGGAATATATACTGTCCAAAGCACTGTCTCTTGGGCTCATATCCACAGCTGTCAGCGTGATCGTGTCGATGGGCAGCGGTGTTGCGGGCATCAATTATGCCATACTCGTGCCTTCCGTGCTTGTGGGCAGCATGTGCTTCACGTTGATCGGGCTGGCGGTGTCCGTCAACCTCAAAAGCATGAACGCGTTTTTGTCTGTAGACGGCTTGTGGGAAGCAGCGCTGCTGCTGCCGCCGCTGCTGCTGATGTTCGGCATTGCATTCTGGCCGCTTGAGGTGTTTCCGGGCAGCGTGGTGCTTCGCCTTATGCAGGCCGCAGCGGGGGGCTATCAGGCAGCCGCGATTCCCTTTGCCCTGTTGATCGCCTGGGCCGCTCTGGCGTTCTGGATGGCGCTCAAACGGCTGAATTCTGCGCTATGCAGATTGGGAGGCGGTGCGGCATGACAAACACGATTAAGACGTTTTTCGGCACTTTCACATTGATCCGGCGGGATCCGATGCTTATCTTGCTTACACTGGCCCCGTTTCTTGCGGGTGCGGCTTTTCGTTTTGGACTGCCATTGCTGCAGCCGGTGCTTAAGAATGCGTTTGCGTTTGACCTCGCGCCGTGGTATCCGCTGGCCGATATGCTGTTGCTGACGCTGACGCCGGCCATGGCGGGCATGCTCTGCGGTTTTTTGATGCTCAATGAGCGTGATGAGGGCGTGGGCGAGTATTACACCGTCACGCCGCTCGGGGGCGCAGGTTATATCGCCTCAAGACTTGCGCTGCCCGTGCTCTGGAGTATTTTGATTGCGCCTGTGCTGATGCTGCTGTTCTCGTTGTCAAAGCCGGATATGCTGCGTGTGCTGTGCGTCGCGGTGGCGGGCGGGCTGTTCGGTGCGGTGAATACGTTGATGCTGTTAAGCTTTGCGGGCAACAAGGTGGAAGGGCTTGCGGTGTCCAAGATGCTCGGGCTCACCATGCTCCCCATGCTCGTGCCTGTGATCACGAACTCACCGTGGGGGCTGATTGCGGGCGTGTTTCCTGCGTACTGGCTCGGTGCACTGATGCAAGGGGCATTCTGGCAGTTTCCCGCGGCTGTTTCAGTATGCGTCATCTGGATGGGGCTGTTTTACAAGCGGCTGAGTAGTAGAACTTAGAAAAGTATATATATGCCAAAACAAAGAGGATTGTGCAACGGCTATTTCAACCACGCTGATATAAAGCAGGGAATGATCCGCAATGTCGTTCTCTGTTTTTAGGGGACATTAGCGTAAAACCCATCAGCTATACTGGTGCGAATAATAAAAGCTTCCGATTGAGCGGAACGAATGACAAAAAAAGATTCTCATATGCATTGTTCACGCCGCAGATAACTGCGTGACCAGTTGTGGATAAACCATGAAATTGACAGACTTTACAGGACGTTTTTGCCAGCGCCATACTGATTCTAACTGGTGCATATCCCGGTTAAACTGGTCGATTTGATTGGTGATTATTCACGCTTTGATTGTCACAATAACAGGAAACCGTGCAGAATGCACCCTGTGTTTGACGCCCGTACACTTTAATGCCATGATTGACCATTAATGGAATTTGACTACCATATCGATTTATATTATAATTTATATATTAAAAAGAACCGTCATAGGTTTCTATGGAAGGCTTTTGTTCTTACGAAAGGAAGTAGTAAAATGAAAGATCCTTTTATTTTTTTATGCTCTGAAGTAACAAGGGACAATGCCTATACTTTAATGTCTTGGTTACAAGATGATGAAGTCACAAGATACTTAAGTGATACATGCGATGTCTCTTCCAACATAGAGCAGGTGGTAGACAGGATCAACATGCCTATTTTAACGCATCTTTTTAACCAAAACGGCAGATTTTATATCGCTTATAATAAAAATAACATGCCGGTTGGCTTTGTTCGCCTTGTTGTGAAAGACATGGAAACGGAAATTGTCATCGTTATAGGGGATCGCAGCAACTGGGGCAAAGGATTAGGCAGTCATACCATTCAAGAAAGTCTTAAAGTTGCATTTTTTGAATTAAGATCAAAACGTGTTGTCGCCAAAATACATAAAGAGAACACGCGGTCAATGAGGGCGTTTATTCATGCAGGATTTAAGTGTAAACATGAGTCTTCTGCAATACAAAGCTTTTCAATAACGATGAAGGAATACTTAGATAGCATTAAGAAGCGCGCTGCGGCCCCCGGTTTGATTTACATCACAGAGCTAGACAGGGACAGGCTTATTAAGCTCATCGATGACGAGCTAAAAAACGGTGCTGATGAACGGACGATTAAAGATCTGGAGCATGAGATTATCAGAGCAACGGTCGTCCGGCCGCAGCAACTCCCGAATAATGTCGTGACAATGAATTCAAGGGCATTATTAAGCCTTAACGACGAAGAAACAGAGGTTTCTTTGGTGTACCCACAAGCTTCAGACTGGGCAAAGGGACAGTTGTCTATTCTGTCTCCGATTGGCACCGCTATTCTCGGGTATCGTGAAGAAGATAGTATACAATGGGATACCCCGGATGGCATGACTCATATCAAAATCAGAAAGCTATTATATCAACCGGAAGCTGCAGGTCATTATCACTTATAAGTGAATTTGAAAACATATGGGGTCTGTAATTAGTTTGTATTATTACAAACCCCATATAGAATAAAGTGAAAATTTCGCGTAAAGAAAAGGACAGCTGAATCAGAATCCGCACCCAATCTTGAACGCGGCCAGCCTTGCTTAACCACATCCATAGCTGGCCAAACAGAGCATTTTCACTCGCGATTCATCGTGTGGGGGAATGCTCTTTCTTCACTAAGATCTTTGCCATTCATCTAAGTGGAGAAGAATGACGACCGGTTTATTTAACAGCAAGCCCATCCATATTTCTCACTTCAATGTAATAAAGAAGGTTGTCCGCAATGCAGCATCGTTTAAACAGCGCTGCTATTTTCCTCTTCCTCATACTCCTCGCGCGATTCTAGCCGGGACGCTTCGTAAGCTTCAAACACGTCAAGCTCGGGCACATTTGGATTCGGCTGCGGCGTGCAGCCCTTTGCCGCCAGACCGTGGGCAGCCAGCGCGTCGTCCGCGCGGCGGAAAAAGCCACGGAACGCTGCAAAATAGCCCTTGGTTTTGGGCCCCACATAATCCGCAGAGATGCCGGGATCGGCTAGAATTTTGTCAAAGGCGTAACCGCCGTTCACGCGCAGCGGGCGGATAATGCCGAAGTTGACCGCATCCTTGGGGCAGTACATCACGCAGCGCATACACATCGCGCAGCGTCCGCCAAATCGGAACCGCCCGTTTTCAAACGTGATATTCGCGGCAGGACATGTTTTTACGCACAGCATGCATTGGCTGCACTTGTTCATTTTGACCGAATAAAGGCGACCGTTGAGCCACGCGCCGAACCACTCAACACGCATCATCAGCGAAATCAACCGACGCAGCTTGCTGAAACGGAACGTATCACGCTCGCCGCTCAGCAGCCGCAGCGTCAGCAGCTTGCTCAGCGCGTCAGTGTAAAGCGTCATCTGCTTGGTCAGCCCGTCCGGATAACGGAAAACGATGTTGTACGGCATCAGCATGTGCGTATCAAGCACCACATCATAGCCTTTTTTCTTGAGTAAGCGGTGCAGCGAATAAGACGACTCGATATTGAGCCGCGCCGGTTCGCCCGAGGTTTTAAATATAAACGCCTTGTTTTGCACAGCGGCCGGAAGGCTTTTCACAAAGCGAAGAAACATCAGCGGCGAATTGAACGCGTGCACGGGGTACCCAAAGCCGACATAATCGAAATCTGCTGGCGGCGGCACATTTTCAAATGGATACTGAACCTCGTGAATGCGCGTTTCAATATGATTTGTCTGAAGATGCTTTTCAATCATCCGGGCTGCTTTTAGCGTATGGTAGGTTCCTGAAAAAACATATATAATAGCGTTTGGCAAAAACAGACCTCCTTTCGGAATTTCAGTCAGGTTTCGCTGGATATCCTCAAAAAGTTTATTCGTATTGCCATGTCCATTATACGCGTAGCCGCCCCTTTTTCATAGTTGATTTGATGCATCTTCTAACACAAAGTTGTGAATACTATTAATAAAACGGAGGCAACCATATGCCAAAAGACAGTCAGCCCGATAACAAACAGGCCAGAAAGAAGAAAAGCAAAGGGCAGACGCCCATCACGGCGGATGCCCAGAACAACAGCCGCACCACAAAGAAGCAGTCCGCTGACCGTGATGGTGTATAAGGCAAGCCCATTTTCCAAGGCTCTTGACGACGTGTCAAGGCCTTATTTTATTCTCTTTTGAATAAGCCTTGAAAATAAGTTGAACAAATTCGTTTGTTATGCGTCTATATAAGTGAAAGGGGTAAAGGGATTGCCGGACGAACAACAGCTGCTGATAGCCTTTTCAAATAACGACTTTACATATATTGACGTGCTGATCAGCCGTTATGAGAACGGCTTATTTAGTCTCTGCCTGAAACTGGCCAGGAACCACAGTGATGCGGAAGAGCTTTATCAGCAGACATGGCTGAAGGCGATTCAAAAATCTCATACATGCACAAGGTCATTTAAAAATTGGCTCTACACCGTCTGCCTAAACGCCTACAGGGACAGCTTTCGGCGCAGCCGACGGGAAAACGAAGTGATCGAAAACGCTTTAAGTGACGAGATGAAGAAGCATGCGATTGAGGCGGCGACCGATGATATTTCAGCGGAAGCTGAGGCTATGAAGAACATGACATCAAAGCTGTTGATTGAAAAAATCGCCGTACTTCCGGATAAACACAGGCTCCCTGTTATATTTCATTACTTTGAAGGGCTTGATTACAGGGAAACGGCCAGTGTACTGGGGCTGCCAATCGGTACGATCAAATCGCGCTTGAACAGCGCCAAGGAAAAGCTGCGCAGGGAAATGGAGAGAGAGCTGGATGTTTGATATAGACAAAGCGCTTAATGATATCGAATTCGAGATCCATCAGCCAAGCGAACGGGTGCGCGAAAGCACAAGACAGATGGTTGACGGGGAAGTCCGAAATAAACAGAACCTGAAGCGAACGGGAAAGCTGTCATGGGCGATTCCGGCTGTAGCGGCCATGCTGGCAGCCTTGATGTTCCTTTTTGTACTGCCCCCGGCTGCAGACGAGGTCAGTTATATAACGATCGATATCAATCCGAGCATGAGCATGCAAGTTAACGCATCGGGTACGGTATTGTCTATAGCAGCGGAGAATGACGATGCGTCTGTTTTGCTCAAGAATATGACCCTGACAGGGCTCAGCTTTGATAACGCGCTTGAAGCCGTTGTGGAGGCTGCCGACGCGCAAGGATACCTCAAAGACAACGGGCATGTGCTGGTGGCTTGTTTTGGAGAGAACACTGCCGTCAGTCAGCAACAGGTGGAAAAGATCGTGAGCGGATCAACACGGCGCGCGGTCAAAGCGCTGCTGCTTCAAAGCTCAAAAGACACGTTTGAAAATGCAAAAGCGCATCATCAGAGCCCCGGTGTCGAGCTTCTCAAAAAGCAGGCATCAGATCAGGGAATTAAGGAGCAGGATGTTGATAAAATCATTGATCAGGTATTTGAGAAGAAATATAAAAAGGAAAAGGCTCAAAATACACAAACTCAGCCTGAAAAAGATGAAGTTCGTCCCACGGATCCCTCAAAAGGTCAGAGTCAAAAGGATAACGCCTCTGATAAAAAAGAAAACGAACAAAATCAACAAAACAACGGCAGCCAAAGCGGCAAAGAAGTGAAGGAGAACAGTTCTCCCTCCAACAAACAGGACAAGCCAAAAGACGATAATAAGGGAAATCACGACAACGGCGAGAATCAGAACAAAAATGACGCAGACAAAAAAGAAGACAGCAGCAACAAAGAGAACACAAACAAAAAGCAAACCAAGCAGCAGTGAAGGGAGAACTGAGAATGAAATTGACAAGAAAAGCTTTGGCATTTGTACTGAGCATGATCATGAGCGTGACGCTGATACTGACCGGATGCGCGGCTCAGGTAAATACAACTGATTCACAGATGATAACCGGGGCAGCCGCACCGACACAGGAGGCGGTTTCACAAACCCCGGCTGCGATGCCGTCGGCTTCTGAGCAGATCACCTATGTGTCGCTCGATGTGAATCCGAGCCTCAAGCTGACCATACAAAACGGTGCGGTGATTGATGTGGCCGCTTATAACGATGACGGCACTAAAATTGTGGCGGAAACGGATGTGGCGGGGTTATCACCCGAGGAAGCGATGAAGGTGTATATCAATGCGTTCGCTTTGGGAGGCTATATCACGAATGAAGGAGAAGAAGCTTCTCTCGTCGTCACGGCCAGCGGTGAAAGCGGTGACGAACTCACAGCGAGCTTAAAGGAAACGGCTGAACAGCAGATAGCTGAGCTTGGGCTTCAATGTGATGTGGTGGTATCGGCTGTGACAGAAGATATTGCAGACGAAGCCAAAGCAAGCGGGCTTACACCGGGCCGGTATCTCGCACTTTCATATCTTGCAGGCAAGGAAGGCATCACACTCGATGAAGCCAAAGCAAAGTACGGATCTCTTAAAATGGGCAAGCTCGTGAAGCTGCTGGACGATGTCGATGCCGTTTTCGGGCACCGGGGCGACGATAAAGACATGCAGAAGCTTATCGACAGCGGCATTCTGACGCCTGAACAAATTCAAATTATGGAGCAGGCACAGGAAACGTTCAAAACAAGCATGAAACAGGCTCAAGAAGTGTTTAAACAGGCGAGAACGCAAGCAAAGGATCTGTGGAAGAATGCTAAGGACGAGATTCAGAATGCCTTCAAGTCGGATAAAGACGTAAAAGCATGGAAAACCGCAAAGGAAGAGCTGAAAACACAATTGGAACAGCAAAAGCGGGCCGCGAAAGAGGCTTTCAAACAAGCCAAGATTCAGGCACAGACACAGTTCAGAGCTGCGGTTGAGTCGCTGGGTCTTACAGACGAACAGATTGCCGCTCTGATAGAATGGGGCTTTGATGCGGACTGGTTTGATTTTGACTGGGACGATGCAAAAAACAGCGACACAGAGGACCAGCCGGACAGCATTCAGAATGAGCAAAAAGCTGACGACGATGAGGACAACAAGAAAGACATAGACAATAACGACACCGGCAAACCCGCCGGAAACTCCAACGGCAAAGACAAAGGCAATAAAGGAAATAAAAAGTAAAAAGCCTTATGAAGAGGGATTGATGAGAGCATGAGAAACCGCCGAGTCATTTGGCGGTTTTTCATTTAAACTGCTTTACAGCGCTTTGGACTGCCGATATGATGATAAATAAAAGGAGGTTGCAAATGAAGAGTTATCGAAAGGTTCTGACGCTCAATATTCAAAAAAGGCGGCAGATGATCAATATCACGACGCAGGTAGAGGCGGCGCTGGCTGAAAGCGGTATTCGTGAAGGGCTGTGCCTCGTCAACGCGATGCACATCACGGCAAGCGTGTTTATCAACGATGACGAACCCGGCCTGCATGCGGATTTCGAGCGTTGGCTGGAACAGCTGGCACCCGAAAAGCCGTATAACCAGTATGCGCATAACGGCTATGAGGATAATGCGGACGCGCATTTGAAGCGCACTGTGATGGGCCGCGAGGTTGTAGTGGCTGTGACGGAGGGCAGGCTGGACTTTGGACCGTGGGAGCAGATTTTTTACGGCGAATTTGACGGCATGCGCCAAAAGAAGCTCATGATTAAGATCATCGGCGAGTAAACAGCAGGCAGCAAATTTTGTCACCCTGAGAGAAGCGAAGGGTCCCACAGCCAAGAGCGAAAAGCCATGGGCTACCTCTCTTCGCTGTCACTCCGCTCGGTATGACAGAAGAGGTTGTGAGCACACAGCAGCATGTCGCCCTGAGAGAAGCGAAGGTTCACATCCAACAGCGAAAAGCCATGGGATGATGCTTATCTTTTCATTTCAAATGTTGACAAAAGGCTTTTTCACAACTACAATAGTAGTTGTGATGTTTAGCAGGTAGTCGTTTCGCGAGGGCGAAGGGAGATGTAATTCGGAGAGGAGTGAAGAGAATGACGACACTGACAAAGCCGGAATGGGCAGTTATGTCGGCTCTTTGGCAAAAGTCACCGCTCACGATGTCGGGGATCATCGCGTTGATGGGAGACAAGATGGACTGGAAATACAACACATACGCCACCTATGTCAAACGCCTTGTCGGAAAAGGGTTTATCGGATACGATGTGCTCGGGCGCGATAATTTTTACTATCCTACAGTACAAAAAGACGAATGTATTATGGCCGAAAGCAGAAGCCTTCTCGACAAAATCAGCGATCGTTCGGCAAAGGCGCTGCTGGTCTGCATGCTCAAGGATGTCAAGCTGTCTCAAAAGGACTGCGAAGAACTCACCGCACTGATTGAACAGATGAAAAAACAAAACGCATAAAACAAGTTTAACCATACTGACTTGAAAGCGGCCATATATATAAAATATATGGCTTTTTTTGTCCTGCCGAATAAACCGTGGTTTTGAGGCATAAAAGATATTCATTTTGGCAATGACTCTATTCGGAGGGTGATGATATTGTTGAAGCAGATTTATAAACGGCACAGAATATTTTGGTTGGCAGGTGTGGCGGCGGTGGCTTTGGCGCTTTCGCTTTTTGCCGTGATCATGTTTTCGCATACCACTCTGACGGCTCAGCAATGGGAGGATTTGTACAGACAGGGGACTTACTTTACCGGCATTCGCATCGACGGCATTGATGTGGGCGGCAAGACGATGGCACAAGCCAGAGCGCTTGTGCAGCAGCGCCTGCAGCAAAAGATTTCCACTGTTCGGGTGACGGTTGACTATAACGGGCAGCCTTTTGTGCTCGGACAAGACGATTTTGAAATCGCGGACAATGCGGACGATATACTAAAAGAGGCGCTGGCAGTCGCCCGTGAAGGCAGCCGGCTTGAAATTAGCAGAAGGATCAAAGAGATTGAAAAGAACGGTCTGGATTTTGCAACCGATTATACGATTAATCCGTCACCGGCAAAAAAACGTATCGCGGAAATTGCGCTTGAGGTGAATGTGCCCGCGAAGGACGCAACTGTGCAGATTAACAAGGACGATCGCAAGAATCGGTTCAGTTATACGGACGAAGCCGCCGGGTATCAGGTGGATCAGGATGCGCTGTATGCCGAGGTTGAGCGTCAGGTGCGTATGCGCGCATACGGTACCGTAAAAATGCCCATTGTGGAGGTGCCGCCGACGATAACCAAGGCAGAGCTTGTTGCAAATACCGTGAAGCGGGCTGGAGCGAGCACATCATTTGGGCAGAGCCCGTATAACCGCGAGTCGCGCGTGTACAACATCAAAAAAGCGGTGGAGCATATTAACGGCTATGTGCTGCATCCGGGAAATGAGTTTTCGACGAACGACGTGCTTGGCCCGCGCGTTTACGAGCTCGGGTGGCAGCCTGCGCCCGCTGTGGTGCGCGGCGGCAGCGAAGATCAGGCGGGCGGCGGCGTCTGTCAGGTATCCACCACCATGTACAACGCGGTATTGAAGGCCGATCTTGAGATCGTCAACCGCCAGGGACATTCAATTAAGCTGAGTTATGTCGCCGGCGGCCTCGATGCCACAATCAACACAGGCACGATCGATTTTATCTACAGAAACAACACGGATCACGATATCTACATATTCTGTTGGGTCAGCAGCAGTGCGCAGACGGTGAATTTCGAAATATACGGCGCGCCGTTCCCGAGTGTCTATGATGAGATTCGCTTGAGCTCAGAAAAACTCGAAACGCTCGAGCCGCCGGGCGATATGATCGTGATGGTGGATAAAACAAAACCGTACGGTTATGAGGAAGTCACCGTGAAGCGTCGTGACGGGTTTATTTACGCCACTTACAAGCATTATTATAAAGACGGCAAAGAAGTAAGAGAGCCGGAACTGATCGGAAAAACCAAATACAAGCCGTACGCGGGAGAAAAAATCATCGGGCCGCAGGCACCGGCCAATGCCGGAGAACCGTCGCAGGATTTCGCAAAACCTGCTGATCAGTTGCTGCCGGAGAAATCGGGCGCAGAGGTACAGACCGGCGTCCCGACGGAATAAAGGCAGCCCTCAGATGGCAAATTGCCTCAAACTGTGTTTTATTTGCCTATAATCCATTGAAAATATTGGTGCCGTGGGATATAATTTTGGCTAAAGTTTTATTTAGAAGGAGACTGACGAGAATATGGGCGTATTAAAAGGGGCATGTATATTCGGACAATCCGGCGGACCCACATCGGTGATCAATGCGAGCGCGGCGGGCGTGTTTATGCAGGCGCTGAAGGAAGATTGCATCACAAAGGTGTACGGCGCGGCACACGGTATCAAAGGGGTGCTGGACGAGAAGCTGATTGACATGAGTCAGGAAGATTTGGCAGAGCTGGAGCTTATGAAAACCACACCGTCGTCGGCGCTTGGGTCTGTGCGTTATAAGCTGGCCGATGCCGAAAAGGATGATACCGATTACAAGAGAATGCTGGAAGTGTTCAAAAAATACGACGTGCGTTATTTCTTCTATAACGGCGGCAACGACTCGATGGACACCTGCAACAAGATCAGCAAATATATGCAAAAGTCCGGCTACGAAATGCGCATCATGGGCGTTCCGAAGACGATCGATAACGACTTGTGGGCGACTGACCACTGCCCGGGCTACGGCAGCGCTGCAAAATATATCGCAACCTCCACGATGGAAGTGTACCTCGACGCGCGCGTGTACGACACGGGCATGATCACGATACTCGAAGTGATGGGCAGAAACGCGGGCTGGCTGACGGCCGCGACGGCGCTCGCGTCTTATAAAGGATACGGACCGGACCTGATCTATCTGCCTGAGAAGGTGTTCGATATGGACAAGTTCTTAGAAAGCGTCAAGGAAATCTATGCGAAAAACAAGAAGGTTATCGTTGCGGTTTCAGAGGGCATTCAGGATAAGGACGGCAAGTACATCAGCGAATACGGCAGCGATCTTTCAAAATCAAAGGACTCTTTCGGCCATGCGCAGCTCGGCGGCCTTGCGAATACGCTCGCGAGCTACTGCAAAGAAGCCACAGGCGCGAAGGTACGCGGTATTGAGTTCAGTCTGCTGCAGCGCTGTGCGTCACACGCGGGTTCGCTGACGGATATCAACGAATCGTTCCTAGCCGGGCAGACGGCTGTGAAGGCTGCCGTGGAAGGCACAACGGATCATATGGTGGCTTTCGAGCGCGAGCCGGGCAAAGCGTACAAGTGCAACATGAAGCTGATCAACCTGACGGAAGTGGCCAACAGGGAAAAGAAGATTCCCGACGAGTGGATTCTGCCGGACGGCAAAGGCCTCACACAGGACTTCATCGATTATGCGCTGCCGCTGATTCAGGGCGATTCGCCGCTGCCGTATGAAGAAGGGCTGCCGCGCTTCGCGAAGCTCAAGAAGGTTTTTGTATAATGGATTTCTAGTTAATCAAAGGAGCTGCTCAGCATTGGGCGGCTCTTTTTTTGGCTCTGTGTCAATGGCTCGGGTCACCGATCGTTAAGGTGCTCGGTTTGCTCACAGCGTCTTCCGTCATGCTGAGCACAGTGGTAACGAAGCGAAGCATCTCTTTCCATAGGGCCTTTGACAGCCGACAGCTATGCTGCCTAATAAGGCGATATCTGCTTATCCATGGCTCCCTCGGGAGGGAGCTGTCGCCGGAGGCGACTGAGGGAGGCTTGAACGCAAATAGTTGCTGTGAGATCGGCGCAAACGCGCCCAAAAGGACTTTTATAATTGGATTCGCCTAGAAGGCTAGTTTAGTTAGAATCAACCTTGTGTCATTTGCCTATTACACGTGAACAACAAAAAAGTATTCCTGTACCCCGGAGGGGTATGGTCGCTTCGGAAGAAAGCTTATACGGCTTAAAGCGCATATGTATCGCAATCGGCGCAAACGCGCCCAAAAGGGCTCTATTATTGATATGGTATGTCTGTTCATTTGTAAATCAATCCTCAGTCAGCAAAGCTGACAGCTCCTTTCCAAAGGAGCCGAAAAGAACGCAGCAGTATGAAATGTGCAGAATAAAGCCTCCTTTTGAAAGGAGGTGGCGCGCGCAGTTCGACGGAGGATTGCGGTCTGCATTGGTGTCTATGATATTTCAGTTCTAAGGGCTAATCGCGGGCGATCATTGATCGCCCCTACAAGGGCGGTGTACACGAACCGTAGGGAACGGTCTTGACCGTTCCGAAATAAAAGCGAACATTCGCATAACAATCCACAGTCAGCAAAGCTGACAGCTCATTGATGGAAGAATTATCAAACAATCGGTCTCACAACAGGTAAAGTATGCATTTAGACTTTATTTTTTGTATACGATACGCTATAATCAATACATTCAACGAAGCACGGAAGCACGGGCCTGATTTGCGTGCGAAAGACAATGCAGTGAGGTAGGAGAAAATGATCTGGAATGAAAAGATTGAGTGCGCGACGCGGCAGGAGATTGAAGACATTCAGCTCGCGCGGCTCAAAAGTACGGTAGAACGGTGCTATCACAACGTCGCTCATTACCGCAAAAAGCTCGACGCGGCAGGCGTCAAGCCGGACGACATAAAAACGCTGGATGATATCCGGCGCATTCCGTTTACAGTCAAGGACGATTTACGGGACAATTACCCGTACAAGCTTTTCGCGGTTCCGATGAAGGATGTCGTGCGTATTCACGCATCATCCGGCACCACGGGCAAGCCGACCGTTGTCGGCTACACAAAGGCCGATATCGACATGTGGTCCGAATGCATCGCGCGTATGGCTTGCGCCGCAGGCGCAACACCGGACGACATCGCGCAGATCACGTTCGGTTATACGCTGTTTACGGGCGCTTTCGGCCTGCATTACGGCCTCGAGAAGCTCGGCACGTCTGTCATTCCGATATCGGGCGGCAACTCCGAGCGCCAAATTAACATCATGCGGGACTTTGAAACCACGCTGCTCGTCGGTACACCTTCTTACGCGCTGTATCTGGCGGAAACAGCAAAAAAGATGGGTGTTGATGCCAAAAAGCTGCCGCTGAGGCTCGGCATGTTCGGCGGCGAAGGGCATACCGAAGAGATGCGCCGCGAGATTGAGCAGGCGTGGGATATCATCGCGACCGAGAACTACGGGCTCAGTGAAATCATCGGGCCGGGTGTATCGGGCGAATGCTATTTGAAGCACGGCATGCATATTTGCGAGGACCATTTTTACTGCGAGTTTATCAATCCCGACACACTCGAACCTGTGTCGGTCGGAGAAAAGGGTGAATTGGTCATCACTGCGCTTTCAAAGGAGGCGCTGCCGATACTGCGCTATCGCACCAAGGACATCACGTGGCTGATACCCGAAAAATGCGAGTGCGGGCGCACATCGATGCGCATGGCCAAGGTGCAGGGACGCACGGACGACATGCTGATCGTCCGAGGCGTCAATGTATTCCCGTCGCAGATTGAGGGTGTTCTGCTCGGCATCGAGGATATCGGGCCGCATTACGAAATCATTGTCCGCAAGGATGGCTATATGGATACCATCGAGGTGCTCGTCGAGGTGTCCGACGCGTCGCTGATTGAGAAGTTCAGCGCGCTCGAGGCGCTGGAGAAAAAGGTCAAGCACGCGATATATACGGTGCTGAATATCACAGCCGATGTGAAGCTCGTTGAGCCGCAGTCGCTCAAACGATTTGAAGGCAAAGCCAAGCGCGTGACAGACCTGCGCGGACAGTCATAAACAATAAAAGACAACATGAGGGGAAGCAAATGAAGAAGCTGATGCTGGGAAACGAGGCGTTTGCACGCGGTGCTTATGAAGCGGGCGTGACAGTCGCCGCGGCGTATCCGGGAACGCCAAGCACAGAAATCACGGAACATATCGCAGAGTTTGATGACATATATGCTGAATGGGCTCCGAACGAAAAGGTGGCGCTTGAGGTGGCCATCGGTGCGTCTTTTGCGGGTGCGCGTGCGCTTTGCTGCATGAAGCATGTGGGGCTTAATGTCGCAGCCGACCCGCTTTTCACCGTCTCCTATACGGGCGTGAACGGCGGTCTCGTGATCATCGTTGCGGACGATCCGGGCATGCATTCAAGCCAGAACGAGCAGGATTCGCGGTTCTACGCGCGCAGCGCGCATGTGCCCATGCTCGAACCGGCCGACAGCAATGAAGCCAAAGAGTTCATGAAGCTCGCCTATGAGCTCTCCGAGCAATACGATACGCCTGTGCTCGTACGCTCCAATACGCGGCTCTCGCACTCGCAGGGGCTTGTGGCGTTGGGCACGCGCGCGGATGACATGCTCAAACCCTATCAAAAGGATATCTTGAAATACGTGATGATGCCGGGCATGGCAAAAAAACGCCACATCGTTGTGGAACAGCGCATGAACGCAATCAAGACGGCGGCGGATACGCTGGCTGTCAACGTGGCCGAATACCGCGATAAGAAAATCGGTATCGTGACGAGCGGCGTGTCCTATAACTATGTGCGCGAGGCACTGCCCGAAGCCAGCACATTGAAGCTCGGGCTCATTTATCCGCTTCCTGAAAAGATGATACGCGATTTTGCGTCTCAGGTTGATACGCTTTATGTGGTGGAGGAGCTGGAGCCGTTCTTCGAAAATCAGATCAAGGCGATGGGGATCGATGTCTCTGGCAAGGATCTATTCTCGGTTCAGGGCGAATACAGCGTGAATTTGATTGCCGAGAAGATTGGCGGAGAGAAAAAGACCATCTGCAACCCGGGAGATTTGCCGCAAAGGCCGCCCGTGATGTGCCCCGGCTGCCCGCACCGCGCCGTGTTTCACACGCTCAAAAAGCTCGGCCTCACGGCCACAGGCGATATCGGCTGTTATACGCTCGGCGCATTGCCGCCGCATCAGGGCATCGACGCGTGCGTTTGCATGGGCGCGAGTATCGGCATGGCCATGGGTATGGAGAAGGCGCGCGGCAAGGAATTCGCGCGCAAACTGGTTGCTGTGATCGGCGACTCGACGTTCTTCCATTCCGGCATCACAGGCCTTGTGGATATGGTCTACAACGGCGCGACGTCTACCGTCATCATACTTGACAACTCGACGACGGGCATGACGGGCCATCAGGACAACCCTGCCACCGGGAAAACGGTGAAGGGTGATATCGCGTACGCAATCGACATCCCGACGCTCGTCAAGGCCATCGGGGTGAAAAACGTGCGCATTGTTGATCCGTTCAATCTCAAGGAGCTTACGCAGATACTCAAGGAGGAAACCGCGCGTGAGGAACTCAGCGTGGTGATTACAAAACGGCCCTGCGTGCTGCTCGATAAAAAGTATATTAAAGCGCCGTATGCGATTACGGAAAAATGCCAGAGCTGCGGCATGTGCTTAAAGCTTGGCTGTCCGGCTATCAAGAACACGGAAAACGGCATGCAGATAGACGCGAGCGTCTGCACGGGCTGCGGGCTTTGCCCGAGCGTGTGTGCGTTCGGTGCGATAGAAACAACAGGGGTATGAGTATGACGGATATTTTAATTGTGGGTGTCGGCGGGCAGGGAACGCTGCTCGCCAGCCGGGTGCTTGGCAACCTGGCGATCAATTTGGGATACGATGTGAAGCTTTCGGAGGTGCACGGCATGGCCCAGCGCGGCGGCAGTGTCGTGACGCACGTCCGTTTAGGCGATAAAGTTTACGCGCCCATCATCGACGAAGGCGGCGCGGATATCATTCTGGCTTTTGAAAAGCTGGAAGCATTGAGGTGGTGCGGCCGTTTGAAAAATAACGGCAGGATGTTTATTAACACGCAGGAAATTCTGCCGATGCCCGTGATCACGGGGGCGCAGAAATATCCTGCGGATATCGAATCGCGTATCAGCGCCATGGTGCCGGACGCGGTGTTTGTGGACGCGCTCACGCTCGCCCAAGAGGCGGGCAACACAAAGGCGATCAACATCGTGCTGCTCGGCGTGCTTGCGAAACATATGGATATTGATAAACAGGCCTTCCTCGATGCCATCAAACAAACGGTTCCCCCAAAAACGCTGGAGGTTAACCTCGCGGCATTCGAAAAAGGCTATAACGCTTAAACGTATTGTTGGAGGAATACAATGTATTGGAATAAAGAAATCGAATGCATGGACCGCGAACAGCTTCGCGCCCTGCAGACGAAAAAGCTTCAAGCCACAGTTAAAAAAGTATATGAGAATGTGCCTTTCTATAAAAAGGCGTTCGATGAAAAGGGTGTAAAGCCCGACGATATCAAAAGCGTGGACGATGTGAAGCTGCTGCCTTTCACGCTCAAGCAGGATCTGAGAGACAACTATCCGTTCGGGTTGTTTGCGGTGCCGCAGGACGAGATCTGCCGCGTCCACGCATCGTCCGGCACCACGGGAAAACCCACGGTGGTGGGCTATACCAAGCGCGACATCAAAAACTGGGGTGATCTGATGGCGCGTACGTTTACGTTCGCGGGCGGAAGCAATAAATCAGTCATACAGGTGGCCTACGGCTATGGATTGTTTACGGGCGGTCTCGGCGCACACTACGGCGCGGAAACGCTCGGTGCGATGACGATCCCTGTATCGGGCGGCAACACAAAGCGCCAGATTATGCTGATGCAGGATTTCGGCACAACGCTGCTCGCGTGCACGCCCTCGTATGCGCTGTACCTCGCTGAGACGATGGAGGAGATGGGCATTGACCCCAAGAGCTTGAAGCTCACAGGCGGTGTGTTCGGCGCAGAGCCTTGGACCGAGGCCATGCGCGCCGAGATTGAACAGCGGCTGAATCTGCTTGCGATCGACATTTACGGCTTGTCCGAAATCATGGGGCCGGGTGTCGCGGCGGACTGCAAATACAAAAAAGGCCTGCACATCGCGGAGGATTACTTCCTCGCCGAGATCATTGATCCCGACACGCTCGAACCGCTGCCGTACGGCGAAAAGGGTGAGCTTGTTATCACGACGATAGACAAGGACGGCATACCGCTGATCCGTTACCGCACACGCGACATCACCTCGCTGAGCATCGATACCTGCGACTGCGGCCGCACAATGGCGCGTATGAGCAAGGTGTTGGGGCGCAGTGACGATATGCTGATCATCCGTGGTGTCAACGTATTCCCGTCTCAAATTGAAGGCGTGCTTGTGAACATTGCGGAGGTGGAACCTCATTACCAGATTGTGGTTGACCGCGTGGACAACACGGATACGCTCGAGGTGCAGGTGGAGGTATCCGCCGATATCTTCTCGGATGAAGTGAAGAGGCTGGAAACGCTGCAGAAGCGAATTGGGGCCGAAATACAAACGGTGCTCAATATCGGCGTTCAGGTAACGCTCGTGGAGCCGAAGACCATTGCACGCAGTGAAGGCAAGGCCAAACGCGTGATCGACAAGAGGCAACTCTAAATATAAGGAGGCGTTGTGATGATTAAGCAGATATCCGTATTTGTGGAAAACAAAAAGGGCCGTCTGGCCAAAATCACGGAAGTGTTCGGTGAAGGCGGCGTGGATCTTATTGCGCTGTCCATTGCTGACACAACGAATTTCGGCATTATGCGCTGCATCGTAAGCGAACCCGAAAAGGCGATTGCGATGCTGAAGGCGAACGGCTTCACAGCAAGCACGACCGATGTGATCGTGGCGGAGGTCACCGATAAGCCGGGCGGGCTGGCCAAGGTGCTGCAGCTGCTCGACGCGGCGGATATCAGCGTGGAGTATCTGTATTCATTTGTGCGCACACCCAATGAAAACGCGCTGATACTGTTCCGCGTTGAGGATATTGAGAAAGCCGTGAAATCTCTTGAGGAAGGCGGCGTGAAGCTGCTGAGCGAACAGGATATTTACAGGATCTGAAATTTAACGACGCTGATTGAAAGCGCCTTATAAAGAAGGACGACATGTTATTAAGGCCGACTTACGCGAAGGTTAATTTAAGCGCGATCAAGCGCAATGTGATCAATATTAAAAAAACGCTGCCGGAGAAAACGATGTTTTGCGCCGTCGCCAAAGCGGATGGCTACGGCCACGGCAGCGTAATGATTTCTAAAGCTGCCATTGAAGCGGGGGCAGACTGGATTGCGGTTGCGATTCCAGAGGAAGCGGAGGCGCTCCGGGACGAGGGCATCACCGCGCCGATACTCGTACTCGGGCCGTCCAACCGCTCACAGTGGCGCAAAGGTGCCGCTCTTGACCTTTCAATGGTGGTGACTTCATACGATTGCCTCAAAAACGCGCTGGATGCCGCCAAAGAATACGGCAGAACGATGAAGCTCCACTTAAAGGTGGATACGGGCATGAACCGTGTCGGCGTGAAATCGATTGAGGAAGCGTGCGAGCTGCTTGATATCATAGCAGAGAGCGAGCTGCTCAGCCTCGAAGGGCTGATGACACATTTTGCGACAGCCGACGAAGCGGACAAAACGTATACACAGCAGCAGAACGAACGTTTTCAATCGTTTATCGCGCTCGTGAAAGAGAAAGGCTTTTCTCCGATCATACACGCAGCAAACAGCGGCGGCACGCTCGACAGCCCCGAGCTCGCGTATGATATGGTGCGTGTGGGCATTGCGATGTACGGCTGCTACCCGTCGGACGAAGTGAAGCGGGACGTGAAGCTGGAGCCCGCGATGTCGCTGCACACACAGGTATCGCATATTAAAACCATCGGTGCCGGGGAAAAACTAAGCTATGGTGCCACCTATACGACGAGCCGGGAAACGCGCATCGCGACGCTGCCAATCGGGTATGCGGACGGCTTCAACCGGCTGCTTTCGAGCCGGGGTGAGGTGCTTGTCGGCGGCCGGCGCGCGAAGGTGGTGGGCCGTGTCTGCATGGATCAGATACTGGTTGACGTGACGGATATTGAGGGCGTCAAGCTGCACGACAATGTTGTCTGCTTCGGGAGCCAGCGGGGTGCCAGCCTTCCGGTTGAGGAATACGCGGCGCTGTGCGGCACCGTGAATTACGAAATACTCTGTGCGCTTTCTCCGCGCGTGCCAAGACTCTATTACGAGGACGAGAAATGAAACACGATATCCGGCAGGAAATGCTGAAAAAAAGGCTGATGATTGAATCGCGCGATGCGGAAACGATGAGCGCACGTATTATGGAAACGCTGCTTGAGCTGGACAGTATTAAGAATGCGGCGTGCGTGATGGCCTATTATTCGCATAAGAACGAGCCAAATTTGCTTGCGTTGATGCACACGCTGCTCGATATGGGCAAAAACGTGGCGCTGCCGTACGTCGCCGATAACGACAATCTCATCGCTGTGGCCTACACATACGATTCCGTGATGAAAAGCAACGTGTATGGGATTGCGGAGCCCATCATCATGAACGAGAGTGAACAGGCGGAGCCGGATGTGGTGCTGGTGCCCGGCATCGCCTACGATCCCGCTCTGAACCGCATCGGTTACGGCGTGGGTTATTTCGACAGATTTTTAAAAGAAACAAATGCATTGAAAATCGGCATTTGCTACGACATGCAGATTGTTCCGCAGATTCATGCCGAACCGTATGATATTGCGATGGACATGCTCGTGACAGACAAACGCGTGATTGGACCTTACTGATGCGCGTGATTGCGGGGGCTTATAAAGGGCGTCGTCTGAATTGCCCCAAAGGCGATGCCATTCGCCCCACGACCGATAAGGTGAAGGAAGCGCTGTTCGGCGCGATTCAGTTTGAATTGCCGGGCGCGGCAGTGCTCGACGCGTTTGCAGGCAGCGGTGCTCTCGGTATCGAGGCGCTCTCACGCGGTGCGGCGCATGTTGATTTTGCGGAGCGCGAAAGAGTGTGCCAAAAAGTGCTCGAAGAAAATCTATCGGCCGTGAACGCCGCGGATTACCGTGTGCTCAAGGGTGATGTGTTCAAGCTGATGCCGTCTCTGGGGCGGTACGATATTGTGTTAATGGACCCGCCATATGACGAAGAGCTTTATGTGCCGCTGCTCGAAGCGCTGCGCGACGAAGAGAAACTCAACAACGGCGCAACAGTGATTGCCGAATGCCGCAGAAAATTTGATTTTATGCTGCCGATAGGGTATAATTTGACAAAGCGTAAGGAATACGGCGATATATCGTTGGCATTTTTGGTGTATGGAGAAAAAAGTGATTAAGTGCGTTTATCCCGGAAGCTTTGACCCGGTGACGACCGGACATCTCGATATTATCACGCGGGCGGCAGCCATGTTTGATGATGTGACGGTTGCGGTGCTCGTCAACAAAAATAAAAAACCCGCGTTTACCGTCGAACAGCGTATGGATTTTATAAGCCGAAGCACAACCCATTTGCCGTGCGTTCATGTGGATTCCTTTTCCGGCCTGCTCGTGGACTATATGAAAAGGAAAAGCGCGAATCTGGTGATTCGCGGCCTTCGGGCCATATCGGATTTTGAGTACGAATTTCAAATGGCCGCGATGAACGCAAAGCTTGCCAAGGATGTGGAGACCATTTTTTTGATGACGGACATCAATCATTCGTATTTGAGCTCCAGTATGGTGAAAGAGCTGATCTGCCACGGCGGAGATATCACGGGGCTCGTACCGGATGAAATCAAAGACGATGTAATTAATAAATACCGCAGGTGAGACAATGAAGATTCTTGAACTGCTCGATGAGCTGACCGAAGAAATTGAAAACAGCCCCAAGGCGGTGTTCTCAAACAAACGCAATGTGGACTACGATATCATGATGGAGATCATTAACGATCTGCGCAACGCATTGCCGCAGGAGATCATGGTTGCCGAGGAAATATCCAAGGAAAAGTCCCAGATATTAAACTCCGCGCAGGAGGAAGCCGCGAGCATCGTGAAGAGCGCCGAGGATGAGCTGCAAACGCGCGTGTCGGATGATTCTGTGGTGCAGGAGGCCGAGGCCAAAGCGAGAGAGATCATTAAAAAGGCCGAAGAAATCGCTACAGAAATCAAACTGGGGGCCAATGAATACGCAGACGACATTTTGGCTGAAGTGGAAACCTATTTCAGCGATTATATAAAGGTTTTAAAGCAAAACAGACAAGAACTAGGATGCAAACGGAAAAGCTGACCGTCTGCGCCGTTTCTGCCATCGTTTAATGAATACCAGTACAAGCACAGCCGCTGCCGCAAAAATAACGCCGCCGTACGCGGCTGTTTTTGTTTCCGCGTGAAAATTAGCCGCAGCCGTCGTCAGAGGAAACACGGACAGCAGCACCGAGGTGAAGAAGAAGGCCAGCATGGCTTGAATGCTTTTTGCAAAAGCAAACCCCTTGGGTTTTAAGCCGAAAGATACTGTCATCGCGGTGGTTTGCAAATGGATGCACAGACCGCCGAAGGCGATGATGCTGGCGATCAGCGGCAGCTTGATGACAACAGGCAAACTCAGTGCTGCCGCCTGCGCGCAGCCTGAGGTCATCTCGACGCCGCCGTAAAGCAGGGCCTGTGTGCTCTCGGCGCTGAACCCCGCCATGTTAGCCACGGGCATATACACCCACCGCAGCGCGTCCATCACGCCCGTGATCTTCAGCATTTCGAGTACGACGGAAAACAGTATGATAAAGCCGCCGACTTTAAGCAGCACCTGAAGCGCTTTTTCGATGGATGAAGAAAGCATGTCACCCACGGGCGGGCAGCCCGCGGCATCTTTTTTAAACTGGGCCCACGCATCGGCAAAGCGTTCCTTTGGCTTGTTGTTGATTTTGAGATGCTGTCGGCGCGCAAAAACGCCGAACAGAATGCCGACGGCAATGGCGGAAAGATAATGCGCGGCGGCGAGATACGCGCCTGCTTCGGGCAGGCCGAGCAGCCCCGCACAGACGGTGCCCGTGATGAAAACGGGGCCGGATACGCTCGTGAAACGAATCATGCGCTGGGCTTCCGCTTCGGTGATCTGTTTGCTGGCGTACAACTCCGCAGACAGCCGTGCGCCCACGGGATAGCCGGACATCGCTGACGCCAAAAAGACATAGGCGGATTCGCCCGGCGCGAAAAAGAGAAACCGTGTGACGGGTGCAAACACATGTGAGATCAGCCGCACAACGCCTGTTTCGAGCAGCAAAAAGGAGGCCGCCATAAACGGAAACAATGCCGGCAGCACGGAGCTGAACCAAATATTGAGGCCGAAACGTGCGCTGTTTAAACCGTTTTCGGGGTAAATGAGCAGCAGCACCGCCATCACAGCGAGAAAAGCGATGAGCAAGCCTTTTTTAATCATTCCATCACACCTTTACGTTTCATGATATGAAACGTAAAAGGCCGCTATGAAATGTGGCGGAAATTCGCGTTTTATAAATTTTTCGGAGATTAATCGGACAAGACATAGCGTTTATGCGTTTTCAAAACGTCTTATAGTCGGTTGCAATGTGCGGTTAAAACTTTGTTGTTGTTGTCACCGGGCATGCGAAGGAAAGACAAATCGGATCAGAGACTGATAAATGATACGGGTCCACCCGCAGCGGATGGGATAAACAAATTCGAGAGGATTTCATAGCATCACCATCCAATGCTGTCAGCCTTACAAGGCAGACAAAAAGGTTTATTCCATATCCATTTTGTAATAACAAACTTTTCCTTGTTTTTTCTTGACAAACATTAAATACACAACTACAATTGTAATTAACAAAGTTAAAAACAGGGAAACGAGGGCGGATCATGAAAAATACGCTCACCAAAACCGAATGGGCTGTGATGACGGTGCTTTGGGAAAAGCCGCATCAAACCGTTTCGGGCATCATCGACGCACTGAAAGGCCAAACCGACTGGAAATACAACACCTATGTGACATACTTGAAGCGCATGTGTGAAAAAGGGCTGGCCTCATATGAGCAGCTCGGACGGGACAAGTTCTATTATCCGCTGATTGAGAAGAGAGACTGCATTTTGGCTGAAAGCGAAACCATATTCGACAAGATGGATGAGAGAGCCGCCAAAGAATTTCTTGTCTGCATGATTAAAGGCAGCACGCTGACAGCCAAAGACCGTGAGGAATTAAAAAACCTGCTCGGTGAAATAAAAAAGGACGGTGTGGACGAATGAACGCAATTCTTCGCATATTGCTTGAGATCACTATTTTCTCAATTGTGCTGTATGCAGCCATCATGCTGTTCAAGCGGCTTTTTCGCAGACACATATCGCCCGTCCTCGGGTATGCGGTGTGGGTGCTGCTCATACTTCGCCTGATGATTCCTGTCACGATCGACAGCGAAACGAAGTTGTTTGTTATTCCCGAAGCGGCAACTGCGCCGATACAAACGACGTCTGACATCTCGCCGCAGCCGGAATATATGCCGGAGACTGACACAGGCACCCCAGAATTCATCTCAGATAACGACACGCATCCTTCTGACAATATGATTCCGGCATCACAGCCGGACAGCTCGGCATCGGCAAATATCGAAATAACTGTGACGCCCAACGCTTCGGTCAGTCGGCCGATCCAATGGCAGACGGTGCTTGTGATGCTATGGGCACTGGGCATAGCCGTGAGCGCAGGGCTGCTGCTGCTGCTTTTTGGCAGGATACAGCGGAAAAACAAAAGAGGGAGCAGCGCGCCGGACCCGATCATAAGCCTCGTTGACGCGTGCAAGCGCGATATGGGCATCAAAGCGAATATCAAGGTATTGGTGCAGGATTGGCTGACCACGCCTGCGCTGACCGCGTCGCTGAGGCCCAAACTGCTGCTGCCCAAAAGCATGCTCAACGGCATGGATATGAGGCAGATCGAATACGGCATACGGCACGAACTCATGCACTACCGCCGCAGGGATCATCTTGCCGCGCTGCTGCTCATGCTGCTGCGCTGTGTGTACTGGTTCAATCCCGTGGTGTGGCTCGCGTCCAAACAGATTGAAACGGATATGGAGGCCGCTTGCGACGCGTCGGTGACGGCGAGCCTTAACAGGCTGGAATGCTTTGATTACGCGCAGACGATGATTGACCTTGGCAGCAAGGCCAATGCCTACATGCTCGGTATGGGCGTGTCCAACAGCTGCCGATCAATGGAACAGCGCGTGCGGGGCATATTCATGTGCAGGTGCACCAAGCTGCCCGTGAGGCTCGCGGCACTCGTGCTCTCGTGTCTGCTGATATTCACCTGCTTCACAACTGCATGCCAGCCCGTGCAGGCAGAGCCAGCGAATAATACCGCAGCGGCTGAAACGCAAACTGAAACAGCGCAAGCTCCTGCGGAACCTGTACCGGCACCTGCGCCTGAAGTGAACCCGAACGAAGGGTATGGAAATTTTCCTGACTGGGTGGAGACGTATACAATACCGAATTTGACTGTGGATATTAACGCGCAGATCGTGACGCCCAATACGGATGTATTCCCGGTGTATAAGGTGAAAAAACGGACATTCGATGAGGAAACGATGCAGAAAATCGTGGATTACTTTGCGGGCGATGCTGTGGGCGTGAGGGATTTTTCTTACACAGAGGATGAGCTTAAAGAGCAACTGGCATCAGAGAAAAAGTACACGAATGATAAAGAAACATTAAATCGATTGAAGGAAGAAATTAAGAACGTTACACCTGAGACATTTTCCCCAGTCAAAATTGATACGCCGTTAACAGGAAGGTATATCTATCTTATGGACAATGGTGATAAGGTATATACCTCAATATATCATAACGAAGGTTCAAGTGATGAAATACATATTTCCAAGTATAGTTATCAATACGGAATTCAACCTGAAAGGTGGATTAGAGACGGTGGCCCAGAACGTTTGGTTAAACCTATGGAAAAAGCACTTGATAGTATGGACATAAGTGAAGAGGAAGCTCGTGATCAAGCTGCAAAAGTTATTTCTGATTTAGGTATTGACTATATGGGAATTGCCGGTTCCGAAAGAGCCATCGTTGTTAATGGATATACTGATGACGTTATGTCTGGCGGTTGGCTCGTGTCAATAGCAAGAAAAGACGGTAACAGCATCCCTATTAGTTACTTTCAGGTTCAACCATCAGGTATGTTTAGGGAAGACGAATTTGCTAAGAGGTGGTTTGATGAGTCTCTCGATATTTATGTTGACGATGGGGGTGTGCAATCTTTTTCATGGGACAACACGATCGATATCACCGAAGTCACAGAAGAAAACGCGACGCTGATGCCTTTTGATGATGTTAAGCAAACAATTAAAAACAATATAGAATTGGATCAGCAATTTGTTTTTAGTGAACATGGTATTAAGATTAATAAGATCGTGCTGGCCAATGTGGTTGTACCAGTCAGTGATGATCTTGACTATCAAATGCTCGTCCCCTCATGGCTGGTTTATTATAAAGAGATACCACCCGACAGATTTGATTATACAAATGTATTCGCTGTGAACGCAATTGACGGAACTCCCATTAATCTTATGATGAGAGGCCATGTCACTGATGAGGATCTGGCACAGATCAACGCAGAAAATAAATAGATTTATAAATTTCCCACCACCATGCGTCATATCGCGGACAGCGATGATAAAAAAGACGGCGCTGTCCGCGTGAACGCAGTTAAATAAAGCAATTCATACGCTACAAAACTTGAAATGATTTTTCCGTGTACTGCATGAGTTCAATGCGGTTGCCGTCCGGGTCGGCCATCCACACCTGATAGGTATTGTCAGGGCCCATGGTGATGCGGCTCGTGAGATCTACGCCCTTAACTTTGAGTTCCTGAGCTGCGGCGAAAATATCGTCCACCTCGAGGCTTAAATGGTTGTACCCCACGCCCGTATCGGTGTTGCGCGGATGCTCAGTCAGCGGATGAAATAACTCCACAAACTGCCCGTCGCGAATCTTCAAATATTCAATCCAAGGCTTGCCATGGAATCTCTCACAAAACGCGAGAAAATCCGCAGGCGGGTCATCCAGCGTTTCGGGGTCAGGTACGGCCATCGTGAAGCTTTTTTCGAAGCCGAGACAGTCACAGTAAAACCGCAGCGATGCGTCCATATCGGAGACAAAGTAAGCCGTATGGGCGATTGTTTTTATTTTCATATGCTAACCTTTCCAAAAGATAGAATTGATGCAATCAGAATACTTGAACGATGAAAGCATGTCAAACGCAATGCAGGGATAGCACAGTGAAGCTGAAAAACCCCAACCTGTCATGCTGAATTGAACGCAAGTGAAGTGACTACGAAGTGGAATTGCATCCCATGGTAAAACGCTTACAACATGGGATACCAGCCCGTTGCGCAGCAACTGGTGGTAGATCAGCAAAGTGCGCAGCACCAAAAAAACAATGGAGTCACCGGGCTTATATTATCCCTGCCAAACTGTATTGATTAAACAATCAGATCAGCAGCCTTTGCGCGTAGTCCCTGTCCGCACTGCAAAAAGGCTTGGCTGTCTGCGTCAGCGCCCACACGTTGCTCGCGGCGACTTCGATAGCGGGATACGGCGGGGCCGCCGTGGTGACGAGAGGCACTTTTGATACACTGGCAAGCTTTTTAAGCACATCGGGGCTTTTTGCGCCGAGCACGCGGACATGTGAAACGGGGACGGTGTTCGCCGCCGTGATCATATCGCGCGTGATGCCGAGCAGCGCACAGAGCAGTATGCGCGAAATGCGCGCGTACGTGTAGCGCTTGGTCTTCACCATCGCGATAATCTCGCTGCGCGTGCGGCATTTGAGTGCCGCATCGTAAATGCGGTTTTCGAGCCCTTCGCTCACATCGGGCAGTGCTGAGATAAACTCGCGGCCTTTGAGCCGTAGTGAGGTGAGCAAAGCGTTGTCAAACGCGTCCGCAAATGCCGGCTTCAGCCCAGCGTTTATTTGTTTGCGCACATAATCCGCACAGCTGTCCGGCATGGCTGCCAGCGCCTTGTCCGTGTCTCCGGCGGTCAGCGCGGCGCGTATCGCGGTTGCGCTCGGCAGGTACGCGTCAATATCGGCGCAGTGATATCCCGCGCCCTCTCGCTTGATCACATGGGGGATGATATGCGGGTGGTATTGGTTAATGGCCTTTAAGTACTCAATTCCGAGCAAGGCGCCTGGCATCGAGGCGATACCGGGGGCGTCGGCGGCGTTCATGCGCGCGCGCGGAAAGCTCACACCTGCGCTCAAATGCGCTTTGAGTGCGTCTCTATAATCATCATCTTCCTCGGCAAGCGTCTGCGCGAGGCTTTGCAGCAACGCCGTGTCGTCCGTTTCACAGCCAAAGCTCAAATGCGTCGCGCCCGCGGCGGCCAGAACATTGACGCCGCCTGTGGCAAACCCTTGGGCGCTTTGTATCGCGTGCAGCAGCGGCAGCTCAATCACGGCATCCGCGCCGCTCAGCAGCGCGCATTTTGTGCGCGTCCATTTGTCAAACACGGCAGGCTCGCCGCGCTGCACGAAGCTGCCGCTCATCGCGCAGACGACCAAATCGTCCGCCGATTGCCGCGAGAGGGCAATATGCCGTTCATGTCCCCGGTGAAATGGGTTGTATTCTGATACAATGCCGAAAATAAACATGATTTTGTCCTTTTCAAACACGTTCGAATTATATATAATAGTCGATGGTTTTATTATACCATGATGCAGTTGTATTGTTGATAGACAATTCATTGATATTTGAAGGGAGATTTGGCACAAAAATGGGACTCATGGACGACATTAAGCAAAAGGCGCGCTTGGCAGGTAAACGGATTGTATTGCCGGAGGGCTCTGAGGAGAGGACGGTCAAAGCGGCGGAGATTATCGCCAAGGAAGGTATCGCACAGGTGATACTGGTCGGCAACGAAGACGAGATCAAAGCAAAATCCGCAGGACTCGACTACACTGGGGTAACGATCATCGACCCGGATAAATCCGAAAAGATCGAAGCTTACGCAAACACATTTTATGAACTTCGAAAGAGCAAAGGCGTCACGGAGCAGCAGGCCTTACAACAAGTTAAAGACCCTCTCTACTACGCATGCATGATGATTAAAATGGGAGACGCAGACGGCATGGTGGCCGGAGCCATCAACACAACAGCCAACACCCTTCGTCCCGCACTTCAGATAATCAAAACATCACCCGGCATTTCTGTGGTATCCAGTTGTTTTATTATGATACTTGATGATACAAGCTATGGCGATAACGGTGTCATGGTGTTTGGCGATTGCGCCGTAAACCCAAATCCGGATGAAAACCAGCTTGCGGCTATTGCTGTCTCAACGGCGAAAACGGCGGCACAGCTGACGGGTATGGACCCGAAAGTCGCGATGCTCTCGTTTTCCACAAAGGGCAGCGCGAAGCACGAAAACGTGGACAAGGTGGCCAATGCGACAAAGCTTGTGAAGGAAATGGCCCCGAACCTGATGGTGGATGGCGAGCTTCAGGCGGATGCCGCGCTTGTCGCGTCGGTCGGACAGCTCAAATCGCCGGGCAGCCCGGTGGCTGGTCATGCAAATGTACTGATATTCCCCGATCTGCAGGCGGGCAACATCGGTTACAAGCTTGTGCAGCGTCTCGCTGGTGCCGAAGCCATCGGACCAATCTGTCAGGGCCTTGCCGCGCCTGTCAACGATCTGTCTCGCGGTTGCAGCGTTGACGATATCGTGTCCGTGGTAGCCATCACGGCTGTGCAGTCGATTTAAATTTATAATAAAAAATATATATGGGGACACCATATCTTTGTGGTGTGATAAATTGGGAGGTTACGAAATGAATATTCTGGTCATCAATGCTGGCAGCTCGTCGCTCAAGTATCAACTTTTCGACATCGCAAAAGAAGAAGTGCTGGCAAAGGGCCTGGTGGAACGCATCGGTATCGACGGATCGATGCTCACACACTGTGCAAAGGGAAAAGAGAAGCTCGAAATCAAGGAACCGATGAGCGACCATAAGCAGGCCATGGGCTATGTGCTGCGCGCGCTCACGGATAAGGAATACGGCATTATTACGGACATGAGCGAGATAAACGCCGTCGGGCACCGCGTGCTGCACGCGGCGGAAAAGTTCTCCGACAGCGTGATCATCAATGACGATGTGATGGCGGCGATTCGCGAATGTATCAAGTTCGGCCCGCTGCACAATCCCGCCAACCTGATGGGAATAGAGGCTTGCCAGGCCACGATGCCGAACACACCCATGGTAGCGGTTTTTGATACGGCGTTCCATCAGACGATGCCCAAAAAAGCGTATTTGTACGGTTTGTCGTACGACGCGTACACCGAATACGGCATCCGCCGCTACGGCTTCCACGGCACATCGCACAAGTATGTGTCTCAGCGTCTGCCGAAGCTGCTTGGTAAAGATAAAAAGGATTTGAAGATCATCACATGCCATCTTGGCAACGGTTCGAGCCTCGCCGCGGTGGACGGTGGCAAATGTGTGGATACCTCGATGGGCCTCACGCCTCTTGCGGGTGTGGTAATGGGCACGCGCTGCGGCGATATCGACCCCGCCATTGTGACGAATCTGATGCGCGAGATGAACCTGAATGCGGAACAAATGAGCAATTACATGAACAAAAAATGCGGTGTTCTTGGCATATCGGGCGTATCGAGCGATTTTCGTGATCTCGCGAAGGCATCTGCCGAAGGCAATGAGCGCGCAGCGACCGCGATTGAGATGTTCAGCTATGGCGTCAAGAAATTCATCGGCGCGTATGCGGCGGCGATGGGCGGCGTGGATGCGATCATATTCACGGCGGGTATCGGCGAGAACGATTCGGTGATCCGTGAAAAGTGCGTGAGCGGCCTTGAGTATATGGGCGTGAAGCTCGATAAAGAGCTCAACGCGACGCGCGGTAAGGAAATGCGTCTCTCCGCCGCCGATTCAAAGGTGGAGGTTTGGTGCGTGCCGACCAACGAAGAGCTCATGATTGCAGAAGATACATACGAGCTTTGCAAATAGTTTATAAATAATAAATTGAAGTGTTCGGGTCTTAAGTAGAAGTTTGAGACTCGGGCACTTTTTTGTTAAACCGGAAGTATCCCAATGAATAAGCCTTCTCCTCGATGAGAAGGTGGCGCGCCGTAACGGATAAGGTGTTGGCAGTCAAAGGATTATACGACATCAGTCAGATTCAAGGATACCTTCCTCTTGAAAAAGTGCCATCATAACGGATAACTGCCTTCCTACATTTTCGATCCCATATATCATATGTACATATATGGTAAAAAGAGGTGATTTGTTGTACAATCTTCGTATATAATACAATCGATATAAAGGATAGTAATGAATAAAATAATCGGCTGCTTTATAATGGCGGTCATAGTTTCAGCGTTTTGTGCATGTCAGGCAACGCCGCAGAAGAACTTTGTTGTGAATAAGAACGACGACAAGCTCGAACAAACGATTAAGGCGACACCTGCTCCGTCAATACAGCAGGTTATTGATAAGGACAAGTGGGAAGAGGATTATACGATTCCGAATCTCAATTGCGCCATTAACGCAGAGATTATCGTGCCGGACACCAACGTCTATCCTGTTTACAAGGTGAAAAAGCACCTGTTCGATTCCGCTTCCGTCGATAAGCTGGTCAGATATCTGACGAAGGAGGCCACGGGCGTCAGGCAGACGTCGCCCACAAAGGAGGAATTGACGGCGCAATTGATCGCAGCGAAAAGGGGAATGTATGTTGAAGATGACAACGGTGAAAGATGGGAATCATACGATGGTCAGGAGCAACGTATTGCAAAACTTGAAGAGCAGATAGAAAATGCAACTGAGGAATCCTTTGAGCCGATTACAGATCAGATTAGCCCGATACCATTTAAACTGACGTACGCCATGCCGTCGGGGGCGCGTTTGCATGTTGAAGCGAAAGAAAGCAGCGTTTATGTGACAGCGGATAAATATGGAGTGATTCAAGGTGAATCGTGGCTGGGTGACGGCGGCGCGATACCGGGTGAACCACCCGGAACGACCATTGAAGGCGTGAAGATCAGCAAGGAAGAAGCCAATGCACAGCTCAATACATTGCTATCAGAGCTTGGCATCAACAATTACGGCATCGCGGAAGCAGAAGAAGCGCGGGTTGTTTTTACTTACACCTCAGAAATTATATCAAAGGGATGGCAGTTCATATTAACGCGCAATGACGGGGGCGGCATCCCTGTCAATTTGTACGCAACTCAGTTCGGAGGTTTGCTTGATTTTCGTTCGGAAGAATACGCCGAACGGTGGAAGCAGGATATGATCACCGTTTATATCGACGAGACAGGCGTTCGGTTTTTCAGCTGGAATGATCCGTTTGATATCACCGAAACGCTCAATGAAAATGTCGCCCTACTGCCATTTGACGAGGTAAAGGACAGAATCAAGAACATGATCAAGTTCGCTTTTCCCAAGAGTGTTGAAAACGGCTGGCTAAACGGAGAAAATATCATGTCGGTAGATAAAATTGTATTAACCAATATTCTCATACCGATGAAGGATGATTCGCAGCACCAAATGATGATACCGGCTTGGTTGGTCTATAATACTTATTATCTTGAATATAACGGTCAAATCGTCGATGAGAGCAAAAGCGTCTTTGCCGTCAACGCCATCGACGGCTCGAGTATCGACTTATCCATGCGTTCTCTTGAGTTTGAAGCGCACAGGAAACAAGCCTTGGGATATTAACCGCTCCAAATCAGCGTTTGCGGGCGTGTTTTTTAGAAAAATAGGTCGTAGACAAATAAAACACGCAAGTGTATAATAAGGCAATTGAAGGGGACATCCGCTCATAGCTGCCGGGTTTTCAGGGACTTTCCGACACCGACTGCAATCGGAAAGAGAACGGTTTGATGCGGGTAACAGCCTCTTTACGTTATGAATAGCGCTAAAGTGTCCAAGGATGAACTTGGGAATCAAGGGTGGTACCGCGGGTGAATGCTCGTCCCTGTCTTCGTTGACGGGGACTTTTTTAATTATCAGAAAAGGCCATAGAGTACAAATAATAGCTATGGTAAAATAACTGAAAAGATTTTTATACTTATAGAAAATGAGGGATGCTGAATGCTGACACAAGCACCGAAGGGCACGAAGGACGTGCTGCCGTCGCAGAGCGCAAACTGGCAATACGTTGAATCGGTGGCGAGAGACATCTGCGCGCGTTTCGGGTACCGGGAGATCCGTACGCCCGTTTTTGAGCATACCGAGCTTTTTTTGCGCGGCGTGGGCGATACCACGGACATCGTGCAAAAGGAGATGTACACGTTTACCGACAAGGGCAACCGCAGCATCACGCTTAAGCCGGAAGGCACGGCGGGCGTTGTCAGAAGCTTCGTGGAAAACAGCCTCTATGCCGATGCCCAGCCGACGAAGATGTATTATCTCAACTGCCCGGTGTTTCGTTATGAGAAATCGCAAAAAGGTCGGTTGCGGGAGCATCATCAGTTCGGTGTCGAGGTGTTCGGGTCGCAGGGCCCCGGTATCGATGCGGAGGTCATCACCGTCGCGCTGTCGCTGTTTCATGCGCTGGGCATCAACGGCCTTGCGCTCAATATCAACAGCATCGGCTGCAAGCAGTGCCGTCCGGCATACAATGCGGCATTACGCGAATACTTAAAGCAAAGGGAGCAGGAGCTTTGCCGCAACTGCCGTGAACGCATGGTCACAAATCCTTTGCGCACGCTCGACTGCAAGGAAGAATCGTGCAAAGAGATCGTCCGAAACGCGCCGGTGATGCTCGATTGCCTTTGCGACGATTGTGCCGCGCACTTCGAAGGGCTGAAAAAACGGCTCGAAGCGGCGGGTATAGAGTACAGCGTGAATCCGCTTATCGTGCGTGGACTCGATTATTATACAAAAACGGTTTTTGAAATCATATCCACGGATATCGGGGCGCAGGGTACCGTGTGCGGCGGCGGGCGCTACGACGGATTGGTCGAAGAACTCGGCGGGCCGTCCATGCCGGGCATCGGTTTTGGCCTCGGTATCGAGCGGCTGCTGCTCGTGCTCGAATCGCTCGGTATTGCGCTGCCGCAGCCGGCTTTGTGCGATGTGTACGTTTGCACGCTCGGCGAAGCGGCCTCGGTGGAAGGCTTTTGCGTCACCAAGCGCCTGCGCGATGCCGGTATCAAGGCCGAGTGCGACCATATGGCACGCAGCTTAAAGGCGCAGCTTAAATACGCGGGCAAGCTCAATGCGAAATTCGTGGCCATCATCGGCGACGACGAGCTCGAAAAGGGCGTCTGCGTGCTGCGCGATATGAATAAAAGTGAAGAAAATACGGTTCCGCTCACGGAACTGAATCAAATTATAAAGGCAGGATTATAATGAGCGAATTTTTGCAGGGGTGGAAACGGACAGATTACTGCACAAACTTCTCGGTGGACGATGTCGGCAAAGACGTGACACTGATGGGCTGGGTGCAGACACGGCGCGATTTCGGCGCGTTGATATTTGTGGACCTGAGAGACAGGACAGGCATCATGCAGGTGGTGTTTGACGAATCGGTGCTCGAGGGCGATTTTTCACGCGTGAGCGGCCTTCGCAGCGAGTTCGTGATTGCGGTGAAAGGCCCGATCGTTCGCCGCGATGAGGAAACGGTCAACGAAAAGCTGCCGACCGGTTATATCGAAGTCAAAGCCAGAGAATTAAAGGTGCTAAGCCGCGCCCAGACGCCGCCGTTTGAAATTGAAGACGATACGGCTGTGCGCGAGGAGCTGCGCCTCAAATACCGCTATCTTGATTTAAGACGCCCGACGATGCAGAAGAATCTGCTGATGCGCAGCCAAATTGCGTTTGCCGCGCGTGAATATTTGATCGAAAACGGTTTTCTCGATATTGAGACACCGATGCTGACCAAAAGCACGCCCGAGGGCGCGCGCGATTACCTCGTGCCGTCGCGCATTCATCAGGGCACTTTTTACGCGCTGCCGCAGTCGCCGCAAACATTGAAGCAGATCCTCATGATATCGGGTTTCGACCGCTACTTTCAGATTGTAAAATGCTTCCGCGATGAGGACCTGCGGGCCGACCGTCAGCCCGAGTTCACACAGATAGACCTTGAGATGTCGTTCGTGGATGTGGATGATATTATCGCGATGAACGAAGGGCTTATCGCGCATGTGTTCAAGAAAACGATGAACATCGATATCCCGCTTCCGCTTAAGCGCCTGCCGTATAAAGAAGCGATGGACCGTTACGGCTCAGACAAGCCCGATACGCGCTTTGGTCTCGAACTGATCAACGTCAGCGATATCGTGAAAGACAGCGGCTTTCAGGTATTCTCTTCCGTCGTGAAAAACGGCGGCAGCGTCCGCGCAATTAACGTCAAAGGCGCGGTGGAGAAGTTCGCGCGCCGCGAGATCGACGCGCTTGTGGATTTTGTGAAGATTTACGGCGCGAAGGGCATGGCATGGATATCGATGAAGGAAGACGGCATGCAGTCGCCCATTACGAAGTTCTTCACCGACGAGGAGATGAGCACGCTGCTTACGCGCCTTGACGCGCAAACGGGCGATATCATTTTCTTCGTCGGCGATAAAGACAAGGTTGTATACGATTCACTCGGCAACCTGCGCTTAAAGCTCGCTGAAAAGCTGGAGCTCATTGATGAGAGCGTTTTTGATCTGCTTTGGGTGGTGGATTTCCCGCAGTTTGAATACAGCGAGGAAGAAAAACGCTATATGGCGATGCACCATCCGTTCACATGCCCCAAGGATGAGGATGTGGATAAGCTCGAAAGCGATCCGGGAAGCGTTTATGCCAAGGCGTACGACATCGTGCTCAACGGCAACGAGATCGGCGGCGGCAGCATCCGTATTCATACCACGGAGCTGCAGGAAAGAATGCTGAGGGCCCTCGGGCACTCAAAGGAAGACGCGTGGGAGAACTTCGGGTTCCTGCTTGAAGCGCTCAAGTTCGGCGCGCCGCCGCACGGCGGGCTCGCCTTCGGCCTCGACCGGCTGGCGATGCTGCTGCTCGGCTGCACATCCATACGCGACGTCATCGCGTTCCCCAAGGTGCAGAATGCCTCGTGTCTGATGACAAACGCACCGGCGCGTGTGGAACCCAAACAGATCAGAGAACTTGGCATTAAGATAACGGAATAAGAAAATGGACAATTTAAAGGAATACGGACAGGTTGTGGATATTCAGGGCGGCGTTGCGCATGTGAAATTCATGCGCACGTCGGCCTGCGGCAAATGCCACGCGTGCGGCATGCTTTCCACACAGAATGAAATTGTTGTTCAGGTCGATAACGATGCGGACGCGGCAGTGGGCGACCTTGTGGCGGTGAGCATCCGCATGAAAAAAGCCATGCGCGCTTCGGTTCTCGCTTATGTGTTTCCGCTGATTATGCTCGTTTTGGGTGTGCTGTTCGGGTGGCTTCTTTCGGCCCGGTGGCATGTGTTCCAAAACACCGACACCACGATGGCGGTTTGCGCCATAATTTTCGCGGTGCTGTCGTTTTTTCTGTTAAAATTAGCCGCGCCGTTGTATAATAAGTCGGTGGCTAATGTTTACCGCATGGTCGGCAAAAAGTAAAGCAAACAAAAGAAAAGAGGAACATCAATGTCTGACAAAGCAATCACAATCACACATTCGGAGTTTGAGCAGCAGGTGACAGCGGCGTCGCGTCCGGTGCTCGTCGACTTCTGGGCGGAGTGGTGCAATCCGTGCCGCATGCTGAGCCCTACGGTTGACCAGATCGCCGAGGATTATAAAGACCGCGCCATCGTCGGCAAAGTTAATATTGACGAAGAGCCGGGTCTTGCGCATCGTTTTGGCGTCATGAGCATACCGACACTGATCGTGTTTAAGGACGGCAGCGTCGCGGCCAAATCCGTCGGCGTTGTGACAAAAGAGAAGATTGCGGCAATGCTGGACGAAACGCTGGGTGAATGATTTTTCGCTGACCCTGTTTTCATAGCGCCTGCCATTGTTAAAAAGATATAGCCAATCAACACCTGTTTTGATATAATGAATTGTTAAATTATTGGGGGAAAGTATGGAACCTTTAAGAGTTTCCACGAAGTCTCAGCCCAAGTCTGTTGCGGGCGCCGTGGCGGCAATGATCAACGAGCATCAGCGTGCAGAAATTCTGGCGGTCGGTGCAGGGGCTGTCAATCAGGCCATTAAGGCCATTGCCATCACACGCGGCTTTTTAGCGCCGCGCGGCATCGATATTGTTGTGATCCCCTCTTTTGCCAACATTGAGATAGACGGCATAATGAGAACATCCATCAAGCTGATCGTCGAGGTTCGCCAGACGGGGAGCGGGATCGGCTGATATGCCGATTTTTTTTTACAAGACACGAAATTATCAAATATTCCGGTTCGTTAGACACCTTTGGTAGCAGTTCCCCGGCAAGGAAAGCCGATATATGCATACTATCAATAAGCGAAAGCCTTCTCCTTGAGGATAAGGTGGCGCGTTAGCGCCGGATGAGGTGTGGTAAAATGCAACTCAAAACGACACCTCCTCAGTCACCTTCGGTGACAGCTCCCCCTCAAGGGGAAGCCTAATCATTTTATAATGCGAGGTTACTTTATTTGTTTTTAAAATGCATTGAAATGACGGGATTCAAATCGTTCCCGGAAAAAACACAAATGCATATGAGCGGGTCAATCATCGGCGTGGTGGGGCCGAACGGCAGCGGAAAAAGCAACATTTCCGACGCGGTGCGATGGGTGCTCGGTGAACAAAGCCCGCGCATGCTGCGCGGAGGCATGATGCAGGATGTTATTTTTGCGGGTACTCAAACACGAAAGCAGCGCTCTTTCTGTGAAGTCACGCTTATTTTTGATAACACGGACGGGCGCATGGGCACTGAATATTCGGAGATTGAGGTCACACGCAAGCTGTACCGCAGCGGCGAGAGTGAATATTCAATCAACAACACCAAATGCCGTCTTAAAGATATTTTGGAGCTTTTCCGTGATACGGGTATCGGCAAGGAAGGCTACTCGATCATTGGCCAGGGGCGTATCGACGAAATTTTGAGCGAAAAGTCCACCGACCGCCGGCGCGTATTCGAGGAAGCCGCAGGCATCATGAAATACCGCGTGCGCAAGGAAGAGGCTGAGCGCAAGCTCGAAAGAACGCGCGCCAACCTGATCCGTGTGGAAGATATTCTGCGCGAGCAGGCGTTTATGATTGAGCCTCTCAAAAAGCAGGCGGACGACGCGACGGTTTACCTCGCGCTCGGAAAACGTCTGCGTACACTCGACATCAATCTGTTTTTAAAGAACTATGACAAGCATATTGAAAAAATAGCCAAGCTTGAGGATTCGAAAAAGGAGCTCGAGGAGGAGCGCGTCGAGAAAGAAAAGCTGCTTAACGAGCTCAATCAAAAACTCGCAAAAAAGCAGGAACAGGCCCGGGAATCCGAACTGCAGGGCGGTGAGCTTTCGCAGCAGATCAGCATCAGCATGGCCGAACTCGAACGCGTTGAGGGTGAAATCCGGCTGTGCGATGAGCGTATCGCGAACATCGGCAAGGACAGAGAACGTGTTCAAGAAGAAATTGAGCTGCTGGAAAAACGCATTGCCGACTTCGGGCTAAATGAGCAGACAAACTTAAGCCGGTTAAAGCAAATTGAAGCGGAGCTTGAAAGGCATAAACAGATCGCGTCTGAGACATCTAAAGAACTTGAAACGCTGAGCAGCACGGTGGAAGACCGCGTTCGCGTGATTGAAACGGTGCAAAGTGAAAAGGTGCAGAACATCGAAAAAATGGCCGATGTGCGCACCGCAGTTTCTGCGCTTGAAGAGAAGGACAGCCATTTTGCGCAGAGGCTCGACGAGATCGACGTTCAAATTTCCGCAATGGATGAGGACGGCGGAAAATTCCAGGATACGCTGGACACGCTCAATAAGAGCATCGATTTTCTCGGCAAAAAATCAGAAGACCTCAGAAGGCGATTCAATGAGACGGTACAGAAGGAACGCGCCGCATCCAATTTGTGTTCTGAAACACAGCAGACGCTCGAAGCCGCACGCCGCGAATATTCATCGAGCGCCGCTTCCGTTCGCCTGCTGGGTGACATGAAGGCCGCCTTTGAGGGCTATAACGACAGCGTGAAAAACCTCATGCTCGCGGGAAAAGCGGATAAGGAGCTTGGCAGCCGCATCATCGGCACCGTGGCCGACGAAATGTCGGTACCCGCTGATTATGAGACAGCGGTGGAGGCTTGTCTCGGTGCGGCGCTGCAGAACGTGATTGTCAGCGACGAATACGACGCGAAACAGCTGATTGCGTATCTTCGCCGTCAGAATCTTGGTCGCGTCACATTCCTGCCGCTTCAGGCGCTGCGCCCGCGGTATCTTACGGCGGAAGAAAAGAACAAGATCAACGAAGACGGCGTTTTAGGTATCGCAAGCGAACTCGTGTCAACCCGCAACGCACGCAAGGCTGTGGACTTTTTGCTGGGACGCACGGTGATTGTGAAAGACAGCGACACCGCGATACGCGTGATGAGAAACTGCGGACAGGCATTCCGCGTGGTGACCACTGACGGCGATGTGTTTAATCCGGGCGGTTCCATCACAGGCGGCAGCTTGCGTCGCGAAAGAAGCGGGCTCGTCTCCAGAGACCGGCGAGAAGAAGAATTAAGGCAGCGCGAGCAAAAGAATCTGGAGCAAGTGAAACAGCTCGAGGGCGCGTTGGAAGAACGCAAGGCTCAGCGCGATGCCTTACAAAGCGAAATTGAACAGCTGCGTACCGCGCTGCATGACAATGAGATAGAAGCTGCGACGAGCCGCGAGAAACGCGACGCACTGGCCGTTGCGCTGGATGATACGAAAAAACGCAGTGACGCGCTGCTCAGCGAACGGCTCGAACTGAGGCTTAGCCGCAAGCAGATCGGTGAAGACATTGCGCGGTACAACGCACTCCAGAGCGATATTATCCAATCGAGCGAATCGCGCAGCGAGGATTATAAACGGCTCGAAGATGAATATAATAAAAATGCCGCGCTGATTGAGCAGTTAAAACAGCGCCTGCATGATGCCGAACTCAAGAGCGCAGAGCTTTTTCGAGAGAACACATCGGTCGTGGGCGACAATCTGCGCATTAGCGCGGAGCGACAGGATACCGAACGCACACTCGCGGGACGCAGAAAGACGCTGGAACTCAATGCCGAAAGCGAAGAGAATTTAAAGCAGATCAAGGCGCAACTGGAAGAAAAGCAGCGCGAAAAGCAAGCCATTCTCGATGAGTTAAAGCGCCGTCAGGGGGAAATGGCGCAAGGCAGAAGCGTGTCGCTCAAAGCGCTTTCCGATCTTGAAACGCGCATTGAGCAGACACGAAACGCGCTCACCGAGCTTGCCGAAAAGGTGATGCGTGCCGGCTTTAACATCGAAAAAACACAGGGAGACATGGAAGCCGCCCAGAACAGGCTTTGGGATACGCATCAATTGACTTATGCAAATGCGCTGACGGAGCGCGAGGAAATCGATATGACGGGTGCGCAGTCTGAAGCGGACCGGATACGCGAGCAGTTGCGGGACATGGGCAATGTCAACCCGGCTGCGATCGACGAATACGCGTCGCTCAAGGAGCGTATGACGTCGCTGACGACACAGAAGGAAGACCTCGAAAAAGCCGAGGCCGACCTGCACAGGTTGATTGCTTCGCTCGTGTCCGAGATGCGGCGCACGTTCCGCGAGAGCTTTGATTTGATCAACAAATATTTCGGTCAAACATTCAAGGACCTGTTTGAAGGCGGACGCGCGGAGCTGATACTCGAGGAAGGCGAAGATATCATGGAATGCGGCATCGAGATCGTCGCGGAGCCGCCGGGCAAAAAGCTGCAGAAAATCACGCTGCTTTCGGGCGGTGAAAAGGCGCTCACGGCCATCAGCCTGCTGTTCGCACTGCTGAAAATCAACCCGTCTCCCGTGTGTATACTCGACGAGATCGACGCAGCGCTCGACGAAGCGAATGTGAGAAAGTTTGCGGAATCGCTTGAGAAGTATACGGAAACCATGCAGTTTATCGTGATCTCTCACAGAAAGCCGACGATGGCCGTGTGCAACAGCCTCTATGGCCTTGCGATGGAAGAAAAGGGCGTGTCTAAGCTGCTTTCGGTGCGGCTGGACAAGGAGAATATATGAGCATTTTTGATAAGATCAAGGGCGGTTTGCAAAAAACACGCGATAACATATCGTCGAAGGTGGGCAGCGTGCTCGCCTCATTCAAGAAGATCGACGAAGATTTTTACGATGAGCTCGAAGAAACGCTGATACTCTGCGATATCGGTGTCAACGCCGTGCAGGATATCATGGCCGCTCTTCGAAAGAAGGTCAAAGAAAAATCTGTGACGGATACGGCGGCGGTGAAACCATTGCTCGTGGACATCATCACCGACATGCTGACGTTTGACATACCGGAGATTCAGGGCGCCGGCGCGATACTCGTTGTGGGTGTGAACGGCGTGGGTAAAACCACGGCGATTGGCAAAATGGCGCATCTGTATACGTCTGAGGGCAAGAGCGTGGTGCTCGCGGCGGCGGATACGTTCCGCGCGGCAGCGGCCGAGCAGCTTTCCATGTGGGGCGAGCGCAGCGGCGCGCGTGTGGTGAAATACGGCGAAGGGGCCGACCCGGCCGCGGTGGTCTACGACGCGATTGATTCGGCGCAGCACCGCCATATTGACCTCGTGATTGTGGATACGGCGGGGCGGCTGCACAACAAGAAAAACCTCATGAACGAGCTTTCTAAAATCAACCGCGTGATCGACAAAGCGTACGACGCGGCGCACAAGCGTACGTATCTTGTGCTCGACGCGACGACGGGGCAGAACGCGATATCGCAGGCAAAAGAGTTCGCACAGGTCACCGACCTCTCGGGGATTATACTCACGAAGATCGACGGCACGGCAAAGGGCGGCATCGTCTGCGCGATCTGCAGTGATATGAAGCTGCCGGTGGTGTATCTCGGTGTTGGTGAGGGTATGGACGATCTGGAGCCTTTTGACGCGCGCGCGTTTGCACAGAGCCTGATGGAATAGCGCAGCGGGGGCATTCCCCAGAAAAGTAAATCCTTTTGGCCGCTATGCGGCGATTGAGGCTGTCGATAATCCCCATCACGCATCATTCTTAGTGTTAAGCGACAGAGTGGACTGGATGAAAAAATCAGTTGCTTTCATAGTCATGATATCTGCTGAGACTTTCTATTTATAGCGATGCGTTACGGCTCGGCTATAAAAGATCATCATGATATCGCTATCTCGCCGCATATGCGGCGTTTCTTATTTTGCTTTGTTGCATTCTAAGGAGAATATAAATAAAATGTGGATAGATATGCTATTTTTCTTGTAAGAGAAGGGATATTTTTAATGAAGAAGATAACAGCCATACTGGCAATAATGATTTGCATGCTGATGCTGCTGTCAGGATGCGCTGCTTCGAAGCCTGAAGATTCTAAATCTAACGACGCGCAGTCTGAGACGATAGCGGACGAAAGGGCTGACACCGCAGACGCTCAGGCCTCTGAGCAGGCGCAGGTATCCGCTTCCGCTTTGATAGAACCTGAACAGTTGATCTCGCTGGAGGAAGCCGAAGAGTTATTGGATGAGACGCTTATGAGCGAGAAAAAGGAGCAAAGCGTTGTGGGACAAAAGATTATTTTCTACAAGGCTGTTAATGAAAATTCTCCTAAGTATCTTCAGATCAGTGTAACGCAGCAGGCGTTTATGCCCGAAGGAAGCCAGAATACACCCGAGAGTCAGTACAAAGCCATTTGTGCCGCATTTGAAGCCAAAACAGTCTCCGGTCTTGGTGACGAAGCGCAGATCATTCCGAGCGGCTATCAGATCATGTGCGACGGCTATTACCTGACTGTAACGTCTGGTTACGCAAAAGACGATGATGAAGTGATGAAGCTTGCAAGCGAAACTGCGGTAAAAAACTTAAAAGCGTTGCTCGGGAAATAACACAGACAAAATGGGCGGAAGGCATGGGCTTTCCGCTTTTTTATTGAGAATGGTTTGCCGAATGGTCATAAAGTCTTCATAGAGCGTTCAAAAAATATCCTATGTTTTGTTAAGAAAGGGGTCTATCATCTCTCCCGTAGATTTTAAAAAACTTTAAGGAGGATTTACAAATGAAAAAACTTAGGAATGTCGGTCTTGTGTTAATGGCGGTCGTGATGATGACGGCCTTTGCCGCCTGCGGCAGCGACAACGACAAAAACGCTGTCACACCCGACGCGAGCCCGGTTGAATCGGTCAGCCCCGAGGTGAAGGACGCTGATGCTGAGTTGGAAAGCCCGTTGGTGTCTGACAGCGCAGAGGCTTCTGAATCGCCGGATGCTTCCGAAAGCGCAGCAGTCTCCGAGCAGCCGAGTGTATCTGAAAGCACCGAGGCATCCGCCGATGCAGCGGACGAGAGCAACGGAACCGAAACAAGCCCGTCTCCGTCTGCGAGCGCCGATGTGCAATAAAACATAAAATCTGCAGGAAAGCGGCTGTTATGGCCGCTTTTTCCATATCTTGCGTTGATATAATATGGATATAATTGTAGAATGAATACAGCGGCTCGGCCGTGTTGAGTCACATTCATTGTTTAAGGGGGCGCGGTATGAAATATTATATTGTCGATGCATTCAGCGATACGCTGTTTAAAGGGAATCCGGCGGGCGTCTGCCTGCCCGATAAGCCGCTCAGTGATGAGCAGATGCAAAGCATCGCTTTTGAAAACAACCTGTCGGAAACGGCGTTCGTGACCGAACAGGATGGGGCATACAGCCTGCGGTGGTTTACACCGAGCGTGGAGATAGACCTTTGCGGCCATGCCACGCTGGCGAGCACATATGTGCTTTCCCTGCTGAATCCGGGTATTGACAGATTTGTTTTCCAAACAAAAAGCGGCCTGCTCACGGTGATGCGCAGCGGCGAAGATTTCTTTCTGGATTTTCCGTCGCGGCTACCTGCGCCGTGCGATAAACCGCATACGCTCGAAGACGCACTGGGCGTTGACGTTATAGAGACGCACAGCGCGCGTGATCTGCTCGTGGTGCTCAAATCGCAAAGCGCGGTGCTCGAGGTAAAGCCGGATTTTAAGCTGATCAAGCAAATGGATGTGCATGGCGTTATCGTGACCGCAAAAGGCGACGACATTGATTTCGTGTCGCGTTTCTTTGCACCCAGTGTGGGTGTGAATGAAGACCCCGTGACCGGCTCTGCCCACTGCACACTGATCCCGTTCTGGAGCAGAAGGCTCGGCAAAAAAGAGATGACGGCGCGGCAGCTCTCGCAGCGCGGCGGCAGTTTGCGCTGTGTTGACGAAGGCGAGCGCGTGAGTATCGGCGGGAAAGCGGTGCTGTATTTACAGGGAGAGATCATGCTGTAGGACAAAAGCAGATGGCATAGCCGCTTTTTTCAATATCCTAAAACCGGAGGGGCATCGTGAAAAAATACGTGATTTTGATGTTCATATTGATTCTTTGTGTCGGCATTATTGCTTCCTGCGATAATACTGACGGCTTGATGAATACTGTACAGATTATAAATGAGCTCGATTCAAAGTCTTTGGATGAAACGGATGTCGGCACTGCAGCGATTGCGCCCATGTATCTGCCGGTAACGTCTGACGGCAAAGAAACGAATATGAGTTATCACAAGTCCGGGTTATCGGCTTCCATAAATAATGGCGATAACACTCTTGCAAGTTTTGCATTCAGCAAGAATGAGACTGTGTCAGCCGACAAAAGCTTTCCTTCAACGGTTGGAGATGCGTTTTTTACTGATAATAATGGTGATATAACAGTCTGCTACCGGATGTCTGAACAATGGCTCTGCAAGGTCAGCAGCAGCAGCCTGTCATCGCAAGAGCTGGAGAAAGTCTTGAACTCATTGACTATCCGTGAAGTGCCATAAAAAGCTTGTTGTCGTTTGCCATAAAGCCAAAATAGTGGTAATGTTATCAAGGGGATAGCGTGGTGGTGCACGTAGGGGATAATTTAAGGAGTTGATGGACCATGAAACGCCGCGTTTTCTTTTTTCTGATTGCCGCACTTTTTTCACTGCCGATGATGGCGGGCTGTGTGCCCGAACCCGTTGATGAACATGATCTCCAAAAGGTTAATTTCTATGCGCAGTCCGCAGGAGCGGAGCCTATTGGCCTCGATGCTGCCGAGGAAATGAACGAATGCTTTTACAAGCAGGCCGCCACGGGAGATGTGAAGACATCGTGGGAGCTTGTGGTGGACTATGTGGTGAACGCAAACAGCGAGGAGCCCGAACCGCTCGATTACGCGATAGAATTTGACGGTGAATCTTATGCCTTGGCCAATGATAATACGTGGGAGAGAATCGGGGAGGATTGAGCCAATCGCAGTCAACCAATACATAGCCGGAGTATGAGATGAAGAGACAGAAAAAATATTTTGTAAGCAGTAAAAAACTCGGCATTGTTCTTATAGTTGGCTTGATTATTCTGTCCGGCTGCACGTCGGAAGCTTTTATAGCCGGGAACCAGAACCCCGATTATTTTATTATCGACAATTATGTGGGCAGAGCCTGCGACGATATAACGGGCGACGTTCAGAAACAATTCACTGTCAACCAAATCAATGTCTTCTCCTCTAAGCAAGAGGCAGGCGTGATTGTCAACCAATACCCGTATCCGGGAAAGGAAGCAATTAAAGGCAGCGAGCTGACCCTTTATGTGAGCAGCGGGGCTTCGCCGGACGGATTAAAGCTGGACGGGCTGCAATCAAACCATTCCGAAGGTATGCTCAAGCAAGCGGGCATCAGCTATACGATAGAGAAACAATACGATCTGAATACAGAAAAAGGGTATGTATTCGGCACAGGAAAAAACGGGGATGAAGCTATTCTTTATGTGAGTCTCGGACAGCCGGAATTAAATGTTTCCGGTGTTCCCGGCTATGTCACAGAGTCAAAAGACTATATATTTTACACCGACGACACGCATATTTACAGAATGAATGCTGACGGGACGACGAAGCGGACGCTTGTTGATGCCAGCAGTCTGCGAGAAATCATCCCGTATGACGATTGGATCGTATACAAGGATATAGAAAACGATATATTGCATATTGTCAATTGGGAAGACGGAAAAAGAAGCGTTGAGATATCAAACGTTATCAATGTTTTTAAAGTGATTGATGATATGTTATTCTTCGAAGATAAAGACGGCTTCAAGAAGTATTCTTTGTTGAGTGGGAATACATATTATATTGAACAACGAAACGATAAATTTGGAATATCGGATGTTATATATAATAATAATTCTATGTATTATATTCACAGTTATAATACCAAGGATAACCAAAGCCTTTTTCAATTAAAACGACTCAATTGTTTTACAGGTGAAAAGTTGACTCTCGATGACACTAATGAGATCTATGATTTGCACTTATTTGGTAATTCGATATACTACACAAATAAGCTTGGCTTGTATTTATTAGATGAGGCCAAAATGCAAGGCAAGTTAATCACTAGCTTGGATTATAAAGATATATATGCAATTACTGGCGACATTGTCATCATGGATAATTTCGATGATGAAATGATTTATAGCTACAATATGGTGACGGGACAGAATACAGAGCTATGCGATTATTACGATCTATTATGGATCGACAGTCAAAATGACTGGATTTATTATATAAAAGACAATATGACATACAGAAAGAAAAGCAATGGACAGGGCGAAGAATTCTTCAGCGAAGCCATAATTCATTCTGGTTATTACTCAATGTCTTCTCATGACAGCATTCCGAGCATTGACGGCTGGCTCTATTTCTTTGGCTCGGATGAATTTCTTTCGCGCATCAACATCGAAACCAAGGAAATCGAGCATGTCGCGGGTCAACCGACGGAGATGCCTTGGTGGGCGAAAATATAGGTTGCCCATAAACACTTGACATTTTCCCGCAAACCACTATAATACCACTGTAAAGCATTTTAGCTTTACAGTTTTTCGTTTGGCGAAAAGATTACGGTGGTGCGGCTTTGGAAAAGGATTTTGATACGGTACTGCTGCTCGATACATATGCATCTCTGCTGACCGATAAGCAGCAGCGACTCTGCGACATGTATTACAATCAGGACTATTCCTTGGCCGAAATTGCGCAGATTGAGGACACCACGCGCCAAGCCGTACGAGACGGCATCACCAAAGCACGCCAAAAGCTCTCGGAGCTGGAGATGTGCCTGAAGGTGGTAGACCGCCGCGTGAAAACGATAGACGCTCTGAAACGCGCGCAAGAAGCGTGCGGGCCGCAGAGCGGTATGAAACAGCTGATTGACGAGATTTCGGATATATGGGAGAACAGTGATGGCGTTTGAGGGACTTTCGGAAAAACTGCAGCATGTATTCTCGAAGCTGACCAACCGGGGCAAGCTCACCGAGGTAGACGTCAAGGCGGCGCTGCGCGAGGTGAAGCTCGTGCTGCTCGAGGCCGACGTCAACTTCAAGGTGGTCAAAAGCTTTTTAAACCGTGTGACTGAGCGCGCCGTGGGTGAGGAAGTGCTCAAAAGCTTAACGCCCGGCCAGCAGGTCATCAAAATCGTGCGCGAGGAGCTTGTGAACGAACTCGGCGAGAAGCACGTTGGCGTGAACTTCGCCTCGAACCCGCCCACCATCGTGATGATGTGCGGCCTTCAGGGCGCCGGCAAAACCACGATGTGCGGAAAGCTCGCGAAGCTATGGAAAAAAGAAGGGCGCACCGTGATGCTTGCGGCGCTCGATATCTACCGCCCGGCGGCGATCCGCCAGCTTGAGGTGGTGGCCGAAAAAGCGGGCACGCTGTTCTTCTCGCAGGGCACGCAGGACCCCGTGAAAACGGCGCAGCAGGCCGTGGCCGAAGCAAAGAAAAAGCTTGTGGACGTATTGATACTCGATACGGCGGGCCGTCTGCACATCGATGCAGAGATGATGGACGAGGTGAAGCGCATCGCGGCGGCCGTGAAGCCGCACGAAAAGCTGCTTGTGGTGGATGCGATGACAGGCCAGGACGCCGTTAACGCGGCGGCAGCCTTCAACGAAAGCCTTGAGCTCAACGGCGTGGTGCTGACCAAGCTCGATGGCGATACGCGCGGCGGCGCGGCGATATCCGTCAAATCCGTCACAGGCAAGCCCATCAAGTTTGCGGGCGTCGGCGAGAAGCTCGAAGACGTGGAGGCTTTTCATCCCGACCGCATGGCGGGGCGTATACTCGGCATGGGCGATGTGCTGACGCTGATTGAGAAAGCCGAGCAGAATTTTGAGATGAGCAAAGCGGCGGAGCTCGAAAGAAAGCTCAAAAAAGCCGAGTTCACACTCGAAGACTTTCTTGAACAGATGGGGCAGATCAAGAACATGGGCAACCTTGGCGATATGCTCTCGATGCTGCCGGGCGGCAGCAAGCTCGGGAACATACAGCTGGACGACAAACAGATGGCGCACACCGAAGCAATCATCAAATCGATGACGCCCGAAGAGCGCAGAAAGCCCCATATCATCGGCGGCAGCCGAAAAAAACGCATCGCGGCGGGCAGCGGAACCAAGGTGCAGGATGTCAACCGGCTGCTCACGCAATTTGAACAGATGACAAAGCTCATGAAGAGCATGTCGGGAAAACGAGGAAGAAAGGGCATGCTGGGCATGCCGTTCTGATACATTACATTTTTGGAGGAAATTATGGCGGTTAAAATCAGACTGAAGAGAATCGGCGCGAAGAAGAACCCTTTTTACAGAATCGTTGTGGCGGATGCGCGTTCACCGCGTGACGGCCGTTTTGTCGAAGAGATCGGCAACTACGACCCGATGAGCAAGAAGCTCGTGGTCGACGGAGACAAGGCTCTGGATTGGATTAAGAAAGGCGCACAGCCCACCGAAACGGTCAGATCGCTTCTTAAGAAAAACGGCGTCCTGAAATAGGTGATGAATATGCTTGAGCTGGTTAAATACGTAGCCGAGTCATTGGTTGACAACCCGTCTGAGGTGAAGGTCAAGCAAGTCGAGGGCGACAAAACCATTGTGCTCGAACTCAGCGTGGCGCGCGAAGATATGGGCAAGGTGATCGGCAAACAGGGCCGCATTGCCAAGGCCATCCGTGCCGTCGTGAAAGCGGCTTCCTCGAAGTCGCGCAAAAAATATGTCGTCGAGATTGTGGAGCATGATTGAGATTGCACGCATTTTAAAGCCGCACGGCATCCGTGGCGATTTAAAAGTCCGGCTTTTTTCGGATAATTACGATGCCTTTGCCGAGCGCGGGTTTGCCTACATAAAAAAGGGCAGCGACTATCAGCGCACCGCTTACACAGCGGTGCGTATTGACGCGCCCTTTGTTTATGTGCATTTTGACGGCGCGGATACGCGAAACGATGCCGAAACGCTATGCAATGAGACGCTCTATCTGCGGCGTGAGGAACTTGAAACGCTCGAAGACGGCGAGCATTACGTGGTTGATCTGGTGGGGCTTAAGGTGCTTGATGAAAGCGATAATGAGCTCGGAATCCTCAAGGACGTGCTGCAGCATGGGGCGGCGGATGTTTATGTCGTCAAGGGTAAGAAAAGCTTCATGTTTCCCGCAGTCAAACGCGTGATACGCAGCGTCGATTTGAGCGCGGGCGAGTTGCGGGTGAATGCCGCGGCGCTGGCCGAGGTAGCCGTTTATGACGACATATAATGTGCTGACGCTGTTCCCCGAGATGTTTGACTCGGTGTGCGGCGCAAGCATATGGGCAAGGGCCATCAAGGCGGGACATATTGCCGTCAATACCGTCAATATTCGCGACTGGGCGACGGATAAGCACCGCCGTGCGGACGATTATCCGCTGGGCGGCGGTGCGGGCATGGTGTTAAAGCCGGAGCCCGCGGATGCCTGCTTTCGTGCCATCAAAGCCGAATGTGAGGCACCGTCTGTCAACATCTACATGTCTCCATGCGGCAAAACGCTGTCGCATCACCTCGTGACGAAACTGTCGGCGTACCGGACGGTCAACATACTCTGCGGCCATTACGAGGGCGTGGACGCGCGTATTTTGAAGCGCCATATCGATATTGAGGTATCCATCGGCGATTATGTATTAACGGGCGGCGAACTCGCGGCCATGGTACTGATCGACGCGTGTATGCGGCATGTGGATGGTGTGCTCGGAAACGGCGAATCGGCAGCGGGAGAGTCTTTTTCCGATTCGCTGCTCGAATACCCCCAGTATACGCGGCCTGCGCTGTATGACGGCGTAGCGGTGCCGGAGGTGCTGCTTTCGGGGCATCACGCGAATGTTGAGAAATACAGGCGGTATATGTCGCTCAAGGAGACGGCGTTTCGGCGGCCCGATCTGCTCTCGAAAGCCCGGCTGACAAAAAAAGATATAGAGACATTAACCGGCGAAGACAAATAGCTTTGGCGCCGGTTTTTTAATGGGCTTTCGCGTAATCATCCACCAGCTATGCTGGCGTGAATATAAATGACTTCAGCTTTCAGCAATGAGCGTATCAATGACAAAAAAAGTGACCATCAAGAGCAGTATTATTTATAGGAATACTGCTTTAGCAGTTGTAGGGTAAGCAATACAACGGGTGGATTTTTCAGTACGTCTTGAGACGCAGCCAGTTATATGCCCTTTTAGGGCGAGTGCATACCACCAGTTTGACTGGTGTTGATTACAAAATGTAAACAGTCGCGCGGTTTTCAGTGAAAGATTGAAAATAAAGGCCGATTATGCTACCATACTTTGTGTTTCATTTAGAGAGTAGTGAGCGGGAGGGGAAAATGAATAACGACAGCGGCAGGGGCAAAAATCATTTCCTTGATGAATCAGATACTGGACATAGAAACGAATCAAACCGTTCAAAACAGTCTTCGGGAAAGAAGAAAAAACGCAGAATTCCTCTGACGCTGGTATTTATTTTTGATGTGCTGATTGCGGCGGCTGCCCTGCTTGTTTTTTCACTTTATTATGTTGTTTTAGAGGATGATCTGAGCCAGAAAACGGTGCTGCTTCCGGGCACAGTGACGCCCCAGCCTTCTGTGCAAGCGTCTGTTGAACCGGAGGAACCAGGTGTGACTGCAGATCCGGCCAGCGAGGAAGCCAGCGTAACGCCAACGGCGGATCCGAACTCGTGGCGAGTGAAATTTGCCGACAAGTTTACGGATGGCGAAGTCGTCAAAACCGATAACGCATATAAGAGCGCCAATATCAGCATCACCATTGATACGGTCAGCAAGGACGAAGTGACCTATTATGTGGCGGATATATACATTGCCGATATCAAATACTTTAAGACAGCCTTTGCGAACGACGAATTCAAAGCGGGCATCGGGTCAACCGTGGAAATCGGTGACAAAAACAACGCGGTCATCGCCATTAACGGCGATTTTTGCAGCAAAAATAAAGGTGTTGTTGTCCGCAACGGCGTGCTGTACAGGGATAAAGAATATAAATCTGACCTGCTGGTGATGAACAACGACGGCAGCATGCAGACCTGCTCACCGAAAGATTTTGATCTCGAAGCGATCAAGCAAAACGGTGCCTATCAGGTTTGGACGTTTGGGCCGATGCTGCTTGAGAACGGCCAGCCCATGGAGGAGTTCAACAGCTCCGTGCAGGTGAGAAATCCAAGAACGGCGATTGGATATTATGAACCGGGGCATTACTGCTTTGTGGTGGTCGACGGCAGGCAGCCGGGATATTCGAAAGGTTATGAAATGAAAGATCTGTCGCAGCTCATGAGCAGCCTTGGCTGCAGTGTGGCTTATAATTTGGATGGCGGCAAATCTTCTGAAATGGTCTTTGACGGAGCGCTTTACAGCCATCCATACGAAGGCGGCAGAGAAACGTGCGATATTATTCTTATTGCGGATGAGTGAGGAGAAAATAATGAAGAAAAGGCTGTTGCCGCATTTATGCCTGATATTGTCGCTGATGATGCTTACATTCTTTGTGCTCGATATATTCAATCCCGGTATGAATTTTGTCGGCAACGATATTTTTAAGATTCTGCTGCTGATTTACGGAGTGGCGACCACTGTGATGTCTGCCGCATTGATTGCTTATCACCACAAGAAATCGTAACCCCTTATAACGGCGGCGATTTGGCTCTATATCAATAGTAAAGCTGTTTTCACGCGGCTGTGGTGATTGATACAATCCGGCGGCTTTTGCAGAAAGCTGTTTTTTATGGTAATATAGGGTAACGACATGATTTGGGAGTAAACATTGACTAAAAGAAAAGTATCCGTTTTATATATAATCCTGGCCGCGTTTAGCCTGCTGCTTGGCGCGTGCACAAACACCCGGACAGATGAGCAGCCCCCTGAGCCCACACAAGCGCAGGCGGGCCTTCTGCAGGTGATTTTTATCGATGTCGGCAAAGGAGACGCCGCGCTGATCGGGCTGCCCGATGAACACTGGGTTATGATTGATACGGGGCCCAAGGAAGGGTTCCCCGAGATTGGACGAACGCTTTTAAAACAGGGCGTCACGCATCTGGATGCCATTTTTATCTCGCACGGACACAAAGATCATATCGGCGGGCTCGAGAGCATACTTGAAATGGCAGAGACGGACGGCATTTATACGATTCCCGATTGTCTGGATGACAAAGAAATTTTAAACGCCCAAAAGGATTTCGGTGCCGCTGTCAACACGCTGGCGACGGGCCAAAGTGTGCAAATCGGTGGTGCCGTCTTCACATGCTTGGGGCCGGTCAGCGATTATGCAGAAGAGAACGACGACAGCATGGTGCTGATGCTGGAATATAACAACACCCGCGTATTGTTTACGGCCGATCAGCTTGCTGCGGCAGAGAGCGGTCTGCTCAAATCGGACAAGGATTTAAAAGCCGACGTATTGAAGGTGGCTTACCACGGCGGCGCGGAATCCACATCGGCTGAATTTGTAAAGGCGGTCAGCCCTCGGTTTGCTGTCATTCCGACCGACGAATCAAGGCCCGCGGCGCAGAAGACGCTGGATGTGCTTTCGAATGCCGGCGCGGGCAGCTATGTGACAGGAGATACCGGCACGCTCATATTCGACGGCCAAAGCATCACGAAAATACCGGTGCCCGGTGATAAGTTGCCTGAGGTGTCCGTCAGTGATAAAGATGTCACGGCTGAATTTGTCACAATTACCAATCACACGGCACAGACGATAGATCTGACCGGATGGTGCTTGTATTCAAGCAAAGGAAGCGATACGTACTTTTTCCCATCGGGCGCAGAGCTGCCGCCCAGCGGCAGCCTCAGCATTTACTCGGGTAAAGCCGCTCAAGGCAATAAAGACGGGCTCGTCTGGACGACAGAAAACATTTGGAGCAACAAAAAAGACGATGCTTGTCAGCTTTATGATTCTTACGGCAGATTGATCGGCAGCCGATAATCACAGGAAAGTTGAAAAATCTGTTTGTATTATTGCTGCTTAATAATATAATAGTAAAATGCGTGTATGATCAAAGAAAGATCATATTTTGGAAAGACTTGAAGCAAATATTTTTTGATAAGGTTAATTTGAACGGGTAAAAATGGGATCACAAAAAAACTTCGTTAAAGGTGCGGCAATACTGGGCGGTCTCGGGATGTTCTCAAAACTGATCGGTGCCGTATATACCATCGCGACGACGTATTTTATCGGCGAGAGCGGCATGGCGTATTATGGGCGCGCTTTTCCCATATATACGTTTTTGCTCGCCTTTTCGAGCGCGGGTCTGCCGGTGGCTATAGCCAAACTGGTGGCAGAGAGAGTCACCCTTGGCGACTACAAAGCGGCTTATGCCGTTTTTCGCAGAGCGCTTAAGGCGATGTTTTTTATCGGTCTTCTCACCACGATCATTATGATCGTATTCAGCGGACAGATCGCCTCAGCTCTCGGAAGCCCTGATACAAAGTTTGCGATTATGGCACTGGGGCCGTCACTGTTCTTTGTTTCAATCATGTCCGCGTATAGAGGTTATTTTCAAGGCATGCAGCGGATGACTCCCACAGCCATATCTCAGATGATTGAGCAGATCGTCAAGATGGCCGCGGGCTTGCTGCTCGCTTCTCTTTGGGTGAAAAAGGGAGAGGTATACGGCGCAGCAGGCGCGGTGCTCGGCATCAGCATCTCTGAAGTCGTCGCGTGCTTTTATATGATGGTGCTTTATAAAAGGAAGATCACTATCTTCAGGCGGCGTGAAAAAAGCGCGTATTACAAAGAACTCACAACCAGTATCGGCAAGCGTCTCGTTTATCTTGCCGCGCCGATTATTGTGGGGGCGTGCGCGATGCCGATTGTCCAAAACGCAGACTCCGCTATCATTACCCATACATTGAACGGCATGAAAAGCGTTTTTTTGGTTGGAAAAGAGGTTATGCTTAACGAGAAAACCATCGATTCGCTGTTCAGCCTGGCGACAACGCTGCCCAATTCCATCATCAACCTGCCGGCTGTTTTTTCACTGGCATTGTCCATGAGCCTTGTGCCGTCCATCGCCGCGTCTCAAACGGAACACAACATAAGAAGCATCGCTTCAAAATCGAACATCGGGCTTAAGCTGTCCATGCTGGTCGGTCTTCCGAGCGCAGCGGGTCTTTATTTTCTCTCCACGCCCATCATGCATCTGATTTACGGGAGACTGGAGGGAGACAATCTTCTGATCGGCGGAGAACTGCTGGGGATACTGGCCATTTCGGTCTTTTTCCTGACAATTTTGCAAACCATGACAGGGATTCTTCAAGGCCTTGGAAAAACGTATTTGCCTGTTATCAACCTGTTTATCGGCATTGGTGTCAAAATTGTCGTCAGCATGGCCACCATTCACATTCCCGAGATCAATGTGCAGGGCTCGGCCTACGGTACGCTGGCCTGCTACGCCATTGCGGCGCTGCTCGATGTGATCTGCGTGGTGCGGTGCGCGCGGATGCGGATTAAAATCCTCGATAATTTTATCAAACCGCTGCTGGCCACGGGCGGCATGAGCGCCGCGATCTATTTTATGATGCCGCATGTCGCATCAGGCAATTATTCAAGAACATGGACATTAATTGTGATTGCCGCGGCTGCCCTTATTTATGTGTTCCTCATATTTTTATTCGGCGCGCTCAAGCCGGAGGATATGAAATTTATCCCGGGCGGCAGCAAGATCACGTCACTCATGTATCGTCTGAAAATATGGAGAGCGAATTATAGGTACAGAGAATAATCACTGTATCTGTTCCATTGAATGATGTGCCGAGAATCGTCAGCCTGAGAAAAGCTGCTTGGCAGCGTTAAGGTGATTGATTGCGCCATGGATTAAGAATCCGTTTTACAAAGCTCTATGGCAATCTTGTCAGAAACTTCGACGGCAAGATTTAAAAAACAGGGGTTTTATCGTTGATATGAAGCCGTAAGGCTTTTTAAATTTATCACACAGTTTGGAGGACCAAATGGAAAAACGCAGCTTAAAGGGCAGCATCCTTTTGCTTTTGGCTGCCCTCATATGGGGCGCGGCGTTTATTGCCCAGAAAGTCGGCATCGTCGAAATCGGTACGTTTACATTTTCGGCCACCCGGTTTTTAATCAGCGGCCTTGCGCTGCTGCCTGTCGCGCTGATGCGCAAGAACAAAGCGCTGCCGGAAGTGATTGAGCCGCAGGAGAAATCTCGCGGCAGAAAAACGCTGATAATCGGCGGCATTCTTTGCGGCGTATGTCTCGCCGCTGCGACGAACGCGCAGCAGTTCGGTATCGCCGATACATCGGCGGGCAAAGCGGGGTTCATCACCGCTCTTTATATCGTTTTTGTGCCGATACTCCGCATTTTCAGCCGGAAAAAGGTATCGGGAGCGGTATGGGGCAGTGTGGCGGTGGCCGTCGTCGGTTTTTACCTGCTCAGCGTGAAGGAAGGTTTTTCTATCAACCAGGGTGACGCCATTGTGCTTTTAAGCGCTCTGCTGTTCTCGTTCCATATTCTTGTGATCGATAAATACTCGCCGCGCGCGGACGGCATTCAAATTTCATGCATCCAATCGTTTACGGCTTCAGCGATATCCGCCGTGTTCATGCTGATATTTGAAAAGCCGAGCTTTGATACCATCGTCGCTGGCTGGGTGCCCATTGCTTATCTTGGGCTGATGTCAGGGGCGGTCGGCTATACGCTGCAGATCATTGGGCAAAAGTACGCGGAGCCTGCGTCCGCTTCACTGATACTGAGCCTCGAGTCGGTGTTTGCAGCAGTGATGGGCGTGCTTTTTCTCGCGGAAGGCTTTTCAGCGCAGGAGCTGATCGGCTGTGTGCTTGTGTTCGGTGCCACAATACTGTCACAGGTTTCGTTTAAAAAACGGAGATTTGCAAAAGTGACAGAACAAAGCGACGGAAAGATAGAATAAAATGGATGCATTTTTGTGCTGTAAACAACCGCGCAAAGCTTGTTTTTACTTGACGAATTGCGTATAAAATGAGAATATAAAATTGTTTATTAATTTAGCATACTAAAAAAAATTTTGTAATAAAAGGGGAACACGAATGAAGAAATCAATTGCTGTTTTATTAATTGTGGTGATGGTCATGGGCCTTGTGGCAATGACAGGCTGCTCGGCGCCTTCGGGATCGTCCGCGCCGGCTGATTCCGCTGCGCCGTCCGAATCGGCTGCGGCGCCTTCTGAGTCTGCCGAAGCATCCGAATCAGAAGCGTCGGCCGAAGTGCAGGAATTCCGCGTGGGTATGGAATGCAACTACGCGCCTTTCAACTGGACGCAGACGGACGACAGCAACGGTGCTGTGGCTATTGAAAGCGGTGGCTTTGCGGGTGGATACGACGTCGAAATCGCAAAAAAAGTTGCGGAAGGTCTCGGCAAGAAACTCGTTATCGTGAAGACAGAATGGGACGGTCTGCCGCCGGCACTCACCTCCGGAAAGATTGATGCGATTATTGCGGGTATGTCTCCGACAGCCGAGCGCAAGCAAACCGTTGATTTTACTGATAATTATTATACATCCAAGCTTGTCATCGTGGTCAAAAAGGACAGCAAGCTTGCGAGCGCGACAAAGCTTTCTGATTTCTCGGGCGCGAAGATTACCGGTCAGCTCAACACATTCCATTATACGGTCATTCCCCAGATTGAAGGCGTACAACAGCTGCCTGCGATGGAAAGCTTTCCGGCGATGATCGTTGCGCTTGAATCCGGCGCTATTGATGGGTATATATCCGAACGTCCGGGTGCCGTATCGGCGATGGAATCCAACCCCAACTTGACATTTGTTGAGTTTGCGGACGGTGAAGGCTTCGAAGCATCGCCGGACGATGTGGCCGTGGCTGTGGCAATTAAGAAGGGCCAGGAAGACCTGATTGCGTCCATCAACACCATTCTTGCCGGTATCTCTGAGGACCAGCGCCAGGAACTGATGAACGCTGCTGTGAAGAACCAGCCTGCGGCTGAATAAAACCAAGGATTATCTTAAAAGTTAGGAAGATATTATGCCGGAAACATTTTTTGGATGGATAACATTTTTGGTTGGGAAGTACTTTCCTTTGTTTTTACAGGGAACGGGTACAACAATTCTCATTGCCATCGTCGGAACAGTCATCGGCTTTATTATCGGTGCGCTTGTGGCTGTTGTCCGCACAATACCGATTCATCCCAAAGATAATGTCTTTAAAAAGATAGTATTGAGAATTGGGAGAGGGATACTCACCGCTTATGTGGAGGTATTCCGCGCGACGCCGATGATGGTGCAGGCCATGCTCATCTATTACGGTTCTCTGCAGTTTTTCAATATTAATTTGCCTCCGATTTTAGCCGGTATAGTGATCGTGTCCATAAACACGGGCGCATACATGGCTGAAATCGTCAGGGGCGGCATCATTTCTATTGACTTAGGACAAACAGAAGGTGCACAGTCCATCGGCATGACGCACTGGCAGACGATGCTGCATGTGATTATGCCGCAGGCGCTGCGCAACATCATGCCGTCCATCGGCAATGAGTTCGTCATCAATATCAAAGACAGCTCGGTTTTAAGTGTGATTTCTGTTTCGGAGCTTTTCTTTATGACAAAATCGGCAGCAGGAACATACTACAGAACATTTGAAGCGTTTGCCATTGCCTGTATCGTTTACTTTGTGATCAACTTTACGATTACGCGCATACTGCTCAGGATCGAAAAGAAACTGGACGGGCCTGATTCGTATGTGCTGGGGTCACAGAACATGACGGCGGAAGAAATGAAATTAATACACGACAATACTGAGGGAAAGAAATGAGCGAAGCGGTTATTCAGATCAACCATCTTGGGAAGACGTTCGGTAAAAACGAGGTTCTCAAGGATATTAACTTCAACGTTGATAAAGGCGAGGTCGTCTGTATCATCGGCTCGTCCGGTTCGGGCAAGTCCACGCTGCTTCGCTGCGTCAACCTTCTGGAAACGCCGACTTATGGCGAGATACTGTTTCACGGCAAGAACATTCAGCATTCGGATCAGCCGATATCCAAATACCGCACAAAAGTGGGCATGGTGTTTCAGCAATTTAACCTGTTTAACAACTTAAACGTGCTGAACAACTGCGTGGTGGGGCAGATGCAGGTGCTGGGGAGAAAACGTCCGGAAGCGGAAGAACGCGCCAAGCATTTTTTGGAGAAAGTGGGCATGCTCCAGTTTATCAATGCCAAGCCGCGCCAGATATCGGGTGGCCAGAAGCAGCGCGTGGCGATTGCGCGGGCGCTCTCGATGGACCCTGAGGTGCTGTTGTTCGACGAGCCCACATCCGCGCTCGATCCCGAAATGGTCGGCGAGGTGCTCGGCGTCATGAAATCATTGGCGGGCTCCGGGCTCACCATGATGATTGTGACGCACGAAATGGCCTTCGCGCGGGACGTGGCAAACCGTGTTTGCTTCATGGACGAGGGCGTGATTGTGGAAGAGGATTCGCCGAGTGTGATATTCGGTTCTCCGAAGCAGGAGCGCACGCGCCAGTTCTTAACAAGAGTGCTCGGTTAAAAAGAAAAATATAAGCAGCCTTGTTCAAGTGTTTAAGCTTGAAAGGGCTGCTTATTTATTTCTGCCGTTTCACCTGAATCATAGGCTCATGACTCACGGACGATATCATGCTGTCAGCCGCTATCGGCATTTTACATGAACAACTGTTAAAAAAAGAGCAAACACGCTTTTTTAAGTACAAACATTGTAACGAGTATTGTTTTAAAAAAGCTTATAGAAATCCGATTATGAGCAATTGTTTTGACATGATTTGATTCCGACTGCAAAGCGCATGACGGACAGGGTTATCAAGATGAGCGCAGTATATGCTTCTTGTATCAGAAGTCAAATGATTATTTGAAACGAATCTTCTTGAGTTTGCCCCACAGTAAAATGATAATCTGCGCGGGGATGCCGATCAGAAAAATGAGCCATATATCATCCTTTGGGAACGACATGTAGATACAAAGCAGTATGCTCCAAACGAGCAGTGTGATGAACACGAAGTTGAAGACGCGCCTGCCCCAGATGGAATTGAAAACAATCAGAACAATGGCCGCCGCAGGCAGTGCGTACACATAAGCCAGCCATATCGGAAAATCAACGGACAACAGTCCCAGCACCACAAATACGACCGTCGCAATCAGAAACACAAGCATAGTCGAAAGCGATGTGATGATAATATGGTTGCGTTTCGTCAGCTTTGAAGCAGCGTGAGATAATCCTTTGGCCGGTTTGTGTTCTGCTTCCAAAAGATAATCCACGGAAACCAAAAACAAATCGGCAATTTTTTTGAGAACGGTGATATCGGGCAAAGACTCTGCACGCTCCCATTTTGATACCGCTTTATCCGAGTAATTGAGTTTATCGGCAAGCTCTGTCTGCGTCCAGTTGCTTGCTTTTCTCAGGTCAATAATGTTTTTTGCAACAACACTTTTCAGATCGACCATGTATACGTTTTCTCCCCTTGAAAGACCTCAAGTCAGTATAGCATACGTTGAAATGGGAATCAAATTTTGATTTTAGTCAATTTTGGGTATGCTCTACCGTTAGTAGAGTGAGCGTGAATTGACTCTACAATCACAAAAACGAACGGGAGAGAGGTTGTTATGACACAATAGAGTGACTTGAACCGCACAGTATTGTATGGTAATGGCAAGATTTTTAAACACAATATTTCCCGGGAGGTAAAAACCAATGAACGACTATGTGCTGACATGCTGTTCAACGGCAGATATGACGCACGAATACCTTAAAGAAAGAAATATCCCTTATGTATGTTTTCATTACATCATGGATGGGCAGACGTATGCGGATGACCTCGGGCAGTCAATGCCTTTTGAAGAATTTTTCAGAAGGATGACAAAAGGCGCGCAAACCAAAACGTCTCAGGTGAATGTGGAAGAATACAAGGATTTTTTTGAACCCTTTTTAAAAGACGGTAAAGATATTTTGCATGTCAGTTTGTCGTCGGGGATATCGGGTGCTTACAGCTCGGCGATGACGGCCAAGCATGAGCTGCTCGCCCAGTACCCAGGCAGACGAATTACCATTGTGGATTCACTCGGCGCATCTTCGGGGTATGGCCTGCTGATGGATATGCTTGCGGACATGCGCGATAACGGTGCGTCGCTTGATGACCTGCGGGATTGGGCGGAAGAAAACAAGCTTACTATTCATCACTGGTTTTTTTCGACGGACTTAACATTCTATATCAAGGGCGGCAGGGTATCCAAAACGGCGGGGATGCTGGGCACGCTGCTCAAAATCTGCCCGCTGCTCAATATGGACGCGGAAGGTCACCTGATTCCGCGCGAGAAGATCCGCTCAAAAAAGAAAGTGATCGCCGAAACCGTCAAAAAGATGGAAGAGCACGCAATCGGTAGGTTGAATTACTACGGCAAATGTTTCATATCTCACTCCGCGTGCTATGAGGATGCGCGCGCAGTGGCCGATCTGGTGGAAAGCACGTTCCCAAGGCTTAACGGAAAGGTGCTCATCAACAGCATCGGCACGGTTATCGGATCGCATACGGGCCCCGGCACGGTGGCGCTGTTCTTCGTGGGGGATGAAAGAATATGAAAAAGCTGGCTTATGCTATAAGGGTGATCACCGTCGCACCAATTATGGCCCTTGTGATGCTGCTGACACTCTATTTTGGCAATCCGCTTTTTTTTGGAACCTTCACAGAATTCCTGCTGCTAACTCTGTTTCTCGTTGTATTGCCGCTGCTCGCCTATCCGCTGCAGCCGCTCATCAAACCCTTTAAATACAAAGGCCGCGAAGGCCAGCGCACGCTTGCACTGATTTTCGCCGTCGCGGGGTATCTGCTTGGATGCCTTTTCGCGGCCCTGCTCGGCGCGCCGCGAGATGTTTGGTTTATCTATCTATCCTATATGCTCTCGGGTTCGTTAGTGGCGCTTATCAACAAGGTGTTTCATTTTCGGGCGAGCGGGCACGCGTGCGGCGTAACGGGGCCGTTTATGCTTCTTGTCTATTTCGGGCAGCCGGTCGGATATATCGGTTTTGCGGTGCTCGCGCTGGTTTGGGCTGTAAGCCTTTACATGAAGCGCCACACCACGGCGCAATTTTTTGTCGGCGCGCTGATCCCGTTTGCCGCTCTCGGCATTCTGCTGCTCGTTTTCTCACTTTTTAGCCCATAATGCTGAAAAAGTACAATTTACCTAAGGTGCGCTTGTCTTAAGATAAGCGCTTTTTTATTATCCGCCATCTGGATAAATAAGGCGCATCATGAAAATAATTCGGTCGAGACATCAGTAAAAAAAGCTGATAAAATAATCAATAAGACAGGCACAAAGCGACTTGGGAGAGAATCAGATGGAAAAATACTTGTCTGCGCAGGAAGTGGCGGAGCTCTCAGAAAAGATTGCGCGGCGGATCAGAATACCGGCACCGTGTGCGGATGAACTGCGCGCCGCGATCACACAAAAAGGCAGCCTGCCGCAGTACATCACCGATGGATTTCATCAGCTTTGGGTGGAAAAGCTCTATATTGCGTACAGCACGATAGACGACCCCAATGTGTATTACGCCTATTTGACCGATAAGCACATCTTCGAAGAGGATCAGTCGTATCACAATGCGTCGTATGCGCGCAAAAGCTTTATGGATTTGCCGAAGGGTATCCGCGACCAGTTTAAGTTCGCACTTCAGATTATGATTGAGGACGAGACAAATTACGCGATACTCGAAAATGTTTAAGATACACACGCAGAATAAGTCGGAAAGGCCTATATATGAAAATTGAGAGAGTATCGTTGATCGGTCTTGGCGCGCTCGGCGTGCTGATAGGGCATCAAATATCAAAACACGTGCCGGATCTTCGCATTATCGCAGACCGGGCCCGAATTGACCGATACGAAAAAGACGGTGTTTTCAGCAACGGTGAAAGATGCCGGTTCCATTACGTCACACCGCAAGAATCTGTTGAGAGCGCCGATCTGATACTATTTGCTGTCAAGTTCAACAATCTGGACGACGCCATTGAAGCCGTGCGCGGCCATGTGGGAGAGCAGACGATACTGCTGTCTTTGCTGAACGGGATTTCCAGCGAAGAGGTGATTGGACAGGCTTTCGGCATGGATAAGATGATTTATTGTGTCGCGCAGGGCATGGATGCGGTAAAAACAGGCAACCGGCTTAACTATGCGCACAGGGGGCAGATCTGCTTTGGGGACAAGGAGCCGGGCGTGATTTCGGACAAGGTCCGTGCGGTGGATGAATTTTTTAACGCGGCAGAGATCCCTCATACCCTCGAAACTCAGATGCTAAGAAAACTCTGGGGCAAGTTCATGGTCAACGTGGGCGTCAATCAAGTGCTTGCCGTTTATGGTGACAGCTACGCAAACGTTCAGCAGCCCGGTGAGCGCCGTACTATGATGATTGCGGCGATGCGCGAGGTGATGGTACTGTCGGAAAAAGAAGGCGTCGTATTGACTGATAATGACCTCAATTACTGGCTGGGCATAATCGATGGGCTTAATCCGCAAGGCAAGCCGTCGATGCTTCAGGATGTGGAGGCGAAGCGTGTGAGTGAGCTCGAACTGTTTGCGGGTACTGTGCTGCGCTGTGGTGAAAAGCACGGCATTGAGGCGCCTGTGAACGCGATGCTGTACGAGAAGATGAGACAAATAGAGAGCCAGTATTGAATTCAATCATAATGTAAAAACAGTCAGAGTCGAATCCATGACATTATGAACAGGACAAGCGAATGATTCCAATGTCATGAGGCTCTGATCAACAGATTCTTCATTTCGCACCGCTCATTGACTATGCAAGTGGATTGAATGACAGACAGATTCTTCATGGTCGCTTCGCTCATTCACTACGTATGTGGATAGAATGACAGTCACCGTAACTTTTATGGTAACGACTGGGAGCAGGCTATTGATGATTACCCTTTCGCTGATATCGGCGTCTCATAAACCAATACTCTCATAAGATATAATACGCAAATAAATAAAAAAGACCAGCGCCCGTCGCTGGTCTTTTGCAATCATGACTTCTTTGCAAATGTGCCGCAGTCTGTCTCGTCCGTGCTCTGGGCATTACGAGGCAGCACCTCAATGCGATCCGCCGTGCATTGATCGCCGTTCATATAATAATAACATGATACGACCTGACACTTGATTCCCGGATTCGCCTGATTCATTTTATGTGATTGCATGTTTTTCAATCCTCCTTATTTTTTAATATTTTGTGCAGCATCAGGCGACTTCATGCGGCTTACAATCTGCCAAAGAACAATCGGCTGCACAATCACTTTTTACAGCGTGGCGAACCAGAAAAAATGTGGCTGATTGTTCTGAAAATACGGATAACATTCCTGTTTTCACATCGATCCGCTATTGATGTTCGCCATTAGGACGAACATTATTGAATATGCTAAGTAAAAAGTATGCGACTTTAATTGACACAAGACGACACGACAGGTTAGACTGTTTGTATTGAAAAGTTTCAAATATGATTTTTAATACAAAGGAGTTTTGCATGAAAGCCGCTGTTGTGATGGGGTCCGTTTCCGATCTTCCGGTGCTGGAAAAAACGATCAAGACGCTCAAAAGATATGACGTGAAAGTCGAAGCGCGGGTATTGAGCGCGCACAGAACGCCGGATGAGGCGCACGCGTTTGCCGCAGGCGCAGAAAACGAAGGCATTGATGTGATTATCGCGGCGGCTGGCAAAGCCGCTCATCTCGCGGGCGTGCTGGCCGCTTATACCACGTTGCCGGTTATCGGGCTGCCCGTGAAATCGTCTACGATGGACGGGCTCGATTCGCTGCTGTCCACCGTGCAGATGCCGCCGGGCATTCCCGTGGCGACGGTCGCGATCGACGGCGCGGAAAACGCAGCGCTGCTCGCCGTACAGATTCTCTCTTTAAAATATCCCGAACTCAAAAAAAAGCTTGCCGCACATAAGCAGGAGATGGCGGCGAAGGTGATGGAAGCGAATAAAAATCTTCAGAAGGAGATCGAAATATTATGAAGCAAATGGAGCAGATTTACGAAGGTAAGGCGAAAAAGGTCTATTTAACCGACGATAAGGATTGTGTGATCGTCTCGTATAAAGACGACGCCACCGCGTTCAACGGCCAAAAGCGCGGCACCATCATCGGCAAGGGCGTGGTCAACAACAAGGTCAGCAATCACTTTTTCAAGCTGCTCGAAAGCAAGGGCATACCGACGCATTACGTGGAGCAGTTGTCCGACCGTGAAACGGTTGTCAAAAAAGTAGAGATCGTACCCGTTGAGGTTATTGTGAGAAACAAGGCGGCAGGAAGCTTCAGTAAACGCATGGGTATTGAGGAAGGCACGGAGTTGAAGTGCGCGATTCTCGAATACAGCTACAAAAACGACGAACTCGGTGACCCGTTTATCAATTCGTATTATGTGCGTGCACTCGGCCTCGCGACGGACGACGAGATGGAAAAGATCAAGGAGATTTCGTTTAAGGTTAACGAGATATTGAGCGAGTACTTAAAGGGCTTCGGCGTGGAACTGATCGACTTTAAGCTCGAATTCGGGCGTTTTCACGGCGATATCATACTCGCGGACGAGATTTCCCCGGACACCTGTCGTTTCTGGGATATGGAAACGGGCAAGAAGCTCGACAAAGACCGTTTTCGCAGGGACCTCGGTGACGTGGAAGAAGCTTATAAAGAAATTATCAGCCGGTTGATGGGAGAATAGCATGCCTCTGCGATTAAAACAACTGCAGCCATATGAGCGGCTCAAGCCGGGCGACGATTGCATGCATGAGGAATGCGGTGTGTTCGGCATCTACTGCCCGGACGGCAGCATCGAACCGACCGAAGCGGCCTATTACGGCTTGTTGTCGCTGCAGCACCGCGGGCAGGAAAGCGCGGGCATCGCCGTTTCTAAAGACGGGCATATCGACTATCATAAAGATATGGGCCTCGTGGGTGAAGCGTTTAAAAACGGGCTTGAGAAGCTCACGGGCGGCATGGCCGCCATCGGACATGTGCGCTATTCGACGATGGGCGACAGTCTGCTCTGCAATTCGCAGCCGCTTGTGATCAGCTCAAAAAAGGGGCAGATTGCGCTTGCTCATAACGGGAACCTCATCAACGCCAAGGAATTAAGGGACGAGATGGAGAACGCGGGCGCCATATTCCAGACGTCCATCGATTCGGAGATCATCGCAAGCCTGATTGCCAAACACTTGGGCGACGGCATTATTGAAGCGGTGACCAAAACGATGGGGCTGCTAAAAGGCAGTTACGCGCTCGTGATCATGACGCCCGATATGCTGATCGGTGTGCGCGACCCCAAGGGCATCAGGCCCATCGCGCTCGGGCGCATCGACGGCGCTTATGTCTTCGCGTCCGAATCGAGCGCGTTTGACGCGATCGGCGCGGAGTTTATCAGAGACCTTCGGCCCGGTGAAATTGTGGTGGCGGACAAGCACGGCTTGAAATCATATCAGGGGCAGCACGCGCCCGAAACGGCACTTTGTATATTCGAGTACGTCTATTTCGCGCGGCCCGATTCGGATATCGACGGCATACCGGTGCATCGCGCACGCGAAAAAGCGGGTGAGATGCTGGCACTCACATCTCCGGCTGATGCCGATGTGGTGGCGGCTGTGCCGGACAGCGCGATGCCGGCCGCCATGGGCTACGCGAATCAGTCGGGCATACCGTATACGATCGCTCTTTCAAAGAACCGATATGTGGGGCGCACATTCATACAGCCGTCGCAGGGCAAACGCGAGGTGAGTGTGAATGTGAAGCTCAACGCGTTAAAACGCAATGTGCGCGGCAAAAAGCTCGTGCTCGTGGACGATTCGATCGTGCGCGGCACCACATCCAAACGTATTGTGGAAATGCTCAAATTAGCGGGCGCGAAAGAGGTGCACATGCGCATCAGCTCGCCGCCCATCAAATACCCATGCTTTTTCGGCATCGATACCTCCTCGCACGACCAATTGATCGGCGCGAAGAATTCGGTGGAGGAGATCAGAAAGGTCATCGGCGCGGATTCGCTGCATTACCTCTCCATTGAGGACCTTTTAAAAACGGTTGAAGGCGCTGCCTGCAATTTCTGTGTGGGCTGCTTCAACGGCCAATACCCGGACGATGTGAGCGGGCTGCTCAAGTGCGGAAAAAAGAACTTACTCGACAAATAAGGAGTCGCTAATGGGATATACGTATAAAGACGCGGGTGTGGACGTGGAGGCGGGCTACAAGGCCGTGAGTCTCATGAAGGAGCATGCCGCGTCCACATTCAACGCGCATGTGCTGCAGGGGCTCGGGTCCTTCGGCGGCATGTACGACAACGGCAACGGTCAGGTGCTTATTGCGGGCACTGACGGCGTAGGCACCAAGCTCAAAGCCGCGTTTGTGATGGACAGGCACGATACGGTGGGTATCGATTGTGTGGCGATGTGCGTCAACGACGTCGTCTGCCACGGCGCGAATCCGATGTTCTTTCTCGATTATATCGCAACAGGCAAGCTTGAGCCGACTGTTGCGGCGGATATTGTCAAGGGTGTGGCGGCGGGCTGCATAGAATCGGGCTGCGCGCTGATTGGCGGCGAAACGGCGGAGATGCCGGGCTTTTACACCGAAGGTGAATACGATATGGCCGGCTTTTGCGTGGGCAGCGTCGATAAGGAGAAGCTCATCAATGGCAGCTGCATTGAAGCGGGAGACGTGCTGATCGGTCTTGGTTCATCGGGCATCCACAGCAACGGCTTTTCACTCGTAAGAAAGCTATTCAGCATGGATAATAAGGTGCTCTCCACTTATGTGGATTCACTCGGCAAAACGCTGGGTGAGGAGCTGCTGACGCCGACGCGCATTTATGTGAAAACACTGCTGTCTCTGATGGCGAAGTTCGATATCAAAGGCGCGGCGCATATCACGGGCGGCGGATTTATAGAGAACATTCCGCGCATATTCCCGAGCGGTCTCGGTGCGGATATCAGCCTTGGCAGCTGGGATATGCCGCCGATATTTGAGCTGCTCGTCAGCGAAGCCAAACTGAAAAATAAAGACGCCTACAACACGTTCAATATGGGCATCGGTATGGTACTGGCTGTAAGCCCCGGCATCGCGAGCGATGTGATGTTTGCAGCGCGCGAGATGGGCGATAAAGCGTTTGCGATCGGGACTGTGACGGAAGGTGAGGGCATACGGCTGTGCGGATAGACAAGCTCGTCGTGATGGTTTCGGGCGGCGGCACAAATTTGCAGGCGATACTCGATGCCTGTGCGGACGGACGCATCGGCGCAAGCGTGGTCGGTGTGGTGGCGAGCAAGCCCGGCGTTTTTGCGATCGAACGCGCGGCGAATGCGGGTGTGCCGTCTGTGGTGATATGTTCGAAGGATTATGAAAGCCAGCAGGCGCATGACGACGCCGTGATCAAAGCGGTGGAGGCTTTCGGCGGGCAGGCTGTGGTGCTTGCGGGGTATATGTCGATACTCGGCGCGGCGCTTGTGAGCCGTTTTCCCATCATCAACATTCATCCGGCGCTGATTCCATCGTTCTGCGGCAGAGGGTATTACGGCAGACGTGTGCATGCGGCCGTGCTCGAATACGGCGCGAAGGTATCGGGCGCGACGGTGCATTTTGTGGACGAAGGCACCGACACCGGGCCGATCATTATGCAAAAATGCGTGGATGTGCTGGACGGCGACACGCCGGAGACGCTTGCCGCGCGTGTGCTCAATGTTGAACACGAGATACTCGTGAAATCGGTCGCGCTGCTTTGCGCGGGGCGGCTCGAGATAGACGGCAGACGTGTAAAGATTATATAATTGATCGATTGCTGAAAAACAATCCTCCGTCACGCTGCGCGTGCCACCTCCTTTCAAAAGGAGGCTGACTGAGGAGTTTGTATCAGTTTTTTGGCGGCTATTAACCGCCTGCAGAGCCCCGGAACGGTCGAGACCGTTCCCTACAGGGTGCGAGCATTAGCATGATTATCGCGAATCGACAGTTAAGTGTCATTCTGAGCGAGCGAAGCGATGTGAAGAATCCCATGTTTAGAGCAATTTGTAAGATTTACGATTCGTAGGGGCGGCCATTGGCCGCCCGCAAAACCGCGGAACGGTCATACCCCTTCGGGGCACAAGCGACCGTTCCCTACAGGACGCGGAGTATAAGCATGATTAACGCGAATCGGCAGCATTTTGTCATTCTGAACGAGCGGAGCGACGTGAAGAATCCCATGTTTGAGCAATTGTGAGGATATAACGCATCGTTTACGCCGGTTTCCAAAACGGCCGCAAAATTGTATATGACAGGTATGGCAAAAAAGGCTGTCCTGTTCTCAAGATTTTTATTTGGAGGTTTACATATGAAAAGAGCATTCTTAAGCGTGTTTGACAAAACAGGCGTCGTGGAGTTCGCAAAGGGCCTTGAGAGCCTCGGCTTTGAGATTCTTTCCACTGGCGGCACGCAGCGCTCACTCGAACTGGCAGGCGTCAAGGTGACAAACGTCTCCGATATCACGGGCTTTCCCGAATGTCTCGACGGGCGTGTGAAAACGCTGCACCCGAACATTCACGCCGGGATTCTCGCGATGCGGAACAACGCCGACCACATGACGCAGGTGCAAAAACTCGGTGTCGGGCTGATCGACATCGTGGCGGTGAACCTGTACCCATTCAAGGCGACGATACAAAAGGAAGGCGTCACGCTCGAAGAAGCGATTGAGAACATCGATATCGGCGGGCCGACGATGCTGCGCGCCGCGGCAAAGAACTGGCAGGATGTCGCGTCAATCGTGGACCCGGCGGATTACGAGCGCGTGATCAATGAGCTTAAAAACGGCGGCGTGACCAAACAGACAAAGTTTGATCTCTGCGTGAAGGTGTTCGAACATACGGCCGCTTATGACGCGCTGATCTCCGGCTATCTGCGTGAACAGAACGGCGGCGGCTATCCCGAAAAGCTCACACTCACCTATGAAAAAGTGCAGGGCATGCGTTACGGCGAGAACCCGCACCAGAGCGCCGCGTTTTACAAGGAGCCGATCGGCACCAAAGGCACACTCGCCGACGCGCAGCAGCTTTGGGGCAAGGAGCTTTCATTCAACAACATCAACGATGCGAACGGCGCGCTCGATTGTCTGCGTGAGTTTGAGGCAATCACGGCAGTGGCTGTGAAGCACGCAAACCCGTGCGGCGTGGGCAGCGCGGATACCCTTTATGACGCGTATATGAAGGCGTACAACGCCGACCCGAAGTCGATATACGGCGGCATTTTGGCGGTGAACACCGAGATCGACAGAAAGAGCGCCGAGGAAATGGTGAAAACGTTTTTTGAAATCATCGTGGCACCGGCGTTCGCTGACGACGCGCTCGAATTGCTCAAAACGAAGAAAAACCTGCGCATTCTTCTTTTGCCGGATATCTCCGCCAAGGTGAAGCCGGGCGCGATGGATATAAAAAAGCCGCTCGGCGGCTTGCTTGTGCAGCAGCCCGATACGCTGCTTTACGAGGGTGAGCTCAAAACCGTGACCAAACGTGTGCCGACGGATAAAGAGTTTGAGGATTTAAAATTCGCGTGGAAGATCGTCAAACACATCAAATCCAACGGTATCGCGGTCGCGAAGGATGCTCAGACGCTCGGGCTCGGGCCCGGGCAGGTGTCGCGCGTATGGGCGGCAGAGGCCGCGATGCAGCGCGCAGGCGAAGCGGTCAAGGGCGCGGTGCTCGCGTCCGACGCGTATCTTCCGTTTGACGATACGGCGCGCCTTGCGGCGGAATTTGGCATCAGCGCGATCATCCAGCCGGGCGGCAGCATTCACGACGAGGATTCAATCAAGGCATGTGACGAACTCGGCATCGCGATGGTGTTCACCGGCATGCGCCATTTCAAACACTGAGGAGCGGCGGCATGAGAATTCTCGTGGTGGGCGGCGGCGGCCGTGAACATGCGATCATTTGGAAACTCAAACAGAGCCGGAACGACGACACTTACTGCGCACCCGGCAACGGCGGCATTGCGCAGCTCGCCACATGCGTGCCGATCGCGGCGACGGATATCGATGCGCTCACCGATTACGCAAAACGGCAGTGCTTCGATCTTGTGATCGTCGCACCGGATGATCCGCTTTATATGGGGCTGGTGGACAGGCTGCAAGCCGAAGGTATCCGTACATTCGGGCCTACGGCAGACGGCGCGCGTATTGAGGGCAGCAAGGTCTACGCCAAATACCTGATGCAAAAGTACGGCATCCCGACGGCAGCGTGTGAGGTGTTCGGTGACTATGATAAAGCCTTTGCCTATGTCAAAGGCTGCCGTATGCCCGTTGTGGTCAAGGCGGACGGGCTTGCACTGGGCAAAGGCGTGATCATCTGTGAGACGGCGGAGACGGCGCAGGACGCACTCAAAGAGATCATGCTGGACAGGGTGTTCGGTGAGGCGGGCAGCCGCGTGGTGATTGAGGAATTTCTCGAAGGCCCCGAGGTTTCGGTGCTTGCTTTCTGCGACGGCAAAACGATAAAACCGATGCAGAGCGCACAGGACCATAAACGCGCGTTCGATGGCGACCAAGGCCCCAACACGGGCGGCATGGGCACGTTTTCTCCGAGCCCCAAATACACGGATGAGATCCGAAAGCTCGCCGAAGAGACGATCATCGCCCGCACGGTCGAGGCGCTCAACGCTGAGGGCGTATGCTTTAAGGGCATCATCTTTTTTGGGCTGATGCTCACGAAGGACGGCCCGAAGCTGCTGGAGTACAACGCGCGCTTCGGCGACCCCGAGGCGCAGGTGGTGCTGCCGAGGCTCAAGAACGATCTGCTCGATATCTTCGATGCGGTGATTGACGGCACGCTCGATCAAATCACGCTCGAGTGGGATGAACGCGCAGCGGTTTGTGTGGTCATGGCGTCCGGCGGTTATCCCGGAATATACACAAAGGGTATACCGATTACGGGGCTTGATAAAGCCAAAGACGTTGTGGTTTTCCATGCGGGCACAGCGGTGAACGACGGCGGCTATACAACCAACGGCGGGCGCGTGCTGGGTATCACGGCGCTGGGAGCAGATATTGCCGATGCGAGAAACAAAGCGTACGGTGAAATCGGCAAAGTCCATTTCAAAGGCGCGCAGTACCGCACGGATATCGGCATAAAGTAAAGACGCATAAACGTAAGGACGGCTCTATGCCGTCCTTTTTCTGTGCCTTTGTTTGTGTTGGCGAGTTAGTTAGTATCGGAAAGGATATTTTCGCAAAACACCCTGAGGGTGTTTCTATTTCCGTTTGGCGGTATAGCATTACTGAGAAAGTGGCGAGTAATGGTAAATCAATCTGACGGAAAGTGTATGATTTTCCGATTGAGTGTTTCTAGGCTCAGATAAAAACGTGATTGCATTTTGGCGGAATGACTTATAAAATATATAGAATCAAATTGAACTATATGGAATGTCAGGAGGAAAATGATGAGCAAAGACGCGTTTATTCGCAGAGCCGAAACAGCGCAGAGCATCCATAAGTCAGAGCATCCCGGCTTTGAGTTCACAAGAAAGATCATTGTGGCAAAAGAAGAATCGGAGCATTTTGATGTCTCGATCTATGAAGTGCCGCCGGGCAAAGCCGCCGTGCCTTACCATTATCATATGCGCAACGAAGAAGTCTTTTTTATACTCAGCGGCAAGGGGCTGCTTAAATCACCCGAGGGAGAGCGCGAAGTGACGGCGGGAGATTTTCTCTATTTTCCCAATAATGAAAAAGGTGCGCACAAAATCACGAATATATCGGATACGGAAACGCTGATCTACGCGGATTTTGATGTCCGGTTCGAACCGGAAATCGCCTTCTATCCCGATTCGAACAAGGTCGGCCTGTTCGGTAAGGGGAAACGCCTGATTTTCCCGATATCCAAACAGGTAGAATACTTCGACGGTGAATAAGTGTTTGATGAAATGAGATAACGGAAGGGACAAACAGCACAATTCAAGAGGGATTTAAACAAAATATTACATTGAGTCAAAGCGTATTAAAAAAGAATGTATGCCTGATTAACACATATACTGTTTGATATTGGGCTTATTATCATGTATGCTTAAAAAAAGATGCAACACAAAGGAGCGACAATATGCCAAGTTTGCTGAGCGTGGCGGTACGCGCGCAGATCCGGCTTTTAAAACCCATACTCGACAAATTCAGCATAAAGACATCGCGGACGTTTCAAGACAATCTCGGTGACATTATGGCAAGATCGCTGCTGTCAAAAATCTCTTTTGTGCCTGTTTGTTTCGACCAATTTGATGCCTGCTTTGCCATTCCAAAGGAAAATAAGTCCGGCAACAGCGTGATTCTTTACCTGCACGGCGGGGGATACGTGGCCGGCTGCCTGAACTATGCGCGCGGTTCCGCGAGCGTGCTCGCTGTCGAAACAAACCGCAAAGTGTTGGCCGTGGCTTACCGTCTTGCGCCGGAGCATCCGTTTCCGGCGGCGATGGAGGATGCGCTTAGCGCGTACACATATCTTCTTGATGCGGGTTATACGCACATCTCACTTGCGGGTGAATCGGCCGGTGGCGGCCTGATATTCGCTCTGTGTCTCAAGCTTAAAGAACTGGGGCTGCCGCAGCCAGAAAAGCTTGTGGGCATATCGCCGTGGACAGATTTAAAATTTACGGGCGCTTCGCACACCGCCAACCGCAAGAAAGACCCTACGTTGTCCGTAAAAGCATTGCGCAATGCCGCAAAGGCCTATGCGGACGGGCAGGAAGATAATCCGCTTGTTTCGCCGATATACGGCGATTATACAGGCCTGCCGCGTTCTCTGATTTTTGCGGGCAGCCGTGAGCTGCTGCTCGACGACGCGCGCATGCTGGCGGCGCGTCTGTGTGAGTGCGGATGTGACTGCGAACTGATCATAGAAGAAGGGCTTTGGCACGTTTACGTGCTGTTTAAAATACCCGAAGCTAGGAAAGCCTTAAAAAAAATCGCCGCTTTTTTGGAGACATAAAAATGAGCAGCAATAACAAGACGCAAAAAAAGTGGATGAAGCTTGATAACGCGGCCAAAATTTATCCCGCGGCCAAGAGGCGTAATTGGAAAGCGCTGTTTCGACTGTCCGTCGATCTGACGGAGGAGGTTGATACAAGTGTGCTTGAGCAGGCGGTTGAGTCAACGCTTGCGCGTTTCCCGGGTTTCGCGCTCAAACTCAAAACAGGCCTATTTTGGTATTATCTTGAGCATAACGAAGGCCTGCCGGAGATCAAAGAGGATGAAGCGTATCCATGTGTGCATATGGATTTCGAAGAGAACAAGGGCTTTATGTTTCGCGTGTTATACCATAAACGCCGCATTGCCGTAGAAATCTTTCATGCACTGACGGACGGCACAGGCGGGCTGAACTTTACAAAAACGCTGGCGGCTGAATACCTGCGCCTCAAATACGGTGCCGATATCCCTCGTGATAATGAAATTCTCGACTGCAGCATGCCGCCAAACCCAAGCGAAACCGAAGATGCCTACCTAAAATACGCGAAGAAAATGACCCGAACACGCCGTGAACCCAATGCGTACAGAATTAAAGGCACAAAGGAAAGCGACGGATTTGTCAATGTGATTACGGGCCTCATCCCTGCGGCTGAGGTGATTAAAAGAGCTAAAGAAAAGGGCGTATCGCTCACGGATTATATCACGGCGGCGTTGATTCTCGCGGTGGACAAGCATCAGCGCGAGTTGGTGAAGAGCGAGAAAGGACTCAAACCGGTTAAAATATGCATACCGATCAATCTTCGGCGCTTTTACCCGACCCATACGATGCGTAATTTCGCGAGCTATGTGAACCCGGGCATCGATCCAAAGTACGGCACATACAGCTTTGATGAGGTGCTGAGTGCGGTGCACCATTATATGCGCAGTGAAACCACAGAAAAGCTGCTGAATGCGAAAATATCCACGAACGTGAAGTCGGAGAAACGGCGTATGCTGCGTGTCACGCCTCTGTTTATCAAGAACCTCGCAATGAAGCTGACATTTAACCTGGTCGGAGACCGCAAAAGCTCAACAAGCATTTCGAATCTCGGCAATGTGATACTTCCGGAAGAGATGGCGCGTTATGTGACACGTATGGATTTTATACTCGGGCCGCTTTCACGCAACAAAGTGGTGTGCGGTGCGCTCACTTACAAGGGTACGCTCATCATGAATTTCGTCAGAACGATAAAGGAAAGCACAATCGAGCGCGCGTTTTTTCGTTTGTTGGTGAAGCTTGGTGTGCCGGTGAAAATTGAAAGCAACCAAAGATGGTAGATCAAGAGGAGAATAACGATGTCTTACTGTGTAAACTGCGGTGTTGAACTCGAGAAAAGTGAAAAATACTGCCCGCTCTGCTGCGTTGAGGTGCTAAACCCCAAAACGCCGTGGCAGGAGCCCGTTGAGAGACCGTATCCAAGGTATCTGGAAACGCTGGTCAACCGCATTGACAAACGCTATTTCGCGACGCTGGCCGGGCTTATCCTGATGATACCGATCATGATTACGATATTGCTTGATATACTGGACGGGGGCGGGCTTTCATGGTCGGCTTATATTGTGGGAGCGATGGCGCTGATATTCATTTTCATCGTGCTGCCGTTTTATTTCAAACGCTATCACACCGTGCTGTTTCTGTCCGCAAACTGTGCAGCCGTGCTGCTGTATCTGCTGTTCATAGAGAAAACCAACGGCGGACACTGGTTTGTCGGCCTCGGGCTGCCCATTACAGTGGCAGCCAGCATTGCGATCATTATACTCGCATTGCTGTTCACAAAATCGGCACGCATGACACTGCTCAAAAAAGCGGCAGGGATTTTCTTCGCCACGGGACTGTTTGTTCTTGTTGTGGAGATCATCGTGAGACTCAACGAGGCGACGGCGTTTGATTTGAAATGGTCTTTTTACGCTCTGATTCCCTGTGCAATACTGGGCACGGCATCTTTGATACTCGAGCACCGAAAGAACTTTAAGGAAGAGGTCAGGCGACGCTTGTTTTATTAAACGGAGGTGACACGCAATGGACCAGACTGTTCTGGCGATTATCAGAAAGAACACTCAAAAGTCGATCTGGAGCCTCAAAAATGTGATGGATTGCATCACAGATGACATGTGGCGTGAGCGACACTGCGGCACGCCGCTGTATAAGCATGTGTACCATACGCTGCACTCGCTCGACAGATGGTATGTTAACCCGAATGTCTATACCGAGCCTGACTTTCACGCGGACGGCCTCAACGATTTGAATACACCCGCCAAAGAATTCGTATCACGTGAAGCGCTCCGCGTTTATGCGGATCAGGTCGAAACAAAAATCAACAGCTATTTAGATTCATTGACTGAAGATACACTGAACGAAAGACCGGAGAATTGCGCGTATACGCGGTTTGAGCTGATACTTGGGCAGCATCGCCATCTCGATATGCATATCGGTATGCTGATGGGGTTCGTGATCGCAAAGAACGGACGTTGGCCTAAGGTGCTCGGCATGATCGACGATATATGGGAACGCACGCAATGCGAATATGATTAAGGAGGCTTCCTTATGAACGTTCAAAGGCTTGTGGGAACGTCGTGGCTTGTACAAGACGGGCAGCGCGGTATTGTGGTGGACGCGGCAAGAAAAGGGCGCATTGAGGCTTTTAAAAAGCTGCTCGGGCCGATGAAAGTGGATATACCGCTGCTGCTGCTCACCCATACGCACTATGATCATGCAGGCAGTGTCAAGGCGCTTCAGGCGTACACGGGCGCAGCGGTGATCGTCGGTGCGGGGGAGGCGGATTGTCTGATGCTCGGAAACACACCCGTTCCGAAAGGGACGCATCCGGTCACGCGGCTCCTTTCCAATGCGGGGCACAGGGTGGTGCCGATGCAGACAGAGCATTATGATGCGGTGACGCAGGATGTGATTGCTGTGAATACGGCGCGTGATCTGTCTGAATTCGGCTTCAATGCCTCAGTGCTGCCGCTCGGTGCGCATACAAAGGGCTCTATCGGGCTGCTCATCGGCGATTATTTTTTCACAGGCGATACGGTGTTCGGCCTGGGAAACTCGTTGTACCCGCCGTTTGCCGATTGTCCGGATCAGGTTTGCGCCGCTTGGGAGATCATTCTTAATACGCGGGCCGCATACATCTGCCCGGGGCATGGGCCCATGGTGCCGCGTGAGAGGCTCGAAAGGCAATACAGGGCTCGTTTCGGCAGCAGAGCGGCAAGCAGCGCAGCGAACATAAACGAAGAAATGTGAAAGAGACGCGGATGAGTTTGCATGTGAAAATCGGGATTATCGGCGATTTTGATGGTCGTCCCTCGCATTTGGCGACGCAGAGTGCACTGCTGCACAGCGCGGAACGGCTTGGCATTGAGATTGATTATCAATGGATGTCCACACAGATTTTTGAAAACACCCAGAACGGATTGGAAAGCTTCGATGGGTTGTGGGGTGCGCCGGGCAGCCCGTACAAAAGCATGAACGGCGCGGTCAACGCCATCCGGTTCGCGCGCGAAATGAGCGTACCGTTTCTGGGCACATGCGGCGGCTTTCAGCACACGGTGATTGAATACGGACGCAACGTGCTGCATATTGACGCCCTAACGAATCCCGGTTTTGATCTTTATGCGCCGAATGCCTATATTTCTGAACTGTCCTGTTCGCTGGTGGGGCAGACGCGGCGGATTCAAATCGACAGCAAGTCGAGACTGTACGACATATATGGCGCTGCCGAGACGCAAGAAAAATACAACTGCAGCTTTGGGCTGAACAGATCATTTCAAAATCAATTGGATGCGAGCGGATTTAAAGTGGCTGGTGTTGACGAAGACGGGGAAGCGCGCGTCATGCTGATAGAGGGCCATCCATTCTTTATTGTCACGCTGTTTCAGCCGCAATTAAGCTCTGATCCAGATAAACCGCATCCGCTGATCACTGAATATCTTGCCGCAGTGACGAAATTTAAAGCTTCAAGATAATGCATTGAAAGTAGGGGAGGGTTTCCATGCCCTCCCTTCACATATGAGAATCCGCAACCGATGGTTGATGAATATCTGACTTACGTGACAAATAAAGTATTGCATGATATCGACTGAAACGTAGGGGCGTTCATTGAACGCCCCAGACTGCTGACAAAGTAGCAAATGTCATTTTGAGCGAGCGTAAGCGATCAACGACGCAGTGGACTGAAATCCCATGAATAGAGCGTTTTAACATGGGATGCGTTACACGTCGTAGTCACGTCGCTTCGCTCCTCAGCATGACAGGTAGGTTTTTGATCAAGCTTGGGCGTTCATTACACGAGATTTCATGAGACACAATCAAAAAGCGCGGCCATCGCCGCGCCTTATAGCTCAATTCATCATTCTACATTCTTAGTTCTTAATTACAAACAGAACGCTTCTGCCACCACACCGATGGCATCGGCGGCTTTGCCCGTGTCCACACAAAAGCTGATGTTCGTTTCCGACGTTGTGATGATCGCAATGGCGATATCCTTTTTGGCGAGCGCACCGAACAGTTTGGCAGCGACGCCGGTCTGCTGCTGCATACCCGCGCCTTCCACGGTGAGCTTGGAGAGCGACGATGTTTCAATAATCTCGTCGCATTCCTTCCGGTATTTCGCAATCACCTTGAGGCAGCCTTTCAAATCGGCACGGGGGAGAGAAAACGACAGGCTCACCTTACCGTCGTGCGGCATCGTTTGGCTGATGATGTCAATCTTGATACTCGCGTTCGCGATGTCCGAAAAAACGCTGGCAGCGGTATCGGGAGAAAATTTAAGCTGCGAGAGCGTCACCATGGCTTGTCCGTCATCCTTATAAACGCTTGTGACAGCAGACTGGCTGATGATGTCGTTCATGCTGTAAAGCCCCGCCGGTTTGCCGCAGAGGAACGCCGCCGCACGCAGTGCACCGACCGCGAATATCTGTCTTGACTGGGCAGTGTGTTTGATTTCGACGATTTCGTCCGTGCCGATAAAATAAACGCTGTGCTCACCGGGAATTGTACCGCCGCGCACCGCATGAATGCCGATTTCACGTCCGCGTTTCTCCGTGCGTGTGCAGCGCCCGCAGACGAACGGCTTGGGTGCCATGAGCGCATCGTTGATCACCTCTGCAATGGCCAGAGCGGTGCCGCTCGGGGAATCGACCTTCTGATTGTGGTGTTTTTCCACAATTTCTATGTCGCAGTCTTCACCGAGGAAAGCGGCGGCTCTGCGAGAGAGTTCCATCTGAAGGTTCACACCAAGCGACATGTTGGCGGAAAAGAACAACGGAATCTGTGTCGCAGAAATTTTAATTTTCGTTTTTTCCTCATCCGTGTAGCCTGTTGTACAAATCACAATGGGGATGTTGCTTGACAGCGCATATCGCAGATTCGCATCCAGCGCATCGGGACGTGAAAAATCGATGATGACATCCACGGCTTCGCGGCAGTCGAATATGTCGGCGTATACCGGAAAATCATTGGAGACAGCGTCCGGTATCTTGTCGATCCCGGCACAAACACGCATTTCATCAGAATTGGCTGCAAACTTTGCAACCGTTTGACCCATTTTTCCGTTTGCGCCGCATATCAGTAAATTGATCATTCTAACCTCTTATCTTGTAGTCATTAACATTTAAGCGATGTCAAAATCGAGTGCGATGAGCTCCTTTTTCAGTATAACGGCCTTATCGGCGCTCATTTCGGTTAGCGGCATACGCGGCAGCCCCACATTGATGCCGATCATGTTGAGCGCCATCTTGACGGGGATGGGGTTGACCTCGAGGAAAAGCGCGTCAATAAGCGGATTGAGCTTAAACTGCAGTTCTCTCGAACGCGCCACATCTCCGTTTAAAAAGCTGATTACCATCTCGTGCGTCAGCCCGGGGAGCAGGTTGGAGACAACGGAAATCACACCCTTGCCGCCCAAGGCGAGCAGCGGCACCACATGATCGTCGCAGCCGGAATAAATATCGATACCGGGGCAGAGGCGGGCGGTTTCGGTCATCTGAGCGATATTGCCTGTCGCGTCCTTAATGCCAACGATGTTGTCGTGTGCGGTGATTTCCTTCATCACGCCGGGTTTGATATTGACACCGGTGCGCCCCGGAATGTTATAAATCACAATGGGGGTGCTCACAGCATCGGCAATGGCATGATAATGCTTAATCAGCCCGCCGTCGGTGCACTTGTTGTAATACGGTGTCACAAGCAGCAGCCCGTCGGCGCCGAGGTCGGCAGCTTCCATAGAGGTTTCAATCGCCGTCACAGTGTTGTTGCTGCCCGTTCCGGCGATAACGGGAACACGCCCGGCAGCTTGTTTCACGACGAACTCGATGGCACTCAAGTCTTCTTCCTTGGTCATTGTCGACGATTCGCCTGTCGTTCCGCAGACGATGAGCGCATCAATGCCGCCTTCTATCTGATACTCAATCAGTGTTTCAAATGCTGCGAAGTCGATGCCATTGTCGTCAAACGGCGTCACAAGCGCGGTGCCTGCTCCTTTAAAAATGCTCATAAAATCAAGCGTCCTCCCTCAGGTTATATCACCTGTCAAAATAGCCCTTGGCGGCAAGCAGTTCGGCCATCAGCACAGCGCCGCCCGCTGCACCACGCAGCGTGTTGTGGCTGAGACATACAAACTTATAGTCGTAAATCGGATCTTCGCGCAGGCGGCCGATGGATACGGACATGCCGTTGCCGTTATCGCGGTCGAGCTTAGTTTGCGGCCGTGCGTCTTCCTCAAAATACATAAGGAACTGCTCGGGTGCGCTTGGCAGCTTGAGTTCCTGCGGAACGCCTTTAAAGCTCTGCCATCTTTGCTTAATCTCATCCACCGACGGTTTATTTGCAAACTTGACGAATGTGGCCGCCATATGTCCGTCGGAGGCAGGAACACGAATGCATTGCGTTGTGATCACAGGCTTTTGCGTATTGACAATCACATCGCCTTCAATCTGGCCCCAGATCTTCAAAGGTTCCTGCTCGCTCTTTTGTTCTTCGCCGCCGATATAGGGGATAACGTTGTCAACCATCTCCGGCCAGGACTCAAAGGTTTTACCGGCACCCGATATAGCCTGATAGGTGCAGGCCACAATCTGCTCAATGCCAAAATCGTAAAGCGGATGCAGAGCCGGCACATATGTCTGTATCGAACAGTTGGGCTTCACGGCGATAAAGCCGCGCTTTGTACCGAGACGCTTTCTCTGGCTGTCGATTACAGCCACATGCTCTGGGTTAATTTCGGGCATCAGCATGGGCACATCCGGTGTGCCGCGATGCGCGCTGTTATTCGATACCACGGGGATTTCTGCTTTAGCATATGATTCTTCGAGCTGTTTTGTCAGTGCTTTGTCAAGGCTGATTGCACAGAAAACAAAGTCAACTGACCCGGCGGCTTTTTGAATGTCCGAAGCGTCATAGACGGTCATGCTTGCGATGCTTTCGGGCAGCGGCGTGGACATGGTCCAGCGCCCTTCCACGGCTTCGCCATACGTTTTACCCGCCGACCGCTCACTTGCGCTCAAGAGAGCAATGTCGAACCATGGGTGTTCGTTGAGCAGCGAAACAAAACGCTGTCCCACCATGCCTGTTGCACCAACGATGCCTACCTTAAACTTTTTCACCGGTCTGACCTCCAAATTATATATAAAATGATTTTTATACAAAAATAGTGCGCATACCACATAATAGCGCACCACCGTTATAATACCGCAAAACACAAAATGCAATGCCGGACTACAGCAGCGCTCCGTCAATCGAGACGGCAGTTGCATGGCTGTTCGCCATACCCCCAGGCAAAACCTTCACGGACGGTTTTCCTTCGGCAGTTTCCCCTTTTTCTTGTGCTTCACGGGCACCCGCTGCCTCTGCACAGATACTCTTGAAAACCGCGCCTCAAACTGTAATGGTATTCGTGAGTATGATTATAACATTGCAGGCAGTGTTCGTCAACCTAGGCGAAAGAGCAGTGATAAAATTTACACACCTCCAGAAAAAGACTGAAGCCTATGAATGAGCACACAGGCTTCAGCCTATACTTCGTTTAAAGATATAATTAATAGCCGAGTAGGCTTTGAAACTCTGACTTGTCAGACACGGGTATCGGCGTTCCGAATGCGGAAATACCCGCGATAGGATCAGACATATTCTGGACCTGCCATCTGCCGTTGTATTCAATCAGCGTAAAGCCGCCGACATAATAGCTGCCCATGTATTTGTAGAGCACCGATCTGAACTGGATGTCGTCCGCGCCATACGTTTCCGCTTGCTTTTTCTGATTTTCGCGGTTTGTAGGGGTATCGTGAAGGCTTGTTTTGGCGATATCAACGATCTCCAGAGACTCCAGAATATCCGGATTCAGATCTTCTATCAATCCATCAGGAAACTGCCCGTCTTCCAGCATTGTGGTCATGCCGTTGATGATGCCGCTGTTATCCTCGGAAAGGCTGAAGGAGACGGTAAAGGCGATCATCTGGTTCATCACAGTCAGCGTGTTTTTCAAAGCGTTGTATTTTACATATTGCGCATAGTCGGAAGGCATACCCGCCATTGCGATCGGGGGGAGCACCGACAGGCGTTCCGCATACTTTTTATAGTCAAAGCCGCTTGCCATACTGTTGATGGCGCATGTGCTTAAGGTTCCGTCGTAGTCACCGGCTTTGAGGTATCCGACAAAGCTTTCAATCGCATCTTCAGGCGTATCAAAACCTTTTGAAGCTGTGGCAGGAGAAGACGCAGCGGGAGATGATGCGGCGGATATTCCAAACGGTGACGGCAGTATACCGAGGAACGACAGTACAAGCGCCGCTGCAAGCAGCACGGCTATGGCGGCAAATATCAGCGTGGATGTGTTTTTCTTGCGGGTGGCTGGTTTTACGGCCGGAGCTGCAGCGCCAAACGCTGCAAATGGCTGAGGTGTGTACCAGGAGGGCGGTTCCGGCGGCGCAGAGGCTGCAGGTGCAGGGGCCGGTGAAGCCGGCACGGCAGGAGTTGGTATAGAATCAGCCGCTGACATAGGCTTAGCAGGCGTAGGAGCAGCAGATGTAGGAGTCGCAGCCGATGCAGACGAGCCGGCTTGAGCCGTTCCGCAATTGGAGCAAAAAGCACTGTTGTCAGGAATCTGTTTCCCGCATATTCTACAATACATAATGGTCTCCTTTGTATGGTTTATATAAAAAAATTAACATAAAATTAATCAAAAATAAACACGAAAGAGCAGACGTGCCATATTTTGATATCATCGCGGGACGGCAGACTCAGGAAGATGATACACTTTGTTATGCGTGCTGAAGTGATACAGGGTTTAAATCGTTGAGATTGCATTAAGCTGGGTTGTGTAAAAATCGGCTGTATAGTATAGTATTTGAAAACTGGGCGGATTGGAGGCTTTTTTGAACGCTTACAGGTTTCTTGCCAAAACATACAACGAACTCATGTCGGACGTGGATTACGACACATGGGCGGCATACATCCATAGCCTGATAGACAAAAGCGGTGCGCGTGTCTATGAAACATCATGCGGCACGGGCAGTTTAACATGCCGTCTGTACGACCTTGGCTGCGACATTGTGGCGTCGGATATATCTGCCGATATGCTGCGTGAAGCAGCGCAGACGGCGCGCGAGACCGGACGAGACATCACATTTGTTCAGCAGGATATGCGCAGCTTTGAGGCGGGCAGAAAAGCTGATGCGGTGGTCAGCGCGTGCGACGGCGTGAATTATATCGATGCGCAGGGGCTTGGGCAGTTCGCGGACTGTGCATACCGCGCGCTAAAAAACGGCGGGCTGCTGCTTTTTGATATCAGCACCAAGGCAAAGCTTTTGTCAATGGACGGACAGATCTACTTTGACGATTCGGACGATGTGACATGCCTGTGGAAAAACCAATTTGACGCGCAATCGGGTACATTGTTGATGGACTTGACGCTCTTTTTAAGGAATGGAACTATGTTTGAGAGGTTCAGTGAGACGCACGTTCAGTATGCGCATGAAACAGATGCCGTTCGCCGTATTATAAAGCAGGCCGGTTTCAGCACCGTCGATGCTTATGAATTTTTAACAAAGAGCCCCTGTACAGATACGGCACAGCGTGCTCAATTTGTCTGCCGCAAATAACGGTTATGGTCATTTTGGCGCCAGATATGGTATAATCACACAGAGGAGAATCAATGAAGAACAACAAAAACAGCAAAATACTCAGCTTTCATCAACCGGCAGAGTTTTATATAAAAAAGGCGGAGAAACATATCGACGCGGGGAATTTCCTTGAAGCGCTCGCCCTTTACCGCTGCGTGCTGGGCATGGAACCCGAGAACGTGGATTATCTTTTGAGTATCGCGCAGATTTACTCGGAGATGGGCCTTTACGCCGAGTCGAACGATGTGCTGCTGAAGATTGCGAAATACGGAAATACACCCACCGAATGCCTTTTTGCACTCGGGTGCAACTATATGGGCCTAAAAAACTACGAGCTTGCGGATGAAGCGTTTGAACAATATCTTGCGGTCGATCCGGATGGCGAATATGCCGAGGATATCGACGAGCTTTTTGATATTATGGATGAGGAAGACTATGAGGACGAGGGCGCACTTCATGATATCAGCCGTCGTATGATGTATGAACAGGCCTTTGAAGGCAAACAGTTCCTCGACAAAGGCGACTATAAAAACGCAATCCTGCATTTGGAAAAGGTGGTTGCCCGCGACGATACGATGATCAGCGCAATGAACAATCTGGCACTGGCCTATTTCTTTGAGGGCCGCAAATCGGAAGCGGTGGCGCTTTCCAAACGCGTGCTGAACACGCAGCCGCTCAATCTGCACGCCTGCTGCAATCTCGCGCTGTTTTATGCGGATATGAACGATCACGCCAACGCCGCTGTGTATCTGCAGAAGCTCGACAGCCTCGGGGAAACAGAGCCGGATGATATGCACAAAATCGCGCTCACTTACTGCGAGCTCGGGTATCATCAAAAAGCGTATCAGATGTTTTTAAAAATCGTATCGTTTCAGCCGTACGATTTGAGGATACTGCATTTTTGCGGCCTTGCCGCTTACAACAGCGGATTGTATGCCGAAGCGCTTTCAAGCTTCGTGAAGATACTCAAGATAGACCCGAACAACAGCCTTGCGCATTACTACAAAGCCCTCGCGGAACAGGCCAAGGCAAACGGTGCGATTAAAGAACTCGAATATGTGTATCAGGTTCAGTTTGATGAGATCAAACGCCGTATCGGTTATCTCAACGAATGTCTGAAGCAAAAAAACGGCAGCCTTAAGGACAAATGGGAGAGTGACGAATTCTTCAAGTCGATCATTTTCTGGGGTCTGCATTACGGCGACGAATATATCAAAAAGATCGTGCTGGAAATCATGAGCATGTTCTCCGATGAAAAAGTTGAAGAAATTTTCCGCGACTTTTTACTAAAAAGTGCGGAAACGGATGAAATTAAAAACGACGTATTTATGTACCTGAAAAAGATGGGCGCGAAGGAGCCGTATGTGGCGTATATCAAAGGGTCCATTGCGGAAGTGCGTGTGGGAACGGTGTCGGAAGATTTAAAGAAGCTGCCGCGGCATTATGCCGATGCGCTCACAAGTTTTATCGGGCACACCCGGCCGCGCTATAATGACGAGTTTGTCACATCGGGTGTGGAACTGATGCTGTCGGTGGTTAAGGGACGCAAGGATGAGGGCAAATGGATCCGTTCATTCGACGCGTTTGCCGCGGTGCTCGAACTGCGCACCTGCGAAGACAAGAATGAGTATGATATTCCGTCCAAGGCGGAACTGGTGGAGATTTACAACATATCTCCGAAAACGCTGAACAAGTATTACCAGATGCTTTTCGGCAGCGAAGAGTAAGGTGAGCGTGTATGCTGATTGATTTTGAAAAACGTTTCTCTGAATATCTGCACAAATACCTGCACAGCAGCGGCTTGAGTGAAGATGAAATCGAGGAGCAGGCACCGGAGCTTTATTTAAGTTGGCTCGCCAGCCCGAAAGACTGGCTGGACGGACAATCACCAAACAGCTTTTTTGATGCGATGGATCCGGGGCAGCTTGTGGCGGAACTCGGGCTGTATTTGCTTTCCGACATGTCAATTCCGGGGCCGCTTCTGAACCGAATTGCCGACAGCAGCGAGGCCACACATCCGTTGCTGATTGCGCTGATGCAGAATTATGAAGGCGAAAAAAGCGATGAGATCCGCACCACTGTGGCCAAACTGATAGAAGAGATGGACATGCCGCGCCCGTTTGCATATTATATAGACGTGGTGGCGGCTGCGGCGGAGCCCAGCGATTTTTCCGAGGCGTGTGTGGAGGAACTCAAAAACGCGGGACAGGATTATATTGACAAGGTGATATCCGCGTACGAATCGGCCACATCGGGCTACGCGTCCGACTGTTTTCTCGATATCCTCGCGGATATGCCATATGACGAACGTTCCTATGAGCTGGCGCTGGAAAGGTTTCTTTACAGTGATACCAATAAGGCGTTTTATGCGAGCTGCCTTGGCAAGCTGGGCTGTGATAAAGCGCTGCCCTATCTGGAAGAAGCACTGCGGCAGGACGGCCTCAAGTATTTTGATTATATCAGCATCAAAAACGCAGTGGAGGCTCTCGGCGGCGACGTGATGATCGACCGCGATTTTTCGGGTGACAGCGACTACGAATCTCTGATCAATAGGGAGGATTAAGTGATCACTTTAGCGGAAATTAAGCAAAACGATAAGATACAGGTGCTCGTGGAGCATGCCAATAAGGTTCTGGAAGTCATGGGCTATACCGATCATGGCCCGAGGCATGTCGGCTATGTCAGCCGTATTGCGGGGGAAGTTCTCGAAAAGCTTGGCAAAAGTGAACGGTGCGTGGAGCTTGCAAAGATTGCGGGCTGGGTGCACGATGTGGGCAACATGGTGAACAGAAAGCAGCACGGGCTTAACGGCGCGACGCTGTTGTTTCCGATATTGTGTGAGATGGGCATGGATATATCGGAAGCCTGCGATATCTGCTCGGCGGTGGGATCGCACGAGGAGGAAACAGGCCTTCCCGTCAGCGATATTTCAGCGGCGCTGATCATCGCGGACAAGGTGGATGCCCACCGCGCACGTGTAAGAAAAAAACAATTTTTGCCTACCGATATCCATGACCGCGTCAACTATTCCATACAATCAACCAATATGACGGTAAAAGACGGCACCATCGCGATGGACTATACGATGAACAGCGACGCGTCGCCGATGGAATTTTTAAGCATCTATTTAACGCGTATGCAGATGTGCGAAAAGAGCGCGCGTTTTCTTGGATGCAATTTCGCGCTGCATATCAACGGTGTGAAGCTCAACAGATGGGAAGAAACGAATGACCTATAACTGTTTTGCGTCGTGCGCGTTCGGTCTCGAATCCCTTGTTTCCACGGAACTCAAAAAACTGAAAGCAGGCGGCGTGAGCGCGCGTGACGCGCGCGTTTATTTTGATGCCGACGAAGCCGCTATCGCGGCGGCAAACCTCTGGCTGCGAACGGCGGACAGGGTGTTTATTGAGCTCGGCACCTTTGAAGCAACAACGTTTGATATGCTGTTTGAAGGGGTACGCGCGCTGTCGCTTGAAGACTTTATCCCGAAGGATGCCGCGTTCCCGGTCAATGCGGATGCCGTGGGCAGTACGCTTTTCAGCGTGTCGGACATTCAGTCGATCAGCAAAAAGGCGGCGGTCACACGGCTTATGGCGGCGCACAAAGTGAACGTTCTGCCTGAGACGGGGAGCCGTTACGACATACACGTGAAGATACTGCGCAATCAGGTGTCGGTGTGCCTCAATACGAGCGGCACGGGGCTGAATCGCCGCGGGTTCCGTGCGGCCAACGTGGCCGCACCGATACGCGAGACGCTCGCGGCAGGGCTTGTGATGCTGTCCGGCTGGGACGGCGGGGAGCTCTGTGACCCGATGTGCGGTTCTGGCACGATTGCGATTGAAGCCGCGATGATTGGCGCAAATATCGCGCCCGGCCTCTGCCGCGCTTTTGACGCACAAAACTGGCCGCGCTTTAAAAAACCGTGGCTCGCGGCGCGGGATGAAGCGGCGCAGCGCAGAACGCAAATGCCTGTGATATTTGCATCGGACATCGACAAGAAGGCGATCAGTGCGGCGGGCAAAAACGCACAGGCGGCGGGCGTGGATTTAAAACTCTTTCACGCGGATGTGAGAAATTTTTCGCGCAGCTGCCCAGTGCTGACCAATCCGCCGTATGCGGTGCGGCTTGGGGAACGCAATGAGGTGCATAAGCTGTACAGTGATATGGGCAAGGCGTTTGCAAGCGCGCCCAAGAAATCCATCATCACGGCGGACGATGACTTTGAACGGTACTTCGGCAAGCGCGCCACGAAAAAACGCAAGCTTTACAACGGCAGCATACGCTGCAACTACTATCAGTATTTTTAACTGTAACGTTTGGCGGCAAGCGCGAATGATTCCATTCCCGATAACTGCATGTATATAAAAGATCATGAGATTGATATGTCATTTCTCAAAGATTTGATTGGAAAACTTGCAGAAAGAAACGCGTTTTAACTTATCTGCCTGACGACCAAACGGTTTCTGAGCTTATTTTAGATAGTAAAGGACATATAAGAAATGAAGAGGATTATTTATCTCATACCTGTTTTTTTAATGCTTTTGCTTTTCGGTTGCGGCTCACAAACGGAATTACCGGAAAAACCGGTTGTATTCGATATCAAAAATAATGATGGGTATATGTCAATTATATCCGGAGAAAAGGAATATGTTCCGTATTGCGCTTTTGAACCATCGCAAGTTGGCGATTGTATAGGCTATTACGTGGATGATGGAGATAAAATTTATGTTTGCAAATTAAAAGGTCAATCATCTGATGAATGGATTGTTGATGTTTTAAATTTGGAAAACTGTAATGAAGGCATGATTTTTCGAGAAATAAACACGACGAGCATCCCAAATGGACTGTCATCTGAATATGAATGGAACAAATAAGCATTTACGTGATCCACGGGGCTATTCTTTCATCATACTGTTCAGCAAGTATAGCAGTTGCTTCGCCACAGTCACTCAAAAATGCTCGGTATCATCCCCTTGTTTCGGCATAGATTTTAAAATGGATTAAGAGCTTTTATCGATAATTATTATGCGGGTTTGTCAAAAGCTTAATCCTATGTTATCATAAACCTCGCAATTTAAATGAGGAGACAATTTTAATCAATGATCAGTGCACAAGGGGTATCCCTTCAATACGGCGGCCGGCCGCTATTTAAAAACGTCAGTGTTCAGTTTCAAGCAGGCAACTGCTACGGGCTGATCGGTGCGAACGGCACCGGGAAATCCACATTCCTGAAAATTCTCGCAGGCGATATCGAGCCCAACAACGGTGACGTGTCCGTCACGCCGGGCGAGCGCATCGCCGTCCTGCGGCAGGACCATTTTGCGTTCGACGAGTTCACCGTTCTCGAAACGGTCATCATGGGGCATAAGCGGCTGCATGAAATTATAAAGGAGAAGGATGCCCTTTACGCCAAGGAAGATTTCAACGACGACGACGGCCTAAAGCTCGCGGAGCTTGAGGGCGAGTTTTCCGAGCTCGATGGGTGGGACGCCGAATCGAACGCGGAAATACTATTAAACGGCCTCGGCATTACGGGCGAATATCACGAGATGAAGATGGCGGAGCTCGACGGCCCGCGAAAGGTGAAGGTGCTGCTTGCACAGGCGCTTTTTGCGAAGCCCGAGAACCTGCTGCTCGACGAACCGACCAATAACTTAGATCTGCACGCTATCACATGGCTCGAAAACTTCCTGATGGACTTTGAGAACACCGTGATCGTGGTATCGCATGACCGCCACTTTTTAAACAAGGTGTGCACGCACATTGTGGACATCGATTACGGCAAGATACAGATGTACGTGGGCAACTACGATTTCTGGTACGAATACACGCAGCTGGCCGCGCGGCAGCTCAAGGACGAACGCAAGCGCACCGAACAAAAGGTGAAAGAGCTTGAAGAGTTCATTCGGCGGTTCAGCGCCAACGCGTCCAAATCCAAGCAGGCCACTTCGCGCAAGAAGATGCTCGACAACCTGCAGATGGACAACTTCGCGCCGTCATCACGGCGCTATCCTTTTGTGCATTTCAAGCCCGACCGCGAGGTGGGCAACGATATCCTCGAAGTCAAGGGCATCAGCAAAACGATCGGCGGGCGCAAGGTGCTCGACAACGTGAGCTTCATCGTACAGCCCGGCGACAAAATCGCGTTCGCTGGTAAGGACGAGGTGGCGCGCACCACACTGTTTCAGATTATCATGGGGGAGATGGAGCCCGACGAAGGCACGTACAAATGGGGCGTGACCACATCTCAGGCGTATTTGCCTGCTGACAACTCGGCGTATTTCGACGGTGTGGACTTATCGCTGGTGGACTGGATGCGTCAGTTTTCCGAGGATAAATACGAAGCCACGGTGCGCGGTTGGCTTGGGCGCATGCTGTTTTCGGGCGAGGAGGCATTGAAGCAGGCCAAGGTGCTCTCGGGCGGCGAGAAGGTGCGGTGCATGCTTGCCAAAATGATGCTCTCGGGCGCAAACGTGCTGATAATGGACGAACCGACCAACCATCTCGATCTTGAGGCGATTACCGCGCTCAACGAAGGCATGACGGAATTTAGGGGCGTGATGCTGTTCACCTCGCACGACCATCAGATCATGCAGACGGTATCCAACCGTATCCTCGAGATACTGCCCGGCTTCCTGATCGACCGGCGCGAGAGCTTCGACGAGTATATCGAGAATGCCGAGGTGGAAGCGCTGCGCGCGCAGTATCAGGCCGAATAAAAATAATTCATCAAATAATAGGGGAGCAGTGCTCTGGCGCGCTGTTCTCTTTTTATTTAATAAACGCGCGACTGTGAATTTGAATTCAAAAGGTTCTGTCTGTGCAGACAGGCTCTCAACAACAGATATGTTTATGATCCTATATTTTCTATCAAGCTGATAAAGCCTTCTCCTTGGAGGAGAAGGTGACGCGCAGCACCGGATGAGGGGTCAAATTGGAATTGCCAATATAATACCCCTTCAGTCGCAAGACGGCGACAGCTACCCCTAGAAGGAGAAGCCATCCCGGTCTACGGTTCAAGCGGGGGACAGCCAAAAAAATAAAAGGCAAGGTGCCCATGCTGCCTTGCCTTAAGCTTTTATACCAAGAAATTTTCAATCGCCGTAATGGCGTTCTATCAGCTTGATGAAATCATTCTTTTTAAGCCCTAAGCCTTTGTAATAGTCGATATCTTTCTCAAGCTTTTCGAGCACCATCGCATCGCGCTTTTCATCAATCGCGTCGCGGTGCAGCGGGGCGACGAAGCATCCGCGCCCCACCATCGTATAGATGAAGCCCATACGCTCCAGCTCTTCCCACGCTTTTTTCACGGTGATCACGCTGATCCGCAGTTCCTTTGCCACTGTACGTATCGGCGGCAGACTGGTGTCCGTTTGCAGTTCACCCTTTATGATCTGCGACGAAATCTGCTCAAACAGCTGCTGATATATCGGTTTCTCGGACGTGTTGGATATCACAATGTTCATCAGATATTAACTCTCTCAAAACGCTTTACGGAAATTCTTGCAGCAAGCAGATTGAGCAGAACAAAGATGACGATACCTCCCAAAAGCGTGACATAATGCACCCAGGTATTGAGCGTGCCGTCAAGAACCCTCAAAGCCGGCACAAGCTGCACAGCCGCTTCAGCGGCTACGGCAAACAGCACAGCAACAATGATGGCGGCCATCGTCGGGACACCGATCTTGTAAGCGGTTTTGTAAAACATCGGAAACAAAATCACGTTGTGAATGCCATACATGATAAAGGCAATACCGAAAAATGCGGCGTTGGTATCAATGAGGAAATTGCCCTGGGGATAAATCGACAGGTTGATGGCCGCGAATACCGCGGCGACAATGACCTGAAGCACCTCTAAAATCACAATGGACATGATTCTGGCTCTCACGATATCGCCGCGCCTCACCGGCAGTGATGCCGAAAAATCGATATCGCCCTGCGCTTTAGCCGTTGTAAAAATATTGGGCACGGCCATGAAAAACAAATACATCAGCGCGATTAAATACGGCCACTGCGGAATCAACAGCAATGCGCCGAATAACAAAAAGAGATAGAAAAGCGGGCTTATCGTTAAACGAAATTCTTTATACAGCATGTTCTTCATTTTTTTGTCCCCCTTTTGTCGTGGAATATCATGATCTCTTCAAGTGTCGGCGGTTCGAGCGTCAGCCCGGTGATGCCCTGCACATCGGCTGTTCTGCTGAGCCCGGTAAATCCGAAAGCGTTCGTTTTATAGCCGATCATCGCTGCCTTCAGCGAATCCAGCTGCTCCGGCGTGCCCTTCACAATGCGGTAAGCGGCAATCAGGTCGTCCCTTGACCGGCTCTCAATAATTTGTCCGTCCTGAATAAACGTGATAAAATCGGCGCACTTGTCAAGATCGCTCGTAATATGCGTGGAGAAAAGGATGCTGCGCTCGCCGTCTTCAATGAGCTCCTGAAACAGCTCGACGAGGTCGTCGCGCGAGACGGGGTCAAGGCCGTTCAGCGGTTCGTCGAGAATCAGCAGCTTGGCGTTGTGGGACAGCGCGAGCGCCAGGTTAAACTTTACCTTCATGCCCTCGGAAAGCTCATCAACGCGCTTTTCGGGATCCAGCTCGAAACGGCTCAAATAATCCTGGTATGCCGCGTCGTCCCATTCGTCGTAGAAACGCTTCACCACATCCGCAATGTCTTTGAGCTTCTTCTTGGGGTAATAATGAATACCACCGAACATGAAGGAAATTTTTTGCTTAACGGCAAATTCGTTGGGGATGAAATCAAGCCCGAACATCTTTACGCTGCCGCCGTCTGGATGGACGAGATTCAGCATCGATTTGAGCGTGGTGGTTTTACCCGCACCGTTTTTACCTACGAACCCCATAATGTAACCCGGCTCCAAAGAGAAAGACACATTTTTGAGCTCAAACTTGTCATATCGTTTACATAAGTTCGTAACAGTCAGCAATGATCGTTACCTCCTTAAAATATTGTGCATATTGAACATGCACAATATATCACTCGGCAAACTTCGTGTCAAGAGGAGCGCAAGAAAAATATCGGGAATTGACGTTTGCGCAAATTATGCGGTATAGTGGGAAAAAATCACAAAAAATGAGCTGTGATGTATCGGTCAATGAGTTTCATAAGAACAATATCAGGAGGGAATATTTTTTGGACAGGTTTGAGAATGTTACGGTTATCAAAAAGGCGAATATGTATTACGACGGCAAGGTAACCAGCCGCACCGTGCTGCTGCCGGATGGAACGAAAAAGACGCTTGGGATTATTATGCCGGGTGAGTATGAATTCGGCACGGCGGATAAGGAAATGATGGAGATGCTTTCTGGCAAGCTCAAAGTGCTGCTGCCGGGAAGTGAAACGTGGGTGGTGTTTGAAGCAGGACAGAGCTTTGAGGTGCCCGCAAACAGCAAATTTAAGGTTTCTGCAGAAGGTATGGCTGATTACTGCTGCTCGTATATCAAAGAGTAGCGCTTGCTCGGGGCTGAGTTATAACTTGGGATCAATAAACAAGCATTAAAAAACACCCGCATGGGTGTTTTTTGGCGTGCCCGGGAGGATTCGAACCTCTGACCTTTGGAGTCGGAGTCCAACGCTCTATCCAGCTGAGCTACGAGCACATATCAGGTTTTCTTTGCTCACCGATTATAGCACAGGGTTAATGCAATTGCCAAGGACAAAATCAAATCAACTGTTAATTTATAAGTCGGATGGAAAGGTGAAACGAAACGACATGAGTTTTTTCCTGCCTGCTCGGTTGGTTTATCATTTAGCAGATGGGTTTGCATCCGGATTGATAGCTGCTGTTGATGATCTTTGACGAACAACGATGGAACAAAAACGACTTATCGGACGTCATAATTGAAACCATATTTTGGAGGCAAACGCAAAATGAAGAAGGCAGCTGTACTGTAAACTATTGGGAAATGTTTTGCAATGGCGACAGGTGCACCTGCTGCTTAAATACAAGTGAGCCACAGGAGCTTATGAAAAGAGTAAACAGGAAAAGAATTTTTATCATTTCAGCAGTTTTATCACTTATCATCTTGCTGACGGTGCTTGCATTCAGAAGCGATTTGAAAGCGGTCTCGTACGATGTAAAAACAGACAAGTTACATGACGAGATTAAAATCGCGTTTATCGCAGATCTGCACAGCTGCGATAACGGCGGGGGGCAGGCCCATATCCTCAACATGGTCAGCAAAGCTGCGCCCGATATCGTGCTGCTCGGCGGCGATATCGTGGACGACCATCTGCCGCAGCAAAAAGCCATGGGATTTTTGTCTGCGATGGCCAAATCCTATCCGTGCTATTATGTGTCGGGCAACCATGAGTTTTGGAGCGGTGAGATAGAAGATATCAAGGCGGATATAAAGGCTTTGGGGATTACAGTGCTTGAGGGGGAGCGAGCCGACGTTGAAGTAAACGGGCAAATCATTTCTCTGTTCGGCATTGACGATCCCGAAGTCGGTGAGAAAGAGTTTACGCGGCAGCTTATAAATTGCGGCGAACATATCGACAAAAACCGTTATTCCATTTTACTGACACACCGGCCTGAGCGTGTAGAGAGCTATCTCTTGTACGATTTTGATTTGATATTGGCAGGCCACACACATGGCGGACAGATGAGAATCCCGCTGCTTGTGAACGGGCTGTTCGCGCCTGATCAGGGCTGGTTCCCGAAATATGCAGGCGGGCTGTATCAATTCGACGACACGCAGATGATAATCAGCCGCGGGCTGGCCAGAGAAAGCACCCGTATGCCGCGTATTTTCAATCGACCGGAACTTGTGATCGTCCATTTGCGTCCGAATCCGCAATAATTGTTTTCTTGCTTAGTAAAACTTTTTTGAACCCGGATGGAAGCGGTTTTCGCATGCTGCCTTTCAAACCGTGATAGAAGTTGGTCCGCAGAATATTTATTACTATCATATTCATGGAGGTCATAGTATGAATCCGGTTTTTCATTTTGAGCTGCCCGCAAAGGATATGGCGAGAGCCAAAGCATTTTATGAAAAAGTGTTTGGCTGGAATATCACCGCGTCGTATGAAACATATTATTTAGCGGCTACCACGGCACAGACGGACAGCGCCGGGATGTCTCATGCACCGGGCATCATCAACTGGGCTTTACAGCAAAAGGATGAGACCATCACGTCGTTAAGGCTCGTTGTCGAGGTTGATAATCTTGAGAAAGCGGTTGAAAAAGCGCAGAATGAAGGCGCATCGATATTTATACCTTCAAAACAACTTCCTCACATGAAATATTGCGTGATTATCGACACCGAGGGCAACGAAGTGAATCTTGTGGAAAAGCTAAAGTAGATTCGCAAATAAACAAACCGTTTGATCGCGCAATGGCGATCCAGGCTGTTTAGATTCATCGCAATCAATAGTACAATGCCATGGCCATCAATGTTGCGACACTGCTATGATCTTCGTGCGGTTGTGAAGATTGCGGCAGTGGGGAGTATTTATTTTTATTTTACGGCAGTGTCGCCTTATCTCCGTTCACACTGAGCTTTCGTATGATGGACCCTCATGCGGGTATTTCTTTATCAGATCATCCGTCATACCCGCTTCAAAACACTCCGGCGTAAATCCCGGCGCCATCGTGGTGCCGTAAAGCGAATATGTGCCGCCGGGCACGATGCAGCCGCCCTGCCACACGCCTGCGGGCACGGTGTACTGAAACCGCTGGCCTGCGCCCCAATAGCGCCCTATGATGACTGTTTCACTTTCACCGTTGTGATGCAGCAGATGCAGTTCGAACGGGTCGCCGTCGTAGAAATACCAGACTTCATCAAATTTGAGCCTGTGAAAGCAGGAAAAACTCAGCGGGTCCTCACAGTAAAGGCCAATGGCGGCGGTGTCTGCCGGCTGTCCGTCCCGGCCGGCCAGTCGTGAACGATACGTTTGCGCCAAATAGGTGTTTTCCTCCGGCATCATGACCAGCCCGAAACGGCGAATGATGGTTTTGATTTCATGATTCATACGATACCATCCTTCAAATACGATTGTTTGCGTTTCAAAATATGATAAACCTTTTTTGGAATATCATAACGGTTTGCTTATTTTATCTTGACACATTTCATCCTTGCCTGTAATTTATATTCACGGAAACCTGAGAATACGGAGACATCATGGAAGATTACAGAGAACGATTGTTTGACGAAACATTTGAAAACGTATGCGGTGATATGAGACGCAGGCGCGAAAACGACCCCCGTTTTACAAAAGATGAGATGGAGGGCTTATTAAAAGCGCTTCGTATCCATCACGGTAATGACTGGGAGGGCCGGGGAGAGGTCAGAGACATCATTAACGAAGCCACAATTGCAGCATGTGAACTTGTGCTTGCCGAATGGCCGACCGATGACAAGGAATAAAAAAAAGAAGGGCGAAATGCTCTTCTTTTTCTGTTGCAACAAATGACCGCTTATTTTGCTCCAAAATTGTTTTCAACACTCTTGATCATTTTTTTAACCATGTTGCCGCCAACGCGTCCAGCGTCTTTGGCCGAGATGTCGCCGTTATAGCCTTGCTTTAAAGTCACACCCACTTCTCCGGCGGTTTCATACTTCATCTTGCTTAAATAGTCTTTCGCACCGGGTACCAGGGTTTTGTTTGTTCCGGACATATTTATCACCTCCTTGACTTTATTTTGCCCGCCAAAAGCCAATCAATGCACGATTATTTTAAGCTTCATAAAAGCAAAAATATTATGGCCTTTTTTGCGCACACAATGATGCATTCAATCGTAATTTAAGATTAAGAACAACAAATTATCTGATTGGAGGAAATCACAATGGGCTTTCAAGGCGGATTCGGCTGGGGCGGCGGTAACTGCTGCTGGATCATTATACTGCTTCTTTGCTGCTGCGGCGGCTGGGGCGGCGGTGGCTGCGGAGACAACGGTTTCGGCAATGCAGGCTGGGGCGGCGGCAACTGCTGCTGGATTATCATACTAATCATTCTTTGCTGCTGCTGCGGAAATAATGCCGGACATTGCTGATACTGCAAAGGATAGAAATTTAATTACATAAATGACTCCGAGGCCAGCAACGCTTGCAGCCTGATGAAAGAGACGTCCAGCTGTCAATTCGAATGTGTGTCAAGTGATGAGCTGAGAATGAACATGGCTGGGCAGCATCTAAACAACAAGCATTAGCCGCGGAATATCATCTTAGCGAGTGCCTATTAGGCCTTTTTTTTTTCTTAAGAATAATTGCTAATGGACTGAGCTTTTAATGTTTTAATATCATAAATGTCGTGGTTGACAGAACTATCACAATCATATACGATATTGATTACAGGAAAGATTTACATATGCAGGGAAGGGGATTAAGATGAACCTGACAGTCACCAAGTCAGTCTTTGATTATCTGTATCACCATCTTGCCGACATACACAGCAGAAAAATGAAAATCATCAACAGCTTTGCCCTTGATTTTGAAGAATATATGAGAATGCTCGAATACTTGAAGACGTATATCCATCAATTTGAGCGTTTTTTGGGTGATGTCAATGTGGCTGACGGTAAAAATGTGCTGCCTTTTGTGATATATAATAGTGTGGTCGGCTTAAAGAACACTGATGGCAGCGACGCATGGATGTGCTGTGTGACGCTCCCGAAAGAAGAAACCGAATCTGTCTGGCTGATTCCCAATGTGACACTGCTTCCCTGCAACTTACCTTTGGCCTTTGAGCTTTTGATGAAGCGTCGCGGAGAAAAAGTGGATATTGAAAGAGACGGCAGAGTGCAGAATTATACGATTAAGAGTATTGACCCAAACCCCTACATGCCGCTTATGCGTCAGGAAGCCTGAGCGCTTTAGTAAGCCCGGCAAGAGTGACTACCATGGCGGACAATTCCGTAAGCGTAGATTTGTAAATAAAGTTAAGATTGTATCGCCGTACTGGCTTTGTATATCGGGTTCTTTAGTAACGAAAATGTTAAAATTCTACTTTTCGATTTTGAAATGTCTGATAAGATTTAGAGGAAACTATCGCTTTCTTGCGCAATTTGGATAGCGCGAATCGCTTGTGAATAGAATGGCAAGACATCGGTTAATCCGGTGTTTTTTTCTTTGCGGCTTTTTCGCCGTTCCGGCACATATATTTAATTGATATTTGTGACAGGATGGATGCGGATGAAACGAAGCTTCGTGAAGAACACACTGATACTGACATTAACCTCGCAGTTGCTGCGTGTTATCGGCATTTATCTGCTGGCATACATGTCCGGTAAAATCGGCGAAGAGGGCATCGGCCTTTACCAGTTGATTCTCTCCATTTATATGCTGGCAGCCACTTTTGCGTCGTCAGGCATCGGCATTGCGGTATCACGGTTGACAGCGGAAGCCTTATCAAGAAGCGGCGGCAGGAACGTGACAAATGTTCTGCAGCGTGCCGTTTCAATCAGCCTGCTGCTCGGCATCACATTTGGTGTTGCATTGTATTCACTCTCGGGCTTTATCGGCGAGAGTTGGCTTGGTGATGCGCGCACGGTGCTTTCCGTGAAAACGCTTGCGTTCGGCCTGCCGTTTATGGCGCTGACATCTAGCCTGCAAGGGTATTTCTACGGCATGAAAAAGGTCTTGAAGCCGGCGGGTCAGATGATGTTTGAGCAGATGGCACGCATCATGCTGATCATGCTGATACTCGACATGTTCTTGCCCAAAGGGCTTGAATACGCGTGTTTCGCCATTGTCCTCGCCTGTATGATTTCCGAAGGACTGTCGTGCTGTTTCGGGTTCATACTTTATCTCATCGATAAGCGTCAATCGAGCCTAAAGGTGACCGATGAGAAGGGCATTATGAAAAAAATAGCGCATATCGCGCTGCCGATTGCCGTCAGTTCCTATATCCGAACGGCGCTGCGTACAGCGGAAAACACGATGATACCCGCAGGGCTGCGCAAATTCGGCGCGACGACGAAACAGGCGCTCTCGCAATTTGGGCAAATCGGCATGGCGATGCCGATCATATTCTTTCCGTGCGGCATACTTGCGGCTGTGGGCACGTTGCTGATCCCCGAAGTGTCCGAAGCTTATGCCGTGAAAAACATGCGGCGTGTGCAGTATATATTCGGCAAGGTGTTCAAAAACACCGTGCTGCTCGCGATTCTTTTTGCGGGCGTGTTTACGGCATTCGCAAAGGACTTCAGCCTGCTCATCTATCAAAACGGCGATATCGCGCGGCTGCTTATGCTGCTTGCGCCGCTCGTGCCGCTCATCTATCTTGATTTCATTGTGGATTCGATGCTCAACGGGCTTAATCAGCAGGTTCAGACGCTTAAGATCAATATCCTCGATTCGTCTTTGCGCGTTCTGCTGATATTTTTTCTTGTCCCCGAGTTCGGTTTGGATGCGTATATCATCATTCTTTATGTGAGCGCGCTGATCAACGGGACATTGAGCATTCGGCGGCTGCTGATTTCGAGCGAGACAAAAATACCGTTTGTGGGCTGGATCATAAAGCCGCTCGTCTGCGTTGCGTCGTCAGCGATGGTCGTCAAAATACTGTTTGCCATTATTCCGCTTGGAGATTCTGTGAGTGCGTGGTGCCTGACACTGAAGGTTGTGCTGATGCTTGCACTCTATATTTTTTTGCTCTTTATCACACGGTGCCTTGAGAGGGACGATGTCAGCTGGTTCAAACGCATGATAAAAGGGGTGGGGAAGAGGTAAAGCCTTGCATGGATATGGCTTGAGCATGTGCCGTCCTTGTGGTAGAATTCAATGGTTAAAGATGGCGGCTGACAAGAGAGAAAACAATGCGCTGCATTGATTAAGGAGAAACCATGAACAAAAGCAGTCGGGTTTGGAGTACCGTTTACGCCTGCGCAGCCAGCGTGATGCTGATTGTGGCGCTGCTGATACTCAGTATCGAGATGTTCGCGCTGAACCCCTCGTTCTTCACGAGCGAATATTCAAAGCTCAACACCGCTCAGGATATCGGCATCGCCGAACAGGACCTCACAGCGGTGACCAACAAGCTGATCGATTACATCACGGATGCGGACAAAGACCTTGATATACAGGCCGAAATCGGCGGCGAGATGCAGGAGGTTTTCGGTGAGCGCGAGAAGGACCATATGGTGGATGTGAAGGCGCTTTACTTAAGCGCGCGTAATGTCCGCACGGTCTTTTTCATCGGCGCGGTTGTGCTCGTGATCGCGACATTCCTGATACGCAAAAAACAGGCCTGCAAAACGCTCTGCAAATCTTTTTTATGCGTTTCGGGCGTATTTGTGGTGTTTGTGGGTGCGCTTGGGTTGTATGCGGCGGTTGATTTCACGTCCTTCTGGATCTCATTCCACCACCTGTTCTTTACGAACGATCTTTGGCTGCTCGATCCGAGAACCGATGTGCTGATCATGATGGTGCCCGAGCAGTTCTTCTCGGATCTCGTGGCGCGCATCATCATTCGCTTCATATCGATATTTGTGGTGCTCAACGCGGCGGCAGCGGCAGGGCTCATCATCATCAAAAAGAGGAGCAAAGCCGTTGAAGCCTGATAGAATCATACTCGCGATCGAGACATCATGCGACGAAACGGCAGCGGCGGTGATGCAGGGCCGCAAGGTCATCGGCAACGCGGTTTACACGCAGAAGGAACACGAGCTTTACGGCGGCGTTGTCCCCGAAATCGCGTCGCGCAATCATGTGAAGAAGGTCCCATATATTGTGGACGAAGCGCTGCAGAACGCGAATATGAGCTTTGCCGATTTGGATGCTGTCGCGGTGACGGACGGGCCGGGGCTGATTGGCGCGCTGCTCGTCGGCGTGTCGTACGCCAAAGGGCTCAGCTATTACCATAAGCTGCCGCTCATTCCCGTGCACCACATCGAAGGGCATATCTGCTCGCTTTTTATTTCGCATGAAACGCTCGAGCCGCCTTTCTTGTGCCTCGTTGTGTCAGGCGGCCATTCGCATATTGTTGTGGTTGAGGATTATGGCACATACCGGCTGCTCGGAAAAACGCGCGACGACGCGGTGGGAGAGGCCTTCGATAAAACGGCACGTGTGCTGGGGCTTGGGTATCCCGGCGGCCCGAAGCTTGAAGCGCTCGCGCTCGAGGGAAAACCCGTGTATGCATATCCGCGCGGCTTCAAGGGCGAAACACATCTCGATTTTACGTTCAGCGGCCTCAAAACCGCAGTGATCAACCATATTCACAACATGGAGCAGAAGGGCGAAGCCTATAGCAAGGCCGATGTGGCCGCAAGCTTTCAGCACGAAGCGGTGGCCTTTCTTGCGGACAATACATTTGAGGCAGCGGCCCGGACAGACATAAAAAAGATCGGCATCGCGGGAGGCGTTTCGGCCAACGGGGCGCTGAGGGCTGAGTTTGAGGCACGCGCCAAAGCCAATGGGCTGTCGCTTTATCTGCCTGAGCTGCGATACTGCACGGACAACGCCGCGATGATAGGCTGTGCCGCGGCTTTTTCTCCAGCGGCGGAGGAACCGCTTCGCCTTAACGCAAACGCAAGTAAATTGCTGTTTGAATAGCTGTCATATTTTATTAATATGCTAATATAGATGAGATAACGGCGGAGGTGCTTTCATGAAACGCAAGGGACGCTATCTCATCTATTTTCTTATTGTTATCGCGCTGATCGCTTCACTCATCGCGATACCGTTATCAAAACCCGTCATGAAGCAAAGGGATATCATTGTTGTGATTGACGCGGGGCATGGGGGATTTGACGGCGGAGCCGTAAGCCCGAACGGCGTTAAAGAAGACGCGCTCAATCTCTCAGTAGCCATGAAGCTGAAAACCAAGTGCCTCAATCAAGGGTATGGCGTGATTATGACACGCGAAGACGAAAATGCTATCGGGGATACAAAGGATGAGGATATGAGAAAAAGAAAGCAGATTATCGAGAAATCCAATGCCAGTGTTGTGATATCTATCCATATGAATAAATTCAGCGATACCACGTGCCACGGCCCGGTCGTCTTTTATCATAAGGATTCGGAGGAAGGAGAGAAACTCGCGAAAATCATGCAGGAGAAGCTCGTTGAAACCTTGAAGCCCGAAAGGCCGCGCGTTGAGAAGCCCGAAACGTATTTTATTCTGCGCTCGGGTGACTGCCCGTGTGTGCTGGTTGAATGCGGTTTTTTATCCAACGCGAAAGACGAAGAGCTGCTGCAGTCGGAGGACTATCAGGAAAAATGCGCGTCGGCTATTTTTAAAGGGCTGCAGCTGTATTTCTCGGATCGATATATGTCCACGCCCGCATAAAGTTGCTCAGCCGTCATGACTACGGAAAGGAATCCATCTTATCCAGCAGACATTGTTGTGAGAATTAAAGTGACGCGTGCCAAGCGGACGAGGATCATTAAGACCGATATTTTCCACGGCACCGTCACTTCGCTATCATAGTACCCTATGATAGCAGAACGAATGACCACGACCTGTCTTTTCGTTGACTGTGATGCATATTTATTTTGAGTGAACGATAGCGAGTTGATCCGTGTAACGGAGCAAAATCCCATATAAAAGGCTTTATCACGGGATGCTTTCCGTTTCGTCGTCACATCGCTGTGCTCTTTAGCATGTCAAACACGTTGTTTTCAATAGGCGGTAGTATCAGAGTTTAATGTCAATTCAAAATTCGGCATTATTTATATTGAATTCTTCAATACTTTTGGTTTTTCTTCATTCACAATTAATCCGTTGCTTTTTTTAAAAAACAGTGTATAATATCATTAAAGGTCAAAGATAGTCAAAAGAGGAGTGAACGCCATGTCAATTCTAAGCGATACGATCGAGCAATTCATCAAGGAATTGATGAGTGAATATGAAGGAAAAATAGAGCTGCAAAGAAATGAACTTGCCCAGCACTTTAATTGTGCACCGTCGCAGATTAATTATGTGCTGGCCACGCGTTTTACGCCCGACAAAGGGTATATCATAGAAAGCCGGAGAGGCGGCGGCGGATACATCCGCGTGCTGCGCCTCAGCATCGATGAATCGGATCATCTTTTTACGCTCGTGACCACACGAATCGGTGAGAGTATATCCGAGCGCGACGCGCATGATGTGATCTGCCGCCTGGTCGATAGCAATGCGGTCAGCAAGCGCGAAGGGGCGCTGATGATTGCTGCCGTGTCGGATAAGTCGCTCAGCATACCGGCCATGCTTAAAGATCACGTGAGAGCCAGCATATTAAAGCAGCTCGTGCTTGTTTTACTGAGCGAGGAGGAAAAGTGATGCTCTGTGACAATTGCCTAAAGAATAACGCGACCGTCCATATGACGACGTTTGTCAACGGGCAGGTCAAAACTGTGCATCTTTGCCCCCAGTGTGCGTCCAAGAAAAAATCGGCGGTGGTGATGCCGTGGTTCTCATTCAACGACTTTATGAGCACCTTTTATGAGGAGGCGCAGGAACAGGATCAGCGTTGTGAGGTGTGCGGCACCACGCTCGAAAGCTTTAAGAAGGACGGGAAGCTCGGCTGCGTCAACTGCTATAAAGTTTTTGAAGACAGCATCAATCCAGCCATAAAGAGCATTCATATGAGCCTTACACACACGGGCAAACGCCCCGGTGAGCGCGTGGAAGTGCATCCGGGCATTGAAAAGGAAGAAGACGAAAGACTAACCCGCAGGGAACAGCTTAAAGCCGAGCTTAAAGAAGCGGTGTCAACCGAGAATTTTGAAGAGGCCGCGCGGCTTCGTGATGAGATAGCGCTGCTCGATAAGGAGGGATGAGCATGAAATGGCTGGAAGACGGCGCACCGGAAAACGACGTGGTGGTTTCTACGCGCATACGGATGGCCAGAAACATAGCGGATGTGCCGTTTCCCTCGCGCATCGTGAATCCGGATGATATCGAGAAGGTGCACGCTCTTGCAAAGCAATCGTTGCTTGTATCGCCCGAATTCACCTACGCGCGTCTCAGCGATATGACCGAGATTGAAAAACGCGCGCTTGTAGAAGAGCACGTGATCAGTGCCGACCTGTCACACAGCCGGTTCGGCGGGCTCATCACAAGCGGCGACCAGAGCATCAGCGTCATGATACTCGAGGAAGACCATTACCGTCTGCAAAGTTTAAGTTCAGGCCTGACGCTTTATAAGGCTTTTGATGCGGCGGACCGCCTCGACAACATGCTATCCCAGGGTGTGAACTACGCATTCGACGATAAACTCGGATTTTTGACCAGCTGCCCGACAAATTTAGGGACGGGTTTGCGTGCCTCGCTGATGCTTCATTTGCCGGCATTGACGATGGCCAAAGCACTGCCGCGCATCACCTCGATGATCAGCAAGGTGGGTATGACGGTGCGCGGCGCATTCGGAGAAGGCAGCGCGGCTTCGGGCGCGTTTTACCAGATATCCAATCAGGTGACGCTCGGCGTATCCGAAAAAGAGATACTTTCAAGGCTGCTGCTGATGGCGAACAAGGTGATTAATTTTGAACGCGGCACGCGTAAGGAGCTTTATAACAGTTTAGGGATTGCGCTTGAAGATCGTATCTGGCGCGCGGTGGGTATACTCAAATATGCGAAGCGCCTTGGAGACGCGGAAGCGCAGAAACTGGTTTCGGATGTGGCGTTTGGCGTATCACTGGGCATCGTACCTGAGCTCACGAGCAGCCAGCTTTACAAGGTGATGATGAACACGCGTCCCGCTATTATTGCGCAGCGGTTCGGACATTTGAACCCTGCCGACCGGGATGCAGAACGCGCGGAGCTGATCAAGCAGGTTTTTACTTCTTGAAGGGAGATGAATGACAGATGGATTTTTTTGCGAAATTTACGGAAGGCGCGAAGAACGCGCTTAAGCATGCGGAAAAAAAGGCGCGGGAGCTGGGCCATAACTACGTGGGGACCGAGCATCTGCTGCTGGGATTGATATGTGAGAAGGAAGGCGCGGCGGCCAATTTATTAAATCTCTCGGGAGTCACCGAGGAGTCGGTGATGCAGAATGTGCTCGCGCTGATCGGGCAGGGCGATTTTGTGTTTACCCAAGGGTTTGGCTATACGCCGCGTTCCAAAAAGATACTTGAGCTCAGCGTCACGCTCTCAAGGCAGCTGGGGCAAAGCTATGTGGGCACAGAGCATATATTGATGGCGCTGATTCGCGAAAAGGAAGGTGTCGCGTTTAAAATACTGAGCGACCTCGGCGCGGATTTCGGCGAACTCGAAAACGGCATTTACAACGTGACAGGCGAGAACACAGAGCCGGGCGAAGCCAACCCGAAGAAGGACCAGAAAACGCCGAAGCTCGATAAATTCGGGCGCGACTTAACAAAAGCCGCCAAGGAAGGCGAGCTGGACCCCGTCATCGGGCGCGCGCAGGAGATTGAGCGCATCACGCAGATATTATCAAGGCGCACCAAAAACAACCCTGTGCTGATCGGCGAGCCGGGCGTGGGCAAGTCGGCGATTGCCGAGGGGCTCGCCCAGCGCATTGCCGAAGGCAACGTGCCGGAGCTGCTGCGCAGCAAGCGTGTGGTGTCGCTGGATCTTGCGGGTATGATCGCGGGCACAAAATACCGCGGCGAGTTTGAAGACCGTCTCAAAGATGTGCTCAAAGATTTACAGACATCGGGCAGCGTGATCCTTTTCATCGACGAAATCCATACGATTGTAGGCGCGGGCGCGGCGGAAGGCGCGATGGACGCAGCCAGCATATTAAAACCGGCGCTTGCGCGCGGCGAAATACAGGTGGTTGGCGCGACGACCTATGATGAATACAGAAAACACATTGAAAAGGACGCGGCGCTCGAACGTCGTTTTCAGCCGGTCACCGTGGGCGAGCCCACGCGCGAGGAAGCCATCGAGATATTAAAGGGCCTGCGCGACCGGTATGAAGCGCACCACCGTGTGAAGATCACGGATAACGCGCTCAAAGCAGCTGTGGAGCTCTCCAGCCGGTATCTGATGGACCGTTTCCTTCCCGATAAAGCGATCGATCTCATGGACGAAGCGGCCTCGAAAGTGCGCCTGAGCCTGTATACCGCGCCGCCGGATTTGAAGGAGCTTGAAGAAAAGCAGGATGAACTGCGCAAGGAAAAGGATCAGGCGATCACTCATCAGAACTTTGAAAAAGCGGCCGAACTGCGCGATGAGGAGAAAAAGATCGAAAAACAGATCGCGGAGATGAAAAGCATTTGGGAGAAGGACACGAGCCGCCGCGAGGGCGAGGTCACCGAGAAAGAGATTGCCGAAATCGTGTCTAACTGGACGCATATTCCGGTGGTCAAGCTCACCGAAGACGAAGCCAACCGGCTGCTCAATATGGAAGCGACACTGCACAACCGCGTGATCGGACAGAATGAAGCGTGCGTAGCGGTCGCAAAGTCGATTCGTCGTTCGCGTGCGGGCCTCAAAGATCCCAAGCGCCCAGTCGGTTCGTTCATATTCTTAGGGCCCACGGGCGTCGGCAAAACGGAGCTGTCCCGCGCGCTGGCAGAAGCACTGTTCGGCGACGAAAATGCGCTGATACGGCTTGATATGTCGGAGTACATGGAGAAGCACGCGGTTTCCAAGCTCATCGGGTCGCCGCCGGGCTATGTCGGCTTTGATGAAGGCGGCCAGCTGACGGAAAAAATCAGGCGGCATCCCTATTCGGTGCTGCTGCTCGACGAGATTGAAAAAGCGCATCCAGATGTGTTTAACATCATGCTTCAGATACTCGAAGACGGGCGTCTGACCGATTCCAAAGGCCGCCTTGTGGATTTTAAAAACTGCGTGATCATCATGACATCTAACCTCGGCGCGACAAATATCGATGCCAAGCGCATCGGCTTTGCGGTGGAGAAAGGCGACAGAGGTTATGAGAGCATGAAGCAGGGTATTATGGAAGAGCTCAAGAAGGCGTTTCGCCCCGAGTTTATCAACAGGCTCGACGACATCATCGTGTTCCATAAGTTAAGCCCGGAGCATACGAAGCAGATTGTGAAACTCATGCTCGGCAGCGTGATCAAGCGACTCGAAGAGCGCGAAATCTATCTGACCTATTCCGAGGATGCGGTGGAGCATCTTGCTAAGGAAGGGTTTGATGAGAACTACGGCGCACGCCCGCTGCGCCGAATGATCCAGCAGATTGTGGAGGATGAGCTGTCTGAAGAGATACTGAAAGGTCATATAAGCATTAAAGATCACGTCTATATGTATATGCTGGACGGTAAGCCCGCGTTTAAAAAGCAGGAGCAAAATAAGATAAAAAAGCAAACAAGTGAGACTCAGGAGCCTGAGAAACAGGAAGAAAATGCATAAAGGTTCAAGGAGCGGCAATCCCGCTCCTTTTGTTTGGCTGATAAAAGTTTTAAATCATTCTGAGTTGTCGAAGGCAGCAGCTTCCAGGCGAATGTGTGAATCGAACCCTTGCTTCCCTCAATGACGGAGGGAGTTGCCGGTTGTTTCGATCCAAGCACAAATCGATTGTCAGATAAGGTGACTTAAAGAAGAACCATTCGTCTGATTCTTTCGCTGTCACCAACCTAAAAAGTTAATAATGAATGAGGAGCATGATATGTGCGTCTCGGCATGGCGGGATGGAATTTTTCATCAAGCTGAGACGGGAAGGTGGCGCGAAGCACCGGATGAGGTGTATGGTCAATCCCAAAAATTTTCGCAGTGTAATATGCTGCTACTCAAGGTAGACAGTACAAAAAACGAGGACAGACGGTCGTATAGGTCTTTGCAAAAAAAACGCTGGATGGTATGATATAGAAACAGTCTTGCTGCGAAAGGAGCGTTTCAGCCAATGACAGCCGAACTGCGCCGCAAGGAAATCGCGGATATATTACGAAGACGCCAGTCGCCCTTGAGCGCGGCTGACCTTGCCAAGAAGATGGGCGTGACACGCCAGACCGTTGTGGGTGATGTGGCTTTGCTGCGCGCACTGGGCCTCGATATTCTGGCGACGCCCACCGGATATATGCTGGCCTCAAGCATGGCGAAAGGCTCTATGATCGAGCGCACATTGGCCTGCTGCCATAAGCCGGAGGAGCTGGAAAACGAGCTGTATACGATCGTCGATAACGGCGGTGAAGTGCTCGATGTCATTGTTGAACATCCTATTTATGGTCAGATTACCGGGCGTCTTGATATCAAATCACGCTTTGACGCCGGCCGCTTCATAGACAATACATATAAACAAAACGCGCCGCTGCTCTCACAGCTTACCGAGGGCATTCATCTTCATACCATACGCTGCAAGGACGAAGACACGTTCGGGCGCATATACTCCGCGCTGTCTGAAAAAGGGCTGCTGTTAAGCAAAGAATAATTTTGCGCCATAATCCAAAAAGTATTGCGGTAGGACATTGAAACGTTTATAATGTCATTATAGGTGTAAAGACACCTATAATGACAAGTAACAGGAGCCTTTTTATGGATACGTCAAGACGTGTACACAGGATGACGCTGGCAGCCGTTCTCAGCGCCATCGGCATCATTATACCGATGTTTATGCCGCTTAAGGTCGTGATACCGCCGATTGTTTCATTTACGTTTGCGAGCCATGTGCCTATATTTATCGCGATGTTTATATCGCCTTTTACGGCAGGTTTTGTGGCGGTGATTACAACGCTTGGTTTCTTGTTAGCTGGTTTCCCGATTGAAATCGTGCTGCGCGCGGCCACTCATTTGATATTTGCGCTAGGCGGGGCGCTTTATTTGCGCAACAGGAGGCATATTCTCGAATCGCTGCCCAAAGCGGCGCTGTTCGCTTTGGTGATCGCGGTGATTCATGGTTTAAGTGAAGCGGTAGCGGTGACGCCATTCTTTATAACGGGAAGTCTGAAGGAAGCCTTTTATACACAAGGTTATCTCACCACGGTGCTGGGGTTTGTGGGCGGCGGGTCAGTGATTCACAGCTTGGTCGATTTCTTTCTCGCGCTGCTGATATGGAAACCTTTGAGCAAAATGAAATCGCTGACGGATTTACCATCAAAGCCGAAGGTCGCCTGAATACTGCATTGATAAATTTGAAGTGTGAACAAAATTCCCGCTTGTCTGAGTATAGGCGGGAATATTATTATTAAAGAATAGCAGAGTTAAATAAATCAATCTTTAAGACAGAAAAGTAAGCATTCAGAGACAAGTGACTGTCCATGCATTCGGCAATGCTGAATGAAAGGGGAGACAAATGGAAAAAGATATTTGGGATATTCTTTATGATAAAGCGAAGGCTGTATTGAATCCGAGGCGGATATCGCCGTTTATCGAAGCGGGTGGCGTCGCGAGCGCTATACTCACGAAATCCGGCCGGATATATGTCGGTGTCTGTATTGATACAGCCTGTACGCTCGGCATGTGCGCGGAGCGCAATGCCATAGCCAATATGATCACCAACGGTGAAAGTCAAATCGATAAAGTCGTCGCGGTGATGGAAGACGGCAGCGTCGGCTCACCTTGCGGCGCCTGCCGCGAGTTGATGATGCAGCTTGATAAGAACAGCGATGGCATTGAAATACTGATGAACCGCGAAACAAAAGAAACAAAAAAGCTTGGTGAATTGATTCCTGATTGGTGGGGGAAGGGTGACTTTCAATAACGAGAAAGCTAAAAGGATGACTCGGTCGTCTCTTTCAAACTTTTAAAAATTGTCGGTTTGTACTAAAAAAGCAGCACCGTAAGGTGCTATTTTTATAAGATAATAAATATTAAGTATTCACATAAAATGTTTGTCTTATTTACGGATGATGAGAATTTATTGATTAATCATCGTCATCTTCATCAACATCATTATTGTCGTCTTCGTCATATCCGTAGGGGTCATTAACGCCTGGGTTTCCCTCATTATTTAAAGTGGTCGTCGTGTCTGGATACTTGGGATTGTATTCATATGGCATAAAATCACCTCCACTTACATTATAACCAATAATAAGCATGAATACAATATAGAGGATATAATCGTGCACCATTCAATTTATAGTGAACCCCGAAGTGAATTTACGTCATGGATTAACAGGCAAAAAGTGAGTATGACTATCTATAAGGAAAATTGAATTAGATGATATCAGAATCTTATCGTTAATTTCTATAGTGAATTCGAAATAAAATAGAGATGAATTGAGCGGTTCGTCTCTTTTTTATTGAGGAAAAATGCATGATAACGCGCGTACGTTCATATATATCTAGTGTTTAAGCAATATAGACGATGGAGGATGCGCCATGCAAAGCTATAATCTGTACAAGGATATTTCCGAACGAACAGGGGGCGACATATACATCGGCGTCGTGGGGCCGGTCAGAACAGGCAAATCAACATTTATCAAGCGGTTTATGGATATGCTGGTGCTCCCGAATCTCGATGATACGCGCGAAAAAGAGCGTGTGGTAGACGAATTGCCGCAGAGCAGCGCGGGCAAAACGATTATGACCACACAACCCAAATTCGTGCCGACCTCAGCTGTTCGAATCAACATCAACGACGAGGCTGAAATGAACGTGCGGATGGTCGATTCCGTGGGCTACATGATCGATGGTGCAATGGGGCATATGGAAAACGATATGCCGCGTATGGTGACCACGCCCTGGTTTGACCACGATATCCCATTTGAAGAAGCCGCCGAAACAGGCACGCGCAAGGTCATTACCGAGCACAGCACGATCGGCCTCGTGATGACGACGGACGGCAGCATCACGGAGATTCCGCGCTCCAGCTATGTGCAGGCGGAAGAACGCGTGATTCGCGAGCTCTCGGAGCTTGGAAAGCCGTTTATCATTATTTTGAACTCGGCAAACCCGAGAAACGAGGATACGATCAGCCTGCGCAACGCCATGGAGGAGAAATACAAAGTGCCCGTGCTGCTGATGGATATTATGCGGCTGACCGAAACGGATATCACAACGATGCTGGAAAATCTGCTGTATGAGTTCCCGCTCAAGGAGATCAATATTGAAATGCCCGGGTGGGCGCGCGCGCTGTCTCCGGATCACTGGCTGATGGGCGAGGTGCTCAGCGGCATATCGGGATCTATCGGAGCGCTGGAAAAGGTGCGGGATTATAGAGGGCTGCTGGATGCCATGAAGCAGCTCGATGATGTAAACTCCGCCTCGGTGGAAAAAATAAAGCTCGGCGAAGGCAGCGTTAAAATGCAGATCGGCTTTCCCGAAAAGCTGTTCTATAAGATTCTCGGAGATGAATGCGGCTACCCGATCGATGATGATTTTCATCTGGTATCCATCGTCAAAGACCTGGTCAGCGCCAAAAAACAGTATGACCGCATGGCAGACGCGCTTCAGAGTGTCAAAGAGACAGGGTACGGGCTCGTAGCGCCTTCAATGGATGAGATGTCGATGGAAGAGCCCGAGATGGTGCGGCAAGGCGGCCGCTTCGGTGTCAGGCTTAAAGCCAGCGCGCCGTCGCTGCACCTCATCCGTGTGGATATCGAAACCGAAGTATCTCCCATTGTCGGCAGCGAGAAGCAGAGCGAAGAGCTTGTGAAATACATGATGTCCGAATTTGAAACTGACCCTGCGAAGATATGGAAAACGGATATATTCGGTAAACCGCTGCATGAACTGGTGAAAGAAGGGCTTTCAAGCAAGCTCTCGCATATGCCGGATGATGCGCGGATGAAGATACAAGAGACGCTGCAGCGAATTATCAACGAAGGCAGCGGCGGCCTCATCTGCATACTGCTTTAATAGAGCGGGTTATTTGAATACGGAGTCTCCTCCCCCCAACGCGGGGGTTTTTTTTCATCGGAAATTATGGTACTATGTATCATGAAATATCAAAGCATGAGAGCGAGGCCGTCATGACAGAAGAGGTGATTAGAAAGCTGCTGAACCAGATACTCAAAGATCTTTTTTTTAAGATACTCAGGATTCAGGCCAAAATGGTGTCACGCGCGGCTCAGGAGAACATCAGCCGAACGGAAATGCATACGCTTGAAGCCATTGAAGAATCAGAGTATGTGACGCTGACACAGATTGCCGACAAACTCTGTATCACCAAAGCGACCGCAAGCGTCACAATAAAGCGCCTTGTCAAGAAAGGGTTTGTCAAGAAGGTCAAAGAAGAAAACGACAAACGAATCAGCACGCTCAAACTGACTCAAAAAGGAGAAGACAGCTGCGGCAAGCACCGCCAGTTTCATGATGGCCTTGTGGACGGCATTCTGCATGATTTTAAAATTGAGGAACATCCCCAAGTTGTCAAATCTCTTCAAGCGCTGCTTGATTACTTCATCAAGCTTGAGAAGAGCTTGAATTAGACGGGCTGCTATCCTGTTTGTTTTTCGTGCTTTGCTTTTTCTTACCGAAATAATCAAGAAACGCATCTGTTTTGAGCTGATTCTCTGTCTGAAGCAAATTGTATTCGGTCAGTATCTTTAAGAGATCTCTTTTCAGCTGGGTGCTTTTTTTTGTTGGAACATCAAAAGACAACTCGGTAAGATAACTGCTGAGCTTCCAGATTTCCAGCTTGGCTTCAAAGCCTTGATAATCACCCTTATAAGTGGATGCCACAACAGGCCCAAGAAATGTGGACGCACACAAATGATCAAATCCGTTATTCTTGCCTTCCCAGTCAATAAACACCTGAGGGCTGTTCAATATGGCGAGGCGTTTGGCCTCAGACCCCGTTAAGCCGTCTTCCATATCCGAAAAAACGCGTTCAAATGAAAGGCTGTAAGTTTTATTCGTGTATTCGATATCGATTTCCGGTGTGAATTCGGCGGCGAACATTTTGGCTTCGCTACTTTCAAGCATGGCTTTATAATCTTTTTCGCTGTAGCGCTTTTTAAATGTCAGTTCCAGGCCTCCGCCGTCGCCGAACTGACGGAAACGCACAGACCAGTCTTTTTTCCTTAAATCCTGCGCAGACGTCTCCAGATACCAGATGCTGATGCTGCCCGGTTCATCATCAAAGCTGAACAGCGTTTTTAAGTCATCGCTCAGAGTATCCTGTTGCTTCAGTGCCTGATCACTGCGAAGCATCAGCTTAAGCTCGGCTGCGGCGATCTGTTCTTTTAGTTTCATTGGCATCACTCCTTTGCTTAAAATAGTGTCTGCGGAATCAAAGATGATTATCCGCTTGCTTTAATAGAATCACGATGCAAAAGAAGGCATAACACGATTCAGGATGATAGCGGCCGACGCATAAAAACTTCTCTCTGAAATGTCAATTCCAATGTGCCGTTTCCCGCAATTGCGGCAGCGTTCAGCGTGAGGCGCGACCGTTGCTTGGTTAATGCCGATACATTGACGCGCAAAGATTTTGAATAATTGAAGATACAGCGAAGTGAACGATAAACAGAGCATTTTTTTCTAAACTGTTCATAGCGATGGTATTGAAACGAGTATTTGGACGCTGGCGATATGTGCTGATGCCCAAGTTTCACTGTGCAGGGTCAATGAATCAGGCACAGGGTAAAACAGAAATTGGATAATAGCTCGTACATATGTGAGCCCCGCTTTGAATGGTTTCAATTTTCAGCACAAACGCATGGTTGACTTTTCATGTTAAGATTGCTAAAATACTAAAAAACTAAAAAACATAAAAAGGATATCGGTACCGCTGATATCTGATATGTCATAACAATTTGGAAATGCATGCAATGGCGCAGTAAGGTTTTTTATACTGCGCCATTTTTATTTGTACACTTTAGTGTGGTTTTGGGAGCGAAAGCGGACAAAACCAAATAAACCACCGGCCTCTGCCGGTGGAGGGAGTTAGCTTTAGCTTTAAGAAAAAAACCTCCGATGTTAAAATGATGAAGGTT